>NZ_CP012334.1:0-1383117 GCF_001704295.1 Bordetella sp. H567
ATGAAAGAATTCTGGCAGACCTGCGTCAGTCGTCTTGAGCAGGAACTCCCCCCTCAACAGATCAGCGCGTGGATCCGTCCACTCGTCCCGCTTGCCTTCGACGAGGCGCAGGCGGTGCTGCGCATTTCCGCGCCCAACCGCTTCAAGCTGGATTGGGTACGCAAGAACTTTGCCCACCAGATAGAAACGCTGGCCAGCGAGTGGTGGCAGCGGCCCGTCCAGGTGCAGTTCGAGCTTCCCGCGGGCACCGCCGCGCCGCGCATGCCGGTGGCTCCCCGCGCCCCCGTCACGGCGGGCGCCGGCGCCGGCGTTGCCGAAGCCGGTGCGCCGGTGGCCTCGGCGGCGGTGGCCGCCGCTCCCCAGGCGCCCGCGACCACGGCTGCCGCCTCGGCCGCGGTGGCCGCGGCGGTCAACGCCGACGCCGCCAACGTCATCTACGAACGTTCGCGTTTGAACACCGACCTGACGTTCGAAAACTTCGTCACCGGCAAGGCCAACCAGCTTGCCCGCGCGGCGGCGCTGCAGGTCGCGGAAAACCCCGGCGTCTCCTACAACCCGCTGTTCCTGTATGGCGGCGTGGGCCTGGGCAAGACGCACCTGATCCATGCCATCGGCAACGCCATGGTCGCGGCGGGTACCGGCGTACGCGTGCGCTACGTGCATGCCGACCAGTACGTGTCCGACGTCGTGAAGGCCTACCAGCGCAAGGCCTTCGACGATTTCAAGCGCTACTACCATTCGCTGGACCTGCTGCTGATCGACGATATCCAGTTCTTTTCCGGCAAGAACCGCACGCAGGAAGAATTCTTCTATGCGTTCGAGGCCATGGTGGCCCAGCGCAAGCAGATCATCATCACCAGCGACACCTATCCCAAGGAACTCGCCGGCATCGACAGCCGGCTGATTTCCCGTTTCGACTCCGGCCTGACGGTGGCGATCGAGCCGCCGGAGCTGGAAATGCGCGTGGCCATCCTGCTGCGCAAGGCCGAATCCGAAGGCGTGCCCATGCCGGAGGAAGTGGCGTTCTTCATCGCCAAGCATTTGCGCAGCAATGTGCGCGAACTCGAAGGCGCGCTGCGCAAGGTGCTGGCCTATGCGCGCTTCCATGGCCGCGATGTGCTTACCGTCGACGTCTGCAAGGATGCCCTGAAGGACCTGCTGTCCGTGTCCAACGGCCAGATCACGGTCGAGAACATCCAGAAGACGGTGGCGGACTTCTACAAGATCAAGGTCGCCGACATGTATTCGAAACGGCGGCCCGCCAATATCGCCCTGCCTCGCCAAGTGGCCATGTACCTGGCCAAGGAGCTCACCCAGAAAAGCCTGCCTGAAATCGGCGACTTGTTCGGTGGACGCGACCACACCACCGTCCTTCATGCCGTGCGCAAGATTTCGGACGCGCGGGGCAAGCTTGCCGAGCTCAACCATACCCTGCACGTGTTGGAACAAACTCTAAAAGGATGAACATGCAACTCGTACAAACCACACGCGATGCATTGCTGAAACCGCTATCGACTGTGGCGGGCATCGTCGAAAGACGCCATACCCTGCCCATCCTTGCGAACATCCTGATGCGCAAAGAGGCCAACAAGGTATCGTTCATCGCGACGGATCTGGAAGTGCAGATCACGACGCAGGCCGACTTTGGCGTGGGTTCCGATAACGAGTCCATTACCGTGGCCGCGCGCAAGCTGCTGGACATCCTGCGCGCGCTGCCGGACACGGGTGACGTCAAGCTGGCGCTGGCCAGCAACAAGCTGTCGGTGCAGACTGGCAAGAGCCGTTTCGCGCTGCAGACGCTGGCGGCCAGCGAATTCCCCACCGTGGCCCAGCCCGAGCAATGGGACGTGTCGCTGACGCTGACCCAGAAGAACCTGCGACACCTGTTGAACATGGTGTATTTCGCGATGGCGCAGCAGGACATTCGCTATTACCTGAACGGTATGCTGATGGTGTTCGAGCCCGGTCGCCTGCGTGCCGTGGCCACCGATGGCCACCGCCTGGCGCACTGCGCCACCGACGCCGAGGGCATCACCGAACGGCATGAAGTCATCGTGCCGCGCAAGACGGTGCTGGAAATGCAGCGCCTGCTGGAAGACTCCGACGCCCCCGTCTCGGTCGACGTCGCGCCGGGGCAGATCCGTTTCCGCTTCGGCGACGTCGAGCTCGTTTCCAAGCTGGTCGAAGGCAAGTTCCCGGATTTCACCCGCGTGATTCCCACCAGCTACACGCGGCATTTCGTGGTCAATCGCGAAGCCCTGCAGGGCAGCCTGCAGCGCGCCGCCATCCTGACCACCGACAAGTTCAAGGGCGTGCGCCTGCAGCTGGCGCAGAACGTGATGAAGATTTCGTCTTCCAACGCCGAACAGGAAGAGGCGCAGGAAGAACTCGACATCGATTACGGCCACGAGGCCCTCGATGTGGGCTTCAACGTCAGCTATCTGCTGGACGTCCTGAGCAACGTCAAGGTCGAGGAAATCAAATGGTCCGTGATGCCGGACCAGAATGCCTCTGCCCTGATCACCCTTCCCGATGACGACAACTTCAAGTACGTCGTGATGCCGATGCGCATCTGACGCTTATTGCCCGTCATTCCTGGCCCCGGCGCGATCCGCCGCGGCCAGGCCGCAAGCCGGCCGCTTTATTCGTGCAATCACAGAGATTTATGTCCGACACTCCGAACACCACTCCCGAGAACTCCGGCTACGGTGCCGATTCGATCAAGATGCTCAAGGGGCTGGAGGCCGTGCGCAAGCGCCCCGGCATGTACATCGGCGATACATCCGATGGCACGGGGCTGCACCACATGGTGTTCGAAGTCGTCGACAACGCGATCGACGAGGCGCTGGCAGGTTATTGCGACGACATCGTCGTGACCATCCACACCGATAATTCGATATCGGTGACGGACAATGGGCGCGGTATCCCCACCGACATCCACAGGGACGACGAATTCGGCCGCAGCGCGGCGGAAATCGTCATGACCGAGCTGCACGCCGGCGGCAAGTTCGACCAGAATTCGTACAAGGTCTCGGGCGGCCTGCACGGCGTGGGCGTCTCCTGCGTGAACGCCCTGTCCGAATGGCTGCGCCTGACCATCCGGCGCAACGGCGAAGTCCATGAAATGGAATTCCGCCAGGGCCAGCGCGTGAACCCGCTGGCCGTGACCGGCAAGACGGAAAAGCGCGGCACGGAAGTGCGCTTCCTGGCCGATCCGCTCATCTTCAACCACATCGAATACCACTACGACATCCTTTCCAAGCGGCTGCGCGAACTGTCGTTCCTGAACAATGGCGTGAAGATCCGCCTGGTCGACCAGCGGCAGGGCAAGGAAGAAAACTTCGCCTTCTCCGGCGGGGTCAGGGGCTTCGTCGAATACATCAACCGCAGCAAGACGGTGCTGCATCCCAATGTGTTCTCGGTCAGCGCGGAATCCAGCGCCGGCGGCGTGCCCGTCACGGTGGACGTGGCCATGCAGTGGAACGACGGCTATTCCGAGAGCGTGCTTTGTTTCACCAACAACATCCCGCAGCGCGACGGCGGCACGCACATGACGGGCCTGCGCGCGGCGATGACGCGGGTGATCAACAAGTACATCGCGGATAACGAACTGGCCAAGAAGGCCAAGGTCGAGACCACCGGCGACGACATGCGCGAAGGCCTGACCTGCGTGCTGTCGGTCAAGGTGCCCGAACCGAAGTTCAGCAGCCAGACCAAGGACAAGCTGGTGTCCAGCGAAGTGCGGCCGGCCGTGGAAGACGCCGTCGCGCGCACGCTGGAAAGCTGGCTGCTGGAGCATCCGATCGACGCCAAGGCGCTGTGCGGCAAGATCGTCGAAGCGGCGCGCGCGCGTGAAGCCGCACGCAAGGCGCGCGAGATGACTCGCCGCAAGAGCGTGCTGGAAGGCGCCGGCTTGCCCGGCAAGCTGGCGGACTGCCAGGAAAAGGATCCCGCCCTGTGCGAGCTGTACATCGTGGAGGGCGACTCGGCCGGCGGTTCGGCCAAGCAGGGCCGCGATCGCAAGTTCCAGGCGGTGCTGCCGTTGCGCGGCAAGGTGCTGAACGTGGAGAAGGCGCGTTTCGACCGCTTGATCGCCAGCGAGCAGATCGCCACGCTGATCACCGCGCTGGGCACCAGCATCGGGCCGGATTTCAACGTCGACAAGCTGCGCTATCACCGCCTGATCATCATGACCGACGCGGACGTCGACGGCGCGCACATCCGCACGCTGTTGCTGACGCTGCTGTATCGGCAGATGCCGGAACTGGTGGCGCGCGGCTACGTCTACATCGCCCAGCCGCCGCTGTACAAGGTCAAGGTGGGCCGCGACGAGCGCTACCTGAAGGACGACCAGGAAGAAGCCATCTTCATGCTGCAACTGGCCCTGAAGGATGCCGAGCTGATCCCGGCGCAAGGGGCCGAGCCCATTTCCGGTGAAGCGCTGGCCGCGCTGGCGCGCCAGTACACGCTGGCCGACGCCGTCATCGCGCGTGCATCGCGCATGATCGACGAGGCTTCTTTGTCGGCCATGGCCGAAGGCATCGAAATCAACCTGGATACGCCGGAAGCCGCCACGGCCTCCGCGGAACGCCTGGAAAAAGCCTTGTTCGATCCGCTGGCGCCGCATGCCGTCAAGGTCTACGCGGAAGTGGACCCGGCGACGGAAAAGCAGCGCGTGGTGGTGAAGCGCATGCGCCACGGCAATGCCCGCGTCAGCCTGATTGACGCCACCTTCGTGGAAGGCGCGGATTACGGCGTGCTGTCCACGGCGGCCAAGACTTTCCTGGGCCTGATCGGAGCGGGCGCGGTGATCGCGCGTGGCGAAGGCGAGAAGCGCAAGGAAGCCCCTGTGTCCGATTTCCGCGAGGCCATGCGGTGGCTGCGCGCCGAAGCGGAACGCAGCGTGTCCAAGCAGCGTTACAAGGGCTTGGGCGAAATGAACCCCGAGCAGCTGTGGGAAACCACCATGGATCCCAAGGTGCGCCGCCTGCTGCGCGTGCAGATCGAAGACGCCATCGCGGCCGACGAGGTCTTCACCACGCTGATGGGCGACGAGGTCGAACCGCGCCGTGCATTCATCGAAACGCATGCCTTGTCGGCGAGCAATATCGATATCTGATCCTGTCCGGCGACAAAGACGGCGGCCCTGCACCGGCTTGGTGTAGGGCCGTTTTCTTTGGCCGCCACGCCCTGAGCGGCGAGCGAGCACTTCCACGATATGCAGCTGGCGCCCCGCGCGGGGATACCGACGCCTCGCGCCAGCGCGGTGCTGCGTGGGCGATGTTCGTCACAGGCACCTGTCTCGGGGGGCTGGGAAGACCAGGGCTGCAACTGGTTCAGCGGGCTAGTCGGGGCGCTAATAGTCAGCACATACGAACGCAATAGTCGGCGTCTTGGAATAGTTCTGGATTAGTTCTGAAAATGGAAAGATGATTTTCGAATATCCGGGTTTATCCCTAGGTCTTGGCGGCGCAGAATGCGTTTCATCGGGAACAGCAACGGACATCGCGAACTTCCCAACGTTAACGAAATCGCGATGCACGGCCCGAACCACTCAACCAGGACTAGGAGTACTGCCATGAAAGCCAAGACCATCGTTTCCGCTCTGATTCTTTCTTTCGCCGCCATCGGCGCCGCGCAAGCCGCCAATAGCGAACCGAACAACGTGCCCTTCCAAGGCGTCTACGGCCAAGCGGCCAACAGCGTGAGCCGCACCCAAGTGCTGGCCGAGCTGCAGCAAGCGCGCACCGCCGGCCTGACGGGCAACGCCGATATCGACAACGCGCCCTTTACCGCCCAGGTGGACAGCGGCGTGAGCCGCGCGCAGATCGCGCTGGGCTCGGATTTCGGTGACTCGAACAACCAGCCGTTCCAAGGTGCGTAAGCACCCACGGCGATTCCAGCCACGGGTGGCGTGATCGCGCGATCGGACGCAGAGATCGGGTCCGACAGTATCGCGATCCCGCCACCAGGAAGTCCGGCCGTTCATGCCTGTACGGATGAACGGTTTCCCCGGCGAGAGGCGGGGATGCTGTAAGTGGCAGTCCTCTCGGTGCAGTACGTCGGCCCTCCTTGCGGGGCCGATTTTTTTTTGCCGAGGCGCCATGATGGCGGCCCGGACGATATGGCCGCGGGCTCCGCGACCCGGATCGCCTCGGCCATTGGATCGGGACTAGGAGGCGGTACGCCCCGAGGACACTCCACCCGCTTAAGCGTCCCGAAACACGGGCTTAAGCAAATACGACTTCGCGAAAGCGCTCCGCGGGTGCATAGTTCAGGGATACCCACGCGACGGAGACCCAAGCATGCCGGACGCTGCCGCCCCGCTCGAAGACTGGCTGGACAAGACCGAGACGGTCCAGGACCTGATCACCCCCTTCCCCCTGGCCGCGCTGGCGGCGACGCTGGAACGTTCGGATCCGGGCGGCGTGGTGCCGCCGCTGTGGCATTGGCTGTATTTCCTGCCGGTCACTCCCATGGGCGACGTCGGGCCGGACGGGCATGCCAGGCGCGGCGGCTTCCTGCCGCCGGTGCCGCTGCCGCGGCGGATGTGGGCGGGCGGCCGCTTGACCTTTCATGCGCCGCTGCGCGAGGGCGAGCGCGCGGCGCGCACTTCCACGATCGCGCATATCGAGGACAAGACCGGCCGCAGCGGAAGACTGGTTTTCGTGACCGTGCAGCACCGCTACGCCGTCGACGGCGAAACCCGCATCGAAGAAGAACACGACATCGTCTACCGCGACGCGCCGCCGCCCTCGGCCCACGCGCGGGAAGATGGGCAGGGCGCGGGGCGCCAAGGCCTGGCTTCGACAGCGGGGCGGCAGGATGCGGCGGCCGCGCAGCGGCAGGCGCCCGCGCCGCAGGGTGAGGAGTGGTCGCGTACCCTGCATCCCGATCCCGTGCTGCTGTTCCGCTATTCGGCGCTGACCTTCAACAGCCATCGCATTCATTACGATCATCCCTATGTGACGGGTCAAGAGGGCTATCCCGGACTGATCGTGCATGGGCCGCTGATCGCCACGCTGCTGCTGGATCTGCTGCATCGCGAACGGCCCGACGCCAGGCTGCGCGCCTTCGCGTTTCGCGCGATGCGGCCCTGCTTCGCCGGCAACGCGCTGACGGTATGCGGCAAGCCGCAAGCCCATGGCGAGATCGCGCTGTGGAGCAAGGACCACGAAGGCAATCTGGGTATGCAAGCCACCGCCACGGTCGCATGACGCCATCCCCGTGGTGCGGCGCGACGCGTGATGTCGCGGCGCCTTCGTGCGGTAACTCGACGCGATAGCCGGACACGCCGGCGCAGGCCCCGATAAACCGCCAGCGATGGCGCGAGATGAGTGCACGGACATGAACCCACAGGAATCCTTCCAGGACATCCGCGAAGCCGTACGGGATCTTTGCGGGCAGTTTCCGCCGGAATATTTCCGCGAGATCGACGAGGCGCGCGGCTATCCCGAGGCCTTTGTCGATGCGCTGACGCGCGCGGGCTGGCTGGCCGCGCTGATCCCGCAGGAGTACGGCGGCTCCGGCCTGGGCTTGACCGAGGCGTCGGTCATCATGGAAGAGATCAACCGCTCCGGCGGCAATGCCGGCGTGTGCCACGGCCAGATGTACAACATGGGCACGCTGCTGCGCCATGGGTCGGAAGAACAGAAACGCGCGTACCTGCCCCGGATCGCCAGCGGCGAGCTGCGCCTGCAATCGATGGGCGTGACCGAGCCGACCACCGGTACCGACACCACGCGAATCAAGACCACGGCGGAACGCCGCGGCGACCGCTATGTGGTCAACGGGCAGAAGGTCTGGATATCGCGCATACAGCATTCCGACCTGATGATCCTGCTGGCGCGCACGACGCCGCTGGCGGATGTGCGCCGCAAGTCCGAAGGCATGTCCATCTTTTTGGTGGACCTGCGCGAGGCGATCGGCAAGGGGCTGACGGTGCGGCCGATCCGCAATATGGTCAATCACGAGACCAATGAGCTGTTCTTCGAGAACCTCGAGATCCCCGCGGAAAACCGTATCGGCGAGGAAGGCCAGGGCTTCAGGTACATCCTGGACGGCTTGAACGCCGAGCGCACCCTGATCGCGGCGGAATGCATCGGCGACGGGTACTGGTTCGTCGACAAGGTCAGCGCCTATGCGAAGGAGCGCGTGGTGTTCGGCCGGCCCATCGGGCAGAACCAGGGCGTGCAGTTTCCCATCGCGCGGGCCTATATCAATGTGGAAGCGGCCAGCCTGATGCGCTTTGATGCGGCGCGCCGCTTCGATGCGCACGAGCCGTGCGGCGCCCAGGCCAATATGGCCAAGCTGCTGGCGGCGGATGCATCCTGGGAAGCCGCCAATGCCTGCCTGCAGTTTCACGGTGGCTTTGGCTTCGCCAGCGAATACGATGTGGAACGCAAGTTCCGCGAGACCCGGCTGTACCAGGTGGCGCCGATATCGACCAACCTGATTCTTGCGTATGTGGCGGAACATGTGTTGGGACTGCCCCGGTCTTTCTAGGACGCGAACATGAGACCCTTGGATGGCATTACCGTCATCGCGCTGGAACATGCCATAGCGGCGCCCTTCTGTACGCGCCAGCTGGCCGACCAGGGCGCGCGCGTCATCAAGATCGAACGGCCCGGCGTGGGTGACTTCGCACGCCGCTACGACGAACGCGTGCATGGCCAGGCGTCGCATTTCGTGTGGACGAATCGGTCCAAGGAAAGCCTGACACTGGACCTGAAGCAGCCCCAGGCGCAACGCATCCTGGACGCGCTGGTGGCCGACGCCGATGTGCTCGTGCAGAACCTGGCGCCGGGCGCGGCCGACCGCATGGGGCTGGGCTACGACGTCTTGTCCGAGACGCATCCGCGCTTGATCGTCTGCGATATCTCCGGCTACGGCGCGGATGGTCCCTACCGCGACCGCAAGGCCTACGATCTGCTCATACAGAGCGAGTCGGGCTTTCTGTCGGTGACCGGCACACCCGATGAACCCGCCAAGGCCGGCTGCTCGATCGCGGACATCGCCGCGGGGATGTATGCCTACAGCAATATCCTGAACGCGCTGTTGCTGCGCGGACGCACCGGGCGCGGGTGCCGCATCGATGTGTCCATGCTGGAAAGCATGGTCGAGTGGATGGGCTACCCGCTGTACTACGCGATGGAAGGCCAGCCCGCGCCGCCGCGCGCGGGCGCCTCGCACGCCACCATCTACCCCTATGGTCCGTTTCCCACGGGCGACGGCAAGACGGTCATGCTGGGGTTGCAGAACGAGCGCGAATGGAAGCTGTTCTGCGATAACGTGCTGCGCCGCCCCGCGCTGGCCGACGACCCGCGCTTCGCCACGAATTCGGCGCGCTCGGCCGCGCGCGACGACCTGCGCGCCGTGATCGTCGCGGCCTTCGCCGAACTGACGGCCGCGCAGGTGGTGGAACGGCTGGATGCAGCGGGGATCGCGAATGCGCGCATGAACACCCTGCACGAAGTCTGGGCGCATCCCCAACTGCGCGCGCGCGATCGCTGGCGGCAGGTGGATGCGCCCGGCGGCACCATCGCGGCGCTGTTGCCGCCCGGCATGCCGCAGGGGGTGTCGGCGCGCATGGATGCGGTGCCCGTGCTCGGCCAGCATACGGATGCCATATTGGCCGAGCTGCGCCATGATGCCGCCGCGATAGCGGCGCTGCGCGCAGCCGGCGTGGTGTGACAGGCAACACGCAGCGCGTGGGGTGGATGGTGGGCGCGGGTCCGGGTTAGACCGCCGGTGCGAGGCCGCGCAGCCGTGCAGGGCCAAGTGATACGTCGGCGCGGCAGTACATGGCCACGCTGCTTCTTCCAGGAGAGAGATCATGCATACTGGTCAACGCAGTGCCGCCTATCCGGGGGCGCAGCCCGGCGACGGGCCATCCGTAGATGTCCCGTCCGGCCAGAATCATCCCAGCCAGGCGCTGGCCGCCTTCGCCGCCGGCCTACGCTTCGAGATGATCCCCGCGCCGGTGGTCGAGCGCGCCGTCAATCTGTATGTCGACTGGCTGGGCTCTGCCCTGGCGGGCAAGGGCGCGCGTCCTGTCGAAAGCATCGCCCGCTTTGCGCGCGCATCCGGTGGCCGCGAGGGACCGGCCGACATCATCGTCGATCGCGGCCGCGGATCGGCCTACTTCGCCGCCATGGTGAACGGCGCCGCCTCGCATTTCGTCGAGCAGGACGACGTGCACAACGGCTCTGTCCTGCATCCCGGGACGGTGGTCTTCCCGGTAGTGCTGGCGCTGGCGCAGGAGTCGGGTGCTTCCGGGCGGGACCTGATCACGGCCGCGGTGGCAGGCTACGAGGTCGGCATCCGCATCGGCGAATACATGGGGCGTTCGCACTACAAGGTCTTCCACACCACGGGCACCGTGGGGACCGTGGCCGCGGCGGCGGCAGCAGGGCGGCTGCTGGGCCTGGATGCAGAAGGCATGCTGCACGCCTTCGGGTCGGCAGGCACCCAGGCCAGCGGCCTGTGGGAATTTCTGCGCGACGCGGCCGATTCGAAGCAACTGCATACGGCGATGGCGGCGGCCAACGGGCTGATGGCCGCGCGGCTGGCGGCCGACGGCTTTCGCGGCGCGGCGCGGATCCTGGAAGGCGCCCAAGGCATGGCCGCGGGCATGTCCAGCGATGCCGATCCGGCGCGCCTGCTGGACCGCCTGGGCCAGCGCTGGGCCACGATGGAGACTTCGTTCAAGTACCACGCGGCCTGCCGCCACACGCATCCCGCGGCCGACGCGCTGCTGTCGGTCATCGTGCAACACCGGTTGCAGCCCGCGGACATCGCGCGCGTGACCGCCCGTGTGCACCAAGGCGCCATCGACGTGCTGGGCAATGTGGTCGTGCCGCGCAGCGTGCACCAGGCGAAGTTCAACATGGGGACAGTGCTGGGCATCGTCGCGCACCGGGGCTACGCGGGCGTGGACGAGTTCGAGCAGGGCTACGATGCGCCGGAAGTCGCCGCCTTTCGCGATAAGGTCGCCATGGTCCTGGACGATGAGGTGGATCGCGCCTACCCCGCGCGCTGGGTAGGCAAGGTCAGTGTCGAAACGGCGGACGGCCGAGTGCTGCATGGCCGTGTCGATGAACCCAAGGGCGATCCGGGCAATACCTTGTCGCGCGAGGAAATCTCCACCAAGTTCCTACGCCTGGCCGCGTTTTCCGGTGCGGCCGATCCGGAAGAAGCTCGAGCGATATTGGACCGCGCCTGGAATATCGCGGCCTTGCCTGCGGTCGGCAGCGTGTTCGCGATCGCGCAGCCGGCATAGGTCGTCGTGCGACACCCCGGCCCTGCGGTCGGCCGCCGTCCGCGACGGCGCACCGCATCCCGGCATCGATGAGGCCTGGTCCGCTCGGTTACCATGGGACAGTTCCTGTATCCCCAACGCGCGGACATGCACTTCGATTTCGTCGACCTGCGCCTACTCGTCCATCTGGCCGATACCCGCAACCTGGCGCGGGCGGCCGAGCGCTCGCACCTGTCGGCGCCGGCGGCCAGCAATCGTATCCGCAACCTGGAACGCGACCTGGGCTTTCCCTTGCTCTATCGCAGCAGCCAGGGCATGACGCCCACGCCGGCGGGCGAGGCCTTCGTGCATCATGCGCGGCTGGTGCTCGAACAGGTGCAGCACCTGGCCGGCGATATGCAGGAGTACGGCGAGGGCATCAAGGGCCATGTGCGGATCTGGGCCAACACCACCGCGATCAGCGAATTCCTGCCCGCCGCGCTCAGCACCTTCCTGCGCGACTATCCCGACGTCAACATCGACCTGCGGGAAGTCCTGAGCGGCGAGATCGTGAAGGGGGTGGCCGACGGCGCTACCGATATCGGCATCGTCGCGGGCAACGTGCATGCCGGACAGCTGGAACTGCTGCCTTACCTGGACGATCGCCTGGTCCTGGTGACCGCGCAGCATCATCGGCTGGCGCGACAGCAGTCTGTGGATTTCGCACAGACACTGGACGACAACTATGTCAGCCTGCCGACGTCCAGTGCCATCCATATGTTCATCGACAACGCGGCGCAGGCGCTGGGCGGCCGCATCAAGCTGCGCATCCAGGTGGGCAACTTCGAGTCGGCCTGCCGCATGATCGAGGCCGGCGTGGGCATCGGCGTGGTGCCGCAATCCATCGCGCGGCGCCACGCGCGATCCATGTCCATCGCGATCATTCCGCTGAACGACGCGTGGGCCGAGCGCAAACTGAAGATCTGCGTGCGCGCCCTGGCCGAGCTGCCTCCGTTCGCGCGCACGCTGGTGGAAGGGCTGATGGCGGATGCGGCGGCGGCATCGATCCGTCGTCCATGAGCACATTCAGCTCGGGGTGGGGAGATGATGCCGGCTTCCAGGTATTCCAGTAGCCGCTTGCCGGTGCCGATATAGAGATCTGTCGCGTGCTGCTGCATGCAGTTCAGCGGTGCGAGTCTTGCCGGCAACGCATCGCCGGCTTCGGTTCTGGATTTGCTCAGAAATTGGAAAGATGATTTGCGGCTATGCCGGTTTATCCCTAGGTCTTGGCGGCGCAGAATGCGTTTCATCGGGAACAGCAACGGACATCGCGAACTTCCCAACGTTAACGAAATCGCGATGCACGGCCCGGACCACTCAACCAGGACTAGGAGTACTGCCATGAAAGCCAAGACCATCGTTTCCGCTCTGATTCTTTCGTTCGCCGCCATCGGCGCCGCGCAAGCCGCCAACAGCGAACCGAACACCGTGCCCTTCCAAGGCGTGTACGGCCAAGCGGTTGACAGCGTGAGCCGTGTGCAAGTGCTGGCCGAGCTGCAGCAAGCGCACGTCGCCGGCCTGACCGGCAACGCCGATATCGACAACACGCCCTTTACCGCGCAAGCCGATAGCGGCGTGAGCCACGCGCAGATCGCGCTGGGCTCGGATTTCGGTGACTCGAACAACCAGCCGTTCCAAGGTGCGTAAGCACCCACGGCGATTCCAGCCACGAGTGGCGTGATCAAGCGATCTAGTGATCGGATGATCGGCAAAGAGATTGAGTCCGGCCGCTTCGCTGACCACGCCACCAGGAAGTCCGGCCGTTCATGCCTGTACGGATGAACGGTTTCCCCGGCGAGAGGCGGGGATGCTGTAAGTGGCAGTCCTCTCAGCGCAGTACCTCGGCCCTCCTTGCGAGGGCCGATTTCTTTACGGCCGCCGAAACGGGTTTTCTCCTGGAATAGGCAATGGATTGACTAAAAAAACGGAAAGATGATTTGCGGCTACGCGGGTTTATCCCTCGGTCTTGGCGGCGCAGAATGCGTTTCATCGGGAACAGCAACGGACATCGCGAACTTCCCAACGTTAACGAAATCGCGATGCACGGCCCGAACCACTCAACCAGGACTAGGAGTACTGCCATGAAAGCCAAGACCATCGTTTCCGCGCTGATTCTTTCCTTTGCCGCCATCGGCGCCGCGCAAGCCGCCAACAGCGAACCGAACACCGTACCCTTCCAAGGCGTCTACGGCCAGGCCGCCGACAGCGCCAGCCGCACCCAAGTGCTGGGCGAGCTGCAACAAGCGCGCACCGCCGGCCTGACGGGCAACGCCGATATCGACAACACGCCCTTTACCGCGCAAGCCGACAGCGGCGTGAGCCATGCTCAGATCGCCCGGGGCTCGGATTTTGGCGATTCGAACAACCAGCCGTTCCAAGGTGCGTAAGCACCCACGGCGATTCCAGCCACGGGTGGCGTGATCGCGCGATCGGACGCAGAGATCGGGTCCGACAGTATCGCGATCCCGCCACCAGGAAGTCCGGCCGTTCATGCCTGTAAGGATGAACGGTTTCCCCGGCGAGAGGCGGGGATGCTGTAAGTGGCAGTCCTCTCGGCGCAGTACCTCGGCCCTCCTTGCGAGGGCCGATTTCTTTTGCGCGAATGGAAAAGCGGTTTCTTTCTCCCGTGATGCCGATGAATCTTCCAGCGCCATCACACCGTGTTCACCTTCAATCTAGAAGCCCGGGCCTTCCGAAACATTCAGGCAATGAGCCGGGGGCTTACGAACGCATCCTGCGACTTGCAAACCCATGACGGGTATCCCCGAGTAGATGGCGGGATTGAGTAAAAAAACGGAAAGATGATTTGCGGCTATGCCGGTTTATCCCTAGGTCTTGGCGGCGCAGAATGCGTTTCATCGGGAACAGCAACGGACATCGCGAACTTCCCAACGTTAACGAAATCGCGATGCACGGCCCGGACCACTCAACCAGGACTAGGAGTACTGCCATGAAAGCCAAGACCATCGTTTCCGCTCTGATTCTTTCTTTCGCCGCCATTGGCGCCGCGCAAGCCGCCAACAGCGAACCGAACAATGTGCCTTTTCAAGGCGTCTACGGCCAAGCGGTCGACAGCGTGAGCCGCACCCAAGTGCTAGGCGAGCTGCGGCAAGCGCACACCGCCGGCCTGACGGGCAACGCCGATGTCGACAACGCGCCCTTTACCGCCCAAGCCGATAGCGGCGTGAGCCATGCTCAGATCGCCCGGGGCTCGGATTTTGGCGATTCGAACAACCAGCCGTTCCAAGGTGCGTAAGCACCCACGGCGATTCCAGCCACGGGGGGCGTGATCAGGTGATCGGATGATCGGAAAAGATATCGGATCCGACGGCATCACGATCCCGCCACCAGGAAGTCCGGCCGTTCACGCCTGTACGGGTGAACGGTTTCCCCGGCGAGAGGCGGGGATGCTGTAAGTGGCAGTCCTCTCAGCGCAGTACCTCGGCCCTCCTTGCGAGGGCCGATTTCTTTGCCACGGCCGGAACGGGTTCTCGCTTGAAATAGGTAGGGGATTCACTAAAAAAACGGAAAGATGATTTGCGGCTACGCGGGTTTATCCCCCGGTCTCGGCGGCGCAGAATGTGTTTCATCGGGAACAGCAACGGACATCGCGAACTTCCCAACCGACTAATCGCGATGTACGGCCCGAACCACTCAACCAGGACTAGGAGTACTGCCATGAAAGCCAAGACCATCGTTTCCGCTCTGATTCTTTCCTTCGCCGCCATCGGCGCCGCGCAAGCCGCCAACAGCGAACCGAACACCGTGCCCTTCCAAGGCGTGTACGGCCAGGCCGTCGACAGCGTCAGCCGCACCCAAGTGCTGGGCGAGCTGCAGCAAGCGCGCACCGTCGGCCTGACGGGCAACGCCGATATCGACAATGCGCCCTTTACCGCGCAAGCCGATAGCGGCGTGAGCCATGCTCAGATCGCCCGGGGCTCGGATTTCGGCGATTCGAACAACCAGCCGTTCCAAGGTGCGTAAGCACCCACGGCGATTCCAGCCACGGGTGGCGTGATCGCGCGATCGAGTGATCGGACGCAGAGATCGGGTCCGACAGTATCGCGATCCCGCCACCAGGAAGTCCGGCCGTTCATGCCTGTACGGATGAACGGTTTCCCCGGCGAGAGGCGGGGATGCTGTAAGTGGCAGTCCTCTCGGTGCAGTACCTCGGCCCTCCTTGCGAGGGCCGATTTCTTTACGGCCGCCGAAACGGGTTTTCTCCTGGAATAGGCAGTGGATTGACTAAAAAAACGGAAAGATGATTTTCGGCTACGCCGGTTTATCCCCCCGTCTCGGCGGCGCAGAATGCGTTTCATCGGGAACAGCAACGGACATCGCGAAACTTCCCAACCAACCAATCGCGATGTACGGCCCGAATCACTCAACCAGGACTAGGAGTACTGCCATGAAAGCCAAGACCATTGTTTCCGCTCTGATTCTTTCCTTTGCCGCCATCGGCGCTGCGCAAGCCGCCAATAGCGAACCGAACAACGTGCCCTTCCAAGGCGTCTACGGCCAAGCGGCCAACAGCGTGAGCCGCACCCAAGTGCTGGGCGAACTGCAGCAAGCGCGCACCGTCGGCTTGACTGGCAACGCCGATATCGACAACACGCCCTTTACCGCCCAAGCCGACAGCGGCGTGAGCCATGCTCAGATCGCCCGGGGCTCGGATTTCGGTGACTCGAACAACCAGCCGTTCCAAGGTGCGTAAGCACCCACGGCGATTCCAGCCACGGGTGGCGTGATCGCGCGATCGGATGATCGGCAAAGATATCGGATCCGACCGCATCGCGATCCCACCACCAGGAAGTCCGGCCGTTCATGCCTGCACGGGTGAACGGTTTCCCCGGCGAGAGGCGGGGATGCTGTAAGTGGCAGTCCTCTCTGTGCAGTACCCCGGCCCTCCTTGCGAGGGCCGATTTTTTTACAAGGACGCGCATGCCGCGGCGGCCCCGCTTTCACGCGGCGCGCTGGTCCGGGTAACGACCGAAAAGAACCGTTATTGCGGCCCCGACTTCCCCAAGTAGCACTTATCTTCCAGCACCCGCAGGTCGCGAGCGATCCGGCACGCCCCCAATGCACGATCGTGCGACTCAACCAGAATGAGTTGGTGTCCGGCTCTATTGCGCGGCGCCGCGGCTATTGCTTCCACTCCGCGTCCTTGAACCAGCGCCGCAGGTGTTCCACGAAGAGCCGCACCTTGTACGGCAGGTGTCGCTTGCTTTGCACGATGGCGTAGATGTCCAGCCCTTCCGGGCGATATTCCGGCATCACGACCTGCAAGGCGCCCGCGCGCAGGGCGCTCTCCACCATGTAGCGTGGGTGCATGGAAATCCCGTGTCCCAGCGTGGCCAGATGCATGATGGATTCGCCCAGGTTGGAGCTGAATGTGCCCGACACATGCACCACCTGCGTGTTGTTGCGCGGATCGGTGAAGGTCCACATATTCGTCGGCGCCTTCAGGCTGTGGACCAGGCAATTGTGCTGTTCCAGGTCCTTGGGCGTGGCCGGCGTACCGTGCGCCTGCAGGTAGCCGCGCGTGGCGACGATCACCTGTGGCACGACGGTGATCAGGTAGGCGATCTGGTTGGTGTCCTTCAGGCGAGGCGCGATGCGCACCGACAAGTCCAGGTTCTCCGCGATCAGGTCGCTGCGGCCATCGTCCAGCAAGAGCGATAGCTTGATCGCCGGATAGCGGCGCAGGAAGTCCTCGATGGCGGGGGCCAGGTGCACGGCCCCGAAAGAAGGGGGCGTGCCCAGGCGGATGCGGCCGGTGGGCGTGCGTACCGGCCCTTGCACCAGTTCCTTCAGGTTGCGGGTGGCGAGCGACAGCGTATCGGCGTTTTCCAGTAGAAGCCGGCCGCTTTCCGTCAGGCTGACGTGCTTGGTATTGCGATTGAAGAGCTGGACGCCGAAATAGCCTTCCAGCCAGGCTATCTTTTTGGTCACGGACGAACGGCTGGATGACCTGCTTTCGGCGGCCTTCGAAAAGCTGAGGCTCTTGCCCACTTCCTGAAAGACTTCCATGCATTCGATCAGGTCCATGGCCCATTTCCGCTGTCTGTTTCCGTTTTGGAAAAAATGATTTCGTGGCGTGGGCCTTCTGCACGTCCGGCGCGCTCACTACACTGACCGATCGTTTTGGCGAATGCGCCGCGCGCGGCGCGCATCCCGATGATCCCATCCGACTTCGATTACCACCTGTACGGCACCCACGTCCGCTTCGGCGAAGGCGTGGCGCGCGCCGTGGGCGATGAGCTGCGGGCGCTGGGGCTGGAACGACCGGTGGTCCTGACGCAGGACCGCATCGCCGGCACGCCGCGCTACGACGAGCTGCTGCGCTCGCTGGAAGGCATGGCCGTACTGGAGCGCCGCGGCATCCCGCCGCATTCCAGTGTCAGTTTAATCGAAACAATCGCGCCGGAAGTCGCCGGCTTCGGGGCCGACTGCCTGGTGGCTGTCGGCGGGGGCAGCGTCGCGGATTCGGCCAAGGCGCTGGCGCTGCTGCTGGCCGAAGGCGGGCGGCTGGCGGATCACGTCACCGTGTTCCGGCCCCCGGCGACCATCGAGATTCCGCGCCGCACCCGGCCCAAGCTGCCCATCATCGCGGTGCCGACGACGGCGTCGGGCGCGGAGGCCACGTGCTCCTTCGGTGTGCGCGACGTCGACCGGGACAAGCGCATGTTCTGGAACCGCCAGGTGTCCGCGGCGGCCATCCTGATTGATCCGCTGATGAGCCAGGACGTGCCGCTGCATACCATGCGATATACGGCGATGAACGGCATCGCGCATTGCCTGGAAGGCCTGTATTCCAAGGGCCGCTCCATCGTGTCCGACGGCATGGCGGTGCAGGCCGTGGCCCTGTTCCGGCAGGCGTTGGCACAGCCCGTGCCGGAAGAGGCCGCACAGCGCCGGTTGATCCTGGCGGCCGCGCACCTGTCCGGCATGGTGCTGGCCATGGCGCGCAGTTGCCTGCATCACGCGATCTGCCACGTGATCGGCGCCCGCCTGGACCTGCCGCACGGCCTGGTAAACACGGTCATCCTGCCGCATGCGTTGCGGTTCAACGAGCCGGTCGCGGCACCGCTGCTGGCGCCCGCGCTGGAAGAGGTGAATCGATGGTCCACGCGCCGCCAGGACAGCCTGTCGGCCTGGGTGGCCGGAACGGCCGCCGAATTGGGACTGCCGCAGCGCCTGCGCGATATCGGCGTGCCGGAGGATGTCCTGCCCGATATCGCCGCCCACGTCATGACCGAGCGCGGCTTGGCGCTGAATCCCCGGCCTGTCGCGGCCGCGAGCGAGGTGCTCGCGATACTGCGCCAGGCGTTCTAGACACTGCAGGAGACAACATGAATATCGTAGGCAGCGGCGCCACGCTGGGCGCGCGCATCGAGGGCATGGACCTGGCCCAGCCATTGTCGCCCGAGGACTATCGCGCGATCGAGCAGGCGCTGGGTCGCTATGGCGTGGTGTGCTTCCCGCAGCAGCAACTGGACGCCGCGGCGCTGAAGCGGTTCGCGGAGAACTTCGGCACGCTGGAGGTCAACGTGGCGAACCTGTTCTACGAGCCCGGCATTCCGGAGGTCATGATCCTGTCGAACATCGTGGAGAACGGCAAGCCGATCGGCTTGAGCGACGCGGGCCAGGATTGGCATACGGATATGTCGTACAGCCGCACCATCGCCTTCAGCAATGTGCTGTATGGCATACGCATTCCCATGCGCGACGGCAAGTCGCTGGGCAACACCGAGTTCTGCAATATGCATGCGGCCTACGAGGGCCTGCCCCAGGCGCTGAAGGACGAACTGGACGGCATGACCATCACGCACGACTTCAACAAGTTCTGGGAGATGATGCGCCGCGAAAAAGGCAGCACGCGCCCGCCGTTGACCGAAGAGCAGCGGCGCCGCAAGCCGCCGGTATCGCACCCGGTGTTCCTGACGCATCCCATCACGGGCCGCAAGGTGCTGTACGCGAATCCCGGCTATTCCATGCGCATCAATGAAATGACGGAGGCGCGCAGCGCGGAGGTCCTGGAATTCCTGTTCCAGCACCAGCTGCAGGAAAAGTACCGCTACCGCCACAACTGGGCCGAAGGCGACGTGCTGATGTGGGACAACATGGGCACGATCCACAACGCGGTAGCCGATTACCGGCCCGATGAGCCGCGCCTGATCAAGCGCTGCCAGGTCATGGCGGACAAGTACTTCCCCGAGCTGTACCAGGGCCGTTAAAGGCCCTGGCCTCGACGGCGCAAGCGCGGGAAGCGCGGCCCGGCGGCGGTTTGCCGGGCGCGACGATGCAGGACCGGCAGGCAGCCCGCTCGGGCGCCGGCCAGGATGGCGGCCAAGCCGCCCACAACAAGGAGACAGACATGAAGACTCGATATCTGGCCAGCCGGGCACTGGCGCTGGCCCTGGGGAGCGCGCTGGTCATGGCCGCGCCCGCCCGCGCGGACGATTACCCTTCGAGGCCGATACGCATGGTGGTGGGCTATGCGGCCGGCGGCCCGACCGACGTGGTGGCGCGCGTCATGGCCAAGGAAATGTCGGAAACGCTGGGCGCGTCGGTGGTGGTGGAGAACAAGCCCGGCGCCAGCGCATCCATCGCCGCCACCGATGTGATGCGCGCGCCGCCCGACGGCTACAAGCTGCTGGTCACGTCGTTGACGTTGAACGTCAACCCCCTGCTGTATCCCAAGCGCTACGACTACGATCCGGTCAAGGCCTTCGAGCCCATCACCAACTTCGCCAACAACCCGATGTTGCTGGTGACGAACTACAACTCGCCGTACAAGGACCTGAAGTCGTTGATTGCCGATGCCAAGGCGCATCCCGGCAAGCTGACCTTCGGTTCATCGGGCGTGGGCGGATCGGCCCACCTGGCCGCCGAAATGCTGGCCGCCGAGGCCGGCATCAAGATGGTGCACGTGCCCTTCAAGGGCAACGGCCCCGCGCTGCAGGAGATGGTGGCGGGTCGCATCAGCTTCATGTTCTATCCCAGCGTGGGTATCGCCAACTACGTCGCCGCCAGGCAGCTGCGCGTGCTGGCGGTCGGCACCGAGCAGCCGGTGAAGGAGTTCCCCGGCGTGCCCACCATGGACAGCCTGGGCTTCAAGGGGTTCGAGCAGGGCGCACCCTGGATAGGCATGCTGGCGCCGGCCGGTACGCCCAAGGCCATCGTGGACAAGCTGAACAAGGCAGCGGTGACCGCGCTGGCGAAGCCTGCGGTGCGCGAGCAGCTGGCCCAGCTGGGCGCGGTGGTGGTGGCCGACAGCCCCGAGCATTTCCGCCAGTTCCTGATCGAGGACAAGGCGCGCTGGGCCGACGTCATCAAGAAGGGCAATGTGACCGCCGACGACGCCGGTAATTGAGCGGCGCGCGAAGGATGCCCGCACCGTGAGACACACCGCCCTGGACGACTGCTATTCCATCGACCGCCTGCGCGCGGCCGCGCGCGCCCGCCTGCCGGCGCCTGTCTTCGATTTCTTCGAAGGCGGCGCGGAGGACGAGATCACCTTGCGCGACAACGTCGACGCTTTTCGCCGCGTGCGCCTGCTGCCGCGTGTGCTGCGCGATGTATCGCGCGTGGACGCGAGCGCATCGCTGCTGGACCGCGCCGTCCAACTGCCGCTGGCCATCGGCCCGACCGGCGCGGTCGGTTTCGGCTGGCGCGGCGGCGACGTCGCGCTGGCCCGCGCGGCCGCCAGCCTGGACCTGCCTTATGCCCTGTCGACCTCGGCGACCGCCTCGATCGAGGAGATCGCCGACCAGGCGCCGGGGCGGCTGTGGTTCCAGGCCTATATCCTGCAGGACAAGGCCCGCCTGGACGAGTTGATCGGACGCGCGTTGGCGGCAGGCTACGAAGCGCTGATGATTACCGTGGACCTGCCCGTGGGCGGCAAGCGCGAGCGCGACCTGGCCAACGGCCTGGGTTTTCCCATGAAGATCACCCCGCGCAATTTCTGGCAGTTCGCGCGGCGCCCCGCGTGGTCGCTGGATATGCTGATCCGCCGGCCCCCGGTCATGCCCAGCCTGGCGGGCATGAAGAAGGTCGAAAGCGACCGCAAGGCCATGCAGTCGGTGGCGGGCCGCAACTACGATCCGGCCTTCGACCTGGCGGCGCTTGCGCGGATCCGTGACCGCTGGCCGCGCAAGCTGATCGTCAAGGGCGTCGTGCATCCGGAGGATGTGGCGCCCATCGTCGCGCTGGGCGCCGATGCGCTGGTGGTCTCGAACCATGGCGGCCGGCAGCTGGACACTGGCGTCGCCACGCTGGACGCCCTGCCCGGCATCGTCGCGGCGGCGGGCGGCCGCGTGCCGGTGCTGCTGGACGGCGGCGTGCGGCGCGGCAGCGATGTGTTCAAGGCCCTGGCGCTGGGGGCCGCCGGCGTCATGACGGGCCGCGCAACCCTGTACGGCGTGCTGGCTGGAGGCTACGACGGTGTGCAGCGCGCGCTGCACATCCTGCGCGATGAATTGACGCGGACCATGCAGTTGTGCGGCACGCCGACGGTGGCGGAGATCACCGCGGACGTCTTGAGCCTACGCAGCGACGTGACGTGGGCGACGCCCTACGCGCTGCAACGCGCCTGCGTGGACGAGACGTTCGCCCAGCGCGCGCCTACGCACGAGGCCCCTGCGTTTGACGAACGGAATCCAGGCGCGCCCCACCCGACGCGCCGCCATGAAAAGGAGCTGCTATGAACGACACAATCAGCGTGTGCCGCAATCAGGTCATGGGTTTTTTCCGCGACCTGGACGATAACGCTTATGACAGCCTGGTGAGCCGCATGACGGCGGACGGCGTCTGGCACCGCCAGGGCAAGGTCCTGAACGGCCGCGGCGCGGTGCTGCAGGCCTTGAGCGTGCGGTCGAAAACCATGCGCATCCATCATTTGATCAGCAACCTGTTCGCCGACCAGGTGGACGATGACCGCTGCGCCATGCGCGGCTATATGCTGGTGGTGCGCCACGACGCCGGCCGGCCACTGGACGGCCCCGCACCGCTGTCCGGCATCGAGAACATCCGCACCACGCATGTGGAACTGGCGCGCGTGGACGGCGCCTGGCTGATCGCGCGCATGCGCAATGACGATCCCAGCTTCGCCATGAAGACCTAGGCGACGGTCGCGGCATGGCGAGAGGGGCTATCGGCATGCGCGGACAGCGGAATGCACGGACAGCCGCATGAAACCGGAATGACGCCACGGACGGCGATAAGGACGACGCGATGAAATGGATACGCTATACCCAGGCCGGCCGCACCGGCTATGGCATTCTGGAAGGCGACAGGATCACCGCCGTGCGCGGCGATCCTTTCCAGGGGTATGAGAAGACAGGCGGCATCGTCGGCCTGGACGAGGTGCGCATCGAAGTGCCGGTGGTGCCGCCCACCTTCTACTGCGTGGGCCTGAACTACGTGACGCACATCGGCACCGAAGGCCTGAAAATACCGACGCAGCCTGACGTCGGCTATCGCGCCAACAACGCGCTGCTGGCGCATGGCCAGGACGTGATCATGCCGGCGGACGCGACCAAGGTGCATTACGAAGGCGAGCTGGTGGTCGTGATCGGCAAGAAGGCGCGCAACGTCAGCGAGGCGGACGCGCGCGCCTGCGTGCTGGGCTACACCATCGGCAACGACGTCAGCGAGCGGGTATGGCAGGCTTCGGACCGCACCTTCTGGCGCGCGAAGAACAGCGATACCTTCAAGCCCATGGGGCCGTGGATCGAAACCCAGGCCGACGTGGATGCGATGGAAACCGTGGTGCGGCTGAACGGCAAGGAAAGCACGCGCTTCCAGACCAACGACATGCTGTTCGGCATCGACCGCTTCATCAGCACCATGAGCCGGTATCTGACGCTATATCCCGGCGACATACTCTGGATGGGCACGGACGGCCATTCGCCGGACCTGCGGGATGGCGACGTGGTGGACGTTTCCATTACGGGATTGGGGTCGCTGACCAACCGCTTCATGCGCGAACGCTAGGGCCCGCTAACGCTAGAATCGGCGCATTCCCCTTCGGCGCCGTGTCCATCAGGAGGCCATCATGCGCGCAGCCCTGTATTCCCGCAACGGACCCGCACGGGACGTCCTCCAAGTCACCGATCTTCCCACCCCGGAGCCCGGGCCGGGCGAGGTGCGCGTGAAGCTGGCCATGTCAGGCGTGAATCCTTCCGACGTGAAGTCGCGCGCTGGCAGCCGGCCGGTCACGCAGGGATACGTGGTGCCGCACAGCGACGGCGCGGGCGTGATCGACCGCGTGGGCAGCGGGGTGCCCGGCAGCCGCGTCGGCGAGCGCGTATGGATCTGGAACGGCCAGTGGCAGCGCCCCATGGGTACCGCCGCGCAATACATCGCGCTGCCCGCCGAGCAGGCTGTGGCGCTGTCGGACGACACCAGTTTCGAGGCCGGGGCCTGCATGGGAATCCCGGGGCTGACAGCCATGCAGGGTGTCGTCCTGTTGGGCGATGTCGCCGGCAAGACGGTACTGGTGACGGGCGGCGCATCGGGCGTGGGCTACTACGCGGCGCAAATGGCGCGGCTGCGCGGGGCACGGGTGATCACGACCGTGGGGTCCGCCGAGAAGTCGGGGTTCCTGGAACAGGTTGGGGTCACCGACAACATCCTGTACAAGCAGGAGCCTGTCGCGGAACGCCTGCTGGCCATGACGGACGGACGCGGAGTCGATGCGGTCATCGACATGGATTTCTCCACCACGGCGGGCCTGGTGCCGGCGGGCGCGGTGGCGCCGCATGGCGTGATCGCGGTATATGGATCGAACCAGCGCGGCGATATTCCCTTGAACTTCGGCGCGTGGCTGCCCCGGTCCCTTAGCTTGCGCTTCTTCCTGGTCTATGACCTGCTCCCGGCCGAACGCCGGTTGGCGGTGGAGACCCTGAGCACGCTGTTGCGCGACGGCGCCCTGTCCCATCTGATCGCACCGGCGTACGGGCTCGACGACATCGCGGCCGCGCACGAGGCCGTCGAATCGGGCCGCGTGGTGGGGAATGTGGTGGTGGCCTTGCCGGCGTAGCGCCATTCCGTGTTGGGCACAAAGCCGGTGTGCGGCTCTGGTACGCACGCGCGGCGTCGCCCGTTCAATGCTCGCCCGGTCGCATGAGCCGGCCCGCCAGGCCCGACGAGGTGTTCGAGGAGAACTTCGCCATCAGGCGCGACCGGTACATTTCCACAGTCCGTGGACTCAGGTTCAGATGCCGCGCGACCATTTTGCTGGTCTTGCCTTCCGCGATCAGCAGCGCGATCTCGCGCTCGCGGTCGCTGAGGGCGGGGGACACCGGATGCGGCGCGCTCAGGTCTTCGAACGTCCAGATGCAGGATGCCAAGGGCTCGGCGGGTGTGAGGGAGCGCCCGATCAGCCGGCACCAGAACAGTTCTCCGTCCAGCCGCTTCATGATCCGTTCGCAGGCGTAGATGCCGCGGGCGTTCAAGGCCGTGGCCGCCCCCTCGGCACCGCGGGCCACGTCGCGCCCCGTCGGATAGAGGGCGTCGAAGTCGGTGTCGTTCAGCTGGCCGGGGGGATAGCGGAAGATGGACTCCAGCCGCGCATTGGCCTGGGCGATCACCCGCCACTGCGATATGCATAGCCCGGCGGGAGCCAGGGTGAAGACCTGCCTGTAGTCGAGCTGCGGCTGCACGTCCATGCGGCCTCCCGGTATGGCGTCTGGTAACGGCACGTAAGCCGAAATCTACGCCACTAGTCGCCCGTCGTGATATGCGCCTTCCGTATGATCTCCCGGGCAGTATCGATCTCGTGGTCAAGGAATTTGGCGTAGTCGTCCGCACTGCCCCCGGCCACCTCGAACCCCAGGTCGGCGATATGGCGGGCGGCGTCGGGCGCCTTCAGCCGGGCGTCGAAGCCCGCGGCCAGCGTCCGTACCACGTCGTCCGGCACGCCCTTGGGGGCGATCACGCCGTAGGAAATGACGCCCGCGACGGTCGGCAATCCCGCTTCCGCAAAGGTAGGGACGTCCGGCACCGAGGCCAGCCGGTGCGGCCCGGTAACCGCCAGGGCGCGCAGGCGCCCCGATTGGATATGCGGCAGCACGGTGGATGGGGCGGAGAAATTGACCTGGGTCTCGCCGGCCACCACCGCCATTACCGACGGGGCGCCGCCCCGGTAAGGGACGTGGACGAGGCCCGCCCCGGTCACCATGTTGAACTGCTCCCCGGCCAGGTGCAGCGCCGTGCCGTTGCCGGCGGAACTGAAATTCAAGCGGCCGGGATGGGCCTTGGCCAGCGCGACGAGATCGGCCACGCTGTGCGCCGGGACGTCCTTGTTGACGGACAGCACGATGGGCGAGGTGGCCGCCAGGATCACCGCGCGGAAATCCTGGCGCGTGTCGTAGGGCAGTTTGCTGCCCAGCAGTGTCGCGTTGATGGGGAAGGCGCTGTCCACCACGCCCAGCGTGTAGCCGTTGGGCTGGGCGGTCGCGACGATGCTGGTGCCCGCGACCGACGCGCCCCCGGCGCGGTTTTCGACGATGATGCGGTCGCCCAGCCCGCCGCCCGGGGTACTGGCCAGCAGGCGCGCCACCACGTCCGAGGCACCGCCCGGGGCATAGGGCACGATGAGGCGTATCGGCTGCGATGGGAAGCGGTCGGCCGCGTGGCCGGCCGGGGCGAGCGCGCAGCACAGCGCCAGGGCGGCGGCGCGCGTCACGGTGAGCGGGTTCATCGGGTTCTCCTCGGGTTCTCTTGGTGTGGGCGCCGGCGCTTGGCGGCCGGTCGGGATGGGTATCGCGGGGCGGCCATGTGCAGGCCGCGGTCAGCGTGTTCGCCCGGCGTCACCCCTTGGCGGCGTATCTGCGCAGGACCTCGGGATCCGGTTCGAAGCCCAGGCCCGGCACGTCCGGTACGCGCACGATGCCGTTGCAGGGCAAGGTAGCGCCGCCGGAGAGTTCGACGGGCATCTCGCAATAGAAGCGTTCGAGTATCGGCGCTGTTTCGATGGTGGACAGGACATGCAGGGTGGCCAGGAGCCCCGGCCCGAAATAGGCGCTGTGCGGCATCAGCTGGATGTGCCGCTGCGCCGCGTCGCGCGCGACCTCCAGCAGCGCCGTGATGCCGCCGGTCTTGATGACGCTGGGCTGCGCGTAGGCGATGCCGGTGCTGTCCAGGACGCGGCGGAATTCGACGGGATTGCCGACGTTCTCGCCCATCGCCAGGGGCGTGTCGATGCGGCGGGCCAGTTCGGCCATTGCGTCGAAGTCGTCGACCGGGAACAGCGGTTCCTCCAGCCACATGGGGTCGTAGGGCGCCACGTCGTGCGCGAACTGCTCCGCCGCGCGCAGGTCGAAAGGGCAGTTCAAGTCCACCATCAGCCCTACGTCCGGCCCGACCGCGGCACGGGATTCGCGTACCGAGGGCACGTCGCGTTCATGCAGCTTCACGTAGCGGTAGCCCTGCTCCACGGCGCGGGCGGCGAATCGTGCGGCCAGGGCCGGATCGCGATACGGCAGCAGGCTGGCATAGACCGGAACCTCGCGCGTGCGCAGCGGGCCGATCAGGGCGTGGACCGGCAGGCGGGCCGCCTTGGCGGCGATGTCCCACAAGGCGATGTCGATGGCCGAGACGGCATACTGCAGCGGGCCGGCGCGGCCGAAGTGATAAAGCGTGCGGTTCAGCTTGTCGATGATTGCATCGCGCAGCAACGCGTCTTCCCCGATGCACAGTGGCGCGACCAGGCGGTCGATCAGCAAGCGCGTCACCGGCCAGACGCGGACGCCGAAGGCATCGCCCCAGCCGACGATCCCGCTGTCGGTGGTGACCTTGACCAGCAGGCTTTCCATCTCGGTGCGAGGCTTGCCGCCCAGCGGCAGCGGCGCCGCGCCGCTGTCGTATGGCACGGCGATGGGCAGGGTTTCAATGGAGACGATTTTCATGATGCGGGCTCAGGATCGATCACCGTTATTGCCGGCGCGCACGGCTGGCGTCGCGTCGTTGTCGAAGGGCTCGCCGTTCAGCCAGTGCATGAAATTGCGCAAGAAAATGTCGGTGAAGCGCCGGTCATTGCCGGGCGAAGCGCCGGCATTGTGCGGCGATATCCAGGTATGCGGCGCGTCCCACAGCGGCGAATCGGCAGGCAGCGGCTCGGTCGCGAAGACGTCCAGATAGGCCGAGCGCAGGCGGCCTTCGCGCAAGGCGGCCGCCAGCGCGGTCTCGTCCATGAGTTCGCCGCGGCCGATGTTGACGACGCCGGCGCGCGGCGGCAGCAGACCGATGCGTCGCGCATCCAGAAGGCCGCGCGTTTCCGCCGTCAACGGACAGGCCAGGACCAGCCAATCGCAGGCCGGCAGCAGTTCGTCCAGCGCATCCGGACGGCAGGTGCGGTCCAGGCCCGGTATCGCGCCGGCCCCGCGCCGCACGCCGATCGTCGTCAAGCCCACGGCCTTCAGCAGCCGGCCGATCTCGCGGCCGATGGGGCCCAGGCCGACGATGACCGCCGCTTGTTCATGCAGGTCGCGCGCCATCCGCGCGGGCGCCAGCGGCTGCCAGCGCCTGTCGGCCTGCGCGGCCAGCCAATCGGTGAAGCCGCGCGACTGGCACAGGATGGCGCCCACCACGGTCTGCGCGATGGGGACGGCGTTGCCCCCGGACGATGTCGTCAGGCGCACCGCGCGCGCCAGCGTGGGTCGATACAAGGGATTGTCGATGCCGGCCGAACAGACATGCAGCCATTGGGCACGCGGCGCGGCATCGAAGATGTCGAAGAAGGCGCGGCTGGCGCCGCCGGGCGTGTGCTTGCTGCTGCCCTGCATGATGTCGCGAGAAAAAAAGCCCAGCCGTATCGACGCCTGCTCGTCCGCGGGCAAGGGCTGCCCGCGCTGGCTGGGGGCGACGATGAGGCGCAAGGCATGTCCGGCGGCGCGCGCCAGCGCCTGCAACTGATCGCCGAGCCGATCGTGCACGGCTTTGGAGACGAGCAGCCCTGTCTGTTCCGTGTTCATGATGTTCCTTTTTGCCATCGTTGATCGGTGGTGCGCTGCGGAGATTGGATCCTGGAAAGCCACCCCGCGGTGCCGGCGCCGCGGTGGTACGCGCGGGAGGACATGTCCGGTTCATGATGTCACGGCGACATGGCGCCGCAGATACGCACGCAATGCGTGCGGATCCGCATCGATGCCGATGCCCGGCGCACCCGACAGCACGATGCTGCCGTCCGTCGGCGTGGGGAATGCCGGCGCGCCCAGCGTGCGGAGGGGGTTGGGATTGGCGTCCAGTTCCAGTACGCCATCGCCGCCCGCCGCGCACAGCACGTGCGCGGCCAGGGCGGCGCCGATGTGCGAGCCGAACGCGTGGGGGCAATAACGCTTGCCGCGCGCCAGGGCCTCTCGCGCCAGCGGCAGGACCTTGCTGACGCCACCCCATTTGCCCAGGTCCGGCTGCACTACGTCCAGCCACTCGAAGGCGGCGCGGAAAGCGTCCAGCGCCAGCAGGTTCTCGCCGGCCGCCAAGCGGTGTCCGGAGGCGCGCAGCGCCTGCCATTCCGCGGCCGGCCGCTCGGGCCCGATCGGCTCTTCCACCCACTGCAGCGGCAGCGCGCGGATGTGGTCCAGCGCCTGTCGGGCGCTGTCCACGTCCCAGCCGCAGTTGGCGTCTATCATCGCGCTTTCGCCATCCGCCAGCCCGGCCACGGTGCGCGCCAGTTGGTCCAGCGCGCGGGCGTCCTGGAAGCCGGCCTTGAACTTGAAGGCGCGGAAACCCTGGTCGCGCAGCGCGTCCAGCTCGCGTGGCGCGATCGACGGCGATACGCCGCTGGCATAGACCGGCAGGCGGCGCGCCTGGCCGCCCAGCAGGCGGAACAGCGGCAGGCCTTGCGTACGGGCGGCCATGTCCCACAGCGCGCAGTCCAGGCCGGCCAGCACGTGGGCGATGGGGCCGGGCTCGCCGGCCAGCCGCAGCATGGGAAGCATGGCCGATTCGAGTTCGTCCAGGAACGCCGGAATCGCCGCTATCGTCCTGCCCACCGCGCGCGGCGCCACCAGCTGTTCCAGGATGCAGGCCCGGTGGTAGGCACCGAAAGGCGGATGGCCGCTCCAGATCTCCCCCCAACCGTGGTGCCCGGCGCCGTCCTCCACGTTGACCAGGGCCGAGGTGCGCTGGGTCGATGTGCCGAAGGAGGATTTCACCGCGGGCGGTGCGTCGTCCTGGAAGACGTAGACGTGGATGCGCGCGATGTGTACGGCGGTCGGCGGCATGGCGGCGGATGTTGCGGGAGGCATCTGGGATCCTGCGGTTCTATCGCGGCAAGCGGCGGTTCTATGCAAAGGTTCAGGCTTCAAGGCCGGGACTCGTAGCAAAGGTGCCCAGCTTCAAGGGCCTTCAATCCGGCGGCTCAGTGGTTGGTCAGGCCCGGCGAGCGGGCGACCACGTCGGCCCAGAGCTTCGATTGGGCCTGCCATTCCTGCTGGAAGTCGGCGCTGGAACCGCCGCCGGGTTCCAGTCCGCCGCCGCGCAGCACGGCCTGGATGTCTGGCGCGGCCAGGGCGCGGTTCAGGGCGGCGTTCAGCCGGTCCACGCGATCGGCCGGCACGCCGGTCCGCGCGAACATGCCCGCCCACGACGAAATCTCCATGCCCGGCACGCCCGCTTCGGCCATCGTCGGCACGTCGGGGAAAGCCGCCGACCGCGCGTGGCCCGTGGTGGCAAGGCGCCTGACGCGCCCAGAGGCCACGAAGGGCTGCGTTACGGCCTGGGTTTCGATCAGCATGTCGGCGTTGCCGGACGCCACGCCCAAGGCGGCCGCGGGACTGCCGTTGAAGGGCACCTGGTAGATATCGGCGCCGGTGCGTTGTTTCAGGACCTCCGTGGCCAACTGGGCCGCACTGCCAGGCCCGCTGTTGGCGGCGACCAGGGCGCCGGGCTTCTGCCGCGCGCGGGCGATGAGCGCCGCCATCGAATCGATGCCGCTGTCGCCGCGCACGACCAGGAAGAAGTCGGTCGAATAGAGCTTGCCGACCGCTTTCAAATCCTTCAGCACGTCGACGGCCTGGCGCGGATAGACATGCGGATTGATGGCCATGGTGCTGCCGGCGGCCACCAGCACCGTGTAGCCATCGGCGGGGTTTTTCAAAACCTCTTGCGCGGCGATCTGGCCGTTGGCCCCGGGACGGTTTTCCACGACGACGGGCTGCCCTAGCGCCTGCGCCATGGCGGGCGCGATCGCGCGCATGCCGGTATCCGGGGTGGAGCCGGCCGGCGAGGCGATGATGAGCGTGACGGGGTGCGCCGGGAAGCCGGTACCGGCCGCGTGGGCGGTGGCGCATGCCGACAGGCATGCCAGGATCGAGAGCAAGCGGCGCATGGTTGTCTCCTTGCCGGGACGTCGCGTGCTCAGGGAAATGGGCGCGTCGCGTTCCGGTCGACGATGACCGGATGGTAGGCAGATCGCCGGCGATGGTCTAATACCAAAATGGTCCTGCGCGATACGCGGTGCGTTTCACCGCGCGCGGCACGGCATCACAACCGGATCACGGACGGCCCGAACTCGCCATGTCGATACGCGCATCCAACCTGGACCTGCGCATGGTCCAACAATTCTTGGCGGTGGCCGAAACGCTAAGCTTTCGCAAGGCGGCCGAACAGATGCACATGGCGCAACCACCGCTTAGCCAGGCCATCATGCGCCTGGAAGCCCTGGTGCAAGCCAGGCTTTTCGAGCGATCGCCGCGCGGCGTGCGGCTGACGCCGGCTGGCGAGGTTTTTAAGCTGGAGGCCGTGCGGCTGTTGAACCAGGCGAGCCGGGCGCTGGAACGCACGCAGCGCGCCGGGCGCGGGGAATTGGGTACGGTCCACGTTGGCTTCATCGGTCCCGCCATGATCGGGTTGCTACCCAAGGTGATCCTGGCCTTTCGCGAGCGCTTCGCGGGGGTGGAGCTGGCGCTGCATGAAGGCAGCTCCATGCAGGTCGCGGGCATGATCCATTCCGATACCGTGGATATCGGCTTCCTGGTGACGCCGGCGGAGCTGCAGCCGGACGTGTCGACCGAGGTCATCGTGGTCGATACGCTGGTGGCCGCGTTGCCCGCGGGACATCGGCTGAGCGGCGAGCCGCGCATACGCCTGGAAGAGCTGGCCGACGATGCGTTCGTGCTGTTCTCCGCCCAGGGCGTGCCGACGCTCTCCTCGCGTATCGCGGTCTTGTGCCGGCAGGCTGGATTCGAGGCGCGCATCGCGCAGGAAGCGGTGCAGATATCGACGGTGCTAGGGCTGGTGGCGGGAGGCTTGGGGGTTTCTGTCCTGCCGGGATCCATCGTTGCGTTGGCGACTGGCGCGGTGGTGTGCAAACCCATCGTCGCGGATGCCGAGCTGTTGCGGGTGAAGATCTGTGCGGCGTATCGGCGTGATCGGCTCAGCGACGCGGCCCAGGCGTTTTTGATGACGGCCAGGTTGCATGCGAATGGGGGGTAGGTTCCCCCAGCCCTACATGCGCGATATGCCCCGCAGGCCTCAATACCGGCCGAAGAGCGCCCGCAGTACCTCGAGATCCGAGGTTTGCGACAACGCCAGCGCCAACAGAATGCGCGCCTTCTGAGGACTGAGCGAATTCCCCGCGATCCAGCCGTTTTCCCGCAAGGCACGGCGGTTGGCGACGCGGCCGCTGGCGGCGCGGGTGCATTGGACCAGTGCCACCCCATCGCGGCGCGCGCGCTCGTACGCATCGCGTTCGGCCTTGGCCGGCATCCCCGGCGCCAGACCCGCGCAGACGATGCCGCGCGCGCCCGCGGCCACGCAGGCTTGCACCAGCGTGCCATCCGCACCGATGTAGGAATAGAGGATGTCCACGCGCGGCAATACGGCATCATCCGGCACCGCGGTGAACGCGGGCAGCGTGGGATCCACCTCGCGCGCTTCATTGCGGCGGTAGTAGAAGACGCCATCCGGGTCCACCACGCCCAGCGGCCCGAAGTCGGCGGAGCGGAACGTCTGTACGCGCAGCGTGTGCGTCTTCACGACATCGCGCGCCGACGAAATTTCGTCGTTCAGCACCACCAGCACGCCGCGCCCGCGCGATTGCGGCGCCGCCGCCGTGCGCAGGGCCGCGATCACGTTCATGGGGGCGTCCGACCCGACGGCGCTGAGGGGGCGTTGCGCACCCACCAGCACGACCGGCTGTTCCAGCGACAAGGTCAGGTCCAGGAAGAAAGCGGTTTCCTCCAGCGTGGCGGTGCCGTGCAGGATCACAAAGCCGGCCAGGTCTGGCTGTTCCGCCGCCATGCGGCGTATCGTCGTACGCAGCGCGAACCAGTCCTGCATGGTGATCGCCGAACTGCTGACCTCGCGGAAAGGAACCAATACCGCGCGGGCTACGCTGGCGGTCTCGGGGATCGCCCGAAGCACATCCTCCACGCTCAGCTTGGCGCCGAACTCCGGATAGTCCATGGTATCCAGGGGCCCCGTGCCACGCGATGTGATGGTGCCGCCGCAACCGATGATGGCCACGCGAGGAAGGGAAGTGCTGTCGGTCATGAGAACGCTCCTATGGGTCGACGGGCGACACACTAGCCCTGTTGGAGAATTCGCGCAAACGCCTGCGCCGTGGGATTCAGGTTGTCGGGCCTGCGGGCGCAGTACAGGTCCACGTCGAAGGCGTTGGGCAAGCCGGACAGCGGCCGGTACACCACCGAATTGCGCAAGCCGGCGGCGGATTCCGGGACCAGCGCCATGCCCATGCCGCCCTCGACCAGCGCCAGCAGCGTGGGCAGCACGCTTTCGTAGACGATGCGCGGCCGCACGTTATGGTCGCGGAACAGCCGGGTCTGCACGGCATTGAAGTACGAGGAGCCCTCGCGCTGGAAGCCCACCATGGCCTGGCCGTCCAGCCGGGCCATGGGCACCTGGTCCAGGTCGCGGTAGGGATGGTCGGCCGGCATCGCCAGCACCATTTTTTCTCGATGCACGCGCTCGAAGATCAGGTCGTGCTCGATCGCGCGGGGCAGGCGGCGGAAGATGGCGATGTCTATGGTGCCGGACATCAGCCGGTCGGTGATTACGCCGGTCAGCTCTTCGAACAGCACCAGTTCGACGTCGGGATAGGCGGCGCGGTAGCGGGCGATCGCCCCGGGCAGTACGCGATAGGCCGCGGTGCTGACGAAGCCCACGGCCAGGCGGCCCGCATCGCCGCTGCCGGCGCGGCGCACCGCGCGCAGGGTCGAATCGTTGTCGTCGATCAGGCGCCGCGCCCGGTGCAGCAGCACTACGCCCGCTTGCGTCAGCCGCACCGAGCGTGTCGAACGCACGAACAGCTCTGTGCCCACTTCCGCTTCGAACTGGCGGATGAGCTGGCTGAGCGGCGGCTGGCTGATGTTCAGCCGGATCGCTGCCCGGCCAAAATGCAGCTCCTCCGCCACGACGACGAAGGCGCGCAGGGCGCGCGACAGGAGAGGCATCGTTTTCCCGGATGATTGAGTCAGAATCCATCTTAATTTTTCGGTTAGATTGTATTAGACATATCAATCCACGCTCCATAAAGTAGTCAGGCTGGAGGGCGGCCCGGCTCGCCATGAATACATCCATGGGACGTTGAAGTGAAACCTTTGAACCAGTTGACCGCATGGGAAGCCGCCGCCGCCATCGAGCGCGGCGAGACCACGCCTACCGCCGTCGTCCAGGCCTGCCTGGATCGCATCGCCGAACGCAACGACCAGATCCGGGCCTTCGTGGCCTGTGACCCGCAGCGTGCCCTGGCCGGGGCCAAGCAGGCCGAAGCCATGGCCGCCGGGCCGCTGCGCGGGGTGCCTTTCGCCGCCAAGGACATTTTCGATACCGCGGACTATCCCACCGAGTACGGTTCGCCCATCTACCGGGGACACCGCCCGGTCACCGACGCGGGCTGCGTGGCGATGGCCAAGCATCGCGGCGCGGTGCTGATCGGCAAGGTCGCGACGGGCGAATTCGCGACGCAGACGCCGAGCAAGGCGGTGAACCCGCTGCGCGTCACCCATACGCCGGGGGGATCGTCCAGCGGATCGGGGGCGGCGGTCGGCGACTGCATGGTGCAGGTGGCCTTCGGCACGCAGACCACCGGTTCCATCGTGCGGCCGGCGATCTACTGCGGCGCGGTGGGATACAAGCCCAGCTTCGGTCTCATCGCCACGGCCGGCATGAAGGCCCTGAGCCCATCGCAGGACACCATCGGTGTGATCACGCGCGACGTCGCCGACGCCGCGTTCTTCACGATGGGTCTGCATGGCGCGCGCGACGTCATGTCGGGCAGCATCCTGCGGCCGCGCATCGGCCTGTGCCTGTCGCGGCAATGGGACTATGCCCATCCGTCCACCATCGCCGCCATCGAGCGGGCCGCGGACCGCCTGCAAAAAGCCGGCGCCCAGGTGACGCGCTTCTGGCTGCCGGCCGAGCTCGAAGCGCTGGAGGCCACCCAGCTGCGGGTATTCGCTTTCGAAGCGCGCCAGACGCTGGCGCAGGAAAGACTGAACAGCGAAAGCCTGCTCAGCCCGCGGTTGCAGGCGCGCCTGCAGAGCGGCGCCGAGATCGGCCTGGACGAATACACGGGGATGCTGCAGCACGTCGCGCAGATGCGCGCCCGCGCCCGCGCGCTGTTCGACGACTACGATGTATTGCTCTATCCGGCCGCGGACGGCGAAGCGGAAGCCGGCCACGACTATGCGGGATCCCCGCGCTACGGCGCGATCTGGACATTGCTGCACATGCCCTGCGTGTCCTTCCCGCTGGAAATCGGTCCCGGCGGCCTGCCGCTGGGGGCCCAACTGATCGGCGCCTACGGCCAGGACACCCGCTTGCTGGCCGCGGCGCGCTTCGCCACCTCGGTACTGGGCCCCGTGCCCCGGCCGACTGCCTGACCACCTTCAACCGCACCGTAGCCAAAACAAGGGGAATACCTTATGCACGCGAAGAAACTGCTGGGAAGCTTGATACTGACCGCGCTGGGCGCGGGCGTGGCCCTGTCCGCGCAAGCCCAGGAAACGCTGAAGATCGGCGGCATCGGGCCGCTGTCGGGCGGCGGCACTGCCTGGGGCCTGGCCGTGCAGCGCGGCGTGCAGATGGCCATCGACGAGGCCAACGCCCAGGGCGGCCTGAAGATCGGCGGCAAGACCTACAAGCCCGAACTGGTGATGTACGACGACAAGTACACCGCTACGGGCGGCCGGACCGCCGCCGAGCGCCTGGTCAACTACGACAAGGTCAACTTCATCATCGGTCCGATCGGCACGCCGTCGGCCATGGCTGTCGTGCCCATCACGAACCAGGCCAAGGCCATCGTGCTGTCGGACGGCTACGCGCCCGACATCCTGAAACAGGGCGGCCAGAACGGGTACAACTTCCGCTCGATGAACAGCAACGTCGAGTTCGGCCCTGCCATGGTGAAGTGGCTGAAGGACACGCATCCCAAGGTGAAGAAGGTCGCGCTGATCGTCCCCAACGACGCGACCGGCCAGGTGGTGATGCCCACTCTGGGCCAGACCTACAAGGACAACGGCTACACCGTGTGGTCGGAAAGCTATGAGCGCGGCTCGAAGGAATTCACGCCGCTGCTGACGCGCATGATGGCGCAGGGCGTGGACCTCCTGGACCTGAACCTGAACGCGCCGGGCGAAGCGGGACTGCTGGTCAAGCAGGCGCGCCAGATCGGCTACAAGGGCTTGATCTGGCAGGTCGGCGGGCCCGGCATCGACGAGATCAACGATATCGCCGGCCCCAATGCCGAAGGCTTCATGTCCTATGACGTGTTCGACTTCCGCGAACCGGGCGCGCAGAAATTCGTCGATGCGTACAAGAAGCGCTGGAGCGGCGTGATCAACGCGCAAACGCCGGGCTGGTACAACTCGGCCAGGATCCTTTTCAAGGCGCTGGAGAACGCCGGCACCGTCACCGATACGGACAAGGTGCGCACCGCCCTGGAGAACCTGGGCGGCTACGACGCCGGCATTTACGGCCCGGTGGTGTGGGGCGGCCAGAAGGCCTATGGCGTGAACCGCCAGCTGCTGAACAAGTTCTGGATCACCCAGATCAAGGACGGCAAGCCGCAGACGATCACGACCCTGACGCCCGTCAAGGAATAAGCCTTATCCGTCCGGCGCGGGCTCACCGCGCCGGACGTTCCGCCATCAAGGGGATTGCATGTTTTCCGCACCGGTCCTGACCCAGGTGCTGATCAACGGCCTGAGCCTCAGCGCGATCTACGTCCTGATCGCGCTGGGGTTCACGTTGTTGTTCGGCATCATGAAGGTGGTCAACTTCGCCCACGGCAGTTTCGCCATGCTGGGCGGCTATGCGCTGCACTATTATTTCGGCGAATTCAAGCTGCCCTATGTGGTGGCGATCCTGCTGGCGGGACTGACGGTCGCCGCCGCCAGCATGGTGCTGGAATGGCTGGTGTTCCGCCGCTTTTACCAGAAGATGTTCCAGAGCATGATCGGCCTGCTGGGACTGGACATCGCCATCGTCTACAGCAGCGTGCTGGTGTGGGACGTCTATGAGCGTTCCATCCCGGCGGCGGTGGACGCCATGGTGCCGATCGGCGCGGTCTCGATACCGGCCGACAAGCTGATGATCATCGGCATCGCCATCGTGGTGCTGCTGGCGTTCTGGGCCTTCATGAGCCTGAGCCGCTACGGCCTGGCGGTGCGCGCCGCATCCGAAGATATCGAGATCGCCGAGGCGCAGGGCGTGAATACCCGGCGCATTTACCAACTGGCGTTTTTCCTGGCGGTGTTCATGACCGCCATCGCCGGCGCGATCTATGCGCAGACCTACGCGTTGTCGCCGTTCATGGGCGACCGGCCGCTGATGGTGGCCTTCATCGTGGTGATCCTGGGCGGCATGGGCAGCATCCCCGGCGCGGCGCTGGGCGGCGTGCTGTTCGGCTTCGGCGAAAGCTTCCTGTCGACCTTCTACGGATCGGCCACGTCCACCTTCGTTTCCTTCGGCGTGGTCATCGCGCTGCTGGTGGTGCGCCCCTGGGGCCTGCTTGGAAAACCGGAACGCTGAGGCCGCCATGTCGAACATTTCCTCGAACACACTGGCCGCGCGGCGGCCTCGCACCGGCGTCACGCGCGGGATGACAGTGCTCTGCGTGGGCATCCTGGCCACCGTGATATTGGCCGTGCTGCCGCATGTGGCGGACAACCCCTTCATCCTGGCCATCGGCGCCTTGATCCTGCTGAACGTCATCGGCGCGCTCAGCCTGCACCTGATCATACGCACCGGCCATATCTCGCTGTCGCATGCCGGATTCATGGGCGTCGGCGCCTACGCCTGCGCGCTGTCCGTGCTGAAGCTGGGCGTCTCCCCCTTCGTGGGCCTGGCGATCGGCGCCGCGGCCTCCGGCCTGCTGGCGCTGCTGGTCGGGCCTATCCTGCTGCGGCTGACGGGCAAGTATTTCGTGCTGGTCACCTTCCTGCTGGGCGAGATCATCCGCCTGGTGCTGGTGGAGTGGGAAAGCCTGACGGGCGGCTCCAACGGCCTGTCCAACCTGCCGGACCTGCACGCGGGGTGGAATTCGCCGCTGGCGCAGTACTACATCGCCCTGGTCGCCGCCGTGCTGGTCGCCGCCCTGTGCATCCGCCTGCTGATGTCGGAAACGGGCCGCGCCATCGATGCGGTGCGCGAGGCGCAACGGCTGACCGAATGCGCGGGCGTGCCGGTGCTGCGGTTGAAGGTCGGCGTCTTCGTGCTGGGCTGCGCGCTGGTTGGCCTGCAGGGCGGGCTGCTGGCTTTCTTCATGCACTACATCGACCCCACCACCTTCGGCATGACGGATTCGCTGAACCTGGTCGTAATGAACGTGCTGGGCGGCATGTATCACGTCGTGGGGCCCATCATCGGCGCCGTATTCCTGGTGGCACTGCCGGAGCTGCTGCGCGGCTACGTGGAGGTCCAGCGGATCCTCTTCGGTGTCGCGCTGATCGTGGTCATGGCTTCTTTCCCCACCGGCATGGCGGGATTGGCGGCCATGCTGCGCGGCATGCGCCGCGAACGCAAGGAGGCGCGCGCATGAAAAAACTGCTCAATGTGGAAGCCATCGGTCGCAGCTTCGGCGGCCTGAAGGCCGTCGACGGCGTCAGCTTCGAAGTCTACGAAGGCGAGATCCTGGGCGTGATCGGTCCCAACGGCGCCGGCAAGACCACGCTGGTGAACCTGATCAGCGGTGTGATCAAGCCATCGCGCGGCGCCGTGGCGTTCCGCGACGAGACCGTCACGGGCATGGCGCCGTCGCGCCTGACCGAACGCGGCCTGGTCCGTACCTTCCAGTCCACGGCGGTCTACGGCGCGCGCAGCGTGCGCGAGAACATCGTACGGGGCGCCTACCTGACCCGCTATCCCGGTTTTCTATCCACGCTGCTGGATACGCCCCGTGCGCGCCGGCGCCGGGCCGAATCCGACGCGCAGGTGGACGAACTGCTGGATCGCATGGGCTTGCGCGCCGTGGCCGATGCCGCCGCCGGCAGCCTGCCGTATGGCCTGCAGAAGATCCTGGGCATCGCCATCGCGCTGGCGGCGCGGCCCACCCTGCTGATGCTGGACGAGCCCGTGGCGGGACTCAGCGCCGAGGAAACCGACCAGGTGCGCGACGCCATCCTGTGCGTGCGGGATTCGGGCGTGACGGTGATGGTCGTCGACCACAACATGCGTTTTATCGCCGGGCTGTGCGATCGCCTGCTGGTGGTGGCCGCGGGACAGGAACTCACGCGCGGCAAGCCGGATGAAGTGCTGCGCGACCCGCGCGTTGTGGAGGCTTATTTGGGGACGAGGAATGTCACTGCTGGAATTGCGTAACCTGGACGTGCGCTACGGCCGCGTCGCGGGCACGCGGTCGCTGAGTTTGAGCATCGGCGAAGCCGAGACCGTGGCGCTGATCGGCTCGAACGGCGCGGGAAAGAGCAGCACGCTCAAGGCCATCACGGGATTGGTGAACGGCTACGGCGGCGACGTCCTGTGGCAAGGCAAAAGCATCAAGGGCATGGCGGCATCGGAAGTCGTCAAGCTGGGCATCGGTTTTTCGCCGGAAGGCCGGCGCGTCTTTCCGTCGCTGACCGTGCAGGAGAACCTGAAGATGGGTGCCTTCGGCCGCGGCGGCGACCGCCTGGCCGAACGCATGGAACAGATGTTCGGCTATTTCCCGCGCCTGAAGGAAAGGGCGCGCCAGGCCGCCGGCAGCTTGTCCGGCGGCGAACAGCAGATGCTGGCCATCGGCAGGGCCTTGATGAGCGGCCCCAAGCTGTTCCTGCTGGACGAACCTTCGCTCGGGCTGGCGCCCATTATCGTGGAGCGCATCGGCGACATCCTGCTGGAGATCCAGCAACGCGAAGGCCTGGCCTTCGTGCTGGCGGAACAGAACGCCAATTGGGCGATGCGCGTGGCCCGGCGCACGGCCATCCTGCAATTGGGCGAAAAGGTGTTCGACGATGCTTCCGCGGCGCTGCTCGAAGACCCGAAGGTGCAGACCGCTTTCCTGGGCGTGTAACCGTGGACACTGGCTTTTCTACCCTGACGTTGCGACCCTCGCATTCCGGCTATCCGGGTTACTGACGTCGATTTCCATCATCGGATTGATCCCATGCTACTTCCCTATCACGATCGGTATCCGTACAGCGCCATCACGCGGCGTCCCGACTACAGCTGGCCCGAAGGCAAACGCCTGGCGGTCTACCTGGGCCTGAACATCGAGCACTTCGCCTTCGGCACCGGCAAAGGGCACCACCTGGGCACCGAACTGCCCCAGCCCGATGCGCGCGGCTTCGCGTGGCGCGACTACGGCAACCGGGTCGGCGTGTGGCGCCTGCTGGAGTTGTTCGACGAACTGGGCCTGCCGGCCTCGCATCTGATGAACACGGTGCTGTTCGAATACTGCCCGGAGGTCCTGGAGCCCATCCTGAAGCGCGGCGACGAGATCATCGGCCACGGCCGCACCAATGCCGAGGCGCAGGGCCACCTGTGGGCCGCCGACGAGGCGCGCCTGCTGACCGAAGTACGCGAGGCCATCAAGAAGCACACCGGCCAGGACGTGCGCGGCTGGATGGGCCCGTGGATGTCGCAAAGCGCGCAGACCCCGGAACTGCTGGTCGACACCGGCTACAAGTTCGTGATGGATTGGCCGGCCGATGACCAGCCGGTGTGGATGAAGACGGGGTCGGGCCCGCTGATGTCCGTACCTTATCCGCTGGAGATCAACGACTCGCCGCAGATGCTGGTGCGCCGCCATACCGCGCAGGACTTCGAACAGATGATCATCGAACAGTTCGAGGAAATGCTGCAGCAGTCGGAAAAGCAGCCGCTGGTGTGCGGCATTGCCTTGCATACGATGATCGTCGGCCAGCCTTATCGCCTGCGCGCGCTGCGCCGGGCGCTGAAGTACATCGTGGAACATCCGCAGCGGGACAAGGTCTGGTTCACGCGCCCGGGCGCGATCTACGACCACTGCGCAGGCCTGAAGGACGGAGTGATGGTGCGCCCTTGACCGCCGACTGATGCAGCGGGAGGGATGCCGTGCCTGCGGTGCGTGGGCACGGTTTTTTTTTGCCGCCGGGCCGCCCCAAGGCAAAAAGCCCCCTTGGGGGGCAGCAAGCCGATTTATCGGCGCGGCGTGGGGGTTCTTCTTTCCGCCGGGCCGCCCCAAGGCAAAAAGCCCCCTTGCGGGGCAGCAAGCAGGCGTGCCCGCGCGGAGCTAGGAGCCTTCGCGCGATGCCGTGGAGGGGTTCGGCGTACACGCCGCCGCGCCGCCCAGGGTATTGCGCACCCACACCAGCTCGGCGGCGATCGCCACCGCAATCTCCGCCGGCGTGCGGCTGGCGATGCGCAATCCCACCGGGCCGTGCAGGCGGCCGATCTCCTCATCGGATAGATCGAACATCCGCAGGCGTTCGCGCCGCTTGGCCTGGTTGGGCGCGGAGCCCAGCGCCCCGACGTAGAACGCCGGGGACTTCAGCGCTTCCAGCAGCGCCATGTCGTCCAGCTTGGGATCGTGGGTGACCGCGACAATGGCCGTCCGCTCGTCGGTGCCGATGTCCGTTACCGTATCGTCCGGCATGGACGTCAGCAAGGTGACGTTCGGCATGTTCCAGTCGGCAAAGAATTCTTCGCGCGGATCGCACACCATCACATGGAAATCCAGTGCCGTGGCGATTTCGCTGAGCACCCGCGCGGTCTGGTTGGCTCCGATGATCAGCAGCCGCCAGTGCGGGCCGTAGACGGAACGGAAGGTGCGCCCGTCGAAGTCGGGGCCATCGATGGGGCTCGCCGGAGCCAGCGTCCAGGTTCCGGTCTGCAGATCGACAGTCCGCATGATGAGGCGATGCGCACGCACGTCCTGCAACACCGGATCCAGCCACAAGGTGTCGTGCAGCGGCTCTACCACCAGCCGCAGCGTACCGCCGCAGGGCAGGCCAAAGCGTGCCGCTTCCTCGCTGGTGATCCCGTAGGTGACCCGGTCGGCCATGTCCGGCAACGTACCGGCCACGGCGCGCGCGATCAGGTCGTCTTCCACGCACCCGCCGGACACGGATCCCACCAGCCTGCCGTCGCCGCGTAATGCCGCCAGCGCTCCCGCCTGCCGGGGCGCCGAACCCCAGGTTTGCACGACGGTGATCAAGTGCACGCGATGGCCCTCGGCGACCCAGTCGCGCGCGTGCTGCAGTACATCGATATCCAGAGAATTCATCAGCCGCCCTTCCTGTAAGGCCCCGGCACGGGCCTTCAAACCGTCCGCACCGTGTACCGGCCGGAGCAGGACATATGGTGGACGCCGCCCGCCGGAAGGCGAGACGTGCGCTACAAACGGCGGGCACGGGAGCGATGCGGCTTGTCATGCCCACCGCCTCCTGTCCGGCGCCATGGGCGCAGTGTGCAATAGTTTTTGGACTTTTCCAACTTCCCGTTTGGCAGGCGAAGCTGTTTGACTGGCGTCCGGCCGACGACGGACGCAGCGGCCGGGATCCGGTCCCGGCGAAAAAAATCGGCCCTCGCAAGGAGGGCCGAGGTACTGCACCGAGAGGACTGCCACTTACAGCATCCCCGCCTCTCGCCGGGGAAACCGTTCATCCGTACAGGCATGAACGGCCGGACTTCCTGGTGGCGGGATCGCGGTCGGATCCGATATCTTTGCGATCATCCGATCGCGCAATCACGCCACCCGTGGCTGGAATCGCCGTGGGTGCTTACGCACCTTGGAACGGCTGGTTGTTCGAATCGCCAAAATCCGAGCCCCGGGCGATCTGAGCATGGCTCACGCCGCTGTCGGCTTGCGCGGTAAAGGGCGTGTTGTCGATATCGGCATTGCCCGTCAGGCCGGCGCTGCGCGCCTGCAGCAGTTGGTCCAGCACGTAGGTGCGGTTCACGTTGCTGGCCGCTTGGCCGTACACACCTTGGAAGGGCACGTTGTTCGGTTCGCTATTGGCGGCTTGCGCAGCGCCGATGGCGGCAAAGGAAAGAATCAGAGCGGAAACAATGGTCTTGGCTTTCATGGCAGTACTCCTAGTCCTGGTTGAGTGATTCGGGCCGTACATCGCGATTGGTTGGTTGGGAAGTTTCGCGATGTCCGTTGCTGTTCCCGATGAAACGCATTCTGCGCCGCCGAGACGGGGGGATAAACCGGCGTAGCCGAAAATCATCTTTCCGTTTTTTTAGTCAATCCACTGCCTATTCCAGGAGAAAACCCGTTTCGGCGGCCGTAAAGAAATCGGCCCTCGCAAGGAGGGCCGACGTACTGCACCGAGAGGACTGCCACTTACAGCATCCCCGCCTCTCGCCGGGGAAACCGTTCATCCGTACAGGCATGAACGGCCGGACTTCCTGGTGGCGGGATCGCGATACTGTCGGACCCGATCTCTGCGTCCGATCACTCGATTGCGCGATCACGCCACCCGTGGCTGGAATCGCCGTGGGTGCTTACGCACCTTGGAACGGCTGGTTGTTCGAATCGCCGAAATCCGAGCCCCGGGCGATCTGAGCATGGCTCACGCCGCTATCGGCTTGCGCGGTAAAGGGCGTGTTGTCGATATCGGCGTTGCCCGTCAGGCCGGCGGTGCGCGCTTGGTGCAGCTCGCCCAGCACTTGGGTGCGGCTGACGCTATCGACGGCCTGGCCGTAGACGCCTTGGAAGGGCACGGTGTTCGGTTCGCTGTTGGCGGCTTGCGCGGCGCCAATCGCGGCGAAAGAAAGAATCAGAGCGGAAACGATGGTCTTGGCTTTCATGGCAGTACTCCTAGTCCTGGTTGAGTGATTCGGGCCGTGCATCGCGATCTGGTTGGGAAGTTTCGCGATGTCCGTTGCTGTTCCCGATGAAACACATTCTGCGCCGCCGAGACCGGGGGATAAACCCGCGTAGCCGCAAATCATCTTTCCGTTTTTTTAGTGAATCCCCTACCTATTTCAAGCGAGAACCCGTTCCGGCCGTGGCAAAGAAATCGGCCCTCGCAAGGAGGGCCGAGGTACTGCGCTGAGAGGACTGCCACTTACAGCATCCCCGCCTCTCGCCGGGGAAACCGTTCATCCTTACAGGCATGAACGGCCGGACTTCCTGGTGGCGGGATCGCGATACTGTCGGACCCGATCTCTGCGTCCCATCGCGCGATCACGCCACCCGTGGCTGGAATCGCCGTGGGTGCTTACGCACCTTGGAACGGCTGGTTGTTCGAATCGCCGAAATCCGAGCCCCGGGCGATCTGCGCGTGGCTGATGCCGCTGTCGGCTTGCGCGGTATAGGGCGCGTTGTCGATGTCGGCGTTGCCCGTCAGGCCGGCGGTGCGCGCTTGCTGCAGCTCGCCCAGCACTTGGGTGCGGCTGACGCTGTCGACGGCCTGGCCGTACACGCCTTGGAAGGGCACGGTGTTCGGTTCGCTGTTGGCGGCTTGCGCGGCGCCGATGGCGGCGAAGGAAAGAATCAGAGCGGAAACGATGGTCTTGGCTTTCATGGCAGTACTCCTAGTCCTGGTTGAGTGGTTCGGGCCGTACATCGCGATTGGTCGGTTGGGAAGTTCGCGATGTCCGTTGCTGTTCCCGATGAGATGCATTCTGCGCCGCCAAGGCCGGGGGATAAACCCGCGTAGCCGCAAATCATCTTTCCGTTTTTTTAGTCAATCCATTGCCTATTCCAGGAGAAAACCCGTTTCGGCGGCCGTAAAGAAATCGGCCCTCGCAAGGAGGGCCGAGGTACTGCGCTGAGAGGACTGCCACTTACAGCATCCCCGCCTCTCGCCGGGGAAACCGTTCATCCGTGCAGGCATGAACGGCCGGACTTCCTAATGGCGGGATCGCGATGCTGTCGGACCCGATATCTTTGCCGGTCATCCGATCGGGCGATCACGCCACCCGTGGCTGAAATTGCCGTGGGTGCTTACGCACCTTGGAACGGTTGGTTGTTCGAGTCGCCGAAATCCGAGCCCCGGGCGATCTGAGCATGGCTCACGCCGCTGTCGGCCTGGGCGGTAAAGGGCGTGTTGTCGATATCGGCGTTGCCCGTCAGGCCGACGGTGCGCGCTTGCTGCAGTTCGCCCAGCACTTGGGTGCGGCTCACGCTGTTGGCCGCTTGGCCGTAGACGCCTTGGAAGGGCACGTTGTTCGGTTCGCTGTTGGCGGCTTGCGCGGCGCCGATGGCGGCAAAGGAAAGAATCAGAGCGGAAACGATGGTCTTGGCTTTCATGGCAGTACTCCTAGTCCTGGTTGAGTGGTTCGGGCCGTGCATCGCGATTGGTCGGTTGGGAAGTTTCGCGATGTCCGTTGCTGTTCCCGATGAGATGAATTCTGCGCCGCCAGGACCGAGGGATAAACCGCCGTAGCCGCAAATCATCTTTCCGTTTTTTTGGTCAATCGACTGCCTATCCCAATTCGACCGTGGCAAAAAAACCGGCCCCCGCAAGGAGGGCCGAGGTACTGCGCCGAGAGGACTGCCACTTACAGCATCCCCGCCTCTCGCCGGGGAAACCGTTCATCCGTACAGGCATGAACGGCAGGACTTCCTGGTGGCGTGGTCCGCGATGCGGTCGAACTCAATCTCTTTGCCGATCATCCGATCAGTCGATCGCTTGATCGCGCCACCCGTGGCTGGAATCGCCGTCGGTGCTTACGCACCTTGGAACGGCTGGTTGTTCGAATCGCCGAAATCCGAGCCGCGGGCGATCTGCGCGTGGCGCACGCCGCTGTCGGCTTGGGCGGTAAAGGGCGTGTTGTCGATATCGGCGTTGCCCGTCAGGCCGGCGGTGCGCGCTTGTTGCAGCTCGCCCAGCACTTGGGTGCGGCTCACGCTGTTGCTGGCTTGACCGTAGACGCCTTGGAAGGGCACGTTGTTCGGTTCGCTGTTGGCGGCTTGCGCGGCGCCGATGGCGGCAAAGGAAAGAATCAGCGCGGAAACGATGGTCTTGGCTTTCATGGCAGTACTCCTAGTCCTGGTTGAGTGATTCGGGCCGTGCATCGCGATTTCGTTAACGTTGGGAAGTTCGCGATGTCCGTTGCTGTTCCCGATGAAACGCATTCTGCGCCGCCGAGACCGGGCGATAAACCGCCGTAGCCGCAAATCATCTTTCCGTTTTTTTGGTCAATCGACTGCCTATCCCAAATCGACGGTGGCAAAAAAATCGGCCCCCGCAAGGAGGGCCGATGTACTGCGCCGAGAGGACTGCCACTTACAGCATCCCCGCCTCTCGCCGGGGAAACCGTTCATCCGTACAGGCATGAACGGCAGGACTTCCTGGTGGCGGGATCGCGATACTGTCGGACCCGATACCTTTCTCGATCACCCGATCGCTTGATAACGCCACCCGTGGTTGTAATCGCCGCAGGTGCTTAGGCACCTTGGAACGGCTGGTTGTTCGAATCGCCGAAATCCGAGCCCCGGGCGATCTGAGCATGGTTCACGCCGCTATCGGCTTGGGCGGTAAAGGGCGTGTTGTCGATATCGGCGTTGCCCGTCAGGCCGGCGGTGCGCGCTTGTTGCAGCTCGCCCAGCACTTGGGTGCGGCTCACGCTGTTGCTGGCTTGACCGTAGACGCCTTGGAAGGGCACGTTGTTCGGTTCGCTGTTGGCGGCTTGCGCGGCGCCGATGGCGGCAAAGGAAAGAATCAGAGCGGAAACAATGGTCTTGGCTTTCATGGCAGTACTCCTAGTCCTGGTTGAGTGGTTCGGGCCGTGCATCGCGATTTCGTTAACGTTGGGAAGTTCGCGATGTCCGTTGCTGTTCCCGATGAAACGCATTCTGCGCCGCCAAGACCTAGGGATAAACCGCCGTAGCCGCAAATCATCTTTCCGTTTTTTTACTCAATCCACCACCTATTCCGGGATAGCCCATCATGGGTTCGTAAGTCGGGGATGCGTTCCTAAGCCCCTGGCTTATGGCCTGGACGTTCGGAAGGCCCGGGAGCGCTCTATCTCGTCTCAGGTCGCCCCTTGATAGATGCTTGCGGTGCGCCGATAGTGCTCGGCAAGCAAACGCTGCGCATCGCCCAGCCGGTCTTCCATCACCGCATCGAACACCGCGCGGTGTTCGTCCATTTCCTTGCGCTGCTTGTATGACTTGCGCGCGGCCAGTTGGCGATAGCGATAGGCCTGGTCGTAGAGCTGTTCGCAAAAGCCTAGCAGCAGGGGCGACCCGCAGCCCGCCAGCAGGGCCAGGTGGAACGCGCGGTGCAGGCGCTCCCATTCCGGGTTCTCTTCATAGCTGTCCTGGCCGACGGAGCGCGGCGTGCGCGTCATGCGGTGAAACGCCAGAACCAGCTTTTCTTCCCATTCCGGCGTCCGGCGCGCGAAGGCCTGCGCCAATGCGAGCGATTCGATGGATATCCGCGTGGCCACCAGGTCGTCCAGCTGCGCCTGGCTGGCCTGCGCGACGCTGAAGCCGCGCTGGTCGTTGTGCACCACCCATTGTTCGCTGGCCAGCCGGTTCAGCGCTTCCCGCAAGGGGCTGGCCCCTACCTGATAGCGCTCGCGCAGCTCGTGCATCAGCAGCTTGCGGCCCGGTTGCCACAGGCCGCCCAGCACATCCGCGCGCAGCCGATCGTAGGTCATGCGCGCCAGGGTAGGGGTACCGGCGTCCAGCGGCTCGATGTCTTCCATAGGGCTAACCCGCATTGTCGATAAAGTCGGCCAACGGTATTTTTTATCGACAAAATCGTTCTGAAAAGGATTTGTCGATATTATGGCAAAACTGGCGCGTATCGCGACCCAGCCCGGCGGCCCGGCGCAATGGGCGGTTCAACAGGGGCAGGATCTTCTGGGCCTGGGCGACAGCGTCCCGGCCGGCGAGCACGACACCGCCTGGCTGCGGCTCGCGGCCGAAGGCGTCCCCGCGGCCATGCTGCAACGGGCAGCGCGCCTGGACATGGACAAGGTCGAATGGCGCATGCCCGTGGCGCGTCCAGGCAAGATCATCTGCCTGGGACTCAACTACGCCGCCCATGCCGCCGAAGGCGGCAACGCCAAACCGGAATACCCCAGCTTCTTCATGCGCGGCGCCACCTCGCTGATTGCGCATGAGGCGCCCCTGGTGCGGCCCAAGGTCTCGGACAAACTCGACTTCGAGGCGGAACTGGCCGTGATCATCGGCCAGCGCGCCCGCCACCTGGACGAATCCAATGCGCTGCGCGCGGTGGCCGGCTATGCCTGCTTCAACGACGGCACGCTGCGCGACTACCAGCGCCGCACGTCCCAATGGACCATAGGCAAGAATTTCGACGGTACCGGCGCCTTCGGCCCGTGGCTGGTGCCCGCGGCCGACCTGCCGCCCGGCGCCCAGGGCCTGAAGATCCAGTCGCGCCTGAACGGCCAGGTCATGCAAAGCGACGACACCGGCCACATGATCGTGACGGTGGCCCATGCCCTGACCCTGTTGACGGAAGTGCTGACGCTGGAACCCGGCGACGTCATCGCCATGGGCACGCCGGCGGGCGTCGGCTATGCCCGCACGCCGCCGGCATGGATGCAGCCCGGCGACCGCATTGAAATCGACATCGAGAACGTCGGGCTACTGTCCAACCCCATCGTCCAGGAGGACGTCTGATATGGAGCCGGTCATCACCAGACTGCCCGACGATTTCCGCTGGCCCGGCGGCCACAGGGTGGCCGTCATCTTCAACATCGCCTACGAAGCCTGGTCGGACGGCCAGGCGCCCGGCATCGGGCCCATGGGCAATGTCCTGAAGCCTGGGTACTTCGACACCAATGCGCATTCCTGGGCCAGCTTCGGCCTGGTCCGCGGCATACATCGCTTGCTGGCGATCGCCGAGCGGCAAGGCGTGAAGACCAGCGTGATGGTCAACGGCGTGATCTGCGAGCGCGATCCCGCGACGGTGAAGCGGCTGGCTGGACTCGGCCACGAGATCGTCAATCATTCCTGGGGCATGGACGTCATCCCCGTTTACCTGGACGAGGCCGGCGAGCGCGCGAACCTGGCGCGCAATCATGCGCTGCTTGCCGGCACCGCCGGGGTCGCGCCCGTGGGCTGGATCAGTCCGCGGGGCACCGGCAGCGCCATCACTTCACGCCTGCTTGCCGAGGCCGGCTACCTGCATCACGGCGATGTCAACGACGACGACCGGCCCTATGTGATGGACTTCGGCGGCAAGCGCATCGTCGGCATTCCCCTGACCATGGACGTCAACGATTTGCCGACCTGCGTGCGCTACGGACAGGGGCCGCGCCATATGCTGGACACCTTCAACGACGCCTTCGCCGCCCTGCGCGCGGAGCCGGTCCCACTGATGATGGACGTAACGGCGCATACGCATGTGATGGGCCGGGCGTCCGGTGCCTGGGTTTACGAGGAAATCATCCGCCGCGTGAAAGCCTCCGGAGATGTGTGGATCTGCACGCGCGAGCAGATGGCGCGCCATGTGTTGAACGCGCTGTAACGGCCGCGCCTGGCGCACGGCCACGCATCGCAAGGACCGGCACGCAGAGGCCGGCGGATGCGACCACCAGGAGACAGGACATGACCCGCCGTTCCATGCGGTCCGCGCTCGCGTGCGCGGCGCTGACGCTGCTTCCCATGCTGGGCTACGCGCAGGACAGCTGGCCCACGGGCCCCATCCGCTTTGTCGTGGCCTTCGCCCCCGGCGGCCCTGCCGATATCATCGGGCGCCTGCTCGCCCAGCAGCTGACGCCGGCGCTGGGGCAGAATGTGGTGGTGGAAAACCGCCCTGGCGCCGCGGGTAGCGTCGCGGCGGCCATGGTGGCGCGGGCCAGGCCCGACGGCTATACCTTCCTGATCGACACCAGCGCGTACGCGGTGAACCCGGCCATGCAGCGCGACCTGCAATTCGATTCCGAAAAGGACCTGACGCCCGCCGCGCTGGTGGCCTCGACGCCCAACCTCCTCGTCATCGCGCCGACGCTCAAACCCCGCACGCTGAAGGAAGTCATGGCCGCGGCGCGCGATGGCAGCTACAACTATGGGACGGCCGGCGCCGGCACCACGCCGCACCTGACGGCCGAATACCTGTTCAAGGTCCTGGGCAAGGTGCCCATTACCCACGTGCCCTTCCAGGGCGCCGGCCCGGCGCTGAACGCCGCCATGAGTTCGCAGGTGCAATTGGCCAGCGTGGCCCTGCCGCCAGCCGTGGAGCTGGTGAAGTCGGGCCGCGTGCGCGCGCTGGTGGTGACGAGCAATCGCCGGTCCGCGGCCTTGCCCGACGTGCCCACCGTGGCGGAATCGGGCTTTCCCGGCTTCGAGGACGTGACCTGGGTGGCCGTATTCGCGCCGGCGGGCACGCCGCAACCCATCCTGGAAAAATTCAACCAGGCGGTGACGCGATTGCAGAAGGATCCGGCGTTCCTGGCCCGGCTGACCGCCATCGGCTTCGAGCCGCAGGGCGGCAGTCTGCCCCAGGTCCGCGATTACGTGCACGGCGAATTCGCCAAATGGGTGCGCGTGGTGAATACGACGGGCGCCAAGGTGAACTGACCCGGTGGCGACAGCCCGGCAAATCCGCGCCATGGGCATGCTTGCCGTTGCGCAACGGCCCAAGGGCCACTCCGCATGCCCCGGTGGCGCGGTTCACCGTTTAGCCCCCCTTCCGCTCATCGCGTTTGCGAACAGGCGGGCGCCGTTCGTACGGAACAGGTTCAGGACGCGCTCCGCGGCGGGCGATAGATAGCCCGCTTTCCGGTAGGTCGCGCCGAGCGAGCGGGTCAAGGTGGTCTGGGCCAGCGGGATCTCGCGCAGCATCCTGCCGTGATGCAGCGCCAGGGTATGGTGCGAAACGAAGCTCAATAGCTCGGTCTGCGCGATCATGCGCGGCAGCAGCGGCAGCGAACTGGTCTCGATCTGCGCCGTTGGCCGGGACAGTCCGCTGGCCACGAATACCGAATCCAGCCATTGTCGGCTGGGCACCGTGGGTCCCGGTAGCGCCCAGGGGAACTCCAGCAAATCTTCCAGCGCAACGTTCTTGCGGCGGAAGATGACGTGGCCGCGCCTTGCGGCGACCACCACGACATCCTGCACGATAGGCACCGTCACCATGTCGGGATCGCCTTCGGCGGTCAGCCCTATCAGAATGTCGATGCTCCCCTCTTTCAGCTGGCTGCGTAGCGCCGAGGTCGGCCCGATCGCGATTTCTATGGTGATATCCGGACACTCCGCCAAGGCCAGCCGGCATAGTTCCGGCAATAGATGGTCCGCGGCGATGGGGCCGCTCGCCAGGCGCACGTGCCCGGAACGGCCGCTGGCGAAATCGCTGACTTCGCGCATTACCTCGTCGGCGTTGTCGCGCAGCATGCGCGCGCGGGATCGCAGGACCTGGCCGACGCGGGTCAGGCGGATACCCCGTCCGGTGCGCTCGAACAGCGGGCTGCCGATGACGTCCTCCAGGCGATGTATGCACTTGGTCAGGGCCGGCTGGCTGCGGGCCAGCCGTTCGGCCGCGCGGCCAAGGTGCTCCAGGTCCGCCAGCACCTCGAAATAGCGCAGGTCCCGTAGATTGATCTCCATGGCGTCGCGTCCCTTCCATAACTCAAAGTAAAGAGTAGATCATCATTATCGAATAGACCGTTGCCGATCGCCTGACCATAATGCCGGCTTCCCCGATGGAGCCCTCTCCCATGTCCCCTACCGTACTCGTGACGGCGTCGAAGCTGCATCCGGCCGGCGTCGAGCTGCTGCAGCAACACGGCGCCCGCATCCGGTATCTGACACGCGCCGACGCGGCGACGGAGGTGGAAGAAATCCTGGCTTCCGAGCCGGTCGATGCCGTCATATCGCGCACCGTCGCGCTTTCCGGCGACGCCATCCGGGCCTGCCCCACGCTGAAGGCGATATCCAAGCACGGCGTCGGCGTAAGCAATATCGATGTGACGGCCGCCAGCGAACGCGGGATTCCGGTCTATGTCACCCCGGGCGCCAATGCGGCCTCGGTGGCGGAACTGACCATCGGGCTGATGATTGCCGCCGCGCGCCGCGTTCCCGCGATGGACCGGGCGCTACGAGCGGGACGTTGGGAACGGATGCAGGACGGCCGGCAACTGGACGGCCTCACCCTCGGATTGGTCGGCTATGGCCAGGTGGGCCAACGCGTCGCCCGCGTCGCATTGGCGCTGGGTATGCGGGTCATTGCGTTCGATCCCGCTTACACCGGCGACAGCCCCGTGCCCGGCGTCGAGCGCGCGGCAAGCCTGGATATGCTGCTTCCGCAGGCCGAGGTGCTGAGCCTGCACGTGCCGCTGAATGCGCACACGCGCGGCCTGTTGGGCGAGGCCCAGCTGGCCCGTCTGCCCGCGGGCGCGATTCTGGTCAATACCGCGCGCGGCGAGGTGGTGGACGAAAACGCGCTGGTCGCGGCCTTGCGTCGCGGCCATCTGCATTCCGCAGGATTGGACACCATGGCGGTGGAGCCTCTTCCCGCGGATAGCGCGCTGCTGGCCTTGGATAGCGTGGTGTTGACGCCGCATGTCGGCGGATCCACCCCTTCCGCGCTGGCCCTCATGGCCACGGGCGCGGCCGCCAATGTGCTGGCCGTGCTGGCGGGCCAGCCGCCCGACCCGTCGCGTTGCGTCAACCCGCAGGTCCTGGCGCGGCGCTGACGATGGCGCGGGGCCGACCAGCCCGGCAAAACAGCGGATAACCGCCACACAGGAATTTTGATCAAGGAGATCCCATGAGCAGCACCGCATCCGCGTCCCCGCTTGCCGCCGGCTGGCCTGCCGGCTATCGCATCAATCCCAGTGCGCCGCGCTTGCCCGCCGCGCTGGTGGACGCCTTTCGAACGCTGCCGGTCGCGGCCATCGGCGACGCCATGAGCCGCAACATCGGCACCATCGGCCTGCGTCAGTACCATGCGCGCCTGGAGACGACCATGGTGGGTCAGGCGCTGACCGTGCGCGTGCGGCCGGGCGACAATCTGATGATTCACAAGGCCTTGCTGATGGCGCAGCCCGGCGACGTGCTGGTCGTCGATGGCGGGGGCGATATCACCCAGGCGCTGGTCGGAGGCCTGATGCGCACCACCTGCGTGGCGCGGCAGCTCGCCGGCTTGGTGATCGACGGCGCCGTCCGCGATCTGTGCGAGTGGGCCGAGGACGGCATGCCGGTCTTCGCCAGGGGGCATACCCACCGCGGGCCGAGCAAGGACGGACCGGGCGAGATCAACGTCCCCATCGCGGTGGCCAGCCTGGCCGTCATGCCGGGGGATCTGGTCGTGGGCGATGCCGACGGGGTGATCGCCATCCCGGCCGAAGAAGCCGAAACGGTACTCGAGAAGACACAGGCTCATCTGCGCAAGGAAGCGCAGATCCGCGAATCCAACCGCAGCGGCACGGCGGACCCGGAACGTTTCAACGCCATACTGCGCGCGAAGGGCCTGCCGGTCTGACCCTGCGCCGGCGGCCGCGCCGCCGGACGCACAGAACATCATAGAGGAGACAACCCATGCGCCCGCTTTCCCGCCGTGCGTTCCTGCAGTCATCGGCGTGCGCGCTCGCCGCCGGCCCCGCGCGCGTGTTCGCCGCCGACGGCCAGCCCTGGCCGACGCGGCCTATCAACATGATCGTCGCCTTCGCACCGGGCGGATTCACGGACGTCGCCGCCCGCCTGATCGCCAACCAGCTGACGAATGAGCTGGGCCAGCCCATCATCGTGGAGAACCGCTCGGGCGCCGCGGGCTTGATCGGCACCCAGGCCGCCGCGCGCGCCGCGCCGGACGGCTATACCTTGCTGCTGGGGACGATCAGCACCCATGCCATCAACGTCGGACTCTACAAGTCCCTGCCCTACGACCCCGCCAAGGATTTCGTGGCCGTGTCCGGAGTGGCCAGCGGGCCGCTCGTCCTGGTCGTCAATCCGTCGATGGGTGTAAAGACGGTCGCGGAGCTGATAGACAAGGCGCGCGCCGCGCCCGGCAAGTACACGTACGGATCGGGGGGCCCAGGGACCACCAGCCATCTGGCGGCCGAAATGTTCAAGTCGATGGCGAAGGTCGACCTGCTCCATGTGCCCTATCGCAGCCCCGCCCTGGCCACATCGGGCCTGTTGGGCGGCCAGATCGACCTGATGTTCGACACCGTACCCGCCACGATCAATAACGTAAAAGCCGGCAAGATTCTCGCATTGGGCATCAGCGGCGCGCCCGGGGCCGGCAAGATCGTCGACCTCAACATACCGGATATCGGCGCCACGCTGCCCGGCTTCGACGCCAACACCTGGGTCGGCATGTTCGCGCCGGCCGGCACGCCCACCGCCATCGTGGCGCGCCTGGACGCGTCGATACGCAAATCGCTGGCGGACCCGGTGCTGGTCAAGCGACTGGCCGAAATCGGCATGCTACCGTTCGTCGCCTCGTCCGCGGATTTCTCCGCGTACATCAAGGCCGATACGCAGCGCTGGACAGAACTGATCCGCAAGAACGGCATTTCGATGGATTGACCGCCATGAGCCGACTCAAGGTATTCCTGACCTACACCGACGACGAGTTCGCCGGCTATTACAGCGCGAGCGGCCTGGCTGCGTTGCAGACCCATGCCGATGTCGTGCGCAACACCACCGGCCGAGTGCTGGCCGGGCGCGAGCTGGCGGAGGCCAGCGCCGGCTGCCAGGCCATCATCGCGCACCGCTCGGTCGCGGGTAGCCGCGAAACCTTCGCCCATGCACCGGACCTGCTGGCTTTTTTGCGGGCGGCGGTGGACATCAGCACCGTCGATGTGGCGGCGGCCTCCGAACTGGGCATCCTCGTGACCCGGGCCAGCGCCGGTTTCGCCACGGCGGTCGCCGAACTTGCGCTTGCCATGATCCTGGACCTGGCGCGCGGCATCTCCAGGGCCCGGCACGATTACGCCCATGGCCGTGCACCGGTCGTGGCGAAAGCCAGGCAGCTTGCCGGAACGCGCGTGGGCATCGTCGGCTACGGCCGCATCGGCCGCCAATTGGCCTCCCACGCGGCAGCGCTGGGCATGCGGGTGCGCGCATACGATCCGGCGATTCCCGCGGACGAGCTGGGCGCGATCGGCGCGCCCTTCGAAACGGTGCTCGGTGATTCCGACTATGTCGTCTGCCTGGCCGCGTCGACGCCAGAAACGGAAAACCTGATGGATGCCGCTGCCTTCGCGCGCATGCCGCGGGACGCCTGCTTCCTGAATCTGGCGCGCGGCGAACTGGTGGACGAAGACGCCTTGCTGGCGGCCCTGGACGCCGGGCGACTGCGTGGTGCCGCGCTGGATGTCGGCCGCGCGCCCGACCAGAAGCCGTCCGCCCGCTTCGAAAACCGGCCCGACGTGGTCCTGATGCCGCATGTCGGCGGCATGACGGCGGAGGCCCGCGAACACCAAACCATGGATACGGTGCGCCAGATCGCGGCCCTGGCCGCGGGCCGGATGCCCGACGGCGCCGTGAACGCCACGCAGGCGTTTCGCGTGAGGCCGCTGCTGGCCCGCGAAGACACGCCCGGCGCCGCGCCGCAACGCCCCTAGCCGCACGGATCATCATGACGACAGCCCCGTGGTCCGCCGGTACCGAACCGGCCCGCGCTACGCTGCCCGAGGGCAGCGTGGATTGCCATCACCATATCTATGACACGCGTTTCGCCTACCATCCCGAGGCGGATTACCGCCCGCCGGATGCGACGGTCGCGCACTATCGCCAATTGCGGGCGCGGCTGGGCACGGCGCGCAGCGTCATCGTCCAGCCATCCAGCTACGGCGTCGACAATGCCTGCCTGTGCGATGCCTTGGCGTCGATGGGCGACAGCGCGCGCGGCGTGGCGGTCATCGACGCCGGCACGTCGCGCGAAACGCTGCGCGCGCTGGACGCGTCCGGCGTGCGTGGCATCCGCTTCAACCTGGCGCGGCCTGCCGGCGCGGGCGTGGAGCAATTGGAGCTGCTGGCGGGGCGCGTGGCCGACCTTGGGTGGCATGTGCAAGTGCATGCGCTGGGGCGCGACTATCCCGCCCTGGAGACCCGGCTGGCCGGCCTGCCCACGCCGTTGGTCATCGACCACCTTGGACGGATTCCGCAGCCGGACGCCCGCGCGCATCCGGCGTGGGCCGCGCTGCGCCGGCTCGTGGACAAGGGGCGGACATGGATCAAGCTATCCGGCGTCGACCACGATAGCGTGGACGGCGCGCCGACCTATGTCGATGGCGGCGACCTGGTGCGCGGCTGGATAGGCGCGGCGCCGCAGCGCGTCGTGTGGGGTACCGACTGGCCTCACGTGTCGGCCATCATGAATCCCGATAAATCGTTGCCGGACGATGCATCGATCCTGGATCTCTTCCACGGCTGGATGGCCACGCCGGAACAGCGGCAAGCCATCTTCGTGGACAATCCCTGCGAGCTTTATGGGTTCGAACCGCCGGCGCAATCCCGGGCGGGCGCCGGCTAGACCCGGGCGAACCCATCAGCCGGCGCTGCCGGCCTCGAAGGCCACGGCGATATCCGCGGCGAATTTGCGCAGCACGGGGACATTGCCGACCATCTGCTCGTGGTCCATGCGCGCCGTCGGCGCGGAGACGCATAGGCCGATAAAGGCATTGCTGCGCAGCGGAATGCGCACACCCACGCCCACCACGCCCGCGTTCCACTCCTCGTTGCACGAGGCCCAGCCCTGGGCCCGGATCTCGTTGAAGTGGGCGCGCAGCCGGGTTTCGCTGGTGAGCGTGCTGCCGGTGAACTTGCGCCGAGTGGAGGAACGCAGCCATTGCGACAACGCCTCTTCCGGCATGTGGGCCAGGTGCAGCTTGCCGATGGACGTGCAATGCAGCGGCCCCTTATTGCCCTGTTCCAGGTGCAGGCCGCCCGGCCGCCGCACCGCGGCGGCGTCCACGCACACCAGCTCGCCGTCCACCACCATGCTGATTTGCGCGAATTCGCCCAAGGAGATCGCCAGCGACTTCAGCAAGGCGTGCGGCTGATCGGCGTTCAGCGAGGTCTGCACGGCGTCGATCCCCAACCTGGTAAGGCGGGCCCCCGGCATTACGCGCTTGGACGACAGGTGCCGGCTGAGCACGTTGCGGTCGATCAGTTGCACGACCAGCCGGTGCGCCGTCGGCATCGCCAACCCCGTCAAGTCCGAAATCTCGGTGACGGAAAGCGGGCGGCGCGAGGCCGCCACGGCTTCCATGATGGCCAGTGTCTTGTCGATGGGGGCGTCATCCATGGCGCGATCCGGATTCCTAAATTTGAGAACAAAAATTCCGGATTCCGGGAAATCCGGCTTGTTGCGGGTAGGGGTCGAGCATAGCATCGACCCGACGCCGGACAGATCGGCGCATCCATATACAAGGGGTTTTTCATCATGGCTCACATCGGCAGCACTCCCGCGGGCGGCCACGCCGTCCCGCACGACGACAAGGCGCTCATCGCGAAGGCCGCGCGGCGCCTCATTCCGCTGATCATGGTCCTGTACGTCTGCGCCTACCTGGATCGCGTGAATATTTCCTTCGCCGCCCTGCAGATGAATGCCGACCTCGGGCTGTCGAACGCCGTCTATGGCTTCGGCGCGAGCATGTTCTTCGTCAGCTATTTCCTCTTTGAAGTGCCCAGCAACCTGATCCTGGACAAGGTCGGTCCGCGCCGCTGGATCGCGCGCATCATGATCACCTGGGGCATCGTTTCGGCGTGCATGGCTTTCGTGCAGGGAGAGAAAAGCTTCTATGTCCTGCGCTTCCTGCTTGGCGTGGCCGAGGCGGGCTTTTTTCCGGGCATCGTCATGTACATCAGCTACTGGTTCCCGAAGTCGTACCGGGCACGCTTTACCAGTATTTTCATGATGTCGATTCCCATATCGGGGTTAATAGGCAGCCCGATCTCGGGCTATGTGCTGGACGGCATGAATGGCGTCGGCGGCTTGCCGGGCTGGAAGTGGATGTTCATCATCGAAGCCCTCCCGGCCGTGGTGCTCGGTGTCGCCTGCCTCTGGCTGCTGACCGACCGTCCTTCCAAGGCGGGCTGGCTGTCGCCCGCCGAGCGCGAGCGCCTGGAAGGAATACTCGATGAAGAGCGGCGCGGCCTGGAGGCCGTGCGCAAGTACAAGCTGTCCGAGGCGTTCACGTCCCCCGGCGTGCTGTTGCTCGCCGGCATTCTTTTCTGCATTGTTTTCGGCGTCACGGGCATCGCCTTCTTCCTGCCGCAGATCATCAAGAGCTTCGGCTTTTCCAATACCGCCGTGGGCCTGCTCAGCGTGTTGCCCTTCCTGGCCGGCGTGTGCGCCATGTATCTGTGGGCACGCCATTCCGACATCAAGGGAGAGAAGATCCGCCACCTTGGCGTGGCGCTGGTCCTGGCGGCGGTGGGCTTCGTATTCACGACCTTCATGCTCGGCAACCACGCCGCCGCGCTGGCCGGACTGATCGTCGCCGCCGCGGGGGTATATGCCGCCAACACCATGCTCTGGACGCTGCCTACCTCGGTGTTGACCGGGACGGCGGCCGCCGCGGCGGTGGCGCTGATCAATTCGCTGGCCAATCTGAGCGGCATCCTGGCGCCGCCGCTGCTGGGCTGGAGCCGCGACGTGACCGGTGGCTTCGCCGCGACCGGCGCGATCTTCGCGGGTTTCGTTATATTGGGCGCGCTGTTGACCTGGGCCTTCTCGCATAGCGAGCTGGCCAAGGCCGAGCGCATGAATCAGGAGAATAAGCCTCATGCCCTTGCAGCACATCGCCGTTCGGCCTGACGGGGATGCCCGCCTGGCGCCCTACGGCCTGGTCTTTCCGGTCACGCCGGGCGACGAACGCATCCCTATCCCCCTGGACGCCATCGGGGCCGAAGCGCGCGGCGCATTCACGGCCACGGTGATCCGCGCGCGCTCCAGCCGGGCGGCGGGGCCGCTCGGCATCCTGGAACGGCATCCGTATTCGGTGCAGGCCTTCGTTCCGCTGGGCGCGTATCGGCTGGTGGCCGTGGCGGCGCCGCGCGGACAGCCGCCGACGCGGCTCGGTCAATTGACCGCCATCCATATTCCCGCGGGCTGGGGTTTCGCCTGGCACCCCGGCGTCTGGCACACTGGAATGATGGGCGACGGCATGGACGCCGCGCTTGTCTCCATGGTGCGCCGCATGCCGGACGGCGCCGACACCGAAACCACCGCCCTCCCGTTTTCCATCGACCCCGCGGAGCCTCACACCGATGTCCAATAGCAATCATCCGGTGCGCGACCTGGCCGGATACGGCAGGACGACGCCCGATCCTCAATGGCCCGCGCAGGCGCGCGTCGCCGTCAATATCGTGATCAATGTCGAGGAAGGCTCCGAGCCCTCGGTGCCCGACGGCGACGCCGACAGCGAGGTCGGCCTGATCGAGACAGGCGGGCGGGCATTCGCCGGCCGCGACCTGGGCGCGGAATCGATGTTCGAGTACGGCAGCCGTGCCGGCTTCTGGCGCTTGTGGAAAATCCTGCAGCGCCACGGGGCGCCCGCGACCTTTTTCGCCTGTTCCCTCGCGCTGGAACGCAATCCCGCCATCGCCGCGGCCATACGCGAGGGCGTCGCGGCCGGAACCTATGACGTGTGCGGCCATGGACTGCGATGGGAACGCCACCAGACGCTCAGCGCCGAGGCCGAAGCCCGCGCCATCCATGCCGCCTATGATCAGATCGCCGCGCTGACCGGCGCGGCGCCGGCCGGCTGGTATTGCCGCTATGCGCCCACTGTGCATACGCGCGAGATCGTGGCCGCGCATGGCGGCTTCCTGTACGACAGCGACGCCTATAACGATGACCTGCCTTACTGGACCACGGCCGGCGGCCGCCCCCATCTGGTGGTGCCTTACACCCAGGTCATGAACGACGCGAAATTCCTGCGCGGCGGACTGAACACCGGGGGCGATTTCTTCGAGGTGCTGCGCGAACAATTCGATGCGCTGTGGGATGAAGGCGCGACCGAGCCGAAGATGATGTCGATCGGCCTGCATTGCCGCGTGGCCGGCCATCCTTTCCGCGCGACCGCCTTGTCCCGGTTCCTGGAATACATCGCCCAGCGCCCGAATGTGTGGCTGTGCCGCCGCGCGGACATCGCGCGCCACTGGATGAAGCACCACCCTTACCAGCCGCCCCGGTGACATCGCTCGTGGTGTAAACCACGATTCACCGCGGCCTGGCCGCCGCGGCTACTGCTGCTTCTGCTGCTGGTTCAGCGCCTGCGCCATTTCCAGATGGTGGCGCAGTGCCGGCAGCAGGCCTTGCGCGAAGGCGCGGATATCGGCGTCGTTGGCCCCGCTGGCGGCGGTCTCGAACTGCTTGATGGTCGCCTCATGCGCGGCAATGCCGATGCGGTCCACATAAGCCTTGTCGAAGGCATTGCCGGAGAACAGGTTCAAGCCCTTCAGCTCGGTGGCCTGCATCATGGACGGCGCGGTGGGCGGGTTGTAGCCCTTGCGCGTCGCCAGCGCGACCAGCTTCTCGTTGGCGGCCGTATGGTCCTTGATCATCGTTTGCGCGAAGGCACGCACTTCGGAACTGCTGCTCTTGTCGAGCGCCATCTTGCTGCCCTGGATCTCCGCCTGATTGCCTTGCGCGGCATTTTCCAGGAAGGTTTGGTCACTGCCGGACAACATGGGCCCGCGACCGCCGTTGTCGCGGCTGGCACAGCCGGCAAGGCCGACGAACGCGGCAATGGAACACAGCAAAGCAGCACGGTAGAGTTTCATAGTCTATCCTTCAGGATCTTGGGTTGGAGCGCGCGAACAGCACGGGCCATGCCCGCATGCTCACGAACCGCCATCCCTGACCGCGTCCTCGCGCTGTTGGCGCGCGCGGTTGCCGCCCTCCACGCCGGTATCGGCCGGTGAAGGCCGATACAGCGCACCGTCGGTCGACCCTGCCGGCGGCGCATCTTCCATCTGCTTCTTGTGCTGCATATCGGCGGCGATGGATTCCGTCATGCCCGGCAGCAAATGGTGCATGACGTACACGCCGCGCGCCTTCCAACCCACCGGCAGCGTGTCCTGGGGATGCACGGACACCCATACGATCGCGTCCACCACCGTCTGGGGGTCGTCCATGGACACCATGCGCGGGGTGCGGCCACTGTAGTTGGCCGCGTGCTGCAGCACCGGCGTATCGGCCGCCCAGGGCAGGACGGTGGCCACGCTGATGTCCCGCTGCCCGCTCAGGCGTATCTCCTGGTCCAGCGCCCGCCCCAGGCTCAGCACTGCCGCCTTGCTGGCCGAATACGACGCGTGATAGGCCAGGGGCACGACGCTTTCCGCCGAACCGACGTTCACCAGCGTCCCGTGGCCTTGCGCGCGAAACAGGCGCATGGCGGCATGGCTGCCGTAGATGACGCCCATCACATTGGTCTGCACGAGGCGCGCATGGTCTTCGACGGGAATGTCCTCGAAGCGGCCGATGGCCACCACGCCCGCGTTGTTGATCCACACATCCACGGCGCCGAAGCGGGCGACCGCGGCCTCGGCCAGATGGCTGACGTCCTGCGCCTTGCCGACGTCGGTCTCCACCACCAGCGGGACGCCGCCACGGCCGCGCACCTCGTCGGCCACCTCCTGCAGCACCGTCGCCCGCCGCGCTGCCAGCACCACGTTGGCGCCCTGGCCGGCCAACTCCAGCGCCACGCCGCGCCCGAATCCGCTGGAGGCGCCGGTCACCACGAAGGTCTTGCCGGCGATACGCGGCCGGTCGTCCGGCCCGATGCGCGGCGATATGGCGCAACCGCCCAGCATGAGCGCAATCAGCAGGGCAACGAACACGCGCACACGGGGGAGGAGGATTCCGATAGGGACAGGCGGGCGCATTTCGCTCTTCGGCTCCATAACAGGGGGCGGCACGCGCAACCGCCATGCCGGGCACGGGCGGCGCGTTGGCGGCAGGCGCGCCGCTTCCGCGTGGACGTGATCATGATCGTACGCGTACGATGGCATCAATGGCGCGGCTGAACCTTGAACGCCGGTGGCGGACCCGCACGGCGGCGGAGACCTAGCATGGCACGATTACTGTCGGTCAACGTCGGCTTGCCGCGCGACGTCGAATGGAAGGGGCGCACCGTCCGCACCGGGATCTGGAAGTACCCCGTTGCCGGCCGCTGCCACGCCGGGCGCCTGAACCTGGACGGCGACGGCCAGGGCGATCTCGCCGGCCACGGCGGCGAACAGCGGGCCGTCCTGGTCTACCAGGTCGAGGCGTATCGCCACTGGGAAACGACGCTGGGCAGGAAGGACTTCGTCCTTGGCCAATTCGGCGAGAATTTCACCGTCGAAGGGCTGGCCGACGCCGAGGTCCGCATCGGCGACCGCTACCAGATCGGCACCGCCCTGTTCGAGGTCACGCAGCCGCGCGTCACCTGTTATCGCGTCGGCATCCGGACCAACGAGCCCAGGATGCCGGCCCTGCTGACCTCCAGCGGACTGCCGGGTTTTTACTTGCGCGTCCTGCGTGAAGGCGAGGTGGGCGCCGGCGACGAGATCACGAAGGTCGGCGAAGCACAGGACGCGTTGACCGTGGCGGAAACCAACGCGCTGCTCTATTCGCCGGCGCATCCGCGCGAACAGCTGGAACGCGCGCTTCGCATCCAGGCGCTTTCGCCGGGATGGCGCGCGTCGTTCGAGGCGCTGCTGAAACAGCCGGCGAATTCCCCGGCGGGCGGCAATGCCGGGCTCGCGCCCACGGCGGCGGGGCATCCGGCCGCGCCGGGGTTCCGGCGGCTTGCGGTGGCGGCCGTGCGGGCCGAATCGGCCGACGTGCTGTCGCTGACGCTGCAGGGCACCGATGGCCAGCCGCTGCCCGCGGCGCTGCCCGGGCAGTATGTCGTCCTGCGCCTCCCACTCGCCCCGGATGGCCCGCCCATCTTCCGCAGCTATTCCCTTTCCAGCGCCGACGCCGCGCAAGGGTACCGGATCAGCGTAAAAGTCGAACCCAACGGCAAGGCCGGCAACTACCTGCGCGAGCATGTGCGGGTGGGCGACGTCCTGGACGTCAGCGCGCCGCGCGGCAGCTTCACGCTGCAGCCCGGCGACGGGCCGGTGGTGCTCCTGAGCGCGGGGATCGGCGCGACGCCGGTGCGGGCAATGCTGCACGCCCTGTCGGAGGCACGCTCCACGCGGCGGGTGCTGTGGCTGCACGCGGCGCGCGATGGACAACACCACCCCTTCGCCGCGGAAGCGCGCGGCCTGGTGCAATCGCTGGCCCATGGCAGCAGCCGGGTCTGCTATAGCCGACCCGGCCCGCTGGACCACGCGGGCCGGGACTTCGATGCCCTGGGACATTTGTCGCCGGAGACCCTGAAGGCATTGGACGTGTTGCCCGCCGCGGATGTCTACCTTTGCGGACCGCCCGCATTCATGGCGGATATGAAAGCGGCGCTTGCGTCCCTGCACGTCGCGCCGGAGCGCATCCATGCCGAGATCTTCACTGGCGGCGAATCGCTGACCCCGGGCATCGCGCCCGCTCCCGCGCGGCCACCGCATCCCCCGAAGGACGAGGCGGACGCGGGGCCCCTGATATCGTTCGCGCGCAGCGGCATCGCGGCACACTGGAACGCCGCCACCTATCAAAGCATCCTGGAACTGGCCGAGGCCTGCGACGTACCCGTGCGGTGGTCATGCCGCGCGGGCGTGTGCCATAACTGCGAAAGCGGATTGGTCTCCGGCACCGTCGTGTACCAGCCCGATCCGCTCGATGCGCCGGCCGCCGGCAATGTCCTGATCTGCTGCGCGCGGCCGCGGGGCGATGTGGTGGTGGATATCTAGAGCCTGTTGACGCTACTGGCATTGCCGTACAAGCCATGCGGCCGGATCGACGTCACGGCTCCTTGGCCGGTGGCGGACGACCTTCACCCTGGCGTCGCGTATACGTCGGGCTTGTAGATTTCCATGAAGATATGGGGCGACTTCAGCGGCGTCCACCCCAGCTTGGCATACAGCCATGGCCGTCTCCTTCGCATGGTGGGGCGATGATAAAGCCGTTATGCTAACGCGCTGTCGAGGGACGCTCCGCTGCCGGGAGCGGCACCGTTTGCCTGGACTCCGGACAGTACCCACCTGGAAAGGCGCCATGCCCGCTCTTCAACGTATCGTTTCCGGCCGTGCCGTACTGGCCGCGGAAACCGTCGGTACCGGCCATCCCGTTGTCTTCCTGCACGCCGTCGTCGGCGATCGGCGCATGTGGTCGGCGCAACTCGATGCCACCGGCCGCCAGTGCCAGGCCATCGCCTACGATCGGCGCGGCTTCGGCGAAACAAGCGCGCAGGAAGAAGATGCCTCGGCCGTGGCGGATCTGATGGCGGTCATCGACGGCGTGGCGGGCGGCGCGCCCGCCATCCTGGTCGGATGTTCGCAAGGCGGCAGGATCGCGCTGGACGCGGCACTGCGCCATCCCACGCGGGTGCGCGGCCTGGTGCTCATCGCGCCCAGCGTCACCGGCGCGCCGGACATCACCCATCCGCCCGAAATCGCGGCCATGCTGGCCCGGCAAAAACAGGCGGAAGACGCGGGCGACCTGGACAGGCTCAACGCGATCCGGGCCCGGCTCTGGCTGGACGGTCCCCTGGCGCCGGAAGGGCGCGTGGCGGGCCCTGCCCGGGCGCTGTTCACGGACATGAACGCCATCGCGCTCCGGTCCCCGCCCGTCGGAGCCAGCCTGGATACCGCTGCCGCCTTCCCGCGCCTCGGCGAAATCAGCGCGCCCACGCTGCTGCTCTGGGGAGAGCTCGACTTCCCGCACATCCAGGAGCGTTCCCGCCATATCGCGCACACGATGCCCAACGCGACGGGCCAGGCGATCGCGGATACCGCACATCTACCCAGCCTGGAGCGCCCTCAGGACGTAACGCCATTGATCCTGGACTTCGTCCAGCGCTGCGCCCGCGCTGGTCATTAGCCGTGCCCTGGCGCTGCGCACCGCACATTCCCGAATGCCTGGGGACGGGCACACAGGTCGCCTGGCGCCTGGGATGGCGGTCGATAGCCGCTTACTCGACCGTCACGCTCTTCGCCAGGTTCCGCGGCTTGTCCACGTCCGTGCCACGCGCGCAGGCAGTGTGATACGCCAGCAGCTGCAAAGGTATCGTGTGCAGGATCGGGGAAAGCTTCCCATAATGCTCCGGCATACGGATGACATGCGTGCCGTTGCCGCTGGAGATATGGCTGTCCGCGTCCGCGAAGACATACAGCTCGCCGCCGCGGGCGCGCACTTCCTGCATGTTCGACTTCAGCTTCTCCAATAGCGCGTCGTTCGGTGCGATGGTGACTACCGGCATCTGCTCGGTCACCAGGGCCAGCGGACCGTGCTTGAGCTCGCCCGCGGGATAGGCCTCGGCGTGGATGTAGCTGATCTCCTTGAGCTTCAGCGCGCCTTCCAGCGCGATGGGATAGTGCAGGCCGCGTCCCAGGAACAGCGCGTTTTCCTTGCTGGCGAAGCGGGCGGCCCAGCCCATGATCTGCGGCTCCAGCGCCAGCACCGAACCGATGGCCACCGGCAAATGGCGCAGCGCCTTGATGTGATCCGCTTCCTGCTCGTCCGTCAGCCGGCCGTGCGTTTGCGCCAGCGCCAGCGTCAGCATGAACAGCGCCGTCAGCTGCGTGGTGAAGGCCTTGGTCGACGCCACGCCGATCTCCACGCCGGCCCGCGTGATGAAGGCCAGCTTGCATTCGCGCACCATCGCGCTGGTCGCGACGTTGCAGATGGTCAGCGTGTTCCCCATACCCAAGCCGCGCGCATGCTTGAGCGCGGCCAGGGTATCGGCGGTCTCGCCGGACTGCGAGATGGTGACGACCAGCGCGCGCGGATTCGGCACGCTGTCGCGGTAGCGGTATTCGCTGGCGATTTCGACGGCGACGGGAATCTGCGCCAGCGATTCGATCCAGTACTTCGCGGTCAGCCCCGCGTAGTAGCTGGTGCCGCAGGCCAGGATCAATACGGAATCCGTGTCCTTGAAAACGCGGTACGCGCCATCGCCGAACAATTCCGGCGTGATGGTCTCGATGTCCTGCAGCGTGTCGCCGACGGCGCGCGGCTGCTCGAAGATTTCCTTCTGCATGAAGTGGCGATAGGGGCCAAGTTCGGCCTCGCCGGTATGCACCTGCACGGTGTTGATCTTGCGTTCGACAGGACGGCCCTGTTCGTCGACGATCCATACGCGCGTCAACTGCAAGTCGACGACGTCGCCGTCTTCCAGATAGATGATGCGATCGGTGGTGCCCGCCAGGGCCAGCGCATCGGAAGCCAGGAAATTCTCGTTGTCGCCGACACCCACCACCAATGGCGAACCCTGGCGCGCGCCGACGACGCGATGCGGCTCATCGCGGCAGAACACCGCGATGGCGTAGGCGCCATGCAGGCGGCGCACGGCCTGCTGCACGGTGTCGAACAGGTCCCCGGCATACAGGTGATTCACCAGGTGCGCGATGACTTCGGTGTCGGTCTGGCTTTCGAAGACATAGCCGGCGGCTTGCAGCTCGGCGCGCAGCTCGTCATGGTTCTCGATGATGCCATTGTGGACCAGCGCGATGCGGGGCGCGTCCTTGCCGAAGCTGGAAAAGTGCGGATGCGCGTTGTGCGTGGCCGGCGCGCCATGCGTCGCCCAGCGGGTGTGCGAAATGCCCGTGAAGCCCGAGACACGGTCGCGGCCGATCTGCTCGGACAATTCGGAGACGCGCTCCGTGCTGCGCGTGCGGCGCAACTCGCCGTCGGCATACACGGCCACGCCGCAGGAGTCATAGCCCCGGTATTCCAGGCGGCGCAGGCCCTCGACCAGGATGGGAGTGATGTCGCGCTGGGCGACGGCGCCGACGATGCCGCACATGGGGAAGCTCCAAAAGACGTTGCGATGCGGGGATTGTGGGGGCGACACAAAGAAATCGGATTTCTTTATTTCTACGAAATTGAAATTATATTGTTTGAAATATCCGTGACGAAATGCGATTTCCAGGAGGGATAGAATATGCTCCATATATTTCATATTCCCCTTCTACACTCCCATGGCCTCCACCGAAACGCCCGATCTGGACGACCTTGACCGCCGCATCCTCGAGCAGCTGCAGACGGATGCATCCCTGACGAACCAGGAACTGGCCGAACGGGTACATGCCTCGCCGCCGACTTGCCTGCGCCGCGTGCGTCGCCTGACCGAAACGGGGGTGATCCAGAAGCAGGTCGCCATCCTCGATCCCGCCAGGCTGGGCAGCACCCTGACGGCCGTGGTCGAGGTCACCTTGGATGTGCAAGCGGCCGAACGCATGGACGAGTTTGAGGCCCGCATGCAGGCGGAACCCGCCGTCCTGCAGTGCTATCGCGTCTCTCCGGGGCCGGATTTCCTGCTGATCGCGCAGGTCAAGGACATGCCTGCCTATCACGCGCTGGTGCATCGCGCGTTCACTGCGCAGGCCAACGTGCGCAACGTCCGGACCTTCTTCTCAGTCCATCGCGCGAAATTCGACACCCGCCTGGCGATGTAGACGTCCTTCAGGACGCCTCGATGCGCCGCGCCTCGCCGCGCTCGCGCAGCAGGCGTTCGAATTGGGCCAGGTAGCGGTCGCCCATGCCGCGCACGTCGTGCTCCGCGCGCACATAGTCATACGCGCGCTGCGCCACATCCTCGCGCAGTTGCGCATCGTCCAGCAGCCGCCCCATGCCTTGGGCCAGGGCGTGATGGTCTTCCACGGGACAAAGAATGCCGCGGCCGTCGGCCAGGCTTTCCTTCAGACCGCCGGCGTCGGTCGACACCACCGGGACGCGGCGCAGGAAAGCATCGAACACGCTGCTGCCCAGCGCTTCCTCGCGCGAGCTCATGGCGAACACATCCATGGCGGCGTAGAAATCCTCCACGCCCTTGCGAAAGCCGGCGAACAGGTAGACCGATTGCAGGCCCAGTTCGGCCACCAGCGCATGGGCCTGGGCCTCGTTGTTGCCCCCCGCGCCGAAGTGCACGAAGATGAAGTCCAGCCGCGTGCTGGCCAGTTCGCCCACGGCGCGGATCATCGTCAAGGGATCCTTGTCGTGAATCAGCGCGGCCGAGGTGGCGATGATTTTCTTGCCCGGCAGCTTGAATTCGGAAGACAGCCGGGCCAGGTTGGCCATATCGACCGGCGCGGGCAGCACGGCACTGCGGATGATGACCGGCTCGATGCCCAGCCGCCGCGGCTCGGCGGCCGCCATCTCGCTGATCGCCACGAACAGATCCACGCGGCGCCACTTGCCGCCCGTCTTCCATTCCTCGTTGGGCTTGACCACGAAGGACGTGCGCCGCGAAAAGGCGATGGGGCGGCCATGCAGCGGCTTGGTCAGGACCGCCCAGGTAACCGTGTTCGCCGTCTGGGCGTGGATGATGTCGTAGCGCCGCCCGCGCGCGGCCAGGAAGCCGATCTGCCCGGGCACGTGCTTGACGGCGTGTACCGTGAACCCCTGTTCCGCGGCACGCTGCGCCAGCGGGCCGCCCGCCCGCGCCAGCAGTTCGACGTCGTGCCCAGCATCGCGAAACGCCATCATGCAGTACAGGGTTTGTCTTTCCCCGCCCCGCCAGCCTTTCTCGAAATTGAGCTGCAGGATCTTCATGCGCGCCCGATGCCCTCGTAATCGAAACCCATGGCCTTGAGCTCGGCCGCGTTGTACTGGTTGCGGCCGTCCAGGATCAGGGGCGACTTCATCAGGCCGAGAATACGTTCGAAATCCGGCGCGCGGAAGGCCTTCCATTCCGTGACGAGCAGCAGGCCGTCGGCGCCGTCCACCGCTTCGTACATATCGGCCACGAAGTCCACCTTCGCCAGGACACCGTTCGCTCGCTCCAGCACCTTGCGGGCCTCGTCCATGGCAACGGGATCATAGGCGCGGATGCGCGCGCCGCGGCGCGCCAGTTCCTCGATGACCGTCAGGCTGGGCGCCTCGCGCATATCGTCCGTATTGGGCTTGAACGCCAGCCCCCAGAGCGCGAAGGTGCGGCCGCCCAGGTCCTCGCCATAGCGGCGCACGATCTTCTGCGACAGGCGGAACTTCTGCGCTTCGTTGGCGGTTTCCACGGCGTGGATGACGCGCATGGGCAGGCCATGCTGTTCGGCCGTGCGGACCAGGGCCTGCACGTCCTTGGGAAAGCAGGAACCGCCATACCCCGGACCCGGATAAAGGAATTGATAGCCGATGCGCGGGTCCGCGCCGATGCCTCGGCGCACCTGCTCGATGTCGGCGTTCAGGATCTCGGCCAGGTTGGCCATCTCGTTCATGAACGAGATGCGCGTGGCCAGCATGGCGTTGGCGGCGTACTTGGTCAGCTCCGCGGAGCGCACGTCCATCACCATGAGGCGGTCGTGCGTACGCTGGAAAGGCTCATAGATGCGCCGCATGACACCGATGGTGTAGTCGTCGTCCGCGCCCACGACCACGCGGTCGGGGCTCATGAAATCCTGGATCGCCGCGCCTTCCTTCAGGAACTCGGGATTGGAGGCCACGCTGAAGGGATGATCCACGCCGCGCTGCGCGAGCACCTGCGCCACGGCCTGGCGCACCTTGTCGGCCGTGCCCACCGGCACGGTGGACTTGTCGACGATGATCTTGCGGCCGGCCATGTGGCGGCCAATATTGCGGGCAGCTTCCAGCACGTATTGCAGATCGGCCGAGCCATCCTCGCCCGGCGGCGTGCCGACGGCGATGAACTGGACGTCGCCGTGGCGCACGCTCTCCGCGACGTCGGTGGTGAAGTGCAGGCGCCCGCCCTTGGCATTGCGGCGCACCAGCTCTTCCAGGCCGGGCTCGTAGATGGGAATGTCGTTGCGCCGCAGGCGCTCGACCTTGCCGGCGTCGACGTCCAGGCACATGACGTCGTTGCCCATTTCCGCCAGGCAGGCGCCGGAAACCAGGCCGACGTAACCCGTACCCACCACGGTGATCTTCATTGCTGATTGCCCTTCATGGATTCATCGCCCGCGTGACCCGGGCCATGGCGGCATTATAGGAGGGGCAATGAAAAGCCCGCGACGCCGCTACGCCGCCGCCCGCGTGATCGGACAATCATGAAATAAACCGGCTGCGGGCGATGTGTAAACCGGCCACGGGCAATGCGCGCCGCCCGCTTTGCCATGAAATAAATCGCGTCCGGATGCAAGCCGCCGCCGCCACGGGCGCCCGCTTTTGCGGGGTAAACGCGACAGGCCCTAGCTTTTGCGGGCGGTCGCGGGCGTGGCCACCCGCGAGAAGCGCACCGTGTTCACCAGGACGGCCAGGCCGGCGCACACCGCGCCCAGGATGATCGCCACCAGCGGCCCGCGCGTGGGCGCCAGGCCGAACGCGGTCGCCACCAGCGCGGTGCCGAAACTCTGGCCGAAGACCCGGGTGGTCGCCTGCACGCCGCCGATGGCGCCGCTGCGGCTGCGCGGCGCGGACGAAATCATGGCGCGGTTGTTGGGCGTCTGGAAGAACCCGAAGCCCAGGCCGCAGATCAGCATGCCGGCGATGATCCAGGCGTTGGACGCGCTGTGGGGCAGCACCGCCAGCCACACCAGGCCGAATGTCATGCAGGCGGCGCCCACGCCGCTGAGCGACGCGGCCGAATAGCGATCCGATAGCCGGCCCGCCAGCGGGGCGATCACCGCGGTGCCCACGGGCCAGGCCGCCAGCAGCATGCCGACTTGCAGGTACGGCCGGCCCAGCACGGACTGGAAATAGAAGGGCAGCGAGACATAGGCGCTCATCTGCGCGGCGAAGGTGCATGCCGACGCCGCCACCGCGTAAGCCACCGGCTGGATACGCAGCAGGTCCACCGGCACGAGCGGCGCGGTCTGGCTGCTGGCGCGGCGCACCAGCAGGATGCCCGCCAGCACCGATATCGCCACCATGCCCAGGCCGCGTATCAGGTCTTCGTGCAGGTTGTCGACGCCGGTGATGAACACGCCCAGCACCACCATGCAAAGCAGGGCGCTGATCACGTCGAAGGGCGTGGTATTGCGCGGCGGATCAGGCAGGAAGCGCACGAGGAACAAGCCGAAAATGCCGATCGGCACGTTCACCGCGAAAATCCACGGCCAAGCGGCCACGGACAGGATCGCTGACCCCAGCGTGGGGCCCAGCACCGACATGACGGCCACCAGGGTGGCGTTCAGGCTGATGCCCCGGCCCAGCTTGGCCAGCGGATAAATGTTGCGTACCAATCCGCCGAACATGCACATCAGCGATGCGGCACCCACCCCCTGGAACATGCGCGCGAGGATCAGCGTCGTCAGGGAGCTGGCCATGGCGCAGCCCAGCGACGCCAGCGTAAACAGCGCCAGCCCCAGGCCGAACATGCGGCGGAAACCCACCCGCTCGGCCAGGGCTGAGAGCGGCAGCAGCATGACGACCACCGACACGCTGTACGCGTTGACGATCCACACCGCGCTGGCGGGATTGATCCGAAGGTCCGCGGATATCGTCGGCAGGGCGACGTTGGCGATGGTGGCGTCCAGCACCGCCAAGGTCATGCCCAGCATGACGACGCCGGCCGCCCAGTAACGCCGCGGGGCAGGCAGTCCTTCGAAAACCGGCTTGGGCGCTTCGGCGCCGGCCCCCTTCGACGGGGCGCCGGGTTGTTCGTCGGGAGGCAGGCTGGTCTGGTCCTTCACGATTTCTTCTTGACGGGGCGTTGCCAGTTCTCGATGGTGGTCGGCCGCGCGCGCGATACCGTCAGCTTGCCGGCCGGCGCGTCGCGGGTCAGCGTCGTGCCGGCGCCCAGCGTGGCCCCCTGGCCGACGCGCACCGGCGCGACCAGCTGGGTATCCGAACCGATGAACACATCGTCCTCGATGATGGTTCGATGCTTGTTCGCGCCGTCGTAGTTGCAGGTAATGGCGCCCGCGCCCACGTTGACGCGCGCGCCGATATCAGCGTCGCCGATGTAGGCCAGGTGATTCGCCTTGCTGTCCTCGCCGACGCGGCTGTTCTTCACCTCGACGAAATTGCCGATGTGCGTGCGGTCGGCCAGCGCGGTGCCGGGACGCAGGCGCGCGTAGGGACCGATGCGCGCGTCGCGACCCATGGAGGCGTCATGCAGATGGCTGAAGGCTTCCACGATGGTGCCCGGGCCGACGCGCACGTCGCGCAGCACGCAGTGCGGGCCAATGCGCACGCCGTCGGCCAGTTCGACCTCGCCTTCGAAGACGCAGCCCACGTCGATGAACACATCGCGTCCGACGCGCAGGCTGCCGCGCAGATCGAAGCGTGCGGGGTCCGCGATGGAGGCGCCGGCCTCCAGCAGGCGGCGCGCCTGCTCGCGCTGCCAGACGCGTTCCAGTTCGGCCTGTTGCACACGGCTGTTGACGCCCAGCGTTTCCCAGCCGGCGGCGGGCTGCGCGCTGCCGACCGGCACGCCGTCCTTGACGGCCAGGCCGACGACATCGGTCAGGTAATACTCTCCCTGGGCGTTGCGGTTGTCGATGCGCGTCAGCCAGTCCTTCAAGCGCGCCGTGGGCGCGGCCAGGATGCCGGTGTTGACCTCGGCGACGGCCCGTTCGGCGTCCGACGCATCCTTGTGTTCGACGATACGGCGGATGCCGCCTTGCGCGTCGCGAAGGATGCGGCCATAGCCGGTGGGATCGGCCAGCGTTTCCGTCAGCACGGCCATGCCGGTACCCCGGGCGGCCAGCAGGCGCTGCAAGGTCTCGGGCTGGACCAGCGGGACGTCGCCGTACAGTATCAGGGTCACGTCCTCGTCATCGCCTTCGCGCAGCAGCGGCACGGCCTGGGCCACGGCATGGCCGGTGCCGTGCTGCGGCTGCTGCAGCGCAAAGGAAAGATCGGGCTGGTCCGCGAACGCGGCCTTGACGTGATCGGCGCCATGCCCCACCACTACGACGATCCGCGCGGGGTCGAGCGCGCGGGCACTGTTGACGACATGTCCCAGCATGGGACGGCCGGCAAGCGTATGCAGCACCTTGGGCAGGTCCGATTGCATGCGCTTGCCCAGCCCGGCAGCGAGAATGACAACGTTGAGCATGGATTTCCGACAAGAATGCGCCGCCTCGTGGGCGGCGCATGGCTAGAAGGGAATTACGACTGATCAGGGTCCGATTGTATTTTGTTTTTCTTGACGGCCGTTTTACGAGACGTGGCGCGGTGGGCCGCGGTGGCGTTCTTTTTGCCGCTGGCCGACCCGGATGCGGAAGCAGCCGGCTGCGAGGCGCCGTGCCGGTTTGCAGGTCCGGCGTGGGGGTGTTCTTGCGTGGCGGCGCCCCCAGGCGCCGCGCCGCTGGTCGAGGCGCCCTGTTGCGCGCTTCCCGCCCCCTGCGCTCCGCCCGGCATGCTGGCGGCGGTCGCCGCCGCCAGCTGATTGAATTGCTGCTGCAGCATGCCCCACCACGCTTCCGACGCCGATTGCGCGGCCTGGCTCATGGCTTGGGCGGACCCGGACGAAGGCACGCCGGCACCAGCCTGGCCTTCGGGCTCCGGTGGCGCGGCGGCGGCGTCCTGCCTCGCGCCGGCCGCCCGCGCGCCGGTATCGACGCCCGGCTCGCGGGCATCCGCGCCCGCGCCGCCCCAGGATCGTGCCTGGGGCTCGGGTGGGATATCCGCGGCCGATCGCGCGTCGCGCGCCTGCCCGCCGGCGGCCGCGCCCGACCTGCCCGGCGCCGGTTTCAGGCCGAGGACGACTTCCAGTGGGGAGGCATCCCCCCAGCTGGCAGGATCCTGGGCCTGGGCGCCAAGGTTATCGACGAAGGAACGCAGGGTGGCGATCGTGGACCGCTGCACCTCCATGCCCTGGATGGTGCTGCTCAGCATGGACAGATTCATGCGCAGCCAGCTTTCGACCGCGCGCAGCTCGGCAATGCGCCGCTCCAGTTCCTGCAGATTCATGGGGGGCGTCATGGGCATGACCTGCGCCAGGCCGCCCGGCCCGGTCAGGCCGGCCCAAGCTTGGCGCATCATCTCCATGCTGGCCAGGAGGGGGTTGCCCGCGGCATCGCCCGAAGCTTGTCCCATGCCGGGCAGAACGAAGGGATTGCTGTTTTGGTCGGTCATTTCGTCCTCTCGCCCGTGCTCGGGGATTCAACCTGGCAGCAGCTGATTGTTTTCAACGCGTATCGCCTGTCCGGGCGCGTACTGGAAGGGCGTCGCGCTCTGGAACGTATGGGTGCGTCCGTCGTTGGTCCGCGCCACGAGCTGATAGCGTGTCACGGTCTGTTGCTGCTTGATATTACGCTCGATTTCGCGGCCTGCCAAAGCACCGCCTACCGCGCCCAGCACGGTCAGCGCGGTGCGGCCGTGGCCGCCGCCGAACTGGTTGCCGACCACGCCACCCACCACCCCGCCGGCGACCGTGCCAACGATGGGTTCGCTCTGGTTCTGCACCGGGACCTGCACGGTATTGACCGACACCACCACGCCGCATTGCGGGCACGCCGCGGCGCCGGGCTGCGATGGGGCCGGAGCCTGACCGGACGGTGCCGGCGCCTGGCCTTGGCGTGGCACCGCCGGCGTGGCGGGCGCCTGGGCGACGCGCTGCGGCGGGGCCGCTGCCGGCGGCGCGGCCGTGGCCCGCGGCGCGCCGGCGGTGCCCGCCTGCCCGGGCAGCGGCGCCAGATTGGCGTCCTCCGGCCCGGCCGCGCTGGCCTCCTGCTGGACGGCTTTGCCCTGCTGCGCGCTGGGCGTGGGCAGCCAGCCCATGATGGCGGCAATGGCCACGCCGCTCAGTGCGATGACGCAGACGGCCGCAATGGCGACCAGGGGATGCAGGCCGCGCCGCGAGGCCAGCCCCTGCAATGGCGCTGGAGTGTTCATAACAGTCTCCTTGGAGAAACGACGGCCCGATGTATAGCACCGGGTCCTATTTTCAGCGTATTGCCAAAGTGACCGTTTGAAAGTTTTGCAAGGCCCGGACAGGGCGCGCCGGTAACGTTGAACGCGTTGCGCGCGTTGCGGCATCCCTTTGCGCGCGGTTCTGGGACAATCACCCGATGGATAACGCCATTCCTATCACCCGGCTCGAAGACGCTATCAACTATTGGCGCAATCGCATTCCCGCCACGGGCGAGGAATCGCGCCTGTGCGCGCAGGCGGCTGCGCTGGCCACGCCCTATGCATTGATGATCGTGACCGGGCGCCGGGATATTCCCACGGCGGAACTGGACGAGCCCGCACAGGCGGCCTTCGCCGCCTGGGAAGCGGCCGTGGGGGGCACGATCAGGCCAACAGCGCCTTGATGTCGTGCGCTAGCGATTGGACGTCCGCGCCGTTGCCGGCCAACACTCGCGCTTCGCCCTTGGTATCCAGCAGGTAAAAGGCCGCGCTGTGGTCCATGCTGTAATCCGTGCCGTTCTTGGCCGGCACCTTGGCGTAATACACCTTGAAGGACGTAGCGGCCTGCTTGACCTGCTCCGGCGTGCCGGTCAGGCCGACGAAGGATGGATTGAACGTCTGCACGTACTGCTTCAGCACTTCAGGCGTATCGCGTTCCGGGTCCACGGTGATCATGGCGACCTGCACGCGTGAGGCATCGGGCCCCAGCGCCTGCATGACCTGCGCCAGTTCCGCCAGCGAGGTCGGGCAGACGTCGGGACACTGCGTATAGCCGAAGAACACCACCAGCACCTTGCCCGCGTAGTCCGACAGCGTGCGCGGCCGGCCGTCTTGGTCGACCATGGACAGGTTCTTGCCCAGGTGCGTACCCGTGATATCGCTGCCCTTGAAGGACGGCGCGTCCTGCCCGCAGGCCGCCAGCAGGGCGGCAATGGGCAAGGCGGCGAAGGTGCGCAGCAGGGCGCGGCGCGGGACGGCGGTGACGGGCATGGAAAGGTCTCGCGGCGGATCAGGCCAGCAGCAGGGCCCAATGATCGATCAGCAGGGCGCCAAACAGCAGCGACAGGTACACGATGGAATAGCGGAACAGCTTGCGCGCCAGCGCATCGGAATAGGCGCGATACAGCTGCCAGGCATAGCCCACGAATACGGCGCCCAGCAGCAGCGCGCTGACCAGATAGATCAGCCCGCTCATGCGGATGGCGTACGGCAGCAGGGTCGTGGCCAGCAGCGCGACGCTGTACAACAGGATGTGCAGGCGGGTGAACTTCTGGCCATGCGTGACCGGAAGCATGGGCAGGCCCGCCTTGACGTAGTCGTTGGTGCGGTACAGCGCCAGGGCCCAGAAGTGCGGCGGCGTCCAGATGAAGATGATCAGCACCAGCAGCCATGCCTGTGCCGGCGTGGCGTTGGCAACGGCCGCCCAGCCCAGGGCCGGCGGCATGGCGCCGGACAGCCCGCCGATGACGATGTTCTGTGGGGTGCGGGGCTTCAGGATGACCGTGTAAATGACGGCGTAGCCGACAAAGGTGGCGAACGTCAGCCACATCGTCAGCGGGTTCACCAGGTTGTACAGCACCAGCATGCCGGCGCCGCCCAGCAGCCCGGACAGGGCCAGCACCTGCTGCGGCAGGATGGTGCCGCGGGCCGTGGGCCGCCGCGCGGTGCGCAGCATGCGCGCGTCCACTTCCTGTTCGATCAGGCAGTTGATGGCGAAGGCCGCCGCGGCCAGCAGCCAGATGCCCAGCGTGGCGTACGCCACCCGTTTCAGGTCCGGAAGGCCGGGCGCGGCCAGGAACATGCCGATGACGGCACAAAACACCGCGAGCTGTGTCACGCGTGGCTTGGTCAGCACCAGGTACTGGCGCAGCAATCCGGAATCCGAGGCAACAAAACTGGTCATGATGGGCGGTATTTTAAACCGGCTGAGCGCCAGGACTTGTCAGCAGGGAAAATGCGCTTCGCCGCATCCCCCGGTTTGCCCGGCCGCGGCCACCCCGCGACAGCCTTCCAGGGTACGGCGCATCTTCCGACAGGTGGACGGCAGAACCGGCTCATGCGGGACTTTCCGCGGGACTGACCGGCCGCGACGCGCGCAGCGCCGGGCGCCCGGCGGTGGACAGGCGCACCAGCAGCGTGACGGTGGCCAGCACCAGGCCGGCCGCGCCGCCGTTGTGCAACACGGCGATCAGCAGGGGCCATTGGAAAAAAATGGTGGTCAGCCCGGTCGCCAGCTGGGCCAGCAGCAGGCCCAGCACCAGGTTGGCGGGGCCGCGCAGCCCGCGCTCCCTGCGCAAACGGACACCCAGGGTACCCAGATAGGCGAAAACGACGAAGGCGAAATTGCGGTGCACCCAGTGGATGGCGGTCAGGGCGTATTGGGAAATCATCTGGCCCGACGGGAGTTCGCCCAGTGCCCGGATGATGGAATAGCCGTCCTTGAAGTCCATGGGCGGCAGCCATTGCCCCTGGCAGGTCGGAAAGTCCATGCAGGCCAGCGCCGCGTAATTGGTGCTGACCCAGCCGCCCAGTGCGATCTGCAGCGTGAGCAGCGCCAGGCCGCCCACCACCCAGCCGCGCCAGCGCGCCGCCGCCGCGCCCAGCGCCTGATAGGGGCGTTCGCGCGCCGCCAGCCAGGTCATGACGGCCAGCGTCAACATCCCGAACAGCAGGTGCGAGGTGACGACCACGGGCATCAGCTGATGGGTGACCGTCCACGCGCCGAACGCGCCCTGCACGCACACGACGACCAGCGCCGCCGTGGCCAGCGCGGGCGAGCGGCCCAGCCGGCCGCGATGGCGCCAGGCCATGTAGACGATGGCGATGATCAGCATGCCCAGGGCGGACCCTGCATAGCGATGCACCATTTCGATCCAGGCCTTGGACAGCGATACGGCGCCGAAAGGCATGGCCTGGTTGGCGGCGTGGATGTCGGACAGCGAGCCCAGGGGGGTCACGCTGCCGTAGCAGCCGGGCCAGTCGGGGCAGCCCAGGCCCGAATCGGTCAGACGCACGAAGGCGCCGAACATGATCAGGTCCAGCGTCAGAAACCAGGTGAAGAACACCAGTTTGCGGTAGCGGCGAATAACGGGGTCCATGGACTCAGCCAATACGCGAGTTGTAGATGAGCTTGCTGACGTCCTTGCGGACCTGCACCGGATCGGCGTCGGGCGGGAATTGCAGCATCAGATGCCCCAGGGGATCGACCATCCAGATCGGCCCGGCGAGCGCTTCGGCGGCGCCGGCGGGGTTGCCGGCGCCCGCATTGCCGCCGGCAATCGCGGCCGGCGGCGACGCCCCGGCCGCCGTGGCCGTACCCGCTGGCGCACCCAGCAGGAAGGGCGCCAGCTGCGCGGGTCGCGCTCGCACCATGACCGTGCCCCGATAGGCATCCAGGACCTTCTGGGGCACGGGCGCGTCGTCGATGATGAACCACACGCGGACGAGCCGGTCGACGTTTTTCCCCTGGCTGGCGTGGGTATTGCGGATGATGAACAGCTTGCGGGCACACGACTCGGGGCACGCGCCGCCGTCGGCCGCCATCAGCAGCCATTTGCCCTTCAGGCTGGCCAGGTCGAAAGGCTGGCCGTCCAGCGTGGCCAGCGGCAGCGCGGCCGCCGCGGGAATGTCGCGCTGCGGCTCTACCAGCGTGCCGTAGTTGCTGCTGTCTTCCGGCCACCATTGCGGGTTCAGGTACATGATCAGCGCGCCCAGTATGGGCGCGAGCGTGATCAGGAAGATCGCGATCATGACGGACCTGGCGCGGCGCCGCGTGGCGGGCACCGCCTGGGACGAGGGAATCGGGGTGGATCTGGCCAAAATGTCTTTCCTGCGATACGGAATTCAGGGTGGCAATGTACACGGGAGGGGCGGGCGCCGCGCTGCCGCACGGGCCTGAACGGCGCGGTGCCGCTAGGGTCCGCGCCCGCGCGCGGCGCGCACGGCCACGACGACGAAGGCGATGCCGGCAATACCGGCGAAGGCGAACCACTGCATCGCGTAGCCCAGGTTCTGGTTGTAGTCCACCGAAGGCTGCGGCCACTCGCGCACCAGCCCGTCGCCCGAGGGCGCATGCTGCTCCATGACCGCCGGCAGCAGGTGCAGGCCGGTGGCCCGGGCATAGGCATCCAGGTCCAGATTCTGCACCGTTGGCGGGCCATCCCGCGATGGCCATGCGGTGGGCAGGACGTCGTCGGACGCGCCGCCAGGGTTCCACAATTCGAACAGCCTGGGCACACGCCGCACCAGTTCGCCCGACACGGTACGCACGCCGTCCGGCAACGCCGGCGCGGCCTCGGGCGGTTCCCCGGGCAGCGTGCGCGGCAGCCATCCGCGCAACACCAGCACCGCGGTGTTCGACCCTTCTTCGAGCATCAGCGGCGTGGCGATCCAGTAGCCCGGCCGCCCGTTCTGGTTGCGGTTGTCCAGGCGCACCGTCATGTCGGCGCGCCAGCGTCCCTGCACCGATACGGGCCGCCAGGGGCGCAGATCGTCGCTGGGCGTGGCGGCCGTCAGCAGCAGGGGCGGCTGGCGCCGGCCGCTCTCAATGGCCGCGAGGACGGCACGCCTTTCGTCGGCACGGCGCAGTTGCCAGCGTCCCAGCGAGGCGAGCAATACCACCATGATGCCCAGCAGCACCAACGCGGTCAAAGTGCGATGCGCACGAGCCATGTCTGCAATAATCCTGGTTTGCACCCGGAGGCACTATGCGCGTCTTAGTTGTCCTGGCTTTTGCCGGCATCCTCGCCAGCCTGGCCTCGGCCCTGGTTTACCTGATGAGGGATAAAGGCACCACCAATAGGACGGTCAATGCCTTGACCGTGCGCATCGGGCTTTCCGTCGCCCTTTTCCTGTTCGTGCTGCTCGCCCACTATTTCGGCTGGATAGAGAGCACGGGGCTTAGATAGCGGCGCGGGCCGCGGGTTCCCGCGCGACGTGGGCGGCCCCGCGCCGCAAGGCCGCGCGGGCGCGGCGCCACCGGCAAGGCAGCGCGCGCCCGGGTGGTCAGAACCAGTAGACGAACAGGTACAGACCCAGCCAGACGACGTCCACGAAGTGCCAATACCAGGCGGCGCCTTCGAAGCCGAAGTGATGATCCGCCGTGAAATGGCCGCGGATCAGGCGGAACAGGATCACGGTCAGCATGGTCGCGCCCATGATCACGTGAAAGCCGTGGAAGCCCGTCAACATGAAGAACAGCGAGCCATAGGCGCCGGAACTGAATTTCAGGTTCAGCTCGGTGTAGGCGTGGTGGTATTCGAAGGCCTGGCAGCCGACGAACAGCGCGCCCAGCAGCACCGTCAGCGCCAGCCACAAAATGGCCTTGCCGCGGTGATCCTCGCGCAACGCATGGTGCGAGATGGTCAGCGTGACCCCGGAGCTCAACAGCAGCGCGGTGTTGATCGTGGGCAGCCAGAAGGGACCGACCGTCGCGAAGTGCTCGACCACGCCGGCCGGCCCGAAGTTGGGCCACACGGCGTTGAAATCGGGCCACAGCAGCAGCTTATGGTCCAGGTCGCCCAGCCACGGCGTCGTGATGGTGCGCACGTACCACAGCGCGCCGAAGAAGCCGCCGAAGAACATGACCTCGGAAAAAATGAACCAGCTCATGCCCCAGCGGTACGACACGTCCACGCGCTTGCTGTTCATGCCGCGTTCGGATTCGCCGATGGCGTCGCCGAACCAGCGGAACAGCACCGCGATGAGGCACAGCAGGCCCAGCAGCACCAGCCATTTTCCTACCTGCACGCCGTTGACCCAGCATGCCGCGCCCGACGCGATGATCAGCAAAGCGATTGCGCTGCGCACCGGATGGCCCGAATCCGCGGGCACATAGTAGTAGGGCGCCTCTTTCGCTTGAACCGAGTGTCCTGCACTCATGGTCTTCTCCCTGGTACTTATACGTCGAATAGTGTTTCAGCTCTGACTTGCCACGACCCAGTGCACGATGGTCACCAGGACCACCACGAAGATCACGCCGGCCAGAACGCCGGCGATGATCAGGTGCACCGGATTCAAGCGCGCGTCTTCCTGGTAGCCCGTGCCCTTGCGGATGCCCAGCATGCCCCAGGCCACCGCCTTCAGCGTCTGCAGGAAGCTGGTCTTGCGTTGCGGGGAATCGGGCTGCGTGGCCATGGCTGCGTCCTCAGTCCACGCCACCGGCGAACAGGTTGCCGCCCTTGAGCATCGCCCAGGCGAACACCGCCACGACGAAGGCCAGCAGCACCAATCCGACGATGCGGTTGCGGCGGCGTTGTTCGGGTGTCATGGCGGATCCTGCCTGCATTTGCCTGTGGCCTTTACCTTACTTCACTTCGGGCGGCGTTTCGAAGGTATGGAAGGGCGCCGGCGACGGCACCGTCCATTCCAGCCCTTCCGCGCCCTCCCACGGCTTGGCGGCCGCCGGTTCGCCCTTGCCCGCATAGCAGCGCAGGATGGCGTACAGGAAGATCAGCTGCGACAGGCCGAACCAGAAGGCGCCGATCGTGGCGACCTGGTGAAAGGTCGTGAATTGGGCGGCGTAGTCCGCATAGCGGCGCGGCATGCCGGCCAGCCCCAGGAAGTGCATGGGGAAGAAGGTCACGTTGAACGAAATCAGCGACGACCAGAAGTGCAGCTTGCCAAGCTTTTCGCTGTACATGCGGCCGGTCCACTTCGGCATCCAGTAGTAGGCGCCGGCGAACAACCCGAACAGCGAGCCCGCCACCAGCACGTAGTGGAAGTGCGCCACCACGTAGTAGGTGTCATGCACCTGGATGTCGATGGGCGCCACCGACAGGATCAGGCCGGTGAAGCCGCCCATGGTGAACACGAAAATGAAGCCGATGGCCCACAGCATGGGCGTTTCGAACGTCATCGACCCGCGCCACATCGTGGCCACCCAGTTGAACACCTTCACCCCGGTCGGGATGGAGATCAGCATGGTCGCGTACATGAAGTAAAGCTGGCCGGTCACCGGCATGCCGGTGGTGAACATGTGGTGCGCCCACACGATGAAGGACAGCACCGCGATGGCGGCCGTCGCGTACACCATGGAGGCGTAGCCGAACAGCGGCTTGCGGGCGAAGGCCGGGACCACAGCGGAGACGATGCCGAAGGCCGGCAAAATCATGATGTAGACCTCGGGATGCCCGAAGAACCAGAACACGTGCTGGTACAGCACGGGATCGCCGCCGGCGGCCGCATTGAAGAAATCCGTGCCGAAGTGGCGGTCGGTGAGCACCATGGTGATGGCGGCGGCCAGCACCGGCATCACCGCGATCAGCAGGAAGGCGGTGATCAGCCAGGTCCAGCAGAACAGCGGCATCTTCATCAGCGTCATGCCCGGCGCGCGCATGTTCAGGATGGTGACGATGACGTTGATCGCACCCATGATGGACGAGGCGCCCATGATGTGTATGGCGAAGATCGCCAGGTCCATGCCGGGGCCCATCTGCAGCGACAGCGGCGCATACAGCGTCCAGCCGGCGGCGGTGGCGCCGCCCGGCACGAAGAAGGACGACGTCAGCAGAATCGCCGCCATCGGCAGGATCCAGAAGCTGAAGTTGTTCATGCGCGCGAACGCCATGTCCGATGCGCCGATCTGCATCGGGATCATCCAGTTCGCGAAGCCGACGAAGGCCGGCATGATGGCGCCGAACACCATGATCAGGCCGTGCATGGTGGTGAACTGGTTGAACAGTTCCGGACGGAAGAACTGCAGGCCGGGCTCGAACAGCTCCGTGCGCAGCAACAGCGCGAGCGTGCCGCCTTCCAGCAACATCAGGAACGAGAAGATGAGATACATCGTCCCGATATCCTTGTGGTTGGTGGCGAACAGCCAGCGCCGCCATCCGCTGGGGATGGCGTGGTGATGGTCATCGTGACCATGGCCGTGCCCGTGGCCCGGCTCGACGTGGTCTACAGTGACGCTGCTCATAGTCTCAACTCCTTCCTGCATGTTGCCAGGCCGTTCCACGGCCTGGCTGAGGTATTCGGTATCTGACGAATGCGCGCATGTCCGGGCGGCTGCCCGGACGCGGCGCTAGTGCGGCGACGACTTGACGGTGGACGGCTGGACGGTCGGATCCTGGCCCTTGCCCGCATTGCTCCAGGCATGGCGGGTATAGGAAATGACCGCGGCGACTTCCACGTCGTTGAGCTGATTCATGAAGGCCGGCATCGGCGTGCCGGGACGCCCGTGCAGCACGGTCTTGATCTGCTCGGCCGGCGGACCCAGCACGATCTTGTCGCCGTCCAGGGCCGGGAAGGAGCCCGGAACGCCCTTGCCGTTGGCCTGGTGGCAGACCGCGCAATTCGCGCCGAAGACCTTTTCGCCGCGGGCGATCAGATCGCCTTCGGCCCATTGCTTGTTGGGGTCGTCGGCCGCCGAGGCCAGTTTCTTCTTCTGGTCGTCGGCCCACTTGGCGAAGTCTTCCTTGGACTTGACCTCTACCACGATGGGCATGAAGGCGTGGTCCTTGCCGCACAGCTCGGCACACTGCCCGCGGTAGGTGCCGACCTTCTCGGCGCGGAACCAGGTGTCGCGCAGGAAGCCGGGAATCGCATCCTGCTTGACGCCGAAGTCCGGCACCATCCAGGAGTGGATGACGTCGCCGGCCGTCAGCACGATACGGACTTTCTCGTCCACCGGCACCACCAGGGGATTGTCCACTTCCATCAAGTAGAACTCGCCCTTGGGTTCACGGCCTTCGATCTGCGCACGCGGCGTGGAAAGCGTGGACAGGAACTTGACGCCGGTAGCCGGCCCGTCCACGTATTCGTAGCCCCACTTCCATTGGTAGCCCGTGACCTTGACGGTCAGGTCGGAACTGGACGTGTCTTTCATGGCAACCACCGTCTTCGTGGCGGGCAGGGCCATGGCGATAACGATGAAGAAAGGGATGACGGTCCAGGCGACTTCCACGCCGACGTGCTCGTGGAAGGTGGCCGGCTGGTGCCCACGCGATTTGCGATGCGCCCAGATGGAATAGAACATGACGCCAAAGACGCCGATGAAGATGACCAGACAGATGCTGAGCATCATCCAGTGCAGCCACGTCACCTCCTGGGCAATCCGCGTAACGCCTTCATGCAGGTTTAGCTGGTCGACCCTGGGGCCTCCGGGCATATCCTTGACCTGGGCACAGGCAATGCCGCTTGCCAGCATTGCGCACGTTCCCAGTATCCCTCTCCACTTCTTCATGCTGACCCTCTATCATGACGCGTCCAGGGCCGTGCCGATGTGGCAGGGTGCTGCCGGTACCTACACGGGAAAACGCGCGATTATTGGACGGCAGATTTCGAGACGGGCGTAAAACCACTGCCGACCCGCGTCGGTTCTGCTCGAATCACAAAGAAACCGCCGGATTATAGCGGAGCCGGCATTCCCCCGTATCGCCGCGCGCCAAAGCCGGCTTGGCGCCGCTTCCCGTGCGGTCCCCGGCAAGGCGGGCGCGGGCGCGCTGCCCCATGGCCGCGGCCGCGAATAAGCCCCTAAAATCCCGCCATGCAGCACACCTTCCCGTCTTCGCCCTATCCGCCCCTGCCCGACGACCTGTATGCGGCGCTGCGCCATCGCGCACAGGAACCCGTCCCGCCATCGTCGCGCGGCCTGTATATCGCCGGCCGCCGTTGCGGCCAGGCAACCCTGGCGGCCTGCGACGCGCTGCGCGGGCAGCCCGGCGTGCGCATCGAGGCGGACAGCCTGCGGCTGGGCGAGGGCGTGCGTGCAGGCCCGGACCTGGACGCGATGCTCGCCGCCGTCGCGCATACCTTGCGGCAAGCTGACTGCCTGCGCGGCTGGCGCGATGAGCTGCTGGACATCCACGATGAATCGGACCTGCGACTCGGCGCCATCGAGCGCGCCGCGGTACGGCCGCTGGGCATCCTGACGCGGGCGGTGCACCTGAATGCCTGGACGACGGACGGGCGCCTGTGGGTGGCGCGGCGCGCCCTGAACAAGGCGACGGACCCGGGCATGTGGGACACCCTGGTGGGCGGATTGGTCGCCAGCGGCGAATCGCTGGACGTGGCGCTGATCCGGGAATGCGAGGAAGAAGCGGGCCTGGCGCCGCGGCATATCCGTGCCCGCGATCCCCTGCGCACCGTGCTGCGCATGCACCGGCGCCTGCCGGAAGGCTACCAGGTGGAAGACCTGCTGGTCAGCCGCTGCGTGCTGGCCGACGACGTGCGACCGGCCAACCGCGACGGCGAGGTGATGGAATTCGCGACCGTGACGCCCGGGCAGGCGCACGCCATGGCCGCGAACGGCGAATTCACATTGGAAGCGGCGCTGGTCGTGATCAACGATATCCGCGCGCATGGCGCGGCTCGATGAATAAGAAACGAGCTGATATTTGCGCGGTTCCTGCCGCCTGACCTTCACGTCGATAAGCTGCGCCGGGGTGCCCGCGACCATGCATGGTGCATGGTCGCGGCGCCCCGTTTTTGCACTCGCATGAAGGAGCGACCACATGGCGGACGTCATCGTTTTTGGTTTGAGGATTCCCGTTAACTCCGATTTTCGGCCGCCGGCACGGCCGGCAGGTCCGGAGCGGAATGTTTTTGTGGCGGTGGGCCCGCCGTCATCGGCGGAAGGCTCCGGGGCCGTAGCGGGCGGCCGCACGCACGTGACCGCGTCGGGAGAAAGCGCGGACCCCTCTTCCGAAATGCTGGAGGCCACGATGACGGCCGCGGCCTCATTCGAAGCGTTTGACGCCTGCAATCCGCCGGGTGGGCGCGCCCTTACCGCGCAGGAAAAGCAGGCCCTGGACCAATACGTGGAAGAGGGCCGCTGGCCGGAGCGGCGCGCCGAAGCCGTGGACCGCATCAGCAGCCTGATCCGGGAAGGCCGCACGTCGCTGGTGATGACGGACCTGCGCCTGACGCGCCTGCCCGATCTGGTGACGACGCTGCGCCTGAATACGCTGGATGTCTCCGGCAACCAGCTGCACGAACTCGCGGTTCCCGCGAAGTGTTCATTCTTCTATGTATCGGGCAATAAGCTGTCCTCCATGCCCGTGCTGCCGGAAGACACCCGCATGGTGTTCGCTTCGGACAACCCTATCCGCGAATTTCGCGGGCCGCTGCCGTCGACGCTGCATCATGTGCAGGCCGCGAACAATGCGTTGGACACGATCCCGCCGCTGCCGCCGTCGGTCACATACTTCAACATCGCGGGCAACACGGGCCGGCTCGCGCAAGCCGACGTCGACGCCCGGATGCGCGGGACGCGCGGGGCGGCGGTTGCCTGATGCCGGGGTGCCATCATGTATCTATCCAATAGCGTCCCGCTCGATGGGTTCTCGACCTGGTATGTTCCGCCGCCGCCGGACGCATCTCAGGGACCCCACGAACCCCATGCACCCCATGCCGCCGCCAGTGCATCGGCTGTCAGCGGCCCCTCTACGAGGTGGCCAGCGGAAAATGGCTGGTCGGCCGCTTCGAAGAAGAGCACCCGCTGGCGGCATGCCTATGCATGGCCTGGATCGAACGCTGCGCCCCGCACACCGTGCGAAATCTTCCGCCGACGGAACTCATGCTGGACTACCGTCCGCACGGCAGCCCGGCCGAGCAGGCCGCGGAATGCGTCCGTTTGCTGAGCTGCGGCGCCATGTCCCTCTCGCTGGACGGCAAGCCGCATGGGGAAGCCATGGAGACAATGGCCGGGCTGCTGTCCGTGCATGGCTGCGGCATCCTGCTGACCCCGGGACATGCCAGGGTGCTGGACAAAATCGAGCGCCCGCTCGCCGACGGATATGTGATCACGCTGCGCGATCCCGATACCTGCTCGGCGCGCGTCATCCGCGACCATCGCGAATTCTGGGAGGACAACGCGGCGTCGCCGGACGTGACGCCGATGGCCGACGATAGTATCCACGGCCCCGGCGACATCCTGATCGTGCCGCCCCGGCCGCTGCGCTTTCCGCTTTCGCCGGCGCTTGCATAGGGCCGCGGCGCCCACGGGCGCGGGCGGATAAGGCTGGCCTTTATCCGCCCGGGCTATCCCCGGCGATGTCGCTCATGGCCAAGATCGCGGCTTCGAACTCAGGTTCGCCGCTGGCGGCCATGGCGCGCGATCGCTGGGGATCAGGCCGAAAGACGCGAGTCCCGGATAAGCACGGGCGCGCATATCCTGGCGTCGACGGCGGCCTGCGTCAGCTTGCCGCCGTTGCCCTCGATATCGAATTGGACCATGGACGCCGGCATCGACGGCAGCGCATCCAGCATGTTATTCGGTGCGTACACATGGCTGAGCGTGCTGGGCAGCGGCCCGCGGAATTCGCGAATGGGGTTGTCCGCCGCGAAGACCATGCGGGTGCCTTCGGGAAGGACCGGCATGGCGGTCAAGGCATTGCGGGATACATGCAGGAAGGCCACTTCGGCGGGCACCGCCAGCTCCGCAAGCTTGTTCCCCGAGACATCCAGCGTATCCAGGCGCAGCGTTTTCACGATGTCGGGCAGGCGGGTCAGGCCCAGATCACTCAGTGACAGCGCGCTGGCGTTGGACCCGATGAAGCAGGCTATCCGCTCGGCAGCCTTCGCCCGCTGTTCAGGCGGCTTGCCTTGGCTTACGTATTCGTCCAAGGCTTGTTTCTCCTCTGGGGTCAGCGTGCGTGCCACGTTCTGGCGTTTCGGTACGGCGAAGGCACGCTCCTGCTGGTGCAGCTGCGCCAATTCCGATGCGAACGACGCGGCGAATCCCTGGTCGACATGCTTCGACGTGATCAAGCCCAGCTCCCGGCCTTGTTGAGATCCGAGCGCGATGTCCTGGCCCCGTGCGGATGCCTTCAACATCAGGTCGTTCCGGTCCCGTGGAGATGCCACCAACATTCCTGCTTCCCGGCCCCCCGTTTCCAATCCCTGGGCCGATTCGGACGGCCGGTCCGATACCGCAGCCGACGCGAATTTCGATACCAGGCCTGCTGCCGTGATATCCAGCAGTCTGCCTATCATTCCGCCCACGATAGGCGTGTCGCCCGGAAGCTGCCAGGTATGGGCAGAGACACCTAATCCCATCATTGATACGTCGCTCATGTCGTCGCTCCTTCATGCGAGTGCAAGGGGGCTGGCTGCGCCGATGCGCGGATGCATCGGCTACATCGCCCCGGGCGAGCTTAGCGACGTCACGCTCGTGCGACGGAAACCGAAGGAATATCAGGCGCGTTAACAGCGCAAGGGTTGGTGGTTGCGCGATCGGCCCAGGGCCACGCACGCCGTTCCTGCTTCACGGCTTCCTCACGATCAATGCGAATGCCTGGGGTCGCCGAGCTTCTCCACGACTTTCAAGTAGAGGGTCGCGGGCTCCAGGCACATGCCGGTGGATAGCTGCCCGGTCATGCCGCGGAAGATTTCCTGCCAGGGCGTCTGCGGCGGCGGTATCTGGAAGGCCGGGCCGCCGCGGCGCGCTTCGAGTTCCGCCGGGTCGACCTCCAGCGTCACGGTGCGAGCGTTCAGGTCCACGCGGATGCGGTCGCCAGTGCGCAGCAGCGCCAGGCCCCCGCCCGCCGCCGCTTCCGGCGACATGTTCAGGATCGACGGACTTGCCGATGTACCGCTTTGGCGGCCGTCGCCCATGCAGGGCAGCGAGTCGATGCCCTGCTGGATCAGCCGGGCGGGCGGCGCCATGTTGACCACCTCCGCGCCACCGGGATAGGCAATCGGCCCGGCGCCGCGTATGACCAGCATGCAGTGTTCGTCGATGTTCAGGTCCGGGTCGTCGATGCGCGCGTGGTAGTCCTCCGGGCCATCGAACACGATGGCGCGCGCCTCGAAGGCGTTTTCGTCGCCGGGCGCCGACAGGTAGGCCTTGCGGAAATCCTCGCCCACGACGGACATCTTCATGATGGCGCTGTCGAAGAAGTTTCCCGACAGCACGATGAATCCGGCGCGCTGCTTCAGCGGCGTGTCGCAGCTGCGGATCACGTCGCGGTCCGTGGTGGCCGCGCTGCCGGCGATGTCGGCCACCGTCTTGCCGGACACGGTCAGGCAATCGCCATGCAGGCGGCCCGCGGCCAGCAGTTCATGCTGCACGGCCGGCACGCCGCCGGCGCGATGGAAGTTTTCGCCCAGGTATTCGCCCGCCGGCACGCAGTTGACCAGCAGGGGAACGTCTTCGCCGAAGCGCTGCCAATCCTCCAGCGACAGGTCCACGCCCATGTGACGCGCGATGGCGATCAGGTGAGGCGGGCAGTTGGTGGAGGCCCCCAGCGCGGACGCCACGACGATGGCGTTTTCGAAGGCGCGCCGCGTCAGGATGCGCGACGGCCGCAGGTCCTCGCGCACCATGTCGACGATGCGCAGGCCCGTGGCATAGGCCATCTGCCCGCGCTCGCGGTACGGGGCCGGAATGCTGGCGCAGGTGGGCAGCGACATGCCCAGGGCTTCGGCCAGCGAATTCATGGACAAGGCGGTGCCCATGGTGTTGCAGTGGCCCACCGAGGGCGACGAGGCCGTGGCCAGCGTCATGAAGCCTTCGTAGTCGATCTTGCCGGCGGCCATCAGGTTGCGGGCGTGCCAGATCACCGTTCCCGAACCGACGCGCTTGCCTTCGTGCCAGCCGTCCAGCATGGGGCCGCCGGACAGCACGATGGCCGGGATGTCGACAGTGGCCGCCGCCATCAGGCAGGCCGGCGTGGTTTTGTCGCAGCCCGTGGTCAGCACCACGCCATCCAGCGGATAGCCGTGCAGGATTTCCACCAGCCCCAGATAGGCGAGGTTGCGGTCCAGCGCCGCCGTGGGACGCCGGCCTTGTTCCGCCAGCGGATGCACCGGGAATTCCATCGGAATGCCGCCGGCATCGCGGATGGCGGCCTTGGTGCGCTGGGACAGCTCCAGATGGTGGCGGTTGCACGGCGCCAGGTCGCTGCCGGTCTGCGCGATGCCGATGATGGGACGTCCCGACTGCAGTTCGGCGCGCGTCAGGCCGTAGTTCAGGTAGCGCTCGACATAGATCGCCGTCATGTCGGCATGGGTGGGATCGTCGAACCATTTCTGGCTGCGCAGTCGGCGGGGGGCGTCGGACATGGTGAATCTCGTATGAATGTTTGCGGGGGCCGGCCACCGTGGCCGTACCCCGTCTCGCCCGCCGGAACAGGCACGGCGGAGGCCGGCCCCGGAATCGGCGGGCCGGCGCTTGCACAGGTCTATCGCTGCCCGGAAATCGCCTGTGGGCAGCGATCCTCCATCAGCCCTTGCGGACCTTGTTGATCTCGTCCTGCAGCTGCTTGACCAGCTCCGGCCCCAGGTCCTGCGTGTACTTGTCGACCACGGGCTGCGCCTTCTCGCGCAGCCGCTGCAGTTCCTCGGGCGACACGGCGTTGATCTTCATGCCGGCGTCCTTCAGCACCGCCATCGCCTTGGTGGAGTCGGCGCGGCTGTCCTTGCGCTCGAAATCGCGCGAGGAGGCGGCGGCCTGGCGGATCAGCTTCTGCTCGTCGGGCGACAGCGTGTCCCACCATTTCTTCGATGCCAGCAGCACCCACGGCGTGTATACGTGGCGCGTCAGGCTCAGGTAGGGCTGCACTTCGTAGAACTTGCTGCTCTGGATGGTGGTGACCGGGTTCTCCTGGCCGTCGACGGTGCGCGTCTCCAGGGCGGTGAACAATTCGGAGAACGGCATGGGCACCGCGTTGGCCCCCAGTGCGCCGAACACACCCAGCGCAATCTGGTTCTGCATCACGCGCAGCTTGATGCCCTGCATGTCTTCCGCCTTGGCGATCGGGTGCTTGGAATTGGTCACGTTGCGAAAACCGTTTTCCCAATACACCAGGCCGACCAGGCCCTTGGCGTCCAGCATCTTCAGCAGCTTTTCGCCGAAGGGGCCGTCCAGCACGGCATCGGCTTCCTTTTCGTCGTTGAACAGGAAAGGCAGATCGAAGACGCCGAATTCCTTGACCATGGTCGCCAGGGGCGCGGTGGAGCCCACCATCATTTCCTGCGCGCCACCCACCAGGGCCGCCTGCATCTGCTCGTCCGAGCCCAGGTTGGCGGAACCGTAGGTGCGCATCTTCAGCTTGCCGCCGCTGATCTTGCCCAGTTCTTCGGCCAGGTAGCGCGCCGCGCGGCCCTGGACGCTTTCTTCGTTCAGGCCGTAGCCGAAGCGGATGATCCGCGTCTTGACTTCCTGGGCGTGGGCCAGGCCCGCGGTGGCGCACGCCGAAACGGCGGCCAGCGCGATGGCCAACTTCTTCATGGAGGTAAACATGGTGGAGTCTCCTTGGGGTTATCGCTTCAAAGCGGCTACGGTTGTCGTTTCGGGGACATCGCTACCCGGGCCCCCGGTCTCGGCCGGGTGGGATGGCGGGCCTCAATGTATCCATTTCGCCGGCACGGTGATCAGCTCCGGGAAGATCACCATCAGCAGGAGCAGCAAGGTGTAGGCCACGACGTAACGCCACGCCCCGCGGATGATGGTCTCCATTCGGATGCGCGCGACGCCGGCCACGACGTTCAGCACGGTGCCCACCGGCGGCGTCAGCAAGCCCACGCAGCCCACCATGACGAACATCACGCCGAAGTACACCGGGTCAATGCCTGCCTTGGTGACCACCGGCATCAACACCGGCGCCAGGATCAGGATGGTGGGCGTCAGGTCCATCGCCGTGCCCACCAGCGTGAGCACGATCAGCATCGCGAACATCAGCCACTTGGGATGGTTCAGCAAGGGCTCCAGCAGCGCGACCAGGTCCTGCGGCATGTCGGCCAGCGTGATCATGTACGAGGACACCATCGCGGCGGCGACCAGGAACATGACGATGGCCGTGGTGCTCGCGGCGCGGACGAAGATCGGGCCGAGGTCGCGCAAGCCGATTTCCCGGTAAACGAACAGGCTGATCAGCAGGGCATAGACGGCGGCCACCACGGCCGCCTCGGTGGGCGTGAAGATGCCGCCGCGCAGGCCGCCGATGATGATGACCGGCAGGAACAGCGCCCACAGGGACTCGCGTACGGAGCGCAGTCGCGCGCCCCACGGTTGGCGCGGGGTGGGCGCGACATGGCCGCCACTCCTGCGGGCGGTCCACGACCACACGGCCACCAGCGTCAGCGCCATCAGCAGTCCCGGCGCGATGCCGGCGAAGAAAAGCTTGGTGATCGACACATTGGTCGCCACGCCGTAGATGATGAACGAGATCGACGGCGGAATGATGGGCGCGATGATGCCGCCCGCCGAAATGAGGCCGGCCGCGTCGCCGGCTTCGTAGCCTTTTTCCCGCAGCATGGGGATCAGCAGCGAGCCGAGCGCGGCCGCGTCGGCCACCGCCGAGCCCGACAGCGCCGCCAGCAGCACGCTGGCGAAGATGGCGACATAGCCCAGCCCCCCAGGGATGTGTCCGACGAACATGGCGGCCAGCTTGACGATGCGCCGCGAGATGCCGCCCTCGTTCATCAGCTCGCCGGCCAGCATGAACAGCGGCACGGCCATCAGCGTGAAGCTGTTGGCGCCGCCCAGCATGTTCTGCGCAAGGATTTGCGGGTCGACGAAATCCAGCTGGAACATCATCGGCACGGCGCTGATCATCAGCGCGAAGGCGATCGGCATGCCCAGCGCAAGGAGGCCCAGGAGCACGATCAGGAAGACGGAGAGAATCATGACGTCGGATGCAGGAAGATGGCGGCAGGGGCCAGGACGGAAGCTGCCCGGCGCGTGCCGGCCGTCGGCCGGGCCGACGTTGCGCGGGCAGGATCACGGGCCATGGGCGGGGGAAATCAGCTCAGAGGATCGACGGCGCTGGCGTCCAGCGGCGCCTCCGCGCCGCCCAGCGTCAATACGATGTCGGCAAGCGTCAGCAAGGCCATGACGACGGCGGCATACAGGCAGGCGATGTTGAATACGCCGGCCGGCCACCCCGTCACGGGCAGGCGCGTGCCCATGCCGATCACGGTCTGGTCCCAGCTGCCCTTGATCAACATGAGCAGTACGCCCAGGATCAGTACCTGGCAGAACAGGTGCGTGACGCGGCGCGCGCCCGCCCCGAAGCGTTCCACCAGCATCGTCACGCCCATGTGGGTGTGCTCGCGCAGCGCCAGCACCGAGCCGATGAAGATCAGCCACACGAACGCCAGGCGCGAGACCTCGTCGGACACATTGATGCCGGAGTTAAACAGGTAGCGCAGCGCGACGTTGCCGAACAGGAGCACGACCATGACGACCAGGCAGGCCATCATGAGCCAGCGCTGCAGGCTGAAGACCAGATCGAGTGCGCGGCCGAGCGGACCGCGCCCCAGCGCCGGCGAAGGAAGGGTTTGCATCGCTGTCTCCTGATGTTTTTTGGCGTTGCGATCGATGCGAAGCGCGATGTTAGCGCTATCATGCAATGCTTGCCAACCCCTGCCCGGGTTTGTCCCAAGGCCGCGTTTGGGTCAGACTACGGCCTTTTGCTTCCCCTCAGCCATGACGGTCCGCAAGTCCCGCAGCTCGCGCCATAACGGCGTCACCATGGCAGACGTCGCGCGCACCGCCGGCGTCAGCGCCATCACGGTATCGCGCGCGCTGCGCACGCCGGACAAGGTGCAGCCGGCGCTGCGGGCACGCATCCAGGCGGCGTGCGATAACCTGGGCTACGTACCGAATCACGCGGCCAGCGCACTGGCATCGGCACGCTCGCGCACGGTGGTGGTGCTGATCCCGTCGCTGAGCAATATCGTCTTCGTCGATATCCTGGCGGGCATCAAGGAAGTGCTGGATGCCCATGCGCACCATATGCATATCGGCCTGACCGGCTATTCCGCCGAGGCGGAAGAAGCCCTGCTGCGCACGTATCTGCAGCATTCGCCGGATGGACTGATCCTGACGGGGATCGACCACCGGCCGGGCGTGTGGAAACTGCTGGAGGCGCTGAAGATCCCCACCGTGCATACCATCGAAACGCTGAACGGCGGCGACGGACTCAGCGTGGGTTTTTCGCAGTTCGATTCTGGCTACGCCGCCGGCCGCCATCTGGTGGAGCGCGGCTATCGCCATATCGGCATCATCGGTGCGCAGCTCGATCCGCGGTCGCTGCGCCGCTGCGAGGGCTGCCGGCAGGCGCTGCGCGATGCGGGCATGCACGACCCGGCGCTGGAAATCATGACGCCCAGCAAGTCCTCGCTGAGCCTGGGTGCCGAACTGCTGGACGCGATGCTGCGCGAGCACCCCGAATGCGATGGCCTGTTTTTCTGCAATGACGACTTGGCGCAGGGCGCGGTGTTCCAATGCGGGCGCCTGGGCATCGCCGTGCCGGAACGCATGGGCCTGATCGGCTTCCATGACCTGACCGGCACGGCGTGGACGACGCCGCCGCTTTCCACCATCGCCACGCCGCGTTATGAAATCGGCCGGTCGGCCGCCACGCTGCTGATGAACGCGCTGCAGGGACGGCCCAATTCGCAACGGCATCTGGACCTGGGATTCCGGCTGGTGCAGCGGGAGACGACCTAGGGCCATGCCCGGCAAGGGCGCGACGCTTCAGGAAGCGGCCGTCGGCGGCGCCGAGGAGAACTGCTTCCAGACTTCAATGGCGCGCAGGCGCTGCCGCGCCACTTTTTCGATGCGTTCGCGCAAGTCGGCATCATGCGCGAGCAAGGCGCGGAAATCGCGCGCGGACATCATCAGCAGCTTGCTGTAGCCCAGCGAGGTCACGTCCGGCACCAGCGCCTGTTCGCCGAGAAGCGCCAGCTCCCCGAAGAACTCGCCGCTGCCCAGCTCGACGGTGGTGTTGTCCGGCAGATGCACCGCCACCGCGCCCGACGCGACGAAGCACATTTCGTCCCCCGCGCGGTCCTTCAGCACGGCCTGGTCCGGCAGCGCCAGCCGTGGCCTGAGCAGCCGCGAGATCGCGCGCAGCGAGTCGGCGCTCAGGTTCTCGAACAAAGGCACGCGCTTGATGAGCTCGGCCGCGCTCAACTCGATATCCAGCGGCGGATGCCGGTCGATATGCGCCCAGCGATGCTCCAGCTGGCGGGTCAGGTCGGCATAGACTTCCCCGCTGATCAGGAACTGGTCCAGCATATCCCGGTAGCGCATGCGTTCCAGCTGTCGCGCCACGCGCCCCAGATAGCTTTCCTGCAGCCACAGCGCATAGGTCGGATACTGCAGGTTCAGCGCCTGCAGCGCGTTCTCGACGGCATCCAGCCGCCGCTGGTGGGCCGTCACGATGCGCTGCGTGGCCTCTTCGCCCAGCATGACCTTCAGTTGCTGCCCCGCGAACAGGATCACGCGCTGCGCCACCGACCGCTTGCACATCAGCGCGGCAAACCGCTGCGCCAGTTCGCGCGACAGCCAGCTCTGGAAGCCGAACAGATAGTGCAGCCGCAGCGCCGCGCGGAAGGACCGCGAATAACGCACGTCGGCCGCGATGGCGTTCTCGAACCCGGCCACGCCGCCCGCACGCACGGCGTCTTCCAGGCGTTCGGCGCGAGCCAGCAGGGATTCGGCCATGCGCCAGTCGACGATCTGCGCCTTCAGGATGTCGAAGAACATTTCCTCTTCGCGCCGCGCCAGCGTGGCCAGCCCGATGTCTACGCGATCGGCCACGCTCATATGGCGCACCTCCGCATCGCGCAACTGGCCCAGCGTGCGGTCGAACACCGCGTGGATGCGCTCGCGCACTTCCGGCCCGATGTGCTCGGCCGCGGCAACCTCGTCGGTTTTTTCCTGCAGGTCGCCCAGCGCCACGGCCAGCGCCTGGTCGCGCAGGGTGGCCTCGTGCCGGGACAGTTCGTTCAGGCGCAGCATGCGGATCAGCGGGCGCAGGCTGATGCCGTTGATGAACAGCGTCAACAGCACGAACCCGGTCGTGGCCACGGCGACGAACTCGCGTGCTTCATAGGGCACGTCGCCGCGCTCGGTGACGGCCAGGGCCAGCGCCAGCGATACCGCGCCGCGCAAGCCGCCCCACAGCATGACGGTCTTGTACGCGCGGTTCACCCGCGTGCCCAGCCGCGTCATGCCCAGCAGCGGCACCAACCCGAACACGGCGACCGCGCGCGCCGCCAGCGCGGCGACGAAGAGCACCAGGATCAGGGCAATGTCGCCCAGCGTGGCGTCCGCCATCAGCCGCGGGATCAGCATGGCGGCGAACAGGAAGATCAGCGAATTCGCCCAGAAGCCGAACTGCTCCCATGCGCTGGTCAGGTGCTCGAAGGTGGTCGGCGCCATGCGCGTGCGTCCGGTCGAACCCACCACCAGGCCCGCGATCACCGTCGCCACCACGCCCGATACGTGCAGATAGTGGTCGCAGACGAAGAAGGTCAGGTAGGCCAGCGTCAACGTCAGCGTGATCTCCGCGGCGGGAAAGCCGCGCAGCACCGCGAAGAGCATGCACGCCGCTCGGCCCATGGCATAGCCGGCCAGGCCGCCACCCAGGAAGCTGACGACGAAGTCCACCAGGATGTGGCCCGCGGACATTTCGCCATGGCCGGCCAGCACGCCCACCAGCACGGAATACAGGGCGATCGACGCGGCGTCGTTGAACAGGCTTTCGCCTTCGACCAGCGTGGTCAGCCGCTTGGGCGCGCCGACCTCGCGAAAGATCCCCACGACGGCGGCCGGGTCCGTGGTGGCCACGATGGCGCCCAGCAGCAGGCAGACGACCAGGCCATACGAAGACAGGCCGTTCAGCGTAATGCCCACGACCACCGTGGACAGGAACACCGCCACGATGGCCATCATCAGGATGGGTCCGATGTCGTCCATCAGGCGCCTGACGTTCATCGACAGCGCGGTTTCGAATAGGAGGACGGGAAGGAAAACGGTAAGGAAAGTTTCCGAGGAGATCTCGAACTTCTCCAGCGAATCCAGCATACCGGCCAGTACGGGCGGCGCCCAGCCATGGATATGGATGACGATACCGAGCAGACATCCGACGATGGCCAGCAGCACGGAATACGGCAACCCCAGCCGGCCGGCAAGCGGAGGCATGAAGCAGACCAGCGTCAACAGCGCCGCCAAGCCGAAAACCAGCAAACCCACATCCATCTAATTCTTTTCCGCGCCATGGTTCATTTAGCGGAGAGGATAGCTGGTTTTGCCGCGGGCGCACGTTTCGTTACGGGCGGCACGATTTGGTGGATGCCCGCCGCCGCGTATTTTCGCTAACGTTGGCGGCATCCGCACCGCCGCGGCAGCATCCGCCCATGCCGCGGAGCATGCCGACGGGACAGGATGCATACACCGGAGCCGCCGTTGCACACTATCCCGAAGCCTTCCCTTCCATCGCCGGCAAGCGCCGCCGACCCGGGCGCGAGCGATGCCGCCGACAGCAGGCCCATCGTGGCGCTGCAGCTTACCGATCCCCATCTCTTCGCGACGCCCGGCCTGATGCTGGGCGTGGACACGAATGCGAGCCTGCGCGCCGTGCTTGCCGCCATCCGCCGCGATCACGGCAACGCCGATGTGCTGCTCGCCACGGGAGACCTCTCCCATGACGGCAGCGAGCTGTCCTATCGCCGCTTCGCCGACGCGCTCACGCCGCTGGGTATCCCCGTGCGCTGCCTGCCGGGCAATCACGATACACCCGCCACGCTCAAGCGAGCGCTGGGGGCGTGGACCGAGCCCATCGGCGATGTCGGCGCGTGGCGCATCATCCTGCTGGATTCGCGGACCGACGGTTCCAATGCCGGCCACCTGGAGCGCGACCAGTTCGAACTGCTGGACCATGGCCTGTCGACCGCGCAGGGCCGGCCGGCCCTGGTGGCCGTGCATCACAACGCGGTGCAGGTCAGCCCCGAATGGCGCGACGCCATGATGCTGGACAACGCGGCGGAACTGTTCCGCCATCTGACCCGCTGGGGCAATGCGCGCGTTCTGCTATGGGGCCACGTCCACCAGGAATTCGACCGCCGGCGCGGCAATGTCCGCATGCTGGCCACGCCATCCACCTGCTTCCAGTTCACCATCCGCGACGGCCGCCACCGGCTGGATCCGCAGCCGCCCGGCTATCGCTGGCTGAAGCTCTATCCGGACGGTTCGATCGCCACGGGCGTGCGCCGGCTGGACGCCGCGCTATGGCGTGCCCTGGTGCAGGAATGGAACGAGCCGGAGGAAATCCCCATCGCCGTGGACCCGGCCGCGGACCGCGATGCGCCGGCCGTGCACGCCGAAGGCGCATAAAAAACGGGGCACCGCTTGTGGGTGCCCCGCCAAACACCTGTCTCATAGGGGAGGGGAAAGAGGAGAAGCCGAGACAGGTGAGAAGACGACGGGCCCGGAATGCTCCAGGCGCGTGGTCTACGTAAGGTTAGGCTGGGTGCCCATGAGAAAGTTTCGCCGATACGGCGGATTTCCCGTGGCGAGATGTATCAGGATTTAACGAAAAAGGCCCTCAAGAGGGCCCTCTGGGGAGACGCCGCCGGAGGCCGGCGGTAAAGACCCCGGCCCATGGGGCCGGCCGGTCTCGTGTTACGCCGGCTGCAGGCTGCCGCGCATCTTCTTCAGCGCGGCGGCCTCGATCTGCCGGACGCGTTCCGCGGAAATGCCGTATTCCTGGGCCAGCTCGTGCAGCGTGGCGCCGCCGTCATCTTGCAGCCAGCGCGCCTGCACGATGTGGCGGGACCGCGGATCCAGGGCTTCCAGGGCATCGTTCAGGCCCGTGCTCTGCAGCTTGTCCATGGCCTTGCGCTCGAGCACGCGAGTAGGTTCCTGCCGCCCTTCATCGGACAGGTAGGCGATGGGCGCGTAGGCGTCCTCGTCATCGTCCTGCGCTTCGAGCGCCATGTCGCGGCCGGACAGGCGGACTTCCATCTCGCTGACGTCTTCCGGGCGCACGTTCAGCTGGCGGGCGATTTCGTCCACCTGTTCCGTATCCAGCGTCTTGCCGTCGGGCCGCATGCTGCGCAGGTTGAAGAACAGCTTGCGCTGAGCCTTGGTCGTGGCCACCTTCACCAGGCGCCAGTTGCGCACGATGTACTCATGGATTTCGGCCTTGATCCAATGCACCGCGAACGACACCAGCCGTACGCCGCGCTCGGGATCGAAGCGCTTGACCGCCTTCATGAGGCCGACGTTGCCTTCCTGGATCAGATCGGCATGCGGCAGGCCGTAGCCCAGGTACTGGCGGGCGATGGACACCACCAGGCGCAGGTGCGACAGCACCAGTTCACGGGCAGCGTCCAGGTCGCCGCCGTCGCGCAGGCGGCGGCCCAGGGAGACTTCCTGCTCCGCGGTCAGGATCGGCAGGCGGTTCACCGCGGAAATGTATGCGTCGATCGTTCCCAGCGCGCCTGGATTGGCGATGGCCAGCGTCAGGGCGTTGCCGGGTAAGGCCAACGAGGAACTCGGTTGTTTCATGGTGTTGTGCTCCAGGAAACCGCTATGGGTAGAACGCATTCGTGTGATGTTAGCACTCTGAATTAGGGAGTGCTAATTCGACCCGCGACAGCGTCCGAAGTTCAACGGGCGCGCCATGCAGGCCCCTGAAAGACCGGCTACCAGCCGCGCTGCTTCAGCGCGTCCTGCGTGGCGGCGTCCTCCGGGCGGATGAACAGGGCGCCGCGGGGGTCCACGAACACGCGGTAGCGCGCGCCATCGAACATCGGCATGTAGGCCCCGCTGCCGTACTGTACGTCCACGAAGGGCAGCCAGCCCGGGAACCGCTGCTTCAGCGCCCCCAGGTCAGGCATGCCCGCCGGACCGAGCGCATAAACCGTGCGCGGTTCGGACTGATCCGCCGCCGGGTCGGTGTAGCGGCCCGACAGGCGCTCCAGGCGATACAAGGGCGGCACGCCCGCCAGCAGGGCAGGCAGCCGCCACCGCACCATCCGCGCATCGATCTGCCACTCGTCGCCGCGCAGGGTGTAGTCCTCGGGCGCCTTGCCCGGCAATTCCGCCGTGGCCACGAACTGCCGCGGCGCCTGCTGGCGCAGCACGATGCGGGCCACGGGCTCGTCCGCGGTCAGGCGGAAGAACTGGTACAGCGTAACGGCGAACATGGCCGATACGCAGGCCAGGGCCAGCAACAGCAGGCCCACCAGGCGCCGCATCGGCCGCAGGCGGAACTGGCGGCGGCCGCGCGCATCGCGGGGGCCGCCCCTGCCCAGGAACAGCCCGAAGCCGATGAGCAGGGCCGCGATGGTCACCACCGCGATCCAGACGGATGGAGCGACGCCTTCGATCAATGCGATCCTCGCGAAATGCCCACGGACAATTCCAGTATATAGAGGGCGTCAAGCCCCGCCATCGGCCAGGACTTCCGGCGTGGCCGCGCCCTGCAGGCGCTCGGCATGGAAGCGGATATGGTCTTCCATGAAGGTCGAAATGAAGTAGTAGCCGTGGTCGTAGTCCGCGTGCCGCCGCAGCTGCAAGGGCTGCCCGGCCTGGGCGCAGGCCGCTTCGAAAGCGTCCGGATACAGTTGCTGCGCCAGGAAGCGGTCGGCCAGTCCCTGGTCGACCAGTATGCCGGCCGGATACGGCGCGCGGCTGGAAGCCATCAGCGCGCTGGCGTCATGGGTGGCCCAGGCGTCGGAATCCGTCCCCAGATAATTGGAGAAGGCCTTCTGGCCCCAAGGACAGCGGCTGGGCGCCGCGATGGGGGCAAAGGCCGAGACGGAACGGAACCGCCCGGGATGGCGCAGCGCCAGCACCAGCGCCCCATGGCCGCCCATGGAATGGCCGAAGATGCCGATACGGCTCGGCACAGCGCCCAGTTGCGCCGTCGCCATGCCGTAGAGCTCCTGCGCGATGTAGCTTTCCATGCGGTAGCGCGGCGCCCACGGCGCCTGTGTCGCGTCCAGGTAGAAGGCCGCCCCGGTCCCCAGATCCCAGTCCTGGTCCTCGCCCGGCACGCCGGCGCCCCGCGGGCTGGTGTCGGGCGCGATCAGCATCACGCCGTAGCGGGCCGCCCAGCGCTGCGCGCCCGCCTTGATCATGAAGGTTTCCTCGTTGCACTCCAGCCCGGCCAGGAAGAACAGCGCCGGCACCGGGCCGCCGTCCGCCTGCGGTGGGGTGTACACCGAGAAGCGCATGGGCAGCCCGATGACGGCCGACTCATGCCGGTAGACGCGCTGCCAGCCGCCGTGGCAGCGATGCTGCGCCAGGACTTCCAGGGCCGCCATCAGTACAGCACCACCGAGCGGATGGACTCGCCGCGCTTCATCAGGTCGAAGCCGTCGTTGATCCTGTCCAGGGGCAGGGTATGGGTGATGAGGTCGTCGATGTTGAGCTTGCCTTCCATATACCAGTCCACGATCCTGGGAACGTCGGTCCGGCCGCGCGCGCCGCCGAAGGCCGATCCTTTCCATTCCCGGCCGGTCACCAGCTGGAACGGCCGGGTGGCGATCTCCTCGCCGGCGGCGGCCACGCCGATGATGATGGATTTGCCCCAGCCCTTGTGGCAGCACTCCAGCGCCTGGCGCATCAGCTTGGTATTGCCTACGCATTCGAAGGAATAGTCGGCGCCGCCGTCGGTCAGCTGGATCAGGTGGTCGACGACGTTTTCGACCTCGGACGGGTTGACGAAGTGCGTCATGCCGAACTTGCGCGCCAGCGCTTCGCGGCGCGGATTGATGTCCACGCCGATGATCTTGTCGGCGCCCACCATCTTGGCCCCCTGGATGACGTTCAGGCCGATGCCGCCCAGGCCGAAGACGACCACATTGGCGCCGGCCTCCACCTTGGCGGTATAGACCACGGCGCCGACCCCGGTGGTCACCCCGCAGCCGATATAGCAAACCTTGTCGAACGGCGCATCGTCGCGGATTTTGGCCAGGGCGATTTCCGGCACCACGATGTGGTTGGCGAAGGTGGAGGTACCCATATAGTGGTGGATGGGCTTGCCCCCCAGCGAAAACCGGGACGTGCCGTCCGGCATCAGCCCCTTGCCCTGGGTGGCGCGGATCGCCTGGCACAGGTTGGTCTTGCGGGACAGGCAGAACTTGCACTGCCGGCACTCCGGCGTGTACAGGGGAATGACGTGATCGCCCGGCTTCAGGCTGGTCACGCCCGCGCCGGTTTCCAGCACCACGCCAGCGCCCTCGTGCCCCAGGATGGCCGGGAACAGGCCTTCCGGATCCGCGCCGGAAAGCGTGTAGTAATCCGTGTGGCAGATACCGGTCGCCTTGATCTCCACCAGGACCTCGCCGGCCTTGGGGCCTTCCAGGTCGACGTCCTCGATGGTCAGGGGGGCGCCGGCTTTCCAGGCGATGGCGGCTTTGGTCTTCATGGTTGCTCCAGGCGATGCGCTTCGGTCGGGAAATGTTAACGCGTTACCGGGGTAACCTTACTGTTGCGCGCGGCCGTTTACGCGGTACCATTTATTTTCCTGCGCGAACGTCCCGTTCCCTGCATGTCTCGGTCCTGACATCCCTATGGCTCGCCTGCCCCGACTGTACGCTCCCGGACTGCCGCAACTCGTGCAGGCCAACTTCATCAATCCCCTGGCGGCCCCGTCGCAGCCGGCGCCGGCCGACACGCTGAACCAGGTGGCGACATGGCTGGGCGAGACCGCCACCCGCAACCGCGTGGCGCTGCACGGCTGGGTGCTGGCCACGGACCGCATCCTGCTGCTGGCCACGCCGGTGGACGGCGAAGGGCTGCCGCGGCTGATGCAGACCTTGGGGCGCAACCTGGCGGCGCGCCTGCGCGGCGGCCGGGTGTTCGCCGGCCGCTATCGTTCCGCGCTGGTGGAGCCGGGCGCCTGGGTCCTGCCCGCGCTGGTCTGGCTGGAAACCTATCCGGTGCGCAGCGGGGCCACCCACGATGCAGAACTGTGGCCGTGGTCTTCCGCGGCCGGCCATACCGGCTCCGGCCAGCCCCAGGTGGCCTGGATGTCGGACCACGCCGACTACTGGTCCTGCGGCAACACGCCTTTCGATCGGCAGGCGAACTACCGCAAGCGCCTGCAGGAAGGCCTGACCCGCGAACAGATCCAGCGTATCGACCAGGCCGTCCAGGGCCAATGGGCGCTGGGCGGCACGGATTTCATCGCCATGCTGGCGCACACGGCCAGCCGCCGCGTCACCCCCGGGCAGCGCGGCCGCCCGCGCAAGAATCCCGTGCCGCCGCCGGCGGAAACGGAACCTACCGGCTCCTGACCCGCTTCGCCGTCGTCTCCACTTGCCCGTTTGCGCGCAAATATAATATGTCCCCAAATAAAACAAGGTCTAGGGGCCACGCGATTTTATAGGGGACGCACCCCTATTGTTTTGCTTGCGAGCCTAGGGTGACCCCTGTATCTTCCCGGTTTGCGCCGCAACAAAGTGTGGCAGTCCCTTCTTTTTCAGCGGCCCCGGCCCTGGAGCGCTTCATGACCGTACCGACTTCCCCCGACGCCTGTCGCCCCGCGCCGGCGCGTCCCATCGACGCCACGCGCATCGGCCTGCCGGCTGCCCAGGGCCTTTACGACCCGCGCAACGAGCATGACGCCTGCGGCGTGGGCTTCGTCGCCCATATCAAGGGACGCAAAAGCCACGCCATCATCCAGCAGGGCCTGAAGATCCTGGAAAATCTGGACCACCGGGGCGCCGTGGGCGCGGACAAGCTGATGGGCGACGGCGCCGGCATCCTGATCCAGATCCCGGACGCGTTGTACCGCGAAGAACTGGCCCAGGGCGGCGTCATCCTGCCCCCGCCGGGCGAATACGGCGTGGCCATGGTCTTCCTGCCCAAGGAAACCGCGTCCCGGCTGGCCTGTGAGCAGGAGCTGGAACGCGCGGTACGGGCCGAAGGCCAGGTGGTGCTGGGCTGGCGCGACGTGCCGGTGGACGTGGACATGCCCATGTCGCCCGCCGTGCGCGAGCTGGAACCCGTCATCCGCCAGCTGTTCATCGGCCGCGGGGCCGACGTCATGGTGCCGGACGCGCTGGAACGCAAGCTGTACGTCATCCGCAAGACGGCCAGCCATGCCATCCAGAACATGCGGCTGGCCCACGGCAAGGAATACTTCGTGCCGTCGGCATCGGTGCGCACCGTGGTCTACAAGGGCCTGCTGCTGGCCGACCAGGTGGGGCGCTACTACCGCGACCTGGCCGACACCCGCACGATCTCGGCCCTGGCCCTGGTGCACCAGCGCTTTTCGACCAACACCTTCCCGGCCTGGCCGCTGGCCCACCCGTATCGCATGATCGCCCACAACGGCGAAATCAACACGGTCAAGGGCAACTTCAACTGGCTGCGCGCCCGCGAAGGCATGATGCAGTCCGCCGTGCTGGGCGACGACCTGCCCAAGCTGTACCCCATCGTGTACGAGGGCCAGTCGGATACGGCCACCTTCGACAACTGCCTGGAACTGCTGGTGAATTCCGGCTATTCCCTGGCCCACGCCATGATGATGATGATCCCGGAGGCCTGGGAACAGCATACGCAGATGGACGAAAGCCGCCGCGCCTTCTACGAATACCACGCCGCGATGATGGAACCGTGGGACGGCCCGGCCGCCGTGGCCTTCACCGACGGCCGCCAGATCGGCGCCACGCTGGACCGCAACGGCCTGCGCCCGGCGCGCTACCTCGTCACCGATGACGACATGGTCATCATGGCGTCCGAAGCCGGCACGCTGCCCATCCCGGAAAACCGCATCGTCAAGAAATGGCGCCTGCAGCCGGGCAAGATGTTCCTGATCGACCTGGAGCAGGGCCGCATCATCGACGACGTGGAAATCAAGTCGCAGCTCGCCAACTCGCGGCCCTACCGCCAGTGGATCGAGCGCCTGCGCGTCAAGCTGGAATCGCTGCCCGCGCCCCGGCAGCCGGCCAACCCGCCGGCGCCCGCCGCATCGCTGCTGGACCGCCAGCAGGCCTTCGGCTGGACACAGGAAGACTACAAATTCATCCTGGAGCCCATGGCCATCTCGGGCGAGGAAGCCATCGGCAGCATGGGCAACGACGCGCCCCTGGCGGTGCTGTCGAATCGCGCCAAGCCGTTCTACAACTATTTCCGCCAGTTGTTTGCCCAGGTCACCAACCCGCCCATCGACCCCATCCGCGAACAGCTGGTGATGTCGCTGGTGTCCTTCATCGGGCCCAAGCCCAATCTGCTGGACATCAATAACGTCAATCCCCCGCTGCGCCTGGAAGTGTCGCAGCCGGTGCTGGATTTCGCCGCCATGGCGCAGATCCGCGACATCGAGCAGGTCACCGGCCACAAGTTCCGCAGCATGGAGCTGGATATCAGCTATCCGGCCGCCTGGGGCCGCGAGGGCATCGAGGCCCACGTGGCGGCCCTGTGTGCGCGCGCCGTCGATGCGGTGCGCAGCGGCTACAACATCCTGATCGTGTCGGACCGCCGCGTCGATGCCGAACGCGTCGCCATCCCGGCGCTGCTGGCCACCTCGGCCATCCACCAGCACCTGATCCGCGCCGGCCTGCGCACCAACACGGGCCTGGTCGTGGAAACCGGCTCGGCGCGCGAAGTGCACCACTTCGCCCTGCTGGGCGGCTACGGCGCGGAAGGCATCCATCCCTACCTGGCGCTGGAATCGCTGGAAAAGATGGCCGAGCCGGAAAAGGCCATCAAGAACTACATCAAGGCCATCGGCAAGGGCCTGAACAAGGTCATGTCCAAGATGGGCATCTCGACCTATATGTCCTACACCGGCGCACAGATCTTCGAAGCCGTCGGCCTGCAAAGCGCCCTGGTCGAGAAGTACTTCACCGGCACGGCCAGCACGGTGGAAGGCATCGGCATTTTCGAAGTCGCCGAGGAAGCGCTGCGCCTGCACCGCGCGGCCTTCAGCCAGGACCCGGTGCTGGCCAACGACCTGGACGCGGGCGGCGAATACGCCTATCGCGTGCGCGGCGAAGAGCACATGTGGACGCCCGATTCCATCGCCAAGCTGCAGCACGCCACGCGCGCCAACAACTACCGCACCTACAAGGAATACGCGCAGATCATCAACGACCAGAGCCGCCGCCACATGACGCTGCGCGGCCTGTTCGAATTCCGCTTCGATCCCACCCGCGCGATCCCGCTTGAAGAAGTCGAGTCCGCCAAGGACATCGTCAAGCGCTTCGCCACGGGCGCGATGTCGCTGGGCTCGATCTCGACCGAGGCCCACTCCGTGCTGGCCGTCGCGATGAACCGCATCGGCGGCAAGTCCAACACGGGCGAGGGCGGGGAAGACGAAATGCGCTATCGCGCCGAAATGCGCGACGGCAAGAGCCCGGTCAAGGACGGCGACACGCTGGCCTCCATCCTGGGCGGCGAACGCATCGAGGCCGACGTGCCGCTGAAGGCCGGCGATTCCCTGCGTTCCCGGATCAAGCAGGTGGCGTCGGGCCGCTTCGGCGTCAGCGCCGAATACCTGAGCAGCGCCGACCAGATCCAGATCAAGATGGCGCAGGGCGCCAAGCCGGGCGAAGGCGGACAGCTGCCGGGGCACAAGGTCTCCGAATACATCGCCAAGCTGCGCTATTCGGTGCCGGGCGTGGGGCTGATCTCGCCGCCGCCGCACCACGACATCTATTCGATCGAAGACCTGGCGCAGCTGATCCATGACCTGAAGAACGTCAATTCGCGGGCATCGATCTCGGTCAAGCTGGTGTCCGAAGTGGGCGTGGGCACGGTCGCGGCGGGCGTTGCCAAGGCCAAGGCCGATCACGTCGTGATCGCCGGCCACGACGGCGGCACGGGCGCTTCGCCGGTATCGTCGATCAAGCAGGTCGGCACGCCGTGGGAACTGGGCCTGGCTGAAACCCAGCAGACCCTGGTGCTGAACCGCCTGCGCAGCCGCATCCGCGTGCAGGCCGACGGCCAGATGAAGACGGGCCGCGACGTCGTCATCGGCGCGCTGCTGGGCGCCGATGAATTCGGCTTCGCGACGGCGCCGCTGGTCGTGGAAGGCTGCATCATGATGCGCAAGTGCCATCTGAACACCTGCCCCGTCGGCGTGGCCACGCAGGATCCCGTCCTGCGCAAGAAGTTCCAGGGCAAGCCGGAGCACGTGGTCAACTATTTTTTCTTCGTTGCCGAGGAAGTGCGCGAAATCATGGCCCAGCTGGGCATCCGCAAGTTCGACGAGCTGATCGGCCGCAGCGACCTGCTGGATACCCGCACCGGGATCGACCACTGGAAGGCGCGCGGGCTGGACTTCAACCGCGTGTTCTACCAGGCGCCGTCCGAAGGCCCGGTGCGCCAGACCGAAAGCCAGGACCACGGCCTGGCCGCGGCGCTGGACCACCAGTTGATCGAGCGCAGCAAGCCGGCGCTGGAGCGCGGCGAGAAAGTGTCCTTCATCGTGCCGGTGCGCAACCGCAACCGCACCATCGGCGCCATGCTGTCCGGCGCGGTGGCGTCGCGCTACGGCCACGACGGGCTGCCTGACGACACGATCCATATCCAGTGCAACGGCACGGCGGGCCAAAGCTTCGGCGCCTTCCTGGCCCACGGCATCACGCTGGACCTGGTGGGCGAAGCCAACGACTACGTGGGCAAGGGCCTGTCGGGCGGCCGCATCGTGGTGCGTTCGCCCAACGATTTCCGCGGCTTCGGTCCGGAACACATCATCGCCGGCAATACCGTCATGTATGGCGCGCTGGCGGGCGAAGCCTTCTTCAACGGCGTGGCGGGCGAACGCTTCGCGGTGCGCAATTCCGGCGCCGCGGCGGTGGTGGAGGGCACGGGCGACCATGGCTGCGAATACATGACCGGCGGCACGGTGGTGGTGCTGGGCGCCACCGGGCGCAACTTCGCCGCCGGCATGTCGGGCGGCGTGGCCTACGTCTGGGATCCGGACGGCAGTTTCCGCACGCGCTGCAACCTGGCGATGGTGGAACTCGAAGCCGTGCTGCCGCACGCCGAGCAGCAGCACATGAACAACATCGACGTCTGGCACAGCGCGCAGCGCGGCGACGAACGCGAAACCGACGAGAGCATCCTGCGCCGCCTGATCGAGGACCACTTCCGCTATACCGGCAGCTTCCAGGCGCGCGACATCCTGGGCAACTGGGAAGTTTCCCGCGGCAAGTTCGTCAAGGTCATGCCGACCGATTACCGCCGCGCATTGGGCGAAATGTGGCGTGCGGCCAACCCGCAGAAAATGGCCGCTTAAGGAAAGACCATGGGCAAAATCACCGGATTTCTCGAATACCAGCGCCTGCAGGAGGCCTATGAGCCTCCGGCCGCGCGCCTGAAGACCTGGCGCGAATTCGTGCTGCGCCTGGACGACAACGCGTCCAAGGTGCAGGCCGCGCGCTGCATGGACTGCGGCATTCCGTTCTGCAACAACGGGTGCCCGGTCAACAACATCATCCCCGACTGGAACGACCTGGTGTACCGGCAGGAATGGCGCAAGGCGCTGGACGTGCTGCATTCCACCAACAACTTCCCCGAGTTCACGGGCCGCATCTGCCCCGCGCCCTGCGAGGCGGCCTGTACCTTGAACATCAACAACGATGCGGTGGGCATCAAGTCCATCGAACACGCCATCATCGACAAGGGCTGGGAAGAAGGCTGGGTGGTGCCGCAGCCGCCCTCGCGCAAGACGGGCAAGAAGGTGGCCGTGGTGGGCTCGGGCCCCGCGGGCCTGGCCTGCGCGCAGCAACTGGCCCGCGCCGGCCACGCGGTGACGGTGTTCGAAAAGAGCGACCGCATCGGCGGCCTGCTTCGCTACGGCATCCCGGATTTCAAGCTGGAAAAGTCGCAGATCGACCGCCGCATCGCGCAGATGGAAGCCGAAGGCGTGGAGTTCTGCCCCTCCACCTACATCGGCAACGCCGGCGACCCGGCGGCGGACGGCCTGACCGCCCGCACGCCCGAATCGCTGCGCGAGGAATTCGATGCGGTCGTCATGGCGGGCGGCGCGGAAACCCCGCGCGACCTGCCCGTGCCGGGGCGCGAATTGCAGGGCGTTTACTTCGCCATGGACTTCCTGCGCCAGCAGAACAAGGCCGTGGCGGGCGACCGCCTGGTCAACCAGACGCTGGCCAAGGGCAAGCACGTGGTGGTCATCGGCGGGGGCGACACGGGTTCGGACTGCGTGGGCACCAGCAACCGGCACGGCGCCGCATCGGTCACGCAGTTCGAGTTGATGCCGCAGCCGCCCGAATCGGAAAACAAGGCGCTGACCTGGCCCTACTGGCCGGCCAAGCTGCGCACCTCGTCCTCGCACGAGGAAGGCTGCGAGCGCGATTGGGCCATCACCACCAAATCCCTGGTCGGCGAAAAGGGCGTGGTGCGCAAGCTGGTCGCGGCGCGGGTGGAGTGGGTCAAGGACGAAGCCACCGGTCAGCTGAAGATGCGCGAGGTCGAGGGCTCGGAATTCGACATCAAGGCCGACCTGGTGCTGCTGGCCATGGGCTTCGTGTCCCCGCGCCAGCAGGTACTGGACGCCTTCGGCGTGGACCGCGATACGCGCGGCAACGTGCGCGCCAATACCGACGACTACCGCACCAGCATGGAAAAGGTCTTCGCCGCGGGCGACATGCGCCGCGGACAATCCCTGGTGGTCTGGGCTATCCGCGAAGGCCGCCAGTGCGCGCGCGCCGTGGACGCCTTCCTGATGGGCGAAAGCGACCTGCCGCGCTGAGCCCCCGCCCGCCAGCCAGCCCGCGCCCCACCGCGCGGGCTTTTTTCTTTTCCAGTCCTAAGGAGGCCATGCGCGCCGGCCACCCTGCTCATCCGTCCGTTGACCGAGGTCAAGCCGCCCGCATCCCCGGTGCGAGACCCTGTTGATTCCTATCGATCACATGGAGAATCAACATGCTACCCCTCACCGCGCGCCCGCGTGCCGCCCTCCTTGCCGTTTTGCTGGCCGCCGGCGCCCATGCCCTGCCGGCGCAGGCGCATGAGGCCGGCGATGTGCTGTTCAAGGTGGGTGCGACGCAGGTGCGGCCGAAATCCGGCAACGGCAGCGTGCTGGACGGCAGCGTCGACGTGGACGTCGGCAACAGCGTGCGCCCCAGCTTCACGCTCACCTACATGGCGACGCGCCATGTCGGCATCGAGCTGCTGGGCGCGTGGCCGTTCGAACACGATATCCGGGGCAGCGGCGGGCTGGGCAAGATCGGCTCCACCAAGCAATTGCCGCCCACCCTCAGCCTGCAATGGCACTTCCTGCCGGACAGCACGGTGCAGCCCTACGTCGGCGTCGGCGTGAACTACACCCACTTCTTCGATACGAAGAGCGAAGGCGCGATCAGCGGATCGGATCTCGAACTGCAGGACTCCTGGGGTGTCGCCGCCCAGCTGGGCGTGGACGTGAAGCTGAGCGAACGCTGGTTCATGACCGCCGACCTCCGCTACATCGATATCTCGTCCAAGGTAAAGCTGGACGGCCAGCGCATCGGCACGGCGCACATCGATCCCTGGGTGGCCACGGTGGGTGTGGGCTATCGCTTCTAGCAGTGGCCGGGCATGCCCACTCGCGGGGCAGCGATGCCAGCGCCGGTTTACGCCGACGCGGCGCTTGCCATTAAGTCTGGAGACAACTGCCCCGGGTAAGATGGCGGCAATTCTTCCACCGAACGCGTCATCGTGCGCCCGTCCGCCACGTCCCCCGCCCCCGCCACGCTCGCGCAAGCGCCGACCCTAGGCCAGATCTTCACGGCGTTCGCCAAGATCGGGCTGACCAGCTTCGGGGGTGGCCTGAGCGGCTGGATGCTGCGCGAGTTCGTCCAGGCGCGGCGCTGGCTGTCCGAAGCGGAATTCCTGAGCGGCCTGGCGCTGGCCCAGGCGTTTCCCGGTGTCAACGTGGTGAACCTGTCCATCTGGATCGGCTTTCGCCTGCGCGGCGGCCGCGGCGCCTTCGTGGCGGCGCTGGGCATGATCGTCCCGCCGGTGACCAGCGCCATCATCCTGGCCGCGCTGTTCGCCGAGCTGTCCCACTCTCCGTCCGTGCATATCGTGCTGGCCGGCATCGCCGCCGCCGCTGTCGGCCTGTCCCTGCAGATGGGGCTGCGTGCCGCCTACCGCGCGGCGACGGGCACCCTGCCGATCCTGGTCATGGTGATCGTCTTCGGCACCATTTTCGTTGCCGGCCTGCCGCTGCTGTGGGTGGTGGGCCTCATGGCGCCCCTGTCCATCCTGCTGGCGTATCTGCGGCTGCGCCGCGAGGGGAAAAGGCCATGACCGGTGGATCGGCGCTTTGGGACCTGTTCGCCGTCTTCGCCCCGCTGTCCTTCCTGACCGTGGGCGGGGGACAGAGCGTCGTGGCGGACATTCATCGCCAGGCGGTGGACGTCTACGGCTGGATGAACGACGCCCAGTTCCTGGACCTTTTCGCCCTGTCCCGCATCACGCCGGGGCCGGGGTCGCTGCTGGTCACGCTGGTGGGCTGGCAGGTGCGCGGCGTCCTCGGGGCGGTGGTGGCGTCCTTCGCCATCTTCGTGCCCAGTACCGTGCTCATTTATGCGCTGGCCCGCGTCTGGCAGCGCTACAACGGCCGGCTCTGGATCCGCGCCATCGAAAGCGGCCTGGCCCCGGTGGCGGCCGGCATGATCCTGGCGGCGTCATGCACGATTTTGCGCGCCGCCGAGGGCGGCGCCTGGGCCTGGGCGGTGGCCATCGCCTCTACGCTGCTACTGTTGCGCACCCGCGTCAGCCCCTTTTTGTTGCTGGGCGGCGGAGCGCTGGTCTTTCTCGTCGCGCTCAGATAAGACCCGATTACCGTCGAGCTACAATGCAGGGCCGTGGGGACGGACCGCCCCCGCCCAACTTGTTGCCGTATGCCGACTGATCCAGACGCCCGCACCGTCCAAGCGCTGAAGTTCACCGACGTTTCCCTGGGATATGGGGATTTCACGGTATTGCAGGGCATTTCCATGACGGTGGCGCCCGGCCAGGTCATCGCGGTCATGGGGGGCTCCGGCTCCGGCAAGACGACGATGCTGCGCGCCGCCACCGGCCAGTTGCAGGCGCGCACCGGCCAGGTCCAGGTGTTCGGCCACGACATGAGCCGCGTCTCCCCCGACGAGCTGCAAAGCCTGCGCAAGCGCATGGGCGTGCTCTTTCAGCAGGGCGCCCTGTTCACCGACCTGGATGTCTTCGAGAACGTCGCCTTCCCGCTGCGCGAACATACCGCCTACAGCGAGGCGGAAGTCCTGGAACGCGTGCTGGACAAGCTGCACGCCGTCGGCCTGCGCGCGGCCGCCCATCTGCAAGTGTCGGAGATCTCCGGCGGCATGGCGCGCCGCGTGGCGCTGGCCCGCGCGGTCGTGCTGGAACCGGAATTGATTCTCTATGACGAGCCTTTCGCCGGACTGGACCCTATCTCCATGGGCATCACGGCGCGGCTGATCCGCGACCTGTCCGACCGGCTGAAGTGCGCGTCCGTGCTGATCACGCACGACGTCCAGGAGTCGTTCTCCATCGCCGACCAGGTGTACCTTGTGGGACAGGGACGCCTGGTGGCCTCGGGCCGGCCCGACGAGCTATCGGCCTCCACCGACCCCTACGTGCGCCAGTTCCTGCACGGCGAACCGGACGGCCCGGTCGCGTTTCATTATCCCGACACGCCGGCCTTCGACCGCTGGCTGGCCCGACAAGAAGGACGCAGGCCATGAGCGATTCCCACTCCGCTTCCGTGGGACCGATCAGCCGCCTGGGCGGCTGGGTCGCCGATACCATCGGCGGCATCGGCTACTTCACGCGCTTCTTCGGCGCCTTGCTGGCCAAGAGCGGCATCGCGCTGCGCCGGCCGCGGCTGGTCTCGCAGCAGGTGCATTTCATCGGCAACTATTCGCTGATCATCATCGCGGTGTCCGGCATGTTCGTCGGCTTCGTGCTGGGCCTGCAGGGCTACTACACGCTGCGCCGCTACGGGTCCGAGGAATCCCTGGGCCTGCTGGTCGCCCTGTCGCTGGTGCGCGAACTGGGGCCGGTGGTGACGGCGCTATTGTTCGCCGGCCGCGCCGGTACCTCGCTGACCGCCGAAATCGGCCTGATGAAAGCAGGCGAACAACTGGCCGCGATGGAAGTCATGGCGGTCGATCCCATGCGGCGGGTGCTGGTGCCGCGGCTGTGGGGCGGCATCATCGCCATGCCCGTCCTGGCCGCGGTGTTCTCGATGGTGGGCATCATGGGCGGCTGGCTGGTGGGCGTCGTGCTCATCGGCGTGGACGCCGGCGCCTTCTGGTCGCAGATGCAAAGCGGGGTGGATGTATGGAAGGATGTCGCCAACGGGGTGCTAAAAAGCATCGTGTTCGGCGTCGGCGTCACGCTGGTTGCCCTGTACGAAGGCTGGCAGGCCCGCGCCACGCCGGAGGGCGTCGCCCGCGCGACGACGCGCACCGTGGTCGTCGGCTCGCTGGCCGTGCTGGCCCTGGACTTCCTGCTCACCGCACTGATGTTTGGCAACTAGATGGACCCACCCCCGAAGCGCTGTGCGCTTCCCCCTCAAGGGGGCGACGCTGGCGGACCGGAAGGAAGGCCCACCCCGGGGCGCTGCGCGCCTCCCCCTCAAAGGGGGCGACGCCGGCGGACCGGCGGAGCCGGATCCGCGGCGTCCCGGATCTGCTGGGTCCCGGGTCCGCGGCTTCCGCGATCGCGCGATACGTTTATGCACGGCACAATGGATAACTGATACGGATTCTTCATGTCACGTCAAAAAACCGATTTCTGGGTAGGCCTGTTCGTGCTTCTCGGCGCCGCCGCCCTGGTATTCCTGGCCTTGCGTGCCGGCAACCTCAGCGCCTTCTCGTTCGCGCCCACCTATGACCTGACCGCGCAATTCGACAACATCGGCGGTCTGAAGGAGCGCGCGGCCGTCAAGAGCGCCGGCGTGGTGGTCGGCCGCGTCAGCCGCATTCGCTTCGACGACAAGAACTTCCAGGCCGTCGTCACGCTCAGCATCGATGCCGACTTCAAGTTTCCGAAGGATTCCTCGGCCGCCATCCTGACCGCGGGCCTGCTGGGCGAGCAGTACGTCGGCCTGACGGCGGGCGGGGACGATGGCGATTTTGCGGACGGCGACAAAATCCGTTATACCCAGAGCGCCGTCGTTCTGGAAAACCTGATCAGCCAGTTCCTGTACGGAACGGCGGAAAAGCAGGGCTCGGCGCCGGCCGGCAACGCGCCCGCACCGGCGCCCGCGCCGGCACCGCAAACGCATTAATCGGGATTATTCTTACTCCGACGCAATCGCATGGCATGCGCCCTGGGGAAGAGGAAGGCGCGATTCAGGCGGCAGCGATCGGCCTACAGGCTGTCACTCCAAGAACATGACCAGATGAACAAGAACACCCTGACTCGCATTTTCGCCATGGCGGCAGCCGGCGCCGGGCTGGCCGGCTGCGCCACCGTACAGAACCCCGATCCGCGCGATCCATGGGAAGGCTTCAACCGTGGCGTCTACACGTTCAACGACAAGGTGGACCGCGCCGTGCTCAGGCCCATCGCCGTGGGCTATACCAAGATCACGCCGCAGCCGGTGCAGAGCTGCATCCACAATATGTTCAACAACGTCGCCGATATCTGGGCGGCGGCCAACAGCATGCTGCAGGGCCGCGGGATCGACGCCATCAACACCTTCGGCCGCTTCCTGTTCAATACCACCATGGGCGTGGGCGGCTGCTTCGACGTCGCCACCGCCAACGGCGCCAACCGCATCCCGAACGACTTCGGCACCACGCTGGGGGTATGGGGCGCGGGCCAGGGTCCGTACGTGGTGCTGCCGTTCTGGGGCTCCAGCACGGTACGGGACACCGCCGGCCTGGCGGGAGACTTCGTCGGCAACCAGTGGACCAGCGTGGGCGCCATCGACAACGTGCCCGTGCGCAACTCCCTGTACGGATTGTGGGTGGTCGATCGCCGGGCCAGCCTGCTGGACGCCACCGATACCGTGGACCGCGTGGCGTTGGATCCCTACAGCTTCGTCCGTGACGCCTACCTGCAGCGGCGCGCGGCGATGGTCCTCGGCCGCAAGGCGGGCGATGCCAACAACCTGCCCAACTATGACGAGGACAGCGAGGGCACCGGCGACGGCGGCAAGCCGGCCGGCACGGGCGCCGGCAGCGGCGCGCCGGTACCGGCGGCGCCGGGCATAGGCGGTGCGGGCGCGGGCAGTACGACCCCGGCGCCCAAGCACCAATAAACGAAGGCGGCGGACTTTTTGCCAGGCGGGCCCGCGGGGTCCGCCACAGCCTTCCTTTCCTGGAATCTAGAAGGAGCAAGCATGCGGTTTCATCCCCTTTCCCTATTGCAACGCCTGGGCATCGCCGGCCTGCTGGGCCTGGCCTTGGCCGGGTCCGTCCACGCCGCGCCCAGCGCCAAAGACGCTGAAACCCTGGTGCAGAATACCGCCGACAAGGCTTTGCAGGTCCTGAAGACCGACGGCGGCGTGCGCAGCGGCGAACTGCGCCGTGTCAACGAAGTGGTCAACCAGTACATCCTGCCCGCCGTGGACTTCGAAAAGACGACCCGTCTGGCGGCCGGCCGCTATTGGCGCCAGGCCACGCCCGAGCAGCGCACCCAGCTGGCCGAAGCCTTCAAGGGCACGCTGGTGCGTACCTACAGCGGCGCGCTGAGCCGGGTGGACAACGGCACCAACATCAAGGTGACCGGATCCGCCATCGACGGCAACGACGCTGTCGTGCGCAGCACGGTCAATCAGTCGAACGGGCAGTCGGTGGGCGTGGACTACCGGCTGGAGCAAACCCCCGCCGGCTGGAAGATCTACGACCTGAACGTCGAAGGCATCTGGCTGATCCAGAACTACCGCAACCAGTTCGCCAACGAGATCAACCAGAACGGCATCGACGGCCTGATCAAGGCCCTGAACCAGCGCAACGCGCAGTAAGCGCCCGCCCGGCCGCGCGGGGCAACCCTGCGCGGCCCGGGGCCATGCCCGGGAAAACCCGGGCAGCGCTTTATAATCGCGGATTGGCTCTTTTCCGGGCTGTTCCCCGCATCATGTCCGCCGTCCGTCTCGAGAACGTCTCCAAAATTTACGCCGCTCGCCAGCCTGCCTGGAAGAAGTGGCTGGGCCGACCCTCCGCGCCGGGATTCCAGGCGCTGCGGAACGTCAACCTGGACATCCAGCCGGGCGAATTCTTCGGCCTGCTGGGCCCGAACGGCGCGGGCAAGACCACGCTGATTTCCGTGCTGGCCGGCCTGGCCAGGCCCAATTCGGGCAGCGCCAGCGTTTGCGGCCACGACGTGCAGGCGGATTTCCGCCAGGCCCGGCGCGCGCTAGGCGTGGTGCCGCAGGAACTGGTCTACGACCCCTTCTTCACGGTACGCGAAACCCTGCGCATCCAGTCCGGCTATTTCGGCCTGCGCAAGAACGACGACTGGATCGACGAAATCCTGTTCAACCTGGGACTGTCCGACAAGGCGGACGCCAACATGCGCGCGCTTTCCGGCGGCATGAAGCGCCGCGTCCTGGTGGCGCAGGCGCTGGTGCATCGGCCACCGGTCATCGTGCTAGACGAGCCGACGGCGGGCGTGGACGTGGATCTGCGCCGCACCCTGTGGGAATTCATTTCCCGCCTGAACAAGGCCGGCCATACCATCATGCTGACCACCCACTACCTGGAAGAAGCCGAAGCCCTGTGCGGCCGCATCGCCATGCTCAAGGCCGGCCGCATCGTGGCGCTGGACACCACGCCGGCACTGCTCGCGGGAGTGGGCGGGGTCGACCTGGAAGACGCCTTCGTGCGTATCATGCGCCGCGAGGACGACACGCAACTTACCGAGGTGGTGTCGTGAGCGCGCCCTCCCTTGGTGAGGCAGTCGCGCAGCGACAGGAGGGCACACCAGTGAGCGCCATGCAACCCATGCTGGACGCCGCCGGCGAGGCCGGTTCCGGCTTTCCCACGCTGCTGCGCAAGGAGCTGATGCGCTTCTGGAAAGTCAGCTTCCAGACCATCGCGGCGCCGGTCATCACCGCCTTGCTCTACCTGCTGGTCTTCGCCCAGGTACTGCAGGACCGCGTCCACGTCTACGGCACCGTGCCCTACACATCGTTCCTGATCCCGGGGCTGATGATGATGAGCATGCTGCAGAACGCTTTCGCCAACCCCTCGTCCTCGCTGATCCAGAGCCGCATCACGGGCAACCTGGTTTTCATCCTGCTGCCGCCTCTGTCGCACCGGGATATCTACTTCGCCTACGTGATCGCGGCGATCGCGCGCGGCATCGCGGTGGGCCTGTGCGTGTGGATCGTGGCGCTGTTCTTCATCCCGCTGGCGCCAGCGCATCCGCTGTGGGTCTTCGCGTTCGCCGTCCTGGCCTGCGGCATCATGGGCAGCCTGGGTGTCATCGCCGGCCTGTTCTCGGAAAAATTCGACCAGCTGGCCGCCTTCCAGAACTTCCTGATCATGCCCGCCACCTTCCTGTCGGGCGTGTTCTATTCCATCCACACGCTGCCGCCGTTCTGGCAGGGCGTGTCCCACTGGAATCCCATCTTCTACACCATCGACGGCTTCCGCTACGGCTTCTTTTCGGTTTCCGATGTGTCGCCCTGGCGCAGCCTGGCGGTGGTCAGCTGTGTTTTCCTGGCGCTGGGCACCTATGCCGCGCGGCTGCTGGCCACCGGCTACAAACTGAGGAACTGAATGATGAAGCCCACCCCCGAAGCGCTGCGCGCTTCCCCCTCAAGGGGGCGACGCCTGCGGACCGGCGGAGCCGGATCCGCGGCGTCCCTGGTCCGGAGCGGCGGCTTCGTGCGGGGATGGCATGCGGGACGGTGGACCACTACGATGAAATTCAACCTCGACGCGCTTCGCGCTTCGTCGATCGCGCCATATCCGCTTCATATGCGGCTGGTGGCGCATAGCGCAAGGGACTATTGAACATGTTGCCGACGCCCGAACAGGTCCGCCAATACATCGCCGACGGACTGCCCTGTGAACATATCGACGTGCAGGGCGACGGATCGCATTTCGATGCGGTCATTGTCAGCGCGGCCTTCGAAGGCAAGCGCCCGATCGCCCGCCACCAGCTGGTCTATGCCGCCCTCGGCGACCGCATGAAGGCCGAGATCCACGCCCTGTCCATGCGCACGCTGACGCCCGCCGAATACAAGGCGGGACGCTGATGGACAAGCTGCGCATCACGGGCGGCACGCGTTTGCGCGGCGAGATCGCCGTCTCCGGCGCCAAGAACGCGGCGCTGCCCATCCTCTGCGCGGGGCTGCTCACCGCGGATACCCTGTCGCTGGACAACGTTCCGCAGCTGAACGACATCGCCACCATGCTGCGCCTGCTGGACCATGTGGGCGCGCGGGCCGAACGCCAGGCCGACGGCGGCGTGGCCATCCGCGCCGACCAGGTCGACAAGCTGGAAGCGCCGTACGAACTGGTCAAGACCATGCGTGCGTCCATCCTGGTGCTCGGGCCGCTGGTCGCGCGCTTCGGCGAAGCGCGCGTCAGCCTGCCGGGCGGCTGCTCCATCGGGCAGCGCCCCGTCGACCAGCACATCAAGGGCCTGGCCGCGCTGGGCGCAGACATCAAGCTGGAACACGGCTTCGTGGTCGCGCGGGCCAAGCGGCTGAAGGGCGCGTCCATCCGCACCGACATGGTCACGGTGACCGGCACGGAGAACCTGATGATGGCCGCCACGCTGGCCGAGGGCCGCACGGTGCTGGAAAACGCCGCGCGCGAACCGGAAGTCGTGGACCTGGCCGAACTGCTGATCAAGATGGGCGCGCGCATCCAGGGCCACGGTACCGACCGCATCGTCATCGACGGCGTGCAGCGCCTGCACGGCGCCACCCACCGCGTCATTCCCGACCGCATCGAAGCCGGCACCTTCCTGTGCGCCGTGGCCGCCGCCGGCGGCGAAATCACGCTGCGCAATACCGAGGCGGCCCATATGGGCGCCACGCTGGACAAGCTGACCGAAGCCGGCGTTGCGCTGGAGACCGGCGCGGACTGGATCCGCGCCTCGATGCGCGCGCGGCCCCGGGCCGTCAGCGTGCGCACCCACGAATACCCGGGCTTCGCCACCGACATGCAGGCCCAGTTCATGGCGCTGGACGCCGTTGCCGAAGGCACCGGCGTCATCGTCGAAAACATTTTCGAAAACCGCTACATGCACGTGCAGGAATTGATCCGCATGGGCGCGGACATCGATATCGACGGCCACACCGCCGTGGTGCGCGGCGTGGGGGGCCTGTCCGGCGCCACCGTCATGGCCACGGACCTGCGCGCCTCCGCCAGCCTGGTCATCGGCGGCCTGGTGGCGGATGGCGAAACCCTGGTCGACCGCATCTACCACCTGGACCGCGGCTACGAGCAGATGGAAGGCAAGCTGCGCGAATTGGGCGCTCGCATCGAAAGAGAAAGATGACCCACCCCCGAAGCGCTGCGCGCTTCCCCCTCAAGGGGGCGACGCCGGCGGACCGGAAGAACGGATCCACCCCCGAAGCGCTGCGCGCTCCCCCCTCAAGGGGGCGACGCCGGCGGACCGGCGGAGCCGGATCCGCGGCGTCCCCGATCGGCTACACCTGTTTTACGCGCGCGGATAGTGCGCGGCTTCATGGACTACTGATATGAAGAACCAGCCAAATACCCCTGCCGCCGATCCGGCGCCGCTCACGCTGGCGCTGTCCAAGGGCCGCATTTTCGAGGAAACCCTGCCGCTGCTGGCCGAGGCCGGCATCGAGGTCGCGGAAAACCCCGAGCGCTCCCGCAAGCTGATCATCCCGACCAGCGACCCCGGCCTGCGCCTGATCATCGTGCGCGCCTCCGACGTGCCCACTTATGTGCAGTACGGCGCGGCGGACCTGGGCATCGCCGGCAAGGACGTGCTGATCGAACACGCCGCGGCGCACCCGGGCGGGCTGTACCAGCCCATCGACCTGAACATCGCCAAATGCCGGCTGTGCGTCGCCGTGCCCGCGGGCTTCGATTACCAGAACGCCGTGCGCCAGGGCGCTCGCCTGCGGGTCGCCACCAAATATGTCCAGGCGGCCCGCGAGCACTTCGCCGCCAAGGGCGTCTACGTGGACCTGATCAAGCTTTACGGCTCGATGGAGCTCGCGCCGCTGGTGGGCCTGGCCGACGCCATCGTGGACCTGGTGTCCTCCGGCGGCACGCTGCGCGCCAACAATCTCGTCGCCGTGGAGGACATCATGCCGATTTCCTCGCGGCTGGTCGTCAACCAGGCGGCGTTGAAAACCCGCGGCGCGCGCCTGCAACCGCTGCTGGACGCCTTCGAGCGAGCCAGCGCCGCGCCTGTGGCATGATAGGCGCTTGAATCCGCGCTCCGGCGCCTGTCCGTTTCGCTGCCTCCGCCGCCCGATCCGCGGCCTTATACGCCCCGAAGGGGGTATTTCATGACCACCATCAATCGCCTCGATTCCCGCGATCCCGGTTTCGCGTCCGCCCTGTCCTCCCTGCTGGCCTTCGAGGCCTCGCAGGATGAATCCATCGACCGCGCCGCGGCCGACATCCTGGCGGACGTGCGACATCGGGGCGATGCCGCGCTGCTGGAATACACCCGGCGTTTCGATCGCGTCGAGGTCGACGGCGTGCAGGGCCTGGAAATCCCGCGCGACAGCTGGCACGCCGCCTTGGAATCGCTGCCTGCCGCGCAGCGCCAGGGCCTGGAAGCCGCCGCGCAGCGCGTGCGTGCCTACCACGAAAGGCAGCGCGGCCAGACCTGGACGTATACCGAAGCCGACGGCACGATGCTAGGCCAGAAGATCACGCCGCTGGACCGCGTCGGGCTGTACGTGCCGGGCGGGAAGGCCGCCTACCCGTCATCGGTGCTGATGAACGCCATTCCGGCGAAGGTGGCCGGCGTGCCGGAACTGATCATGGTCACGCCCACGCCGGACGGCATGCGCAACCCCATGGTGCTGGCCGCGGCCGCCATCGCCGGCGTGGACCGCGCCTTCGCCATCGGCGGCGCGCAGGCGGTCGGGGCGCTGGCCTACGGCACCGCCACCATCCCGGCCGTGGACAAGATCGTCGGTCCCGGCAACGCCTATGTCGCGGCCGCGAAGCGGCGCGTGTTCGGCACCGTCGGCATCGACATGATCGCCGGTCCCAGCGAAATCCTGGTCATCTGCGACGGGCAGACGCCGGCCGACTGGATCGCCATGGACCTGTTCTCGCAGGCCGAACACGACGAATTGGCGCAAGCCATCCTGCTGTGCCCGGACGCCGCCTACCTGGACGCCGTCGCCGCCTCCATCGAACGCCAGCTGCCGGGCATGCCCCGCGCCGCCATCCTGCGCGAAAGCCTGGGCAAGCGCGGCGCGCTCATCCAGGTGCGCAGCCTGGAGGAAGCCTGCGACATCGCCAACGACATCGCGCCCGAACACCTGGAAATCTCCACCGACAACCCTGAAAAATGGGTGGAGCGCATCCGCCACGCCGGCGCCATCTTCATGGGCCGCTATGCCTCCGAATCGCTGGGCGATTACTGCGCCGGTCCCAACCACGTGCTGCCGACCTCGCGTACCGCGCGCTTTTCCTCGCCGCTGGGCGTCTACGACTTCCAGAAGCGCTCCAGCCTGATCCAGGTTTCGCGGCAGGGCGCCCAGACGCTGGGGCGCATCGCGGCGGACCTGGCCTATGGCGAAGGCCTGCAGGCGCACGCCGCCAGCGCCGAATACCGGCTCGACAAGGCATGACTGCCGCCGCGCCCGGGCGCGGGCCGGCCGACGGTGGGCCGCCTGCCTCGGCGGCCGAACGCGCCGCCGCCACCATCCGCCCCGATATCCAGGCCCTGTCCGCCTATGCCGTCGGCCATGCGGACGACGGCATCAAGCTGGACGCGATGGAAAACCCCTACGGGTTACCGGACGAGGTGCGCGACGCCATCGCGGCCGCCGCCCGCGCCACGGCACTGAACCGCTATCCGGCCGCCCACCACGACGCCCTGCAAGCCGCCGTGCGGGCCGCCTTCGGCGTACCGGACGCGGCCGCGCTGCTGTTCGGCAACGGCTCGGACGAGCTGATCAGCCTGATCGTGCAGGCCTGCTGCGATGCCGGTGACACCGTGCTGTCGCCCGTGCCGTCCTTCGTCATGTTCGAGATGTCGGCGCGCTTTCACCACGCGCGCTTCGTCGGCGTGCCCCTGACGCCGAACTTCGAGCTGGACCTGCCGGCCATGCTGGCCGCCATCCGCGCGCACCGGCCCAAGGTGGTCTTCCTGGCCGTGCCCAACAACCCCACGGGCGGACGCTGGACCGACGCCGCCATCGACGCCATCCTGGCGGCCGCGCCCGGCCTGGTGGTAATTGACGAGGCCTACCAGCCCTTCGCCGACGGCACCTGGATGCCGCGCGCGGCCACGCTGCCCAATGCCGTGGTGCTGCGCACGGTCTCCAAGATCGGGCTGGCGGGCCTGCGCTTCGGCTACCTGGCCGGCCCCGCGCCGTGGATCACAGAAATCGACAAGCTGCGGCCGCCCTACAATGTGGACGTGCTGACCGAAGCCGTCATGCTGGCCGTGCTGCGCCACAAGGCGGTGCTGGATGAGCAGGCCGCCCGGCTGCGCGATTCGCGCGACGGCCTGGCCCGCGCGCTGGCTGCCTTGCCGGGCGTCATCGTGTATCCCTCGTCCGCCAACTTTCTTCTGGCGCGCTTTTCCGGCAAGATGAGCGGCAACGCCGTGCATCAGGCCCTGAAAACGCGCAAAATACGGGTTCGCAATTTCCCCGGCGGCGAGCCGGCGCTGGCTGACTGCCTGCGCATTTCCCTGGGGACGCCGGACGAACATGCCGCGCTGCTGACCGCGCTGCATGACATCCTGGCCTGACGCCCATCCTTTTCCCAGCTACACACAACCGCGCCGGCCCTACCGCCTTTCCCGCACGCCAGCCGACGCCACAGACCGACCACCATGCGCACCGCAGACATTACCCGCAACACCAATGAAACCCGCATCCGCGTGGCGGTGAACCTGGACGGCACCGGACGCCAGTCCATCGATACCGGCGTGCCGTTCCTGGACCACATGCTGGACCAGATCGCGCGCCACGGGCTGATCGACCTGGACATCAAGGCCGAAGGCGACCTGCACATCGATGCCCACCACACGGTGGAAGACGTCGGCATCACGCTGGGGCAGGCCATCGCCGCCGCCATCGGCGACAAAAAAGGCATCCTGCGCTACGGCCACGCCTACGTGCCGCTGGACGAAGCGCTGTCGCGGGTCGTGGTGGATTTCTCCGGCCGTCCGGGGCTGGAATTCAATGTGCCGTTCACGCGCGCCCGCATCGGCGAGTTCGACGTCGACCTCACGCGCGAGTTTTTCCAGGGCCTGGTGAATCACGCCCTCATCACCATGCATATCGACAATCTGCGCGGCCGGAACGCCCATCACCAGTGCGAAACCGTGTTCAAGGCCTGTGGCCGCGCGCTGCGCATGGCCATGGAGCGCGATCCGCGCAGCCAGGGCGTCGTTCCTTCCACCAAGGGCGTGCTGTAATCGACGATTCCACGAATACGCAGGCAGACATCTCGTGACTTCCATCGCTATCGTCGACTACGGCATGGGCAACTTCCACTCCGTGGCGCGCGCGCTGGCCGCCGCCGCCCCGGACGCCGACATCCGGATCTCCAACACCGCGGCCGATATCGACGCGGCCGACCGCGTCGTCTTCCCGGGCCAGGGCGCCATGGCGGATTGCATGCGCACGCTGAACGAATCCGGCCTGCGCGAAGCAGTGGTGCGCGCGGCGCGCAGCAAGCCGCTGCTGGGCGTCTGCGTGGGCGAGCAAATGCTGTTCGACACCAGCGAGGAAGGCCCCACCATCTGCCTGGGCATCTTCCCCGGGGTGGTGCATCGGTTCAGCGGCGCGCAGTATGCGCCGCCCATCGGCGCCTATGAAGACCCGGCGACCACGGCGGCCGCCGGCGAACGCCTGAAAGTTCCGCACATGGGCTGGAACAAAGTCCGTCAAACGCACTCTCATCCCATTTGGGCAGGCATTCCGGACGGCACCCATTTCTACTTCGTTCATAGTTACTACGCCGTGCCGGCAGACCCCGCCCTGACCGTTGGGGAAAGCGATTACGGCGGTTCCTTTACCTGCGCGGTGGCGGCGGCTAACATTTTCGCGGTGCAGTTCCACCCCGAAAAAAGCGCCGAGCACGGCCTGCGCCTGTACAGGAATTTTGTCGATTGGCGCCCCTGATTCCCGCCGCCCGGTGTGACCACGACGATCGCGCCGGTTAGCCACACCCGTTCAACAACCGACTTACCAACGCGCGTAATCACTATGCTGCTGATCCCCGCCATCGACCTTAAAGACGGGCGTTGCGTCCGCCTGCGCCAGGGTGACCTGGACGATGCCACGGTGTTCTCCGAAGACCCGGCCGCCATGGCCACGCACTGGCTCGAACAAGGCGCGCGCCGCCTGCACCTGGTGGACCTGAACGGTGCCGTCGCCGGCAAGCCGCGCAACGAAGCCAGCATCAAGGCCATCGTGGACGCCGTGGGCGACGAGATCCCGGTCCAGATCGGCGGAGGCATCCGCGACCTGGACACCATCGAACGCTACCTCGACAACGGCATTTCCTATGTCATCATCGGCACCGCCGCGGTCAAGAACCCGGGGTTCCTGCATGATGCCTGCGGCGCCTTCCCCGGCAGCATCATCGTCGGCCTGGACGCCCGCGACGGCAAGGTGGCCACCGACGGCTGGAGCAAGCTCACCCGCCACGACGTACTGGACCTGGCCAGCAAGTTCGAGGACTACGGCTGCGAAGCCATCATCTACACGGACATCGGCCGCGACGGCATGCTGTCCGGCGTGAACGTCGATGCCACGGTGCGCCTGGCGCAGCACGTGCGCATCCCGATCTTCGCGTCCGGCGGCATCGCCGGCATCCAGGACATCGAAGCCCTGTGCGCCGTGGAAGAGGAAGGCGTCGAAGGCGCCATCCTGGGGCGCAGCATCTACGAAGGCGCGCTGGATTTCCAGGCCGCGCAAACCCGCGCGGACGAATTGGCGAAGCCATGAACGGTATCACCCCCTCCGGCGCCGGCGCCGGGGCCAACACGCTGACGCGACGCATCATTCCCTGCCTGGACGTCACGGCCGGACGCGTCGTCAAAGGCGTGAACTTCGTCAACTTGGTCGATGCCGGCGACCCCGTCGAAATCGCCCGCCGCTACAACGAACAAGGCGCGGACGAGCTGACCTTCCTGGACATCACGGCCACCAGCGACGGCCGCGACCTGATCCTGCCCATCATCGAGCAGGTGGCCTCCCAGGTGTTCATTCCCCTGACGGTAGGCGGCGGCGTGCGGCAGGTTTCGGACATCCAGCGCCTGCTGAACGCGGGCGCGGACAAGGTCAGCATCAACAGCGCGGCGGTGGCCAACCCCGAACTGGTGCGGGCCGCGGCGGACTATCACGGCTCGCAATGCATCGTGGTCGCCATCGACGCCCGCCGCGCCAAGACGGAAGACGGCGGCGAACGCTGGGAAGTCTTCACGCACGGGGGCCGCAAGGCCACGGGGCTGGACGCCATCGAATGGGCGCGCCGCATGGCCGAATACGGCGCCGGCGAAATCCTGCTGACCAGCATGGACAAGGACGGCACCAAATCAGGCTTCGACCTGGCGCTCACCCGCGCGGTGTCCGATGCCGTGCCGGTGCCGGTCATCGCCTCCGGCGGCGTCGGCTCGCTGCAGCACCTGGCCGACGGCGTGACGGTGGGACGCGCCAACGCCGTGCTCGCCGCCAGCATCTTCCACTACGGCCAGCACACCGTCCAGGAATGCAAGCGCTTCATGTCCGATCTGGGCATTGAAGTAAGGGTATGACCCACCCCGGGGTAAGGCCCACCCCCGAACGCTGCGCGCTTCCCCCTCAAGGGGGCGACGCCGGCGGACCGGAAGGAAGACCCACCCCCGAAGCGCTGCGCGCTTCCCCCTCAAAGGGGGCAACGCCGGCGGACCGGCGAAGCCGGATCCGCGGCGTTCCGGATCGGGCCAGACCTGTTTCTTGCGGCGTGTGTTGGGATGGAAGTCGCTCGCGAAGCGCCGTGCACTTCCTCCTCGAGAGCGCGGGGTTGGCGAGGCGGAGGGAAGGTCCACCGCCGAAGCGTTGCGCGCTTCTCCTACAGGGGGCGATGCCGGCGGACCGGCGGAGCTGGCGCGGCGTCCCGGATCGGGCCAGACTTGTTTCATGCGTGTAGACTCGCTTACGAAGCGCTGCGCGCCTCCCCGTCAAGGAGCCGGATCCACGGCGTCCCTGGTCGGGGCCTCGCCCAATTCATCGATATCGGGCGCGCGCGGCGCCATGGATGACTGATATGAGCAACGATCCCGCCTGGCTGGGCGACGTCGTCTTCGACGCGCAGGGCCTGATACCCGCCATCGCCCAGGATGCCCAGACCGGGCAGATCCTGATGGTGGCCTGGATGAATCGCGAATCCCTGGCCGAAACGGCGGCCACGGGCCGCGCGGTGTACTGGTCGCGTTCGCGCCAGCGCCTGTGGCGCAAGGGCGAGGAATCCGGGCATGCGCAGCAGGTGAAGGAACTGCGCCTGGACTGCGACGGCGACGTGGTGCTGCTGAAGGTCGACCAGCAGGGCGGCATCGCCTGCCACACCGGCCGCGCCAGCTGCTTCTTCCGCCGGCTGGACGGCCAGGATGGCGAACGCCATTGGGAAACCACCGACCCGGTCCTCAAAGACCCGGAGCTGATCTACAAATGAGCAACATCGACCCGCGCGGCGAGGCCGTCCTGGCGCGCATCGCCGATACCCTGGAGACCCGCCGCCCCGATCGTGGCGGCGACCCCGCCAGCTCCTACGCGGCCCGCCTGCTGGCCAAGGCGCCCGACGCCTTCCTGAAGAAAATCGGCGAGGAAGCGACCGAACTGGTCATGGCGGCCAAGGATGGCCTGCCCGAGCGCATCGTCAGCGAAACGGCCGATCTCTGGTTTCATTGCCTTGTCGCACTGACTCATTACAATCTGCGGCCGGAGGATGTCCTGGCGGAACTCGCACGACGCGAAGGCCTGTCGGGACTGGCCGAAAAAGCCGCGCGGCCAGCCGACTGACCGCAAGGCCATGGATACACGGAGCGAGATACATGAGCGACAACTGCATCTTCTGCAAGATCAGCCGGGGGGAAATCCCCGCGAAGAAAGTGTACGAAGACGATGAATTCGTCGCCTTTCACGACATCAATCCCGCCGCGCCGGTCCACCTGCTGCTCATCACTCGCCGCCATATCGCGTCCTTGCAGGACGTGACAGCGGACGACGGGGGCTGGTTGGGTAGAATGGTGACATTGGCCCCGCGTCTGGCGCTGGAAAACGGCTGCAACCCCGGGGAACAAGGCGGCTTCCGTCTCCTCGCCAATTCCGGCGCGGAAGGCGGACAGGAAGTTCCGCACCTGCATTTCCACATCATTGGCGGTTCGCGTCCTTGGAAAGGCCGCGTAGCCCCGAACGCATGAACACGGAGAACCGTCATGGGCAGTTTTAGCATCTGGCATTGGCTGATCGTTCTGGTCATCGTGGCACTGATCTTCGGCACCAAGAAGCTGCGCAACTTCGGCAGCGACCTCGGCGGCGCGGTCAAGGGCTTCAAGGAAGGCATGCGGGACGCCAACGGCGACCCGGTCGACCCGGCGCAGCAGCAACGCGTTTCCGGCGACACCATCGACGTGCAGGCCAAGGAAAAAACGCATTCCTGATCCCGGCCCGCGGCGTGGCGGCGGCTTAGGCGGCCGCACCGCCAGCGCCCGACGCCCGCCTTCCGCCGCCGGGCCATCCCGCGGCGAAAGAGGCATCCCCTCTACTTCATGGCCGTCGTATGTTTGATGTCAGTTTCACAGAGCTGATGGTGATCGGCGTCATCGCGCTGATCGTCATCGGACCGGAACGCCTTCCCAAGGTCGCACGCACGGTAGGACATCTGCTGGGCCGCGCGCAGCGCTACGTCAACGACGTAAAAAGCGATATCCGGCGCGAAATCGAGCTGGACGAACTGCGCAAGTTCAAGACCGACATGGAAACCGCCGCGCAGTCGGTGCAGACCTCGCTGCGCGACGCCGAAACCTCGTTGCGCGAGCCCGCGCAGGCCTTGCGGCAAGAGCTGGACGAAGCCGCCAAGGCGGCCACCAGCGCCGTCTCCATGCAGTCGCCCGCGACGGCCGCACTGAGCGAATCGCCCGCGGCCGACGCGGCGCACACCTTGCCGCAAGTTGCCGCGACGCCGGCATCCGCCGGCGCGAGCGTGGCCACTGCGGCCGAGGCGGTGCCGGCCGCCACGCCGGCCGGTTCGGCGCCCGCCGTGCCGGAACCGGCCGTATCGACACCGGCCCCGCCGGCACAGGCACCGGCATCAGCACAGGCGTCGCCAACGCCGACGCCATCGCCAACGCCAACGCCAACGCCATCATCGGCCCCAACCGCGACGGCGACGGCGACGTCACCGTCATCCCCGCCAGCGGTAAGCGCATCGGCGCCAGCGCCCACACCCGCCACGCCCGCGGCTTCCGCTGCCGTCGACGCAGCGCCCACATCCCCAACGCCTACCGGTAGCGCAACGTGAGCCAGGAACTGCCACAAGAAGAAGAGCTGCAGGAAGACAGCTTCATGTCCCACCTGGTGGAGCTGCGCACGCGCCTGCTGCGCGCGGTGGCCGTCATCGGTGTCTTTTTCGTCATCCTGTTCTTTTACCCGGGCGCCGCCAAGATCTACGATCTGCTGGCGCGTCCCATGCTGGCCTCGCTGCCGGAAGGCACCCGCATGATCGCCACGGGGGTCATCACGCCCTTCATGGTGCCCGTCAAAGTCACACTGATGGCGGCCTTCGTCCTGTCCCTGCCCGTGGTGCTGTGGCAGGCCTGGGCCTTCGTCGCGCCGGGCCTGTACCGCCACGAAAAACGTCTGGCGCTGCCGCTCATCGTGTCCAGCACCTTCCTGTTCCTGGCCGGCATGGCATTCTGCTATTTCGTGGTGTTCAGGACGGTCTTTCACTTCATCGCGACCTTCGCGCCGCAGTCCATTACGCCGGCGCCGGACATCGAAGCCTATCTCAGCTTCGTGATGACCATGTTCCTGGCCTTCGGCATCACCTTCGAGGTTCCCGTCGCCGTGGTCCTGTTGGTCAAGGCCGGGATCGTCGACGTCAAGAAACTCAGCAGCGCGCGCGGCTACGTCGTCGTCGGTGCCTTCATCATTGCCGCCGTCGTCACGCCGCCCGACGTGGTCAGCCAGTTCATGCTGGCCGTGCCCCTGTGCCTGCTGTTCGAAGTGGGCCTTATCTGCGCGCGCATGGTGTCCAAGAACAGTCCCAAGGACCAAGAGAGCGAAAACGCGCTCACCGAGCGGCAGTAAGCCGACGAAACGAGACTGATTCACCTTGAGTCATCAGACCTGCAATCGTACATTGCAGGGATGACCATGGCGGACCGCTTGCGAACCCTCATGCGTTGGCGCGGCATCCGCAGCCAGCGGCAATTGGCACGCTTGTCCGGCGTGCCGCAAACCTCCATCCATCGCATCCTCACGCGCGATCCCGGCTACATGCCGGCGCTGGGCACGCTCACGCGCCTGGCGCGCACGCTGGACACCACCGTCCTCTGGTTAAGCGAAGGCGATGCCGCGCTGCGACCGGCGGCGCACGCCGCCGCGCCGCCGCAAGTGCGCGAACCCGACGCGGCGCATCACTACCATCCGGAATGCGGCGGCGATGCCGCGGAACTGCATATGCTGATGGCCAGGCTATCCGATGCCGAACGGCGCCACGTGGTGGCCCTGGTCCGCATGCTGGCGGACAGGCCTACCTGGGCCGCTGGGGACGCACGCCGATCTTCACCTTGAGTTCCATCGGGCGTCCGCCCCGCAGCACGGACAACGCGACTTCCTGGCCCGGCGGCAACAGGGCGATCATGGCCAGCATCGAGGACGTGTTGCGCACATCGTTGCCATCGATACTCAGCACGATATCGCCCACGCGCAGGCCGCCGCGCCCGGCCGGGCCATCACGCATCACGCCGGCGATGATCACGCCGCGCTGGTTGCCCAGCTTGAACGCCCGGGCCAGGTCCGGCGTCAGGTCCTGCGGCTCCACGCCCAGCCAGCCGCGCCGCACGTAGCCGGTGCGTATGATCTCGTCCATCACCGACCGCGCGGTATCGATGGGGACGGCGAAACCGATGCCCAGCGAGCCGCCGGACTGCGAATAGATGGCGGTGTTGATGCCGACGACATTGCCACGCTGGTCGATCAGCGCGCCGCCGGAGTTACCCGGGTTGATGGCCGCGTCGGTCTGGATGAAGTTTTCGTAGGTGTTCAAGCCCAGGCTGCTGCGCCCCAGGGCGGACACGATGCCCTGCGTCGTCGTCTGGCCGACGCCGAACGGGTTGCCGATCGCGAGCACGATATCGCCTACCTTCAGCGCACCGTCGCTGCCCAGAGTGGCCACCGGCACGGCGCCGATGTGTTCCGGCAGTTTCAGGACGGCCAGGTCCGTTTCGGGATCGGCGCCCACCACCTCGGCACGGGTTTCGCGGCCGTCCGCCAGCGCGACCTCGATGGCATCGGCCGCCTCGACCACGTGGTAGTTGGTCAGGACGTAGCGATCCTGGACGATCACGCCGGAGCCCAGGCTGGTCGACTCATGGCGGCGGCTGACGCTGGGCAATTGCCCCAGCAGTTCGCGTATGACGGGATCGTCCGGCAACGGGATCAAGGGCACGTCCACGTGCTTGGCGGTGTACACGTTCACCACGGCGGGCGCGGCGCGCGCGACCGCGGGGGCAAAGCTTAAACCGCCGCCGCGCGCAGCGGCCGGAAGGGCGGCCGCGTCGGGCCGGGACGGCGCGGGCGCAGGGGGCGCCGCCGGCCCCCCTAGGCGCAGCCAGTCCGGGCGCAAGGTGCTGACCACGAATAGAATGGCAAGACTGACCGTGACGGCCTGGGCGAATATCAGCCAGAGTCGACGCATGATTTCTTAGGTAAGGCGATGAATAGTATCGATACGCGCGAACTGGCCGCCTGGCTGGACCAGACCCTGCAGCCGGGCCGGTTCCGCGACTACGCCCCGAATGGGCTGCAAGTGGAAGGCAAGGCGTCGATCGGCCATATTATCGCCGGGGTGACGGCATCCGAGGCCCTGCTGCGCACGGCCATCGACCGCGGCGCGGACGCCGTGCTGGTACACCACGGCTGGTTCTGGAAGAACGAAGACCCTCGCGTGCGCGGCCCGCGGCGCACCCGGCTGGCACTGGCGCTGGGACACGACTTGAACCTGTTCGCCTACCATCTGCCGCTGGACGCGCACCCCCAATTGGGCAACAACGCGCAGCTTGCGCGCGTCCTGGGGCTGGTGCCGGACCTGGACGCGGCGGGCCAGCCGCGTACCTGCGGGCCGGACAGCCTGGTGTGGCTGGGTAGCGCGCCGGGCATCGACGACTTCGGCCAGCTGGCCGCCCGCGCGGCGCAACGCCTGGGACGTCAGCCGCAAGCCATCGGCGACCCGCAACGTCCCATCCGCCGCGTCGCCTGGTGCACGGGCGGCGCCCAGGGCATGCTGGCCGACGCCGTGGACGCGGGCGTGGATGCCTACATCACCGGCGAGATCTCCGAACCGACCGTCCATCTGTCGCGTGAAACCGGCGTGGCCTTCCTGGCCGCCGGGCACCATGCCACCGAGCGCTATGGCGTGCAGGCCCTGGGCCAAGCCATCGCCGATCGCTTCGGTATCCGCGTGGATTTCGTCGACATCGACAATCCGGTCTGACCTCGGCCGCGGGCAAGCGCACCCGCCGATCCGTACGGGCTGCCACTGATGGCGAGGCCCGGCCTGGACAAGGCACCGCGCGCCACGCGCTGGCCCGGCGGGCCGCCGTGCGGGCGGCGGGTGCCGGCGCAAGCGGCGGCCGTTCAGGCGACCGGACCGCGAGCCTGCTGCTGTTTGAGCAGGTCGCGGATTTCTTGCAGCAGCTGCACATCCGCCGGCGTGGCGGCGGGCGAGGCATCCAGGTGGGTGCGGGCGCGAGCGACGGCCTTCACCATCCAGAAAATAATGAAAGCCAGCAGAACGAAGTTGATCACGATCGTGATGAAGTTGCCCCAGGCGAACACGTTCGCGCCCGCCTTGGTCAAGTCCGCGTAGGTCATGGGGCCGCTATAGTTGGGCGGCATCGAGAGCACGATGAATTTATTCGAGAAATCCACCGCCCCGCCGAGGATGAGATTGAGGAGCGGCATGACGATGTCTTTCACGAGAGAATCCACGATTCTCCCGAACGCCGCGCCGATGATCACGCCCACGGCGAGGTCCACGGCGTTGCCCTTGACGGCGAAGTTGCGGAAATCCTTCAGAAAACTCATAGCTGCTCCTCTATGATGCGCCCGTCATTGGGCTAAGGCTATAATACGCGGTTGCGAAGACGTTACGTATCATCAAGCATTTACCGCCCCGGCATGCCGGGGAGTAAGACACCTCCGGCATGCCGGGGGGCAAAAAGGCCAGGTACAGGGCCCGGTGCTTAATCCACATCCCCTGGAGGGGGGACGCTACACGGCCCAGGCATGACCCGCAGTAGCCGCATAACAAGGATGGATGATGAGTCAGACTACGATGTATCACGATGACGAAGGCGCAGCACCTGTTGACCTGCCTCCTGACCCATCGCGACGTTTCTGGGTAACAACCGCCTGTGCCCTTGGGGGCGTGGCCGGTGTAGCAACCGCCGTACCGTTCGTCGGCACGTTCGCGCCTTCCGCGAAGGCACGCGCCGCTGGCGCTCCGGTGGAAGCGGACATCAGCCAGCTGCAGCCTGGCCAGATGATGACGGTGGAATGGCGCGGCAAGCCCGTATGGATCCTGCGCCGCACGCCGGAGCAGCTCGAAGAGCTGAAGAAAGACACCTCCCTGCTCGCCGATCCCGATTCCAAGCGCACGGGCTTCACGCCCGAATACGCCGAGAACGGCTATCGGTCGCGCAAGCCCGACCTGTTTGTCTGCGTCGGCATCTGCACCCATCTGGGTTGCTCACCGAATCGCCAGGATGAAGTCGGCCCCGGCGTCGATGGCTTTCTGTGCCCCTGCCATGGTTCGCGCTTCGACTTGGCCGGCCGCGTGTTCAAGAACGTACCCGCGCCCGACAACCTTGAAGTGCCGCCATACCAATACGCGTCGGACACCCGCATCATCGTCGGGGTCGACGAAAAGAACAAGGCCTGACAGGGCGTCGCCACGCGCACGCATTAGACAGATCCGCCACGACTAGCAAAGGAGCTGCTTCATGGATGGCGACAAGACCGTCGAATCGACTGGTTTCATGGGATGGCTGGACAAGCGCTTTCCAGCCACCTCGACATGGAAAACCCATGTCTCCGAGTATTACGCGCCCAAGAATTTCAACTTCTGGTACTTCTTCGGATCCCTGGCCCTGCTGGTGCTGGTCCTGCAGATCGTCACCGGAATCTTCCTGGTGATGCACTACAAGCCGGACGCCGAACGCGCGTTCCAGTCGGTGGAATACATCATGCGGGAAGTGCCCGGCGGCTGGCTGATCCGCTACATGCACTCCACCGGCGCCTCGATGTTCTTCGTCGTGGTGTACTTGCACATGCTGCGCGGGCTGCTCTATGGCTCCTACCGCAAGCCGCGCGAACTGGTGTGGGTGTTCGGTGTCGCGATCTTCCTCTGTCTGATGGGCGAAGCCTTCTTCGGCTACCTGCTGCCCTGGGGCCAGATGTCGTACTGGGGCGCCCAGGTCATCGTGAACCTGTTCTCGGCCATCCCGTTCATCGGGCCGGACCTGGCGATCTGGATCCGCGGCGACTACGTGGTGTCCGACGCCACGCTGAACCGCTTCTTCTCCTTCCATGTGATCGCCATCCCCCTGGTCCTGATCGGCCTGGTGGCGGCGCACCTGGTCGCGCTGCATGAAGTCGGCTCCAACAACCCGGATGGCGTGGAAATCAAGCAAGGTCCCAAGGACCGCTACGGCCGTCCGCTGGACGGCGTGCCCTTCCACCCCTACTACACCGTGCACGACATCGTGGGCGTGGCGGGCTTCCTGATCGTCTTCGCGGCCATCGTCTTCTTCGGCCCGGAAATGGGCGGGTTCTTCCTGGAATACAACAACTTCATCCCGGCCGATTCCCTGAAGACGCCGCCGCACATCGCGCCGGTCTGGTACTTCACCCCGTTCTACTCCATGCTGCGCGCGACCACCGACGACTTCACCTGGGTGCTGTCCGGCGCCGCCGTGCTGGGCGCGCTGGCGCTGTTCTTCAAGGGCCGGGGCCAGGGCATCGCCCGCATCGTCCTGCCGGTCATCCTGCTGGTGGTTGCCGTGTTGCTGCGCGTGCTGGACGCCAAGTTCTGGGGCGTGGTCGCGATGGGCGGCACCGTGGTGATCCTGTTCTTCCTGCCGTGGCTGGACCAGTCGCCGGTCAAGTCGATCCGCTACCGTCCGGGCTGGCACAAGGCCGTCTACGGGCTCTTCATCATCAACTTCCTGGTGCTGGGCTATATCGGCACGCAGCCGCCCAACCCGGCGTTGAATCTGACCTCGCAGATCGGAACCCTGTACTACCTGGCGTTCTTCTTCCTGATGCCCGTGTGGAGCCGGCTGGGCAGCTTCAAGCCCGTGCCCGAACGTGTCGTCTATCACGCCCACTGAGCCCTGCACACATAACGGAATGACCATGATCAAGAAGCTGATGGGTGCCGTGACGTTGATGCTCACGTGCGCCGCCGCCTTGGCCTCTGAAGGCGGATACCCCCTGGAAGCCGCGCCGAACCGGGTCAACGACGTGGCGGCGCTGCAAAACGGCGCCAAATTGTTCGTCAATTACTGCCTGAACTGCCACGCCGCCGGGTCGATGCGCTACAACAAGCTGACCGAAATCGGCCTGACGGATGAGCAGATCAGGAAGAACCTGCTGTTCACCGGCCAGAAAGTGGGCGACCTGATGACGGTCGCGATGCCGCCCAAGGACGCCAAGAAATGGTTCGGCGTGACGCCGCCTGACCTTTCCGTGATCGCCCGGGCCAAGTCCCAAACTGCAGGCGCTCCCGGAATCGACTACATTTACACCTACCTGCGTTCGTTCTACCGCGACACCAGCCGGCCCACGGGCTGGAACAACCTGGTATTTCCCAATGTGGGCATGCCCCATGTGCTGTGGGAACGCCAGGGTCCGCGCGAGCTGACCACCGTCGCCATGCATCATGCCGAAGGCAAGGGCGAAGAGGGCGGCTGGGAACGCGTCACCACCGTGTACGACCCCCAGGGCTACGCGACGGTCAAGAAGGATGACGTGGCCGATTTTCACGGCAACGAAAGTTTCACGGCGACCTTCAAGGCCGCGAACACGGCGCAATCGGCCCAGTTCGACAATGACGTCGCCGACCTCACCGCCTTCCTGGGCTGGATGTCGGAACCGGTGGCCCAGTTCCGCAAGGAGCTCGGCGTCTGGGTACTGCTCTTCCTGGGCTTGTTCCTGGTCGTCGCGCTGCGGTTGAACGCTTCCTACTGGAAACACGTGAGGTAATCGGCATAACCCAACAGGGGCCGGGGTGCATGCCCTCGGCATAACCGCCCCCCCTGGCAATTGGGGCCAGCGCCTGCTAGATTGGCGGCGCTGGCCTTTCGCTTTTCATACAAGGACTTACCGCCATGATGGTGCTTTATTCCGGAACCACGTGCCCGTTTTCGCAGCGCTGCCGTTTTGTATTGTTCGAAAAGGGCATGGACTTTGAAATCCGGGACATCGACCTGTACAACAAGCCGGAAGATATTTCCGTCATGAACCCGTACGGCCAGGTGCCTATCCTGGTCGAACGCGACCTGGTGCTGTACGAGTCCAACATCATCAACGAGTACATCGACGAGCGCTTCCCGCATCCGCAGCTGATGCCGGCGGACCCCGTCATGCGCGCGCGCACCCGCCTGTTCCTGTACAACTTCGAAAAGGAACTGTTCGTGCACGTGTCGGTCCTGGAAGACCGCAACGCCAAGCCCGACGAAAAGCGCCTGGACCGCGCACGCCAGAACATCCGCGACCGCTTGGCCCAGCTGGCGCCCATGCTGTTGAAGAACAAATACATGCTGGGCGACGAATTCTCCATGCTGGACGTGGCGGTGGCCCCCTTGCTGTGGCGCCTGGATCATTACGGCATCGAACTGCCGAAGAACGCCGCGCCCCTGCAGAAATACGCCGAGCGCATTTTTTCGCGTCCGGCCTATATCGAAGCACTCACGCCTTCTGAAAAGGTGATGCGTCGCTAGGATGGCATCCATGGGTGAATCATCGACCAAACCGTATCTGATCCGTGCGCTGCACGAGTGGTGCACGGATAACGGCTACACCCCGTACGTCGTGGTGCAGGTCAACGACCGCACCATGGTGCCGCCCGCGCACGTGCGCGACGGCCAGATCACGCTCAATATCGGCAACCTGGCGACGAACAAGCTGTTGCTCGGCAACGAGTACATCGAGTTCCAGGCCCGCTTCAACGGCGTGATCGAGATGGTCTCCGTGCCGGTCGGCGCGGTCAGCGCCATCTACGCGCGCGAAACAGGCGCGGGCATGGGCTTCGAGGTGCAGGACGAAGAAGACGCCACGACACCCCGGCATGGGCGCGAAGGTATCGCGGCGGCCGCCGACGACGCATCCGCCCAAGGCCCCCAGAACGACAAGCCCAATGGCGGCAAGGACGACGATCCACCGCCGCCACGACCACACCTGACCATCGTGAAATAGCACGCGGCCGTCGGCGTCTCGGCCGGCCCGCGGCTTTCTGACGCGGCGCAATGCCGCGTATACAATGCACGTCTTCGCGACATCCACGCGCCCTGCGGCGGTGGCATGACGCCTTGCCGGCTTAGCTCAGTTGGTAGAGCAGCGCACTTGTAATGCGAAGGTCGGGGGTTCGATTCCTCTAGCCGGCACCAGCTACCGTCCACGCCCATGCGGGACAGCGTTTTTTATCAATCGGCACCGCCCAGAGGGGCATCCGCCGACGAAGCGCGCGGCCGAAGGCCGACCTTCGCTTCGACGATGCGCAGCAATTCCTGCATGAAGGTCTGGTACGCGCCGCCACACGCCAAGCCGGCGGACAGTACCCCGTGCAAGCGCACCAGCGTGCGATAGGGCAGCCGGGCGACCGCGCAGTCCCTGGGCTGCATGCCCTCCGCGGCGGCTTCGCGCGCGAACAAAGGTTCCAGGATCTGGTCGATGGCCTCGCAGATGGCGTCTTGCGCGACGTCGGCGGCGGCCAGGCAGCGCAATGCGTCGCCGTACAGGGCGATACCGGCGACCATGCGGGACTCCACGACCAGCAGGACGGCGTCGGCACGATGGAATTCGTCGGCGCCGACCACGTCGTACAGCAATTCTTCGCGATGAAACGCCAGTATCCTGTCCCTGACCTGGCGCCGCGCGCTCGCCGTGCGGTCTGCCGCTTCCAGCAGCACACGCGCGCTTTCATCGCTGATACCGGAAACCACGCCCGCGCGACGGTCCAGGCGCCGCACCTGCCGGCGCAAATCCACGAAATGCCGCAGCAGCGGCTCATCGGACTGGATGGCGTTCAGGAATACATACGCCGAGCCCATGACCTTTTCGCGCATGTACGCCATGCGTAGCGCCTTGCGGTGTTCGCCCGGAGCGGCCAGGTAGCGAAGCCGATAGGCCACGGCCGACAGCATGCGTCGCGGCCAGGAGGGCGCACGGGGGCCCGGCCACGGCGCATCACGCGCCGGCGCGGTGTGTATGGCGTTGCCGGCAGACGGAGCATGGGACAGGACCACGGGCGGGAGCGCCAGGTCGTTCATCAGCGGGAGGAAACGCGGAGGCACCGGCATCCTGTCCGTGGCACAGCCAGCGCCGCCGGACGTTCCGGCACCGCGAAGCAGCCCACTGCCGGATAGCGCCTGCGAGGTGCCGCCGCCGCTGCCCGAGCGACGAACCGTGGACTCTGCCGTACGGTGCCCGCGCAGACTCCAGCCGAAACGAAACAGGCCGAAGGTGCCCCGGCGCGCCTGCGTGGCACGGCGCGCATGGGACAACTCGGCGTATATGTCCACTGGGATGGCGGGCTGCGGCTTGAAGGCGTATCCGCTGGGCGTAACACCGACACTGGGGGTACCACCGAAGGCGGAGGCCGTGGAAGGGGCCGCGGGAACGAGATAGGGGGTGTCGTCGGTTCGGTCGGTATTGCCGGCGAACATAGTCGCGTCTCCTGGTCTGGATGGGACCCGCGTCATGGTGCGATGGCGGTCCCGGGCGTGACGCCACGAAGAATCGGGCGATCCAGAGCGCCGCGGCTTCCAGGGCCACGTGCGCAAGTCCCTTCGGTCTCGGGTGCTGGAGCCAGGTTCCGGACGAGGGGGGGAGAAACGGACGAACTAACCTGCGCGTATTATCGGGCGGACGCTCGCGCCGATGCGGTCTGCGCGGGAGCGCGCAGGCGGCCGCACACGGGCTCGATGCCGTGCACGTGCTCATGGCGGAACCGGAAACGCAGCTTGTGCATGCGGCCGTTGTCCGCCGGACGGGTGACCAGATCGGTGGTGTACGTGGTGGCGCCGTTCAATGGCGCGTTGTAGATCACGCGCGCCTTGATGACCGGGCCATCCGCCGGACGCAGATGCACGATATCGCCGACATGGATGGGGGTGCCGTCCAGCGCATGATCAGCGCGAGGCACGAGATGAGGTTGGGTAGTAATCGTCATTGTCATTATTTTCCAAAGCAAATAAAGCATGTCCTCTAGGACGGAGCCACGGGCTTGCGGCCTGGGACGGACATGCACTGCACAGCGGGATCGGCCTGGCGCGCGATATTGGCATCGTGGCCTAAAGTGATGACCGAATCATTGCTGCATATGATTCAGGCGCCCATCCGCCAGATGGACGAGGGGGCGCCGGGGCCGTGGCCGGGAGCAAGAAGCGGGCCTGGACCGGACCGGTATTCAGGCCTGGCGCAGGACTGAATTGGGACGCGGATCGGGGCCCCGCCACGGGGACTGTTCGCCAAGCCGCACCGGGTTGTGATTGGATGGGTTTGGGCCGGTGACCGGCGAAGCTGCCCAGGGAACGATCAAGGATCGCGGATCGACCGATTACCGTTTACGGTACGGCGGCCGACAGGGGCCAAGCTTGGCAGGGGACTTGATGCAGAAGAACAGGGAAGAACGACGGATGAAGAACCTGGAGGGTGCTTCGGGCTAGGCTCGAAAGGCCTGCCGCCGGACTTGCTACGGAACTTGCCGCGCGAACAACTCTGAGATTATGCGCGATCTTCAGCCAAAAATCAACATTTTCATCGACTTGCCCATGCAGCCGTCGGGCCCGCCCCCGCGAACGGGAGTCGCGCCGGCTACAATGCAGGGTCTGCCGGCGGCCCGCCAGGGGTGCCGCGGCCTCTCGCAAGGACATCATGGTGGACATGCATTCCGCTTATGAAGCCGCCTACAGCCCGCCTCGGTTCTGGCGCAAGCTGGCACATCACGCCAGAGGCGCCGGACGCCAAGCCGTGGAAAAAGCCCTCTGGCTTTTCTATGCGCTGCAAGCTCCCGGCACGCCCAAATGGGCCAAGCGCGTGATCTATGGCGCGCTGGGCTATTTCGTTTTCCCGCTGGACGTCATCCCCGATCTGGCGCCGCTGGCCGGCTATACGGACGACCTGACGGTCATGGCCGCGGCGCTCGCCACCGTGGCGGTCTACATCACCGATGACGTCAAGCGGCAGGCCGAAGACAAGCTGCGGCTATGGTTCGGCGACCGGGACACGTCGACGGGCGCCCTGCAGGAGTGACATGGCGGCACCCGTCTGCGCCGCGCCTCCAGGAGCCACGGCGACCCATGCGCGCCCCGCGTTCGGTGACCTGTGGCTGGCGGAAACCGTGCGCCTGCGTGAAGAACATTGGGGGCCCCTGGAAGACCAGGACGCGGTGCGCCAGGCGCGCCACGCCGATGGCCCCGTCGAACAGCGCATCCTGCTGCGCGCCCGCCTGATCGCGCGCCGCGAACATCTGGACGAACGCGTCTCGGCATGGCGCCGGGGCGCCGGCCTCGCCGCCATCCTGCTGCTGGTGCTGGCCCTGGCGGCCGGCGCGGGCACGGCATTGAGCGCGCTGGGCGACGGCACGCGGGTGGTCAATATCGTATGGGCGGCCGTGGCCATGCTGGGCCTGCATGCTCTCACCTTTCTATTCTGGCTGTGCAGCTTCGCGGTGCGCGCCGGTCCGGCCGGGGGCGGCCTGGGCGGCGCGTGGCTGTGGCTGACCCGCAAGCTGGCGCGCGGACCGGATGCGGCGCTGCCGCCGCAGGCCCTGATGGCCCTGCTGGCGCGGGCCGGGGCCGCGCGCTGGCTGTTCGGGGCCGTCAGCCACCTGCTCTGGCTGGCGGCGCTGGGGGCCGCGCTGGGCACCGCCTTGGCCGTGCTGGCCACCGCCCGCTACCGCTTCGCCTGGGCCACCACGCTCCTGTCGCCTGACGCCTTCGTCGGCCTGACGCACGCGCTAGGATGGCTGCCTGCCCGCCTGGGTTTCGCATTGCCCGCCGCCGATATCGTGCGCCAGAGCGACGGCACGCAGGTGCTGCCCGCCGCGGCACAGGCGCAATGGGCCTGGTGGCTCGTCGGCCTGCTGGTCGTCTATGGCATCCTGCCCCGCCTGGCCGCCTGGCTAGTCAGCGTGGCGCGGCTGCGCGCCGCGCTGCGCGGACTGCGCATCGATATGGCACTGCCCGGATACGCCGCCTTGCGTTCACGCTTGCAGCCGCCCGCCGAGTCCCTCGGGCAGGAGGGCCCGGCGCCCTTGCCGCATGCGGCGCGTATCGGCGCCACAGCCTTGCCATCCACCGGCGGGCAGGCCGTGCTGGCGGGACTTGAACTGCCCGACGACATCGCATGGCCCCCGCCGGACATGCCCCCGGCGATACGCGCGGCCGGCAACCTGGACAGCCGGGAGCAGCGCCACGCCCTGCTGGACGCCCTGGCGCTGGCACCCGCGCGGCGCCTGCTGCTGGCCTGCGACGCACGCCAGACGCCGGATCGCGGCACCCTGGCGCTGATCGCCGACCTGGCCGGGAAGGCGGCGGAAACCCGCATATGGCTGATGGCCGGCATCCCTGCCAACGACGCGCCCGGTACGCCGCGAGCCAATGAAGCACGGTCCGGCGACCCCGACGCCGCCGGGATGCCTCCCCACGAAACAGGGGCGCCGGCCGACCGGACGGCCGCCTGGCGGGCGCGCTTGCGGGAAGCCGGCATGCCGGCCGAGGCCATCATGCGCGCCGCGGACCAGCCGCTGCGCTGGCTGGGTGGCGAACATGGCTGACCTGCTGCAGATCGCCGTGGTCGGCCACACGAACACGGGCAAGACATCGCTGTTGCGCACCTTGACGCGGGATCCCGGTTTCGGCGACGTCGCCGACAGCGCGGGCACGACGCGGCAGGTCCAGGGCGCGCGCCTGCGGCTGGAAGGGCGGCCGGTCCTGGCCTGGTTCGATACGCCGGGCATGGAGGACAGCATCGCGCTGCTGGAATACATGGAGCACCTGTGCGGGGACCGCCGCCTGGATGGCCCGGACCGCATACGGCTGTTCCTGGATTCGCCCGAGGCGCGTCGCCGCTTCGAACAGGAAGCCCGCGTGCTGGAAAAGTTGCTGGAGTGCGATGCCGCGCTGTACGTCATCGATGCGCGCGATCCGGTGCTGGGCAAGCATCGCGACGAACTCGCGCTGCTGGCGGCGTGTGGCAAGCCGCTGCTGCCGGTGTTGAATTTCGTGCATGCGCCGTCGCATCGGGCGATGCAATGGCGCGATGCGATGGCGCGCCTGGGTCTGCATGCGCTGCTGGAATTCGATACGGTCGCACCACCGCTGGACGGCGAAAAGCAGCTCTACGACCGTCTTTCCATCCTGCTCGATCGCCACGCGGAGGTCCTGGTTCGCCTATCCGACGCGCTGGGGCGCGAGCGCCGGGAACGCCACGAAGCAGCGCTGCGCCTGATCGCCGAATTGCTGGTGGACGTGGCGGCGCTGCGGCTGTCCTGCGATGCCGACGAGGCGGCCTTGCGCGAGGCCACGCAGCGCCTGCGCGAACTGGCGCGGCGGCGCGAACAGGCCTGCGTCGATGCGCTGCTGGCCCTCTACAACTTCCGCCAGGACGACTATGCGCGCGAGCCCCTGCCACTGGAGGGCGAACGCTGGGGCATGGATCTTTTCCATCCGCGCGCGCTCAGGGACGCCGGCGTGGAGGTCGGCATCGGCATGGCGACGGGCGCGATGGCGGGCGCCGCGGTGGATCTGATGCTGGCCGGCATCAGCCTGGGCACGGCGGCCCTGATCGGCGCCGCGGCCGGCGGCATGTGGCAAGGCATCGAACGTTTCGGCAAGCGGCTGGGCGGCAAACTGCGCGGTCGCCGGGAGCTGACGGTGGACGATCCTGTGCTGCGCCTGCTGGCCGTGCGGCAGCGCGCCTTGGTGCAGGCGCTCGAACGGCGCGGCCATGCGGCGCGCGAGCCCGTGCGGCTGGGCAGCGCGGACAAGGACCCTTGGCGCGATGCGGGCCTGCCCGACGAGATCAAGGAAGCGCGCGGGCGGCCGGAGTGGTGCGGAATGACCGAGGGCTACCAGGACAGTGCGCGGCGCAGCGCGGCCGTGGCCGCACTGACGCGCCGTATTGCCTGACGCGCGCCGCCGGCGCGGGCCCCGGACCGGGGCGTGTCAACTTCAGCGCGGCACGGCCGAACCCGGGGCCGGCGCCTGGTCCGGCGCGTCAGGTTCATTTTCGTCCGGCTGGTCCGCGTCGGGCTCGTCCTGGTCCGGTTCATCCGCGCCCGGCTGCGCCATCATGCCCATCACGCCTTGCAGCACCATGCCGGCGAACTGGTCCAGGGGCATCTTGGTGCCGTTCAGGTCCACGGTGCGCTCGGCGTAATGCAGGGTGGACACGATATCGGTGCCTTGCACGGTGGCGTAGCCGGACGATGCCGCGGCCTTGCCCATCATGGCCGCGAGCACCTGCGCCTGGGCGTTCGCCGCCGCGGCGTCCATGCCGTCGCGCTGCATGTTGTCCGCCAGCAGGTCGGCGACCATGGGCTGGGCAAGCGAGAGCTTTGCATCCAGCTTGCGCAGCGTCTGGGCGATGCGTTCGTCGATGGGCAGGTCGGCCTTTTCGGGCTTGGCCAGGTCCAGGTTCAGCGTAAAGCGCGCTTCCCCATGCGGCGTCTTGAACAGGATGGGATCGATATAGATATTGGGATTGGCCGCCAGCAGCGCATCACGCGCCGACAGGGCCAGGGCGCGTTCCTCGGGGCTCAGGTCGGGTTGAGGCGGCACGGCCTGCGCGCCGCCGCTGGCCTGGGCCTGCTCCATCGCGCGCGACCACAGGCGGCCGTACAGGGAGGCCAGCGATTTGACGGCCTCGGGCGCCAGGTTCTTCGCCCCCAGCGCCACCTGCGCCGTACCGATGTCCTTGCCGCCCACGTTCACCATGGCGATGTCGTAGGCCGCGTGCATGCCCAGCAGGCCCTTGTCCTCGGTGACGTCGGTGCGCTGGTTGTAGCCGGTCAGGATCACCGGCGCGGAGCCAGCCACGGACAGCGCGATGCGCTTGACGCCCAGCGTGGTCTTGCCGACCTGCAGGTCGGCGGGGCCGGGACGCATGTCGGAGTTCAGGGTCACGCCGCTGATTTCGACCTGGCCCGGCGCTTCGCCCTTCAGCATCTTGAACGCCAGGCTGTCGATCGCGCCGTGGGCCTGGACGTGCTTGCCGGCATCCTGGCTGTAGTTCATGACCAGGCCGGAAAAATCGAAGGAGGCGTCATCGCGCGCGACCTTGACCGGCTCGGCCCGGACGGTGCCGGAAACGGCCTGGGTATACGAGATCACGGTGTCGCCGGAAACGGGCGGTACGCCATGGGTCAACGTGAACCAGGGATGGACGGTATCGTTGTCCTTCAGGCGGAAGTCGCCGGCCGCCATGACGGGCAGCAACCGCAGGTGCTTGAGCCGTTCCAGCGGGAAGGGACCATGTCCCACATGGGACGCGATGTCGATGACGTCCTCTCGGGCCGGGGGCTGGCCCGTGGCACCCTGCACGCGGACGCGCACCACCAGGTCGGTGGAAAACACGTGCCGGTCCAGGGACTCCAGCGCCAGCGTGACCTTGCCGCCGGGGAACAGCGTCTGCAGGCGCGCGTTGCCGTCGGCGACCTGCTGCCGGGTGATCTCTTCCACGCGCTTGCCGGTGTACCAAGCGCCCGCGGTCCAGGCCACGCCGACCACCACCACGACGCCCACGACCACGCCAGTTGCTCTTCTTTTCATGATGCCGGTTCTTCCCGCTGACAAAGGCGGGATTATAGGGAGGCCCCTTTGGGATCCCCATGACGCGGTCCCCCCTTTCCTCGAAAAAACGTTACAGGACTATACCGACGGGCTTTCCCGAGTGCGCTACAATGCCTTTCGGTGTGCAGTGCCAATCCGCACACCGCGCCATGCGGCATTCGCCGACGTGCTGCGCCCCTGGGACCGTCCCACGGGCCGCTTCCTTTTCCTCCCTATCGTCCGCCTGGATTGGAGTCACTCAACTTGAGCGACAGGCTGCCGCTGGAGTTGTACTTGACTGTCAAAACATCCTTTGCCGACCTCGGGTTGGCCGATTCCCTGTTGCGTGCGATCGCCGAAACCGGCTACACCGCACCCACGCCCATCCAGGCCCAGGCCATTCCGCTCGTGCTGCAAGGCGGAGACCTGCTGGCTGCCGCCCAGACGGGCACCGGCAAGACCGCCGGCTTCACTCTGCCCATCCTGCACCGCCTGATGCACACCAAGCCGGCGCTGCGCAAGCCCGGCCGGCCGCGGTGCCTGATCCTGACGCCCACGCGCGAGCTGACCGCGCAGGTCGAGGAATCCGTACAGACCTACGGCAAGCACGCCTCCCTGACGTCCATGGTGATGTTCGGCGGCGTGAACATCAACCCGCAGATCAGCGCCCTGAAGAAGCCGCTGGACATCCTGGTGGCAACGCCTGGGCGGCTGCTCGATCACGCCGGCCAGCGCACCGTCGACTTGTCCGGCGTCGAAATCCTGGTCCTGGACGAAGCCGACCGCATGCTGGACATGGGCTTCATCCGCGACATCCGCAAGGTGCTGGCGCTCTTGCCGAAACAGCGCCAGAACCTGCTGTTTTCCGCGACGTTCTCCGACGAGATCCGCACGCTGGCGCGCGGCGTCCTGAACGATCCGGGTGAAGTTTCCGTGACGCCGCGCAATACGGCCACCGAGCTGGTAAGCCAGACCATGCACCTGGTCGAACAGCACCATAAGCGCGACCTGATCAGCCATATCATCCGCGAAAGCGGCTGGCACCAGGTTCTGGTGTTCACGCGCACCAAGCACGGCGCGAACCGGCTGGCCGAGAAGCTCGTCAAGGACGGGCTGAGCGCGGCCGCCATCCACGGCAACAAGAGCCAGGCGGCGCGCACGCGGGCGCTGGCGGGCTTCAAATCGGGCAACGTCAGCGTGCTGGTCGCCACCGACATCGCCGCGCGCGGGCTGGATATCGACCAGTTGCCGCAGGTGGTGAACTTCGAATTGCCCAACGTGCCCGAGGACTACGTACACCGCATCGGCCGCACCGGCCGGGCGGGCGCCACGGGCGCCGCGATTTCGCTGGTGGATCCCAGCGAAATCAAACTGTTGAAAGCCATCGAAAAGCTGATCCGCAAGCCCATCGACCGCATCGAGGTGCAAGGCTGGACGCCATCGCCCAATGCCGTGCGCGAACGCGACGATGAAGACGACGAGCGCGAATCGCGCGGGCCTCGCGGCGGCGGCCGTGGCCGTACGCAGGCGCGGTCCGGCAACGGCGGCGATCGCCCCGGCGCGGCCAATGGTGGCGCACGCCGCAATGGCGCGGCGGCCCCGGCCCACGCAGGCGGCAGGGACGGCGGCGATCGTGCCGGCAATGGCGGCAATCGCCACGCGGGGGCCGGCAACGGCGCCGGCGCAGGCGCCCGCAACGGCAATGGCAGCAGCGGCAATGGCGGCCAGCGTGCCGCGAATGGCAGCCGCACGACCGGCGGCGGCTACGGCGCCAACGGCGACCGCCATGCCGCCGGCAACGGCCATCGCGCCGCGCCAGGCGACCGCCCCGCCCGTGCGCAAGGGACGCCCACGGCGTCTCGCGCCGCGGGCAACCAGGGTGCCGCACGCCGTCCGGCCCTGCTGTCGAAGTAAAACGCACGCGGGGCCTCGTCCCGCGCGGCCAGTGAAGTAAAGCCCGCGCCGGATGCGGCCCGGCGCGCCCCTGTCGAAGCACGGTCGCGTCGGGTGCCGTCCGTGCCGCCGTCGAAGTAAAGTTGCGCCAGGGCGCCATCGCGCGCCGCGCCCCCGACAAGGACTACACAAGGAATACCCGTGCTGCTTTCCACCTGGTTGACCTTCATGCTGGCGTCGTGGGCGATCTCGTTTTCGCCGGGGGCAGGTGCGCTTTCGGCCATGACCTCGGGGCTGCGCCATGGCTTCGCGCGAGGGTACTGGAACACCGCCGGCCTGATCCTGGGCATCATGTTTCAGCTGGCCGTGGTGGGCATCGGCCTGGGGACGCTGCTGGCGACCTCCGAAACGGCGTTCACCCTGGTCAAGTACCTGGGCGTGGCCTACCTGATCTACCTGGGCTGGCGCCAGTTCCGCGCGCAGGCCGCCCCGGTCAAGCTGGAAGGCGGCGAGACCTCGCTGGAATCGCGGCGCACCTTGATCCTGCGCGGCTTCCTGATCAACGCCAGTAATCCGAAGGGCACGGTTTTCCTGTTGGCCGTGGTCCCGCAGTTCATCGACGCCGGCCAGCCGCTGGCCCCGCAATACCTCGCGATCGCCGGCACCCTGGCATTGACGGATACGGTGGCCATGGCCTTCTATACGCTGCTGGCCGCGAAGGTGCTGCGGCTGCTGCGCAGCCCTGTTCACATCAAGTGGATGAACCGCGCCTTCGGCTCGCTCTTCATGGCGGCCGGTGTGCTGCTGGCGTGCTTTCGCCGCGCGCAGTAGGAACGCGGCTTGGCGTCCGCCTGTAAAATTTCCCGTCTATGAATATCGCTCAAGAAGTCGCGCGGCGACGTACGTTCGCCATCATCTCGCACCCGGACGCCGGCAAGACCACGCTGACGGAAAAGCTGCTGCTGTTTGCCGGCGCCATCCAGATCGCCGGCAGCGTCAAGGCCCGCAAGGCCAGCCGGCATGCGTCCTCGGACTGGATGGAAATCGAGAAACAGCGCGGCATTTCGGTGGCCTCGTCCGTCATGCAGATGGAGTACCGCGACAGCGTCATCAACCTGCTCGACACCCCCGGACACCAGGACTTCTCCGAAGACACCTACCGCGTGCTGACGGCCGTCGATGCCGCCCTGATGGTGATCGACGCCGCCAACGGCGTGGAACCGCAGACCAAGCGCCTGCTGCAGGTCTGCCGCGCCCGCAACACGCCCATCATCACGTTCATCAACAAGATGGATCGCGAAGTCCGCGAACCCCTGGACCTGCTCGCCGAAATCGAATCGCATCTGGGCATGGACGCGGTGCCGTTCTCCTGGCCCGTGGGCATGGGCAAGAGCTTCGGCGGCGTCTTCGACATCCGCCAGGACCGCATGCGCATCTTCCGCGCGGGGCAGGAACGGCGCGGTGACGACAACGAATTCATCCAGGGCCTGGACAACCCGGAAATCGCCGGACGTTTCGGCAGCGCCTTCGACCAGGCGCATGGGGAAATCGGCCTGATCAACGAGGCGGCCCCCGCCTTCGACGAACAGGCATTCCTGGACGGCAAGCAGACGCCCGTGTTCTTCGGCTCGGCGATCAACAATTTCGGCGTGCAGGAAGTCCTGGATGCGCTGGTGGAACTCGCGCCCCGGCCCGGTCCGCGTCCGGCCCTGCAGCGCGTCGTGCAGCCGGACGAGCCGCGCTTCACCGGCGTGGTCTTCAAGGTGCAGGCCAACATGGACCCGGCGCACCGCGACCGCGTGGCCTTCGTGCGCGTCAGCTCGGGCCGCTTCGAACGCGGCATGCGGCTGAAGGTATGCCGCACCAACAAGGAAATGCGGCCCAACAACGTCGTATCGTTCTTGTCCCAGCGGCGCGAGCTGCTGGACGAAGCCTATGCCGGCGACGTGATCGGCATCCCGAACCACGGTGTGCTGCAGTTGGGCGACGTGCTGACCGAAGGCGAAATCCTGCAATTCACCGGCTTGCCTTTCTTCGCGCCCGAACTGTTCCAGGCCGTTGAGGTCAAGGACCCGCTGCGCACCAAACAGCTGCGTACCGGCCTGGCGCAACTGGGCGAGGAAGGCGCCATCCAGGTCTTCCGCCCGGTGGCCGCGGGCGGTGCCATGCTGCTTGGGGCGATAGGCCAGCTGCAGTTCGAAGTCGTGCAGCACCGTTTAAAAACCGAGTATGGCGCGGACGCCCGGCTGATGCCTTCGCGTTACACCATGGCACGATGGATTACGTCGGAAGACCCCCGCGCTCTGCGAAAGTTCATGGATGCCAATGCCGCCCATATCGCCTATGATGTCGTAGACGCGGCCGCGTTTTTGATCGGCTCGCCCGCGCAGCTACGTGTCGCGGAAGAACTGTATCCGGATGTGAAGTTCCACGCGATGCGCGAACATGGCGGACGGGTGTTCGGCGACAAGGCCCAGGCTTAAGAGGTTCAGGAATGTCTTGGCGAGTATTGTTCGCAACGCTGCTGGTGGTGCTGGCCGCCTCCGCGTGGGGCGGCATCCAGTTTGGAGATTGGCTGGTGGCGCATGCGCCCGCCGCTACGCGCACGCCCAACGAAACCGATGCGAACCAGGAACCGATACTGGATGCGGACGGCCGGCCCTACACGGCCCAGCCCCCGCAACCACGCATCGACGGCACGCTGGGCGTGCCGGACCGCCCTACCGGGACCAACTGGACAGTGGGCACGGTGTCGCTGTTCGACACGGTAAAAGATCCTTCCGTGATTATCTCGCGCGACAGTATCTCGATGGACCAGGCGCGGCAGATCGCCGCCGCCACGCAATCGGCCCTGCCGTCCGGCACCAACGATGTATCGACGCTGGACCTGGCCACCCAGCAGGCGCAGACCGCGCAATCCGCGCAGCAGTATGCGCAGATCCAGGCGTCGCGCAACGTCAGCCAGCAGCCCATCATCCAATCCGTGGACATGCCGCCGCCGCAGCAACAGGCCTCGAACACCGCGGGCCAGAAAGGCTGGCAGGATGCCCTGCGGCGTGAACTCGCACAATGCGCGGACGCCGGTTTCTTCCAGCGTCCCACGTGCGCGTGGAATGCGCGCAATAAATATTGCGCGCCCAATCAGGCATGGGGCACGATCGCCGAGTGCCCGCACCGCCCCTGACGGTTTACTCCGACACTTCCATCTGGCTCTGCAGATAGTTCTGCAAGCCCACCTGGTCCACCAGGCCGATCTGCGTTTCCAGATAGTCGATGTGTTCCTCCGTGTCGTCCAGGATGTCCTGGAACAGATCGCGGGACACATAGTCGCGTACGGATTCGCAATGCGCGATGGCGTCCTTCAATGTGACCTGGGCGGCCTGTTCGAGCTTCAGGTCGCAGGAGAGGATCTCCGGTACATCTTCGCCGATCAGCAGCTTGTGCAGGTCCTGCAAATTCGGCAGACCATCCAGCATGAATATGCGCTCGATGAGGCGATCGGCGTGCTTCATTTCGCCGATGGACTCTTCGTATTCATGTTTGCCCAGCTTGTTCAGCCCCCAGTGGCGCAGCATGCGCGCATGAAGGAAGTACTGGTTGATGGCCGTCAACTCATTGGTCAATTGCTGGTTCAAAAATTGGATGACGGTTTTGTCGCCTTGCATGATGGACTCCTTGCTGAATCCCGGCAGACTACCATCCACGGGCGCGCCAGCATACCCCTGGCACGCATGTGGTAAACCGCGCTGCGAGCGTGATCTGAAAGCGTACCCAGCAACGCAATGAGAATGAGTCGGCGTACCGGCACGTGATCGGAGACCCCGCCAGGCACGTCATCGCGCCGGCCGCGGCGGCCGCGTCGCCATCCAGATACCCACGGCGATGGGTCCGATGCCTACCAGGTCCATGACGGCCACCGGCTCGGCCAATACCAGCCAACCGAACAGCAGGCCCAGCGGCGGCATCATGAAATGCAGCGCGCTGGCCGCGGTGGCGCTGGACCGCGCCAGAATCAAAAACCACAGGCCGAACCCGCCGATGGAAACGGCGACGATCATGTACGCCATGCTCCAGAACAGCGACGCGGTGTAGGCCACCGGCAGGTGCGCTTCGTAGACCCACGCGAAAGGCAGAAGGGCGATCCCGCCGAACAGCGACTGCAGGCCGGTGGCCAGCCAGATATTGCTGGCGGGCGTGTGGCGCTTGTACAAAAGCGTACCCGCCACCAGCGCGACCAGCGCCGCCACGACCAGCAGCGTGCCCTGCAGGTCCTCGTGCCCCGCGGTCAACCGCGAGCGCAGCACCAGCGCCACGCCGACCAGCCCCAGGCACAGGCCGGCGACCTTGCGCCACCCCACGCGTTCGCCCAGCAGCGGACCGGCCAGCGCGCCGATCACCAAGGGATTCGTACTGACGATCACGGCGGCGAAGGCAGACGAGACCGTCATCATGCCGGTCCAGCTCAGGCCCAGGTACACCGCGTTGTTGAGCACGCCCAGCGCGGCCAGCATGCCCCACTGACGCCAGCGCAGCGGGCGCAATCCGCCCGTCATCCAGGCCAGCCCGATCATCAGCGCCGCGGCGATGAAGAAGCGCGCCGTCAACAAGGTGAGCGGCGGACAGTCGCGCAGCGCGATCTTCGCGGCGGCGAACGCGGAGCTCCACAACAGGCAAAACAAGGCGATCGGGGCCCAGGCCACAGGGGCGGGCGAAGCGGCAGGAACGGCGGAGGCCGCTTGGAGGGTTTTCATCATGGATCCGTGGCAATCAGACACCGACTTCGGAACGGTTGGCGCGATTGTGTTGCTCCCCAGACACATTGACAAATTCTTTATTCCCATCGAAAGTATTTGAAAATTCGATGGAACAATTCGCATGCCGGACCTCGACCTGTTGCGCAGCTTCGTATCCGTGGTGGACGCGGGTGGCTTCACACGCGCCGGGGAACGCGTGCACCGCACGCAGTCGACCGTCAGCCAGCAGATCCGCAAACTCGAAGACAAGCTGGGGTGCACGCTGTTTCGCCGGGAGAGCCGCAAGGCGCTGCTGACGGAAGACGGCGAACGCCTGCTGGGCTATGCCCGCCGCATGCTGGCACTGTCCAACGAGCTGCACGACACGGTCGGCAAGGCCGCCCACGTGGAGGTGGTGCGGCTGGGCCTGCCGGACGATTTCGCGGTGCCCGCGCTGACCGAAATCGTCAGTGCCTTCGCACGGTCGCGACCGGATGTCAGGCTATCGGTGTGCTGCGACCTGAGTTGCCGCTTGAGCGTGGCCCTGGCCCAGAGGGACCTGGATGTCGTGCTGCTGAAGCGAGAGCCCGGGGCGGGACCTTGCATCGCGGCCTGGGCGGAACGGCTGCATTGGACGGGCGCCCGCTGCGCCTTGCCGGCCGGCGACGAAACCGTACGGCTGGTGGTTCGACCCCCGGGCTGCCTGTACCGCGAGCGAGCGATACATGCCCTGGAGCGCGCGGGCAGGCGCTGGCGCATCGTCTACGAAAGCCCGAACCTGCCCGGGATACAGGCGGCCCTGCGCGGGGGCTTGGGGATTTCGCTGCTGGACGAACAAGCGTTGGAAGCAACGTCGACGCTATTGGACGACGCCTTGCCGGCGATCGTCCCTACCGAGCTGGCCCTGATCACGCGGCCGGGCGCGCCCGACGGCGCGCGCGAAATGGCCGGCATGCTGCGCCAGTTCTGCGACGGGCAGCGCATGGCGGCGCCGGCGCGTCAGGCCGCGGCGACGATGGGAATGGGAAAGCCGTTGGCGGCCGAACCGCTTTGATCCGCGATCGGTACCGCCGCGGCGTGCGTCATGGAACGCACGTTGCAGACGCTGGAACAGCGTCCGCCGGGCAGATATTCGACCGCGGTCGCGGCACATGTCCCGCAGCAGGTGGCGACACCCAGCTCGAACTGAAGATCGTCCAGCGTGGTGGCGCCCCCGTCCACGGCGGCGCGGACCTGGCGTTCAGTGATGGCGTTGCAGACACAAACGTACATGAGAATAATTATCGAAAATTATTCGCATTCACGCAAATAGAAAAAGCGGGGACGAGGCAAGGACGTCGCGCGCTTTCAACGGCCCTAGCGCAGCGCCGCCTGCGCCTTGCGAACCGAGGCCGGCGCGATGCGCATCGATTCCCGGTATTTGGCCACCGTGCGCCGCGCGATGACGATCCCCTGTTCGGCCAATTTGAGCATGAGCTGGTTATCCGACAAGGGCTTGGCGCGGTTCTCTTCCGACACCAGCCGCTTGATGTGGGCCTGGACCGCGGTCGCCGATGCGGCGTCGCCGCTATCGGTGGCCACGCCGGCGCCGAAGAAATCCTTCAGCTCCATCGTGCCGAACGGAGTGAGCAGGTACTTCTGGGTCGTGGCCCGTGAAATCGTGGACTCGTGCAGGCCCAATTCCCCGGCGATGTCCTTCAGGATCAGGGGCCGCATGGCCGAGGGCCCCTGGCTGAAGAAGGCGGATTGGTGGTTCACGATGGCCTGCGCCACCCGCAGGATGGTATCGAAGCGCTGTTCCACATTGCGGATCATCCAGCGGGCCTGCTGCAGCTGCGCGTGCAAGGCGGAATGGCTGGCCTCGCGCTGGTTGCCCAGCATCTGCGCGTACACCCCGTTGATGCGCAGGCGCGGCATGGCGGCGCTGTTCAGCACAACGCGCCAGCCCTGGCGCGCCTTGCGCACGATGACGTCCGGGATGGCGTAATCGGCCACCGGCACCGTCCAGCGGCGGCCGGGACGGGGGTCCAGCTTCAGGATCAGGGCACGGGCGCCGCGCACCGTGGCGTCGTCGCACTGCAGGGCTTCGCGCAGGCGTGCCGCATTGGCGCCGGCCAATAGCGGCAGATGTTCGGCGCAGACGCGCCGCGCGCAGGCCAGCACCGCGGGGGCGGCCGCTTCCGGCAAGGCGGCGAGATCCGGTTCCCGCAGTTGCAGCACCAGGCATTCCGCCATATCGCGCGCGCCGATGCCGGGCGGATCGAAGGACTGCAACAGCCGCAGCGCGGCCCGCAGCTCGTCGAGATCGGTCTCGATTTCGGCGGGCAGCCAGCCCAGGATTTCCTCCAGCGGCGATCCCAGGTAGCCGTTGTCGTCCAGTTCGTCGATCAGCAGGGCGACCAGGGCCGCATCGCGGTGGCCGGCGCGCGTCAGCGCCAGCTGGCCCAGGAGATGTTCGCGCAGGGTTTCGCCCCGGGCGGCCTCCGGCATGTCGCTGTCGTCGTCCGCATGGACGCCCTTGGCGCCAGGCATCTCGTCCACCGCCGGCTCGCGTTCCGGCGTAGGATCGTCTTCATGCGCCGATTCCTCGCGATTGGAGTCGATGTCTTCCGCGGCGGGGTCCTCGTCACGCTCCAGCAGCGGGTTCTCGTCCAGCGCCTGGGAGATTTCCGCCTCCAGCGCAAGCGTCGAAAGCTGCAGCATCCGGATGGACTGCTGCAGCTGCGGGGTCAGGGCAAGGTGTTGCCCGGGCCGGAGTTCTAAGGCGTGACGCGTCATAGGTACAATATTTTGCATGATGAATCCGACTTCGCCCGAACGCGTGCGCCAGGATAGCCGGCTGATCCGTCAGACCCTGCTGAAACTGTCGTCCCCCCGTCTAGTCGTCCGGGCGATCGTCATCGCCGTGGCCGTGGTGATCTGGCTCTGGGTCGCGCAGCGCATCCTGGCCTTCGGCGCCACCCTGGACTACCAATTCCTGCACCCCCTGGGCGCATCCACGATCGAACTGCTGAACCGCATCAATCCCTACCTGTGGTGGGCGGTGGTGGCCATCTGGTCGCTGATCGTGTTCTTCGCCGTGCGCGGCTGGCTGCGCGGCAATATGGACGCGGCGCGGTTGCGCACGGTACCGGCGGACACCTTTGCCGACCTGGCCGGAGCGCTCAGCGAGGAAGTCATCGCGGTGATGCGCTGGAGCTGGGGCAGCCGCGACGAACCGTTCACCGTGGGCGATCTGCAACGCACCTTGTGGGAAATCCGCCACGGACGCATCGCCAAGATCGCCATGGTACGCGAGCAGGAAGCCTTGCTGGGCATCCCACAGACGGTGCCCGGCCGGCTGGACCGGGGTGATCGCGTTGCCCGCCTGGACCGCGCTGATCGCCCGGAACGCCCTCTGCCCGCGGGGCGGGAGCTGCCCGGCGAGCGCCGCCGCCCGGTACGAACCGGGATGGACAGCGACGGCCCAATCGAACCGCGCATCGGGCCGATCAAATAAAAGCCGTGTCGCGGCGTACCGCGACACATCCGGCCAGTTCAGCACAACACATTTGCATCCTCGGCCGAAATGTGGTTGACTTATGGCTTGCTCATCATCATTCCCATGGCCGCTAACCGCACCTTTCTCGCGATGACCACCGGACGCCACGGCGCGCCGATGGGCGGCCTGCGTTCCGCGCAAGGCGGGTGTGCAGGGGTGTCGACCGCGGCGGCCGCTGGCCTCGCCATCGAGCTTGCCACCATCACCACCAGCGGCGGCTCGCTGGCGCTATCGCTACAACTACCGATCGGTTGCCGGGCCTAGCGTCCAGTGGTAGTTCGGCAGCCGTTGCGCCACAACGTCTTTCCCTTTCAAAACACGAATCCCCGCTGGCCCGGCCAGGCAAGACCCGCCCGTGTTCATCGCCGCCGATAATCGCGGCGCTGCCGGCAGGACAGGTGAATCAGCGGCATCGCCCTACAGGCGCCGCACACCGGGATTCATGCACATGCCTTGAGGTAACCCGATGATGCTCGCCAACCCCGCACAGAAATACCGTCCCTTCGCGCCCTTCGCGCAGGACTATGCAGAACGCACCTGGCCCAGCCGGCGCATTACCCAGCCGCCGATCTGGATGAGCACGGATCTGCGCGACGGCAATCAATCGCTGATCGAGCCCATGAGCATCGAGCGCAAGCTGCGTTTCTTCGAACAGCTGGTGAAGATCGGCTTCAAGGAGATCGAGGTCGGCTTTCCCTCCGCCTCGCAGACCGACTTCGATTTCGTGCGCAAGCTGATCGACGAAAAGCACATCCCGGACGACGTGGTCATCATCGTGCTGACCCAGTCGCGCGAAGACCTGATCGCGCGCACGGTCGAGGCGGCGGCAGGCGCCCGCCGTGCGATCGTGCACCTGTACAACGCCGTCGCCCCGGCTTTCCGCAAGATCGTCTTCAATATGAGCAAGGACGAGATCCGGAAGATCGCGACCACCGGTACGGAATTGGTGAAAGCCGCCGTGGCGCGCCACCCGGAAACCCGATGGGGCTACGAATATTCGCCCGAGGTCTTCAGCACCACCGAACCGGAATTCGCGCTGGAAGTCGTCGACGCGGTATCCGCCGTCTGGCAGCCGACGCCCAGCGACAAGATGATCGTCAACCTGCCGGCCACGATCGAAGCGACCACCCCCAATCTGTACGCCGACCAGATCGAATGGATGCACCGCAACCTGGCGCGCCGCGACAGCATCGTGCTGAGCGTGCACCCGCACAACGACCGCGGCACGGCCGTGGCGGCCGCCGAATTCGCCGTCATGGCGGGCGCGGACCGCATCGAGGGCTGCCTGTTCGGCAGCGGGGAACGCACCGGCAACGTGGACCTGGTGACGCTGGCGCTGAACCTGTACACGCAGGGCGTGCATCCCGGCCTGGATTTTTCGGACATCGACGAAGTGCGCCGCTGCGCGGAATACTGCAACCAGCTGCCCGTGCACCCGCGCCATCCCTATGCGGGCGATCTGGTGTTCACGGCCTTCTCCGGTTCGCACCAGGATGCCATCAAGAAGGGCTTCGCGCGGCAGCAGCCCGACGCCTTGTGGGAAGTGCCCTACCTGCCCATCGATCCCGCCGACCTGGGTCGCAGCTACGACGCCGTGATCCGCGTCAATAGCCAATCCGGCAAGGGCGGCGTGTCGTATCTGCTGGAACAGGAACACGGGCTGGTACTGCCGCGCCGCCTGCAGATCGAATTCAGCCGCGCCATCCAGCGCGTCACCGATGAAACCGGCCGCGAGGTGACCGCGACCGATGTCTACGATATCTTCAAGCAGGAATACCTGGAACAGCAGGCGCCCTGGAAACTCATCCGCCATCGCATCATCGGCGATCCGGCCGCGGCGGAATCCAAGCACTTCCGCGTGGAAGCGGACGTCGAGGTCGACGGCGAACGCCGCACCGTTACGGGCGAGGGCAACGGTGCGATCTCGGCTTTCGTCGCGGCGCTGGGCATGCCGGCGCGCGTCATGGATTACCACGAACACGCCATCGGCGCCGGCTCGGATACGCGGGCAGCCAGCTATATCGAAGTGCGCGTGGGCGATTCCTCGACGGGCTTCGGCGTCGGCGTGGACCGCGATATCGTCACCGCCTCGTTCCAGGCCGTGCTGTGCGCCATCAACCGGCACTTGAAGGCCAATGCCGCGGCGTCGTCCACCGAGCCGGCGGAAGCCGTCACGGCTTGATGCCTGGGCTGGCCGCCGGCCTAGCGGCCGCGGCCAGCCGGCCTTGCCATCCGCGCATCCCATACGAAACCGCCAGCACGACATGCTGGCGGTTTTTTTTATCGGATGCCGGCGCGCAGGAAGGACTGGACGAACTGCCGCTGGAACAACAGGAAGGCAATCAGCAAGGGCGCGGCGGACAGCAGCGTCGCCGCGGTGATGACGGACCAGTCTATGCCCTGGTCGGAAGAAGAAAACACCTGCAGTCCCACCGTCAGCGGACGCGTGTTGACGGAATTCGTGATGATCAACGGCCACAGGAAATTGTTCCAGTGGTAGCTGACCGAGACCAGGCCATAGGCGATGTAGGTGGGCCGGGCCAGCGGCACATAGACCTTCATCAGTATCTGCCAGCCGTTGGCGCCTTCCATGCGGGCGGCTTCCTCCAGCTCGCGCGGGATGGTCTTGAAGGTCTGGCGCAGCAGGAAGATGCCGAAGGCCGACGCGAAATACGGCAGCCCGATGGCAAACACCGTATCGCGTATGCCCAGCCAGCTCATGGTGCGGTAGTTTTCGACGATCAGCACGTCGGGCATGACCATCAGCTGCAGCAGCACGAGCATGAACACCAGGTCGCGCCCACGGAAGTCGACGCGGGCGAAGGCATAGCCCGCCATGGTGGACAGCACCAGCTGTGCGGCCAACACCATGGTGACCAGGAAGAAGGTGTTCAGGAAATAGCGCGGAAACGGCGCAGCGTCCCAGGCGCGCACGAAGTTCTCCAGCGTCAGCGGCGCGAAGAGATCGAAGCGCGTGGCGTACGCGGGCGGATGGATCGCGGCCCAGACCGCATAGAGCAGCGGCAGGATCCACAGGATGCCCAACAGCCACGCGCCGGCCGTATCCAGAAGCGTGTCCAGGCGGGGCTGCATCAGGCCCGGCCGCCGGGTGCCGGCGTGCGCCGCCTCGGCCGGCATCGGCTTGATCGAGGAGGTCGAGGCGAGCTTCATTGATAGTGCGTCCTCTTGTCCAGCCAGCGGAACTTCAGCAGCGCCGCCAGGCCCAGCACGGCCAGCAGCACCACGGTAAGGGTCGCCGCATAGGCGGTATCCCAGAAGCTGAAGCCCACCTGGAAGATGTAGAACAGCAGCAGCGTGCTTGCATTGTCGGGACCGCCGCGCGTCATCACCACCACATGATCGACCAGCCGGAATGCGTTGATCAGCGCGTTGATCAGGACGAACAGCGTGGTCGGCATCAGCAAGGGCCAGAGCACGCGCCGGAAGTACTGCCAGCGCGATGCACCCTCCAGCATGGCGGCCTCGCGCAGCGAAGGCGATACGCCTTGCAGCGCGGCCAGGTAGAAGATCATGAAGAAACCCGCCTCTTTCCATACCGACACCAGCATCAGGGCGGGCAAGGCAGTTTCGCGCGACCCCAGCCAGTTCACGCCCGGCAGGCCGAAGGCCTGCAGGACCTGCGCGATCAGGCCGTACTGCGGGGTATAGAAGAACAGCCAGATATTGGCCACGGCCACCATGGGCAGCACCGTGGGCGTGAAATACGACAGGCGCAGGAAGCCGCGGCCGGCGAGGTTGCGATTGACCCACAGCGCCATCAGCAGCGCCAGCGCCACCGCCGTCGGAATGGTGCCCAGCGCGAACCATAGGTTGTTCCAGAGGGCCCGCCAGAATACCGGGTCGTCGCGCATCGCCTGGTAGTTGTCCAGGCCGACGAACACCGCGGGACGGCGGCCCTTGGGCGTGGAGAAGAAGCTGTGCCACAGCGTCGCGATGGCGGGATAGTGGGTGAAGGCGGCCAGCAGCACCAGGGCAGGCAGCAGAAGCAGCCAGCCGTATACCGCCTTCATCCCGGGCGCGACGCGAGGGCTCATCGGTAGGGTCGCAGGATGCGGTCTGCTTCGCGCTGCGCGTCGGCCAGCGCCTGCTGCGCGGGCTTCGCGCCGGTCAGGATGGCCTGCAGCGCATCGTTAAGCACTTTGGTAACGCGCTGGTTCTCGTGCGTGGAGAACTCGGCCACGCTGACTGCCAGCTGGTCGCGCGCCACCGCGGCGGCGGGCACTTGCTGCGCGTACTGCTTCATCTTGGGTGTCTCCCAGGCCGCCGGGGTCACCGCGACGTAGCCGGTGGCGATGCTCCAGTCCGCGGCGCGTTCGGGCGAGGTCGCCCACTGCGCGAACTTCAGCGCGGCCTTTTGCTGGGCTGGCGTGCCGCTCTTGAAGATGTAGAAGTTGCCCCCGCCGGTGGGGCTGCCTCCCCGGACCTTCTTGGGCATCATTGCCACGCCGAAGGGGAAGGTGGCATTGGCGCGGATGTTGGTCAGGTTGCCCGTCGTGGTCCACACGATGGCGGCTTTCTTTTCCAGGAAGTCCTTGGGCGTGGTGCCCCAGTCGATCGTGCCCGACGGCATCGCGCCATGCTTGGCCGACAAGTCGCGCCAGAACTGCGCGGCCTCGACCACGGCGGGCTTGTCCAACATGACCTGGTTGCCGGCCTCGTTCATCAGGATGGCGTTATTGGGCGTGGTCAGCGCCTGGAACAGCCAATACGCGAAGGCACCGCCCGAAGGGATCTCCAGGCCCCATTGCGTCACGTGGCCGGACGCATCCTTCCTGGTCAGCTTGACGGACGCATCTACCAGTTCCTGCCAGGTCGCGGGCGGATGTTCCGGGTCCAGGCCCGCCGCCTTGAACAGGTCCTTGTTGTAGTACATGACGATGGTGGAGCGCTGGAACGGCACCCCCCATACGTGGCCGCCGGAGCGGCTGTTCTGCATGAAGGCGTCATAGAAGCCGCCCAGCCACGCCTTGCCGGCGGTATCACCGGCGAGCCCGTCGATGGGCACGATGGCGTCCTCGTCGATCAGGGTGAACATATCGGTGGACAGCAGCACCGCCAGCTGCGGCGGCTGGCCGCCCTTCATCGCCGTCAGCACCTTGGCGATGGAGTCCTGGTAGGTGCCGGCATAGATCGGCTTGACGTTGATGTCGGGGTTTTCCTTGTGGAAGTCCGCCACCATGGTGTCGATGATCTTGGTGATGGGGCCGCCCACCGCCACCGGATAGTAGAACTCCACGTCCACCGGCTGCTGGGCGTGGACGGGCAGGGAGAACAGCGCGCCGGCCATGACGGCGGCAAGGCTTTTCAATACGGTGCGTCGCATAGTGGCTTCCTGGATGGAAAGGAAAACGAATAAAAACGGAAAACATGCTGCCGCGCGTTCATGACGGCCATAGGGCCGCCCCCTTCGCGTCGAAGAAATGCTGGTGCTGCGGCGCCCAATCCAGGCGGACGGATTCGCCGGCGACGACCGCGGCATGTCCGGTCAGGCGCACGGCAATGCCGGCGTTGGCGCCGACCGCGCAGGTAACGATGGAATCCGCGCCGAAGTATTCGACACCCTGGACGACGGCGGGACGGCCCTGCGCAGCCAGGCGTATGTGTTCGGGCCGCACGCCCAGGCGGACGGCGGTGGCCGGCGCGCCCGCGACCGCGGGTTCACCGGTGCCGGCCACGACCTGTGCGCCGCCCACGCTGTCCAGCATCAACAGGTTCATCGGCGGCGTGCCGATAAAGCGCGCGGCGAATTCCGTGCCGGGACGCGCGTACAGGCCGTCGGGCGTATCGCGTTGTTCCACCGTGCCGTTGCGCAACAGCACGATCTGGTCGGCCATGCTCATGGCTTCGGTCTGGTCGTGCGTGACGTAGACCATGGTGATGCCCAGCTGGCGCTGCAGAGACCGGATCTCGCGGCGCATATCGTGGCGCAGCTGGGCGTCCAGGTTGGACAAGGGTTCGTCCATCAGGCAGACCGGCGCCTCGGAAATCACCGCGCGGCCCAAGGCGACGCGCTGCTGCTGGCCGCCGGACAGCTGCGCGGGCTTGCGGTCCAGCAGTGCTTCCAGTCCCAGCAATTCGGCCACGCGCGCCAGGCGGCGGTCGTAGTCCGTACGCGGTTCCTTGCGCACCCTCAGGCCGAACAGGATGTTTTCCCGTACGGTCAGGTGCGGGAACAATGCATACGACTGGAAGACCATGGCGATGCGGCGCTGCGCCGGCGGCAGATGCGTCACGTCGCGCCCGCCGATCAGGATGCGGCCGGAGCTGGGCGTATCCAGGCCCGCGATCATGCGCAGCGTGGTCGACTTGCCGCACCCCGACGGCCCGAGCAAGACCGTGAAGCTGCCCGCCGGCACGACGATATCGATCTCGCGGATCGCGGCGGTATCGGCGTACCGCTTCGTCAACTGCTCCAGAACGATGGCTGCCATGTCCCCTCGGTCTCAGGCTGCGGCCGGACTATTGTGACTGCAAATGAAATCCTTTTCATTGTGCAGTGCGAACATGACCGGACGATGGCATGCAAGCGCGCGGACGTCGACGGTCACGGCGAGGGCGCAGCGGCCGCGACGGTGCCGCCCGCCATCAATCGATGCGGCAGGCGCAGCGACACGGCGGATTCGCCGCGCAGGCGGGCCAGCAATTGCGCGCACGCCGTGGCGCCGATATCGCGGCTGGGTTGTTCCACGGTGGTCAGCGGGGGCACCATCAGCGCCGCGAGGTGCATGCCGTCGAAACCGCATACCGACAACGCTTGCGGCACGTGCAGGCCCAGGGCGCGCAGTTGCGCAATGACCGACACCGCCAGCAGGTCGTTGGAACAGAACAAGGCGGTGGGCGCGGGACGCTCCCGCAAGGCCTGGCGCAATATGCCGACATCGGCGGCGGTGTGCGAGGGCATGGGCAGATGCGCGGGCGGCGGCAGGCCGAGTTTCCGGGCGCAGGCGCGCGCGCCTTGCAGGCGGCGGCGCGCGCGATCGGAAGCCGCCAGGGGACCGGTCACGAGGGCAATGCGCGTATGGCCCTGGCCGGCCAACCAACAGAGCATATCGCCGGCCGCCGCCATGTTGTCCACCGACACGCAGGGATGGGACGGCGATTCGTTGTAGACCAGAACATAAGGCAGCCCGTCCTCGGCCAGCTCGCGCAAGGTGGCACTGCGCGCGGCGTTGGCGACGGCCAGCAGCACGCCCTCCACCTGGTGATCGATCAGGCTGTGCACGGCAGCGGCTTCGCGCGTCACGTCGTAGCCCGTCGTCGTCACCATGATGCTGTAGCCATTGTCGTGCGCCCAGGCCTCGGCGCCTTCGAAGCATTCCGCGAACACCGGATTGCGCAGCGTGGGCAGCGCCATGCCGATGGTGCGGGTGCTGCCCGAACGCAGGCCGCTGCCCAGGCGGTTGGGCCGGAAGCGCGATTTGCGCGCCACGCGTTCGATGCGCTGCAAAGTGTCCGGCTTCAGCAGTTGCGGCCGGTTGAAAGCGCGCGACACGGTGGCCGGGGACACACCCGCGTCACGAGCGATGTCCAGAATCGAGGGCCGGTGCAGAGGTTTGCTGGGCACGGGCAGGGGTCTCTGTGGATTGAAATCGTTTTCACCTTAAAAGCCGTGCATGACACCGTTATTGCAGTGCAGCGCGCGGCGCTTTGGGGGAATACACGAATGGTCATGGGCCGGGGGGCTGGCACAATTGCTGCTGGAACACGCCGGCGCCGCGCGCGAGCGGGACGCGGGAAGGTCTCGATGCCGCATGCACGGGCACGGACCGCATGCGCTGGGAAGTTATTGAATGGCTATGGTTTTGAATCAGTTGACGGTGCTGGACGCCGTCCGCATGCTGCAACGGCGCGAACTGTCCGCGGTGCAGCTGATGCGCGCGTGCTTCGCGCGCATCGAGCAGCGCGAGGACAGCGTGCACGCCTGGGCCGCGCTGGACAAGGACGCGGCGCTCGCGCGTGCCCTGTTGCTGGATAAGGGCCCCATCACCGGTCCTCTGCATGGGCTGCCATTCGGCGTCAAGGATGTGTTCGACACGCAGGATCTGCCCACGGCCTACGGCTCGCCCATCTACCAGGACCACCGTCCTGAAGCGGACGCGGCCGCCGTGACGCGTTGCCGCCAGGCCGGCGCGCTGGTGGCCGGCAAGACCGTCACCACGGAATTCGCCACCTTCAAGGCGCCGCTGACGCGCAACCCGCACAACACCGCCTATACACCGGGCGGCTCGTCCAGCGGTTCGGCGGCCGCCGTCGCCGACTTCATGGTGCCGTTCGCACTGGGCACCCAGACCGCCGCGTCGGTGATCCGGCCGGCCGCCTATTGCGGCGTGGTGGGCTTCAAGCCCAGCTTCGGCACGATTCCGCGCGACGGCATCAAGACCCTGGCCTCTTCGCTGGATACCGTGGGCTGTTTCACCCGGACGGTCGACGATGCCGGGCTGATCGCCTCGGTGCTGATGGACCAGCCGGCACTACGCCGGCTGAACTACGACGGCCCGCCGCGCGTGGGCATCTACCGCACCCCGCAATGGCGCCACACGCTGCCGGAAACGCGCGAGGCCTTGGCGCAAGCAGCGGAAACACTGGGGCGCGCCCGCGCGGTGGTCCAGGAAGTCGACCTTCCGCCGGAATACTGCGCCCTCGTGCAATTGCAGTCGGACATCATGGCCCATGAAGCGACGCGTTCGCTCGCCGTGGAACGGGAACGGCATGCCAGCCAGATCAGTCCGGGACTTCAGGCGCTGCTGCAGGGTGGCGACAAGATCGACGCGGCCAAACACCAGGCCAACCTGCAGCGGGCGGCCGAGATGTACGCCCGCGTGGGCGGGTGGTTCGAACGCTTCGACGTCCTGCTCACGCCCAGCGCGCAGGGCGAGGCGCCTTTCGCCGACCAGGGAACGGGCGACCCGCTGTTCGGGCGCGTGTGGACGCTGTTCGGCCTGCCATGCGTGCATCTGCCCTTTGCGACCGGGCCGCACGGGCTGCCGGTGGGCCTGCAGGCCGTGGGACCGAAAGGCGACGACTACCGGCTGCTGTGCATCGCCAAGTGGATGCACGACAAGCTGCGTCCGCAAGGCTGAGCCGGCGCGGGCGATGGCGCGCCGCACGCGCACGATCTCAGGGGTTCAATAGCCCACGGTCAGCGCCGGCAGGTCGACGGTGATCCGCGACCTGGCCAGCGCCAGCGCGGCGTGGTGCGCGAATTCCTGGGCGCGGCGCGTGTCCAGCGCCAGCAGGTCATAGCCCAGCGCATCGGCCACGCCCAGTATCTTGTCCAGCAGCAGCACCTTGCCACTGGGGCGCAAGGGCTCGCATCCGAAGAACTCCCAGTTCCGGTCGAACCATTCCCGCGCCCGCGCCGTGCCTTCGGGCGTCAGTTCCACCTGGGTGACCAGGTGGATGGCCCGTCGGGCATCGTAAAGGATGGAGACGTCTGCGCGCATTGGTCTACCCTCCTGTCGCTGCGCGACTGCCTGCCGCGTCGCGCGGCGGTGGGCCGGGGGTACGAACCTCCGGCATAAGGGTCATGCGCTGCCGTGGCGCGTCACCACGACGAGGCCAATTCCCACGTCACGTTCACGCCCTTGGCGAGCGCTTTCTTCATCAAGTCCAGCAGCGGATAGGCGCGCTGCTGCAGCCCCACGGGCCTTGCCATGGGGTGCACCGCCGGCGCGTCCGGATCGTTTTCGTGGTCCTCGGGATGGTGGGGGGCCAGCGCTACCGCCTTTTCGATACCGGCGATTGCCTGTGGCAATTGCTCGGGCGTGAACACGCCGCGTTCCGGGAATGCATCGGGCACGGTCTTTCCCGCCGCCCGCAGCAAGGGGGCGGCGTGGTGCGAGAGCATCAGGACTTCCGCGCCGGCTTTGGAGCGAAACGAGATCAGCATGGTGTGATTCCAGGGTCTTTCATCAGAGACGAATTCATACACTACCCCAACGCGGCAAGGCTGCCAATCGCACGCTAGGCGCAGGACGTCGACAGGCCGCGCACCGGGCGCCGGCGCGTGCGTCCGGAGGGCATGAAGATGGGGATGGGCGCTGGGCGCATCGGTCGCGTGGGCAAGGTCGTCGCAGCGGCCGCGGTGGCGGCGGTCTGCGCAGGCATGGCGGCGTGGGCATACGGCGCGGCGGCCGCCGGTTCGGCGGGCCGGGCCGCCGCGGCCGCGGCGTATGCACCGCAAGCGTCCGCGGCGCCACACGGCCCGGCCGCGGCGCCGACGCATGAAGGGACCTGCGCGGTGTCCCGCTTGGGACAGCCTTGCCCGGCCGGCGATACGGCCGCGCAGGGCGCGCCGGCGCCGATGCTGAACCTGGGCGCCGGCAATCCCATCCATCTGGTCACGGGCAACAAATACCAGCGCGAGGTCGACCTGCCCGGCCCGGGTGGCGGCGTGGGCCTGGAGCTCGTCCGGCACTACAACGCGATGGACACGCGCGCCGGGCCGCTGGGACGCGGATGGAGGTTCTCCTACGACACGCGCCTGCACTGGCGCATGGCCGATGGCCGCGCGCAGATCGCCCAGGCCGACGGCAGCCGCATGGACTTTCGCTGCCATGCGACGTGCCTGCCGCTGGGCCATGCGGCGGGCCGGCTGGAACGGCGGCAAGGCAGCGACATCCGATGGCGCTGGCAATGGCGCGACGGCCGCACGCTGCATTTCGACGCCGCCGGGCGGTTGGCGCGTATCGACGGCGCGGATGGGCATCATGTCCGCATCCTACGCGATACTACGCCCGGCGCGACGGCGGGCGCGATCGCCGAGGTGGTGGACGAAGCGGGCAAGGCGCTGCGCTTCACCTACGAAGCCGGCCTGGCCGGCGTCCGGCTGGCGCGCATCGACACGCCCCACGGCCGCTACCTCTATCGCCACGATATGCCGTCCAGGCGTATGGACGAGCAGCAGCCCCGCGCCAGGAACGCCACGCCGGGCGGTCCTGCCGTCCCATCCGCAGGCTCGGTGCAGGCAGCTGGACAGCAGGCGCGAGAGGAGGCCGACGGGGATCCCACGGACACGCGTACTCGGGCCGGCAAGGGCCCACGCCGCGCATTCCGGCTGAGCACGGTCGTGCACCCGGCGGGATGGCAGCGCGAATACGCCTACGAACCCGCGCTGCAAAGCGGCAACCCCTATCTACTGACCGGCATCGCGTGGCGCGTCGGCGATGGCGCCGCCCCGCTGCGCACGCATAGCTGGGCCTACGACGGACAGGGCCGTGCCGTGCTGTCGATGCATGGTGCCCTGGACGCCGCGCGCGACCGCGTCGAAATCGGCTACATCGCAACGCCACAGTCCGACGGCACGGCAGGCTTGACGCGCGTGCGCGGCCCGGCGGGCACGACGGATTTCCATACCGTCATCCGCGGCGGACGCCCGCTATTGCTGCGCGTGGACGGCGCGGGATGTCCGGGCTGCGCGGCGCCCGGGCTGCAAGCGGACTACGACGCAGGCGGCCGGCTGACGCGCTTGAACGGCCTGCATCTGGCGCGGCGCGCGGCTTCGCGCGCCGGTAGCGATGCGCGCCCCGACGATGGCGCCTTGCTGGCGCTGCGCGCTACGGATTCCGGATGGCCGGGCCTGGCCATGTCCTTCAATACGTCGGACGCGCGCGGCCGCCTGGCTGGCTGGTCTTCCGATGCTACGGGCGAGGAAACGCGGCGGGAAGACGACGACGCGCGAGTGATGGAACGGCGTTATGCCAACGGCGATGTCTGGCGGCATGCCTACGACGATGCCGGCCGCCCCGTGGAGATCATCATGCGTTCGGCGACACACGCGCTGCGGACCACGATCGCGTGGCGTGGCGGTTCGCCGGCACGCGTGGATCATCCGCACGAACGCGAGACGCGCCGCCACGACAGCGGGGGGCGGCTCGTGGCGCGCACCGTGCATCGTCCCGCGCTGGCGCCCGGCGATACGGCCTATGGCTATCGCGAACGCTACACCTGGGATGAACACGGCCGCCTGCTCCGGCACGAACTGCCGGAAGGCGGCCGGCTGACCTATGCCTACGATGCGGCCGGCCGCGTGGCCCGCATCGCGTGGGAGGACCGCGGCAAAATCCAGGAGCTGCTGCGCGCCTTGCCCCAAGGCGGTTACGTGCATGGCAACGGCCTGCGCACGCAAGGCCTGCTGCGCCACGGCGACCTGGATGCCCTGATGGTGGACGACCCCGCGATGCCGGGCCGCGCGCCCATACTGCTGCAGCGCCTGCGCTATGACGCCGCCGGCCACATCGCGGGAGAGCGCTTGCACGTCGCCGGCTGGCACGGCGCGTACGCCTACGGCCATGACGGCGAGGGCCGCCTGGCCAGCGCCGCTGCCACGCTGGCATGGCATGGCGAAGGCGCGCCGCATCCGCATGTACCGGCTTTCCGCGGCGATGCGCCAGCGGCTTCCCTCACGCATGCCCCGCACGCCGCGGCGCACCCACCCGCCATCGATCGCACCGCGACACGCATCTGGCGCCATGCGTGGCGAGCCGGGGGCGACGCACTGGCCACGCAGGACGGTGCCACGACGCAGATCCATCGGGCGCGGCGCGACGCCAGCGGCCTGCCCATCGCGCATGGCGAGCTGCGGCTGCACTACGGCCCGGACAGAAGGCTGGCCAGCGTGGCGCGGGGACACGTCGAACTGGCGCGCTATACGCACAACGCCTACGGCGAACGCATCCGCCGCCGTTCCCAGGACCGCACGGAGGATTATCTCTATGCATCCAACCGGCTGGCCGCGATCGCACGCCCGCTTCCCGCAGGCGAAATGGGCGTGGTTCAACGCTTCGTGTATGCGGGCTGGGTGCCGGTGGCGATGATCCTCTATCCCCGGCCGCGCCCGTTGGGCCGCGCCGACGGCCCAACGCACCCGCCGGTCTTCCATGCGGTGCATGCGGACGCCATCGGGCTGCCCCACGCCATTACCGATGCCGGCCGCCAGGTGCGCTGGCGCGCATTGTGGTCGCCCACGGGCGCCGCCATCGCGATCGGCGGCGACCTGTCCATGCCGCTGCGCCAGCCCGGCCATGTCCACGACCCCGCAACGGGCCTGCACGACAACTACCTGCGCACCTACGATCCCCGGGCCGGCCATTACCTGGAACCGGATCCCGCCGGCCCCATGCCCGATACACAGGCCTACGGCTACGCGGACCAGCAGCCGCGCCGCCATATCGATCCGCACGGCCTGCTGCTGTTCGCCTTCGACGGTACGAGCCGCGATCGCGGCGCGCGCACCAACGTGGCCCTGATGAGCGGATGGTACGCGGACGGCACCGTGTTCTACCATCGCGGGCCCGGCTTCGCGCGGCCGCGCATGGTGGACGCCGCCACGGGCGCCTCATCGCCCGACATCCTGGAGACGCAATGGAATGCGCTGCTGCGCGAGATCGCGGCCAGGGGCCATGCGGGTACGCTCGCGATCGACCTGCTGGGCTACTCGCGCGGGGCGGCGCTGGCCATGCACTTCGGCAACATGATCGCCGAGCGCCATCGAGCCGGCCGGTTCTGGACGCGCGATCCCGTGCTGGGCACGGTCAGCGCCTGCGCGGACCTGCGCTTTGTCGGGCTGTTCGACGCGGTCGCGCAGTTCGGCGTACTGGGCTCGCGCAACGAGGACTACAACCTGGCGGTATCCGCGGAATGGCGCTGGGTGGCGCACGCCGTGGCGCTGCATGAACGCCGCAGGCTGTTTCCGCTAAGCGTGCCTCCGGAAGCCAGTCCCAACGTGGTCAGCGCGCCGTTCATCGGCGCGCATGGCGACATCGGCGGCGGCTATCTTCCCCAGCCGGCAGACCTCGAAAGCGCACGGCCGGGCGGCGACCTGTCGGACGTCGCGCTCGCATGGATGCTCAAGCAGGCCGCGGACGCCGGTGCGGCCTTCCTGCCCCCGCCCGCGGCGTTTCAACGCATCGACAACCCCGTGCTGCATGACGAACGCGGCCGCCGGGGCCGGCGCGCCGGCGAAGACCGCGCCGTGCTGCAAGGCGGCGGCGACACGCTGGCGGCGACCCAGGGCGAGCACCCGCGATACGGCGACGCGCCGCGCGCCGAGGTCGAGGCCTTCATCCACCGCGTGCGGGGGTGGACCGACACCGACGAATCCGCCGTGGGCACGGTAGACATGGCGGGCTATCGCGACTGGCTGCGGCGGACGCTGGATCTGCAGCTTCCATCGTGAACACCCCCCAATGGGCCCCGCCAGCCGCGGATCGCGCCGTCCCGATCGCTACGCCTGCCGCGGCAAGCGCGGCGTCCCGGGCACCGGTGCCTATCGGCGCCGTATCGCCGTATGCCGGCCCCGGCGGGCAGGGCGGCGGCGGGATAAATCACGGTATCATCCCGTAATTCGCGGCATTGCGTCCCGCCGCCTGTTCTCCCGTCTTTTCCGAGTCCCCATGCTCCCTGAGCAACAGCACCTTCTTGTCTCTCTACTGCAAAACGCCGTCGGCACCCTGATGCCGGAAGCGCGGCCCGTCATCCTGCTGGAACGCCCCAAGGTCGCGGCCCATGGCGACGTGGCCACCAATGTCGCCATGCAGGTGGCCAAGGCCGCCAAGCGCAATCCGCGCGAACTGGCGCAGGCCATCGTCGACGCCTTGAGGGCCGACGTCCGCGCGCGCGACATCGTCGACGCGGCCGAAGTGGCGGGACCCGGCTTCATCAATATCCGCGTTACCGCGGCGGCGCGGCAAGCCGTGCTGGCCGCCATCGCGGCGCAAGGCGACGCCTACGGCCGCGCGGCGCGCCATGGCGAAAAAGTGCTGGTCGAATTCGTCTCGGCCAATCCCACCGGCCCGCTGCACGTGGGCCATGCGCGCCAGGCGGCGCTAGGCGATGCGATCTGCCGCCTTTACGACGCCGTGGGCCATGACGTCACGCGCGAGTTCTATTACAACGACGCGGGCAACCAGATCCAAAACCTGGCCATCAGCGTGCAGGCGCGCGCGAAGGGCCTCGGGCCGGACGCGGCCGGCTGGCCGGAAGACGGCTACAAGGGCGAATACATCGTCGACATCGCCAAGGAATTCATGGCCGGCGCCGCCGTGCGCGCGGCCGATGGCGAGGAAACCGTCGCCACCGGCGATGTCGAAAACCTGGAGGACATCCGGCGCTTCGCCGTGGCCTACCTGCGCTGCGAACAGGACCGCGACCTGCAGGCCTTCGACCTCACCTTCGACAACTTCTTCCTGGAAAGCTCGCTGTACAGCACCGGCCGCGTCGAACAGACCGTCGCGCAGCTGATCGCCAGCGGCCATACCTACGAAGACGAAGGCGCGCTGTGGCTGCGCACCACCGAACTGGGCACCGGCGACGACAAGGACCGCGTGATGCGCAAGCGCGAAGGGGGCTACACCTACTTCGTGCCGGACGTCGCCTACCACGTGAACAAATGGGAACGCGGCTACCGCTGCGCCGTCAACGTCCAGGGCAGCGACCATCACGGCACCGTGGCGCGCGTGCGCGCCGGCCTGCAAGCCTTGGACCTCGGCATTCCCAAGGACTATCCCGCCTACGTGCTACACAAGATGGTCAAGGTGATGCGCGGCGGCGAAGAGGTCAAGATCTCCAAGCGCGCCGGCAGCTACGTCACCATGCGCGACCTGATCGACTGGGTGGGACGCGATGCCGTGCGCTACTTCCTGATCCAGCGCCGCGCCGATACCGAATTCGTGTTCGACGTCGACCTGGCGCTGTCGCAAAGCGATGAAAACCCGGTCTACTACATCCAGTACGCCCACGCGCGGATCTGCTCCATGGTGGGCCAGTCCGGCGAAAGCGAACCGGACATCGCCGCCGCCGACATCACGCGATTGACGGCCCCGTCGGAATTCGCGCTGATGCAGCGCCTGGCCGAATTCCCCGGCGTCATCCAGCTCGCCGCCCAGGAACTGGCACCGCACCACGTGGCCTTCTGGCTGCGCGACTGCGCGGCTGACTTCCACGCCTGGTACAACGCCGAACGCGTGCTGGTCGACGATGTCGCCCTGAAGCGTGCCCGGCTGCGGCTGGCGGCGGCCACCCGGCAGGTGGTGGCCAACGGGCTGGCGCTGCTGGGCGTTTCCGCGCCCCAGCGCATGTAGGTCGCCATGGCCAAACGCAAACCCGCCAAGCGATCGTCCGAACGCGGCAGCACGCTCTACGGCGTGCTGACCGGCCTGCTCATCGGCCTGGTCGTGGCCGCCGCGGTGGCCTTCTACGTCACGCGCGCGCCGGTGCCCTTTGTCGACCGGGCCTCGCGCCACGCCGACCAGTCCCCCCTGCCCGATGTGCACAACGCCCCGGATCCCAACGCAGGCCTGTACGGCCGCGACGGCGCCGCCGGCACCGCGCCGACCGGTCCGACGGCAACCCCGTCCCCGCCCGTGCCGGGCGCCCAACCCGCGCCTTCCGGGCCGGCGCCGGGCTCCTCGGGCCAGGACGACCTGGGCGCGCTGATCGCCACGCTGCCCAGCACCCCGGAGCCCGCGCCCCGCGCCACGGACAAGCCCGCGGACAAACCCGCCGAAAAAGCGGCGCCCAAGCCGCCGGCCCCGGCGGCGACGGCCAGCGCCAGCCCGGCGGCCCGCGACACCGCCAAGGACGGCGGCGGCAAGTACTTCCTGCAGGCCGGCGCCTATCGGGCCGCCGACGATGCCGAAGCCCTCAGGGCTCGCATCCTGCTGCTGGGCCTGCCGGTGGCCGTGCAACGCGCGGAAGTCAACGGCAAGCCGATCAATCGCGTGCGGGTGGGCCCGTTCGCCCGCCTGGACGACATGAATCGCGCCCGCACCCGGCTGGGAGAAAACAAAATCGAAGTGGCGGTGGTCCGCCAGTAGCGCCGCCGGGTGGAACTCGCTCCCGCCGCGCCTGTCTACCGCACACGTCTTAGACTTCAACCTCGGATCCAGACCGACATGTCCACACTGTTTCGCCGCCTGCTGGCGGTTTCCGCCCTTGCCGCCACGGCGTTGTTCGCGCCCCTCAGCCACGCCCAAGCCCCACAGTCCACCGGCCCGGCCTACCAGGTGATCAATCCGACGATCCCCAGCGACCACCAGGGCAAGATCGAGGTCATGGAGTTCTTCGCCTACACCTGCCCCCACTGCGCCGCGATGGAGCCCATGGTGGAAAGCTGGGCCAAGACCGCCCCGGCCGACGTGGTGCTGGTGCAGGTGCCGATCGCATTCAACGCGGCCATGAAGCCCTTGCAGCAGCTGTATTACACCCTGCAGGCCTTGAACCGCCCGGACCTGCACACCAAGGTGTTCGCCGCCATCCATCAGGAACACAAGCAGTTGTTCACCAAGGCCGCGATGGCGGATTGGGCCGCCTCGCAAGGCGTGGACCGCAAGAAGTTCGACGAGACCTTCGATTCGTTTTCCGTCGTCACCCAGGCCGAGCGCGCCACGCAGTGGGCCAAGCAGGCCAATATCGACGGCACGCCGTCCTACCTGGTGGGCGGCAAGTACCTGACGTCGCCGGTCATGGCCGGCAACAGCTACCAGGGCGCGATCGATGAAGTGAACAAGCTGATCCCGATGGCGCGCGACGGCAAGTAACCGACGCAGGCGGACGCGATCCGCCCCAACGGCCCCAAGCGGCTTTCGGCCATCACCGAAAGCCGTTTTTGTTTTTTACCGGCCCGCCATGTCGAGCGCCTGCCGCAGATCATCGATCAGGTCCTGCGGCGATTCCAAGCCGATATGCAGCCGTACCACCGCCTGGGCGTCGCCCTGCCAATAACGGTGGCCCGCCAGCATCTGCAGCGACACCAGCTGCACCAGGCTTTCGAAGCCGCCCCATGAATAACCGATGCTGAACAGCCGCAGGCTGTCGACGAACACCCTCGCCTGCGCCGGCGCGAGCCGCAGCGCCACGGACATCATGCCGTTGGACCCGGTACAGTCGCGCTGCCACAGCGCGTGCCCGGGATCGGACGGCAGGGCGGGATGATAGATGCGCGCCACCTCCGGCCGCGCCGCCAGGAACTCGCAGACCTGCAAGGCATTGCGCGCGTGCTGCGGCATGCGCAGCGGCAGGGTGCGCACGCCACGCAGCGCCAGCCAGGCATCGTCCGCGCTGATCGAGTACCCCATGGCGTACTGCGTTTTGTTGATGCGCCGCGCCAGTTCCTCGTCGTTGGTCACCACCGCGCCCAGCATCAGGTCCGAATGCCCGCCGACGTACTTGGTGCCCGCCACCACGGATACCTGCGCGCCCAGCGCCAGGGGCTGGTAGATATAGCCCGAGCCCCAGGTGTTGTCGCTGGCCAGCACCAGCCCATGCTGCCGCGCCTTTTCCGCCAGGGCCGGGATATCGAGCATTTCGAACAGCAGCGAGCCGGGCGATTCCACGTATATCAGTTTGGTGTTCGGGCGCACCAGCGCATCGATGTCATCGTGATTCGGCGCGAAATACGTGATCTCGATACCCAGCCGGCCCAGTACGGCCTGGTCCAGGGCATGCACGGGACCATAGACGTTGTCCGCCACCAGCGCGTGTTCGCCGGCCGACAGCAGCGACATGAAGGCCAGCGTGATGGCCGACAAACCGGAGGGCGCCAGGTAGCAGTGGGTGCCCTGTTCCAGATGCTTGAAGACATCTTCCAGCGCCACGTGGGTGTCCAGGCCCATGCGGCCATACGCCACCACGCGTTCGCCCGCGGCCTTGCGGCGTTCCGCGTTGTCCAGCGCGTCCAGGTTCTGGAAGCGCACGGTACTGGTGCGCACCGGCGGCAGCCCCACGGGCGCCGCGCCGGTGGCGGGATCGAAGTCGGCGATGCCGGTATGCTGCAGCAACGTATCTAGATGCTTGGATGGAGAGGCCATGAGGACAGGGAAAGGAAGATGGCAAGCGGATTGCCGATTCCCCTATCATGCCACTTTCGATGGCGGCCTTCTTCCATGCCGGATCTCCATACCCTGACCACCTTCTTCGGCATCGCTGTGCTGCTGGCGCTGTCGCCGGGGCCTGACAACCTCTTCGTGCTGATGCAATCGGCGCTGTGGGGCCGGTCCGCGGGCCTGATGGTGGTGCTGGGCCTGTGCACGGGACTGCTGGGCCATACGGCGGCGGTCGCGGTGGGCCTGGCCGCGGTCTTCGCCGCATCCCCCTTGGCCTTCACGGTGCTGAAATGGGCGGGCGCGGCGTACCTGGCCTACCTGGCATGGCAGGCATTCCGCGCACCGGCCGGTGCGGCCGGACGCGCGACGCCGCCGCGCATGAAGCCCGCCGCGCTGTACGCGCGCGGCATCGTCATGAACCTGACGAATCCCAAGGTGCTGCTGTTCTTCCTGGCTTTCCTGCCGCAGTTCGCGACGCCGGCGGCGGGCCCGGTCGGTCCGCAGATCGTGGTCCTGGGCGGGGTCTTCATGCTCGCGACCTTGCTGGTGTTCGGCGCCATCGCGTTCTTCTCTGGCGCGGCGGGCGCACTGCTGCAGCGCTCGGCGCGCGCACGGCGCATCTTGTATACCTGCGCCGGCCTGGTCTTCGCGGGATTGGCGCTGCGATTGGCAACGTCGGTGCGCTAGGGCCCGCTAACGCCAGGCGGACCGCTCAGGCCGCCACGAAGCGCACCACGCCATCGTCGCCGGTACGGCGCGTCAAGCGCCCTTCGAAGTACAAGGCATGCAGATGCGCCAGCGCCTCGCCCATGGCGAAGGTCAGCTGGTGCAGGTCCAGCTTGCGCTTGAACAGCACCGGCACCACATCCGAGGCGCTGCAAGGCTGCGCGCAAGCCTCCATCACTTCGGCCAGACGGTCCGCATGGTGGGCATGCTGCTGCGCGATGCGCTCGTGCAGCCCCTTGAACGGCCGTCCATGCGAAGGCAGCACCAGCGCATCGGCCGGCAGATCGCCATAGGCGTCCAGGGAACGCAGGTACAAGGGCAGCGGGTTGGCTTCGGGTTCGTAATTGAAGACGCTGACGTTGGTGGATATGCGCGGCAACACCATGTCGCCGGAAATCAATACATTCAGCGCGGCACAGTACAGCGACGCGTGTTCGGGCGCATGGCCGTGGCCGACGATGACCCGCCATTCATGCGCGCCCACGCGAATGCGGTCGCCGTCCAGGATGCGCGTGAAGCGCGCGGGCATCGCCGGCACCAGGTTGGGGTAGTAGCCCGCGCGCTCGCGGATCTGCTGCTGCGCTTGCGGGTCCGCCAGGCCATGGCGGGCGAAGTGCGCCACGGCGTCATCGCCGCCGGCACCGGCGCCACCATTGGACGTTGCGCTGCCGCGCGAGAACAGGCAGGCGACGGCATAGTCCGTCATCGTCATCCACAGCGGCGCATCCCAGCGCCGGCATATCCATTCCGCCAGGCCGACGTGGTCCGGATGCATGTGGGTGACCAGCACGCGCAGCACGGGCAAGCCGTCCAGCTGCTCCTCGAAGATGCGCTCCCACAGCGTCCTGACCTCGTCGCGGCTGATGCCGGTATCGACCACCGTCCATCCCTGGCGGCCATCGATTTCATCGCGCAGCAACCACAGGTTGATGTGGTCCAGGGCAAAAGGCAGCGGCATGCGTATCCACCGCACGCCGGGGGCGACCTCGTCGGCGACGCCCGGCTCGGGCTGGCTGTCGCCCCACGGGTACTCCAGCTTGTGCTCATTTGGATTCATGACGGCATCTCCCAGCTTGACGGTGGCGTTCAGGCCATCATAATTGACGTTTACGTAAGGTGCCAATGCCATGACGTCCGCCACCTGGACCATTTCCGAACTCGCCCGTGAATTCGACATCACGCCGCGCACGATCCGGTTCTACGAGGACCAGGGCATCGTCAGCCCGTCGCGCGACGGGCGCAACCGCGTCTACCATGCCCGCGACCGCACCCGTCTGAAGCTGGCACTGCGGGGCAAGCGGCTGGGCCTTCAGCTGTCGGAGATTCGGACGCTGATCGATATGTACGACGGGCCCGGGGACACCGAAGCGCAGCAGCTGCGGGAGTACCTGGCGGTGCTGGAGCGGCACCGCGTGACGCTGGAACGGCAGCGTCAGGACATCGCGGACACCCTGGCGGAGATCGCCGGACAGGAAGCCGAGTGCCGGCGGCTGCTGGACGAGCGCGCATAGCCTTGCCGACCCCGTCCCCCACCCGCATGGCGTATTGATATAACGTTTACGTAAACGTAATATGAGCACCGCAGCATTGCATCCCGCAGCGCGCAAAGCGAAGATGGCCGTGGCGCTGCCCCAGGCGGCGCCGGGCCCCTGTCCCCGCGGCGCCCGGCGTGCGGCCGGGACGTGGCCAAGGCGCGGCCCTGGCCGCCCGGCGGCCCCCCAATGCGAGCGCCCACTCTCTTGGAGACACGCATGGACATTCCCGGCTTGAGTTTCGATCTGGGCGAAGACCTGGACCTGCTGCGCGATAGCGTGCGACGCTTCGCCCGGGCCGAAATCGCCCCCCGCGCGGCGGAGATCGACCGCAGCGACCAGTTCCCCATGGACCTCTGGAAGAAGCTGGGCGAACTCGGCGTGCTGGGTATGACGGCGGACGAGGCCTATGGCGGCGCGCAGATGGGCTATCTGGCGCACATGATCGCCATGGAGGAAATCTCCCGCGCGAGCGCTTCCGTGGGCCTGTCCTATGGCGCCCACTCCAACCTGTGCGTCAACCAGATCCACCGCAACGGCACCGAGGCGCAAAAACAGCGCTACCTGCCCAAACTGATTACCGGCGAACACGTCGGCGCCCTGGCCATGAGCGAACCCGGCGCCGGCTCCGACGTCGTCGGCATGACGCTGCGCGCGGATAAAAAAGGCGACCGCTACGTGTTGAACGGCAGCAAGATGTGGATCACCAACGGCCCGGACGCGGACACCCTGGTGGTCTACGCCAAGACGGATCCGCAGGCGCGGCAGCGCGGCATCACCGCCTTCCTGGTGGAAAAAGGCTTTGCCGGTTTTTCCGTGGCGCAGAAACTGGACAAGCTGGGCATGCGCGGCAGCCATACCGGCGAACTCGTCTTCCAGGACTGCGAAGTGCCGGAGGAAAACGTGCTGGGCCAGGTCAACGGCGGCGTCAACGTCCTGATGAGCGGGCTGGACTACGAGCGCGCGGTACTGGCCGGCGGGCCGCTGGGCATCATGCAGGCCGTCATGGACGTCGTCGTCCCCTATATCCACGACCGCAAGCAGTTCGGCCAGGCCATCGGCGAATTCCAGCTGATCCAGGGCAAGGTCGCCGATATGTATGCAGGCCTGCAGGCCTGCCGTGCCTTTTGCTACGCTGTCGGCCGCAACCTGGACAACCTGGGCGCCGGCCATGTGCGCCAGGTGCGCAAGGATTGCGCCGCGCTGATCCTGTACACCGCCGAAAAAGCCACCTGGATGGCCGGCGAAGGCGTGCAGATACTGGGCGGCAACGGCTATATCAACGAATTCCCCACCGGCCGGCTCTGGCGCGACGCCAAGCTGTACGAAATCGGCGCCGGCACCAGCGAGATCCGCCGTATGCTGATTGGCCGCGAGCTCTTCAACGAAACCGCTTGAACCAGGAGTCCATCATGTCCGATCCCATCGTCATCGTTTCCGTCGCCCGCACTCCCATGGGCGGCATGCTGGGCAGCCTGTCCGGCCTGGCCGCGCACGAACTGGGTTCCACCGTCATCAAGGCCGCGGTCGAACGTGCCGGCCTGAAGCCCGAGCAGGTGGACGAAGTCCTGATGGGCAACGTGCTGCAGGCCGGCCAGGGCCAGGCGCCGGCGCGCCAGGCCGCCTTGGGCGCCGGGCTGCCGCTGGGTGTCTCTTGCACCACCGTGCACAAGGTCTGCGGCTCGGGCCTGAAGGCGGCGATGCTGGGCCATGACATGTTGACGGCCGGTTCGGCGCAGGTGGTGGTGGCCGGCGGGCAGGAAAGCATGAGCAACGCGCCCTATCTGATGCTCAAGGGCCGCCAGGGCTATCGCTACGGCCATTCCACCGTGTACGACCACATGGCGCTGGACGGTCTGGAAGACGCCTACCAGCGCGGGACCGCCATGGGCGTGTTCGCGGAAGACTGCGCGGCGCGCTTCGAATTCACGCGAGAACAGCAGGATGCCTTTTCCACCGAATCGCTGCGCCGCGCCCGCGCCGCCACCGAGGACGGGAGTTTCAAGTGGGAGATCACCCCGGTCACGGTGGCGGGCCGCAAGGGCGACACCGTGATCGACACGGACGAAGCGCCCACCAAGGCCATGCCGGAAAAAATCCCCACCCTGAAGCCCGCCTTCAAGAAGGACGGGACGGTGACCGCGGCGACCTCGGCGTCGATCTCCGATGGCGCCGCGGCCATGGTGCTGATGCGCCAGTCCACCGCGGAAAAACTCGGCGTGCGGCCCCTGGCGCGCATCGTCGGACACGCCCAGCATTCGCAGGAACCGCAGTGGTTCACCACCGCGCCCATCGGCGCGCTGAAGAACCTGTTCCAGAAAACCGGCTGGGGGGTGGAGGACGTGGACCTTTATGAAGTCAACGAAGCCTTTGCCGTGGTCGCGATGGGCGTGATGAAGGAATTCAACATCCCGCACAGCAAGATCAACGTGCATGGCGGCGCCACCGCGCTGGGCCATCCCATCGGCGCCTCCGGCGCGCGGCTGGTGGCGACATTGATCGGCGCGCTGCGCAAGAACGACCGCAAGCGCGGCGTGGCCACCCTGTGCATCGGCGGGGGCGAAGCCGTGGCCATGGCCATCGAGATGCTGTAAGGCGCGCGCCGGCCATGGCCATCATCGAATCGCGCATCAATCCGCGCGCGCAGGACTTCCAGGACAATGCGCGCGCCATGCAGGCCCAGCTGGACGATCTGCGCGCGCAGATGGCCATCGCCGCGCAGGGCGGCGGCGAAACGGCCCGCGCGCGGCATGTGGCGCGCGGCAAGCTGCTGCCGCGCGAGCGCGTCGAACGGCTGCTGGACCCGGGCACGCCGTTCCTGGAACTGTCGCCGCTGGCGGCGCACGGCATGTACGACGGCGACGCGCCGGCGGCCGGCCTGATCACCGGCATCGGCCGCGTGTCGGGTACCGAGTGCGTCATCGTCTGCAACGACGCCACCGTGAAAGGCGGCACCTACTACCCGATGACGGTCAAGAAACACCTGCGCGCACAGGAAATCGCCGCGCAGAACCGCCTGCCGTGCATTTACCTGGTGGACTCCGGCGGCGCCAACCTGCCGCGCCAGGAAGAAGTCTTTCCCGACCGCGACCACTTTGGGCGTATCTTCTACAACCAGGCCGTCATGTCCGCCGACGGCATCGCGCAGATCGCCGTGGTGATGGGCTCCTGCACGGCGGGTGGCGCCTACGTGCCCGCCATGAGCGACGAGTCCATCATCGTGCGCAACCAGGGCACGATCTTCCTGGGCGGCCCGCCGCTGGTGAAGGCCGCCACCGGCGAAGAGGTCAGCGCGGAGGACCTGGGCGGCGGCGACGTGCATACGCGGCTCTCCGGCGTGGCCGATCACCTGGCGGCCGACGATCATCATGCCCTGCGCCTGGCGCGCGGCGCGGTGGCACGGCTGAACCGCGTGAAGCCGCAACCGCTGGCGCTGCAGCCCGCGCGCCCGCCGCGCTACGACCCGCAGGAGCTGAACGGCATCATTCCGGCCGATACGCGCAAGCCCTACGACGTGCGCGAGGTCATTGCCCGCATCGTCGACGATTCCGCCTTCGACGAATTCAAGGCCCGCTATGGGCAGACGCTGGTGACGGGGTTCGCGCACGTGCACGGCATGCCCGTCGGCATCGTGGCCAACAACGGCATCCTGTTTTCCGAATCGGCGCAGAAGGGCGCGCATTTCATCGAACTGTGCGCGCAGCGCCGCATCCCGCTGGTGTTCCTGCAGAACATCACCGGATTCATGGTGGGGCGCAAGTACGAAAACGAAGGCATCGCGCGGCACGGCGCCAAGATGGTCACGGCGGTTGCCACCGCCGCGGTACCGAAGTTCACCATCCTGATCGGCGGCTCCTTCGGCGCGGGCAACTACGGGATGTGCGGACGCGCGTATTCGCCGCGGCTGCTGTTCATGTGGCCCAATGCCCGCATTTCCGTGATGGGCGGCGAACAGGCGGCCAGCGTGCTGGCCACGGTGCGGCGCGATGGCATCCAGGCCAAGGGCGGCACGTGGTCGGCGCAGGAAGAAGAAGCCTTCAAGGCGCCCATCCGCGATCAGTACGAGCGCGAAGGCCATCCCTACCACGCCACCGCACGGCTGTGGGACGACGGCATCATCGCGCCGGCCGACACGCGGCGCGTACTGGCCCTGGGCTTGTCCGCCGCCTTGAACGCGCCCATTCCGGAAACCCGCTTCGGCGTGTTCCGGATGTAGTCGGGCGCTGGTATTACGTACTCGTTGCGCTTGCGGTATCGCCGATGTTGTCAGGGCATGCCGTTTCCTGCATCGACGCAATGCCAGTATTTCGTGTATCCGTTTCGCGTATGCCTTCAGGAGTCCCGCGTGTTTTCTACCCTGCTTATCGCCAATCGCGGTGAAATCGCCTGTCGCGTCGCGGCCACCGCCCGACGTCTGGGCATCCGCACGGTCGCCGTGTACTCGGACGCGGACGCGCGGGCGCCGCACGTTGCCGCCTGCGATACGGCCGTGCGCCTGGGGCCGGCCGAGCCGCGCGCCAGCTACCTGCGCGGCGAGCTGATCCTGGCCGCCGCCCGCGCCACCGGCGCGCAAGCGATTCATCCCGGCTATGGTTTCTTGTCGGAAAACGCCGCCTTCGCGGAAAGCGTGGCGGCAGCCGGCATGGTCTTCGTCGGCCCACCCGCGGCGGCCATCGCCGCCATGGGCAGCAAATCGGCCGCCAAGCAGCTGATGGAAAAGGCCGGCGTGCCCTTGGTGCCGGGCTATCACGGTGACAACCAGGATGCGAACTTCCTGCGCCGCCAGGCCGATGCCATCGGCTACCCCGTGCTGATCAAGGCGAGCGCGGGCGGCGGCGGCAAGGGCATGCGCATCGTGCAGGACGGCGCGGATTTCGCAGATGCGCTGGCATCCTGCCGGCGCGAGGCGGCGTCCAGCTTCGGCGACGACCGCGTGCTGATCGAACGCTATCTGCAAAAGCCTCGGCACATCGAAATCCAGGTCTTCGCCGATACCCACGGACATTGCATCTATCTGTTCGAGCGCGATTGCTCCGTGCAGCGGCGCCACCAGAAAGTCATCGAGGAAGCCCCGGCGCCCGGCATGACGGAAGACCGCCGCCAGGCCATGGGCGAAGCCGCGGTCGCCGCCGCGCGCGCGGTGGGCTACGTGGGCGCGGGGACCGTCGAGTTCATCGCCGAGCCCGACGGCCGCTTTTATTTCATGGAAATGAATACGCGGTTGCAGGTGGAGCACCCGGTGACGGAAATGATCACCGGCGTGGACCTCGTCGAATGGCAGCTGCGCGTGGCGGCCGGGGAAGCGCTGCCGGCGCGGCAACAGGATCTGCGGCTGCGCGGACATGCCATCGAAGCGCGTATCTACGCCGAAAACCCGGACACCGGATTCCTGCCGTCCATCGGAACCCTGCGCTACCTGACGCTGCCGCCGCATACCGCCTTCACCAACGGCGCGGTGCGCGTGGATGGCGGCGTGCGCGCCAGCGATGCCATTACGCCGCACTACGACCCGATGATCGCCAAGCTCATCGTGCACGGTGAGGACCGCGACGCCGCTCGCACGCGCATGGCCCAGGCGCTGGCGCAGGTGCGCGTGGTGGGCCTGCACACCAACACGGCTTTCCTGGGCCGCCTGATGCGCGATGAAGCTTTTGCCGCCGCTGACCTGGACACCGGCCTTATCGAACGCCGGCGCGACACCTTGCTGCCATCGCCCGCCGCCGCATCGCCGTCCATGCTGGCGCTGGCGACCGCCGCCCTGCTGGCGCGCGAAAGCGCGGCGGGCGCACAGCCCGCCCATGGCGAGCCGATGGCGGGTCGCCAGGCCATGGGCAGCGGGGACGCCGGCGCCGCGCCGTCCGCGCCCGCAGCCATATCGCCAGCAGCCCCGGCTACGGCCCCGGCGCCGTTATCAGGGGGACCCTGGGACGCGCGCGACGGCTGGCGCGTGGACGGCCGTTATGAACGGCTCGTGCGCTGGCTGGATCGGGACGTTCGGCGCGACGTCGTGCTGAGGCGCGATGGCCAGGCGTGGACGCTATCGCTGGACGGCGACACCGCGCGGCCCTTGCAATGGGACGCGGCGCCGCAGGGGCAAGCGGGACAGTCCTGGGAAATCCGCGTCGTCATGGGCAACGAAGACATCCGCGGCACGGCGGTGTGGACGGACGAGGGCTTCCACGTCTTCCAGGACGGCGACGCACGCCAGCTGGTGCTGGACGATCCGCTGGCCCATGCGGGCGAGCATCACAGCGAGCACGCCGGCGATATGACGGCGCCCATGCCGGGCAAGATCATTTCCATCGGCGTGCGCGCCGGCGATGCGGTGCGCAAGGGCCAGGCCCTGCTGGTCATGGAAGCCATGAAGATGGAGCACACCATCGCGGCGGCCGACGACGGCGAGGTGGCGGAAGTCTTCTATGCCGTGGGCGACCAAGTGCCCGAGGGCGCGACGCTGATCGCATTGAAATAAAGGAATCCGCCGAGCCCACGGCCATCGCGTCGGCGCGCGCCGCCGGCGGCCGTCGCGGCGGGCATCCGCGCCCATCGCACGCGCAACGCATTCGAATGAAAAAGGGCCCGCACTGGACACACGCACGGCTGGACGCAAGTCCAACGCGCGCGCCGTCCGCGGGCCCCGGTTGGCGCCGGCCGGCTTAACCGCGCATCGCCGCGATCACGCCATCCAGCGTTTTCAGCATCAGGTCGATTTCCTGTTCGGTCACGTTCAGGGCCGGCATGAAGCGCAGCAGGTTGCCGCGCGGCGCGTTCAGCAGCATGCCTTGCGGTTCCAGCTTGCGCGCCGCATCGACGATGGCCGGGCCGTCGTCGCGGTCCATCACCAGCGCGCGCAGCAGGCCCGCGCCGCGTTCGCCGTGCATGCCCCATTTGGCCGAGAGCTTGAACAGGCCTTCGGACAGCTGGCGGCCGCGCGCCTGCACCGAGTCCAGGAAGCCCGGCGCGTTCAGCACGTCGAACACGGCCACGCCGACGGCGGTCATCAAGGGGTTGCCGTTGTAGGTTCCACCCTGTTCCCCGTGCGAGAACACGCTGACGTCCTGGCGCGCCAGCAGGGCCGCCAGCGGCACGCCGCCGCCGATGCCCTTGCCCAGCGTCATGATATCGGGCGTGATGCCGAACTGCTGGTAGGCGAACATGGTGCCGGTACGGCCCATGCCGGTCTGCACTTCATCAACGATGAGCAGGATGCCGTGCTGGTCGGCCAGCTTGCGCAGGCCCTGCATGAACTCCGTGGTGGCGGGGATGACGCCGCCTTCGCCTTGCACGGGCTCCAGCATGACGGCGACGGTCTGCGCATCGATCAGCTTGTGCACCGAATCCAGGTCGTTCAGGTTGGCCTTGGGAAAACCGTCCACCTGCGGCGCGAACATCGTGCCCCAGCCGGGCTTGCCCGACGCCGACATGGTCGCCAGCGTACGGCCATGGAAGCTGTGATCCATGGTGATGATCTTGTACGCGCCATTGCGATTGACCTTGCCCCACTTGCGCGCCAGCTTGATGGCGCCTTCGTTGGCTTCGGCGCCGCTGTTGGCGAAGAAGACGCGATCGAACACCGATCCCTGCGTCAGGCGCTGGGCCAGCTGCAGCGACGGCTCGTTGTAGTAGGCCGGCGACGGATTCATCAGCTTGGCCGCCTGCTCGTTCAGCGCCCGCAGCATTTCAGGCGCGGTGTGGCCCAGGCAGTTCACCGCCCAGCCCTGGATGAAGTCCAGGTATCGCTTGCCCGTGTTGTCCTCCAGCCAGGATCCCTGTCCTCGCACGAACACGAGGTCCGGGCGGGAAGTGATCTCCATGAGGGTGTTGACGTTGTACTGGCTGAATTCCATGGTTGTTCCTGGTTGAAGGAAGGTAAGGTTTGCACCGCCGCGGGTATTGGCGGGCAAGGGAGTAAATTTATCACCCGTTGGCCACCGCATTGCCTGTGGCGGCCATTATTTTCGATGCGCGGGCGCGTGGTGAGGCGAGCAGCCCCACGCCCGCGGCCCCGCGACCCGTTCCACGGGGGGCGCCTGCCACGCCGGCCGGACCCGATCAACGGCTGAGGCCGCGCGCCGCGATGGGCCAGAGGCCTTCGACGACGCCGCCGCGCAACACCACCAGCGTATCGTGCAGATTGAAGGTCGGATCGCAGTGCGAGGGCACCAGCTTGAGCTTCGTCCCCAGTGCCGGCGTCGCGGCGCCGGCCGCCACGCGCACCACGCCATGTTCATCGTTGGCGGCGACATAGGTCAGCCCGGGTTGTTCATGCAACCGCGGCAAACCGCATTCGATCGTGGTGGATTTCAGGCCGGCGTCCAGCACGATGCGGTCGGCGGACGGCGTGCTCATCACGCTGCTCAACACGAACAGGCTATTGCGCAGGCGCAGTTCGCCTGCCCATTCGTTATCGCCGTAATCCCCGTCCATGAAGGCATACGTGCCCGCCTGCAGTTCCGTATAGACGTCACCGGGGCCGTCGAACTCGGCAGTGCCCGTGCCGGAGCCGGTGATGATGGGGCAGGCGTAATCATGCTCGGCCAGGACGCGCGCGCATTCCTTGGCGCGGGCCGCGCTTTCCCGGCAGGCAGCCGCGCGTTCCGCATGGCCGCGCCGGTGCTGCAGCGAGCCGTGATACGCCTGCAGGCCGGCGAAGCGCAGGCCCGGCAGGCTTTCGATGCGCCGCGCCAGTTCCAGCGCGGCGGTGGGCGAGGACACGCCACAGCGGCCCTGCCCCACGTCCAGTTCGATCAGCACGTCGATGCGCGCGCCGTGCCGGGCAGCCGCGCGCGACAGGTCGGCGACGTTGTCCACGTGGTCCACGCACACGCTCACCCTGGCCTGGCGGGCAAGCGCGGCCAGCAGATCCAGCTTCGCCGCGCCGACGACCTCGTTGCTGATATGGATGTCCTGTATGCCGGCCGCGACGAAGGGCAGCGCTTCGCTGACCTTCTGCACGCACACCCCGCGCGCGCCCAGTGCTGCCTGGCGCAACGCGACCTCCGGACACTTGTGCGCCTTGGCATGCGGCCGCAGCGCGACGCCGCAGCGGTCGGCCCAGTCCTGCATGGCGCGCAGGTTGTGCTCGAACGCGTCCAGGTCCAGCACCAGGCACGGCGTGTCCACCTGATCCCAAGCGTCGCCGATACGCGCCGGCGGCGGCAGTTGCGGCAATGGGGCGGCCTCGCCGGTCACGTCCAGTTCGGTGTTGTCCAAGCAGTTCTCCTGATGTGTAGGATGACGTAGCCAGGCGGGCGCCTGACGGGTCACTGAAATTATGCTCAACTACGGCGTTCTGCGCGCTACGCCGTCGCATCCATATAACACCGGCCCCGGGGCGGTTGCCCCGAACCTTGAATAAGCGTAAAGTCAATTCATGTTTGCTGGTTTGCCGATAAGCGGGCCGACTGGGCAGACTGGCACAAACGCTGCGCCCTATGTTCGATATCCTGGTCTATCTTTTTGAAAATTACTACACGCCGCAAGCCTGTCCTGCGGCGGATGTACTGGCGAAACGTCTGGCCGCGGCGGGCTTCGAACACGAAGACATCGACGATGCGCTCGGCTGGCTGTACGGCCTGGCCGAGACCACCGAGCGCTGCGTGGATCTTGCCCAGCAGCCGGCGACCGGCACGCGCATCTACACCGATAGCGAATATCGCCAGCTAGGCAGCGAAGCCATCGGCTTCATCACCTTCCTCGAATCCGCGGGCGTCTTGCCCGCGCCGCTGCGCGAGATCGTCATCGACCGCGCCCTGGCCGCGCCGGAATCGCCTGTCCCCCTGTCCAAGCTAAAGATCACCGCCCTGATGGTGCTCTGGAGCCAGGAAGCGGACATCGATAACCTGGTGCTCGAAGAACTGCTCGACGACGACGGCGACGTCCGCCGCCTGCACTGACACCGCGCCGCTCCCCGATCCAGCCGGCCTTCGGGCCGGTTTTGCTTTGGACCCGGCTTGCGCTCGGGCCTTCGGCTAGTCCCTTCGGTTTTGCATCGGCGCATCGCCTACCCGCTCGTTCATGCCCTACATCGGCCGTTTCGCTCCCAGCCCCAGCGGCCCGCTGCACGCGGGATCGCTGGTCGCCGCCTTGGCGAGCTACCTGGATGCGCGCGCCCACGGCGGCACCTGGCTGCTGCGTATCGAGGACATCGATGCGCCGCGCACGGTGCCGGGTGCCGACCGCGTCATCATGCGGCAATTGCAGACGCTGGGGCTGCGCTGGGACGGCGAGGTGCTGTGGCAGTCGCAGCGCGATGCGGCGTATCGCCAGGCGATGGACGCGCTGGCGGCGCGCGGCCTGGTCTACGGCTGCGCCTGCACGCGGCGCGAAATCGTCGAAAACCACGCGGCGCTCGAAAAGGCCCGCGGCGCGCGGCAAGCCCTCCTGGACGGTGAACGGCCTTATGTCGGCACGTGCCGTAACGGCTTGCCGCCCGGCAGGCAGGCGCGCGCGTGGCGGCTGCGGGTACCGCCGGGCGAAGAGAGCTTCATCGATCGCTGGCTGGGCGCGCAACGCCAGGACGTCGCGCATGCCGTGGGCGATTTCGTGCTGCGGCGCGCGGACGGCTTGTGGGCCTATCAACTGGCGGTGGTCGTGGACGACGCGGCGCAGGGCGTAACGGATGTCGTGCGCGGCGCCGATCTGCTGAGTTCGACGGCGCGCCAGCGGGTGCTGGCGCGCCTGCTCGGGGCGCGGCCGCCACGCGTGATGCACGTCCCGCTGATCCTGGACCCGGCCACGGGCTTGAAGCTGTCCAAGCAGAACCATGCCCCGGCGCTGGACCTGGCGCGGCCGGTGGAACAGCTGGGGCTAGCGTGGCGCGCGCTGGGTTTCGGGCCTATCGCGGCCGACACCCCGGCCCGTTTCCTGGCCGAGGCCATCCCGCAATGGGCGCGTCGCTACAAAGGCTGAAGATCCGCATTCAACAGCCGCACCAGCAAACCGGTGCCGTCGTCGCCGACCCGCAATTCGCCGTAGCGCGCCTGCGCATAGCGCGCGGCTTCGCCTTCGGGGAAGAAGAACGCATTGGTCACCAGGCGCACGCCGTCGGCCCGCAGGCGGTAGCGCAGCACGACTTCACGCGCATCGTGCGGCTCGGGCTTCGGCTGCACGCGCACGGGCTGGGCCACGCCCTGGGCATCGGGCAACAGCACCAGATAGCCGTCGGTGGCGGGGCCGCCCCACAAGCTGGCCAGGGCGGCGGGGCGGCCGTCCTGCAGGCCCGGGATGTCGCGCGCCGCCGCGAACCGTAGCGCCATATAGTCGCCCTGCATGAAGGCGCGCGGGTCGATGGGGGCCAACGCCAGGCGGACGACGTGGCCGTCCGCCAGCACATGTTCGCGCTGCCAGATCCCGGTGTTGACGACCGCGAGCACCGCCACCAGGCCAGCCACGATGACCGCCGCCCATAGCGGCCGCCGCGGCGTCGCGGGCACGGCGAGCGATGCCGGCGCGACCCCTTCCAGCCAGCGCGGCAGGCGCCAGGCGACGACGCGCATGAGCAGCAGCAGAACGCCCGCCCCAACCAGCCATACCGACTTTTGCAGCAAAGGCACGTTCAATTGGTAGTAATACAGAACCAGGTAGATCAGCAGCACCACCTGTCCCCAGCGCAGCAGGCGCGGCCGGCCGAGCCCGAAGCCCAGCAGGATCCACGACAGGGCGAAGGCGATGCCGGGGGCGGGCAGCCAGCACACCGCCAGCAGCAGCAGGCCCAGCGGCACCCCCAGGCGGACGCTGCGCGGCAGCACGGCGCGGCGGCGGCGGACCAGCACCCACGCCACGGCGACGGGCAGCAGGGCGGCCAGGATCAGATACGCCACGGCGGGCGGGTGCAGCGCCCACAGGGCGGGCAGCTCCCACACCGGCACGCCGGTAGCCTGCAGGGCGGCCAACTGGGAGGCCAGCGCGAAGGCCCAGGCCAGGGGCTGCAGCGCGTCGCGGCGCGCCGCGGACATGCGTTCGCGCACCAGGAAGGCGGCCGCGGCAAGCCAGGCCGCGCCCACGCAGGCCGGCAGCCAGACCGCCAGGCCGCGTACCATGTCGGCATCCATCCAGGTCAGGACGTGTTCGTAGAGGTGCTGGGTGCCGGCGGAAAAGGACGTCAATATGAAAAGGGACAGGGCGATCATGACGCCGCTGAGGAAACGCAGGATGGCGTCCGGGGCCAGGACATAGACCGCCGCCGCCAACACCAGGATGAGCAGCGCCGAGCCGGCGGGCGAATTGGAGACGGACAATCCGGCCGTCACCAGGATCTGTCCCGAAAAAGCCAGCGCCGTGGCGCACTGGCGCCAGAACAGCTGCTGGGCGCCACGCGCCACGGCCACCCCGGCCGCGCACAGGACCAGACCCAGCACCAGGGCGGCCGACGTGGTCTGGACGATGCCGGAAACCACCAGGAACAACAGCAGCAGCAGGGTGGCGATCCACGCGCTCAGCCCCAGCAGGCCTTGGACGTACCATGGCGTGGCGGCTCGCCGTACAGCCTGGGGCCCCAGCTGCGCAACGGCCGGCGCGACGGTGTCGGGCTCGACCGCCCCGCCGGCCGATGCCGCCGCTTCGGGGGCGGCCGGCATGGCGGGGGCCCGCGCCGCATCCAGTTCGTGCGCCGCCCGCCCGTCGCCGGCCTGGGCGCCGTCCGGCTGGCCGGCCGCCGCGACCCCTGCCGGCGTGGCGACGGCTTGGCCGGCGGCCAGCCGGCGCAGCCAGCGCGCCGCCACGACGGCCTCACCCATCAGCAGCGCGGCCAGGGGCAGCGCAACCCACACGCCGGGGTCGATCCGCAGCAACCATTCGCCCACCACGCGCAGGGACACGCAGATCACGCCCGCCGCGAGGAGCGCGAGCACGACCAGGTCCAGGCGGACGCGCGTATAGAAGTAGCCCAGCACCAGCGTAACGCCCACCCAGGCCAGGCCGGTATAGGTTCCCAGCCCGTCGACCACGGATTCGCCGAACATAAGCGCGAGCGCCAGGACGCCCACGGCCAGCAGCGCCAGCACCCGCGGGCCCACGCCCGTGCGCGCATGCCCGCGCCAGGCGCAGAATTCCCAGATGGCCAGCATGATCAGGTTGGCGGCGCTCACGATCAGGCTGGGAAAGCCCGGCCCGTCGAAAACCACCCACCAGGACAGCACGCGTTCGCCCAGCAGGAGCGCCAGCGCCATATTGGCCAGTACGATCCAGAACAGCCAGACGCCCTGGCTGCGGGCGGCCCATGCCCAGGGCAGCATCAGGCCGGCCCACAAGGCGAACAGTTCCCAGGTATCGGCGCCCGTCTGGTAGGTCTGGCCCACCAGCGCCAACAGGGCGCCCAGCAGTACCCCAGCCAGTCCGACCACGCAGGCGCGGCCGTGCGCGGCAATGGCGGTGCGCGCCGGGCGCGCGTACAGGAAAGCGGCAAGCAAGGCGCTTGCTGCCAGCAAGCCCTGCGCACCCGCCAGGCGCTGCGTTTTGCTCATCGCGCCCCAGTTGGCCGCGACCCAGCAAACCGCCGCGCTGGCCAGCAGCAAAAGCCCCAGCGCCAGCGTGGCGCGCGCCAGAAACGCGCGCCAAGCGTGCAATTCCGATCCTGCCGGCGTGTGGGTATCGACTTGCATGTGGCGATTCTCCCCTCTTATCATCCGCGCTATTGCGGCGGGCCGCCGCCATTGGAAACACATGAGCAAAACGCTGATTATTGCCGAGAAGCCCTCGGTCGCCCTGGATATATCACGCGCCCTGGGAGGCTTCGCGCGTGAGGGGGAATACTTTGAAAGCGAACGTTACGTCCTGAGTTCCAGCGTCGGCCATCTGCTGAGCCTGGTGGCGCCGAACGATCCCGTGAAGGGCAAGTGGAGCTTCGCCCACCTGCCGGTGATTCCCCCGAAGTTCGAATTGGATCCGACCGACAAGCGGTCCAGCGAGCGCCTGAAACTGCTGGTCCGCCTGGCCAAGCGCAAGGACGTCGACAGCATCATCAACGCCTGTGACGCCGGGCGCGAAGGCGAGCTGATCTTTCGTTACATCATTCAATACGCGGGGGTGAACAAGCCGATCCGCCGCTTGTGGCTGCAATCCATGACGCAGGCCGCCATCCGCGAGGCCTTCGCCAACCTGCGCGACGACACCGTCATGAAACCGCTGGAAGCCGCCGCGCGCTCGCGCGCCGAAGCCGACTGGCTGGTGGGCATCAACGGCACGCGCGCCATGACCGCCTTCAACAGCAAGGACGGCGGTTTTTTCAAGACCCCGGTAGGCCGGGTGCAGACGCCGACCCTGGCCATCGTGAACGAACGCGAGAACCGCATCCGGGCCTTCGTGTCGCGCGACTACTGGGAGGTGCGCGCCACCTTCGTCGCCGCCGCCGGCCTCTACGAAGGCCGCTGGATCGACCCGGACTTCAAACGGGACGAGCGCGATCCTGAAAAACGCGAATCGCGTCTGTGGTCGCAGGCCGCGGCGCAGAGCGTGGTCGCGGCCTGCCGCGAGCAGCCCGGCACCGTCACGGAAGAATCCAAGCCCTCGACGCAACTGTCGCCCGCGCTGTACGACCTGACGTCGCTGCAGCGCGAGGCCAACGGCCGTTTCGGCTTTTCGGCCAAGACGACGCTGGCGCTGGCGCAAACCCTTTATGAACGGCACAAGGCGCTGACCTACCCGCGTACCGATTCGCGCTACCTGCCCGAGGACTACATCAACACCGTGCGCGACACCATGCGCACGCTGGCCGACGCGCAGGGTGGGCCAGCCGCCGCCACGGCGCGCCATGCGGCCCACATCGTGGCGCAGAGCTGGGTCAAGCCCAACCGCCGCATCTTCGACAACAAGAAGGTGTCCGATCACTTCGCGATCATTCCCACCCTGCAAGTGCCGCGCGACCTCAGCGAAGCGGAAGCCAAGCTTTACGACCTGGTGCTCAAGCGCTTCCTGGCGGTGTTCTTCCCGGCGGCGGAATATCGCGTGACGACCCGCATGACCGATGTGCAGGGCCATCGTTTCCGCACCGACGGCAAGGTCCTGGTGGCGCCGGGATGGCTGGCCGTCTACGGCAAGGAAGCGCAAGGCGAGGACGCCAACCTGGTGCCGGTCGCCGATGGCGAAAAGGTGCGCACGGAAGAGGTCGAAGCCGTGGGCATGGCCACCAAGCCGCCTCCCCGCTACAACGAAGCCACGCTGCTGTCCGCCATGGAAGGCGCGGGCAAGCTGGTGGAAGACGAGGAATTGCGCGAAGCCATGTCCGAGCGCGGCCTGGGCACGCCGGCCACGCGGGCGGCCATTATCGAAGGCCTGCTGAACGAAGGCTACCTGCGCCGTGACGGGCGCGACCTGGTGCCCACCGCCAAGGCACGCCAGCTGATGACGCTGCTGTCCGGCCTGGATGTGACCGAACTGACCTCGCCGGAATTGACGGGCGAGTGGGAACACAAGCTCAAGCAGATCGAACAGGGTGGCCTGCAGCGCGACGCCTTCATGCGCGAAATCGCGCAGATGACGCAGATCATCGTCAAGCGCGCGAAGGAATACGAGCGCGACACCGTGCCGGGCGACTACGCCACGCTGCAGACGCCGTGTCCCAAGTGCGGCGGCGTGGTCAAGGAAAACTATCGCCGCTACGCGTGCACCAACTGCGACTTCTCCATCGGCAAGCACCCGGGCGGCCGCACCTTCGAGCTGCCGGAAGTCGAGGAACTCCTGGCCAAGCGCGAGATCGGCCCGCTGCAGGGATTCATCAGCAAAATGGGGCGGCCCTTCGCGGCCATCCTGCGCATCACCGACGAGTACAAGCTGGAATTCGATTTCGGCCAGAGCAACGACGAGGACAGCGAACCGGTCGATTTCTCCGGCCAGACGCCGGTCGGCCCGTGCCCGAAATGCCAGTCGCGCGTTTTCGAGCACGGCATGAGCTATGTCTGCGAGAAGTCGGTCGGTCCTGAAAAGACCTGCACCTTCCGTTCCGGCAAGGTCATCCTGCAGCAGGAAATCTCACGCGCGCAGATGGAAAAACTGTTGACCGAAGGCCGCACGGACTTGCTCGACGGCTTCGTCTCCAGCCGCACGAACCGCAAGTTCAAGGCGTATCTGGTGCGCCAGCCCGACGGCAAGATCGGCTTCGAATTCGAACCGCGCGCCGAAAAGCCGGGCGGCAAGACGGCCGGCAGGGGGGCTCCGGCGAAGACCGGGGCCAAGACCGCCGCCAGAGGCGCGACGAAGACCGCCGCGAGCGGGGCCGAGGCATCCGGCGACGACTCTGCAGGGACCGCCGCCAAAACGGCGCGCGCGCCGGCCGCGAAGAAGGCGGTGAAGAAGGCCGCGCCCCGGAAGACCGCGGCCAAGAAGGCGCCGGCCAAGAAAACCGCGGTAAAGAAAGCCGCGGCCAAAACAGCGGCCTGAGCGGATCGCAGCCCATAACGAGAGGAGACCTCCACCATGCAGCAGCATTTCATCGACAACCGCCCCGTGCCGTCATCGACCGGTGAGTTCATCCCTGTCATCGACCCGTCCACGGGCCAGGAATTCGACGCCATTCCGCGCGGCAATGCCGCGGATATCGACCGCGCCGTGACCGCGGCGCGCAAGGCCTACGAAGGTCCGTGGGGCGCCTTGACGGCGGCCGAACGCGGCCGCCTGCTGCTCAAGCTATCGCTGCTGGTCATGGACCACTTCGATGAACTGGCCGCCATCGAATCGCGCGATTGCGGCAAGCCGACGAAGCAGGCGCGCGCCGACGTCACCGCCATCGCACGCTACTTCGAGTTCTACGGCGGCGCGGCGGACAAACTGCACGGCGAAACCCTGCCCTACCAGAATGGCTATACGGTACTGACCCTGCGCGAACCGCACGGCGTGACCGGGCACATCGTGCCTTGGAACTACCCGCTGCAGATCTTCGGCCGCAGTGTCGGCGGCGCCCTGGCAGCCGGCAATGCCTGCGTCGTCAAGCCGGCGGAAGACGCGTGCCTCTCGGTGTTGCGCATCGCCGAGCTGGCCGCCGAAGCGGGCTTCCCGCCCGGCGCCATCAACGTGGTCACCGGCTATGGCCATGAAGCCGGCGATGCGCTGGCGCGCCATCCCGGCATCGACCATATTTCCTTTACCGGCTCGCCGGCCATCGGCATCCTGGTCACGCAGACCGCGGCGGCCAACCATACGCCGGTCACGACCGAGCTGGGCGGCAAGTCGCCGCAGATCGTTTTCGCCGACGCGGATTTCGACGCCATGCTGCCCGTGGTGATCAACGCCATCGTGCAGAACGCCGGGCAGACCTGCTCCGCGGGCAGCCGCCTGCTGGTGCAGCGCAGTGCCTACGAAGAAGTCCTGGAGAAAGTCGGCGCCGCCTTCGCCGCCCTGCGCACCGGCCCGGCCGGGCAGGACCTGGACTGCGGGCCGCTGATCCGCAAGACCCAGCAGGCGCGCGTGGCCGATTTCCTGGCCCAGGCGCGCGGCGACGGCATCGCCACGGTGGCCCAGGGCAAGCTGAGCGACGGCGCGCCGGCCGGGGGCTATTACCAGGTGCCCACGCTCTTGCGCGACGTGCCGCTGGCCCACCGGCTGGCGCGCGACGAAGTCTTCGGGCCGGTGCTGGCGGCCATTCCCTTCGACGACGAAGCCGACGCCGTACGCATCGCCAATTCCACCGATTACGGGCTGGTGGCCAGCGTGTGGACCCGCGACGGCGGACGCCAGCTGCGCATGGCGCGCAAAGTGCGCGCCGGCCAGGTGTTCATCAACAACTACGGCGCGGGCGGCGGCATCGAGCTGCCCTTCGGCGGCGTCAAGGCCAGCGGCCATGGCCGCGAAAAGGGCTTCGAAGCGCTGTATGGCTTTACCGTGCTGAAGACCATCTCGATCAAGCACGACTGAACGGGCCGGCCTTCATGCGCGGCGAAGGCCGGCCCGCCATTCGCATAGGTTGATGCAGGACGGCAACCGCCTGCAGCGTCGCCTGGCGATCAGGCCTCGTCTTCATACCAGACGCCGCCGGCCAGCATCATGCGATGATGCCCCTGTCCGGCCGGCATCATGGGATAGCAGTTTTCCTGTTCCGCCACGCAGACGTCCAGGAAATACGGCCCGCGGCTGTCCAGGCATTGCGCCAGCGCCGCGTCCAGGCCGGCGGGGTCGGAGACCCGCGCGGCATTCCAGCCGAAGGCCTTGGCCACGGCCACGAAATCCGGCAGCGAGGCGTTATAGCTGTGGCTGTAGCGCCCGCCATGGATCAGCTCCTGCCACTGCCGCACCATGCCCATATAGCCGTTGTTGCACAACACCACCTTCACGGGCGCATCGTGCTGGATCGCCGTTGACAGTTCCTGGATATTCATCAGTACCGATGCATCGCCGCTGACGCACACCACCGTGCGCGCCGGGTGGGCGATCTGCGCGCCGATCGCCGCCGGCAGGCCATAGCCCATCGTGCCGGCGCCGCCCGACGTCAACCAACGGTTCGGTCGATCGAACTTCAGGTACTGCGCCGCCCACATCTGATGCTGGCCGACGTCCGTCGACACGATGGCGTCGCGGCCCGCCAGCGCCGCGTCCAGGCGGCGCATCAGGTGCTGGGGCAGGATGGCATCGTCGCGCGGCGCCACGCGCAGGCAATCCTTGGCGCGCCAGCGTTCGATGCGGTGCCACCATGTCCGCAGCTGCGGGGCCGGCGGCGCGCGCTCCGCCAGCGCCTGGCGCAGGGCATCGACCAGCGGCAGGCAATCGCCCACCATCGCCACGTCCACGCGCACGACCTTGTTGATGGACGCCGGGTCGATATCGATATGGATCTTGCGCGCGTGCGGGCAGAAATCCGCCAGCCGGCCGGTGATGCGGTCATCGAAGCGCGCGCCCACGCAGACGATCAGGTCCGCATGATGCATGGCCAGGTTGGCTTCCACCGTGCCGTGCATGCCGAGCATGCCCAGGAAGCACGGATCGGAAGCGGGAAAGGCGCCCAGGCCCATCAAGGTCAAGGTGCAGGGCGCGCCCACATGGCGCACCAGATCGCTGAAGGCCGCGCATGCCTGGGGGCCGGCATTGATCAAGCCGCCGCCACCGTAGAACACCGGCCGCCTGGCCTGCGCGATCAGGTCGGCGGCACGGCGCGCCGCGCTGTGCGGCACCTTGAACGCGGTCTTGACGGCCTGGCGCCGCGCGCGCAGCGCCGCCACCCCGCGGCGCTCGTCGGCCGGCAGGGTGTCGTCCGGATCGGCCGGCAGGGCCTGCTGCACATCCTTGGGGAAATCCACCAGCACCGGGCCGGGGCGCCCTTGCCGCGTCAGGGCGAGCGCCCGCGAGACGGTATCCGCGACGGCCTCGACCCGCATGATCTGCGTATTCCACTTGGTGACCGGACGCGAGATGCCGATGGCGTCGCACTCCTGGAAGGCGTCGGTGCCGATCGCCGCCGTCGCCACCTGGCCGCTGATGCACAGCACCGGTATCGAGTCGCACATAGCGTCCAGCAGGCCGGAGGTCGTATTGGCCATCCCGGGACCGGAGGTGACCACCACCACGCCCGTGCGCCCCGTCGTCCGCGCATAGCCTTCGGCGGCATGCACGGCCGCCTGCTCGTGTCGCACCAGCACGTGGCGCAATCGAGGCTCCGCGTACAGGGCGTCGTAGAGCGGCAGCACCGCGCCGCCCGGATAGCCGAAGATGGTATCGACGCCGTGCGCGATCAGCGTCTCGAGCAGGATGCGTGCTCCGTTCGCGTGGGGGGGCGCGCCGCCGGCGTCGGCGCCATTCAATGCCTGGGAGGGAAGACGATCGTTCATGGCTGTCATCTTAGGGTGGAATGACCGGAATATTTATCCTGTTTTTCTCCGATTCCCGGGCAGATTAGGTAAATTAGTCCGAGAAAACCCGGAATTGAAGAAAATGCATCTGGACAAATTCGACCTCGCGATCCTGCGCGTGCTGCAGGACAACGCGCGGGCCAGCCTGAACGAGATCGGCGCCGCCGTGGGACTGTCGTCCACGCCTTGCTGGAACCGCATCAAGCGCATGGAAACCGCGGGCGTCATCCGTGGCTATACGGTCAACATCGATCCCGCCGCCCTGGGTTTCATGGACACCGTCATCGTCCACGTGACCCTGGAAAGCCACAGCGAGGAAACGCTGTACGAATTCGGCCGGGCGCTGGCCCAGATCCCCGAAGTGCTGGAAGCCTTCCTGGTTTCCGGCGACTACGACTACTACATCCGCATCGCGGTGCGCGATACGCGGGACTACGAGCGGCTGCTGCGCGAACAGCTCTATCGCATCCCCGGCATCCGGCACAGCAAATCCAGCTTCGTGCTGCGCCGGCTGAAGGAATCCATGCTGCCGCTGGCGGCCCCTGCGCCGATATAATCGCTAGGGCCTGTCAACGGTAGAAGCGTTGACAGGCCGTAGTCACTTCGCCCGATCGCGCGCGATCGGCTACTTACGTTGCCGCGACATGCGCGCGGCTCCTGGCTGGACATGACCGAAGCAACCTCCAAACCCTGGCACGTCGTGCGGCGTTCCAAGCTGCACGGCAACGGCGTTTTCGCCGCCCGCAAAATCCCGGCCGGCACGCGCATCATCGAATACGCCGGCGCACGAATCAGCGCCAAGGAAGCGGACCGGCGCCATCCCACCAACCCGGACGATCCCTTCCATACGTTTTTCTTCTCGCTCTCGTCCGGCAAGGTCATCGACGGCGGCGACAACGGCAACGACGCCCGCTGGATCAACCACAGCTGCGCGCCCAACTGCGAATCGCAGGAAGGCAGTTCCGGCAAGCGCGTGTACATCCATGCGGTGCGCGACATCAAGCGCGGCGAGGAACTGTTCTACGACTATGGCCTGGTGCTGGACGGCAAGATCACCAAGGCGATGAAAGAAGGCTACAAGTGCCTGTGCGGCGCGCCCGAGTGCCGCGGCACCATGCTGGCCTTGCCCGAAAAGAAAAAGAAGAAAAAGAAGGGCTAGGCGGCCGCAGCCCCGGGCCCCGTGCGTGGGAACGGCCGCCGCACGGGTTTGCCCCGGCCCGTTCGGCGGCGCCCCTTCCGCCGGCCATCCCGCCGTACTACGGGCTTTGTCCCTGCCGCGGACGCGGCCTTGGCGGCCGCCCCGGTCACGGCTGGCATACAATGCGTTCCATGCTGCCTAGCGGCGGCATGCAGTACGTCTTCAGGGCGGGGTGCAATTCCCCACCGGCGGTAGGCCACGCAACGTGGCAAGCCCGCGAGCGCCCGCGGTCCGGCAACGGTCGGCGGGGTCAGCAGATCTGGTCAGATGCCAGAGCCGACGGTCATAGTCCGGATGAGAGAAGATGTGCCGGCACACTTCCGTACCCCGCGCGCCTGTCGGCGCGCATGCGGTCTTGCGTTTGGCTGTCCGAGCCCTGGAACGTTTTTCGCCCAACTTTTCGCGAGAGCGTTTCAATGTCCGAACCTACTTCCACCCCCGCCATCGCGCCGGATCCCCGCACGCCGTCGATCTTCGCGCAACCCTTTCCCATGCGCCTGGCGCGCGCCCTGCATCACATGCGCCTGGGCCGCCCCGTCATCCTGCTGGATGACGACGACCGCGAAAACGAGGCCGACCTGATCGTCGCCGCCGACAAAATCACCGTTCCCGTCATGGCGCAGTTGATCCGCGACTGCAGCGGCATCGTCTGCCTGTGCCTGAACGACGAAACCCTGGAGACACTGGCCCTGCCGCCCATGACCGCGCGCAACGAAAGCCGCCATGGCACGGCGTTCACGGTCTCGATCGAGGCCCGCGAAGCCGTGAGCACCGGGGTCTCAGCCAAGGATCGCGTCACCACCATCCGCGCCGCCATCGCGCCGCACGCGCGCGCGGGCGACGTCGTGAGCCCCGGCCACGTCTTTCCGCTGCGCGCTCAAGCGGGCGGCGTCCTGGCGCGGCGCGGGCACACGGAAGGCTCCGTCGACCTGGCCATCCTGGCCGGCCTGCGCCCGGCGGCGGTCCTGTGCGAACTGATGAACGACGACGGCACGATGGCGCGCGGCGAGGCCATCGATCGCTACGCGGCCAAGCACGGCCTGGTCGCGCTCACCATCGCGGAGCTGGCCGACCATCGCCGCGCCCTGACGGCGCAACCGGGTGCCACGATGGAGCGCGAGCCGCAGGCCGCTTGAACCGCGCCTTACGTCCGCGACCCCAGGTCGCGGACGATGCGCGCCAGGCAGGCTTGCACATCCCCGGCCACGATGGTCGCGCTGCAGGCCAGCATCAGGTTCAGGTTCATTCCGAAGTCTTCGACCGTATAGCCTTCGGCATCGAGATGCATGCCGCCATCGGCCGACGTAGCGACCGCCACCTGCTCCACGATGGACGCCGCGACGGACGTATAGGCCCATACCGGTTTACCCAGCGCCACCGCATAGCCGACCTCGAAGGCCGTGCCGGAATCGGGCTCCGCGCCGCGAAAGGGATTCAGGTTGGCGATGACGCCATCCGCCTGCCGGATCAGCGCCACATTGGCGCGATAGATCCACGCCGCCAATTCGGGCCCGTCCAGGCCGGCGGGCCCCGCCTTGTCCAAGGGATACAGGCCCTGCAGCCCATACCGGGCACACAGGCGCTTCAGGTGCTCGCCATGCGCGACCGCATCCGGCCGGAACACGTCGTAGCCCGCCAGATAAAGCGTAAACGGCTTGGGTGCGGGCGAGGATGCAGGGTTCACTTCAACGCGGATGAAGGAAGGCGCCTAGAACATCGTGTTGCGGTTCGCCGGGTTTTCCGGAATATCCTGGCTGACATCCCAGTGTTCCACGATCTTGCCGTCCCGCAGCCGGAAGATATCCACGACGGCCTGCCCCGTATCCTCCGGCGACTCCTTCCACAGGTAGTGCACCACCACGAGATCGTCTTCGGCGATCATGCGCTTGATCTGCGCACTGGCCATGGGATGCTGTTCCAGGTAAGGCTGGTAGAAATCGGCCATGGTCGTCCCGCCATCGCCCAGATACGGATCGTGCTGGACCAGGTTCTTGTCGACGTACGTCTGCATGGCCTTGTCCACGTTCTTGTCCTGGAACAGCATGCGGAAGAATGCCGTCACCACCGCCTTGTTGTCGGCCGGCGCCGATTGCGCGGTGCCGCACAGGCATGCGGCCGCACAGAATAGAACGGTGGCGGCGAGGGGTTTGAGCTTCATGCGGATTCCGGACCCATCAATGGAAAGCAGGACGGCCGCCAGCGGGCGGGCGACGTGCCAGTGTAAACAAAACTTCAGCTCGCCTTCTCGCTCTGGCGGTTCTGGTAAACCTGTAGATGCGAATAGGCGACACGTAAATAGGGGGTGGCGATGCCGGTGGCGGCGCCCCGCGTGATCATATCGCCGACGATGTGGTCCGCCTCCACGCGCAGGCCCTGCCGCAGATCGCGGAACATCGATGCGGTAACCGGCGACTCCGTATCGGCGAACAGCTTGCGCGCCGCCGCGTCGGCCTGCGGCCGTACCCGGTAGCCCGAGGCCGCGGATACCGCCTGGGCTTCCTCCAGCAGTCCCAGCATGACGGCCTGGCCGTCCGCCGTCGATGCGATCTCGCCCACGGTGCCGCGCAACAGGCAGGTTCCCGCTGCCAGCGTGCACAGGAAAACGTATTTTTCCCAGCAGTCCTGGTGGATGGTATCGCTCAGGCGGCAAGAGAAATCGACCTGGGCCAGCGCCCGCTCCAGCGCCACGCAGCGCTCGCTGCGCGGTTCCCCGGCGCGCTCGCCAAACACGAAGCCCGCGTACGAACCCATGTGGACGATTTCGCCTTCCGGCCCCAGCGTCGCGTTGATCTGGCACAGGCCGCCCAGCACCCGATGTGCCCCGAAGCTGTAGTCCAGCACGTCGTAATGCGCCATGCCGTTCATGATGGGCAGCACCACGGATCCCGGCCCCACAGCCGGGGTGATGGCCGTCACGGCGCTGGCCAGGTCGTAGGCCTTGCAGCTGAGGACAATGACGTCGTAGTGCCCGCCCAGGTCGTTGGCAGTCACGATCCGGGGCCGCACGGTGGCGTCGCCGCGCGGGCTGCGCAGGCGCAATCCCTGTTCGCGCAGGGCCGCCGCGCGCGGTCCGCGCACCAGGAAGGTGACGTCGACGCCGGCCTGTGCCGCGCGTCCGCCGAAATAACCACCCGTGCCGCCGGCACCAAGGAACAACATGCGCATCTTTTTCTCCGTCCAGGGGCGCGCGGCGCGGGCCCGACACCGCCAGGGCCGCATTATGCCGAAGATGGCCACCGCGCAGCGGCGGCGTGGCCGCGCCCCCGCGCTTACGATGCATCGGCGTGCTTGACGTACCGCTGAACGCCCGTGCGGGCCAGGCTTGCCGTGACCTTCCCGGCGCGGGGGCCGGCGTGTTGGCCGTCCTGAAGACGGCGCGCGGCATGGCGGCCCGCCGGCCAAGCGCGGGGCCGCCCGTCAGTCGAAAATCTCGTGCCAGAAGGACTTCTTGCGATAGCCTCGGCCATGGCCACCTTCGTAGCGCCGATCGTGGCCCTCGTAGCGTCGGTCGTGGCCCTCGTAGCGTCGATCGTGGCCCTCGTCGCGATAGGGTCGGCCGGGGCCTTGTGGCTGCGGCGCCGGCGGCGCGGCCTGGGGGGTGGCGGACTCCTGGACGCTGCGCTCGATCAGCTTGTCGAGCTCGCCACGGTCCAGCCAGACGCCACGGCATTGGGGGCAATAGTCGATCTCGATGTTCTGGCGTGAGGACATCACCAGATCGGGTTCTCGGCAAGTGGGACATTTCATGGCGGTCTCCTGACGTTTTGCTGAACGAAAGTAGACCGGTGTCCGGCGCGATGGTTCCCGCAACGATGGTGGCGGCCTCAGGAAGCTGGCATCAGCGCGCCCGATGCCAGACCTTGCTCACGGCGCGGATCGCCGCCCAGGCAACCCATCGGCCGCTGGTCAGGCGCGCGCGCGGCAACCGCCGCATCACTTCGATGGCGATCCCGCCGCGCCGGTGCCATTCACGCTTGCGCACCTGGCTGTCCGTGCGGCGGCCTTCCAGCCAATCGAACTTGCGCAGGCCCGGCTTGTACACCGGGGGCACGTTGAAGATGAGGATATACGCCAGGCGCGGGCTGTCGGAGGTATTCGGTCCGGTGTAGTGCAGCGTGCGCATGTCGTGCACGGTGCACCCGCCGGCCGGCAGCGGCACCGGTACCGCGCTCGCCCGAGGGAATTCGTCGCAGCATTCCAGGGGATGCAGGCTCTTGTCGTTGCCCGGCGAACGGTGCTTGAGCACGTCATAGCGGTTCGAACCGGGAATGAACTGCATGCAGCCGTTGATTTCGCCCACGGGCTGCAGCGGCAGCCACACGCTCAGCTCGCGGTACTCGAAATCCGGGGAACGAAAGGCCTCGTCCTGGTGCCATGGCGTTTCGGGACCGACGCGCGCGGGCTTGAGCAGCGCGTGCTCGCCGTACAGCGCGGCGTCCGGTCCCAGCAGCTGGCGTGCGATGGCCAGGGCGCGCCGGTGAAATGCGGTCTTCAGCAGCTCGGGTGCGTAATGCGATGGATCGTGCAGGCTGGGAAAGGTCTGCGGCTTGTTGGGATCGTCGCGGCTGGCGAAGTCGTACTGCGCGCCCTCCTCGTATCCCACTTTGTTCTCGAACATCCGCATCAGGATCTGGCGTATCCGCGCCACCTCGTCTGGTGGACATATCTCCTCCAGGGAGATGTATCCCCGTGCTTTGTATTGGGCCGTCGTTTCTTCCGGAAGAAGGTAGTCCTGTTTCACAATCACGCTCCACGCTGGTCAGACACCCCCGCCAGCCTTGCGGTTAGCGGCTATGTATGGATAAGGTATCTTTTGCAAGGCGGAGCAACTATCGCTCGTGATTCCTAGGACGTACGCCCCTCGGTGCTCATGCATAGTGGGGAGAAGCGCGGCGCCGCCGCGCCGCACTGTGCCGCTTTCGGGCGAGACGCTATAGCGGAGTGGGACGCGCGCCGCCGCCCGGATGGGTGACCAGGAAGCTGAACAGGCGGGCGCGCACCGCCTCGAGTTCGGCGGCGGCTTCCGGCGCCGCAGCGCCGTGCGGCCCCGTCCAGGCGAGCGCGCGATCGCGGGACTCCCGGATGACGGGCACACCCGCCGCGCGCAGGCGGCTGGCATAGGCGCGGCCCTCGTCGCGCAAGGGGTCGTCCGGGCCGCTCAGCAAGAGCAGGGGCGGCAAGCCGGCCAGCCGTGTTCCCGCCAAGGGCGTCGCATAGGGGTGGCTGGCATCGCAGGGACAGGACAGGTAGCCGCGCCAGCCGCCGGCCCATTCCGTGCCCGCCGGGGTTCCTTGCGCGCAGCGCACGGAGGCCGTGCCCATGCTGGCATCCAGCATGGGCGAGAACAGGATCTGGCCGTCCACCGGCGGGCCCAGCCGGTCGCGCGCCATGAGCGCCACCGCCGCCGCGATGCAGCCGCCGGCTTCCTCGCCCGCGACGAACAGGGCCGCGCCCTTGCCGCCCAGCCGTTGGCGATGCTGATGCACCCATCCCAGCGTGGCGTAGGCGGCCTCCACCGCCGATGGAAAGGGATGGTGAGGCGCAAGCGGATAATCCACCGACAGCACCACCGCGCCGGCATCCGCCAGCAGTTGGGGCACCAGGGACGGACTATCGACGGAGCCCGACACGAAGGCCCCGCCGTGGAAATGCACCACGAGCGGAGTGGCCCCGGCCTGCGCGCGCCGTCCGTAGAAACGCACGCGGTGCGGCGGAACAGCCCCGGTGGACGAGGCGGAGGAGGGGGAGGCGCCGCCGTGGCGGGTCGTGCGCCGCGCGGCGATATCGGGATGACAGGACATGACGATCAGCCGGTGCCCCCGGGAAGTCCGGCGGGGCGTATCAAGGATGGTGCAAGCATAAGAAATGCCCGCGTGCGGATAAACCGCCCCGCCATGACTTAATAAGTTACCCGCGACGACTAATGCACGCGCATGGACGCCCGCGTGGTATGGAAAAATAGCGCGTTTCACGTCGACTCGCGTCATGCATCATGCCTGATCCCCACATCGAGACCGTCTTCGTCCAGATCCGCGGCAAAGTCCAGGGCGTAGGCTTTCGCATGGCGACCGTACGCCGCGCGCACATGATCGGCGCCACCGGCTGGGTGCAGAACCTGGGCGACGGCTCGGTCGAAGCCATGGTGCAGGGCACGCCGGACCAGGTCGACCAGATGCTGGAATGGCTGGGCCGCGGCCCGCCGGGCGCCGTGGTCAGGGACGTGACGTCGCGCCGCGAATACACCGAGAAGCGCTACCGCCATTTCCAGCAGCTATAGGCCAGGGCCTGTTAACGCTAGAAGGCGCTAGGGCACGGCGGCGCCGCGTTCGCGCACGATGCGGCGCAGGGCAGACACGAACAGCTGCGCGGAGCGCGACAGCGGCGTATTGTTGGGCAGCAGCATCTGCGCCTTCACTTCGGTGCTGGGCCGATAGCGCAGCGTCACCACGCCGTGGTCGCGCGGCGCCCACAGGTGAAAGGGGTCGATAATGGCCGCGCCGGCGCCGGAGCGCGCCAGCGAACACGCCACCGATGTCAAGGTAACTTCCATGGCGATGCGGCGCACCACCCCTGCGCGCCGGAAACTGTCTTCGATCAGCGCGCCCAGCGGCTGGGTCTTGCCGAAGGAGATCAGCGGATAGGGGGCCAGGTCCGCCGGCGTCACGGACTGACGTTCGGCAAGGGGACTGTCGGGATGCACTACGCAGACCAGCTCCGCGGCGCAGACGTCGCTGATGCGCCCCTTCACCATGCGGCCGTCGCGATGATGCAGTGGAGACAGCCCCAACCCGAAATCCACGCGTTCCTGCACGACGTTTTCGAACACACCCAGGTTGTCCACGGTGAATACCGATATCTGGATATGCGGCCAGGATTTCTGGAATTCCGCGATGGTAGGCGACAGCAGATTGTCCGCCAGCGTGGGCACCGATGCGACTTGCACGGTGCCCACCGTCATCTCGCGCATATCGTCCATCAGCCGGTTGACGCGCTCGATGCTGTCGAAAATGCGGTTCAGCTCGGCCAGGATGACCTGCGTTTCGCGCGTGGCCTGCAGCCGGCCGTGCTTGCGCACGAAGAAGGGGAAGCCCGCCTGCGTGGCGCAGTCGCGCAGCATGAGGCTGATGGCCGGCTGCGAAATGCCGAGGGCGGCTGCGGCCTCGGTCACGGACCCGTGCACGCTGACGGCACGGATGACCTCCAACTGGCGGACGGTAAGCGACATCCTGTCTCCTCCGGCATAAGGCGGGCTTATGTGGAAATTAGTTCGCCCCAATTGATTTTATCTACCCCGCTCCCTATTCTGGTCCGCAAAACCAGGCGCCGGTGAAAAAACTGTCCGGCCGCGGTCCCGGCAAACGTCCCAGCAAGGGCGCATGGCCAGGGACGGCCGGGCCACCGAATGGCGCGCCAAGAGGAGACAAGCATGGCGAACCCCATGAGGTGCGGCGCATGAAGATCGTGTCCGTCGCCTCCGAAGTCGTGTCGCTGCCCTTCGACATGGGCGGGCCGTACCAGCGCTTTGCCGGCGCCTTGTGGGACCGGCTGGACATCCTGCTGGTGCGCGTGGAAACCGAAGACGGCCTGGTCGGATGGGGAGAGGCCTTCGGCCACGCCGCCATCCCCTCCACGCGCGCCGCGCTGGATACCATCGTGGCGCCGCTGGTCATCGGCCGGGACGCCGGCGACATCGCGGGACTGACGCGTTCGGTCCTGCATGCCACCCATCTGCTGGGCCGCAACGGCGCCTACGTCTTCGCCTGGTCGGGCATCGAAATCGCCTTGTGGGATTTGCTGGGCAAGCGCAGCGGCCTGCCCGTGCACCGCCTGCTGAGCGCGGCCCCCTGCGCGGACCTGCCCGCCTATGCCAGCCTGTTGAACTACAGCGACGACGCGCTGGTGGCGCGCAATACCGCGGCGGCGGTGGAGCGGGGCTACCGCCACGTCAAGCTGCACGAGGTCACGCGCAGCGCCGTGCGCGCCGCGCAGGCCGCGGGCGGCAGCGACACCGCGATCATGCTGGACACCAATTGCGCCTGGGACGTCCCCACCGCGCTGGCCATGGCCGACAGCCTGCGCGGCGACAACATGTACTGGCTGGAAGAACCGGTATGGCCGCCGGAGGACACGCATGGCCTGGCCCGCGTGCGGCAACGCGGCATTCCGATCGCGGCCGGCGAAAACGTCGCCGGGCCGCAGGGCTTCCTGCGGCTGCTGGAAGCGGACGCCCTGGACATCGCCCAGCCCAGCGTCATCAAGATCGGCGGTATCGGCGAATGCATGCGCGTGGCCACGCTGTGCCAGATGCATGGCGTGCAGACCGTGCCGCATTCGCCGTACTTCGGCCCGGGCTTCATCGCCACGCTGCATATCGCCGCCGCGCTGCCCAACAAGCCGCTGATCGAAGTCCTGTGGCTGGACATGGAAGCCAATCCCTTCGATCCCTGGGTGCGCCCGCGCGACGGCCGCGTTGCCGTACCGCAGGGGCCGGGCCTGGGCTGCGACCCGGATCCCGAGGTGCTGGCGCGCTACCGCGTCGGCGAACGCCACATCATCCGGGAGAAGCACGCATGAAAATAGAACGCCTGGAAACCCGCGCGCTGTCGCTGCCGCTGGAGCGCCCCATCGAAAGCGCGCTGGGCTCGATACGCGGCTGCGGCGTGGTGCTCGTGTACGCCTATACCGACAGCGGCATCGTGGGCGAGAACATCGTCTTCACGCTGAACGACCGGCGCACCGGCGTGCTGCGCCACATGGTGGACGAACTGGCCGACCTCGTGGTCGGGCGCGACGCCGGGCATATCGCAGGCTTCTGGGCGCGCGCCTGGAAGGACATCAATTTCTTCGGCCACAAGGGCGTGCCCGTGATGGGCATATCCGCCATCGACGGCGCGCTATGGGACATCGCCGGCAAGGCCTCGAACATGCCGCTGTACCGCCTGCTGGGCGGCGCGCGCGACCGCATGCCCGCGTATCACAGCGGCGGCCTGTGGCTGGACCGCGATATCGACGCGCTGGCGCGCGAAGCGCAGGACATGGTGGCCCAGGGCTTCAAGGCCGTGAAGCTGCGGCTGGGCATGCCGGACCCGCGCCAGGACGCCGAGCGCGTGCGTGCGGTGCGCCAGGCCATCGGCCCCGGCATCCGCCTGATGGCCGACGCCAACCAGGGCCTGAACGAGGCGCAGGCGATCCGCCTGGGACGCATGCTGGAGGAATACGACCTGACCTGGTTCGAGGAACCGCTGCCCGCCTGGGACCTGGAAGGCGTGGCGCGCGTGGCGGCGGCGCTGGACACGCCCATCGCCAGCGGCGAAACCGAATACACGCGCTATGGCTTTCGCGGCATGCTGACGCTGCGCAGCGCCGACATCCTGATGCCGGACCTGCAGCGCGTGGGTGGCGTCAGCGAATTCATGCGCGTCGGACACATGGCGGAAAGCCACGACGTACCGGTCTCCAGCCACCTGTTTCCCGAAACCAGCATCCAGGTGCTGGGCGCGCTGGCCAATGCCATCTACCTGGAATACATGCCCTGGTTCTCTTCGCTGTACCGCGAACGGCTGGAATTCGTCGACGGCGAGGCGGTGGTGCCCGAACGGCCGGGCTGGGGCTTCACGCTGGACCCGGCGCGCATCGCCGAACTGGAAAACGCGCGGCGCTGACACGGCGCCTCGCACCCACGCATTTTCTCCTGGCCTCTTCAAGGAAAGACCATGCCTCTATCGCGTCGCAATTTCGTCCTGGGAACCACCGGGATACTGGGTGCGTCGGCCATCGGCGCGCCGCGCTTCGCCAGGGCGGCCAGCGAGCCGCTGCGCATCGGCTGGCTCGCCGCGCTGACCGGCCCCAGTTCGGCGCCGGGGGTGGGCTTTGACCGTGGCGTCAAATTCGCCGCGGATACCCTGAACGCCGCGGGCGGCGTCAAGGGCCGCAAGATCGAGATCGTCACTCGCGATACGCAAGGCGATCCGACCAAGGCGGTGAACGCCACGCAGGAGATGATCAACTCCATCAAGGTGGACGCCATCTGGGGCCCGACCAATTCCGGCGAGTCCCTGGCGGTGACGCCCATCATGGCGCGCGCACGCATGCCGAACATCCATCCCTGCGTGATCGACAGCCTGATCGACCCGAAGAAGTTTCCCAACGCCTTTCGCATCGCGCCCTCCAACGAGCAATGGGACGACGCGACGCGCAACTACTGCCTGAAAGTGCTGAAGGCGAACAAGATCGCGGTGATCGGCGACACCACCGGCTACGGTGTCAGCGCGCTGAAGGCCAGCGTGGCCAACTTCAAGCGCGACGGCGCCGAGGTGGTCTACAGCAACAACATCGACGCCACGCAGCCCGATATGACGCCGGACATGACGCGGGCGCGCAATGCCGGCGCCGAAGTCATCGTCATCTGGAGCGTGTCCACCGGCATGGAAGCGCGACTGTTCAATGCGCGCGGCGAAATGGGCTGGGACGTGATCTTCGCCGGCCACCCTTCCATGGCATCCGGCGAAATCCGCGGCCTGCTGGCCAAGCCGCAGAACTGGGACAAGGTCTACGCCGTGGGCTATCGCAGCTGCAGCTACGACGCGGGCGGCAAGCTGCCCGCGCGCTCGCAGGAATTCGTCGACAAGGTGCAGGGCAAGGTGAACCTGGACGACACGCTGTTCTGGTGGGTCACCGCCGGCTACGACGCCGTGCAGATGGTGGCGAAGGCAGTCCAGGAAAGCGGCGCGTCGTCCAAGGACATCATCGCCTACTGGAACAGCCTGAATCCCTATCCCGGCTACTTCGGCAACTACGCCTACTCGCCCGAGCAGCACAACGGCTATCCGACGCCCGATGTCGTCATGTCGGCCGCCAATTCCGCCAAGCACGGCACCTTCGCGCTGGCACCCGGCTACGCCTGAGCGCGGGAGGACGCACGATGCTCGGCTCCATCATCGCATCCGGCTTGGCGATGGGCGCGGTCTACGCGCTCATCGGCATCACCTACAACACCATGTTCGCCACCTCGCGCGTCATGAGCTTCACCGCGGGACAGCTGGGCATGCTGGGCGGCGTGCTGGGCTCGCTGTTCATCGTGAAGCTGGGCCTGCCCCCTTGGCTGGGCTTCATCGCCACGCTGGCCGGATGCGCCGTGATGGGCGTGGTGACCGAACTGGTGGCGGTGCGGCCCGTGCTCAAGAGCCTGGACCAGCATCTGTACGTGCTCTCCACGCTGGCCCTGGCCCTGATGGTGCAGCAGGTCACGGCGATCGGCTGGGGCACGGAGCCGCAGCCCTTCCCGCGCCTGTTCGGCCTGGGTTCGGGCGTGACGGACGAGAAATTCTGGCTGCCCGTCATCGCCTGCGCGCTGGTCGTGCTGGGCCTGGAATACCTGTACCGGCGCACGCTGGTAGGCATGGCCTTCCTGGCGGTGGCCGAGGACAACTTCGCGGCGCGCGCGCTAGGGCTGCCGGAACGCCGCCTGCGCGTGTGGAGCTATGTGCTGGCGGCGATCATCGGCGGCATCGCGGGTTTCGCCAGCGGGCAACTGATGCTGGCCTTCTTCGCCAACGGCACGCTGCTGAACTTCTACGGCTTCGTGCCGGTGGCACTGGGCGGCCTGGGCAATAACCGCGGTGCGCTGGTGGGCGGGCTGGCGCTGGGCCTGTTCCAGCAGGCGGCGAACTTCACGGTGGGCGGCGTGTTCGCGTCGATCGCGGTCTTCGTGCTGTTCATCGTCGTGCTGCTGGCGGTGCCGCAGGGCCTGTTCGGCAGCTCGACTGCGCGGAGGGTGTGATGGCGGCGGACAGCGAACTGCATGGACAGGGGCACGGCGGCGTCGGGGCGGCAGCCGCGCGCGGCGAGGGCGACAGGCGGCCGGAAAACCGCGGGCCGCGCGTCGCGGTGCCGCGCGCCGACGGCCGATCGGGCGGCACACCGGCCTGGCGCGCCGTCTGGCCTTTCCTGGCGATCTTCGTACTGGCCGCCCTGCTGCCCGCCAGCGGCAACACCTACTGGACAGTGATCGCCACGCGCGCGGCCATCTACTGGATCCTGGTATCGGGCCTGAACCTGGTGGTCGGTTTCGCCGGGCAGCTGGCGATCGGCTATGTCGCGCTGCTGACCCTCGGCGCCTACATCACCAGCGTGCTGGCGGCCGGCAATGTGCTGCCGGCCCTGCCGCCTTTCGCGGCGCTGGCCTGCGCGGGCGTGGGGGGCGGCATCTTCGGCCTGATCGTGGGCTTGCCCGCGCTGCGCCTGCGCACCTTCTATTTCGCCATGGCCACGCTGGGCTTCGCCACCATCGTCACGCAGATCGCGCTGGCCTGGCAGGACGTGACCGGCGGCGGCATCGGCCTGGCCGGCCCGGCACTGCCCGCGCCCTTCGATACCGAAATGGGGCTGTACTACCTGTGCCTGGCCATCGCGGGCGTCTGCACGGTGCTGACGTCGAACGTCGCGCGCAGCCGCTACGGCCGCGGCCTGATCGCGGTGCGCGACGCGGAAGTCGCGGCCGAGGCCAGCGGGATTTCCAAGGTCAGGCTGCTGTCGCTGATCTTCGTGCTGGCCGGCGTACTGGCGGCGGTGGCCGGCGGCCTGTTCGCATCGCTGCAAACCTACATCACGCCGGACGCCTTCACCTTCGACCTGTCGGTGCTGTTCTTCATTTCCATCCTGATCGGCGGGCGCGGCTCCATCCTGGGTCCGCTGCTCGGCACGCTGATCCTGACCGTGCTGCCGGAGATCGCCGCGCCGCTGGCCGCGTGGTCCAACTTCCTGTACGCGCTGATGCTGCTGGTCATCGTGCTGGCCGCCCCGGGCGGCATCGCGGCGCTGCTGGATTTCCGCAACCGCCGTCCGCTGCCGGCCGATCGGGCCATCGTGCCCAACCCCACGCTGCTGGGTCAGCTGGCGACGCCGGTGCCGGCACGCGGCGGTATCGCGCTGCGGGACATCGTGCTCAGCTTCGGCGGCGTGCGTGCCATCGACGGCCTGACGCTCACCATCGCGCCCGGCCGCATACATGGACTGATCGGCCCGAACGGAAGCGGCAAGACCACCACGCTGAACGTCATCTCCGGCTACTGCACGCCGGAGGCCGGCACGCTCACACTGGACGGCGCGCCGCTGGCCCTGGGCCGGCCGCTGCTGCGCGCGCCGCACGGCATCGCGCGCACCTACCAGACGCCGCGCATCATCGGCGAGGCGTCCGTCCTGCAAAACGTGATGATCGGCGGCACGCTGCAAGGCCGCGCATCCTTCATCGAGACGCTGCTGCACCTGCCGCGCCAAGGCCGCGACGAAGCGGCGCTGCACGAGGCGGCGCGCACCGCGCTGCGTATCGTCGGCCTCGGCACCGTGGCCGACGTGCGCGCCGACCGCCTGCAGCACAGCGAGCTGCGCTTCCTGGAGATCGCCCGCGCGCTGATGCTGCGGCCGGCCTTCCTGCTGCTGGACGAACCGGCGGCCGGGCTGGCCGCGGAAGAAATCCGCCGGCTGGGCGAGCTGATCCGCCATATCAGCCGGCAAGGCACGGGCGTATTGCTGGTGGAGCACCACGCCGACCTGATCTTCGATATCTGCGACCACGTCACCGTGCTGAACCTGGGCCGCATCCTGGCCGACGGCACGCCGGCGCAGGTGCGCGAACACAAGGAGGTGGTCAGTGCATACCTCGGAGGATAACGGCCAGGCCCTGCGCGCCACCGGCCCGCTTGCCCCTCCCCGCGGCACGCCGGCGCCGCACGGCGGCGCGGATCGCGCCGCCATGGATGACGCCGCTCCCTTGCTTGCGGTGCGCGGCCTGGACGCGGGCTACGGCAAGATCGGCATCCTGCACGGCATCGACCTGGAGGTGGCCGCCGGCGAGATCGTCGCCATCCTGGGACCGAACGGCGCGGGCAAGAGCACCCTGATGCGCGCCATATCGGGCCTGCTGCCGCTGAACGCCGGCAGCGTGACCTTCGGCGGCGTCGACCTGAGTCGCGCCACGCCGCGCGATGCCGCGCGTGCCGGGCTGGTCCATGTCATCGAGGGGCATCGTGTCTTCACGCAGCAAAGCGTCATCGACAACCTGATGCTGGCGGGCTACGATGCGCCGCGAGCGGAACGCAAGGCGCGCGTGGAGGAAGCCCTGGCTTTCTTTCCGGAGATCGCGGCCAAGCGCCAGGATCGCGCCGGCGCGCTGAGCGGCGGCCAGCAGCAGATGCTGGTGGTCGCGCAAGGCCTGGTGAAGCGGCCCCGCTTGCTTATCCTTGACGAACCGTCCGCCGGCTTGTCGCCCGTGCTGGTCGACCGTGTCCTGACGGTGGCCGCACAACTGCGCGAGCGAGGCACGGCCATCGTGCTCGTGGAACAGCTGGTGGAAAAGGCCCTGGCCCTGGCCGATCGCGTCTATGCCCTGGCGCAAGGCCGCATCGCCATGCAGGCCGGCACCCGCGAACCCGGCCTGGCCGCGCGCCTGGAGCGGGCCTATTTTGGAGACCATGGCCGTGTGGCAGCCCAGTGAACGCTATCCCGATCCGCGCATCGAAGTCATCGATCCGCGTTTTTCCCGTTACGTGCTTTTCGCGGCCGCCGTCGAGAAACTCGGCGATGGCATGCGGTGGGCGGAAGGGCCGGTGTGGTTCGGCGACGGCCGCTATCTGCTGGTCAGCGATATCCCGAACAACCGCATCATGCGCTGGGATGAAGCCACCGGCGCGTTCAGCACCTTCCGCCAGCCGTCGCGCAACGCCAACGGCAATACGCGAGACCTGCAAGGCCGCCTGGTCAGTTGCGAACACGAAGGCCGTCGCGTCACGCGGACGGAGCATGACGGCAGCATTACGGTGCTGGCCGACAGCTACCAGGGAAAGCGGCTGAACTCGCCCAACGACGTGGTGGTGAAATCGGACGGCTCGGTGTGGTTCACGGACCCGCCTTTCGGCATCGCGGGTTGGTACGAGGGGCTGCCAGGCAAGCAGGAACTGCCTGCCCAGGTGTATCGCTGGGATCCGGACAGCGGGGAGCTCGCCGTGGTCATCGAGGGCGCGCATGGCCCCAACGGGCTGTGCTTCTCTCCGGATGAAAGCATCCTGTACCTCGTGCAGTCGCGCGCCACGCCGCATCGCCTGATCACGGCGCATGACGTCAGCGCGGACGGGCGTACGGTGGATAGCGCCGGCCGTGTCGTCATCGACTGCGGACCGGGGACGTCCGACGGCATACGGTGCGACGTGGACGGCAATCTGTGGTGCGGCTGGGGCATGGGATCGGAGGAGCTGGACGGCGTCGCGGTGTTCGCGCCCGATGGCCAGCGGATCGGGCATATCCATCTGCCGGAACGGTGCGCGAATCTTTGCTTCGGTGGGGTGAATCGGAACCGGCTGTTCATGGCGGCGGGGAAGTCGCTGTATGCGCTTTATGTCAATACGCAGGGGGCTACGGTGAGGCGCTGAGGCGTCGGCTTTCCTTTCGGTCGGCGCGTTGGGGCCTTTCGAAATTGGCATGGATAATTGCGGGTTTGGCTTCTTTGTCTGTGTGGGTGCGTTGAAGTTTTTTGGGGGTGCTGGGGGGGTGTAGTGCTCTTGGGCCGTCCGTCGGGGACGATGCCTGCCGAGCTCGGCCCGGAGGAGCCGGTCCGCCGCCTTCGCGGCGGACTTCCGCGTTGTCATCCTCGTCCGGCGGCCGAACGTCGTTTGCGTTCTTGCGGCTTTTTTGCCCGGCCGTCCTCCCTTCGGATTCCCTCGCGCGGCTCCTACGGTCCGAGCTCGGCAGGCATCGCCCCCGACGGACTCCACTGTGCATTAATCACTGGCGGCTGGCACGGTTGGTGTTCTTGCACTTCGTGGCAGACGTGGCCGGCTGATGGAAGATGGTTCGGTGCCCGGTGACGCGCGGCCGCCCAGCGCGGCCACGCATCACCTACGCGGTGGTGTTGTGCGGCGGGTGCTGTGTGCGGCGTCCGATTACGTTGACGATGCGCGCGCGGCTTTAGCGAGAACGGAACCGCCGCTTGTGCATGCAGGGAATCGACTCATCATCCGCCGCCCATGCTGGCGCGCAACCGCGGCATGGGGACTGTCAGGATTTTTGTGTTTGAGGCATTTGAACGTCGTCGTGTTTCTGACTCTCCAGGTTCATGCTACTTCAGTGATATGGGTCGGTGAAGCGTTCTGCATAGATGATGGCAAACTGGTTCATGGCCAACCTCCAGTCGTGCGTGGCGCAGCCCCAGGTGCCCGTGATATTGCGCAGGACTAACCACAATAACTTGGTTGCGGCGTCGTCACTGGGGAAGTGTCCACGGGTCTTTACCGATCGGCGCAATTGCGCATTCAAGCTCTCGATGGCATTGGTGGTGTAGATGATCTTTCGGATCGCCGGGGGAAACGTAAAGAACGGGATCACGCGGTCCCAGGCGCGATGCCAGGTCTGGGCGATGGTCGGATATCTTTGGCCCCAACTGCCTTGCTCGAACACTGCCAGCGCCGCTTGCGCAGCCTCCACGGTCGGTGCGGTGTAGATCGGCCTGAGAGCCGCAGCCACTATCCGGCGCTCCTTCCAGCTCGCATATTCGACGCTACTGCGCATCAGATGCACGATGCACGTTTGCAGTGTGGTGCTTGGAAATACCGCGTTCAGCGCCTGCTCCATTCCCTTTAAGCCGTCGGTGAGGGAGTGTCATAAATTTTGTGTTTGAGGCCTAACATAGCTGCTCCAGAGGAGCACATTATGGCTACCAAGCAAAAGGCACCTCCGAGGGAATTGCCATCGATTCCTGCGAATCTGATGGATGAGTTCGTCAAAGGTCCGATGACGCCGGAGTCGGTGCAGGACCTTTCGATGGCGTTCAAGAAGGCCCTGATCGAACGGGCGCTGGGCGCGGAAATGGGCCAGCACCTGGGCTATGGCGCCGGCACGGACCCGCCCGAAGGCAGCACTAACCATCGCAACGGCACCAGTGGCAAGACGGTGATAACCGACGATGGGCCGCTACGCGTGGACATTCCCCGGGACCGGCAAGGCAGTTTTGCGCCGATCCTGATTCCCAAGCACAAGCGTCGATTTACGGGATTTGATGACAAGATCATCGCCATGTACGCCCGGGGGATGACGGTGCGCGAGATCCAAGGTTTTCTGCTTGAGCAGTACGGCACGGAAGTCTCGCCCGAGTTCATCAGTTCGGTGACCGACGCGGTTATGGAAGAGGTGATCGCCTGGCAGAACCGCCCTTTGGAGACCATGTATCCGGTGGTGTTCTTCGACGCGTTGCGGGTGAAGATCCGCGAAGATGGCGTGGTACGCAACAAGGCGGTGTACCTGGCGCTGGCGATCCTGCCGGACGGCACTCGTGACATCCTGGGCCTGTGGATCGAGCAGACCGAGGGATCGAAGTTCTGGATGAAGGTGTTCAACGAACTCAAGACTCGGGGCACGCTGGATATCCTGATCGCGGTCACCGACGGCTTAAAGGGAATGGAGCAGGCGCTGAACGCGGTATTTCCAAGCACCACACTGCAAACGTGCATCGTGCATCTGATGCGCAGTAGCGTCGAATATGCGAGCTGGAAGGAGCGCCGGATAGTGGCTGCGGCTCTCAGGCCGATCTACACCGCACCGACCGTGGAGGCTGCGCAAGCGGCGCTGGCAGTGTTCGAGCAAGGCAGTTGGGGCCAAAGATATCCGACCATCGCCCAGACCTGGCATCGCGCCTGGGACCGCGTGATCCCGTTCTTTACGTTTCCCCCGGCGATCCGAAAGATCATCTACACCACCAATGCCATCGAGAGCTTGAATGCGCAATTGCGCCGATCGGTAAAGACCCGTGGACACTTCCCCAGTGACGACGCCGCAACCAAGTTATTGTGGTTAGTCCTGCGCAATATCACGGGCACCTGGGGCTGCGCCACGCACGACTGGAGGTTGGCCATGAACCAGTTTGCCATCATCTATGCAGAACGCTTCACCGACCCATATCACTGAAGTAGCATGAACCTGGAGAGTCAGAAACACGACGACGTTCAAATGCCTCAAACACAAAAATCCTGACAGTCCCGTCGGTGACCGCGATCAGGATATCCAGCGTGCCCCGAGTCTTGAGTTCGTTGAACACCTTCATCCAGAACTTCGATCCCTCGGTCTGCTCGATCCACAGGCCCAGGATGTCACGAGTGCCGTCCGGCAGGATCGCCAGCGCCAGGTACACCGCCTTGTTGCGTACCACGCCATCTTCGCGGATCTTCACCCGCAACGCGTCGAAGAACACCACCGGATACATGGTCTCCAAAGGGCGGTTCTGCCAGGCGATCACCTCTTCCATAACCGCGTCGGTCACCGAACTGATGAACTCGGGCGAGACTTCCGTGCCGTACTGCTCAAGCAGAAAACCTTGGATCTCGCGCACCGTCATCCCCCGGGCGTACATGGCGATGATCTTGTCATCAAATCCCGTAAATCGACGCTTGTGCTTGGGAATCAGGATCGGCGCAAAACTGCCTTGCCGGTCCCGGGGAATGTCCACGCGTAGCGGCCCATCGTCGGTTATCACCGTCTTGCCACTGGTGCCGTTGCGATGGTTAGTGCTGCCTTCGGGCGGGTCCGTGCCGGCGCCATAGCCCAGGTGCTGGCCCATTTCCGCGCCCAGCGCCCGTTCGATCAGGGCCTTCTTGAACGCCATCGAAAGGTCCTGCACCGACTCCGGCGTCATCGGACCTTTGACGAACTCATCCATCAGATTCGCAGGAATCGATGGCAATTCCCTCGGAGGTGCCTTTTGCTTGGTAGCCATAATGTGCTCCTCTGGAGCAGCTATGTTAGGCCTCAAACACAAAATTTATGACACTCCCGCGGCATGACGCAACGGCGTAGGCGATTCGAGGCCGCGCTGGGCGGTCTCGAATCGACGGGCATGGCGAAATCTTTCTTCGGCTGAAGACCGAACGCTAGCGATGAGCCACTTTCCGCAGGCGTCGGCTTCCACTTATCAGCCCCGATCCACGCACGCCAACAACCACGGCATAACGCAATGGCGTAGGTCGGTTCAGGGCCGCGCTGGGCGGCCCTGAACCGACGGGCACCACAAGATCTTCGATCGGCAGGTCACATCACCGACGAAGCGCAAGAAACCCACCCGTCCCAGCGACCGTGATTAAGGCACAACGGAGTCCGTCGGGGGTGAGGCCTGTCGGGCCCGGCCCGTAGGAGCCGCGCGAGGGAATCCGAAGGAAGGACGGCCGGGCAAAAAAGCCGCAAGAACCCAAACGACGTTCGGCCGCCGTACGAGGATGACGACGCGGAAGTCCGCCGCGAAGGCGGCGGACCGGCTCCTCCGGGCCGGCCCCGACAGGCCTCACCCCCGACGGACGGCCCGAGAGCACTAACTACCCCCGAGAACACCACACCCCGCAAGCAAAACCCCACGCACCACCCATCGAGGGTATACCCACGTACCACCCCGTACCAAAAACGGTAAAAATCCCAACACTAGAACTAGCCCCCAACCTGAAGTCCCCATCGGCCCTTTCCGATCAGGAACCCTCATGTCCATCCTGCCTCATCGCCACGCCACCGTTGGTCGATCCCCGCTGCAGTCCGGCATCGCGGCCGCACGCCGCGTGGCTGCCCGTGTCGACCTTGCGATGAGACTTTGCGTATTGGCCCTGGCCGCCGCTACCGCCAGCATCATCCCGGCAGGACCCGCCCGCGCCGCCTTCCCCGACCGCCCGATCACCATCGTCGTACCGTATCCCGTCGGCGGTGCCACCGACACGCTGGCGCGCAGCATCGGCCAGCGCATATCCGAAGCCATGAAACAGTCCGTGGTCGTCGAGAACCGTACCGGAGGCAGCGGCCTGATCGGCATGTCGGTCGTCTCGCACGCCGCGCCCGATGGCTACACCGTCCTGTTCGGCTGCACTACCGACTCGGCCATCTTCAAAGCCGCCTCCAGGACGCCGCCCTCCGTCAACCTGCGCGACGACTTCGCCGCCGTCGCGGGCGTGGCGCTGGCACCGCACATCCTCGTCGTGCCGTCCAAGTCCGCCCCGCAGAACGTCCCGCAGCTTATCGACCTGCTCAAGCGCGAGCCCGGCAAGCACAATTTTGCCTCCATCGGTATCGGCACGCTCTCCCACCTGGAGGGTGAACTCCTGATGCTCACCACGGGCGTGCAGATCACCCACGTCCCCTATCGCGGCGGTTCGCAGGCCTTGATGGACTTGATCGCCGGCAATTCCAGCTTGATGTTCCTGAGTGCGCCCGCCGCCGTGCCTCACATGAAGAGCGGCGCGGTGCGGGTGCTTGCCGTGGCCGGCGACCACCGCCTGCCCATGCTGCCGGACGTCCCCACCATCACCGAAGCCGGTGTCAAGAACTTCAGCGCCGAGAACCTCTTCGGATTCTATGCGCCCAAGGGCACGCCTCCGGACATCGTCGACAGCCTGTCCAATGCCATCCAAGCCGCCTTGCAGCGCCCGGATTTGAAGTCCTTGCTGGAATCGCAGGGTCTGGAAGTGCAGTACACCACGCCTGCCGTATTCACCGAGCGCACCGTGAAGAATTTCGCGAACTTCGATGCCATCGTCAAAAAGGCAAACATCACGCTCGATTGAAAAAATGCCGGGCATCGTGCCCGGCATCCTGCGCGGTGCCACGCCCGCATTGGCCGCTACATCGTCCCTTCCGGCAGCTTCGCGCAATGGTCGTAGATCGCGCCGGGCCGAGTGAACCACACCTCGTTGCGGCGCGGATGTTCCGCGATGTACTTCAGCGCGCGCCGCATCGCGCGCAGGCGGTACGGCTGGCCCGTCACCATGGTATGCAGCGCGATACCGAAAACCAGCGGCTGCTTGGCGCTCTGGTCCAGCATTTCCTCGAACTGGTCGATGATCATCTGGCTGAACTGGTCGGGCGTGTGATGCCGCACCAGCATCTGCGGAGAGTCGTTCAATTCCAGGGGATAGGGTACCGACATGATGCGGCCGGCTCGCGTCTTCATCCAGATCGGCTGGTCGTCCGCCGGCCAGTCCATCAGGAACTTGTAGCCGGCTTCCTGCAGCAGGTCCGGCGTATGGCGGCTATGCGACATCCACGGCGCCATCCAGCCGCGCACCTCCTGGCCTGTATGCTCCAGGATGGCGTCGCGCACTTCGGCCAGGAAGCGGGCCTCGTCCGGTTCCCACATCGTGCCGTGGCGCTCGGCGTTGGTGCGGCCGTGGCCGATGAACTCGTCGCCGCGGGCCTTGATCGGCGCGATCAGTTCCGGGCAGTACTTGAAGATCTCGGTATTGCACAGGTGGGAGGCGGGCAGGCCCAGTTCGTCCAGCATGTCCAGGATGCGCCAGACACCGATGCGGTTGCCGTAGTCGGTCCACGCGAAGGCGCGCTGATCCGGCGCCGGCAGCGGCACGGTCAGGTTGTGGCTCAGGCCCGTGCCGAAAGCGAAGATCTCGATATTCAAGCCGATGTGCATCGCGATGCGCTTGCCTTCGGGCCAGCTGTAGTCTTTGCGCGCGCCGATGGCGCGATAGGGATAGCGGTCGTGGGTGGGCAGCAGCATGGCGGTTCTCTCCGGGTCTACTCGAGCGGCCGAAGCCTGGGTTGGGACGGGGCGCCCGCGGGGCGGGGCGCCGCGTCATGGAACGCATGGCGGGACGGGCGGCGGTACGTCCGTTGTGACCGTACCAAAAATAGTTATAATTCCATAAATATAACACCGCGCTTTCGGCTGTCCGGCCTGCGGCCAGGGGGTATCCGGCGATGAAACCGAGCAGATTCGTGCACTACGAACCCACCTCCGTGGACCAGGCGGTGATGATTCTTGCCGACGTCTGCGAGCAGGACGGACGCGTGCTCGCCGGCGGCCAGACCCTGGTTCCCGCGATGGCGCTGCGCCTGGCACGGCCCGCCTATCTGGTCGACATCAACCGTATCGACGAACTGCGCCGGCTCGAGCTGCGCGACGGCAGGCTGCACATCGGCGCCTGCGTGCGCCACGCCGATTTCCACGCGCCCGCCGCGCCGGGCCCGCTGGGCACGCTCTTGTCCACGGTCGTGCGCCATATCGCGCACCTGCCCATCCGTACGCGCGGCACTTTCTGCGGCAGCATCGCCAACGCCGATCCGGCCTCCGAATGGTGCCTGGTCGCGGCCACGCTGGACGCGGTCTTCGAAGCGCGCAGCCTGCGCGGCACGCGGCATATCGACGCGCGCGGGTTCTTCCACGGCTATATGGCCACCGACCTGGCCGCCGACGAATTGCTGGTCAGCGCCAGCCTGCCGGTGCTGCCCGCGGGCACGCGCCACGGCTTTCACGAATACAGCCGGCGCGCCGGCGATTTCGCGCAGGCCATGGCGCTGGCCACGTACGAGCTGCGTGACGGCGTGATGCGCGATGTCCGGATCGGCGTGGGCGGCGTGGAAGACCGCCCGCGCCGCATGCCCGCGGCGCAGGCCTGCCTGGAGGGCGAGACGCCCGGGGCGCACGCCTACGCGCGCGCGGCCGAGGCCGCGGCGATGGAAGCCGAACCGACCGATAGCGGCGAGGACGAACGGGCCTACCGGCGCGACCTGGTGCGCGCCGTCGTGGAGCGCGCGCTGGCCCAGGCCCATGACGACGTGCCGGCACGGTAGCGAGCAGGAGATATCGATGAACGAGCGTGACGACACAGCGGGCGCGGACCACGACATCGTGCTGAGGATCAACGGCGTGCAATACCCGCTCCGGGTGGAGGCACGCAAGACGCTGGTCGACGCCATCCGCGACGACTGCGGCCAGACCGGCACGCACATCGGTTGCGAACACGGCGTCTGCGGCGCCTGCACCGTGCTGATGGACGGCGAACCGGTGCGGTCCTGCCTGATGTTCGCGGTACAGGCCGAAGGCAGCTGCATCCGCACCGTGGAAGGACTGGCCAACGGCCCGCACTTTCATCCGATGCAGCAAGCCTTCATGGACCACCATGCCTTGCAGTGCGGCTTCTGTACACCGGGCTTCCTGATGCTGGCGACCGGCGCGCTGGAGCGCAACCCGGACATCAGCGATGAGGAACTCCTGGACGTTCTGTCGTCGAATCTGTGCCGTTGTACCGGATACCAGAACATCCTGGCCGCGGTGCGCGCCGCGCGCTCCGCCATGGCCGCCGGCACCCTCGCGCGGCCGCCTGAAGGCGGCGCTCCCTCCCATGGGGAGGATGTCGCGCAGCGACAGGAGGGTACACAATGAATGCTCACGTAGTCGACGAACCGCGCGTGGACGCGCCCGTGACGGACGAACGCATCGTCGGACGCTCGGTATCGCGCCTGGAAGATCCTCCGCTGGTACGCGGCGAAGCCTGCTTCGCCGGCGACGTCAATTTTCCGCGGCAACTGCATATGCGCGTGGTGCGGGCGCAGACGGCCCATGGACGCATCGTCGCCATCGATACCGCGCGGGCGCTGGCCCTGCGCGGCGTGGTCGCGGCCTGGACGGGTGCGGACGTGGCCGATATCCCGCCCATCCCGTTCCGCGCCACCAAGGTTACCGGCCTGGAACCCTACTGCCAGCCCATCCTGGCGCGGGAGCGCGTGCGCTACGTCGGCGAACCCGTTGCGGTGGTGTTCGCGGACACCCCCTATATCGCGGAGGACGCCGCGGATCTCGTCGACGTCCAGATCGATCCCTTGCCGCCCATCCTGTCCGCCACCGACGCGCCCGGCGAGTTCCTGCCCGGCCTGAACACGGAACCGACGGTGATCCGCAAGGGCTACGGCGACGTGGCGGCCGCCTTCGCGGCGGCGCACGCCGTGATCGCGCTGGAGCTTTCCATAGGCCGGCATTCCGGCGTGCCGCTGGAATGCCGCGGCGCGGTGGCCCGCTACGACGCCGCGCGCGATGTCCTGGAAATGTACGGGGCGGCGAAGAAGTCGCACTGGAACCGCGACGAGATGGCGAAAATGCTGGGCCGCAGTCCCAGCAGCTTTCACCTGTACGAAGGCCACGTGGGGGGTGGTTTCGGCGTGCGCGGCGAAATCTATCCCGAGGACGTGCTGGTGTGCCTGGCCGCGCTGCGCCTGCGCCGGCCCGTCAAGTGGATCGAGGACCGCCGCGAGAATCTCATGGCGACCAACCATTCGCGCGAACAGCAACACCGGATAGAAGCCGCTGTCGACGCGCAAGGCCACATCCTGGGCATACGAAATACCTTCTTTCACGCGCAGGGCGCCTACACGCGCACGCACGGCGCGCGCGTGGCCGATATGTCGGCGGGCCTGTTGCTGGGGCCCTATCGCGTGCCGGCCTACGAAGTGGCGGGCCACTATCGTCTGGTGAACAAGACGCCGGCGGCGACCTACCGCTCGCCAGGACGCTATGAAACCACCTTCGTGCGCGAGCGCCTGATGGACGCCATCGCGCAGCGGATCGGCATCGACGCCATCGAGGCGCGACGCCGCAATCTGGTCAAGGCGCACGAGATGCCCTACGCCCGTCCGCTCGATGCCCTGGGTACCGACGTGGTGCTGGATTCGGGCGACTACGACGGGCTCATCGACAAGACGCTGGCGCGGCTGGACTGGCCGCGCCTGCAGGCGGACCTGGCGCGCCGCCGCGCGGCCGGGGAATGCGTGGGCCTGGGCCTGGCGATGTTCGTCGAGAAATCCGGCCTGGGGCCATCGGACATGGTTCGCTTGACCGTCGACGCCAGCGGCGCGATCGAACTCGTCACGGGGGCCGGCTCCGTCGGACAGGGCATGGAAACAGCGCTGGCGCAGATCTGCGCGCAGGAGCTGGGAGTGGATTACCGCCGCGTGCGCGTCATCCACGGACGCACAGACCTTATCGAATTCGGCAACGGCGCGCATGCGTCGCGGGTCACCGTGATGTCGGGATCGGCGACGCAAATTGCCGCGCGCAAGGTGCGCGCGAAGGCGCTGGATGTGGCCGCGAAGCTGCTGGACGCCACGCCCGCCGACCTGACGATAGGCGGCGGCCGCATTCGGCGCACCGCCGAGCCGGACGGCCGCACTGTCGGGCTGGAGGAAGTGGCCCGCTACCTGCATCCCGGCTCGCGCACCAGCGACGGGCATGAACCCGGCTTGTCCGCCGAGGGATGGTTCTACAGCGACCACATGAACTACCCCTATGGCGTGCACGCGGCGCAGGTGTGCATCGACGCCGACACCGGGCAGGTGCGCATCGAAAAATACCTGGTGGCCTACGACGTGGGCCGCGCGGTCAATCCCATGCTGATCGAAGGCCAGATCGTCGGCGGCCTGGCCCAGGGCATCGGGGGCGCGCTGTTCGAGGAATTCACCTATGACGCCGAAGGCCAGCCCTTGTCGACGACCTTCGCCGACTACGTCATGGTCACCGCGCATGAGATGCCGCCGGTGGACGTGCTGATCACGGAAGACGCGCCCAGCCCCCTGAACCCCATGGGCCTGAAGGGCGCCGGGGAGGGCGGCACGAATGCCGCCGGCGCGGCGATCGCCGCGGCCGTGGACGATGCGCTGGGCGCGCCCGGCTTCGTGACGCGGCTGCCGATCAAGCCGCTGGACGTGCGGCGCCACATCGCCGCGCGGGAGGCACGGGAACGCCCGGCGGCGAAGATCCCCCGCCCTGAGCTCCGCGCACGGACGGAGTGGTGTACTGTTTTTGGTACGAGTATTTAATTTGGCATAGAGCTGCTACACTGCCACATGCTCCCGGATCTTGCGCCGGCGCGCGCCGCGCGGCATGCGCCCATCGCCGCGCGCCGGGACCTGGATAGAAGACATTTACGCCAGCGCCACCGCCTGGCGCACCGGGGAGGACCACCGTCATGCAATTCACCAACGACTTCGAAGTATCGCTGCCGCCGGACCAGGCATGGCCCGTCCTGATGGACATCGAACGCATCGTGCCTTGCATGCCCGGCGCCGAACTGGTGGAAATCGTCGACGAGAAAACCTTCAAGGGCAAGGTCGCCGTCAAGCTGGGGCCCGTCGCCCTGTCCTTCCTGTGCAACGCGGCCTTCGAGGAAATCGACAACGCCGCGCATACCGCGCGCATCAAGGCCAGCGGGGCGGACGCCAAGGGGCGCGGCAACGCCAACACCACGATCCGGTTCGGCCTGCAGCCCAGCGCGAAAGGGTCCAAGGTCATCATCGATACCGACCTGACGCTGTCCGGCGCGGTGGCGCAGTACGGCCGCGGCGTCGGCATGATCCAGACCGTCGCCAACCAGATCATCTCGCAGTTCTCCAGGAACCTGGAAGCGCAGATTTCCCAAGGCCGGCAGGCCGAAGTGCCCGCGGCGCCGGGCGTGTCGCAAGGCACTGCGGGCGCCGCGGCCGCCGGCATGGACGGGGCGCCCGCCGCGCCGCGCCAGGCAGCGCGGCCGCCGGTCCAGCCGGCCAAGCCCATCAGCGGCTTTTCGCTGATCCTGTCCTCGCTGTGGGCCATGATCCGCGGCTGGTTCGGCGGTTCGTCGCGCTGACGGCGGCGGCCAGGCGCCGGCGCGGCCGCCGCGCCCCGGGGCCTGCCCGCCACCGCGCCCTGCACGCGTGACCGCCCGCTTCGCACGCCCTCGCAGTACAAAAAAAGACACTTTTCCCGATTTTTACCAAGCACATGTCCAGGCCAAGACGGCCGCATGGGCCGCACGGAGCGATCCTTGACCAAGCCTTCCATCAACACCGTACTGACCCTGCTGAGCGCCGAGCGGATGGCGGCGTTCTATGAGGCGGGCTTCTGGCGGGACGAAACCATATACATGGCGGCGCGGCGCCACGCGCAGGCCGCGCCGCGGGCGTATGCGGTGCGCGACCGGGGACTGCGCCTGACCTATGCCGAACTGATCGCCGCGGCGGACCGGCTGGCCGCGACGCTGCAGGCGGCCGGCGTACGGGCCGGGCAACGCGTCGGTGTCTGGATGTCCAGCCGCGTGGAGACCGCGATCGCGCTGCTGGCCTGCTCGCGCAACGCCTATGCGTGCTGCCCCTCGCTGCATCGCGACCACACCGCGCCGGATGTGCTGGCGCTGATGGAAAGCGCGGGCGCGGCCGCCTTCATCGGCGAAACGGATTACGGCGCCGACGCCGAGCGCAACGATATCTTCGCCATGCTGGCGCGCGTGCCCACGCTGCGCCATCTGATCGCCTTGCCGCCCGTGGCCCGGCGCCCGTCCGGCACGCCGCTGTTCGATGCACCGGCGCCCGCCGCCGGCGATACCTGGTCCACCGAGCCGAACCGGCTGGTCTATCTGGCCTTCACCTCCGGCACGACGGGCGCGCCCAAGGGCGTGATGCACAGCGACAACACGCTGCTGGCGAACGCGCGCGAGATCGCCAAGGACTGGTCTTTCGGCCCGTCCTCCGTTATCTACACCATGAGCCCGCTCAGCCACAACCTGGGCCTGGGCGCGCTGGTCAGCGCCCTGGCCACCGGCGGCGAACTTGTCGTGCACGACCTGCCGCGCGGCGCCAGCGTGCTGGACCGGCTGCTGGATACCGGCGCGACCTTCCTCTTCGGCGTGCCCACGCATGCGGTCGACCTGCTGGCGGAACTGAAGGCGCGCGGCCTGTCGCGCGTCGGCGCGCTGCAGGGTTTCCGCATCTCCGGCGCGGCCGCGCCGCGCGACGTGGTGGCGGAGCTGCTGTGCTACGGCGTCATGCCGCAAAGCGGCTACGGCATGACCGAAGCGTGCTCGCATCACTACACGCTGCCTGGCGACGACCCACGCCGCATCATCGAGACATCGGGCCGCGCCTGCGCCAGCTACGAGGTCAAGATCTGGTCCACGGACGATCCCGACACGGAAGTGCCGGTGGGCGAAACCGGCCAGATCGGCGGACGCGGCGCCAGCCTGATGCTGGGCTACTTCGACAACCAGAAGGCCACGGAAAGCGCCTTCAATTCGCACGGCTGGTTCATGACGGGCGACGTCGGCCGCCTGGACGCCGACGGCTACCTGGTGATCACCGGCCGCAAGAAAGACCTGATCATCCGCGGCGGGCACAACATCTATCCGGCGCGCATCGAAAACCTGGCAATGCAGCACGCGGCCGTGGCGCGCGCCGCCGTGCTGCCGGTGCCCGACGCGCGCCTGGGGGAAAAAGTCTGCCTGGCGGTCATGCTCAAGCCCGGCGCCAGCCTGGCCGCCGAAGACATGCTGGCACACCTGGACGCTTCCGGCCTGTCGCGCTACGACATGCCGGAGTACTACCTCGAGTTGCCGGAAATCCCGCTGACCGCCAGCGGCAAGATCTTCAAGCGCGACCTGGTCGAGGACGTCAGGACCGGCCGCCTCGCGCCGCTGGCCGTGCGCTGGCAACCCACGGCCACCGCCGCGACGGCGAAGCAAACGCCATGAGCAGCGCGCCACAGGAGGGCACACCCGTGATCGCCGCGACGCATGCCGCCGGCGATGCCGATGCAATGCTGCGGCGCTTGCGGCATGAGCTGGCGCATCCGCCCTTCCATGCCCTGCTCAACCCCGTCGCGGTCTCCGCCGACGCCGTCACCGGCATCGTGGTCATCCGGCTGCCCTACAGCCCCGCGCTGCGCCGCGCGGCGGATTCGGAGAACATCCATGGCGGCGTCATCGCGGCGCTCATCGACATGGCGGCGCACGCGGCCGTGGCCGTGCAAACCGGGCGCATGGCCCCCACGGTGGACCTGCGCATCGATTACCTGAAGCCCGCCCCGGGCGCCGATCTCTATGCCACCGCGAAGGTGCTGCGGCTGGGGCGCGCCATCGCGCGCGCGGACGTCGAAGTCGCGCACGCGGCGGGCGCGGCGCCTTGCGCCGTGGGCCGTGGCACCTTCAGTACCCTGGACCTGGGCCGTGCCCCGTAGCGCGCCCACGCACGCATTCATAGGACCCGCACCATGCAGGCAGCTATTCTGAGGGAGTTCGGCGCGATCGAACAATTGCGCATGGAAACCGTGGCCGATCCGGTGGCCGGCCCGGGCCAGGTCGTCGTCGATATCCAGGCCATCGCGGCCAACTTCGTCGATACCCTGATCGTCGCCGGAAAATACCAGTTCCTGCCGGAACGGCCGTTTTCACCGGGCAAGCTTCCCACCGGCATCGTCAGCGCCATCGGGGCCGGCGTCACGGACGTGAAGCCGGGCGACCGCGTGCTGACACTGGCCGAACACGGCGGCTATGCCGAGAAAATCGCGGTCCCGGCCGCCAGCTGCTTTCGCTTGCCCGACACGCTGTCCTTCATCGATGCCGCGGCCATGTCGCTGGGTTTCGACACCGCCTGGTTCGCGCTGTGCGAACGCGGCCGGGCCAAGGCGGGCGATACGGTGCTGGTGCTGGGCGCCACCGGCGCGGTAGGCCTGGCGGCCGTGCAGTTGGCCAAGGCCTATGGCCTGCGCGTCCTGGCCGCGGTCGGCAGTGCGGCCAAGGCGGACCCGGTGCGGCGCGCCGGGGCCGACGCCATCGTCGACCTGTCCACGCCCGACCTGCGCGAGAGCCTGCGCGCGCAAGTCCACGCCGCGACCAGCGGCGCCGGCGCGGACATCGTGCTGGACCCATTGGGCGGCGACATCTTCGACGCGGCGATACGTGCGGTGGCCTGGCGCGGCCGCTATGTGGTGATCGGCTTCGCGGCTGGCCGCATTCCGACGCTGAAGGTCAACTACGTCATGCTGAAAAACATGGAAGTCAGCGGCGTGCAGGTCAGCGACTACCGGAAGAAAGCGCCCGACGAAATGCGCCATTGCATCCAGGAGATCTTCCGGCTTTACCAGGCCGGCCAGCTTGCCGCGCCGCCCGCGACGGTGATGCCGCTGGACCAGGTGCGCGAGGCGCTGCATCAACTGGAGGCACGCACGGCGCGGGGCCGGCTGGTACTGGTGCCCGCCACCGCCGCGGATTGAGGCAGCCCATGGAATAGGCTCGGCCGCCGCACAGGCCGGGCCTTAACTGCCCCGACCACGCGCCGGCCAGCGACTCATTCGGCGTTACCGGGCTTCCAGGGCCTGCAGCACATCCACCGGCGAAATCGGCACACGGGTGATATGCACGCCCGTACCTTCCAGCGCGTGATCGACCGCCGACGCCACGGCGGCGGTGATCGGCAGCACGCCGGCTTCGCCCACGCCCTTGACGCCCAGCGCATTCAGCGGCGTGGGCGATTCAAGATGGGTCAGCGCAATCCGCGGCATCTCGGTGGCGGTGACGAGCAGGTATTCCGCCAGATTCGTGGTCACCGGCTGCGCATTCTCGTCATAGCCCATGTGCTCGAACAGCGCATTGCCCACGCCATGCGCGATGCCGCCCAACAATTGTCCTTCGACGATCTTGGGATGGATGACCCGTCCGCAATCATGCGCGAAGACGATCTGGCGCAAGGTGACCGCACCCGTCTCGATATCGACTTCGACTTCCGCCACCGCGGTGGCGTTGCCGTAGGCCATGTCGTTGATGACGACGTGCTCCGTGGCTTCCAGGCCCGGCGTCGCGCCCGGCATCATGAATCCCGGCAGGCCCGCGGCCGCCCGGGCCAACTCGCCCAGGCTGGCCCGGGCGTCGGAACCTCGCGCGACCACGTGCCGTCCTTCGATATCCAGTGTCTCCACGGGTAGCCGCATCACGGCGGCGCCGACCTCCAGTACCTGGCGGCGCACCGCTTGCGCGGCCTTGTGCGCGGAGCTGCCGGCCATCACCGCCTGCCGGCTGTTGAAGCCGCCGAAGCCCTGCACGGAAGACTGGCTGTCGCCGGTCGTCACATGCACGTTGTCCATGTCGCCGCCCAGCTGTTCCGCCACCACCTGCGTCAGCATCGTGCGCGTGCTCTGCCCCATGGCGGCGGCGGCGGAATGCACCTGCACGATGCCTTGCGTCGTAATGCGCACGCGGATCTGTTCATAGGGGCCCCGGCCGGTCCCCTCGACCGAGTTCGCCAGGCCGATGCCCAGGCGCTTGCCTTGCCCGCGCGCGATCGCCTGCCGCGCCGGAAAGCCGTCCCAACCCGCTTGTTCCAAAGCCATCGCCTGGCAGCGCGGGAAATCTCCGCTATCCAGCACCACCTGCATGCCGCCGCGCGTTTTCATCGGGGTGGCGTAGGGCATGGCATCGGCCGGCACCAGGTTGCGGCGGCGGACCTCCGCGCGGTCCAGGTTCAGCTCGCGCGCGACGCGATCCAGCAGGCGCTCCATGGCGAACACACCTTGCGGCTGTCCCGCGCCGCGTACCGGCGTAACGGGCACCCGGTTGGTGGCCACGCATTTGATGTCCAGGCGGTACGCGGGCACCCGATACGCCAGCGTCATCGCCGCGCCCGCGCCGTAAGGCACATTCGTGCCGCGCACGTTGTAGGCGCCGTGATCGTGCAGCAAGGTGCCGCGCACGCCCAGGATGCGCGCGTCGCCGTCGACCGCGATCTCCACATCCCAGATCTGGTCGCGTTCCTGCGTGGTCGATATGAAATGCTCGCGCCGGTCCTCGATCCACTTCACGGGGCGGTGCAGCATCAGCGCCGCCACCGCCACAACGGCTTCTTCCGGATAGAAGACCAGCTTGGGGCCGAAGCCGCCGCCCACGTCCGGCGTGATCACGCGGACTTGGTCGGGCCCGCGTCCCAGCAGGTCGCAGAGGATCTGCCGGGCCGGCAGCGGCGTCTGCGTGGAACTCCATACCGTCAGGAGGTCGTCCAGCGGGTCGTAGCGGGCCACCACGCCGCGGCATTCGATGGAATGGCTGCCGCCGCGATGCTGCACCAGCGATTCGCCGTACACGTGCGGCGCCGATGCGAACACGGCGTCGACATCGCCGTAGGCCAGGTCGAACTCGGCCACCAGGTTGTGCGGCGCGCTGCGGTGAACCGTCGGCGCGCCTTCCCGCAGCGCCGTGCGGCAATCGGCCACGGCGGGCAGCGGATCGTAATCCACCTCCACCAGCGCCGCCGCGTCCTCGGCCAGGTAGCGGTCTTGCGCGATCACCACGGCGATCGCTTCGCCCACATAGGCGGCTTCGGTCGACGCCAATACCGGACGATGCAGGTTCAGGCGAAAGCTGGGGCTGGGCAGTGCCGTCACCAGTTCCGCGCTGGTCAGGTACGGCATCAGGTCCGTCAGCGTCAGCACCGCATGCACGCCGGGGGCGGCCGCGGCCGCGGTGGTGTTGATGGCGCGTATCGCCGCATGCGCGTTGTCGCTGCGCACGAAGGCCGCGTGCAGCATCCCCGGCGCGTCGATGTCGTCGACGAAGCGCGCAGTGCCCGTCAGCAGCGCGTGGTCTTCCACGCGCGGCACATTGACGCCGATGGTCCTGCCGCCTTGCGGCTTGCCGTGTTCCCGTTCGCGCTGTTCGCCGGGCGTCTGGCCCGGCGCCTGGGCCGGTTTCTCCGCCGGGCGTTCGGCGGGCCGGACCTCCGGAAGATCCACGGCGGGGCTGTCCAGCGGGCTCATGGCCGCGCTCCGTTGCCGCGCAGCTGTTCCGCGGCGGCCAAGGTAGCCTTGACGATGCCGTCGTAGCCGGTGCAGCGGCACAGGTTGCCCGAGATCGCCACGCGGATCTCCGCCTCGGTCGGATGCGGATTGCTGTTCAGCAATTCGGCCAGCGTGGTCAGCATGCCCGGCGTACAGAAGCCGCATTGCAGGCCGTGTTCGTCCTTGAAGGCCTGCTGGATCGGATGCAGCCGGCCCTCACAAGCCAGGCCCTCGATGGTGGTGATGTCGTGGCCGTCCGCCTGCACCGCCAGGGTCAGGCAGGAGCGGACCGACAGGCCGTCCATCAATACGGTGCACGCGCCGCACACGCCGTGCTCGCAGCCGACGTGCGTGCCGGTCAGCCGCAATTCATGGCGCAGGAAGTCGGCCAGCGTCAGGCGGACGCGTACGTCGGACGCGTACTCCTTGCCGTTGACGCGGACGGCGATCTGGCGGGTCTGTTCGTTGACGGCAGTAGTCATGGCGATACCTTGGTACGTCGATGGAGTGCGGCGCGCCCGTGTCGAGCCGCCGTCCCCAGTCCGGTGTTCATGCAGGGATTCCGGCTTCGGCGATGGGCGCGCCGGCCCGCGCACAGGCGGTGGCCAAGGCGCGGCGCGCCATCACCACCGCCAGGCTCTGGCGGTAGCTGCCCGGCACCAGCGCGTCGTCCAGCGCCTCCACGCCACGGCATTGCTCCGAGGCCTGGCGCACGAGTTCGGCCGACGGCGTATTGCCGGCCAGCACGGTTTCCACGTCCGCCATGCGCAGCGGCACGGCGCCCACGCCGCCCAGCACCAGCGCGCTGCGCGCGATGCGCCGGCGGTCGTCCAACGCGATCAGCGCCGCGGCCGACACGATGGCGAAATCGCCATGGCGGCGCGAGAATTCGAAGAACGCAGCGCCGTGCCCGCGCGGCCACAGCGGGAAGCGCGCGCCGACGACCAGCTCATCGGCCTGCACCGACGGCATCATGAAGCCGAGCGGGAAGGCATCGAAGGGAATGTCGCGGCGGCCGTTCGGGCCCGCCACTTCGACCACCGCGTCGCAGGCGGCGGCCACGGCGACCAGTTCGGCCGCGGGATCCAGGTGGCAAAGCGAACCGCCCAGCGTGCCGCGGTTGCGCGTCTGGCGATGGCCCACGTGCAGCAGCGCTTCGCTCATCAGCGGGATGCGCGCCCCGATCAGCGCCGAGAACTCCAGGTCGCGCTGGCGCGTCATGGCGCCGATGCGGATCTCGTCGGGGGATTCATGTATGCCCGCCAGTTCCGCCACCTTGTTCAGGTCCACCAGGTGGTCCGGCTGCACGAAGCGCATGTTGATCATCGCCATCAGCGATTGGCCGCCCGCCAGCGGCCGCGCGTTCTCCAGGCGTCCGAGCAGACCGACGGCGTCGTCGATGGTCCGCGGATCGTGATAGTTGAAAACCGAGGGCTTCATACCGCCAGAACGTGGAGGGCGCTGGCGCCGAGCCACGATGGCGCGGCGCCGCAATGTATTTTTATTGGAATGCTATACAAATTTTGGTACGTCGGCAATGCAAGCGCGGCGGCGCCGCATTACCGCGGGGACCCACGCCCAGGCGCGCGCCGCCGCCGCGATATCAGTCGACCTTGATATTGGCGTCCTTCACCACGGTCGCCCACATCCGGCTTTCCGAGTGCACGAAGTCCTGGCTCTGCGCCGAGCTCATGGGCGGCGCCGCGGTTTCGCCGATTTTCTTCAGCGCTTCCTGGGCCTCCTCGCTTTGCCAGACCTTGGCGACCGCCGCGTTCAATTTCTGCACGACATCGGGCGGTGTCTGGGACGGCACGAACAGGCCGGTCCAGAAGAGCACCTTGAATCCCGGCACGGTTTCGGCCACCGTCGGCAGCTGGGGCCAGTCGGGGCTGCGCTTGTCGCCGGTGGTGGCCAGCGCGCGGATCTTGCCCGTGGTGACGAAGGGCGATGCCGCGGCGATGGTGGAGAAGGAAAACTGCACCTGACCGGAAATAAGGTCGGTCATCGCGGGACCGGAGCCCTTGTACGGCACGTGGATGAAGTTGCCCTGGGTCTTCAGCTTGAACAATTCGCCGGCCATGTGCGGCGTGGTGCCGATGCCGGCCGACGCGAAGCTCAGCCCCTGGCCGCCCGTCTTGGCCATGCCCTGCAGCTCGGCCACGCTCTTGGCCGGCAGGCCGTTGGTGACGGAGAGCATCAGCGGCGAAAGGGTCAGCATGGACACCGCCGTGAAGTCGCGCAGGGGGTCGTAGGGCAGGTTGGCCATCAGGCTGGGATTGATGATCAGGGCGGGGTCCACCACCATCATCGTGTAGCCGTCCGCCGCCGCGCGCTTGACATAGCCGGCACCGACCGTGGCGCCCGCGCCGGGGCGGTTTTCCACGACCACCGACTGATTCAGCTCCTTGGCCAGGCCCCGGCTGAGTATCCGCCCCACGGAGTCCACCCCGCCACCTGGAGCGTAGGGCACGACCAGGGTGATCTGGTGATCCGGATACGCGGCAGATGCGGCGCTGGCGGCGAGCACCATGGCGCCGGCGCACAAGGCGAAGGCAATGGCTGGGAAGGCACGCCGGCCGGTGCGGGCATGGTGTCGCTGCGTCATCGTGTAAACCCCTTGGTCCCCGGATTCCCGGTTATCGGCGCAAGATACCATTTTTGGTCTGTGTACCATATTTGGTACTTACCCTAGAACGGGTGCGGTTTTTGCTCGACACCGGGGCGCGCGGACCGCGGCCGGTAGGCCGGAGAACGGTCGCCGCGCCAACCTTTCCCAGCCCGCGCCATGACGACACGCCCGGTAAAGAAGACCGCGTCCGCCGAGCCGACGCAGCCCAAGGATGCCCTCGTCCAGCCGGGGCAGCAGCCCCGTACGCTGGAGGAATGCCGCCGCTGCGCCCTATGGCACGACGCGACGCAGCCCGTACCCGGGCGCGGCCCGCGCCGGGCGTCCATCCTGATGGTGGGCGAGCAGCCAGGCGATCAGGAAGACCGGGCGGGCGAGCCCTTCGTCGGCCCAGCCGGCGGCCTGCTGGACCGCGCCCTGGCCGATGCCCAGGTGCGCCGCGACGACGTCTTCGTGACCAATGCGGTCAAGCACTTCAAGTGGTATCCCCGCGGCAAGCGCCGCATGCACAAGACCCCGGCGCAGCGCGAAGTCATGGCCTGCCATTACTGGCTGGAAAAGGAACTGGCGTCGGTGCGGCCACGGGTCGCGGTGGCGCTGGGCGCGACGGCCTTCCGCGCGCTGATGCAGCGCGCCGATGTGCGCCTGACCGCCATGCTGGGCCAGGCCGTCCGGGTCGGCGATCTTATCGTGGTGCCGACCTACCATCCGTCCGCCGTGCTGCGGGCGCCGGACGAGCGCGGGCGGGCGATAGCCTATGCCGCCCTGGTGGACGCATTGCGGCGGGCGGGCCGCATCGCCAGCGGCGAGGAGGATGCGCCGCCCGCGGCGCCCGGCAACTGATACCGGCCGACAGGCGCGTGCACCCGCCATCGAAAAAGACATCGGCCCCGTGAGGGCGGGGCCGATGGGTACTGCACGAGAGGAGCACCGGAAGACGCCCCGCCTCTCTTCGGGGCTGCTGCCTGCCTTATGGGCGGGCGGCCGGTCTGGTCGGCCGGCGTGTCCGCCGGCGCCTCGCCGTTCCGGGCTTAAACGCCTTGGAACGGCTGGTTGTCGATGTCGCCGAACGCGACGTCGCCGTGTGCGCTACCCGTGGAAGCCGCCGCAGGCACGGAGGGCGCCGCGGTCTGCGCGGTGAACGGCGCGTTGTCCACGTCGTCGTTGCCGGTCAGGCCGGCCGCGCGCGCTTGCTGCAGTTGGGCCACGACCTGGTCGCGGCTGGTGGCCTGGCTGTCTACCTGGCCGTACACGCCTTGGAAAGGCGTGTTGTCGACGTCGCCGCGCGGGGTGCCCGCTTGGGCGCCGGCCACCAGGGCCAAGGACAGGGCGACGGATGAAACGATGGTTTGGATCTTCATGGCACTTCTCCAGTAGTCGATTGAGGAAACAGGGGGCAGTTGCGCTGCGCTTGTTTCCGACGCATGGATATTGTGCGCGTCAGAATGGTAGGGATAAACCCTTGGTCCGCGAATACACTTTTCCAAATAGCGGACCAATAGAAAAAGGTTGCGATGTAAAAAAGTATAAATCGATAGTGTCGACCTATGTAGCCGAGGCAGCGATTTATCGATTGAACGCTACCTTTTCGCGTCCCGGCTCCGTGGCCGCCGCCAAGGCGCGCGCCGTGTCCACCGGCCTGGCGGCCGTGGCCGCCGGGTAGCGCAGCGTGAAGCGGATATGGCCGTCCGGGGACGATTCCACCCGCGCGCTCCCACCGTGCAGCGCCATGATGGCCCGCACGATGGCCAGTCCCAGGCCGCTGGCGTCGGACCCGGCGCTGCGCGACACGTCGGCGCGATAAAACCGGTCGAACAGCTTTCCCAGCCGTTCGCGCGGGATGGGCGCGCCGTGGTTGTCCACGTGCACCAGGACGGCATCGGCGGTGGTTTCGGCCGATAGCGTGACCGTGCTGTCCGCGTCGGCATAACGCACGGCATTGGCCACCAGGTTGCCCAGGGCCCGGCGGAACAGGATGGCGTCCGCATGGACGTGGCCCGCCGCCTCGCAGCGCAGCTGGATGCCGCGTTCCTCCGCCAAGCCCTCGAAATAGTCCGCCACGCGGGCCAGCTCCGTCGCCAGGTCCAGCTGCGCGTGGTCCAGCGCCGATTGGGCATTGTCGGCGCGGGCCAGGAACAGGATGTTTTCCACCAGGCGCGACATGCGTTCCAATTCTTCCAGGCCGGACGCGAGCACGCTTTCATAGTCCTCCGGCGTGCGGCGCTGATACAGGGCCACCTGGCAATTCCCTATCAGCGCGCCGATGGGCGTGCGGATTTCGTGCGCAAGGTCGGCGGAGAACTGCGTCAGGCGCTGATAGCCGTCGGCCAGGCGGTCCAGCATGGCATTGAACGAGGCGGCGACCTCGCGCAATTCTTGTGGTGTATCGGCCAGGTTCAGGCGCTGGTCCAGGTTGGCCGGGGTGATGCGGGCGGCCTGCGCCGCCATGGCGCGCAGCGGCCGCAGGCCGCGCCGCAGGGCCAGGTAGCCCAGCATCGCGATGGACAGGAAGGCCGCCGCCGTCGCCAGGGCGATCCGCCGGCGGTAATCGCGCAGCATGCGCGTTTCGTTCACCAGCAGATGCGCGGCCTGCACTTCCACGGCCCTCCCGTCCACGGTACGCGTCATCGCGGCCACCACGCGCATGGCGCCGCCCTGGGCGGTCAGGGCGGGATGCACGTCGCCCGTCGCGAGCGGTTGGTCCTGCGCCACCGGCACGATGGCCGGCAGTGTCTGCCCGCCCGGGTTGATGTCCATTACCGGTCCCGTGCGGGGCATGCGGAAGATCAGGATGTCCTGTTCATTGCCCAGCATGTTTTCGAACAGGGCGGGCCGCGCGCGGATTTCATCCAGCGTGAGCGTATCGCGCAGCAGCATGCGAAAGCGTTCGACCCGGCCGACCAGCCCGACGTCGCCACGGAAAATCATGCTCGCTTCCATGGACTTGTACAGGTAGACGCCCGCCATGCTGACGACCAGCGCCGCCAGCAACGCGAACATCAAGGCGGTGCGCAGGGTCAGGGAGCGTCGGCGTTGTCCGCGCATTCGCGCACCTCGCAGACGTAGCCGATGCCGCGTACGGTATGAATCAGCTTGGATTCGAAAGGACGGTCCACCTTGGCGCGCAGCCGCTTGATCGCGACGTCGACCACATTGGTATCGCTGTCGAAGTTCATGTCCCAGACTTCCGACGCGATGATGGCCCGCGAGAGGACTTCGCCTTCGCGGCGCACCAGCAGATGCAGCAGCGTGAACTCCTTGGTGGTCAGCGCGATGGCGGTATTCATGCGGGTGACGCGGCGCCGCAGCACGTCGATGTGCAGGTCCGCCAGGCTGAGGTGGTCCGCCTCGCGCACCACGCCGCGCCGCAGCAGCGTGCGCACGCGCAGCACCAGCTCGGTAAAGGAAAACGGTTTGACCAGGTAGTCGTCCGCGCCCAGTTCCAGGCCGCGTATGCGATCCTGCAGGTGGTCGCGCGCGGTCAGGAACAGCACGGGCACGTCCTTGTGCCTGCGCAGCGTTTCCATGATCTGCCAGCCGTTGATGCCTGGCAACATGACGTCCAGCACGATCAGGTCATAGCGCTGTTCCAGCGCCAGGTGCAGGCCATCCGCGCCGTGGCGCGCCAGATCCACCGCGTAGCCCGATTCGCTCAGCCCTTTCTTCAGGTACTCGCCGGTTTTGAGGTCGTCTTCGACCACCAGTATGCGCACACCGCACCTCTATTGCCTGCCGACGATTCTATCGGTTTGCATCCACCGCTTCATGACATTATTGTCATCCACGCGTCATCTTGCCGTCCCCCTGCGGGCGGCAGGATAGATTTGTCGTCCCTGCGGGGACTTTCCCGCCGGCCGCTCCCGCGGCCCGGCATTGCCTGACGGAGAAGCGTATGAACAAGCGTTATCGGATCGGCGCCTTGTGCGCCGGCGTACTGCTGGCGGGGGGCATGACGGGCGGTATGGCCGTAGCCCAGGCCCAGCAAGCCCAGCAGGCGCCGGCGAACCGCCTGGCGGTGCGTGGCAAGATCGAGCAGATTACGGACACCACGCTGCTGGTCAAGGCACGCAACGGCAAGGACGTCAGCATGGCGATTCCGCCCAATGTCGCGGTGCGCGCCGTGTCGCTGGCGAAGCTCGGCGATATCAAGCCCGATAGCTTCATCGGCACGGCCGCAACGCCGCAGCCGGACGGCACGCTGAAGGCCCTGGAAGTCCATGTCTTCGCGGCCTCGCTGCGCGGCTCGGGCGAGGGCAACCGGCCGTGGGAAGGCGCGGACGGCAAGACCGGTCAGATGACCAACGGTACGGTAGGCAGCCTGGTCGGCACCAATGGCACCACCATGAAGGTCAAGTACAAGGACGGAGAAAAAACCGTGGTCGTGCCGCCCGACGTGCCCATCGTCTACATGGAACCCGGCGACCGCGCCTTGCTCAAGACCGGTGCGCCGGTGCTCGTGTTCCCGACCAAGAACGCCGACGGCAGCCTGACGGCCAGCACGATCGTCGCGGGCAAGGACGGCACGATACCGCCGATGTAAGGCCGGGGAGATCACTTTTGTCCGTACGTCCACTTGGCAACGCGGAGTCGCCTGGACCGGGTGCGCGCCCGCGTGCCCATGGGCCGCGATTCCGCCGCCCAAGCGCCCACCCGCTTTATGTGCGCATCACGCACTGGCTGAACGTCTATGCCATGGCCTGCATGTTCATGAGCGGGTGGGGCATCTACAACGCCTCGCCGATCTTCGGCTTCAGCTTCCCGCAATGGGCCACGCTGGGCGGCTGGCTGGGCGCCGCGACCATCTGGCATTTCGCGGTGATGTGGCTGCTGGTCGGAAACGGATTGGTGTACCTCGTCGCCGGCATCGCGTCCGGCCATTTGCGCCGCGACCTGATGGACGTGACACCCAGGGCCGTCGCGCACGATGCAGTGGCGGCGCTGAAGCTGCGCCTGCCGCATACGCCGGGCCGCTACAACGCCGTGCAGAAAGTGTTGTACCTGGCCGTCCTGGTGCTGGGCGTGCTGATCGTGCTGTCCGGCCTGGCCATCTGGAAGCCCGTGCAGCTGAGCGAGCTGACGGATCTGTTCGGCGGCTTCGCGGCCGCGCGCATCGTCCATTTCTGCGCCATGGCCGGCATCGGCCTGTTCGTGGCGGTGCACCTGTTGTTGGTGATCCTCGTGCCCCGCACCCTGCCGCCGATGATCACCGGCCGCGCCCACGGAGCCCCCGATGCCTGAACGCAAACGTCCGCGCCTGATCCTGGAGCCTGCCCAGCGCAGCCAGCTGCATCGCGCGCAGCGCCGCCTGCTGCTGCGCGGCGGCCTGTCGCTGGGCGCGCTGGCCATGATGAGCGGATGCAATATGCAGGACGGCGATACCTTCGACAAGGTGTTGTGGGCCATGTCGCGCTGGAACGACCGTGTGCAGGCCTGGCTGTTCAACCAGAACAAGCTCGCCCCCACCTACGCGGCCAGCCAGGTCACCGATCCGTTCCCCTTCAATGCCTACTATCCGGAATACAGCGTGCCGGATGTCGACGTGTCCGCCTGGCGCCTGGAGGTCTCGGGCATGGTGGCCGACAAGCACGCGTGGACCTTGCAGGAATTGCGGCAACTGCCGCAGGCCAGCCAGATCACGCGACTGATCTGCATCGAAGGCTGGAGCGCCATCGGCCAGTGGAGCGGCATTCCGCTGAAGGCCTTCCTGCAACACATCGGCGCCGATCTCACCGCGCGCTATGTCGGCTTCAAGTGCGCCGACCGCTATTACGGCAGCATCGACATGCCGACGGCCCTGCATCCGCAAACCATCCTGGCGCTGGACTTCGGCGGCTCCGAACTGCCGGCCGATTACGGCCAGCCGCTGCGCCTGCGCGTACCCACCAAGCTGGGCTTCAAGAACCCCAAGCACATCGTAGCGATGTTCGTCACGAACACCTATCCCGGCGGGTATTGGGAAGACCAGGGTTATAACTGGTTCAGCGGGATCTAGTTCCAGGCACCAGCCCCCGCGGGCCGTAGCGGGGCCTGTGGGCTGACAGCTGCGCCCCCTGCATCGATGGCACGGCGCTTCAGACTCCGCGTTCGACGTCCCGAGCCCGATTGTCCAGAGCGGGGTGGCGCGCGGGGCCGGCGAGGCCTGCAGCAGCCGTGACCATCCGCGCTTCGTCGCGGGCGCGCTGCAGCCCGGCACCGCTCCCTATACCAAGAAATCAACCGGTCTTGCCGACCTTCAATAGTCGCGCCTTATGAACGCAATAGTCGGATTCTTGGAATAGTTCTGGATTAGTTCTGAAAATGGAAAGATGATTTTCGAATATCCGGGTTTATCCCTAGGTCTTGGCGGCGCAGAATGCGTTTCATCGGGAACAGCAACGGACATCGCGAACTTCCCAACGTTAACGAAATCGCGATGCACGGCCCGAACCACTCAACCAGGACTAGGAGTACTGCCATGAAAGCCAAGACCATCGTTTCCGCTCTGATTCTTTCTTTCGCCGCCATCGGCGCCGCGCAAGCCGCCAATAGCGAACCGAACAACGTGCCCTTCCAAGGCGTCTACGGCCAAGCGGCCAACAGCGTGAGCCGCACCCAAGTGCTGGCCGAGCTGCAGCAAGCGCGCACCGCCGGCCTGACGGGCAACGCCGATATCGACAACGCGCCCTTTACCGCCCAGGTGGACAGCGGCGTGAGCCGCGCGCAGATCGCGCTGGGCTCGGATTTCGGTGACTCGAACAACCAGCCGTTCCAAGGTGCCTAAGCACCCACGGCGATTCCAGCCACGGGTGGCGTGATCGGCGATCGAGTTATCGGGCGCAAAGATCGGGTCCGGCCGCATCGCGGGCCACGCCACCAGGAAGTCCGGCCGTTCATGCCTGTAAGGGTGAACGGTTTCCCCGGCGAGAGGCGGGGATGCTGTAAGTGGCAGTCCTCTCGGTGCAGTACGTCGGCCCTCCTTGCGAGGGCCGATTTCTTTACGGCCGCCGAAACGGGTTTTCTCCTGGAATAGGCAGTGGATTGACTAAAAAAACGGAAAGATGATTTTCGGCTACGCCGGTTTATCCCCCCGTCTCGGCGGCGCAGAATGTGTTCCATCGGGAACAGCAACGGACATCGCGAAACTTCCCAACCAACCAATCGCGATGTACGGCCCGAATCACTCAACCAGGACTAGGAGTACTGCCATGAAAGCCAAGACCATTGTTTCCGCTCTGATTCTTTCCTTTGCCGCCATCGGCGCCGCGCAAGCCGCCAACAGCGAACCGAACAACGTGCCCTTCCAAGGCGTCTACGGTCAAGCCAGCAACAGCGTGAGCCGCACCCAAGTGCTGGGCGAGCTGCAACAAGCGCGCACCGCCGGCCTGACGGGCAACGCCGATATCGACAACACGCCCTTTACCGCCCAAGCCGATAGCGGCGTGAACCATGCTCAGATCGCCCGGGGCTCGGATTTCGGCGATTCGAACAACCAGCCGTTCCAAGGTGCCTAAGCACCTGCGGCGATTACAACCACGGGTGGCGTTATCAAGCGATCGGGTGATCGAGAAAGGTATCGGGTCCGACAGTATCGCGATCCCGCCACCAGGAAGTCCTGCCGTTCATGCCTGTACGGATGAACGGTTTCCCCGGCGAGAGGCGGGGATGCTGTAAGTGGCAGTCCTCTCGGCGCAGTACATCGGCCCTCCTTGCGGGGGCCGATTTTTTTGCCACCGTCGATTTGGGATAGGCAGTCGATTGACCAAAAAAACGGAAAGATGATTTGCGGCTACGGCGGTTTATCGCCCGGTCTCGGCGGCGCAGAATGCGTTTCATCGGGAACAGCAACGGACATCGCGAACTTCCCAACGTTAACGAAATCGCGATGCACGGCCCGAATCACTCAACCAGGACTAGGAGTACTGCCATGAAAGCCAAGACCATCGTTTCCGCGCTGATTCTTTCCTTTGCCGCCATCGGCGCCGCGCAAGCCGCCAACAGCGAACCGAACAACGTGCCCTTCCAAGGCGTCTACGGTCAAGCCAGCAACAGCGTGAGCCGCACCCAAGTGCTGGGCGAGCTGCAACAAGCGCGCACCGCCGGCCTGACGGGCAACGCCGATATCGACAACACGCCCTTTACCGCCCAAGCCGACAGCGGCGTGCGCCACGCGCAGATCGCCCGCGGCTCGGATTTCGGCGATTCGAACAACCAGCCGTTCCAAGGTGCGTAAGCACCGACGGCGATTCCAGCCACGGGTGGCGCGATCAAGCGATCGACTGATCGGATGATCGGCAAAGAGATTGAGTTCGACCGCATCGCGGACCACGCCACCAGGAAGTCCTGCCGTTCATGCCTGTACGGATGAACGGTTTCCCCGGCGAGAGGCGGGGATGCTGTAAGTGGCAGTCCTCTCGGCGCAGTACCTCGGCCCTCCTTGCGGGGGCCGGTTTTTTTGCGCGAACGGAAAAAGCGGTTTTTTCTCCCTGATGCCGATGAGCCTTTCAGCGCCACTACCCCGTGTTGACCTTCAAGTTAGAAGTCCGGGTCTTCCGAACACTCACGCAAGAAGCCACGGGCTTACGAACGCATCCTGCGACTTGCAAACCCATGACCGGTATCCCGGAGTAGGTGGGGGGATTGACTAAAAAAACGGAAAGATGATTTGCGGCTACACCGGTTTATCCCCCGGTCTCGGCGGCGCAGAATGTGTTTCATCGGGAACAGCAACGGACATCGCGAACTTCCCAACCGACCAATCGCGATGCACGGCCCGAACCACTCAACCAGGACTAGGAGTACTGCCATGAAAGCCAAGACCATCGTTTCCGCTCTGATTCTTTCCTTTGCCGCCATCGGCGCCGCGCAAGCCGCCAATAGCGAACCGAACAACGTGCCCTTCCAAGGCGTCTACGGCCAAGCGGCCGACAGCGTGAGCCGCACCCAAGTGCTGGCCGAGCTGCAGCAAGCGCGCACCGCCGGCCTGACGGGCAACGCCGATATCGACAATGCGCCCTTTACCGCCCAGGCGGACAGCGGCGTGAGCCGCGCGCAGATCGCGCTGGGCTCGGATTTCGGTGACTCGAACAACCAGCCGTTCCAAGGTGCATAAGCACCCACGGCGATTCCAGCCACGGGTGGCGTGATCGCGCGATCGGATGATCGGCAAAGATACCGGATCCGACCGCATCGCGATCCCGCCACCAGGAAGTCCGGCCGTTCATGCCTGTACAGATGAACGGTTTCCCCGGCGAGAGGCGGGGATGCTGTAAGTGGCAGTCCTCTCGGTGCAGTACGTCGGCCCTCCTTGCGAGGGCCGATTTCTTTTGCACGAACGGAAAGCGGTTTCTTGCTCCCCTGATGCCGATGAGTGGAGAGCGGGAGGGTTCATCGCCTGTGCAGCGGATATTGCACCTGGCTTCTTGCCAGCCTTGGAAAAAAGTACGGCTGTGAAGCAATACAAGCGCTTCTTCATCGTCGTAATGGGCGCTCAAGGCAGATCGCGTAGCGAAAAACTGCGTGGGTTTACCGCGTTCACCTCGTTCGCGTGGCATCCATCGTACGCACGCGTTAATCAGTGCAGGCTGCCCACCGCTAGCGGGCCTTGCGTCAGGCATCAGCGGTCGTCCCCACGCAATCTACTCGTTGACCACTCCCATCGGACTCTCCGTTGGCACCGCCGACACCACCCGATTCCTTCCCATCGCCTTGGCCGAGTAGAGCGCGGCATCGGCGCGCGCCATCAGGTTCGCCAGCGTGTCGTCCGGACGGTACTCGTCCACGCCAGCACTGAAGGTGAACGATATTTCGCCGCAGTGAGCGGCCAGCGCGGATTCGTCGACGCGCATACGCAGCCGGTCGACCAGCGCTTTCGCTTCTTCCCGGCGGGTGTCGGGAAACAGGATGCCGAATTCCTCTCCGCCCAGGCGGCCGAAGAGGTCGCCCGTGCGTACGTTGTGCGCAACGATGGATGAAAAATAGGCGAGCGCCAGGTCGCCCGCCGCATGCCCATGCGCGTCGTTGATGGCCTTGAAGTGATCGATGTCCAAAATGGCGACCGAAAACGCGGATTGGCTGCGCCGCGCGCGCTCCAGCCGAGATTCCGCCTGCGCCATGAATTCGCGCCGCGTCAGCGCGCCGGTCAATTCATCGATGGTCGCCAGGCGCTCCATCTGCTCGGCCATGCGGTCGTAGGCCAGCATGACGGCGCCGATGGCCAGGCATGGCAGGGTGACGATGCCCGTCGCGATAAAGCCGATATTCAGCGGGCTGGGGTCCATGAACTGCGTGTGGCTCTCCAGCCCGACAACGACGGCCAGCGCGCGCGCCAGATGCACCAGGCCGCCCAATGCGGCGATGGCCGAGACGAAGAAATAGCTGTACGCCGGACGGTGGCGCGGGCGATGAACGTAGGCCGTCCAGCTTACCGCCATGCGCACGTATCCCAGGAAAGTCGAGGTGAGCACGATGCGCGCATCCAGGCTGGGCGCGATGTAGGTGAAGTACAGCACGCCCGCCACCGCGATCGCGTAGGCCGTGATCTCGTCCAGCCGCATCGCGCGCAGTCCGAAAAAAAGCCGGTATCCGTGCAGTACCAGGAATCCGGCCGTGATAAACAGCACACCGGCGACAGCGATCGTCAGTGGGGGCGGGGAATTGCTGTTCAAGGCCAGCGCCAACATCGCCGCGATGATCAACGCGTGCGCGGCGATCCAACGTAGCAGGCCGGGGATCCTGGAATGCAGCAGCGAGCCCAGCACCGCGGCGCTGACCGCGCCGGACATGATGCCGATGACATACAGGGTGACTGGGCTGAACATGAACGCTGGGTCGGATTGAACGTATGGGCGGGATGGGCGGTCGGACGGAAGGCAATATCGGTGGATGCGTGGGCGGCGGCCAGGGGCGGGAGCGGCGGCGGGGGCGTACTTCCCCCCTATTCCCCAGCCCGTGCCGGTCGCCATGGCCATTATTACTCGTAAACAGATGTAAATAATTGCGGGGGCGCAAATTTTTAATGACGTCTCCGCGCCGGAGCCCGGGCGGCCCAGCGGGCGCGAATGCCGGCTGGCTTCATTGGTAGCGCAATCCTGTACCGGTGCCCGCACCTCCTTGGTCGGGACCCTATCCCGCATTACGGCGGGAAACATGTGAAACGCCCCGCGGGCGAGTCCGGCGCCCTATCGACGTTACGCTGGCCGCATCGTCTTGCGCCGGCCCGTGCGTCGATCCAATGCAGGGCTCCGCGGGCGAACCTATTCATGGAAGGGCGAAACACCGATGGCACAGACGCAGTTTCCCTATCCCGGCATGCACCCCATGGCGCCGGCACCCGGCACGTCTTCAGGGACCGGCGGGGCGTCGCGGCGCATGGAGCGAGGCATCCCGGCGCCGTACCTCCTTGCCGTCGCGGCGGGCTGCATGGCGTTGGCCGGATGTTCCAGCCCACCCAAGCAGGCCTATCCCGAAACGTTCAAGGACACGAATACCTATTCGCGGTCCTATCAGGCGAGCGACGCGGCGACCTGCGAAGCCGCGCGGCGCGCGCTCTTGAGCCAGGGCTACACGATAGGGAAGGCGCAGACCGACGGCGTGGAGGGCCAGAAGAACTTCCAGGTGCAGGACGATGACAAGCAGCACCAGGTGATTTCCTTCCACGTGGTGTGCACCTCCGACCACCAGGCATCGCCGAATACCACCGTGTTCGTGAACGCGGTGCAGGACCGGTACATCATCAAGAAGACCAGCAGTTCGGCGGGCGTGGGCCTGAGCGTGCTGGGCTCGGTATCCATGCCGTTCAGCTCCAACGACGATTCGCTCGCCAAAGTCAGCAGCGAGACGATTTCGGCGTCGTCGTTCTATGACGGGTTCTTCGACTTGCTGCAACGGTATCTACCGCAAAAGGAATCGAAGGACGGCGCCGCGCAAAACAGTAAGGATGGGGCAGGCGGTAAGGATGGGGCAGCGCAAAAGACCCCGGCGGCCGCGAAAACTCCCGCGGCGCAGCCGTCTTCCGCGACGCCTGCTTCCGCCGCGTCTGCCCCGGCGGCCGCGAATCCCGCTCCCGCCGCGCCTGCGGCGCCGCCGGCAAGTTCGCCGCCGCCTGAGCCGGCGCCCGCAAGTTCCACGTCGCCGCCGCCGGCAACTTCCACGTCGTCCCCGCCTGAGCCGGCGCCGGCAACTTCCACCCCGTCCGCGCCTGGCCCAGGACCGGCAAGTTCGACTTCCGCCCCTGAACCCGGGCACGCCACGCCAAGCGATTCCGGCACGGGCACGACCACCGTCCCATAGCCGTTTTGTATGCGCCTGATCATGCAGGCGTACGCCTTGCCGCGCCCGCCACGGGCCGGGCAGTTTGCCTACGCGCTTTCAGGGGCCCGACGCGCCGGCTTGCAGCTAAGCGGCCGTTTCGGACCGGTTGGGGACGCCGTCGCGTATGCGCGCCACAATGGCGGTGGCGATGCGTTTGGCCGCGGATTCCAGCCGCTTCGCCTGTGCGCCCTTGCCGGGAAGAAAACGTCCGTCGCCCTGCAGGACGGCGATTCCGCTATCCGCGGCGATCGCCTGGGCCGTACGCCGGTGGCTGTCGTCCATCGACGCGGTTTCGTTGACCACCATGGTGCCGGGCAGCAGCGAGGCCACCTCGCTGATCATCGAAACCGAGTCGCCTGCGACGTGGATGCGTCCCGTGTGGCCGGGTGCCTGCTGGTAAGCATGCAGCAGGGGGCGATACGCGCTGGTTTCGCCATATTGGAAGTCGTAGACGTCCACCTGCGCATTGGGATAGCCGCGCAAGGTTTCCTCGAAGGCCCGGGTGACATCGTCGCGGGTGCCGGTCCGGTGCGGGTTGGGTGTCGCCTCCGTACCGTCCGGCGCGAACTTGCCGGTGCGCGGGCTGCTGACGATGACGAAGCGGCAGCGATCGCGACCGGCCAGTTCCAGTTCGGCGATGTGGCGCGCCTGTTTGCGGGCATCGTCGGCTGACAGGCGGCGGACGGTTTGCGTGTGGGTGGCCTCGTCCGAGTCGACGACATCGCCACCCAGCAGTATCGTCACGGTGTCGCCGTCGATCCCGGGCAGGGGCTTGCCGCCCTTTTTCTGGTAGTCGCGCGCGGCCTGCGCAATCGACGCCTCGGTCACGTCGTGCGCGACACCGGGTACCAGGACCAGCGTGGTACGGGATGCCAAGGCGGCGCGTTCTTGGTCCGTCACCGCCGATGCGGGCAATGCCGTGATCGCCGGCAGGTGGCGTGCAGTCTTGAGGTCAGCGGTGAGCTTATGCCCGGCAAATGCGGTGATGACCACGCTGTCGGTGGGCACGTTGCCCAGGACGGGTACCAACCCATGGTCGGAGCCGGCCAGGATGAATATGTGCCGCTCGCCGGTACCTTCATCCACGCGCTCCAACCATCTTTCCAGCGTGACCATGAGCGCATGCTCCATGCCCGCACTGTCGCGGCCGGCGATCGTGATGGTGTCGCAGGAAATTTCGCCGGGCTGGTAGAGGCCTTCCCGATAGAGCGCGCGTACCGTTTCCGCGGCGACGGCTTGCGCCTGCGTGCGGTCGCCGGCGTGGCCCTGCGGCACGGCGGCGATAAGCTTGGCGCGTATTGCCACGGAGGCATTCGGGGTGTGTGGGGCGGGCACGCATGCCTGCGCCGCGCGGCCCGGCGTGGCACCGTCGCGGCCGCCATTCAAACGGTGTGTGGTTGACGCGCCGGCACGCGTGGTCGGTACGCCGGTATCGGTAGGGGGGGCCGTTCCTGGCGAGGCGGATATATGCATGCGAGCGTCCTGTCGTGCAAGCCGGTGCAGCGCGCGCGGGCTTGGCGGATGGGCGCAGACGATAAGGCCGGCACGCCGCGGCCGAAGCAGGCGCAGGCAGGGATTCAGACGCATCCTGCGGTGGGACGACCGCGCCGCCTGCGCCATGCGCCGCGAGGGCCATCCGCGCCAAGCAGGCCGCGCGCTTGGCGGCCGCGCAGATCCTGTGCGACGTGCCGCGCGCGCGGCACGTTCCGGGCAGCGGTGTTCCCCGCTTACATCTTGCCCAGTACAAATCCGTGGCGGTGTTTTAACGTAGACCTGGCAGTCCCATTGTGTGAACCCGTTCCCTATCCACTCCGGCGGATACCTAGAAAGGAGGCTCCATGGTCACCACCGTCACGCCGTTTCTGATGTTCCAGGGCGATGCCAACGCCGCGATGGCGTTCTACACGGCGCTGTTCCCGCATAGCGAGGTCGTGCACGTGCAGCGCTACAAGGCCGGCGAGGCCGGCCCCGAGGGCTCCATCATGCGCGCCACGATGCGCATCGTGGGCCAGACGCTGATGTGCATCGACAGCCCCGTCAAGCATGAATTCACCTTCACGCCCGCGTTCTCGCTGTTCGTGGAGTGCGAGGCGGAAGACGAGTTCGAGCGGCTGGTGACGGCGCTGTCCGAGGACGGCATGATGCTGATGGAGCCGGATAACTATGGGTTCAGCCGCCGCTTCGCCTGGATGAACGACCGCTTTGGCGTGTCCTGGCAACTGAACCTGCCGGAGTCCTAGCCTTATTCGCCTGCAGCCTGCGCGTCCAGCCTGCGCACCTCCCGCACCGAGGCCCGGGTACCCGGGATTTCGGAGCCGCGCAGGGAATGGCCCGCGGTTTCGACCACGTGGCGCAGTGCCCACGCCCCCACCACGCAGGCGGCCATCATGTAGTACGCGGGCACCATGTTGCTGCCGGTCCGGGCGATCAGCCAGTCGTTGACCGCCGGCGCCGTGCCGCCGAACAGCGAGGTCGATACGTTGTACGCGATGGCGAAGCCGGCGAAGCGCACGTGCGTGGGGAACATGGCCGGGAACGTCGCCGATATGGTCGCCAGCTGCGGCGCATACAGCAGGCCCAGTATCGCGTAGCCGGCGATGGCGCCCGCCAGGCCGGTGGCCATCAAGTGGAACATCGGGATCGCCAGCACGAACAAGCCGATGAGCGATGCCCACCATACGGGTTTGCGTCCGACCTTGTCGGAAAGCCGGCCGATGAAGGGCAGGAACACCATCATGAACAGCATGCCGATGATGGGGACGATCAGCGCTTCTTGCGTGCTCAAGCCGAGCTGGTTGGCGAAATACGTGGGCGAGAAACTCAGCAGCGTGTAGTTGACGACGTTAAGCGCCACCACCAGCCCGGCCAGCGCCAGCACCTGGCCCTTGTAGCCGGTGCATACGTCCTTGACGCTGCCTTTCTGCTCCGGCTCGGCCCGTTCGTTCAGCACGTCTTCCGCTTCGCGAAAGACCGGCGTTTCCTTCAGGCGCGAGCGCAGGTACATGCCTACCATCCCCATGGGCAGCGCCAGGAAGAATGGAACGCGCCAGCCCCATGCGTGCATGGCCGCATCGTCCAGCGCCATGGAAAAGCCCAGCATCAGCAAGGCGCCCAGCGAGAAGCCGCCCAGGGTGCCCAGCTCCAGGAAGCTGCCGCAGTAGCCGCGCTGCTTGTCCGGTGCGTATTCCGCCATGAAGGTGGCCGCCCCGCCATATTCCCCGCCGGTGGAAAAGCCCTGCACCATGCGCAGCAGGATCAGCAGCGCGGGCGCCCACCAGCCTATGGCTTCATGCGTCGGAATCAGGCCGATGCAGACGGTGGCGCCGGCCATCAGCAGGATGGTCAGGGCAAGTATGGTCTTGCGGCCCAGGCGATCGCCCAGCGGGCCCCAGAACAATCCGCCGAACGGACGCACCAGGAAGGAGATCGCGAAGGTGGCCAGCGCGAACAGCGTGGCCTGCTTCATATCGCCGGGGAAAAAGGCCGCGGAAATGTATGACACGCCGTAGGCGTAGATGCCGTAATCGAACCATTCCGTGGCGTTGCCGATCGCCGACGCGGCGATGGCGCGGTTCAAAACGTGTTTGGGGGGATGATGAGTGGCTGTGGATATCGCCATCGATTCTCCTGTCGTTATCGTGGAATTGCCGCAGGATGGCCGTGTCAGGCCGTACGATGGATGAGCCCGGAAACCGGGCCGCCCTGCTCGCGCCTAGCAGGGTATCGAGGTGCTACCGCGCTCACAAGCGCGCGCGCCCGCAGATGAAAAAGTATGTTTCGCAGCGAACGGCGCAATGCAAGGGCCGTCCCCCAGGGCTGCATGGCCGCTTGGGGGTGCATCGCATTACAAGAACTTTTACGCTTGCGGGGCCGGTTTCGTGTCGTACCCGCCCATGCGGGGGCCCACCGTGCGGACCCGACGGCCCCCGTCAACGTTTATGCGCATTGCGCGAAGGAAGGAAACCCATGAAGCCCGTCAAGATACCCGGACCGGATCATCCGATCAGCATCGAGCACAACCCCCGGCGCGTCGTCGTGTCGCTGGGCGGCCGCGTGATCGCCGATACGCGCCAGGCGCTGACCCTGCGCGAAGCCCACTATCCGCCCGTGCAGTACATCCCGCGCAAGGACGTCGACATGGCGCTGCTGCAGCGGACCGATCACGCGACGTATTGCCCGTACAAGGGCGATTGCGCCTACTACAGCATTCCGGCGGGCGGCGCGCGCGCGGCCAACGCGGTGTGGACCTACGAGAACCCGCATCCCGACGTGGCGCGGATCGCGGGCCATCTGGCCTTTTATCCCGACCGCGTCGACGCCATCGAGGAGCAGCCCTGACCCGCCGCGGCCTTACTCGTACCGCTTGCCCTGGGCCAGCAGCTCCGGCGTGCCGATCAGCGCGTTGAGTTCGTCGAAGTCCAGCATGGAATCGCGCCAGGGCGCGGTCGTGCCGTGTTCGCGCAGGCTGCCGTAGTAGCGTTGCAGCAGGTGCGATACGGCGCGCGCCGTGCCGCCGGGGAAAATCACGATCGAAAAGCCGCGCGCGGCCAGCTCGGCGGCGCTTTTCACGGGCGTCATGCCGCCTTCGACCATGTTGGCCAACAGCGGCACGCGCTTGCCGAAGCGCTTGCAGGCCGCGTCCATTTGTTCGTCGGTGCGCAGCGCTTCGACGAAGATCGCGTCCACGCCGCATTCCAGGTATTGTTCGGCGCGATCCAGGGCCGCGTCCAGGCCTTCAACGGCGACGGCGTCGGTGCGTGCCAGGATCAGGGTATCGGTGCTGTGCCGCGCGTCCAGCGCGGCGCGCAGCTTGCCGCACATCTCCGCCGCGGGGACCACGCTTTTGCCGTTCAGGTGGCCGCAGCGCTTCGGAAAACCCTGGTCTTCCAGCTGGATCATCGCCGCGCCCGCGCGTTCGAAGCCGCGTACCGTACGTTGGACGTTCAGCGCGTTGCCGAAGCCGGTGTCGCCGTCGACGATGACGGGGCAGCTGACGCGCTCGGTGATGCGGGCCAGGGTCTGTTCGACCTCGGTATAGGTCGTCAGGCCTACGTCGGACCGCCCCAGCCGCGTGTAGGCGATCGAAGCGCCCGACAGGTACAGCGCGTCGAAGCCGGCCTGCTCGGCGATCAGGGCCGACAGCGCGTCGTAGATACCGGGGGCCAGGACGGCCTGGCCGGCGGCGAGTTTCTGTTTCAGGGTATTCGGCATCATGCCCTCATGGGGTTGGGTTTGAGGCTGCCATCGGCCAGCCTGCGCTTCAGCAAGTTGAGCAGGCCGCCGGCGCGCACCATGTCATGCAGGAAATCCGGGATGGGGTCGCAGGCCAGTGCGGTGCCGTCGGCGCGCACGATGCGACTGGCCTCCAGGTCGATGGCGATGGATTCGCCTTCCTGGATGGCTTCGGCATCGGGGCAGGTCAACAGCAGCAGCCCGACGTTGAACGCGTTGCGGAAGTACAGGCCGCTGAAGCTGGGCGCGATGACGGCGCGCAGCCCCAGCGCCACCAGGGCGGAGGCAGCCTGTTCGCGCGAGGAGCCGATACCGAAGTTGGGGCCCGCCACGATGGCGTCCCGCGGCTTGACGCCCGCGGCGAATTCCGGACGCACGCGCTCCAGGCAGTGGCGGGCGATTTCGTCGATGCCGAACTTCATGTAGGCGCCCGGCGCGAGCTGGTCGGTGTCGATGTCGGCGCCCAGGCGCCATACGCGGTGGGTATTCATTGCAACATCTCCCGGGGATCGACGAGGCGTCCGGCCACGGCGGCCGCGGCCACGGTATAGGGCGAGGCCAGGTAGACCTGGGCCGTGCGCGCGCCCATGCGGCCCTGGAAGTTGCGCGCGGTGCTGGCGATGACGTTGGCGCCTTCGGGGATGGAGCCGCCATAGCCGGAACAGGCGCCGCAGGAATTCGGCAGCACCGTGGCGCCGGCCTCGACCAGCGTCGTCATGACGCCTTCGCTTTCCGCCTGGCGCTGGTCGCGCGCGCTGGCCGGCGCGACCATCAGCGAGACGCCGGGCGCGATGCGGCGGTGCTTGAGCACGCTGGCGGCGGCGCGCAGGTCCTCCAGCTTGGCGCCGGTACAGGCGCCGATGTAGGCGACCTGCATGGGCGTTGCCTCGTATTCGGTGATGGGCCGCGAGTTGGCCGGGCTGTGCGGGGCGGCGACGTGCGGCGCCAGCGTGGCTGCATCGAAGCGGTAGCGTTCGGCCTCCGCGCCGGGATCGGATTGCCAATGCTCGATGTCCACGTGCTGCGCCACGCCCGCCTGCTTCAGGTAGGCGAGGGTTTTCTCGTCCGGCGCGACCAGCCCCACCTGCGAGCCGATTTCGGCCGACATGTTCGACAGCGTCATGCGTTCCTGCATGGACAGCGCGCGCACGGCCTCGCCGCAGAACTCGACGGCCTGGTAGCGGCCGCCGTTCATGCCGAAGCGGCCGATCATGTGCAGCATCATGTCCTTGGCGGTGACGCCGGGCGACAGCACGCCGTCCCACTGCATCATCAGCGTGCGGGGCACCTGGATCCAGATTTCGCCGCTGGCCACCACGCCCAGCATTTCCGTGCTGCCGACGCCGAACATATAGGCGCCGAAAGCCCCGCCGGTGGGCGAATGCGAATCGCCGCCCACGCAGAGCATGCCGGGGCGGATATGGCCGTGTTCGGGCACGACCACATGGCAGATGCCGACCGAGTCGTACACGTGGGGCAAGGCCTGTTCCGCGGCCCAGTCGCGCGCGATGCGCACGATCTTGCGCGATTCGTCGTCGGCCTCGGGCACGTAGTGATCCATGACCAGCACCACCTTGTCGCGGTCCCAGATGCCGGTGCCCAGGGCTTCCAGCATGGGCTTGAGGCGGCGCGGGCCGCTGGAATCGTGGAACATCGCCAGGTCGACGCGGCAGGTGACGATATCGCCGGGCGCGACGGTGTCGCGCCCGCTGGCGGCGGCCAGGAGTTTTTGGGCCAGGGTCTGGGCAGGCATGGGGGCCTCTTCGGGTTCAGGGCGATGTGGCACTAGCGTGGTGGCAGGAGACATGAGGGCAGCGTGGCCGTCGGCCCGTCATGATGCGCCGGGGCCGGCGGGCAGCCACACCGGCGCGCCGGCGGTTTCGTGCGCGGCCATGTCCAGGCGGTATTCGAACCGGTCCGGCCGGTAGCGGGCATCCAGGTATTCGACCGGCTGGCCCGCGGCATCGCGCACCAGCCGGCGGATATTCAGCAGCGCGGACGCCACCGGCACGTCCAGCGCTTCGGCGGCCGCCGGGTCGGCCAGGACGGCGTTGATGCTTTGTTCGGCGCCCGATACGCGGATGCCCAGTTCGCCGAAGATCTGCAGCAGCGGCTTGCTACCCAGGGCCTTGCGCGAAATGCGGCGTCCGACGGCGTCCGGCACGTAGGTTTGCAGATACGAGAACGGCTCGCCCTGGTGGCTGCGCACGCGCAGCGAGCGGTGCACGGGCGAGCCCGCGGCCACTTCCAGGCGGGCGGCCACAGCAGGCGTCGCGGGTTCGACCGCCAGGTCCAGCAGCTTGACCTGCGTGCGCATGCCCATGCCGGCCAGGTGCGCCATCAGCGCATCCACGGTGGCGCCTTGCTGCGGCGCCGACAGCTGCGACGGCGACTGCGCGAAGGTGCCGCGGCCCTGGCGCCGCGATACCAGGCCTTCCGTGGCCAGCGCATCCAAGGCCCGCCGCACGGTCAACCGCGACACGCCGTATTCCTGGGCGAGCGCGTTTTCGCCGGGCAGCGGTTCTTCCGTGCCGTACACGCCTTCCAGCAGGCGTTGGCGCAGCAGCAGGTAGACCTGGTGGTAGAGGGGGAGCGGGCTGTTCATACCGGTGGCCAGTGTGTCGATCCGCGCGCGAGACCCCGGGCCTTATTCCACCGTGGCGCCGGTGAACTTCACGACTTCGGCGTAGCGGTCGATGTCCTCGCTGACGAATTTCTTCAGTTCTTCCGGCGTGCTGCTGACGGCCGAGGCGGATTCACGTTCCAGCAGGCGGCGGAAATCCGGCGCGGCGACAGCCTTCTGCGCGGCGGCGTTCAGCTTGGCCAGCGTGTCGGCCGGCAGCTTGGCCGGCCCGAACAGGGCGAACCACGCGTTGGACTCGAAGCCCTTGATGGTGTCGCCGATGGGCGGCACGCCGGGCAGCGACTCCAGCGGCTTGTTGCTGCTGACCCCCATGGCCTTCAGCGCGCCGGCCTTGATGTGCGGGATGACGTTCAGCGTGCTGCCGAACATCATGTCCACCTGGCCGCCCAGCAGGTCCGTCATCGCCGGCGTCGTGCCCTTGTAGGGAACGTTCACGATGTCGAGCCCCGCCATCATCTTCATGCGTTCGCCGGCCATGTGCAGGGACGAGCCGATGCCGCCCAGCGCCATCGTGTACTTGCCGGGACTGGCCTTGACCAGCTTGATCAGCTCGGCCATGTCATTGGCGGGGAAGTTCTTGCGCGTGACCAGGACGCTGGGCACGCTGGCCAGCATGCTGATGGGCGTGAAGTCCTTGCGCGGATCGAAGGGCAGGTTCTTGTACAGGCTGGCGTTGATGGAGAAGCTGCTGAAGCTGACCAGCAGCGTGTTGCCGTCGGCCGCGCTCTTGGCCACGTAATCGGCGGCGATATTGCCGCCGGCGCCGGGCCGGTTTTCGACGATGACGGTGCGTCCGAGCTCCTTGCCCATGGTGGTGCCGATGCTGCGCGCGACCGTATCGGTGGTGCCCCCGGGCGGCGCGCCGACCACCAGCTTGATGGGGGGCGTCTGCTGCGCGAAGGCGGGAAAGGCGTAGGCGCCGGCGGCAAGGGCCGCGGCGGCGAAGGCGATGGCACGACGGGAAGACGGCATGTTGTCTCCTGTATGGTTGTATTGATAAGAATACAAGTAGGATACCGCCGGACCGCCGCGCTTGTCGAGTCCGCATCCAGGCCGTCATGCGGGCCGGACCTTGCTGAGCCGGCATCCGCGCCGGCCATGCCGATCTGTCGGAAGGCCCGCGTTGGGAAGGCCATCCTTGTCAGATGGACCCCGTGCGGGATCGGCCGGCGTTCCGGTCAGTCCAGGCCGAACGCCTCGCGCAGCGCCTGTTGCCCGGGGGGCGTCACGGTGACCGCGCGGCTGCCCGGCGCGCGGCGCATCCAGCCTTGCGTGAAGCAGCAGTGGCACAGCGCCGCGCCCAGCGCGCCGCCGATGTGCGGGCGCCTTTCGCTCCAGTCCAGGCAGGGGCGGCAGAATACCCGCCCGGCGGTCTTGCGGCCCGCGCGGGCCGCGGCCGCGTCCAGGTCCACGCCCAGACTGCGCAGGAACGAGGCGCCGTCGGGCGTCAGCACGCCGCCGTCCGGGGAGAGCTCCACGTGGCCGCGCGCGACCAGCCGGTCGGCCATCGCCACGGCGATCTCGCCGGCCAGGTGGTCGTAGCAGGTACGGGCATAGCGCAGGGCCGCGTCGCGCGGGCCGACGCGCAGGGGCGACGGCCGCGCCGCCGCGGCGCGGTCGTCCAGCTCGGTGGCCACGGCCATCATGCCTTCCACCATACGCGCCACGGCCGGCGAGGCCAGGCGGTGATAGCGATGGCGGCCCTGGCGCTCCACCACGATCAGCCCGGCGTCGGCCAGCCGCGCGAGGTGGCCGCTTGCCGTCTGCGGTGTAATGCCGGCCACGCGCGCCAGTTCGGTCGCCGTGAGCGCGCGGCCATCCATCAGGGCGGTAAGCATGCCGGCGCGCGCCAGGTCGCCGATCAGCGCGGCGGTGCGCGCCAGCATGGAATGGTTGGACATCGAGGGCTCCCAGGCATGGAAACCATGCTAGCACCGCGCTGGCGGCCGCGTTTCGGCGCGCACCGAAACGTGGCCGGCCGCCGAATTGGCAGGAATTGAAGGTTTGTTGTCTCCCGCACGGTGGCGCGCGCCGATAGTCTTGCCGGTGGGCGGCGCCGTGCCGGCGCCGGCATGAACGGAACGACGCCACGATGTCCACGACGGCCCCCCAGGGCGGGCGCAATGCCCGGATCCTGGCCCTGTGCCAGGGCCTGTATACCTGCGCGATATCCATCGACCTGACGCTGACGGGGCTGACCGGCTACCAGCTGGCGCCCGACAAGGCGTTGGCCACCCTGCCGTTCGCGCTAATCACGGTGGCCGGCGCGGTCACCACCTGGTTTGCCTCGTTCCTGCTGCAGCGATGGGGCCGTCGCGCGGGCTTCGTGCTGGGGGCGCTGACGGGCGCCGCGGGCGGGCTGGTGTCGGTCTGGGCGGTGTTCCATGCGAATTTCTGGGCGTTCTGCGCCGGTACGGCGGCGGTCGGCGTGTTCCAGGCCTTCGCGCAGTATTACCGGCTGGCGGCCGCCGACGCGGTCGGCGATGCGGCCAAGAGCCGCGCCATCTCCATGGTGTTGGCAGGCGGCGTGGTGGCGGCGGTACTGGGCCCGGCGCTGGCCGCCTGGGCCAAGGACCTGTTTCCCGCGGCGCTGTTCGCGGGCGCCTACCTGATGGTGGCGCTGCTGGGCGGGGCGACGGCGGCGATCCTGCTGCTGGGATATCGGGAAGGGGCGGTGGCCGCCGCCAGCCATGCACCCACCGCGGCGGACGGGGCGGCCTTGCCCGCCCGGCCGCTCGCGCAGATCGTCCGGCAGCCGGTGTTCGTGGCGGCCGTTGCCAACAACGTGGTGGGCTCCGTCTCCATGATGGCCGTCATGACGGCGGCGCCGCTGGCGGCCGTGGCCTGCTCGCACACGATGGACCAGGGTGCAAGCATCATCCAGTGGCACCTGGTGGGCATGTACGCGCCATCGTTCTTCGCGGGCGCGTTGATCGCGCGCGCCGGATTGGCGCCGGTGCTCTACGCCGGCATGGCGCTGAATGCGGCCAGCGCGCTGGCGGCCATGGCGTCCACCAGCCTCGCGGCTTTCCATGTTTCCCTGTTCGCGCTGGGCGTGGGCTGGAATTTCATGTTCGTCGGTGGCACCACGCTGCTGGCGCGCTGTTATCGTCCCAATGAGCGCGCCGCCACCCAGGGTTGCGCGGAGCTGCTGCGCTATATCGCAACGGCCTTGGCCACGCTGGCGGCGGGCCCAGCCCTGGAGCACGTCGGGTGGTTCGCCCTGAACGCGGCGATGCTGCCGGTGGTGGCGCTGGCCGCGGCCATGACCCTATGGTGGCATCTGGCGACGCGGCGCCGCGTGGTCGGCGCGCCGGCGTGATGGCGGACACCGCCTCGGCAAGGCGGCAGGACAGCGCGGCGGCGCGGCTGCACGCAGCCACGGCGGCACGATGAGGGATGGCAGGCTCGCCTGTCATGGCTATATGAATGGCGGGGACCGAATGACAGGTGACAGGCAGGACGCAACTGACCAGGCATGGCCGGCGCATCGCCGCCTTGTGGTGATGCTCAGCTACCGCGGCGCGAACCTTCTCGACGTCACCGGCCCGGTGCAAGCGTTCGAAACGGCCAACCGGCAAGCGTTGGCGTCCGGCGAATGGGCCGCCGCGCCCTACGAAACCATCGTCGCCTCGGAAGCAGGCGGGCCGGTCCTGACCGGTGCCGGCGTGGCGATCGCCACCGTGCCGTTGGCCGCGCTGGACGGACGCCCCATCGATACGCTGATCGCGCCGGGCGGCAGCCCCGACGGCCAGATCGTGGCGGAGCCCGCGCTAAGCCACTGGATCGCCCGGCAGGCCGGGCAGGCGCGGCGGGTTTGCTCGGTCTGCACCGGTACCTTCCTGCTGGCCGAAGCCGGGCTGCTGGAGGGCCTGCGCGTGACCACGCACTGGCGCTGGGCGCAGCGTCTGCAGGCCATGTATCCCGGCGTGCGGGTGGATGCCGAGCCCATATTCATCCAAGAGGGTGCTATCTGGACCTCCGCGGGCGTGACGGCGGGCATCGACTTGGCGCTGGCGCTGGCCGAGGCCGACCTGGGCCATCGCATCGCCCTGGCGGCCGCGCGCGATATGGTCATGTTCATCAAGCGCCCGGGCGGGCAATCGCAGTTCAGCGTGCCCTTGCTGGCGCAACAGGGTTCGGGACTGGCCCAGTTCGCCGAACTGCACGCGTGGATGGCCGCCCATCTGCACGAGGACCTGCGGGTGGAGCGCCTGGCCGAACAGGCCGGCATGACGCCACGCACGTTCGCGCGCGCGTATGCGGCGGCGGTAGGGCGCACGCCGGCCAAGACGGTGGAATGCATGCGTTTCGAGGCGGCCTGCCGGGCGCTGGAAGCCAGCCCCGCCCCGCTGAAACGCATCGCCGCCGATACGGGACATGGGACGGAACAGAACCTGCGCCGCCTTTTCCTGCGGCGGCTGCGCGTCACGCCGCAGCAGTACCGCGCGCGCTTCGCCCCGAATCATCCGATGCACGCCTGAACGCAGGTTGCCCGCCTGAAGCCGAGCTGTCTGCCTGAGCCCACGCTGCCCGCCCGAACGCCTGCCGCACGCATGACACGCCCGGGCGTCTTCCTTCCGCGCGCCGCATAAGCGTATGCCGCCCAGGCATAAGCGCCGTGCTAAATTTGCCGGCCGCCCGCGCCCTACCCCCGAACTATCCCGCATGCATGGCGCCGGCTTGGAGAAGCAGCGTGTTGAGCAGGTTCAAGCATGTATTGAGCGCGTTCGCGCCGGCGCCCGTCGGCGCCAGCGCGCGCGACAAATTCCTTGGCGCCCTGGGGGCGCTGCTGGGCCTGCTGTGCACGGAGTGGATATCCCGCCATGCGCTGGGCGAGGCGAACCCCTGGTTCATCGCGCCCATGGGGGCTTCCGCCGTGCTGGCCTTTGCCGCGCCGGCCAGCCCCTTGGCGCAGCCCTGGTCGCTGGTGGCCGGCAACATCAGCGCCGCGCTGGTAGGTGTCTTCTTCGCGCAATGGATACCCGAGCCGGGGCTGGCCGCAGCCTGCGCCGCGGCCGCCGCGATCGCGGTGATGTTTTCGCTGCGTTGCCTGCATCCCCCCAGTGGCGCCGTCGCGCTGACCGCCGTGCTGGGCGGCCCATCCATCGCCAAGCTGGGCTACGGCTATGCCTTGTACCCCGTGGCACTCAATTCGGCGATGCTGCTGTGCGTGGCCATCGTGTTCAACGGCGTGCTCAAGCGCAATTATCCTCACCGCCACGTCGGCACCGCGCCGGCTGTGTTGAACCATGCGGCGGCCACCCGCCTGGGCTTTACCAGCGCCGACCTGGACGAGGCGCTGCGCAACCACGATCAGTTGCTGGACATCAGCAAGGAAGACCTGGCCGATATCGTCCTGGAGGCGGAACGCCGCGCCAGCCTGCGTCGGTTCGGCGGCCTGGACTGCGCGCAAGTGATGGCGCGCGATGTGGTGACTGTCCGCGATGACGAAGCGCTGGACCAGGCGGTGCGTTTGCTGGACCGCCATCGCCTGGCCGCCCTGCCCGTGGTGGACGAGCAGGGGCGCCTTCTGGGCCTGCTCTCGCACGGTGATGCCGTCGCCCGCAAGCTGCGGCTGGAACTGGCGCCACCGCTGGGCGTTGCGGCGCCGGCCTTGGCGGTGCGCGACTGCATGCGTTCCGAGGTGGCCTTCGCCACGCCGTCCATGCCCGCGATCGAGCTGGCCAAGGCCATGGCCTCCGGCATCGCCTGCGTGCCGGTGGTGGATGCCACGCGCACGCTGGTAGGGGCCATCTATCCCTCGCAACTGATCGACGCCCTGTACCAGCTGGCGCTGGCGTCGCCGGAGCCGGCCGCGGTCGCCGCGCTGGGCGCCGCGGCCTGATGCCCCACCCCCGATGTCCCGCGCCGGGCGCCTGGCGCCCGCTGCACGCAACGGGTGCCGCGCTCCCGGCAGGCATTCCGCGGCACGGCAGGCCCGGCGCGACGGCGCCCGCCGCCTGGAACGGCCGACGCTAGCGCAGCACTTCGCCGTGCACGCCCGCGGCCAGCGTCTCGCTTTCCCAGCGCTTGCGCGGCACGACTTCGGCCACCGGGCCGCCCGGTGAGCGGAACTTCACAGGCAGGTGGCCGGGCTCGGTCAGGATTTCCCCACCGTTCTCGGCGATCGCCTTGATGAAGGCATCCAGGTCGTCCACTTCCATGCCGATGTGGTGAATACACGGTGACGGGCCGGCGAAATCGGCCTCGTCCGCGTCGGCCGACTCGTAATGAATCAGCGTCAGGTCCATGTAGCCGTCGGTCAGGTGGCGCGAGATATGGTCGCCGTGCTTGCCCTTGCGCCGCACGGTATTGACGTGCGTATAGCCGAATACGTTCTCGTAGAACGCGCTTTCCGTGTCCAGGTCTTCCACCCGGAAGGCGATGTGCTTGATGGGGTTTGGCATTTTTCAGTCTCCTTGCGGCGCATGCCGACCGGCATGGCCTGGGGGCGAGTGTAGGCGCGACGCCCCGGCTTCGTCAAACGAATCATTCGAATGATTCGAATTGATACAATGGCGCGACGGGCTCCACCGGACCCCTTGGCCGCGATGGTGCGTCCAGGCCACCCCACCGCCTATTTCTCACGCCATGCCTGCCAGCGCGTCCTCGTTCGACCAGCCTCTTTATGAAATCGTCCGTGCCGGCATCGTCGAGCGCCTGCGCACCGGCGTCTGGGCCGCCGGCGATCGCCTGCCGCCCGAGCCGGAACTGGCCAGGCTTTTCGGCGTGGGCATCGGCACGATCCGGCGCGCGGTGGAACAGCTGGTCGCCGAACGCGTGCTGACGCGGCGCGCCGGCCGCGGCACGGAAGTGGCGCGCTTTACCGACGAACACGCCTTCGATCTCTATTTCAGCTATGTCGATCCGGCCGGGGCCGCGGTGAAGGTCACCGCGGAATTGCTGTCCTTCGCCAAGGAGCGCGCGACGGCACGCTTCGCGGCGCTGTTCGGCATCGAACGCGGCGGCTCGATGGCGCGCGTGGAGAACCTGCGCAGGATGGACGGCGTGCCCATGATGCTGGACCGCCTGTGGATCCCGATGAACGTCTTCGCCAATCTATCGGCGCAGGATTTCGCCGCGCGGCGCGGATCCATCTATGGCTTCTACCAGGAACGCTACGGCGTGTCCGTGGTCCGCGTGTCGGAAGACATCACGGCCGCGGAGGCCGACGATGTCGTGGCCCGCGCCTTCGGCCTGAAGCCGGGCGCGGCCGTCCTGCAGGTGGAGCGCACGGCCTACACCTATCAGGACCGGCCGGTGGAATTCCGCCGCCGCTACGTCGATACGCGGCGCTGCGCGTACCGCAACGTGCGCGGCTTGCAGGACTGAGCCGCGCCCCGACTGCCCATGGGGGCAAGGGCCGCGCGCCCACAGGGCTTTCCGGGAAGATGGAAGCCGGAAGAGGCAAGGGACAGGGCAGCGTCGAGGACCGCCGGGTGTCAGGACTTCTTGCCTTCGCGTTGCGCGCGCCAGGCCTGGTAGCGTGCCTGGTTTTCGGCATTGGGCGGATACAGGCCCGGCAACTGCGCGCCGCTTTCCACCTGTTCCATGATCCAGGTTTCCTGCTGCTCCTGTTCGACGGCGGCCTGCACCACTTCGTCCAGCAGCGCGTCGGGAATCAATACCGCCCCGTCGGCATCCAGCACGATGACGTCGTTGGGAAAGACCGCGACGCCGCCGCAGCTGATGGGTTCCTGCCAGCCGACGAAGGTCAGGCCGGCCACGGAAGGCGGCGCGGCGGCGCCGCGGCACCACACGGGCAGCTCCGTGCCGAGGACGCCGGCAACGTCGCGCACCACGCCATCGGTGACCAGCGCCGCCACGCCGCGCTTGCGCATGCGGGCGCACAGGATGTCGCCGAAAATCCCGGCGTCCGTCACGCCCAGGGCGTCCACGACGGCGATGCAATCAGCCGGCATGGCCTCGATGGCGGCACGCGTCGAAATAGGCGAGGCCCAGGAAGCCGGCGTGGCAAGGTCTTCCCGCGCCGGCACGAAGCGCAGGGTAAATGCGCGGCCCACGATGCGCGGGCTGTCGCCGCGCAGCGGCGCGGCCCCGCGGATCCAGACATTGCGCAGGCCTTTCTTCAACAGGACCGTCGTCAGCGTGGCCGTGGTCACGTGCGACAGCGCCTGGACGATACGGGAATCGAGCGGAGCGGGCTGAGTGGTCATGTGGGAATTCCTTGAAGGGATCTCTTGGCGGGGGCGGCGCCGAAAGGGCAGGCGTGCCTGCTTCGGCCATCAAGCTGCCGTGTCCCGCTGTCATGGGCGTGCCCGCTAATGTTACGTATAGCAGACGCTAACCGTCGTGATGCGCATGATGTTCGATATATGGAACATTATGCGGCGGGGCGGCCAGGCCTGTCGCCGGCCGACCTGGCGCACGCCGCAACACCTGCGTCAGCGGGCGGGCTTGTCCGCGCCGGGCCGGCGCGGTGGATCATGACGAGGCCGCGGGCGCTAGCCCTTCAGGCAGTTGCTCATGAAGGCCTTGCGCTGGTCGCCCTTGAGCGATTGCTTGCCGGCTTCGGCGTTGCAGTCCTTCATCTTCTGCTGTTGCGGCGTTACCTTGGCGGCGGGTTGTTCGCCTTTCAGGCAGGCGCTCATCGCGGATTTATAGGTATCCCCGGTCTTGCCCTTGTTGGCGGCGCTGCATTCCGCCATGCGTTTCTGCTGCGGGGTGGCTTCCTTGGCGGGGGCGGTGGTCTGCGCCAAGGCCGCGGACGCGCTGAGTGCCAGGGCAGACGCGGCGATGATCAACGTGCGATGTCGAAAAAACATGATGTCCTCCGATAGGAGGGCCGGCTGCGTGCCGCCTTGCATGCTCGCGCGACCGCCTTGCCGCCCCTGCACACGCCGGCGCGTTCCGCCGGTGCCGCGATGATGTGCCAAAGCCGTGGCCGCCGCAAGAGGGCAAGCGCGGGATGTCCCTAGGTTGTGGCTGGCGGCGGCGCCCCACTAGCATTGAAAATTACAGAAAAATGAAAATTTCATTTCGATGCCCCTGTCGATCGCCGCGCGCAAGCTACGCTCTTCGCCGGACGCGCGTGCCGCTGCCCGGCCGCGCGCCGTGCGCCAGGCCCATTCGCTGGTGGACCTGTGGCTGGGCGAGCAGCTGCGGCAGCTGCGCAAGGACCAGGGCCGTTCGCTGGCCGACGTGGCGCAGGCCTGCGGCATGTCGCTGGGGCGCCTGAGCCAGATCGAGCGTGGCCTGAGTTCGATTTCCGTCAAGACGCTGCACGCCCTGGCGCACGAGCTGGACGCCTCGCCGGACACGCTGTTGCGCAACGCCGAATGCGACGAGACGGCATCCGGCGACAACGTGGAGCGTGCCGGCTCGCACCGCATGCTGCGCATCGACGAAAAAGGCATCGCCAAGGAAGTCGTGACGCCGCCGGCGGCGCGCACCATGGACTTGTGCCGCATCTCCATCGCCCCCGGCGGCTCCACCGGCGAGGACCTGTTCGTCACCGACAAGGGCGAGCAGGTGGGCGTGGTGCTGAGCGGCCTGCTGGAGCTGCGCATCGAAGACCGCGTGATGTTGCTGCGCGCGGGCGACAGCTTCTGCTATGCCAGCCGCACGCCGCGGCGCTGGCGCAATCCGGGCGATACGCGCACGGAAGTGATCTGGGCCATCAGCAATATCGCGGCTGATGCCGGCGGCGACGACGATGCATCGCCGCCGCGCCCGCGGGAAGGGCGGCGCGGGCGCGGCTAGCCCGCCGCCGCCGCGGTATCCACCTCATGCGATTCCAACCCCCTGCATACACCGATAAAGGACGACCCATGAAGCTCAGATCCCTCGCTCTATCCGCGTTTGCCGCGCTGTCCCTGGCCACGTCGGCGGCCGCCGGCGCACAGACCGTCGTCAAGGTCGGCTCCACGCCCACCGGCAGTCCCTTCACTTTCCTGGACACCAAGACCAACACCATCGAGGGCGTGATGGTGGACATCATGAAGGCGGTGGGCCAGGAAGCGGGCTTCCAGGTGCAGATCGAGCCCATGGCCTTTTCCGCGCTGATCGGCTCCCTGCAGTCCAAGCGCATCGACGTCATTTCCGCGGCGATGTTCATCACCCCCGAACGCCAGAAGGTGGTGGCTTTCTCCGATGCGGTCTACACCTACGGCGAAGGCCTGATGGTGCCCAAGAGCGACACCAAGGAATACACCGGGTTCGCCGATATGAAGGGCATGACGGTGGGCGTGCAGGTCGGCACCGCCTTCGTCAAGCCGATCCAGGACAGCGGCATGTTCAAGGAGGTCAAGCTTTATGACAATCCGCCGGATATGATGCGCGACGCCAATGCCGGCCGCATCCAGGGCGGCTTCATGGATTACCCCATCGCCGCCTACACGATCAACCAGAACGCCAGCGGCGCGTTCAACAACCTGCGCATGGTCAAGAGCTACAAGCCCGCCGTGACCGGCAGCGTGGGCATCGCCACCCGCAAGGACGATACGGAACTGATGAACAAGATCAACACGGCCCTTCGGAAGCTGAAGGCCGACGGCAAGATAGACGCCATCCTGAAGAAGTGGGGCCTGGCCTGAGGCCCGGCCGTGAAGGCAGCGAGGGGATAGCACGATGATGGAATTCTTCCAGGATGCGAGGGAATACCTTCCCATCCTGCTCCAGGGGGCCAAGCTGACCGTCCTGGTCACGGTGGGATCGCTGGCCTTGTCCACGGTGCTGGGCCTGGTGTGGGCCCTGATGCGGGTGTCCGGCATCAAGCCCCTGGCCAAGTTCAGCGCCGGCCTGATCAACGTGCTGCGCGGCATCCCCATCATCGTGCTGCTGTTCTATATCTACTTCGTCATGCCGGATGCCGGCATTTCCTTGACGGCGGTGCAGGCGGCCATCATCGGCCTGGGCATCGCCTATTCGGCCTACCAGTCCGAAAACTTCCGCGCGGGCATCGAGGCCATCGACCGCGGGCAGGTGGAAGCGGCCATGGCGATGGGCATGAGCTGGAGCCTGACGATGCGGCGCGTGGTGCTGCCGCAGGCGGTGCGCATCGTGCTGCCCCCCTACGGCAACATCATGATCATGATGCTGAAGGATTCCTCGCAGGCCTCCACCATCACGGTCGCCGAACTCGCGCTGCAGGGCAAGCTGATCGCGGTATCGACGTTCAAGAACGCGACGGTATTCACCCTGGTCGCGCTGATGTACCTGGTCATGTGCGTCCCGCTCATCCTGCTGGTCCGCCACCTTGAAAAGAGGAACGCCGCAAAATGATCTCCATGCGAGGCGTGCACAAGCGTTTCGGCGCGCTGGAAGTGCTGAAGGGCATCGACGCCGACATCAGCAAGGGAGAGGTGGTGTGCGTGATCGGGCCTTCCGGCTCCGGCAAGTCGACCATCCTGCGCTGCATCAACGGCCTGGAACGCTATGACCAGGGCGAGATCACCGTCGACGGTCAGCGCGTGAACTGCGATGCGGCGTCCATCGTGTCGATTCGCACGCAGGTATCGATGGTCTTCCAGCGCTTCAATCTCTTCCCGCACCGCACGGCGCTGGAAAACGTGATCGAAGGGCCCATCTACGTCAAGGGGGAACCGCGCAAGCAGGCCATCGAGCGCGGACGCGAATTGCTGGCCAGCGTCGGGCTGGCCGACAAGGAGAACGCGCATCCGCCGCAGTTGTCCGGCGGCCAGCAGCAGCGCGTTGCCATCGCGCGCGCCCTGGCCATGCAACCCAAGGCGATCCTGTTCGACGAACCGACGTCGGCGCTCGACCCGGAACTGGTGGGCGACGTGCTGGGCGTCATGCGCAAGCTGGCCGACGACGGCATGACCATGGTCGTCGTTACGCACGAAATCAGCTTCGCCCGCGAAGTGGCCGATCGCGTCCTGTTCTTCGATGCCGGCGTGGTGGTGGAACAGGGCGTCGCGCGCGAAGTGCTGAATCATCCCACCCATCCGCGCACGCAGGACTTCCTGCGCCGCGTGCTGCATCCCATGTAAGGATCGCCCCATGTCGCACGACGCCTCCCTGGATGCCCGCGCCGCGTTGTATCGCAATGGCAAGGAACCCTTCCCCCTGTCGCCGTCGCTGTGGACGGCGACGGCCGCGGCCGCGCCTCCGACCGATGCCCTGGCCGGCGCGGCGCAGGCCGACGTCGTCGTGATCGGCGGCGGCTACGCGGGGCTGAGCACCGCGCTGCATCTGGCGGAGCGGGGAATCAAGGCCGTGGTGCTGGAGGGTCGCGAAATCGGCTTCGGCGGCTCCGGCCACAACGGCGGCCAGGTCATTCCCGGCCTGAAGTACGACCCGGACGAACTGCTGGCCCGTTATGGCCCGGAACGCGGGGAACAGGTCATCGATTTCGCGGGGCGTACCGCCGACTTCGTATTCGATCTGATAGAGCGCCACGGCATGGACGTCCCGCGCAGGCGCGCGGGATGGATCCAGGGCGCGCATACGCCGCAGGCCCTGGCGCTGGCGCACCGGCGCGCGGCCCAATGGGCCCGGCGCGGTGTGGATGCGCGGCCCCTGGACCGCGAGCAGGTCGGCGCCTTGCTCGGCACCGACAAATACCTGGGCGGCTGGATCGACGGCCGGGCCGGCAGCATACAACCCCTGAGCTATGTCCGCGGACTGGCGCGCGCGGCGATGAACGCCGGCGCGCGCGTGCACACGGCCAGCCCGGTGGTGAGCTTGAAGCGCGACGGCGGCAAATGGACCGCCACGACCGCGTCCGGTTCGACGGTGACCGCCGACCGCGTGGTGATGTGCACCAACGCCTACGGCGCCGGGCTGTGGCCCGGCCTGAAGCCCACCATCATCGACGCCAATACGTTCCAGGTGGCCACGCGCCCGCTGCCCGACCACGTGCGCGCCAGCATCCTGCCGCAGGGGCAGGTGTGCTCGGATACCCGCAATCTGCTGCTGTATTTCCGCCTGGACCACCAGGGCCGGCTTTTGATGGGCGGCCGCGGCCCGTTTCGCGAACCGCGCGGCGACGGGGACTGGCGGCACCTGGAGCGCGTGATGGTGAAGATGTTCCCGCGCGTGGCAGGCGTGCCTTTTGAATTTCGCTGGTGCGGCCGCGTCGCGATCACCCGGGATTACCTGCCCCACCTGCACGAGCCGGAACCGGGGCTGTTGATCGACATCGGCTGCCAGGGTCGCGGGGTCGGCCTGCAGACCGCGATGGGCAAGGCCATGGCCGACTATGTCGCCACCGGCAACCCGGCGGCGCTGCCCGTGCCGCTGTCCGGCATCAAGCCTTTTCCCCTCTACGGCCTGCGGCGCCTGTACGTCAATGCCGTGGTGACCTGGTATCGCCTGACCGACGGGGGCGTATGACTTCGTAGCCCCTTGTAGCGAGGTGGTACGTAACCCGCCGGGGCGAGGTGTTTGCCCACCGCGCCGCGCGCGGTTCGAGGATTTCCGGATGGCGCAGTCTCTCGCTCTCAACGGTGCATTGGAAAACCTCAGCCTCCTTTCCGGCTCGCCCTTCGCGGTGCAGCTGCCGGGGGGGCCTCAGACACGCCATCGGAAGCGGCGGTCCCGCCTTCACGCTGACCTTTTACACGCGTGCCGCGGCCGTTGAACACCGCGGAAAACCGCCTGCACGACCTGCGCCATTGCGACCGTGACCCTGCGCGCGCCAGGGCCAATGCCCGCTTCCATTACGGATTGGGCACGCCGTTCTACAAGCCGTAGCTGGACCGGCCCTGATGACGTACAGGTGCGGCTATTGGGACGAACATCGCGCGGCCGGTGACACCGGCCGCCCGCGCCGGGTGCTGATCGGCGGCCTATTGAGGTTAACCATTATTCCAACCGACAGCCGCGCTTCCTAAGATGCGGGTTCCACCATCGCCGCGATTCTCGCGGAAGCTTTTTCCGCGAGCGGCGCGAGATGCACTGAGGAAACGCTTTTTGGCTACGACAGCAACTTCGGCCGTGGATGCGGAGCGCGCCGTGGTCAGGCGGCGCGCCCGCTTTCCTTGGGCGCGTCTTCTGCACCGGGCGTTTGTCGCACTGATGTACTTCTTCATGCTGTGCCCGCTGATCGTGGTGGTATGGCTCAGTTTCTTCAAGGACGCCATCCTCTATTTCCCGCCGTCGGGCTACACGCTGCAGTGGTATATCAAGGCCTGGGCCAACGAAGCGTTCGCCAACGGCTTCGTCTTCAGCCTGCAGGTGGCGCTGCTGGCGGCGGTATGCGGGGTCGTGCTGGGCGTGATGGCGGCGCTGGGCGTCATGCGCTACCGCTTCGCCGGCGCGGCCTCGGTCAACACCATGCTGCTGTCGCCGCTGCTGGTGCCCGGCATCGTGGCGGGCATCGCCATCTACCTGTTCTATCTGCGCGCCGAGAACCTGCTGGATCGGGACCTCGTGGGCACCTACGGGGGCCTGGTGATCGCCCATGTTTGCCTGACCATTCCATGGACCGTGCGGCTGGTCACGGCCAGCATGGCGGGCCTGGACCCGTCCATCGAGGAAGCCGCGCGCAACCTGGGCGCGAGTGCGCCGGTGGCCTTCGTACGCATTACGCTGCCCATGCTGCGCCCCGCCATTGTCGCCGCGGGCCTGTTCAGTTTCATCGTGTCGTTCGAGAACCTGGAACTGTCGCTCTCGCTGGTGGGGCCCGGTCATACGACCTTGCCGATCGCCATCATGCAGTACCTGGAATTCAATCTGGACCCGACCATCGCCGCGGTTTCGTCCGTGCAGATCCTCCTGCTGGGGCTGATCATGCTGGTGACCGACCGCTTCGTCAAACTCAGCCAGGTAGTGTGAGCACATGGCCAAGGTGTCTTTGGAAAACCTTCATAAGCAATTCGGCGCCTCGGTGGCGGTAGCGGACTTTTCGCTGGAAATCGCCGATGGCGAACTGGTCGCCTTCCTGGGCCCCAGCGGATGCGGCAAGACCACGACCTTGCGCATGATCGCCGGCTTCCTGGCGCCGTCGGCAGGCACCATCCGCATCGGCGGCAAGGACGTGACGGACCTGCCCGTGCACAAGCGCGATACGGGCATGGTGTTCCAGCGCTATGCCTTGTTCCCCCACATGACGGTGGCGCAGAACGTCGCCTTCGGCCTGGAGATGCACAAGGTGCCTGCCGCGGAGCGCGACAGCCGCATCCGCGAGGTGCTGGACATGGTGCGCATGGCCTCGCTGCGCGACCGCTATCCGCGCCAGCTCTCGGGCGGACAGCAGCAGCGGGTGGCGATCGCGCGCGCGCTGGCCATCCAGCCCAAGGTGTTCCTGCTGGACGAACCGCTGTCCAACCTGGACGCCAAGCTGCGGCTGGAGGTGCGCGAGGAAATCCGCGCGCTGCAGCAGCGCCTGGGCCTGACCACGGTATTCGTGACGCACGACCAGGAAGAGGCCCTGGCGGTGGCCGATCGCATGGCCATCATGCATGACGGCAAGGTGCAGCAGGTGGGCACGCCGGACGCGCTGTACGAGCGGCCCGCCAACCTCTTCGTGGCGGACTTCCTGGGCAAGATGAATTTTTTCCAGGGCCGCCTGGCGGAAGACGGCGTGTTCGGCACTGAAAAAGGCACCCGCATCCGTGTCGAGGGCGGGCCACCCGCCGCGCGCCACATGGGCGTGCGGCCGGAGCGCGTGCGGCTGGCGTCGCAGCCCGGCGACGGCAATGCGCTGCCGGGCGTGGTGGAATCCACCGTGTACCTGGGCGCGCAGCTGGAAGTGCGCGTCAAGCTGGAAAGCGGCGAGGCCATCCTGAGCCAGCTGGCCAACGGATCGGGCCGCGCATCGCATCCCGGCGCGGGGACGCACGGCCTGCCGGCACAGGCGGGGGGGCGCGTGTATGCCTGCTTCGAACCGGCCGATTGCGTGATGTTCGCGGACTGAGGCGGCGTTCATGAACCCATCGGCCTCCGCATCGACGCCCGCCTCCACCGCCGCCGCGCGGCCCGTGCGCCTGGGCGCCGGCCTCGCTTTTCCGGCCTCGCTGGTGGTGCTGCTGATCATCATGGTGCCGCTGCTGCAGCTGGTGCGCTACAGCTTCAATCATTTCGATCCGGCCGAGATGATGCAGCAGGCCTTCACGCTGGAGAACTATGCGAAGTTCTTCGGCGATGCCTACTACCGCAATGTCTTCCTGACCACCATCGGGGTGGCGGCCCTGTGCACGGTGCTTGCCCTGGTGCTGGGATTCCCGGTGGCCTATTTCCTGGCCCGGACGGACAGCCGCCACAAAAGCCTGCTGGTGATCCTGCTGGTGTTCCCGCTGATGGTGGGCAGCGTGGTCCGGGCGGCCGGTTGGATGGTGATCCTTGGCAATGCGGGAATCGTCAATGCGACGCTGAAGGCGCTGGGGCTGGTCGGGCATTCCGTGCAGCTGATGTACACGCCCACCGCCGTGGTCGTCGGCACCACCGCCGTGGTCATGCCGTATCTGATCCTGACGCTGCAAAGCGTGCTGGAAGGCATGGATTTTTCGGTGGAGGAAGCGGCGCGCAACCTCGGCGCGGATTTCCTGACCACCTTCCGCCGCATCGTGCTGCCGATCGCCGCGCCCGGCGTCGCCGCCGGCACCATGCTGGTGTTCATCCTCTGCATGAACGCCTATGCCACGCCGGTGCTGCTGGGTGGGACCGGGCTGACCATGATGGCGCCCGCCCTGTACGACCAGATCACGCGGGCGTCCAATTGGCCCTTCGGTTCGGCCATGGCGCTGATCCTGGTCTGCGCAACCCTGTTGATGGCCTTGCTCTCGAACTGGCTTATCCATCGCCGCTATGTGAAAACCATGGCGTCCTGAACCTATCCCATCCGCCGCACGGAGCCCCGTATGACTGCTTTCCTGTTCAAGAACGCCAACCTGCTGGATCCGGATTTTCCCGAGCTGCGCGAAGGCATGCACGTGCTGGTGGAAGACGGCGCGATCAAGGAGGTGTCCGACCGACCCATCGCCGCGCAGTCCGCGCGCCCGATCGATGTGCGCGGGCGCACGCTGATGCCCGGCCTGATCGACCTGCACGCGCACGTGATGGCGACACAGCTGAACCTGAGTACCCAGGGTATGCTGCCGGATGCGCTGGTCATGATGCGGTCCGTGCCCATCATGGCCGCGATGCTGCGGCGCGGCTTCACGACGGTGCGCGACGCCGGCGGCGCGGGTTGGGGCCTGAAGTGCGCGGTGGAGGAAGGCACGGTCGTCGGGCCGCGGCTGTTCATCTCCGGCCGCGCCATCAGCCAGACCGGCGGCCATGGCGACCCCCGTCCCCGGTCGGATCACCTGCGCCCGATGAGCTTCTGCGGCTGCTGCTTCCGCGCGGGCGACATAGGCCGGGTAGCCGACGGTGTCGACGAAGTGCGCAAGGCCGTGCGCCAGGAATTGCAGATGGGGGCCGACCAGATCAAGATCATGGCCTCCGGTGGCGTGGCGTCGCCGACGGACCCGATCGCGTCCTTCGGCTACTCCGAAGACGAGATCCGCGCCATCGTCGCCGAAGCCCGAGGCCGCCAGACCTATGTGCTGGCGCATGCCTACACGGCGGAAGCGATCAGCCGAGCCGTCAAGTGCGGCGTGCGCACCATCGAACACGGCAACCTCATCGACGAAGACACGGCCGCCGTCATGGCCTCGCATGGGGCCTATGTGGTGCCGACCCTGATCACCTACGAAGCCCTGGCCAACGAGGGCGCGGATTATGGCCTGCCGCCCGACAGCGTCGCCAAGATCGCCACCGTGCGCACCGCGGGCCTGCATTCGCTGGAGATCTACAAGCGGGCCGGCGTCAAGATGGGGTTCGGTTCGGACCTGCTCGGCCCGTCGCAGCGCCTGCAGAGCGACGAATTCCGCCTGCGCGCGCAGGTACTGACGCCGCACGAGGTCATACAGAGCGCGACCAGCGTCGCCGCCGAGGTCCTGCGCATGGACAACCGCCTGGGGCGCATCGTGCCGGGCGCGATCGCCGACGTGCTGGTGGTGGACGGCAACCCGTACAAGGACGTGTCCTGCCTGCTGGGCCAGGGTGACCATATTCCCCTGGTCATGAAGGACGGCAAGATATTCCACGACATGATGGAGGCCTGAGCGATGGCGATCGAGAACCCCTATGCCAATGTGGACGTCGGCGAGGAATCACGCGCCATGAACGCGGCCAAGGGCTGGCATCCGCCGGCGGCGGCCACCGCGCGCGACCGCGGCGACGGCCCGTTCAAGCGCCTGGTGCTGCGCGGCGCGACCATCATCGACGGCACCGGCGCGCCGCCCTGGGGGCCGGTGGACATCGTGGTGGAGAACGATCGCATCGCCGCGCTGGTCCTGGTGGGAACGCCGCACAAGCCCATCCAGCCCGGCCGCCGCCCACCGCCCGGCGACCACGAAGTGGATTGCCACGGCAAGTTCGTCACGCCCGGGTTCGTCGATTCGCATGCGCACATCGGCACGCCCTACCACACCATGAGCGGCGTCGCGCCGCCGGCCGACTACATCTACAAGCTGTGGCTGGCGCACGGCGTGACGACCGTGCGCGAAATGGGGTCGATGAACGGCCTGGGCTGGAACCTGGACCAGAAGGACAAGTCGGAACGCAACGACATCGCCGCGCCGCGCATCCTGGCCCACGTCGTGTTCCCGGCCGTGAACGACCGCGTCAAGACCATCCATACGCCCGAACAGGGCCGCGAATGGGTGCGCAAGATCAAGGCGCGCGGCGCCGACGGGATCAAGTTCTTCGGTGCGCCGCCCGCCATCATGCAGGCCGCGCTGGACGAGGCGGCCAAGGTCGGCTTGCGCTCGGGCTGCCACCACGCGCAGATGGCGGTGACGCGCGTGAACGCCCTGAAGTCGGCGCAATGGGGCTTGACCAGTTCGGAGCACTACTACGGCCTGCCCGAAGCGCTGTTCGAAAACCGCGTGGTCCAGGACTTTCCGACCGACTACAACTACGGCGACGAATACTTTCGTTTCGCGCTGGCCGGGCAGACCTTCATGCAGGCGGCACAGCCCGGCAGCGCGAAATGGCGCGAAGTCATGGATCGTTTCCTCGAACTGGACCATACCTTCGTTCCCACCTTCAATATCTACGACGCCAACCGCGACCTGATGCGGGCGCGCCGCGCCGACTGGCACGACGACTACACCTGGAATGCCATCTGGAAATACTTCCAGCCGCAGCGCGGCGGGCACGGGGCCTATTGGTATCGCTGGAGCACCACCAACGAGATCGAATGGAAGCAGAACTACCGCCTGTGGATGCAGTTCATCAACGAGTACAAGAACCTGGGTGGCCGCGTGTGCGCCGGCAGCGATTCCGGATTCATCTTCCAGATATACGGTTTCGGTTTCGTGCGCGAGCTCGAACTCTTGCAGGAGGCGGGCTTCCACCCGCTGGAGGTGTTGCGCGCGGCCACCTCGCTGGGGGCGGACCTGCTGGGTATCGGCGACGATACGGGCTCGGTGGACGTGGGCAAGCGCGCGGACCTGCTGGTGCATGACCAGAACCCGCTGGAAGACTTCAAGCTGCTGTACGGCACCGGCGCCATGCGCCTGAACGACGACACCGGCAAGGTGGAATGGAAACGCTCGCTGCGCTACACCGTCAAGGCCGGCGTGGTGTACGACACCGAACAGTTGCTGGCCGATGTGCGCACGCTGGTCAAGGACAGCTGGGAAGGAGATCCCGATGGACCGCCCCACGCCCGTTGACCTCATCGTGCTGTCCGGCTTCCTGGGCAGCGGCAAGACCACGCTGCTGGTGGACTTCCTGCGCGGGCCCGACGCCGGCGATACCGGCGTGATCGTCAACGAAGTCGGCGAAATCGGCGTGGACGGTGCCATTGTGGCGGATGGCGGCGGCGGCGTGCCCATGACCTTGCTGGCCAATGGCTGCGTGTGCTGCTCGCTGCGCAGCGGGCTCGTGGATACGGTGAACGCGCTGTTGAACGCGCCGCGTCCCGGCGGCAGGCCGCTGGCCCGCATCATCCTGGAGACCAGCGGGCTATCCCGGCCGGGCCCCATCATCGCGTCGCTGGCCGATCCGGAACTGGCCGCGCATGGCCTGCGCCTGTCCGTGGTGACCACCTACGACTGCGCACGCGGCGCGCTGGGCGACGAACAGTTCGAGGAAGCGGCCGCGCAGTTCGCGGCGGCCCAGCGCATCGTGTTGACCAAGACAGACCTGGCGTGCGCGGACGAAACGGCGGGTTTCGCCCTGGCCACGCATGTGTCGCGTGCGCGCGCGCTGAATCCGCTGGCACAGATCGTCGCGGAAAGCGACCGCCCCCGCGCCGTCGCGCAGGCTTTCGCCCCGTTGCCCGGCACATCGGCCACCGATATGGCGCTAAGCGCCTTGTCCGCGGCGGGCGCCGCGGGTATCGGCGGCACGGCGTTACGGCATCCGCGCATCCACGTGTGGCGGGGCAAGGTGCGGCAGCCCATGGCCTGGTCCGCGTTCTCGACATGGCTGGACGATCTGGCGGGCCTGTGCGGCGACCGGCTCCTGCGCCTGAAGGCGCTGCTGCGGGTCACCGATTGCGCGGAACCCGTGCTGATCCAGAGCGTGGGAACAACCTTCGGCATGCCGCGCCGCATGGCTACGCTGTCGCCGGACCAGGACGTGTTGATCGTCATTACCCGCGACCTGGACGCCGACGCGCTGCGGGAATTGCCGCCCGGGTCGCCCGTCGTCCTGGAGGCCTTCGCATGAGCTTTTGTTTTGGTTATCCGTCTCGTCAACCTACTTAACGGACAGGGGGTCGTCCATGAACCATGAAAACCCGCGGCGCCGCCGCTTTCTGAAGACCGCCGGCGGACTGGCGTTGGCACCCGCCTTGCCGCTGCTGCCGGCACTGGCCCGCGCGGCCGGCAAGGAGGTGATCGTCGGAACCTGGGGCGGGGACTACCAGAACCTGCTGCAGCAATACATCTCGCCCCTGGTCGCCAAGCAGGACATCGGCGTGGTATTCGATACGGGCAACGCGGTGCCGCGCCTGACCAAGCTGCGCTCCGAACGCAATTCGCGCCGGGGCAGCATGGACGTTGCGCTGCTGGGCGAGGTGGACATGTACGATGCGTCTCGCTCGGGGGCGCTGGCGTCGATCCAGGAACACCAGGCAGCCATGCCCAACCTGGCCAATGTGTACGACCAGTTCAAGACGCCGTATTCCATCCCGCACATTTTCAGCGCGATGACGCTGGTCTACAACACGCAGCAGTTTTCGTCGCCGCCCGATTCGGTGCAGATCATGCTGGATCCGAAGTACCAGGGCCGCGTCGGGTTTTCCGACATTCTTTACCTGTATAACGGCCTGTTCGTCGGCGCCGGACAGAGCGGCGGCCGCTTCTCCAGCTTCGAGCCGGGCAAGAAATTCCTGGAGCAACTGGTCAAGAACAAGCCGCGGGTCTATCCGTCGAACGAGGCGGTGGCGACGGCGTTCAAGTCCGGGGAAATCTGGCTGGCCTGCATGTGGAAGGCGCGCGCGCTGCAATGGCGCGATGCCGGCCTGCCCTTGGGGTTCGCGATTCCCAAGGAAGGCACCATACCGGTGACGTTCGAAGGCGCGGTGCCGAAGAACGCGCGTAATCCGGATGCGGCGTGGGCGTATCTGAATGCGCTGCTGGAGCCGGAGGGGCAGGTCCATTTCGCGCGTGCGATGGGCTACGCGCCCACCGTCCATAACGCACCCGTGCCGCCGGATCTGCAGCAGCGTGTCGGCTTCACCGACGAGGAATTGAAGCGCATCTATCCCTACGACCTGGAGAAGCTGGTCACCACCAAGGCGGAGTTCCTGGATTACTGGACGAAGTCATTCAAGGGGGCGCTGTAGGGGCAGCTGCGTTTGGCGGGAATGGATCGCCGTGGCGGATACGGCGGTCCATTTCGCGTATCGGGCGGCGATATCCACTACGACCGCCGCCTTCGGTCAGAACCGAACTTTCACATTGGCCGCGACACCATTCTGCCGGACGCCGTCGCCGAGCTGGCCCTGGTACGACAGATCCACGCGGACATTCCTGGCGACCTGGACGTTCAGCCCTGCCTCCAGAATGGCCGCGTCCACGGCGACCGGCACGCCGGACACGGTGAAGGGCGATCCGGCGGGCAAGGATTGCGTGGCGGTCGGTGTCGTGCTTCCGAAGGCGTGGCGCCAGCCGACCATGCCGTGCAGGATGGCAGTGGTGCCGCCTGCTTCCAGGCGCTGTGAAGCGCGCAGGCCCAATGTGGTGTACGTCACGCCGGTGTTATCGCTGCGGCCCGACAGCCCGGTGTCGCCGTCCTCATCGAAACGCTGCGTGTGCAGATTGGCGTACGCGATACCGGCGTAGGGCTCGAAGGTCGCCGTACCGTATTGCAGCGCGTAGCCCGCTTCGCCGAAGACCTGCGCGGTGTCACCGTCATACGTGGCCTTGTCCCTCGCGCCCGTGAACCCCGCGAAGGCCACATCGCGTTGGGTGTCGATGCGATGCCAGGTATTGGCGGCGCCCAGGCGCAGCGCCAGGCCGCCGACCTGCGTGCCCGCGTACGCTGCCAAGGTGTAGCTGTCGATGTCCGCGCTGCTGGCGCGGCCGTCCACGTTCAGGTCGGTGCGGTCGTAGCCCGCCGCCACGCCGGCGCGCCAATTCGAGGCCACCGGGAAGTCGGCGCCGAACATGAAGCCGCCGATGCTGCGGTCCAGCTTGGCGGCATTGCCGTTGCCGTCGATGTCGCCCCAGGCGCCATAGGCCTGGCCCCACACCGCCGACCGGCTGGGCGCCGGCAGCGGCGTGGCGTCGCCCGCGCCGGCAAGGCGGGCTGGTGCCGCCGCGCCATCGGCGAAGGCCGCGCGCAGGCGGTTGTTGATGGCGTCGCGCGCGAAGTGGCTGTCCTCCAGCAGGGAGGTTTCCAGGCTGGCATGGATTTCTCCGGACAGGCTGTCGAAGGCAGCACGCGCGTCCTGCGGATCGTTCATCAGCGCGATGGTGTCGTGCACGAACTGGCCATACGGCTGGCTGTCCGCCCCGTTGGCCACGGCGCGCTGGTTGCCGGTCCTTGCGATGTCGGCGTAGCGTGTGGCATTGCGGTCGAAGGCCACGTAGACGTGGTTGGGGTCATAGGACAGCGCGGGTTGCAGGAACAGCATCTGCGTCGCGCTGGAGATCGATCCGTAGCTGCCGCTCACGCCCTGCCCGGCCGACAGGATGGTGTAGCGCAGGCCGGGGGTGATCTGCGTGCCCGGCATGGGCGTCACCGTCACGTTGCCGGCCAGCGATGCGGTGCCCGCGACCTCGATGAGGTCGGACTGCCCGGCGTTGGCGACTTCGACCTGGTAGGTGGAGCCGGCCAGCTGGGCATAGTCGCCGGTGAGCGTCAGCGTACCGATCGAATGACCCGGCGCGATGGTCCCTGCGACCTGGACGCTGCCCAGCGTGCCGTTGCCGTTCAGCAGCGCGCCTTGCGCGATGGTCAGGGTGCCGCCCAGCGCGCCTTGCACGTCCAGGCTGCCGCCCTGGGCGACGGTGACGCCATGGGCGTACTGCTGATTGCCCGTCAGCACCCAGCTGCCGCCGCTGACGGTCAGGTTTTCGAAGTTGACCGCGCCCGCGAAGGTGCCGCTGCCGATCAGGTTGACCGTGTCGTTGCCGGCGCCGCCGTCGACCAGGCCGACGATGCGCGAGCCGGTCCGCAGGTTCAAGGTGTCGTCGCCGCCGCCCAGGTCCAGCGCCAGGCCGTTGCCGCCTTCGATCAGTCCGGAGTTGGTGACGTTATCGGCCTGGGTGCCGACGATCTTGATGGCAAAACCCGTCACGCCGCGTATCGTTCCTTCGTTGACCAGCGTGGTCGCGTGAGGCGCCGCGCCTTCCGCGCTGTCGTCGATCAGGATGCCGTTGGCCTGGCCGCTGATGATGGACTGGGCCGTCAGGTTGCGGATGGTACCGCCACCCGCGGCAACGCCTTCGCTATTGTTGGGCGAGCCGTCCTTCTGGCCCTTGGCCCCGACGCCCTGGATGGTGCCGTAGTTCGTGATGTCGGCCTTGCCGTCGATGTCCACGCCGTCGCCGTCGCCGTTCACGGACGTGGTGTCGATGGCGCCGGTGATGGTGCCGCGGTTCACTACCCTGCCGTCGCCGTCCGAGCCCACCCCCGAGCCGTTGCGGCCGATGATGGTGCCGCCCGCTTCGTTGATCACGTCGACGTTGACATCGCTGGTGATGCCGTGGCGCGCGCCGGAGATCAGGCCTCCCGCGTAGTTGTGCACCGATGCGGCATGGCCCTGCAGGTCGACGCCGTCATTGGATGGATCGTTGTCCGGGTCGCCGGAGGTGTTGGCCGGCGCATTGGCAACGATGCTGCCCCAGTTGTTGACCATCCCGCCTTCGCCGGGGCGTATGGCATCGGCGTCCTGAGCCTGGATCAGGCCGCCGGCGCGGTTGTTGATGACCACGTTGCCGGCGGTATTGATCTTGTCGAAGTCGATGGCTTGCCCGCTGGCCGAGGTGATGGTGCCGGCGTTCTCGATGACGATGCGCCCCACGGCGATATCGCCGTTGATGCGCACGCTGTCGTCGCTGGTGGTGATGAGCCCGCCCGCGCCATTGGTCAGCGTGAAATTGAAAGGCGAACCGGCGGTGCTGCCGTTCGTGTCGATGCCGCGGTTGCCGGACTTCAGCGTACCGGCGTTGACGATGCTGATGCCAGGCGCCGGGACGGACGTATCCATCGTGAGCGACGTGCCGGAGGTGTTGATGGTGCCGCCGGCCTGGATGGTCACGCTGTCGGTGCCGGATATCGTGCGGCGGGTGGTATCGGTCTTGCCCGCGCCGATGACCACCGGCGATGCCCCATGCGCGGCAAACGTGGCCATCACGAACGCCAGGGCGGCCATCAGCGCCGCGGGCGCCATGGGTTTATGCAACTTCGACATGCGTACGAGCCCCTCTTCGTGGGTGAGATCAAAGGGCCGTAACGCTACGTGACGATTATGACTTCGGTGTTAAAGGCGCAATCGCGAAAAAAAAGCCGGCCCGAAGGCCGGCTTATACGCGCAGCGTGAGCCGCGATTCGCTTATGCACCCAGTCGCTTCAGCGCCTCGTTCAGCGTCGCGCTGGGCCGCATGGCCTTGCTGGTCTTTTCCGTGTTCGGACGGTAGTAGCCACCGATGTCCTGCGCCTTGCCTTGCGCCGCGCCGAGTTCCTGCACGATCTTGGCTTCGTTGTCGGTCAGCGTCTTGGCGATGCCGGCGAACTTGGCCTGCAGGGCCTTGTCCTCGGTTTGCGCGGCCAGCGCCTGGGCCCAGTACAGCGCCAGGTAGAAGTGGCTGCCGCGGTTGTCCAGGCCACCGACCTTGCGCGCGGGCGACTTGTCGTTGTCCAGGAACTTGCCGGTGGCTTCGTCCAGCGTCTTGGCCAGCACGCGTGCGCCGGCGTTGCCGTGGACGTCGGCCAGGTGTTCCAGCGACGCGGCCAGGGCCAGGAACTCACCTAGCGAATCCCAGCGCAGGAAGCCTTCTTCCACGAACTGCTGCACGTGCTTGGGCGCCGAGCCGCCCGCGCCGGTTTCGAACAGGCCGCCGCCCGCCATCAGCGGGACGATGGACAGCATCTTGGCGCTGGTGCCCAGCTCCATGATGGGGAACAGGTCGGTCAGGTAGTCGCGCAGCACGTTGCCGGTCACCGAGATGGTGTCCTTGCCCGCGCGGATGCGTTCCAGCGAGAAGCGGCAGGCCTCCATGGGCGCCATGATGCGCAGGTCCAGGCCATTGGTGTCGTGGTCTTTCAGGTAGCGCTCGACCTTGGCGATGATCTGGGCATCGTGCGCACGGTTCTTGTCCAGCCAGAAGATGGCCGGCGTGCCGGTCGCGCGGGCGCGGTTGACCGCCAGCTTGACCCAGTCCTGCACCGGCGCGTCCTTGGTCTGGCACATGCGCCAGATGTCGCCGGCTTCCACGGGCTGCTCCAGCAGTACCTTGCCGGCTTCGTCGACGACGCGCACCGTGCCGTTGGCGGGAATCTCGAAGGTCTTGTCGTGCGAACCGTATTCTTCCGCGGCCTGCGCCATCAACCCGACGTTGGGCACGCTGCCCATGGTGACGGGATCGAAGGGGCCGTTCTTCTTGCAGTCGTCGATGACGGCCTGGTAGATGCCGGCGTAGCAGCGGTCCGGAATGACGGCCTTGGCGTCGTACGCCTTGCCGTCCGGCCCCCACATCTTGCCGCCTTCGCGGATCATGGCCGGCATGGAGGCGTCGACGATGACGTCGCTGGGCACGTGCAGGTTGGTGATGCCCTTGTCGGAATTCACCATGGCCAGGCGCGGACGCTGTGCGTATTCCGCCTTCAGGTCCGCTTCGATGGCGGCGCGCTTGTCGGCAGGCAGGGCAGCCATCTTGGCGTACAGGTCGCCGATGCCGTTGTTGGCGTCGAAGCCGATCTGCTTGAGCGTGTCGGCGTGCTTGGCCAGGACGTCCTTGTAGTAGACGGACACGACGTGGCCGAAGATGATGGGGTCGGAGACCTTCATCATCGTGGCCTTGACGTGGACGGAGAACAGCACGTCCTGCTTCTTGGCGTCGTCGATCTGCGCTTGCAGGAAGCTGCGCAGCTTGTTCTTGCTGAGCACCGCGGCGTCGAGGATTTCACCGGCCTTGACGCTGGTCTTTTCCTTCAGCACCTTGGTGGCGCCACCGGCGGCCAGTTCGATGCGGACCGTGCCGGCGTTGGCGATCAGCGCGGACTTTTCGCTGCCGTAGAAATCGCCGTCATCCATGTGGGCGACGTGGGTCTTGGAATCGCCGGACCAGGCGCCCATCTTGTGCGGGTGCTTGCGCGCATAATTCTTGACCGACAGCGGCGCGCGGCGATCGGAATTGCCTTCGCGCAGGACAGGGTTGACGGCGCTGCCCTTGATCTTGTCATAGCGGGCCTTGACGTCTTTTTCCTTGTCGTTCGCCGGCTCGTCCGGATAGTCGGGAAGCTTGTAGCCCTGCTGCTGCAGTTCCTTGATGGCGGCCTTCAGCTGCGGGATGGACGCGCTGATGTTGGGCAGCTTGATGATGTTGGCTTCCGGCGTGGTCGCCAGGCGGCCGAGCTCTGTCAGGTCGTCGGAGATCTTCTGGGCGTCGGTCAGGAAGTCGGGGAAGGCGGCGATGATGCGGCCGGACAGCGAGATATCGCGGGTTTCGACGGCGACGCCCGACGAGCGGGTATAGGCCTGGACGATGGGCAGCAGCGAATACGTGGCCAGGGCCGGGGCTTCGTCGGTCAGCGTGTAGATGATCTTCGACGTGGTAGACATTTGCTCGTGAACCTCACTCAACGGTGGAATAGCGGAAAGTCTGGGTGTCCGGTCCCTGCGACATGTCCGGCGGCGGCGCGCGGCAATGCCTGCGGCGCGCCGGGGCTGCGGCGAATGCGCCGGGGTCGCGTACGGGCGGGGGTCGTTACAGAGTTTAGCACCGGCGCCCTGGGCGCCGCCCGGCATCGCACCGGTTTCCGGTTACCCCTTGTTATGCCTTTCAGCTTCGCGCCGCAGCCGTCGACGGAATAAATGCCGCGGCCGCCGTGTTATCTCTCATGCTTGGCGCGCGGCCCCACGGCCGGCGTACCGTGATTTGATGTTGGAGCTGTCATGAATCTGCAGGACCTGTCTTCCCCCGAGTTCTACCGCGATCCCTACCCGCTGTACGAGAAAATCCGCGCGCGCGGCAAGCTGTTCAATGTCGCGCCCCATATCCTGATGACCGGTCATTACGACATGATCGACGCCATCCTGGTGGACCGCCGCATGGGCAAGGGCTATATGGAAAGCATCCGCGCCCGCTATGGGGAAGAGGGGGCCAGCCAGCCGATTTTCCAGGGCCTGGCGCGCATGTTCCTGATGATGAACCCGCCCACCCATACGCGGCTGCGCGCCCTGCTGATGAAGGCCTTCGACGCCCGCCGGGTGGACAACCTGCGGCAGGTTTGCCAGGAAGTCGCCGATGAGCTGATCGACGCCTTCCCCACGTCCCAGGCTTTCGATCTGGTGCCCGCCTATAGCCAGCCCCTGCCGGTGCGCATCATCTGCCGTCTGCTGGATATCCCCGTGGAAGACGCCGATATGCTGGAGCGCGACGTGAGCCAGCTGGTGCAGGCGCTGGAGGCCGCGCCCCTGGCGGCGCCGGCCCTGGAGAAGGTCAACGCGGCGATGCGCAACGTCGAGGATTACTTCCGGCGGGTGGTGGACGCGCGGCGCGGGGAGCCCGGGGACGATTTGATTTCCGTGCTGCTGTCCGTGGAAGAGGACGGCCAGGGGCTGACGCAAGACGAAATCATATCGAACGTGATCCTGCTGTTCGTGGCGGGGCACGAGACGACGGCCAACATGATCGGGAATGCGCTGATCGCGCTGCATCAGCATCCGGACCAGTTGCGGCTGCTCGAACAGCAGCCGGCGCTGCTGCCCAGGGCCATCAACGAGTGCATGCGCTATGACAGCTCGGTGCAGTTCATCACGCGGATGGCGCTGGAGGACACCGAGGCCGGCGGGATCGCGCTGCCCAAGGGCTCGATCGTGTTCATGAGCCTGGGCGCGGCCAATCGCGATCCAGGTCAATTCGCCGATCCGGATCGATTGCTCATCGAACGGGCGGAAAGCGGTAATCGCTTGATTGCCTTTGGCGGTGGGATCCATTACTGCCTGGGGGCGCGGCTGGCGGCGATGGAATTGCAGATCGGCTTGGGGACCTTGCTGGCGCGCCTGCCCGGGATGAGGCTGGTGGACCTGGATGCCTTGCAATGGCGCAAGCGCAATACCGTGCGCGGGGTGGAGGCGCTGGTCGTCACGGCCTGAACGGCAGTGCTCGTGGGTGCGGTTGACGCTGGATCGATGGATCCGCATCACTCGCATGCACTGGAACGGGGCCCTGGAAGCATCGCGCTGGCGGAACGGGCCCCTACCCTGTGACACAGACGGCTTCTTATTCCGAGGAGCCGAGACCATGTTCCCCACCGTCGGTCCTGTCGACAACGGTACGTTTACCGCCCCACATTCCGCGGCCCGCAACTTTGGCGCTCTGGATGTTTCCCGTATCGACCGTGTCACGGCGCGGATGGGCGATGAAATCTTGTCCTACCTGGGTGAAAAACTATCGTCCCAGGACATCGCATTCCTCCATGCGCGAGGAAGCCGAGGCAAGCCCCACCTGGCCGAGTACTGCTTCGATAGCTTGGTCGAATGTCTTTATGAAGGGCCTCCCGGACAGAGCCCGGCAAAGGCGGCGGCTTATTACATTGCCAGGCTGGGGCTGGAGACAGAAATAAGCGCTCTCGCTGGCATGCTTGCGAACGAAGCCTTGGCCAAGGAAGCAAGGGACGGGCTGGAGAACGCGCTCAGGCGCTGCGAAACCATCGCTGACCGGCCCCGTTCGCCGATATCGCTCCATCCCCGGCGGACGGCACCCGCATGGCACCCCCGCCGGAAAACCCCCTCGATGCCCCCCACAGCTACCCGGCCGCCGCCCCATCCCGCTTGTGCCCCGGCCCGCCCGCATGACCGTCCCGGCGCAACCCCCGCCACTGCATGCCCAGTGCAATCACGACGAGCGCGAAGCCCAGGCCGTTGGATACCGGCCCCGGATACACCAGCGCGAATCCCGCCACGATGAACATGGCGCGTTGCAGGGCCGAAGTCTTGACGAGGAGCCAGCCCTGGAAGCCCGCCGCCAACGCGAAGATCCCCGCCGCGGCGGTGAAGGTAACTTCGGCGATTTCCCAGAAGCTCTCGGACGCCAAGGCCTTCGCCGATCCCATCAGCAGCAGGCTTTGCCCACTGGGCGCCAGCACGAAGATGAAGGGCACCAGGAAGGCCGGTACGGTGTATTTCCAGCATTGCATCGTCGTGCGGTAGGGGTCGGCCCCCGTGATGGCCGCCGCCGCGAAGGGCGATAGCGCGGTGGGCGGCGAGACCTCCGACAGCACCGCGTAATAGAAGATGAACATATGCGCCGCATAGTCCGGCACACCCAGCTTGATCAGCGCGGGCGCGGCGATGACGGCGCAGATGATGTACGACGCGGTCACCGGCACGGCCAGCCCGATGATCCACACCACCAGCGAGGTGTAGACGGCGGTGAGCAGCAGCGAGCCGGCAGCGTAGTCGATCACGATGCCGCTGAACTTCAGGCCCAGCCCCGTCAGGGTGACCACGCCGACGATGATGCCCGCGCCCGCGCAGGTGGCGCCCACGCCCAGCATGCCGATCGATCCCGTGCGCAGCGCTTCCACCAGGGGCGAGCGCAGCAGCAGCGGAGCCGCCGGGCCGCGACCGCGGAACAGGTCGTAGGAGATCATCGCCGTGTCGGCGCGCAGGAAGCTGGCCACGAAGGCGACGATGATGGCCCAGAATACCGATAGCACCGGCGAAAACCCGATCAGCATGAACACCACGATGGATATCAGCGACAGGAAGTGGAACCAGTAGTGGCGCGTCAGGTTCCACACCGTATCGACCTTGGCGAACACGGTGCGGCTCATGCCGTACTTGCGTACGTCGATCTCCACCATCAGGAACAGCGCCAGGTAGAACAGCAACGTCGGGATGACCGCCATCAACAGCACGTCCAGGTACGAGATCTTCAGGAACTCGGCGATGATGAAGGCCGCCGCCCCCATGACGGGCGGCGAGATGATGGCGCCCAGTCCGCCGGCCGCCAGCAGGCCGCCGGCGGCGTCGCGCGCATAGCCGACCTTGGCCAGCATGGGCCAGGCCACCGTTCCCAGCGTGACCGTGGTCGCCACGCCCGAGCCGGACGGCCCGCCCAGCAGGAAGGACGCCAGCACCACGGTGCGCCCCGCGCCCGCCGGCTTGCCGCCCATGGCCGAGAACGAAAAGTCGATATAGAAGCGTCCCGCGCCCGACAGCTGCAGGAAGGCGCCGAAGATCGTGAACAGGATGATCAGCGATGACGCGACATCCACCGCCACGCCGAAGATGCCTTCCAGTGTCATGTACATAAAACCGACCAGCCTGGCGATGCTGTAGCCGCGATGCGTCCAGGGGTGCGGCAAGTAGGGGCCCAGGAAGGCATACAGTAGAAAGCAGATGCAGATCACGGGAAGAATCCAGCCTATGGTGCGGCGCATGGCTTCCATGACCAGCAGGATCAACGTGGCGCCGAAGAAGACGTCCAAGGGCTGCGGGCGTGTGTTGCGGTCGGTGAAGTCGTCGCCCCCCATGATCAGGTACACGACGATGGCGATGGCCAGCAGCGCCAGCGCCCAGTCCCATGCCATCACGCGATGCCGGAAGCGCGGCGACACGGGAAACACCACGAAGCACAGGAACAGCACGAAGGCGACGTGCACGGGGCGCAGTATCTGCGTCGGCACGATCGCGTAGGCGGCATACAAGTGGAAGAGCGACATGGCCACTGCCACGACGGCCACGAAGGCACCGAGCGGCCCGGTCAAGCGGTTGGCGGCCCCTTCTTCCTGCTCGATGTATTCCTCGGCCTTGCGCAGCGCCTCGTCATCGACGACGACGGGCGCCTCCGGATGTGCTGCAGTGGTCATTGATGCATCCTCCTGTCGCTGCGCGAGATTCTCCCCGTGGGAGGGCGCGCGCCCTTCGGGCGGCCATGCGCTCGCGGTCATTGGTATACCCCCCTGTCGCCGCGCGACATCCTCCTCATGGGAGGGCGCGCGCCCGTCGGGCGGCCGTGCGGTGATGGATGGCCGCCGGCGGTTCAGTCGACGCCGAAGCCGCGTTCCTTGTAGTACTTGACCGCGCCCGGATGGAAAGGCACCGGCGTGGCGGCGGACTTCTGGTTCTCCAGCTTGAAGTCGGCCGTGTCCTTGTGGACGGCGATCAGCTCGTCGCGGCTTTCGAAGATGGTCTTGACGATGTTGTACGCGGTCTGGTCGGGCATTTTTTCGTTGGCGACCAGGATGTTCATGACGGTGGCCTGTTTATTGTCCTTGTCCATGCCGCGGTACGTGCTCTTGGGAATGGTGTCCTCGACGTACAGATTGCCGTACTTCTTGTTCATCGCCGGAACCAGGTCGGCGTTGTCGATCATCTTCAGCGTCGTGCCCGGCGTATTGGCCAGGTCGGTGACCGCGGCGGTGGGCAGGCCGCCGACCCAGAAGAAGGCGTCGATCTTGTTGTCCTTGATGGCGTTGACCGATTCGGCCACGCTCAGGCGTTCGCGCTTCACGTCCTTGTCCTTGTCCAGGCCGGCCGCCTCCAGCAGCCGGAAGGCCATGACTTCGGTGGCGCTGCCCGGCGCGCCGGTGGACACGCGCTTGCCCTTCAGGTCCGCCATGGTCTCGATGCCCTTGCCCTGCACCGTCACCACGTGCATGCGGTTGGGATACATGATCATCAGCGTGCGCAGCGGCACCTTGCCGCCTTTGAATTTGTCCTGGCCGCGATACGCATCCTGCGCGGCGTCGGACATGCTCATGCCGATATAGGAGGGATCGCCGTCGATCAGCTTCAGGTTGTCGACGGAGCCGCCGGTAACTTCAGCGGTGGCTTCCATGCCGGGAACTTTCTTGGACAACAGGGCGGCGATGCCTCCGCCGATGGGGTAGTACACCCCGCCCGTGCCGCCGGTGGCGATGGAGATGTTCTGCGCATGAGCGGGCGTGAAGGCCAGCGAACCGACGACGACTAGGCACAGCAGCAAGGCAAACCGCACGAACGGGGTTTTCATTGTCTGTCTCCTGGGTAGGCATGAGGGTCCCGTTGGCGCGGGGATGCCTTTTGTATTTCCGGCGCGGGCGGTCGTGTGCGGATGGCCGCACCCTTTGGCGGGCGCTCCGATGACGATCGCGTGGCGTGGCTGTTTGTCGATCCGGCCGATGCGAGCGACACCGGACCGCCCAGGTTTACCCGCCGGGGTGGCGCGCGTCAATCGGGTTTTGCGCGGGCCTGGGTCGGTTTTGGGGGGGCGGGCCGTACCGCCGCGTCGGTGACGGCCTGGTCGTCACGGCCTGAATAGGCGCGCTGTCGGTGTGCTTCAGGGTATTCCCGCTGGAATCCGCCTTTGGACTCCGGCACATAGTCCTTCCATGCCAGATTGGCGCTCATACGAGGGATAGACCATGCATATCGGCTCCAGCTTCCTACCGCACGTCCCCGCGTGGCCTCTCATCCCGGACCCGGCGCGGGCAACCCTTTCCGACGATGGGTCGGTCGCCACGCTGATGGCGTCTGTCGGCGCGCGTGTCGCCAACCCCGAGCCTGGCCAGAAAGCCGCATTGCCACAGCACCTGTGGGTGGAAAATGCGCCCACGGCCAGCGAAGCGGCGTATCGCTGGCTCGAAGGCATGGTGGACGTGCTGAAGGAGCATGGCGCGTACAACATCGCCATCGATAACTATCGGGCGATCTATCCGCAGGCCAGTCACAGGGACGCGGAGAAAATGTTCGCCATCGATCTGGTCCGCGCGATGGTCGATCCCGTCCCTGCGCGTTTCTTGTCGTCGGCGCATGGAAGCGATCACGCGCCCGCCAGGTCCCGCGCGGCCGACGACTATCGCTGGAGGCGCGTCATGAACGTCCTGAAGGACAGCGGCGCCTATGCCGCGGGCCTCGCGCATTACCAGGTATATCGGGTTCAGCGTCTGGCGCAGGCATGCAAGTCTTGGACCGTCTTCTTCAAAAGCCGTGGGATGGACGATGCGAGTATCGAGAAGTTCCTGCCCGAACGCCCGCGGCTGATGAGCTGGGAGAAGGCCAATTCCACTTTCACCGGCCAGCTGATGCGGGTCGGAGACCCCCGGCACCTGTCGGGGCATCTGAACAAGATCCAGCATCCCGCGCCCCGGCTGGGATATCGTTACGCCTGACCGGCCCTGGCCGGTTCCGTCCCCGCGCGATTCTTATCGCCGGGGCGGCTCGTCGGCACAGATGGCCGTCTTCCGACGCATACATCACCAACAACCCGGAGGACGGCCCACGCCCTGGCGTATTCAGAAGCGGATGCGGACGCCCGCCAGGATCGCGCGGTCCGACCGGCTGTCGCCTTCGGCCTGTGCGTAGCGGGCCGTGTCGCCAAACTTGCGGCCGAAGGAAACGCCGACGTAAGGAGCGACTTCCCGGGTGACCTCGTAGCGCAGGCGCAGCGAGAACGTGGCGTCGGACAGGCCGCTGCCGATGTTGCGCCGTGCGTCGTCCTTGCCGTAGGCGTTGGCTTCGACTTCCGGCGCCAGGATCAGCCGCTGGGTGAGCAGCAGATCGTATGTCGCCTTCAGCGCGAGCGCGGTGCGGCCCTCGGTTCCGGCATAGACTGTCAACTCGGTTTCGATGCCGTAGGGCGCGGTACCCTGCAGGCCCAGGCCCATCCATGTGCGTGCCGGCCCGGCGCCGAAGTCGCGGCGGGCGCCCAGCTGCGCGTCCCAGAATGGCGATATGGCGTGGCTCCAGTAGGCTTGCGCCCGGCCGGCCGTATCGCCGCGCGCGTGGTCCCCTTCGCTCTTGAGCCACAGCTTGTCGCGGTCCGTGCCAGCCCAGAATTCGGCGTCCCACCGAAGGCCGTCGCGGTCGTCGCGGTCACGCATGAACTCCAGCTTTTCGATGTCCAGATGCGTGATGATCGCGTCGTCCATCATATGCGGCATGATGCCGTAGGAAGCGTAGGGCTGTGACGTGGTGCCATCGCTGGTGGGCAGCGTGCCGGCGGGCGGCGCGGGCGCCGCGGCCGGTTGCGCCCGTGCCGTGGCCGCGGGCTGCAGGGTGGCCGATACGATGGCCAGCACGGCCGCCGCCCGGCACAGCGATCGCGGCGCGCGGCGGGGTAGGTACCTTGCCCGCGTCATGCGACCACCACCGCGCGGAACATGCCGGCTTCCATGTGATAAAGCAGATGGCAGTGATACGCCCAGTTGCCCCGCGTGTCGGCGCTGACGCGGTAGCTGATGCGCTGCGCGGGGTTCAGGCTGATGGTGTGCTTGCGAACCTGGAAGGCGCCATCCGGCGATTCCATGTCGCTCCAGAGACCGTGCAGGTGAATGGGATGGATCATCATGGTGTCGTTGACCAGCACGAAGCGCACGCGTTCGCCGTGCCGCAGCACGATGGGCCTGGCATCGGTGAAGGCGACACCATTAAATGACCACATATAGCGGTCCATGTTGCCGGTCAGGTGCAGTTCGATTTCGCGCGTGGGATCCACATCGCCGCCCGGTGCGGCAATCGAATGCAGGTCGGCGTAGGTCAGCACCACGCGGCCGTTGTCGCGCAGGCCAGGCCCGGGGTCGTCCAGCCGCGTCGACACGACCTCCGGCAGCATGGCGTTGGACACGCCGCGTTCCGACGCGTAGGGGTGACGGGCTTCGATCATGCCACCGCCCCCATGGCCTTCCTCCGGTGTGCCGTGGTCCATTTTTTCCATGCCCCGGTCCATCTGCATGCCCGGATCCATTTGTGTACTGTCGTCCATCTGCATACCGTGGTCCATTTGCTCGCCGGCGTCCGCCTTCGCCGCCTGGTCCGGCTGCGTGTCATGGCCGCCATGCCCGTCGCCGGACATGTCCATGCCGGCCATGTCGTGGCGCATGCCCATGTCCATCATGGTCAGGGGCTGCACCGGATCCATCGGCGGCACCTCGGCCTGCATGCCGGCGCGCGGCGCCAGCGTGGCGCGCGCGTAGCCCGACCGGTCCATGGATTGGGCGAACAGGGTGTAGGCGCGGTCCTCGCGGGGTTCGACGATGATGTCGTAGGTTTCCGCCACGCCGATACGGAATTCATCCACTTCGACCGGCCGCACCGGCTGGCCGTCGGCGCTGACGACGGTCAGCTTCAGGCCGGGGATGCGGACGTCGAAGTAGGTCATCGCGGATCCATTGATGACGCGCAGCCGTACTCGCTCCCTTGGCCGGAACAAGGCCGTCCAGTTGCCGGCCGGTGTCGCGCCGTTCACCAGATAGGTATACGTGGCGCCTGAGACGTCAGCCAGGTCCGTGGGCCGCATGCGCATGCGTTGCCACATTAGCCGGTCGCGCAGCGCCGGCGTCCAGCCCTCCCGTTCCGCTCGCCGTGCCAGGGACTGCAGCGAGGGCGGGTTCTGGTTGTAGTAGTCCGGCATGGCCTTCAGTTTGTGGAAGACGCGCATCGGATCTTCATCCGTCCAGTCGGACAGCAGCACGGTGTAGTCGCGGTCGGCGCGGATGGGGTCGGTGCCGGCCGGGTCGATGATGAGCGCGCCGTACAGGCCGGTCTGCTCCTGGAAGCCGGAATGACTGTGGTACCAATAGGTTCCGGTCTGGCGCACCGGAAAGCGGTAGGTGAACATGGCACCAGGCGGGATGCCGGCGAAGCTCAGGCCAGGTACGCCGTCCATGGCGGACGGCAACAGGATGCCGTGCCAGTGGATCGAGGTATCGACGCGCAGCCGGTTGCGCACGCGCAGCGTGACGGTGTCGCCTTCGCGCCAGCGCAGGACGGGGCCGGGCAGCAGGCCGTTGACCGTGGTTGCCAGCCGCGGCGTACCCGTGTAGTTCACGGGCGTTTCGGCGATATCCAGCGCGAATTCCGTACCGGACAGCACGGCTTGGCCTGAAAACTGCCCCGCGGCCATGGCGGCTCCTGCCCAGCCCGATGTCCCGGCAACGAGCCCGCCCGTGGCCAGGCCCGTGACGAAGCGGCGCCGGGATCGCGATACAGCGTCGGTCATGTCTATCCTTTGATGCGTACGCCGTATCCTGGAACCTTCCCGCATTGGAAGGTCAAGGCGCTGCGGTAAGCGGCATGCCGTCGACCAGCGGTTCGCACACCGCCAGCAGCCCTGCGTGCAGCAGGCGAACGGCGGACGAGAACTGCTTGCGATGCGGGCAGATCAGGTTGAAGGGCGCGTGTTCTCCGGGCACCTGCGGCAGGATCACTTCCAGCCGGCCCGCGCGCACGTCCGCCGCGACGTCCAGCCAGGACTTGTAGGCGATGCCCTGGCCGGCCACCGCCCAGCGATGAACCGCATCGCCGTCATCGCACAGCAAGGGACCGGATACCGCCACCGTGCACCGGCCGTCGCCATCGCCGAAGCGCCATTTGTCGTACGGGCGGCCATGGAGCATGTAGACCAGGCAGGCATGCGCGGCCAGGTCCTCCACGCTTTGCGGGCGGCCATGGCGGGCCAGGTAGTCCGGGGCGGCCACCAGGACGCGGCGATTGTGCGGGGCCAGCGGCAGGGCGACGAAGCTGGCATCGCCGACGCGGCCGTAGCGCAGCGCCACGTCCACCGGATCGCGAAAGACATCCGCGACCTGGTCGGACAGGTACAGCCGCAGCACCAGGGCGGGGTGCTGCTGGCGAAAGCCTGTCAGCCAGGGCAGGATCACGTTGCGCCCGATGTCCGAGGGCGCGGCGATCAGCAGCGTGCCACGCAGCGCGGTATCGCAGGGCTGCAGGCGCTCGCCGCCTTCGCGCAGCGTGTCCAGCGCGCCGATCGCGTAGGGCAGGTATTGCTCGCCTTCCGCCGTCAGGCGCAGGCTGCGCGTGGAGCGCGCGAACAGGCGTATGCCCAGTTCCGCTTCCAGCCGCTTGATGGCCGCGCTGACCTGGCCGGGCAGCAGGTCGACTTCGCGTGCCGCGTGCGAAAAACTGCCCAGCGCCGCGGCGCGTACGAAGAGGGTCAGGTCGTCCAGGCGGATCATGTTTCCATGCATGTGCAAGCGTAGTCGCATTGTGCCGCGTTTCGGCGGGGACCGCTCCACCGCGGGCTGATCCGAGTTATCGTCTCGAGTTGTACCGTCCGAGCGAAATCCCCGGTGTCCCCAGCGTCCCCGCCATCCCTTCCCCCCGGCCTGATCGTCATCCACAGCAACCTGTCGGAGTCGCTGCGCGACGTGCTGGTGGGCTGGATGCGCGCCCACCCGCTGGGCCCGCTGGAGCGCGAAGTGGTGCTGGTGCAAAGCAGCGGCATCGCGCAATGGCTGAAGCTGGCGCTGGCCGCCGATGCCCGGGACGGGGCCGCGGGCGGCGGAGCGGGCATCGCCGCCGCCTTCGAGTTCCTGCTGCCGTCGCGCTTCCTGTGGCGTGCCTACCGTGCGGTGCTGGGCGCCGCGGCCGTGCCGGAAGTGTCGCCCTTCGACAAGCCGCGCTTGATGTGGCGCCTGCTGCGCCTGCTGCCGGAAGTGATGGACCAGCCGGTGTACGCGCCCTTGCGGCGCTTCCTGCGCGACGACGCGGATTGCCGCAAGCGCTATCAGCTGGCCGAGCGGCTGGCGGACGTGTTCGACCAGTACCAGGTGTACCGCGCCGACTGGCTGGCCGCATGGGCCGCCGGCCACGATACCTTGCCGCGCGACGGCGGCGCGGACCTTCCTCTGCCGCCCTCGCAGCGCTGGCAGGCGGCGCTGTGGCGCGCCGTCCTGGATGACGTCAAGGCGATGGCCGCGCCGATCGGCGCGGCGCCGTCCTCGGACGGCCGGGCCGCCGTGCACGATGCCTTCCTGCGCCGCGCCGCGGATTTGCCGGACGATGTGCCGGTGCCTGGCCTGCCGCGCCGGCTGATCGTGTTCGGCATCTCGACGCTGCCGCGCCAGTCGCTGGAGGTGCTGGCGGTGCTGTCGCGCTGGACCCAGGTGCTGATGTGCGTGAACAACCCCTGCGAGCACTACTGGGCCGACATCATCGAGGGCAAGGACTTGCTGCGCGCCGCGCATGCGCGGCAGCAGCGCCGCCGGGGCAGCCCGGCGCGCATCGCCGATGACGAATTGCACCTGCACGCGCATCCGCTGCTGGCGGCCTGGGGCAAGCAGGGCCGGGATTTCATCGGCCTGCTGGACGAGCATGACAACGCCGACGCGCGCGAACGGCTGGCCGCGGCCCTGGGCGGGCAGGCGCGCCGCCTGGACCTGTTCGAGCCGGCGGGCGACGATACGCTGCTGCGCCAGCTGCAGGACGACATCCGCGACCTGCGGCCGCTGCGCGAGACCCGCGCGCGCTGGTCCGCCGTGGATACCGGCCGCGATGCGTCCATCCGCTTTCATGTCGCGCACAGCCGCCAGCGCGAGGTTGAAGTCCTGCACGACCAGCTTCTGGCGGCCTTCGACCAGGACGCCACGCTGCGGCCGCGCGATGTCATCGTGATGGTGCCGGACATCGAGGCCTACGCCCCGCACATCCAGGCGGTATTCGGCCTGCATGACGGCGACGATCCGCGCGCCATTCCGTACACCATCGCCGACCGCGTCAAGCGCCACGCCGATCCCCTGCTGCACGCGCTGGAACAGCTGCTGCAGCTGTCGCGGGCGCGTTTCTCGGTCAGCGAATTCATGGACCTGCTGGAAGTGCCGGCGGTGCGCGATCGCTTCGGCATCGCCGAAGACCAGCTGCCGCTGCTGCACGCCTGGATACGCGGCGCCAATATCCGTTGGGGGCTGCACGATGCGCAGCGGCAGGCGCTGGGCCTGCCGTCCAGCGGCACGCCGGCCGCGCAGAACAGCTGGCTGTTTGGGCTGCGCCGCATGCTGCTGGGCTACGCGGTGGGCGGGCGCGCGACGAACTGGCAGGGCATCGAACCCTATGACGATATCGGCGGCCTGGACGCGGCGCTGCTGGGGCCCCTGGTCGCCATGGTGGAAAGCCTGGAACGCACCTGGCTGGAGATGTCGTCGCCGGCCGCGCCGGCGGTGTGGGGCGAACGGCTGGCGGCGCTGCTGGAGCGCTTTTTCCTGCCCGGCGAAAGCACCGATGCCTATACGGTCCAGCAGTTGAATACGGCGCTGCGCGAATGGCTGGACGTATGCGCCGAAGCCGGGCTGGTCGAAGCGCTGCCGCTGTCCGTGGTCGCGGAGCATTGGTTGGCGCGCCTGGACGAGGGCGGCTTGTCGCAGCGTTTTTTCGGCGGAGCGGTGACGTTCGCCACGCTGATGCCGATGCGGGCCATCCCGTTTCGCATCGTGTGCCTGCTGGGCATGAACGACGGCGAGTATCCGCGCATCCGCACGCCCATGGATTTCGATTTGATGGCCTACGACTACCGGCCGGGCGACCGCTCGCGGCGCGAGGACGACCGCTATCTGTTCCTGGAAGCCTTGCTGTCGGCGCGCGACCGCCTGCTGGTTTCCTGGGTGGGGCGCAGCGTGCGCGACAACACGCCGCGGCCACCCTCGGTGCTGGTCGGGCAACTGCGCGATCATCTGGCGGCCGGCTGGCGGCTGGCACGCGAAGGGGCGGCCGATGCCGGCGCACCCTCTCCGGATGCCGATGCCGCGTCGACGGTTGCCGGCGCGTCCGGCCACGCGGCGGCGATGCCGCGGCCCGACGAGGCGCTGCTGGCCGCCTTGACGACCGAACATCGGCTGCAACCGTTCAGCCCCGCGTATTTTTCCGATCCGTCCTCCGGCCTGTTCACCTACGCCCGCGAATGGCGCGGCGGCGCAGGCCGCGTGGGCGCCATGCAGCCGCTGCCGCCGCTGGTCCGCGAAGAGCCCTTGACGCTGCGCGAGCTGGCGGACTTCGTGCGGGCGCCCGTGGACGCCTTTTTCAAGCAGCGATTGCAGGTCAGCTTCGTATTGGAGGATGCCGCCACCGAGGACGTCGAGCCTTTCGTGCCCGATGCGCTGGAACAATGGCAGTTGCAGGATGCCTTGATCCGCGCGCAGTCGCGGGCGCTGGAAACCGGCGCCGACTTCCAGGCCAGCCGTGAGGCCGAGGTGGCGCGGATCGGCCGCGCCGGCATGCTGCCCGATGGCGCGTTCGGCGCGCTGACCGCGGAAGACCTGATCGCGCCGCTGGACGATATGGCCGAACGCTACGGCAAGGCCCTGGCACGCTGGCCGCACGCGATCACGCAGGAATTTCCCGTGCTGGTCCCCGCCGCCGGCGGCGCGCCCGCCCTGGAAGACAGCCTGGCCGCCTTCCGCCGCGATGACGATGGGCAGCGCTGCCGCCTGCTGGTCGACAGCAGCAGCCTGATCCCCAAGGGAAAGTACCGGGCCGCGCGCGTGGTGCCGCACTGGGTGGCGCACGTGGCCGCCCAGCTGGCGGGCGAGCCGGTCACCACGGTGGTGGTCAGCAAGGCCGGCGACGTGGTGTTTCCGCCGCTGAAGCGGCGCGAGGCGATGCGCTGCATGCGCGTCTGGATGGATGGCTGGCAGGCCGGGATGTCGCGTCCCTTACCGCTGGCGCCCGCCGCGGCCTTCGAATGGCTGACGCGCCATCCGGCGCCGCCGCCCGACGATCTGGCGGATGATGACGTCGCGCCCGCCTGGGATGGCCCCGGCGAAGGCGGCATTCCCGCGCTGCTGGAGGCGCCTGCCGGACAGGCCGCGCGCAAGGTATACGAAGGCGCGGCGGAACAGCGCGGCGAAGTCGACGGCAGCCCTTACCTGCAAGCGGTGTATCCCGACTTCGCGTCCTTGACCCACAGCGGCGAGTTCTTCGCGCTGGCGCAGGGCTGGCTGCGCGTCATGCGCGCTTCCTTGTACGCCGACCGCAATAAGGGCAAGCCCACGCCGGACGGCCAGGAGACCGACCATGCCTGAATCCGGCCGCATCGCACCGCCGCCACCCGCCAGGCAGGACCCGTCCGCCACGCCGCTGGACGTGCTGCGCTTCCCACTGCATGGCAGCCGGCTGATCGAGGCCAGCGCCGGGACGGGCAAGACCTTCACCATCGCGACCTTGTACGTGCGGCTGGTGCTGGGGCATGGCGCGGACGCCGGCTTCGAGCGCCCCCTGATGCCGCCGCAGATCCTGGTCGTCACCTTCACCGAGGCGGCCACGCAGGAGCTGCGCGATCGCATCCGTGCCAGGCTGGCGGAGGCCGCCGCCTACTTCCTGGACGATCCGGCCGCCGTGGCCGAACGACCGCCAGGCCAGGATACGCTGCACGACCTGCGCGCCGACTATCCCCCCGAAAGCTGGGCGGCCTGCGCGCGCAAGCTGCAGCTGGCGGTGGAATGGATGGACGAAGCCGCGGTGTCCACCATCCACGGCTGGTGCAATCGCATGCTGCGCGAGCATGCCTTCGACAGCAACAGCCTGTTCCAGCAGACCCTGGAACAGAACACCGCGCCGCTGATGGCGGAAGTGGTGCGCGATTACTGGCGCGCGCACATCGCCCCCCTGGACGCGATATCCGCCGCGGAGGTCCGCGCCTGGTGGCCGGGTCCGGATGAACTGCAAGCGCAACTGATGCCCGTGCTGCGCTTCGCCCCGGAATTGAAGGCGCCCGGCAGGGCTGGCATGGCCGATGGACTGGACGATGCCGACATCGTCGGCGATGCGGCCCGCATAGAGACCACGCGCAACGCCGTCACGGCGCCGGACGCCACGGGCGCCGCGCCTGCCGCCGGCTCCCCCTGCGACCTGCTGCGTGCCACCCGCGAGCATCGCCTGGGCGTGCTGGGCGAACTCAAGAGACCTTGGCAGGACTGGCTGCCTGAATTGCGCCAGCTCTTCGACGACGGCGTGGCCGGCAAGCGCGTCAATGGCCGGCAGATCCAGGCGCGCTATTACCTGGCCTGGCTGGAGAACCTGCGCGCCTGGTGCGAGGACCCGGATGCCCGCGTCCCGCAGCTGACGGACACCGCCTGGCTGCGCCTGGGCCCGGGCCTGAACGAAGCGTGGAAGGGGGATCCGCCCGATCACCCCGCGTTCGCCGCGTTGGCCGAATTGCGCCAGCAGACGCAAGCCTTGCCGGAGGCCCGGCACGATGTGCTGCGCCATGCCGCCGACTGGGTCAGCCGCCGCTTCGCCGGCGAGCAGGCACAGCGCGCGCAAATGAGCTTCGATGCCCTGCTGGACCAGCTGGACGCCGCACTGGCCGGCCCCAGCGGCGCCACGCTGGCCGACACGCTGCGCAAGCAGTTTCCCGTGGCGCTGATCGACGAGTTCCAGGACACCGATCCCGTCCAGTACCGGATCTTCGATGCCGTGTACCGCGTGGCGGACAACGCTGGCGACAGCGCCCTGATCCTGATCGGCGATCCCAAGCAGGCGATCTACGGTTTCCGCGGCGCGGATATCTACACCTATCTGCGCGCGCGCGCCGCGGTGGACGGCCGCCTGTACGTACTGGGCAGGAACTTCCGTTCCACCCGCCCGATGGTGGACGCGGTGAACCATTGCTTTCTGGCGGCCGAGCGCCGGCAGGAAGGAGAGGGCGCTTTCCTGTTCCGCCGCGCCGGCGGCAACCCCGTGCCATTCATTCCCGTCCAGGCCAACGACCGCCCGGACCGCCTCGTGGTGGCGGATGCCGCTGCTCCCGCCCTGACGCTGTGGTGGCTGCCGCGGCCGGAGGACGGCAAGTCCATGGGCGCGGGCGCCTATGTCGAGACCATGGCCGACGCATGTGCCGGCGAGATCGCGCGGCTGTTGACGCTAAGCCAGCAAGGCCGTGCCGGCTTCGTGCCGCGCGACGCCGCGGCGGTGCCGGCGGCCGCGGCCACCATGCCGGTACCGCCGCGTCCCGCGCCGTCCGGGGCGGCCGGGCCCTCGCTGGGCAGGGTGCCGTTGCATCCGGCGGATATCGCCGTCCTGGTCGATACCGGCCGGCAGGCCCGCGCCGTTCGCCGCGCCTTGTCGCGGCGCGGCGTGCGCAGCGTGTATCTGTCGGAGCGGCAATCCGTCTTCGCCAGCGCGCAGGCCGGTGAAATCGAATTCTGGCTGCGTGCCTGCGCGGAGCCGGACGATCCGCGCGCCTTGCGCGCGGCCCTGGCCACGCCCACGCTGGGCGTGCCGTGGCAGGACCTGGACCGCGTCGGCCACGACGAACTGGAATGGGAGGCGCGCGTCCAGCAGTTTCGCGGCTATGCCCGCCTATGGCGCGAAAAAGGCGTGCTGCCCATGCTGCGGCGGCTGCTGGACGACTTCGGCGTGCCCGCCCGCCAGTTGGCCGGCGCGGAGGACGCCAGCCAGGCGGGCAGCGACGGCGAACGCGTGATGACCGACATCCTGCACATCGCGGAACTGCTGCAGCAGGCCAGCGCGCAACTGGACGGCGAACACGCGCTGCTGCGCCATCTGGCGGAGATGCGGCACGCGGCCGGCCAGGGCGATGAAAACGACGCCCTGACCATCCGCCTGGAAAGCGATGCCGACCTGGTGCGCGTGATCACGGTCCACAAATCCAAGGGCCTGGAATACCCCCTGGTATTCCTGCCCTATGCCGCGGCCTTTCGTCCGGTCAGGCAGGATGCCGTGCCGCTGTCCTGGCACGACGAGCAGGGCCAGTTGAAGGTCTCGCTGGTGCCCGATGCCGCCGGCCATGTCCGCGCGGACCGCGAACGCCTGGGCGAGGACCTGCGCAAGCTGTACGTCGCGCTGACGCGGGCCCGCTATGCCGCCTGGGTTGGCGTGGCGCCGGTCGCGAATCTGGAGGCCAGCGCCCTGGGCTACCTGATCGGGCAGGGGTTGACGCCGGGCGAGCCGTCGCTGCCCGATGTCCTGGAGACCTTTCGCGCCGGCCATGCCGATATCGCGCTGGGAGAAGCACCGGCACCGTTCGACATCCGCTATCGCGCCGATACCGCGGCCGTGCCCGCCGGCCGCGCCCGTACGATGCGCCGCGCGGTGCGCGACCCGTGGTGGATCGCCAGCTATTCCTCGCTGCGTACCGCGCGGCCCGGCAGCGCGATCGAAGCGGAACCCGAAACGGCGCGCGAAGATGTCTTCCTGGAAGCCGCCGGCTCCGATGCCGCGTCCGAGGCCGGCGGTGATGCGGGCGAGGCGCTCGCGCGGCCGCTCGCCCGCGCGCCGACCCTGGCGGGCGGGCTGGAGGGCGGTGGCCTGCTGCATGCCTTCCCCGCGGGCGCCCAGGCCGGGACGTTTTTTCATGAACTGCTGGAATGGGCGGCCGCCCAGGGTTTCGCCGCCATCGCCGGCCAGCCGGAGGTCGTGCGCGACGCGGTCGCGCGCCGCTGCCAGGTGCGCAACTGGTCGGCCTGGACGGACGGCCTGACAGCCTGGCTGATGGATGCGGTGACGCGGTCCATGTCGCTGCCCGACATGCCCGGGGGCCCGGTCGCCCCCGTGGCGCTGGCTGGCGTGGGCGACTACATCGCCGAAATGGAATTCTGGCTGGGTGCCGACAACGTGGACGTGGCACTGCTGGACCGCATCGTGCGCGCCCATACCCTGGACCGCGCCGAGCGGCCCGTCCTGGAGCCCGCGCGCATCAACGGCATGCTCAAGGGCTTCATCGACCTGGTGTTCGAACACCAGGGCCGCTATTACGTGCTGGATTACAAATCCAATCGCCTGGGCAACGACGATACGGCCTACACGCAAGCAGCGATGCGCGACGCCATCCTGGGCCACCGCTACGAACTGCAATACGCGCTGTACCTGTTCGCCCTGCATCGCCTGCTGCGCGCGCGGCTGCCCGATTACGACTACGACCGGCACGTCGGCGGCGCCGCCTATGTGTTCCTGCGCGGCACGCACTCCGCGCAGGGTGGCGTATTCGCCGAACGCCCGCCGGTCGAAATGATGCATGCGCTGGATCGCCTGTTCGCCACCGCGCACGCGCGCAAGGAGGCCGCCTGATGTTCCTGTCCGAGACCGACGATACGCGGGGCGGCACCGGCGGCGAGCGGGGCGCGCAAGCCGCGCGGGATGCCGCCGGCATCCACGGCGGCCGCATCGATGCCCACGCCGCGGCGGCGCGACGCGAGCTGCTGGACCTGATGGACGCGTGGGCGGCGCATGCCTGGATACGGCCGCTGGACGTCGTCTTCGCCCGCTTCCTGTGGGACGAGGTGCCCGAGGCGCCGCCGCTGGCCATCCTGGGCGCGCTGCTGGCCAGCCATCAACTGGCGCACGGCCATGCCTGCCTGGACCTGGGCGCGGCCCTGGAAGACCCGGAGATGACGCTGGCGCTGCCCCCCGAAGGCGCGGACCTGCCGGCATCCGGGGTGCCGCTGCGCTCGCCGGCAGCCCTGCTGGCCCACGTGTCGCTGGCGCGCTGGCAGGCGGCGCTGGACGTTCCCGAGCTGGTGGGGCGCGGGGCGGGCGGCACACCCTTGGTGCTGGTGGAGCGCCGCCTGTACCTGCGGCGGTGCTGGCAATACGAGCAGGACATCAACGCGGGAATCTCCGCGCGGCTGGCCCGCAATCCCGATCTGCAGGCAGCCCTGCCGCCGGCCCGCCTGCGCGGCATGCTGGACGCCTTGTTTCCCGCCGGCGCGGGCGCAGGCGGCGTCGCGGCGGACATCGATTGGCAGAAGATCGCCTGCGCCACGGCCGCGCGCAGCGCATTCACCATCATCACGGGCGGCCCGGGTACCGGCAAGACCACCACGGTGGTCAAGGTGCTGGCCGTTCTGCAGGCGTTGGCGCTGCAAGGCATCGGGGCGGCCGACGCCCATGCCGCCGTGCCGGGCGTGGACGGCCGCACGCCGGCCCCGGACCGGCGGCCCCTGCGCATCCGGCTGGCCGCGCCCACCGGCAAGGCGGCGGCGCGCCTGAGCGAGTCCATCGCCGGTGCCGTATCGCGGCTGCCGGTCACCGATCTGCCGGCCAGTGAAGCCGTGCGCCAGGCCATCCCCACCAGCGTGTCCACCTTGCACCGTCTGCTGGGCAGCCGGCCCGGATCGCGCAAGTTCCGCCACGATGCCGAGCATCCGCTGGCGCTGGATGTGCTGGTGGTCGACGAGGCATCGATGATCGACCTGGAGACCATGGCGGCCCTGCTGCAGGCCCTGCCGCCGCGCGGGCGGCTCATCCTGCTGGGAGACAAGGACCAGCTGGCGTCGGTGGAGGCCGGCGCCGTGCTGTCGGACCTGTGCCGCGACGCGCGGGCCGGGCGCTATACGCCGGCCACCCGCGACTGGCTGGCGCAGGTCAGCGGCGAGCGCATCGGCGAAGACCTGCTGGATAGCGAAGGCACGGCGCTGGACCAGGCCATCGTCATGCTGCGCCACAGCCACCGTTTTGCCGCCGACAGCGGCATCGGCCGCCTGGCCGCCGCCATCAATGCGGGCAACCGGCAGGCGGTGGCGCGATTCTGGCGCCAGCCCCATGCCGGCGTGACGCGTCTGGCGGGACGCGAGTGCGAACGCGACTTCGCCGCGCTGGTCCTGGACGGCCAGGCGCGCACGGAGCTGGAGCTGGCCATGATGGGCGGCATGCCGGATGCCCCCGCCGTCGATGCGCCCGGCGATGCCGCGCACGATCGCGGCCCGCACGGCTATGCCCGGTATCTGCGCCTGATGCACGCGCGCCGGCCCGCGCCCGGCGCCGTCCAGGAAGACCTGGACGAATGGGCGCGCCAGGTCCTGCGGGCGCACGGCGCCTTCCAGCTGTTGACGACGCTGCGCCACGGCCTGTGGGGCGTGGACGGCCTGAACCGCCGCGTGGCGCGCCTGTTGCGCGAGCATGGGATGATCGACGCCACGGAGGGCTGGTATGCCGGCCGCCCCGTGCTGGTGACGCGCAACGACTACGCGCTGGGGCTGATGAACGGCGACATCGGCATCACCCTGGCGCTGCCCGCGCGCGACGGCGTGGCCGCCGTGCTGCGCGTGGCCTTCCCCATGACGGACGGCAGCGGCCGCATCAAGTGGGTACTGCCCAGCCGCCTGCAGGCCGTCGAAACCGTGTTCGCCCTGACCGTGCACAAATCGCAGGGGTCGGAATTCGACCACGCCGCCGTGGTCCTGCCCGAGCGGCTCAGTCCCATCCTGACCCGCGAGCTGCTCTATACGGGCATCACGCGCGCCCGTGCCTTCCTGACGCTGCTCAGTCCAGGCGGCGACCAGGTGCTGGAACAAGGGATCGCGCGCCAGGTGCGGCGCGCCAGCGGCCTGCTGGCATAGGCCCTAGGAACGCGCGGAGCCTGCCGCGTGGCTGTCCGCGTGGTCTTCCAGGCCCAGCATCTTGACGAGCGATTCCGCGGAATACGGCTTCGCCATGAACTCGAAGCCATGGGTGCCCTGTTCGGCCAGGACGTGGCTATAGCCGCTGGTCAGCACGACGCGCAGGTCCGGCCAGCGCTTGCGCACCACGGAGGCGAGTTCGATGCCGTTCATGCCCGGCATGACGACATCGGAAAACATCAGGTCGAAGCGGCCGTTGCGCGCGTTCAGCAGGGATAGCGCGGACTGCCCGTCGGTCGCCCAGTGCGCGGTCAGCCCAAGTTCGTGCAGCAGTCCGAGCGCGAAGCGGCCCACCGTTTCATTGTCTTCGACCAGCAGGACCGACAGCGGCTTGGCGCTGGCCTCGATGGCAACGAGACCCTCTGCATCCTGGGTGATCGCGACGTCGGCTCTCGCACAGGGCAGAAACAGCGTGAAGGTGGAACCGGCGCCCATGAGGGTCTGGACGCCGATCTCGCCGCCCGACTGCTTGGCGAAGCCGTAGGCCTGGCTCAGCCCCAGGCCGGTGCCCTTGTTCACCGCCTTGGTGGTGAAGAAGGGCTCGAATATCCGCCGCAGCGTGGCGGGCTCGATACCCGTGCCGGTGTCCTTCACCGAGATGGCGATGAAGTCGCCGCTGGCGCCGGCATGGCTGCGCAGCGGTGGAATGTGATCGACCTGGCGCGCCGAGATGGTGATCTGCCCGCCGCGCGGCATCGCGTCGCGGGCGTTGATCACCATATTGAGGATGGCGGTCTCGAACTGGTTGGGGTCGGCCTCGACGGCGCGGATGACTTCCGGCAGCTCGAAACGCAGCTTTACCGGCGAACCGATCGACGTCCGGATGATCTGCTCCATGCCGCGCAGCCGGCCCGTCACCTGGAAGACTTCCGGCATCAGCGGCTGCTTGCGCGCGAAGGCCAGCAGTTGGCGCGTCAGCTGTGCGGCCTTGGCGGCGGTATCCGAGATGGCATTGATATAGCGGTTGCGCTTCTCGTCGGACAATCCGGGCCGACGCAGGAGCTCCGCGGAAGACCGGATGATGGTGAGCAGGTTGTTGAAATCGTGCGCCACGCCGCCGGTAATGCGGCCGATGGCCTCCATCTTCTGCGCCTGGTTCAAGGCGTCGCGGCTGCGGTCCAGCGCAAGCTGCGCCTCGCGCCGCTCCGTCATGTCGCGGGTGATCTTCGCGAACCCGATGAAGTTGCCGCGCTCGTCGCGGATGGGATCGATGACCACGCTGGCCCAGAAGCGCGTGCCGTCCTTGCGCAAGCGCCAGCCTTCGCCCAGGAAGCGGCCGTCGCGCATGGCGGTGGCTATCGCACGCTGCGGCTCGCCCCGTTCGCGGTCTTCCGGCGTATAGAAACGCGAAAAGTGCTCGCCGATGATTTCGTGCGCAAGATAGCCCTTGATCGCCTGCGCGCCCGCATTCCAGTTCGTGATCCGGCCGTCCGGGTCCAGCATGAAGATGGCATAGTCGCGCACGCCCTGTACCAGCAGGCGGAAGCGCTGTTCGGCCGCGAACAGTTCTTCCTGCGCGCGTTTCTTGTCGCCGATGTCGCGGGTGACCTTGGCGTAGCCGATCAGCGTGCCGTGGTCGTCGTACACCGGGTCGATCACCACGCTGGTCCAGAAGCGCGTGCCGTCCTTGCGCACGCGCCAGCCTTCGGCTTCATAGAGGCCGGTCTCGGCCGCGGTGCGCAGCGCGCGCTGCGGCAATCCATCGCGGCGGTCTTCTTCCGTGTAGAACCGGGAAAAATGCTGTCCGATGATCTCCGCCGCGGTGTAGCCCTTGAAGCGCTGGGCGCCGGTATTCCAGCTGACGATGTAGCCGTCCTTGTCCAGCAGGAAGATGGCGTAGTCCTTGATCGCGCGCAGCATCAATTCGAAGCGGCGGTCGGCGGCAAGCGCCTGCAAGGCGGAAGTCGGAGGGGTGGGATGGGTCGGGTCGTTCATGGCGCTGTCGGTGGCCTCGCTGGCACGGCGTCCGCGCTGCCGCATTTGGTGTGGTGATCCACGCGCCGCGGTGGCACGGCCGACGCAGTAAGGGTACAGGTGGCAAGTCTATCCCCAAAGCCGGAAAAAATCTGGCGCTGCGGCAGAGCAGCGCGGCGACCAACGATGAGCGGGCGGCGGCGGGCGTCCGGCCGTCCCCTCATGGCCGTGTCACCCGCTCGGCGATGTACTGCCGCAGCCAGCCATGCCCGGGGTCCTCCTGGTGACGTTCGTGCCAGTACAGCGACACGGACAGCGTGGGCAGCTTCAGCGGGACGTCCAGCAGGGCCAGGCGCGTGCAGCGCGCCGCGGCCTTGGCCACGCTCATGGGCACCGTGCATATCAGGTCCGACGCCGCCACGACATGGGGCCCGACCATATAGCTGGACAGCGTGGCCGCCACGGTGCGCTGGCGGCCCATGGCCTGCAGCATGCGGTCGATGGCGCTGCTGAAGTAGCCGGTATGCGCGGACAGGTCGACGTGCGGGTAGCGCAGGTAGGCGTCCAGGTTCCAGCGCCGGCGCAGGCAGGGATGCTGCTCGCGCACGATGCAGACCGCCGGTTCGTCGTATAGGAAGCGGGCACGCAGGTTCTGCGACGGATCCGGGAAGTAGCCGGCCAGCAGCTCCACGTGGTTGGTGTCCAGCATGCTCAGCCCATGCTGCAGGCGGGCCGGCATCACGCGCAGGTGCAGGTGGGGCGCGTCGCGCGCCAGCTCGGGCAGCACGCGCGGCATCAGGGTGAACTGCATATAGTCGGTCGCGTACAGGGAAAACGTACGCGCGGTCACCCGCGGGTCGAAGCTTTCGCGTGGCCCGGTCGCGCGCTGCCAGCGCGCCAGCAGGGGCTGGAACTCCAGGTGCAGGGCCAGGGCCTGCGGCGTCGGCTGCCAGTGGTTGCCTTCGCGCAGGAGCAAGGGGTCGTTGAACAGCTTGCGCAGCCGGCTCAGGGCCGCGCTCATGGCCGGCTGGCTGACGCCGACCTGTTCGGCCGCCCGCGAAATCGCCCGGCAGGTCATCAGCGCGTCGAAATGGATGAGCAGGTTCAGGTCGGGGAATTTCATGGTGGCGCGCCAGGGAAAGGCTGGCGTCGCCCGCCACGGGCGCGGGGCAAGGTCGACGCATGCATCAATGCCATTGATATGACTATAAATGGAAATGACTGCCGTCTCCGCCCCGGCCGTCCTAGGATTTCCCCTGCAATGCACATCGCCCGGATTCCCGCGGACCACGATCCGCCCCCGGGCATCCATGGACAAGGGGAATACACACATGAAAGCACGCATGCTAAGCAGATGCTGCGGGGTCCTGGCCGGCATGGCGCTGGCGCTGTCCGGCGCGACGGCGATGGCGGCCTGGCCCGGCGACAAGATCATCCGCATGGTGGTGCCTTTCGCGGCGGGCGGATCCACCGACCTGATCGCCCGCAAGCTGGCCGAGGGCCTGGGCAAGAACCTGGGCGCCAACGTCATCGTCGAGAACCGCCCGGGCGCGGGCGGCACCGTCGGCACCGACTACGTCGCGCGCCAGCCGGCGGACGGCTACACCATCCTGATGGGCTCGGTCAGCACCCATGGCAGCGCGCCGTGCATCTATTCCAACCTGCCCTATAACGCGGTCAAGGACTTCACGCCGCTGGCGGTCGTGGCGACGATTCCCAACGTCATCGTCATCAACAACAACAAGGTTCCGGCGCAGGACCTGCAGTCCTTCGTGGCGCTGGCCAAGAAGGACCCGGGCCGCTACACCTACGCCTCCAACGGCCCGGGCACCTCGAACCACCTGGCATCGGCCTTCTTCACCAATGCCGCGGGCGTCTCCATGACGCACGTGCCCTACCGCGGATCCGGCCCGGCCCTGATCGACCTGCTGGGCGGCCAGGTCGACATGATGATGGACGTCGTCATGACCTCGTATCCCTACATCAAGGAAGGCAAGCTGCGCGCGCTGGCCGTGACCTCCTCGCAGCGCAGCCCCATGCTGCCGAACGTGCCCACCGTCGCCGAATCGGGCTATCCCGGTTTCGAGGCCATCGTGTGGTTCGGCATGTTCGCGCCAGCCCATTTGCCCGCTGACATCGCCGGCCGGCTGAGCAAGGCCATCGTCGCCGTGCAGAACGGGCCGGACATGAAGCAATACCTGGAAAGCACGGGTTCGCAGGTCTCCTCGGTGACCGGCGAGGCCTTTGCCGCCATGATCAAGGAAGACAACGCCAAGTGGTGCAAGGTCGTCCAGCAGGCCAAGATCAAGCTCGACTAGGGCCTGTCAACGCGAGAAGGCGCCTTCCCGGGTTGGCAGGACCACGCATGCCCCGGATGCGCGGCGCGCAACGCGCCGCGCCAGATTGACTCTTTTCAGGAAGACAACGATATGTACCGTATCGGCATAGACGTCGGCGGGACGTTTACCGACTTCACCATGATCGACGAGACCGCCGGTGTGGTGCATTTCCACAAGGTACCGTCCACGCCGGACGATCCGTCGCGCGCCATCGCCACCGGCATCGCCGGCCTGCTGGAGATGCACGGCGTCGAGCCGTCCCAGGTATCGCACGTGGGCCACGGCACGACGGTGGCGACCAACCTGATCATCGAGCGCAAGGGCGCGCCGGTCGGCCTGATCACCACGCGCGGTTTTCGCGACGTGCTGGAAATCGGCCGCCAGACCCGTCCGCACCTGTACGACTACGGCGTCGGCAAGCCGCCCGTGGCCGTGCCCCGCCAGTTCCGCATCGAGGTCGCCGAACGCGTGCAGGCCACGGGCGAAGTGCGCGAGCCGCTGGACGAACAGGCCGTGCGCGAGGCCGCGCGCTATTTCAAGCAGCATGGCATCGGCGCCATCACCATCTGCTTCCTCCACTCCTATCGCAATCCGGTGCATGAACTGCGCGCCCGCGAGATCGTCGCCGAGGAAATCCCGGACGCCTACATCAGCCTGTCCAGCGAAGTCTTGCCGGAGTTCCGCGAATACGAACGCCTGTCCACCACCGTGCTGAACGCCGCGGTCGGGCCGCGCATGGCCAGCTATCTGGAGCGCTTCCTGCTGCGTGTGCGCGAACTGGGCATCGCCCATGAGCCTCACACCGTGCACTCCAACGGTGGGCTGATGTCCATCGCCAGCGTGCGCCAGTTTCCCGTGCGCACCTGCCTGTCCGGCCCGGCGGCCGGCGTGGTGGGCGCCGCCGCGGTGGGCCGTGTGATCGGCAGCCCCAACCTGGTCACCTTCGACGTCGGCGGCACCAGCACCGACGTATCGCTGATCGTCGAAGGCAAGCCGCTGTTCACCTCGCATCGCCACGTTGCCGGCTATCCCGTCAAGACGCCCATGGTCGATATCCACGTCATCGGCGCGGGCGGCGGCAGCATTGCGTGGATGGACGACGCCGGCGCGCTGAAGGTCGGTCCGCACAGCGCGGGCGCCGTGCCGGGCCCCGTGGGCTACGGCCGCGGCGGCGAGGAACCCACCATCACCGACGCCGAAATCGTGTTGCAGCGCCTGAACCCCGTCTCGCTGCTGAACGGCCGCATGCCGGTCCATGCCGAGGCGGCGCGCCAGGTCATCCAGGACAAGGTCGCGCGCCCGCTGGGCCTGGGCATCGAGGATGCCGCCGAAGGCATCCTGCGCATCGCCACCGCCAACATGAGCCGCGCCATCCGCGCCGTCTCCACCGAGCGCGGCTACGACCTGTCGCGCTTCGCCCTGTTCGCCTTCGGCGGCGCGGGGCCGCTGCATGCCGTGGAAGTCGCGCAGGAATGCGGCATCCCGCGCGTCATCGTGCCGCAGGAGCCGGGCACCATGTGCGCGCGCGGCATCCTGCTCAGCGACATTTCCTTCGACTTCGTGCGCAGCGAAATTTCGCTGGCCACGGCGGACAACTGGACCCGCGTCGCGGCGATCTTCGATGCGCTGCGCCGGCAGGCCGACGATTGGCTGGCGGCCGAAGGCGTGGCTGCGCAACTGCGCGCCGCCCACTGCGCCATCGACGCGCGCTATGAAGGGCAGAACTTCGAGGTGCAGGTGCCGCTGGACGACACCGCCGCCAGCGGCTTCCAGGAATTCCTGTCGCGCTTCGCCCAGGCGCATATGCGCGAGTACGGCTACGACGTGGACGACCGCGCCATCCAGATCATCAACTGCCGCGTGCAGGCCACCGGCCAGGTGATCAAGGCACCGCTGTCGCCGCGCACGGTGCGCGGCACCGTGGCGGAGGCCCGCGTCGGCGCGCGCGACGCCTATTTCGGCGCGGCGCACGGCTGGCTGGAAGCGCCCGTGTACGACCGCGGCCGCCTGCCCACCGGCGTGCCCTTTCACGGCCCCGCGCTGGTCGAGGAGATGAGCTCCACCACCGTGGTCGGCGTCGGCAACCATGCCGTGGTGGACGATTACGGCAACCTGATCATTACCCTGCAAGGCAACGCAAATGGCTGAACCTACCCGCACGGATGACGCCCTGGCCGATCCCATCGGCATGGAGGTCTTCTGCAACCGGCTGCTGTCGATTACGGAAGACATGAACAACACGCTGGTGCGTGCATCGTTCTCCACCAACATCAAGGAACGCAAGGACTGCTCGGTGGCGCTGTTCGACGCCGCCGGCCGCCTGGTCGCGCAGGGCACGCAGATACCCCTGCACCTGGGTTCGCTGGACGGCGCCATGCAGGCCATCCTGCAACGCCATCCGATCGACACCATCGAAGACGGCGACATCTTCATCTGCAACGATCCCTACCTGGCCAACGGCAGCCACCTGCCCGATATCAACATCGTCACGCCGGTGTTCTGGGAAGGGCGCTTGTGCTTCTTCGCGGCCAACATCGCGCATCACGCCGACGTGGGCGGCCCGGTGCCGGGCTCCATCGCGGGCGGCCTGAATTCCATCTTCGCCGAAGGCATCCGCATCCCCGTCACCCGCCTGGCGCGCGCCGGTAAGGTGGACGAGGACCTGCTGAACCTGATCTGCGCCAACACGCGCGATCCGGAGGAGCGCCTGCTGGACCTGCGCGTGCAGATGGCCACCAACCGGCGCGGCGCGGCGGCCATGCAAGGCCTGATCCGCCAGATGGGCCTGGACGCGGTGCTGCAATCGGTGGACGACGTCATCCGCTATACCCGCCGCCGCCTGCTGAACCGCATCGCGGAGCTGAAGCAGGGCAGCTACACCTTCCATTCCGACCTGGACGACGACGGGCTGGGCGGCGATCCGGTGCGCATCCAGGTCACCTTGACCGTGCATCCGGAGCGCCTGCACTTCGACTTCACCGGTTCGGGCCGCCAGGCGCGCGGCGCCATGAACCTGCCGGTGAACGCGCTGCGTGCTTCGGTCTTCTACGCGGTCAAGGCGCTGCTGGATCCGGATATCGCGCCCAATGCTGGGTTGTTCGAGCCTATCGATATCCACGCGCCCCTGGGCACCATCACGAATCCGGAGCATCCCGCCGCCGTGGGCGCGCGTTCGATCACCGCGCAGAAAGTGGCCGGGGCGATTTTCGGGGCGTTCCGGGGGCTGCTGCCGCCGGAAAAAATCATGGCGTCGGGCAACGACTGCTGCCCGGCCATCGTGTTCTCCGGCAAGTGGGCCACGCGTCCGGGCCAGTTCGTGTACCTGGAAACGCTGGGCGGTGGCGCGGGGGCGCGGTATGACAGCGACGGCATGGACGCGATCCACGTCCATATGACGAATACGTCGAACCTGCCCGTGGAAGCGCTGGAAAACGAATATCCGCTGCTGATGGACGAGTACGCGATGATCCCGGATTCGGGCGGCGCGGGCCGCACGCGCGGCGGGCTGGCCATCGCCAAGCAGATCCGCGCGCTGGTGCCGGGCATCGTCTTCTCCGCACGTTCGGATAGTCATACGGTGGGTGTCGCCACCGGCGTGGACGGCGGGCTGGACGGACGCCGCGCGCGCCTGGTGCGCAATCACGGCACGCCGCGGGAGGAAGAGCTGTTCTCGAAGACGGCGAACATCGTGCTGGATGCGGACGAAAGCGTACGCATTGAAACGCCTGGGGGCGGTGGGTATGGCGCTCCTGCGCAGCGCGCGCCGGAGCGTTTGCGGCGCGACCTGCTGGACGGCAAGACCAGCGAAGCGGCAGCGCGCGAGGTGTATGGCGCCGCCGTGGACGCGGTGCGGTCTTCGTGACGGTTTGCTGACAGGGGTGGGCGTGCGCTAGCCTTGATGGGTTCGCCGCCGCCGCGCGGCCCCGTCAGGAGATCCCGCCATGCCGACCGCCCCGCAGTCCTCTCCCGTCTGGTTCATCACCGGTTGTTCCACTGGCTTCGGCCGCGCACTGGCGCTGGCGGTGATCGCTCGCGGCTGGCCCGTCGTGGCCACCGCGCGCGACCAGGCCCGCATCGCGGACCTCGCGGAACGGTCACCGGACCGCGTACTGGCGTTGTCGCTGGACGTCACGGACACGGCCGCCATCACCGCGGCCGTGCGCGCGGCGCAGGAACGTTTCGGCCGCATCGATGTGCTGGTCAATAACGCGGGATACGGCTACCAGTCCACGGTGGAAGAGGGCGTCGAAGCGGAGATCCGCGCGCAGTTCGATGCCAATGTGTTTGGCCTGTTCGCCATGACACGGGCAGTGCTGCCCGGCATGCGGGAGCGGCGGCGTGGGCATATCATCAACATTACGTCCGTGGCCGGCCTGGTGGGCTTCCAGGGATCCGCCTATTACGCGGCCTCCAAGCATGCCGTCGAGGGTTTCTCCGATGCTTTGGCGGCGGAAGTGACTTCGTTGGGCATCCAGGTCACCTGCGTCGAGCCGGGGCCATTCCGCACCGATTGGGCCGGTCGTTCGCTACGGCAAACGCCTACCCGGATCGCCGACTACGCCGAGAGCTCCGCCAAGCGCATGCAGGCCACGCGCGAGAACAGCGGCAAGCAGATCGGGGATCCGGATCGTGCCGCACAGGCCATGATTCATATCACCGAAGTGGATACAGCGCCTCGCCATCTGGTGCTGGGCGGTTTTGGTGTCAAGGCGGTGACGGACAAGTTGCGGGAACGGCTCGATCAAATCGAGGCTTGGCGCGGTGTGGGGCTGGCGGCGGACTTTCCCGAATAGCGTGCGGGAGTCGTGACACTGGCGCCACGACTCCCGCACGCAGCGATCAAAACCCCCAACCCGCATCGCGCCGTCAGTCGACGATGAACAACACCGCCCCCGCGGCGGTGGATGACCGATGCGCCTCAGCCCCATCGGCGACTTGATAGCTCATCCCCGGACGCAGGGTAAACCGCCGCCCATCCTCCAGTTCGGTATCCAACGACCCCGACAGGCACAGCAGGATATGCCCCTTGCTGCACCAATGGTCCGCCAGATACCCTGGGGTGTATTCGACCATGCGCACGCGTATGTCCCCGAACTGGCGGGTACGCCAAAGCGCCTTGCCTGTCGTGCCGGCATGTTCGGTAGCCTCGATGGCCGACCAGTCGGTCGTGCCAAATGGAATGTCGGAGAGTTTCATCGTGGGACGTCCAGGGAGCAGGCCAGCGTGGGCGAGGGAAAATTCGATGATCGTTATTGTAGGGGCGTCAGCGTATAGCGGATGTCGACCGCTCTTCGCAACCCGAGTACAACGCCCTGCGCGTCCGCGCGCAGTTCGAAGGCCGCCTGGATGCGGCTGCGCGACGGATCCAGTGCGATCGTGCCGTATGGCATCGCTGAAGCCGCCGTGATCAAGGGCAGGTTTCTGATCTCGCTCCATGTCAACAAGGTGGCGATGCTGTATTCCCCGTCGGGCTCCCGCCGCACCCGGAATTCGGTGGCATTCGGCGCCGACGTCGGGCCTTTCGCCCGCGAGCCGTCCGGCAACCGCAGCGCATAGCTGTCCGGCGATGCCGCGAGCGCGGCGACGAAGCCCTCCGGTATGCCCCGATGCATCCATCGCGTCAAGGTCGTCATCGCCGCGCCCGCCAGGTCGCGCAGGGCGTGCATGGCCGTACCCATGGCGGCAAGCCGGGCGTCCTTGTCCAAGGCCGCCGAAAAGCCGCCGCTGTATACCGCGTTTCCGCGTGGCCCGATGCCTTCCACGCTCAGCGCCATGCCAGGCTGGTCCAGCATGCCGCGCGCGAATTTCTCGCTGACGACGAACCAGGAAGGCTGGCCGTCGGAGGCATGCAGATTGATGGGCCGCGAGCGCAGAACATCCTCGGTGGGCGGGGCGGCCAGATACCGTTCCAAGGTGCAATGCAGGGCGTACGTGATGCAGGGCATCGCCACATGGTTCGCCGCGTCCCAGTCCACGCCGAATTGGCCCGCGATGGCCGCACGCAAAGCCTCGGTATGGACGTCTTCGGGGGCGGGCGTCGTGGCGCCGTCGCGGCCAAGACCGGCATCCCCGTCCGCACGGTGGGCCACCGCGATGGCGGCGTGCAGATGGCGTTCCACATACCACGCCAGCATCAGCGTGGACGTGCATGCATCCAGGCGCGCGCATTCCTCTTGCCGTTGCGCGGTGGACCAGTCAGCCCATGCCTCGACGAGCTCGCTCAAGCGCGGGTGCGTTCCGCCGATCCGCGCCGGCGCCGGACCCATGCGATTGTCCGTTGCGGCGTCGTCCTGGCGCGCAAGGCCTTCGATCGTGGGCCAAACCACATCCTGGGCGAGCGCGGAGTTGGTGTCCGCCGAGACGTCCTCGCCCATGGCTGCCAGGCGCCGGCTGACCTGGAACAGGATGTCCGCCACGTCGCGCAAGCGCGCGAAGACCGTCGCGATATCGGCGTCGGCGCGCATCAGCGTCTGGACCAATTGGCGCATGCTCTCGCGTGCCCGGGGCGGTATCCCGCGGCGCGCGTCGATTGCCGCCGTCAATGCCGGTTTGTCCACCAGCGTTCCAAGGGACGATAGAGGCGGGATGGCGGTACGCAGCCTGCCCAGTTCGGCGTCGGACATGCCGCGCAGCATGCGTGCATCGGAATCATCGCCGTCGCCTTGCAACAGGGCGCGCATGCCGCTTACGGCATGCCGCAGGGACGCTTCCAATTCATCGGGCATGGGGGTGTTGAACGCATCCTGCGTCCTGCGCAGTTCCCATAGTGCATGGGCCAGCGCTGACAGATGGGTCAAGGCGACTGTCCGGTCTTTCAGGGCGATCGCCTCGTGCAGGCGGGCAAGCGACTCCTCCACGGCCCGGCGGTCTGCCCCCAGCATATCGGCCTGTACGGCCTCCACCGCCGCGGTGACCGAGGCGTCGGCCAGCGCCGGCATATCGGGACGCGCATCCAGCGATGTTTTGATGGAGGACAGCTCGCGCGGCTGTAGCGTACGCAATACGGCGGATCGCCAGTCCTCCGGCAAGCGGTTCATGGCGAAGGCCAGGGCTTCGGTCCGTATGCGCGCGCGCAACACGCTGGAGTGGGGCAACACGCCGGTCAAGGTGAACGCGGCGTTGTCCAGCCGCCGGTATAGCGTGTGCATGGCGTCGGCCACGCGTTGACTGCCGACGGGCCACTCGATCGTGCGCGCGGCTTGCGCGACGGCCACGCGCTTGCGGCCGTCCAGCTGCAGGTGCACGGCGTCGCGCCACGTCGTCAGCGCTTCGCCGCTGCATGCGGCGCTGAAGGCCAGGGCCGCTTCCTCTTCCGCCGGATAGGCGCCGTAGAACTCGTCGCGCACGGACAGTTCCGGCCAGGCCTGGGCGGCCAGTTTGCCCAATTCCGCGTTTGTCAGGATGTCCAGCATGCGGCTGAGCACCTGCGCGGCGGAACGCGTGGGCGACGATAGCCATAGGCCGATGCCGTGCAGCTGTTCCAGCGTATCGCGGACCTGGCGTGCCGCCTCCGGCGTGTAGGCCGTCGTCCTGAGCAGCCGTCCGAACAGCGGCGTGCCGATGCGCGCCGCGAGTGTCTCCGCCAAGGCCGCTTCCAGCGTCTCCAGCACGCGGTGCGCAACGGGGCGCAGCTTGTCGTTCTGAAGGTCGGCAATGGCGCGCGTACATGGCGCGCTGGCGGTCAGATCGTTGTACAGCTGTGAAAGCCGCTCCGGGTCCTTGATGTCATCCAGGCAACGATGCAGGATCGCGATCATCGCGGGCTGTTCCAGTTCGAAGCCGCCGGACATCGCGTCCTTGCAGACCGCCTTCAGCAGCTTCGCGCCATCGTGCTCGGAAAGCTCGTCGATCTCGCGCCGGCTCCACCGCGCGAGGAAGCGATCCATGGAGTCGGCCAGGCGTGTTTCGACCCTTTCCATGCGCATGGCGGCGCGCCGCTGCGTGCCGGCCACCATATAGCGTATCGAATAGCCCAGGCTGCCCGTCGTGGCCGGCCTGTGGCCCGTGTCAGACGCGCGGCGGGCGCCGCCCGGCCGGGCCGTGGCCGGCTGGGTGGCGGCGTCACGGTCACGGCCCGGGGGTGCGTTGGCGAAAAGGACAGCGGGCAGCGTGTTGCTGTAGCCATTGATGGGCATGGGTGCCTGCTCCGGAGGGAGCCGGCGCCTGGGCGGGGCCGGCAGGAGGAAGAGAAAAGCACTGCGTACCGCGAGACAACGGGGGTAGGTGCCGGGGGCCTATGCGGTGTTCCGGCAGCGGGATAGGCGTAACAAAACGTCGCGCCGCCGGCGTCTCGCGATACCACCGATCCGCCACGCCCTGCCCGCAGAAACGGGCTTCAGTGCGCGTCCGCCGAGGGGGCCTTGGGCGGACGCACCTTGCGCATCAGCGGCACCAGCATGGTCGCGGCGACGAAGCAGGCCATGACCGCCAGAAAGGCATCCGAATAGGCCAGCGTCTGCGCTTCGCGATAGGCCAGCGACCATAATCGCGTGAGCCCCGCCGTGACGGGATCGCTGGACCAATCGGTCGCCTGCGCCGTCATGCGCGCCAGCGCATCGTTCATCGCCTCGTTACGCGTGTTCAGGCGTTCGGCCATCCGCTGGAAATGCAGGTTGGTGCGGTCGTTCAGCAGCGTGGCGCACACCGCGATGCCGATGGCGCCGCCCAGGTTGCGCATCAGGTTGAACAGGCCGGAGGCCAGCTTCAGCCGGGCGGGGGACAGGCTGCCCAGCGTCAGCGTGACGGTGGGCGCGACGGCGAACTGCTGCGCCATGCCGCGCAAGGCCTGCGGCAGCAGCAATTCCCCCGCCCCCCAGTCGTGCGTGATGGGCACGAAACTCCACATGGAAAAGGCGAAGCAGGCCAGCCCGGCCATCAGCAGCCAGCGCAGGTCGACGCGATTGGCCAGCATCGTGTACAGGGGGATGGACAGGATCTGGAAGGCGCCGGTGGAGAAGATGGCGGTGCCGATCTGCAGGGCGCTGTAGCCGCGCACGTGCCCGAGGAACAGCGGGGTCAGGTAGATCGTGGCGAAGATGCCCACGCCGCTGACGAAGGAGAACAGGCAGCCCAGCGCGAAATTGCGGTCCTTCAGCGCGCGCAGGTCGACGATGGGATGGGCGAAGGTGAGGGTGCGCCAGACGAAGCCCACGCCGGCCAGGCCCGATATCCAGGCCGTGGCCAGGATGGTGGGATCGTTCAGCCAATCCCAGCGCGGCCCTTCCTCCAGCGTGTATTCCAGGCAGCCCAGGAAGATCGCGAGCAGGGCGATGCCCGGGTAATCCGCGCCGCGCAGCAGCGACGGATCGGGCCGGTCGACGCGCACGAACAGCGGCACCATGATGGTCACGAACAGCCCGGGCACCAGGTTGACGAAGAACAGCCAGTGCCAGGAATAGTGATCGGTGATCCAGCCGCCCACCGTGGGGCCCAAGGTGGGGGCGAGCGACGCCAGCCCGCCGACGGTGGCGGCGGCCAGTACGCGCTGCGGCCCGGCGAAGAAGGCGAAGGCGGTGGTGAAGACCAGCGGGATCATCGATCCACCGAGGAAGCCTTGCAGCGCGCGGAAGGCGATCATGCTCTCGATGTTCCAGGCCCAGCCGCACAGCAGGCTGGCCGCCGTGAACCCGGCCGCCGACGCGGCGAACAGCCAGCGCGTGGACATGACGCGCGCCAGCCATCCGGACAGCGGGATCACGATGATCTCGGCGATCAGGTAGGCGGTCTGGACCCAGACAGTTTCATCCACGCCGGCGGACAGGCCGCCGCCGATATCCTTCAGCGAGGCCGAGACGATCTGGATGTCCAGCAGCGCGATGAACATGCCCGCGCACATCGTCGAGAAGGCGAAGATCTTTTCGCCGGTCGACATATCGGCTGGAGAACGTGGCTCCGCGTTTTTGCGGCCCGGGCGCGCATGCTCGCTTGCATACGCGTCGGTATCCGCATCGGCCCCGGCATCCGCCCAGTCGCGCGCCGCGGCGGACTCGCTCATGGATGCGTCCGCGCGTCGACTTCCGCCCGCACCGACAAGCCCGGGCGCAGCAGCCGCAACGCATCCTCGTCGTCCAGCACGATGCGCACCGGTACGCGCTGCACGATCTTGGTGAAATTGCCGGTGGCGTTTTCCGGCGGCAGCACGCTGAACTGCGCGCCCGTGGCGGGCGCCAGGCTGGCGACCCGGCCGTGGAAGACGCGATCCGGCATCACATCGGCGACGATGACGGCGCGCTGCCCGGGGGCCATGCGCGCCAGCTGGCTTTCCTTGAAATTGGCATCGACCCACAGTCCCTTGGCGGGCACCAGGGACAACATCTGCGTGCCGGCCGGCACATAGGCGCCCTGGCGCGCGCGGCGATTGCCCACCGTGCCATCCATGGGGGCACGCACTTCGGTATAGGAAAGGTTCAGGCGGGCCTGTTCGCGGTCGGCCGTGGCCTGCGCCAGCGCGGCGCTCGCCTGGCCTTTCCGCGTATCAATGACGTCCAGCTCGCGCTGCGCCGCCACCAGGGCCGCCTCGGCCTTCTGCTGGTTGGCCGCCGCCTGCTTGTAATCGGAATCGGCCTTTTGCCAGCTCTGCACCGACACCGCCGCGTTGGCCGACAGCGATTTGTAGCGGGCCTGGTCCTGCCGGGTGCGCACCGTTTCGGCTTCGGCCGCCGCCACGCCGGCGCGCGCCTGCAGGATCATCGCTTCCTGCAGGCGCCGGTTGGCGTCCAGGTTGGCCAGCAGCGCCCGCTGCGCGGCGACGGTGCCGTCGGCTTTTTCCAGCGCGGCGCGATAGTCGCGGTCGTCCAGCCTGACCAGCAGGTCGCCGGCGTGCACGGCCTGGTTGTCGCCCGCCGCGACTTGCGCGATATAGCCGGGCACCTTGGTGCCCAGCACGGTGATGTCGCCGCCGACGTAGGCATCATCCGTATCCTCGATGAAGCGTCCTTCGCGCCACCAGTGATAGCCGTACCCGGCGGCGCCCGCGAGCGCGAGCACCGCGGCGGCCAGGTAGGCAAGCCGGCGGCGATTCGGGCGGACAGCGGGGGCGGTGGCGGAGCCCGGGACTAGCGTGGGCGCGGCCGCGCCGGCGGTGGGGGAAGACATGGCGACGTTCTCTTGGGGGCAGCCGTTTGTGAAAGGCGGGCGGACGCTTCAGCCGCCGGTAGAGGCGGGGGACGCCGAGTCGTCGTCGTACCCGTCCGGATCGAAGCGCTCATCCGCGCCCAGGCCCTGCCGCTTGCGTGCGGCGAACTCCATGCGATAGCGGGCGCGCGGGGTGGCGGCCGGGCCCGCAACCACGGCGTATTCGCCGGAATCCAGGATGCGGCCCGTCGAGGTATCCACCCAGCGCTGTTCGACCGGCGCGCCGGTGTCGCGCGCCACCAGCATCATGGCCGGGCCTTCCGGAGAGAAGTAGCGGTTGCCCCAAGCCATCATGGCCAGCATCACGGGACGGAAATCGTGCGCCATCTGGGTGGGGATGTATTCGTGGCGCGTGGGTCGGCGCGTGTAGACGCGCTTTTCCAGCAGCCCCAGCCGCACGAGTTCGGCCAGCCGGCGCGTCAGGATATTGGGGGCGATATCCAGGCTTTTGCGGAATTCATCGAAGCGGGTCATGCCCTGGAATGCATCGCGCAGGATGAGCATGGTCCAGCGTTCGCCCACGCGGGCGAGGCTGCGCGCGATGGGGCAAGGCATGTGGGCGAAATCGGTCGGCTGCATGGCAGAAGGTCACTTTCAAGTTGCAAGTGATTCTACCCATACTAACTTTCAATTTGCAAGTGACAAGCCGGTTTTTTCCATGCCCCTTTTTTGGGCGGGGACATCGCGTCCTGCTGGCCTTCGCACAGGGCGCTCAGAAAACAAGGGGCGGCATCCAGGAGACCAAGCGCCGGCATCAAAAACAGACGGCCCGCATCAAAGCGGGCCGTCTGGGCATCGCGAGCCGCGCGTGGCCTAATCGCGGAAATTCTGGAACTGCAAGGGCAGGTCCACGTCGGTCTTGCGCAGCAGGGCGATGACCGTCTGCAAATCGTCGCGCTTCTTGCCCGTGACGCGCAGCTTGTCGCCGTTGATCTGCGTTTCCACCTTGAGCTTGGCGTCCTTGATGGCGGCCACCAGCTTCTTGGCGACGGGTTGTTCGATGCCCTGCTTGATCGTTACCTTCTGGCGGGCGCCCCCCAGGTTCACCACCGGGTCCGCCGGATCCATGCTGCGCGGATCGATGCCCCGGGCGGTCAGGCGCCCGCGCAGGATATCCAGCATCTGCTTGAGCTGGAAGGCCGACGGCGCGACCTGCGTCACGACGTACTCTTCCAGCTCGAATTTGGCATCGGTGCCCTTGAAGTCGAAACGCGTCGCCAGTTCCCGGTTGGCCTGATCGACGGCGTTGCTCAACTCATGCTTGTCCACTTCGGAAACCACGTCGAAAGAAGGCATGGTGCGGTCCTCTCTAGCTCTTTGATATATGCGCCGATTTTCCCACGGCCGACGGCCGGCCGGAAAGCCGCTATGCTACCGGACGGCCCGCCTTCGGGCATCGCCGCCAGACGGCTGATACTGAACATCGCCATGAAGAACCGCGATCCCGCAATCCCCGATCCCGTCCTGCCTGGCGCGCCGGCCGATCACCTGTCCGCACGCCAGCGCGCGCAGCGCTTCATCGCCCTGGTCGAGGCCGCCAAGGGCGTGGGTGCGCTGGCCGCCAGCATCGGGCTGCTGGGCCTGCTCCACCGCGATCTGAGCCATATCGTGTCGGTGCTGATCGGCCATTTCGGCCTGGATCCCGGCGGGCATTATCCGGAGGTGCTGCTCCAGTACGCCACGATGCTGCAGGACACCAGCCTGCGCACGCTGGTCGCATTGGCCGGCGGGTACGTCATCGTGCGGCTGGCCGAAGCCTATGGCTTGTGGCGCGATCGCGCCTGGGGAGAATGGCTGGGCGCGCTGTCCGGCGGCATCTACGTACCCTTCGAGCTGCGTCACCTGGTGCATCGGCCCAGCGTCCTGGCCGTGGCGGTGGTGCTGTTCAACGTGGGCATCGTGGCTTTCCTGGTCTGGCAGCTGTGGCGCCGCGGCAAGCTCGTCCCGCATATGAGGCGCTGACCCGGTCAATGCGCCGGCCCGCGCACGGTCACGCGCTGGCCCCACTCCATGGCCGTCTTCACCACCATCGTCAGCAGCGCCAGGCAGGCCAGCAGCGCCGCAGCCGTGAAGGCCGCCACCGTCTTGTAGTCGTCGTTCAGCTGCTCGATCAGCAAGGGCAGGGTGACGGTCTTGCCCCGGATCGCGCCGGACACCACCGACACCGCGCCGAATTCACCGACCGCGCGGGCATTGGTGATGATGGTCCCGTACAGCAGGGCCCATTTGATGTTCGGCAGCGTGATGCGGCGAAAGATCTGCCAGCCGCTGGCGCCCAGCGTCAGCGCCGCGTATTCTTCGTCCGATCCCTGGGCCTGCATCAGCGGGATCAGGATGCGGGCGACGAAGGGCGAAGTCACGAACACCGTCACCATCACGATGCCCGGCCAGGCGAACATCAACTGGATGTCGTGCTGCCCCAGCCAGCCGCCCACCACGCTTTCCATGCCGTACACCACCAGGTAGCACAGCCCCGCCACCACCGGTGATGTGGCATACGGGATATCGACCAGCGTGGTCAGGATCTGCTTGCCATGGAAATCGTAGCGGGTGACGCACCACGCCAGCAGGATGCCGAAGACGACATTGATCGGCACGGTCAGCACCGCGGCCAGCAGCGTCAGCGAGATCGCGTGCCGCATCTCTTCGTCTTGCAGATTGTCCACCAGCGCATGCCAGCCGGCGGATAGCGCCTGCTGGAAGATCAGCGCCAGCGGCAGCACCAGCAGCAGGAAGGCCCCGATGATGCCGATGGCGATCAGCGCCCACTGGCGCCAGTTCTTGGGTCGTTTGCGCATATGGAGTCCGTCAACACTGGAAGATTGCCCCTTACGTCACGGTTCGTGGGCCTTAGCGCCCCGGCCGCTGCCACGGCAGCAGGCGGCCCTGGAGCACGTGCAGGCCGAACAACAGCAGCAGCGAAGCGGCCAGCACCACGGTGGCGATGGCGGAAGCCGCCGGATAGTCGAATTCGGATACGCGCACGAAGATCATCAGCGAGGTGATCTCGGTCTTGAACGGAATGTTGCCGGCGATCATCACCACCGCCCCGAATTCGCCCAGGCTGCGGATGAAGGCCTGCGACCCGCCGGTGAACAGCGCCGGGGTCAAGGCGGGCAGCAGCACGCGCCACAGGGTCTGCCTGTCGTTGGCGCCCAGCGTGTGCGCGGCCTCTTCGTATTCCGGTCCGATCTCCTCCAGCACCGGCTGCACGGAACGCACCACGAAGGGCAGGCTGGTGAATATCATGGCCGACACCAGGCCCGGAAAGGCGTACGAGATCTTGATTCCGGCCAGGTCGAACCACTGGCCGACCCAGCCGTTGGGCCCCAGCAGTACCGACAGCGTCAGCCCGGCCACCGCCGTGGGCAGGGCGAACGGCAGATCGACGAGGGAATCCAGGAACAGGCGGCCCGGAAAGCGATAGCGCACCAGGATCCAGGCCAGCAACAATCCGAACAGGACCACCACGATGGTCGATAGCAGGGCGCCCAGCAGCGTGACGCGATAGCTCGCCAGCACGCGCGGGTCCGTAATGGCCTGCCAGTATTGCGAGGCGCTCATCTCGCTGGTGTAGGCCAGCAGCGCCGCGATCGGGAACAGGATCACCAGCGAGATGAATAAGCTGCTGACGCCAAAACTCAATCCGAACCCAGGCAGGGTCGGGTGTTGTTTGAAGAATCTCGCCATACCTGTCTATGGAAAACCGGCCGGTCGCGCGGGGCGGCCGGCCGGCGCCGGGGGCCTTGCCTGGCGGCGGCTCGCGCGCCGCCGCGATCGGCGCCCGCCGCCGTGCGGAAAGGCGCCAGTCTACGCCAAGTAGGCGCGATCAGGATTTGCCGGCGAGCAGCTGGTCCAGGATGCCGCCGCTCTTGAAATGCGTGTCCTGGATCTGGTCCCAGGTGCCCAGCTTTTGCGGATCCAGCAATTCCACCTTGGGAAAGCGGCTGGCATTGGCCTTGACCACGTCCGGATCGCGCACGCGGTAGTTGAAGCTGGCCAGCAGCGTCTGGATCTCTGGCGAATACTGGTATTGCAGATAGGCCTCGGCCAGCTTGCGCGTCCCCTTGGCATCCACCACCTTGTCCACCACGGCCACCGGGAATTCGGCCAGCACGCTGACGGGGGGCACGACCACTTCCAGGCCCAGCGGCTTGAATTCATCGCTGGCGGCGATATTGCGCACTTCGGATTCGAAGGTCAGCACGGCATCGCCCTGGTTGTTCTGCGCGAAGGCCACGGTGGCGCCGCGGCCGCCGGTGGGGAAGCTCTCCACGTTATGCAGCAGCTTGCCCACGAAGGCGCGCGTCTTGGCCTCGTCGCCGTTGAACTTCTGCTGCGCGTACAGCCAGGCGGCCAGATAGGTATAGCGCGCGTTGCCGGACGTCTTGGGGTTGGGAAAGACCACCTTGACGTCGTCGCGCACCAGGTCGTCCCAGGTCTGGATGTGCTTGGGATTGCCCTTGCGGACCAGGAAGGCGATGGTGCTGTAGTAGGGCGAACTGTTGCCTGGGAATTTCTTCTGCCAGTCCTTGGCGAGCAGGCCGCGCTTGGCCAGGATGTCGACGTCGGGCACCTGGTTGAACGTCACCGTGTCCGCCTTCAGGCCCTGCAGGATGGCCTGGGCCTGGCGCGAGGTACCGCCGAAGGACTGTTCCACCGTGACGGTTTCGCCGGTCTTTTCCTTCCAGTATGCGACGAACTTGGGATTGATGGCCGTGAAGAGCTCACGCGCGACGTCATACGAGGAATTCAGCAGGGTTTGCTGGGCCGATGCGGCGCCCGAACCCAACAGCAGGGTGGCGGCGATCGAGGTGGCGAGCAGGCGCTTGATCAAGGGAACGGCTCCACGGTGGACAATGGCCGTTCGACACGAACGGCCGAGGCATCATGCCGGGGCCGCTTAGTTACTCAAACGAATAAATTTTGTTTTATATATTTCTAGCGCTTATATGGAATCGCGCCTGGCGGCAGATGGGCGCGGATCAGCGAGCCCGCGATGGAATCCGTGGGCGGGATGTCGGGGAGCTGGTCGCCGGGGCCGTACCACTGCGCGTCGACGATTTCCTGGCCGTCCACCCGGATGTCGCCGCCGTCGTACTCCGCGGTGAAGGCCAGCATCAGGGAATGCGGGAAGGGCCAGGACTGGCTCTTGAAGTACTTCAGCTCGCGCACGCGCAGGCCGACTTCTTCCTCGACCTCGCGGTGTACCGTGGCTTCCAGGGATTCGCCGGCTTCCACGAAGCCCGCCAGGGCGCTGTATCGGCCGGCGACGAAATTGGCGTTGCGCGCCAGCAGGATGCTGTCGCCCTTGCGGATCAGCACCATCATGGCGGGAGAGATGCGTGGATACGCCGACAGGCCGCAGTTCGGGCATTTCATGCAGAACTCGTGGGACACCCGGACGGTGGGGGTGCCGCAGTGGCCGCAATAGCGATGCGTGCGCGCCCATTCGGCGATCTGGAAGGCTCGGCCGGCCACCGCGGAGGCTTCCTCGCCCAGCCGGGGAAACATCTCGCGCAGGCGCTTGAAGGTGTAGCCGGCCGGCGGCGCCGCGTCGCGCGCCAGCGCGGCGCTGATACAGGGTTGCCCCAGATGGTGGCCCACGGCCTGCCATTCGATGTCGATGGCCCATTCATGGCCGCGCACGTCCTCGCCCGGCAGTCCAAGGTCTTCGGTGCGCACCAGCAGTTCGCTGCCGCGGAAAATGAAAATCCGCCCGGACGGCGTGACGCCGGCCTCGGCGTTGGGGAAGGAGGATGCGGTGGGATGTGCCATGAGGGCGCGGCGGTTGGATATGCCCCGCACGGACGGCGGGGCGGCGGGTCTGGCCGGGCTTACCCGGCGGCCAGGGCTTTTTCGACCTGGGCGTGGAATTCCTTGGGGTCGTACTCGCCCAGGTAGCGCTTGATGATCCTGCCCTGCTTATCGATGAGGAAGGCGGTGGGCGTCAGCCGCACGTCGCCGAAGGCCTGGGCGGCCTTGCCCTGCGTGTCCAGCGCCACCGTGAACGGCAGCTTGCGGCTCTGGGTGAAATTCAGCACGTAGTTGGGCGGGTCGTACTGCATGGCCACCGCCACCGTCTGGAAGCCCTGGGGGGCGTAGCGGTTGTAGTCGGCAATGGTCTCCGGCATCTGCTTGATACAGGTCACGCAGTCGGTTGCCCAGAATTTGACCAGCACCACCTTGCCGCGCAGGTCCTGCAGCGAGATCTTCCTGCCGTCGATGGAGGCGAAGGTGACGTCCGGTGCGGCCTGCACCGGACGCCAGACGAACCACCCGGCGATCCCGGCGACGACCGCCACCATGACCGCGACAACGAGCTTCTTCATTCCCGCACCGTTCCCTTTGCGCTCCGCCATGGAACGCATCACGCATTATCCGGCCGCGTCATGCTTGCCGCGCGCCGCCCATTGCCCGGCCGCATCCGCATCCCGCGCGTCGCCCATCACCCGCGTGCATCGCGCATTCGGCGCGCCGCGCTTGCCCGTGCCGTGGCCGGCCTACTTGATGGGCATCGCCTGGGCGCCACCGCCGCCGCCGGCCGGGGCCGCGGTTTCCGCCGCGCCGCCGCCCGTCTCGATGGGCGCGTGCTGCGAGCCCGTAGTCGCCGGCGCGGCATTCGTGCCCGGGGTGCTGCCCGACAACCGGACCGCTTCCTCGCGGCTGATGATGTCGAACAGTTTAACCACCTTGGCCACGCCGGTGATGCCGGCCGTGGCGTTCGCCGCATATTCTCCTTCGGCCTGGGTTACTTTCCCCTGAAGGTAGACCACGCTCTTGTCCGTGGTGACGGAAATGGAGCCGGATGGCACGAACTTGGTATTCAGCAGTTCGCTACGGACCTTGGAGCTCAGCCAGGTGTCGTTGGACCGCACGTTGAAGCTGGATGCCGGCCCGATGGTCAGCTGGTTGGCCACTTTCCTGACCTTTTCCACCCCCTGCGCCAGGGAGCCGGCCTGCGCCTTGGCGGCATCGTTGGGCACTTCGCCGGTCAGCAGCACCATGCCTTCATAGGTATTGGCGCTGACGTGGGCGGCATCGCCCAGCTTCTGCGAAATCACGTGTTCGACCTTGAAGCTGATGTTCTGGTCGTCCAGCTGGGTACCCGAGCTGCGGCGGTCCGTCGCCACCACTGCCGCGCCGGCGGCGGCGCCGCCGACCACCACCGGGGCGCAGGCCGACAGCATCAGGACGGACGCGGTCAGCGCAGCGGCCAGGGGGATGGCGTGAAATCGGGTCTTCAGTGTCATTCGGTGTCTCCCAGCAGTAAGGCATCGATACCATCGCACAAGGCATGCAGCAGCACGATGTGCGCTTCCTGGATACGCATGGTGCGGTCGTTCGGCACGCACAGATGGACGTCGTGCGCGGTCATGAGTTCCCCTATTACGCCGCCGCCCTTGCCGGTCAGCGCGATGACGTGCATTTCGCGTTGCTGCGCGGCCTGCACGGCGCGGACCACGTTGGGCGAATTGCCGCTGGTCGAAATCGCCAACAGCACGTCGCCGGGCTGGCCCAGGGCATTGACCTGGCGTTCGAAGACTTCGTCGAAGCCGTAATCGTTGCCCACCGCCGTCAGGATGGAGGTATCGGTGTTCAAGGTAAGCGCCGCCAGCGGCAGCCGTTCGCGCTCGAAGCGGCCGACCAGTTCGGCGACGAAGTGCTGGGCGTCCGCGGCCGAGCCGCCATTGCCGCAGGCCAGGATCTTGGCGTTGTTGGCCAGCGCGCCAAAAAGCACGTCCACGGCCACGCTAAGCGTATCGGCCAGCACGTCTCGGCTGGCCTGGAGGGTGGCGATCGCATTATTGAAGTGCGACACCATGCGAGTCGTCATATCAATCATGCCGCGGATTATCTCATGGGCACATCGAAGGCGTGGCGCAGCCACAGCGGCGTGTCGTCCTCGAACGCGACCACGTCGAAACGCACCCTGGGCGGGCGTGCGGGCCAGTGGCGCGCCACCAGGCCGGGCAGCAGGCAGCGGGCGGCCCGGATCAGCCGCGCCTGCTTGGCCCAGCCCACGCTGGCGGCGGCCCCGCCGTAGCGGACATCGCCGCGTGCGCGCACTTCCACGAGGACCAGCGTATCGCCGTCGCGCAGGGCGAGGTCGATTTCGCCCGCCCGGCAGCGCAGGTTGCGGGCCAGCGGCCGCAGGCCGGCCCGCGCCAGCAGGGCCAGCGCGCGTTCTTCGTAGTCGCTGCCCACCTGCTGGCGGGGCGACAGGCGCGGCGGGCGGTCCGCGGGTGTGGGGGGCCGGGGCGCGCGTTGGCGGCGCCGCAGCCGGGCAGCCTGGGCGCGCCGGGCGGATTCGAACAATCGGGCGCTGGTGTCGTCGGTCATGCGGCGTCATGGGCGGGTGCCGGCCCCCGGCCGGGTGGGGGGCGTCGGGGGACGAACCGGGGCCATGGACGGGCCCAGGCCGGCGTTGGACGGATAAGCCACTACACTCGCACGATGTGCCTTCCATTTTTCCCGTAATGAACCAAAACGTCGCACCGCCGGCTGGCGGCGAGGCCTGGCGCCGGATCGCCGAACGCGTCGCCGCGCAGCAATGGCCGCCTTCCACCCTGTACGTCGTGGCCACGCCCATCGGCAATCTGGGGGACCTCAGCCTGCGGGCCTGGGAAGCCCTGGTCCGCGCGGACATCATCGCCGCGGAGGACACGCGCGAAAGCCGCACGCTGATGGACGCCTGGGGTATCGGTACCCCGTTGATGGCGGCGCACCGCCACAACGAGGCCGCCGCCGCCCAGGCCATCTGCGAGCGCCTGGCCCAGGGCCAGCGCGTGGCGCTGGTATCCGATGCGGGCGCCCCGGCCGTGAGCGATCCCGGCGCGCGCATCGTGCGGGCCGTGCGCCAGGCCGGCCATGCCGTCGTGCCCGTGCCCGGGCCGAGCGCCGTCATCGCCGCCCTGATGGCCAGCGGGGTGACCTCGGACGAGAATCCCGCCTACGTCTTCGCCGGTTTTCCTCCGGCCAAGTCGGCGGCGCGCCAACGCTGGCTGGCGCAATGGTGTGGCCTGCCGGCGCCGGTGGTGATGTTCGAATCGCCGCATCGCGTGGCGGCCACGCTCGCCGATATGCGGGATACGCTGGGCCCGCATCGCGAAGTCACGGTGGCGCGCGAACTGACCAAGCGTTTCGAGGAAGTCGCCACCCTGGCGCTGGACCAGGCCGGGGACTGGCTGCAGGCCCAGCCGCACCGCGGCCAGGGTGAATTCGTGTTGATCGCGCATGCGGCCCCGGCCGTGGACACCGAAGCGGCCGGCGTGGACGCCGCCACCGATGCCCTGCTCGACGCCTTGCTGGAGTCCGTGTCCGTGCGTGACGCCGCCCGCGTCGCGGCGCGCGTCAGCGGCTTGCCGCGCGATGTCCTTTATGCCCGCGCGCTGGCGCGCAAGCCATCATGATCGCCAGCCACGCCGCCGCCCGAGACGTCGTGGTCTCTTTCGCGATCCCATTGCTGGCCGGCCCATCATGACCGCCTCCGCCACGCCGCTGCGCCTGCGCGTCGTCGATACGCCGCTCGGGCCGATGCGCCTCCAGGCAGAAGGCGGCGCGCTGACGGGTGCGTGGTTCCTGGACCAGGCCGACTGTCCGCCCATGCCGCCGGACACAGTCGCATCGGCGGATCCCTTGCTGGATCGGGCCGCGCTTGAACTGGCGGAATATTTCGCGGCGCGCAGGCGGGAATTCTCTCTGCCCATGGCGCCGCGCGGTACGCCTTTCCAGCGGCGCGTCTGGGATGCGCTGCGGGATATCCCCTTCGGGAACCTGGAAAGCTACGGCGCCTTGTCCACCCGTTGCGCGCAGCCGGCCGCCGTGCGGGCGGTGGCACAAGCCGTCGGCCGTAATCCCATTTCCATCTTCATCCCCTGCCATCGCATCATCGGGAGCAACAGCGCCCTGACGGGCTTCGGCGGTGGCTTGCACCGCAAGCAGGCTTTGCTGGCGCTGGAAGGACACACCTACGTCACGGCGTCACCGGACGCCAAACGGGTGAAACAGGATTCCGGTCAGGGCACGCTCTGGTGAGCGGCACACTCAGGTAAGCAGCACATTGCGGCTAGCGGCACACTTAGATAAGCAGCACACCTCGCGTTAGCCGCACATCCCCGATTACCAGCACCCGCGTGAGCGAACCCGGCAAGGCAGACACGCGGATAAGCGTGTCGGGCAGGCCATCTCGTGTGCACCCGGACGCCACCGCGCGGTGGCGTCGCCCGATCAGCGCGTCGCGATCGTGGGCAGGATACCCGTGCTGGTCGCGACGGTCTGCACGGCCGACATCGCCGCGTTGCGGTCGGCGTAGGGGCCGACACGCACGCGATACAACTGCCCGGCCTGCTCCACCGTCGCGGGCGGCAAGCCCGCGGCCGTCAAGGGGCCGTTTACCCGGGCGGCCAGCGATTGCGCATTGGTCGACTGGCTGAACGCGCCCAATTGCAGATAGACCGAGCCCGAAGCGGCCGGCGCCTGGGCAGTGGCAGGAGAGGCGATGACCGGTGCTGCCGCCACGCTCGGCGGCGGCAAGGGCGTCGGCTCGGTCGCTGCGCCATCGCGCGTGGCCGGCAGGGTGTTCAACGCAGCGCCCCCGGAGGTCGCCGTGGATGCCGGCGCCAGGGGCATCGCGCTGGGCGCTTCCCCGGCCGACAGCACCACGGGCACGGGCGTGGAAACGCTGGACGCCGTGGCACCCTCCGCCGCCGCCGCGCCGCCTGCCGTCGCGACCGCGGCCGGGCCGCCTCTTTCGCGTTCCGCCACCATGCGGCGCACCTCGTCGGGCAGGATGCGCTGCACCGTTACTTCGCCGCTGCCCGGGCCGATGATGCCCAGCTTGTAGGCCGCTACATAGGAAAGATCCATGATGCGGTTGTCATGGAATGGTCCACGGTCGTTGACCCGCACGATGACGGTCCTGCCGTTGATGGCGCTGGTGACGCGCGCATAGCTGGGAATTGGCAGCGTCGGGTGCGCCGCCGTCATCGCGTACATGTCGTAGGGTTCGCCGATCGACGTCGAGTTGCCGTGGAACTTCTTGCCGTACCAGGACGCGACGCCGCGCTGCGTGTACGGCTGGTCGCTCGTCATGGGCACATAGCGTTTGCCGAACACGACATAGGGACGGTTGGAAGCGTTGGCCAGCGGCTCGATGCGAGGCTGGGCGTCCGGTACCGCGTCCAGGTTGCCGGGCGGATGGGCGTCGGGGCCATCGTCCTGGTAGTAGCCGCCGCGCTTGCGGCCCCCGGTACTGGAACAACCCGCCACCACCGCGGCCAGCAAGGCGATGACGAGTAGATTGCGCAGGTGCCGGAAACTCAAAGTCATGCGTGTTCTTCGGGCAGTTGGGTTCGGTGTCGGACCAGCAAGGGTTTGTGATCGGCGAAGCGCTGCGCCAGCTGTTCGACGATATAGACCGAACGGTGCTGCCCGCCGGTGCAGCCGATGGCCACCGTCAGATAGCTGCGCGTGTCTTCCATATAGCGTGGCAGCCATTTGCGGATGAACGCCGAGATGTCGTCAATCAGCTGGCGCACGGCCTCGAAACTGTCCAGGTAGGCGGCCACAGGGGCATCCCGCCCGGTGAGCGGGCGCAATACCGGATCGTAGTAGGGGTTGGGCAGGCAGCGCGCGTCGAACACTAGATCGGCATCGCGCGGCACGCCCCGCTTGAAGGCGAACGATTCGAACGTCAGCACGACTGCCTGGCGGTCGGCCTGCACCAGGTCGCGGATCCAGGCGCGCAACTGGCCGGGCGTCAGCTCCGACGTGTCGATCACATGCTCCTGGTCGCGCAGCGGCGCCAGCAGCTCGCGCTCCACCCGGATGCAGTCCAGCAGCGAAGCCGGTTTACCGCTGCGCTGCAGCCGGTCCGTCAGCGGATGGCGGCGGCGCGATTCGGAATAGCGCTGCACCAGCGTGTTGGTGTCGGCGTCCAGGAATACCACCCGTATGCGCGTGCCTACGGCGCGCAGCGTCGCGATGGCGGCGGGCAGCTCGGCGAGCTCGCCTGGCGATCGCACGTCGATGGCGACCGCCACGCGCGCCATGGCGTCATCGCGGGCGCTGGCGATGAAGTCGGCCAGGAAGCGCACCGGCAGGTTATCGACACAGGTATAGCCGGAGTCCTCCAGCAGCCGCAGGGCGACTGATTTGCCGGAGCCGGAGATGCCGGTGATGAGGACGACGCTGAACATGGGCATGATTGTGGCATGAATCGTGTTGCCGGGCTCCTCGCGGCCACCCGTTCCGGCTTGCGGTCCAGCATGCAGCAGCCCTCGCGTATTCCCGTGCGGCGGCCCCGGCGCCCGGTGACGATGTCGCCGCGGCGTGGGGCGCGCGCTGTAACTGATATGCCCGTAAACTGCGCGACTGCCTCTTTCCTATTTCGGCAAAAGCCGGCCTAATCCGCTTATATATACCTACAAGGCGCGATCGATGGGAGTCTTCATATTCTGCCGTGCCGCCTGCGTGGCGATGCTCTTGGCCGCGGCGTCCGCGGCGCAGGCCCAGGTCGCGGGCCCCGCGGCGGCGCAGGCGTCCGGCGCGGCCGCGCTGGAGCCCGGCACCATGCGTGCCCGCGTGGCGGCCTGTACGGCCTGCCATGGCGAACAGGGGCGTGCCGGCCCGGACGGTTACTACCCCCGGCTGGCGGGCAAGCCACGGGATTACCTCTACCACCAACTGCTGAATTTCCGCGATGGCCGGCGGCAGTATCCCCCCATGGCGCACCTGCTGCACAACCTGCCGGACACTTATCTGCGCGAGATCGCCGCCTACTTCTCGGAGCAGCATGTGGACTATCCGCCCCCGGCGCGCGCCGATGTCAGTCCTGCCATGCTGGAGCGCGGTCGTCTGTTGACCACGGCCGGTGACCCTGGCCGCGGCGTGCCGGCCTGCGCGGCTTGCCACACCGCCAGCCTGGGCGGCCTGGCGCCCGCCATTCCCGGATTGCTGGGCCTGCCGCGCGACTATCTGCTGGCACAGGTCGGCAGCTGGCGCAGCGGCACGCGCCGGGCGGCCGATCCGGACTGCATGGCCCACGTGGCGCGCCAGCTGGCGCCCGACGACATCGCCGCCGTGGCGGCGTGGCTGTCCTCCCAGCCCGTTCCGCCCGCGTACCAGCCCGCCGCCGCATCGATCACGCTGCCCACCGCCTGCGGCAGCCAAACGCAGGAATAGCATCTTGGCCATCCCTTCTACCGATCCAACCGATTCCATGCGCGGCGCCAGCGCCGGCCGCGCGCGCCGGATGGCCGCGCGCATCGTTGTCGCGCTGCTGCTCCTTCTTGCCGCCGGCCTGGCCCTGCTGGCCTGGCGGGGGATTCGCGACGATGCTTCCACCGGCCCTACCCAGGCCAGCGCGGATCCGGCGCAACGCATCGCCTATGGCGCCTACCTGGCCAAGGTCGGCGATTGCCTGGCCTGCCACACCGTGCCCGGCGGCCAACCGTATGCCGGTGGCGCCGCCATCCCCACGGCCTTTGGCACGTTCTACGGCCCCAACATCACGCCGGACCGGGCGACCGGGATAGGCGCCTGGTCCGCCGACGACTTCTGGCATGCCCTGCACCAGGGCAAATCGCCGTCCGGTACCTTGCTCTATCCCGCCTTTCCCTACACGGAATACACCCGTATCAGCCGGGCGGATGCCGATGCGCTCTATGCCTACCTGCGCACCGTGGCGCCCGTCGCGCAGCCCAGCAAGCCGCACCAGCTGGACTTCCCCTACGGCTGGCGGCCGCTGCTGGCCCTGTGGCGGGGCCTGTACTTCCGGCCGGGCGTGCACGCCGATGCCGGCGTGGATGGCGACCTGGCGCGCGGCCGCTATCTGGTCGACGGACTGGGGCATTGCATCGCCTGCCATGCGCCGCGCAATGCGCTGGGGGCTACGCCCAGCGGATCCGGTTTCGTGGGCGGCACCATCGAAGGCCTGGGCTGGTACGCGCCCGCGCTGGACGGCGATCCGCGCGATGGCCTGGGGCGGTGGTCGCAGGACGACATCGTCGCCTTGTTGAAAACCGGTGTCAGCGCCCATGGCGCCGCGGCCGGTCCCATGGGCGAAGTCGTCGTGGGCAGCACGCAATTCCTGACCGGCGGCGATGCCCGCGCGATCGCGGGCTACCTGAAATCCGTGCCGGCCGGTCCGGCGCCAGCCGCCAACAGGGTGCGCGAAACCGGCGGCATGCGACGCGGCGGCGCCTTGTACGAACAACACTGCGCACAGTGCCATGCCGCGGATGGACAGGGCAAGGGCAAGGACTGGCCGGCCCTGGCCGGCAATATCAGCGTTACCGCTCCCTATCCCGGCAATGTCATCCACATGGTCCTGGAAGGCGGTTTTGCGCCAGCCACCGCCGGCAACCCGCAACCGCATGGCATGCCGCCGTTCGGGCAATTGCTCAGCGACGATGACGTCGCGGCCGTGGTGACCTATGTGCGTAACAGCTGGGGCAATGCCGCCGGCGGCGTGACCTCGTTGCAGGTCAAGCAGGCCCGTGCTGCGGGCGGATAGTCGCCCTCACGGCGCGGCGCCGGAGGGCGGCAGGCGGATGATCCGTCGTTGGGTCGGCAGGGCCCCTGCCGCGCGGGCCCTTATTTGCTGTTTTGCAGGATCGCCATGGCCTGGCGTTCCATGAATTCGCCCAGCGTATCGATGCCGCGCAGCTTCAGGATGGTGTTGCGCACGGCGGCTTCAACCAGCACCGCCAGGTTGCGGCCCGCGGCCACCTGCAGCATCACCTTGCGAATCGGCAGGCCGAGCATGTCCTGCGTGATGTCCTGCAGCGGCAGGCGTTCGAATTTGTCCTGCGCGGTGGCCCGCACCAGATGCACGATCAGCTTCAGGCGCATCTTGCGGCGCACGGAAGTCTCGCCGAAGATGGTGCGGATATCCAGCAGCCCCAGGCCGCGCACTTCCAGCAGGTTCTGCAGCAGCGAAGGGCAATGACCCTCGATCATGTTCGGCGCGGTGCGCGATAGTTCCACCGCGTCGTCGGCGACCAGGCCGTGCCCGCGTGAAATCAGCTCCAGCGCCAGCTCGCTCTTGCCCAGCCCCGATTCCCCGGTGATCAGCACGCCCAGGCCCAGCACGTCCAGAAACACGCCATGCACGGTGGTGGTGGGCGCCAGCTTCTTGCCGAGGTAGATGCGTAGCAGATCGATCAGCTGCGCGGCGGCAACGGGCGTGCTGAGCAGCGGCACTTGGTGCTGATCGCACTGATCGATCAGGTCCTGTGGCGCCGTCAATCCGTCGGCCAGCAGGATGGCCGGCACCCCGCCGATCAGCAGTTCGTCCATGTGGTGCATGCGGCGGCGCAGATCGAAACGGGTGTAGTAGGCCAGTTCCTCCTGCCCGAACACCTGGATACGCGAAGGGTGGATCAGATTCAGGTGGCCGACCAGATCGGCGGCGGCCATGCCGTCGTCCGGAACCAACCGGTCTGCCGCGCCTTGTCCCGCGATCCAATTGAAGGGGATTTTGTCGGCGTTATCGTCGACCAGTTCCTGGACGGTAAGCATGGCGATGGAAAGATTAAAGTGTGCCGGTCGTCAGCATGCGATGCACGGCCAGCGGATCGGTTTCCGTGGCCAGGGCTTCACGCAGGGGCTTATTGGACATCAATTGCGCAAGCTCGGCGAGTATATCCAGGTGCTGCTGCGTGGCGTTCTCCGGCACCAGCAGGAACAGCAGCATGCTGACCGGTTGGTCGTCCGGGGAATCGAAGGGCACGGGGCGCGACAGGCGGAAGAATGCCGCCACCGCTTCATCCAGCGACTTGACACGGCCATGCGGGACGGCCACGCCTTGGCCCAATCCGGTTGAACCCAGCCGCTCCCGGGCGAAGAGGCTGTCGAACACGGTGGAGCGCGCCAGGCCGTGGTGGTTTTCGAAAAGCAGGCCGGCCTGTTCGAATGCCCGCTTCTTGCTGGTGGCCAGCAGGTCAAGCACGACATTCCCGGCAGGCAGGATGCGGGGCAAGTGATTCATGATTGGATTATATGTTCATATGCCGCAACGCAAAAAAACGGATAGGGCAGCGAATGTGGGCTTTATTTTTCCACGCCCGGACAGGGCGGCAAGCTGTGGACCGAGCCTGGAGCCAGGGGCCGGCGGCAATGGTCGCGGGAGCAGCGGGGAGGTCAAGCGGGGAGGTCAAGCGGGAAGATCAAGCGGGAAGATCAAGCGGGAAGATCAGGCGGGAAGATCGGGCGGGAAGATCGGGCGGGCGGCGAGCAGGCGGGCAAGCGGCCAGGCAAACGAACGGACAACTGGTGGGAAGATGGGGGAGAGCTGGGGAGACGAAGCTGGGGAGGACCGAGGCCAGAAACGGCGGGGGAAATTCAGCTTGACCGATGCCCCGGAATCGGGATCTGCGGGACATCGGCGCTTGGGGACTCAAGTTGCGCGCAGGGCGCTGTTTTATCGCTCGTCAACGAGCATTCGTGAGGCGCGGTGCGGCATCAGGCCGCGGCGGGTAGTCGCTTCACGGACTCGGTGGCGTGGCTTTGGACCTTGTCCTTGTGCTTGATAACCTGACGGTCGATCTTGTCGGCAAGCAAGTCGATGGCGGCGTAGAGGTTTTCATCCTGCGCTTCGCAATGGATGTCCTTGCCTCGCAATCTCATGGTGACTTCGGCGGTGTGTCGTAGTGGTTCCACCGAGAGCATGACCTGCACATCGATGATGTGATCAAAGTGCCGCAGTACTCGCGCCAACTTGTTCACTACATACTCCCGGATGGCCGGGGTGACGTCGAGATGACGACCGCAGATGCTTAGATTCATAGTGCAATCTCCTTCTGCCAAGAAAAGGTTCGTTTGCGCGTAGCGCGAAAATCAGTGGGGTATTTATCTCCTTTTGTAAGAAGTGAAGGATTCGGTTCCTGCGGGGCCCGTGGTGCTGCCACCGTGATGGGCGGCGAATGCCTCGGAAGCGCGACCCTGTAATCCTAGTGTAAAGACTCCATCGGCCAATTCAATCCGTCCCCGAAAGAAGTCCGCACGGTTCCCGTTGAAATGCGACGGTGGTTACATCTTGAAGTGTTCGCCGAGGTACACGCGCCGTACGGCGGGGTCGCCGACGATGTCCTCGGGGTGGCCGTCTGTCAGCACCTTGCCCTCGCTGATGATGTATGCCCGGTCGCAGATGCCCAGCGTTTCGCGCACGTTATGGTCGGTGATCAGCACGCCGATACCGCGGCTTTTCAGGAAGCGGACGATCCGCTGGATCTCGATCACGGCGATCGGATCCACGCCGGCGAAGGGCTCGTCCAGCAGGATGAAGCGCGGACTGGTGGCCAGGGCGCGGGCGATTTCCACGCGCCGGCGCTCGCCGCCGGACAGCGATATCGCCGTGTTGCCGCGGATATGGCCGATCTGCAGTTCATCCAGCAGCAGTTCCAGGTTCTGGTTGATGGCGGACGTGGATATCTGTCTGCCGCGGTCGTCCAGCTGCAGTTCCAGCACCGCGCGGATATTCTGCTCGACGGTCAGGCGGCGGAACACGGAGGCGTCCTGGGGCAGGTAGGACAGGCCCAGGCGCGCACGCTTGTGGATGGGCAAGCCGGTGATGTTCTGCTCGTCGATCTCGATACGGCCGGCTTCGGCGGGCACCAGGCCCACGATCATGTAGAAGCTGGTTGTCTTGCCCGCGCCGTTCGGTCCCAGCAGGCCCACGACCTCGCCGCTATCCACGGAAAGCGACACGTCCTGTACGACGGTACGGCCATGATAGGTCTTGCGCAGGCCGATGGCGCGCAGGCTGCTGGGACGGGAGGTGGCCGGCGTCTGGTTTTCGGGAGTCGCTTGCGTGATCATTGAGCGTGGCAGGAATCGGGTAACGGGGTGCTGGGAATTCCGGAGGGGCCGGTGCGTGCGCGCGCCGCGCCAGGCGCGGCGGCCACCCGACCGGGAGCGTCAGGGCTTGACCGCGGATGTGCCGGAGGACGTTTTGCCGCTGGCGTCGCCGGCCTGATCGTTGCGATCCGCGGGCTGGCCGCCGGCGGCCGGCGCGGACGATGCCGGCCGCTTGCCGTTGGTGCCGTTGGAGGACGAGGTGGGGCTCTTGCCGGCAGCCGGCTTGCCCCCTTGCTGCGCGCGGCATGCGGCGACGGCGGCATCGGCGCGCGCGCGGGGCTCCATGACCGACCGTACCCGGCCTGCGGGCGCTGCGGATTCAGGACCGCCCACGGCTTCGTAGGTGCCCGCCTTGTCGTTGTAGCGCACGCGCTGGCCGCGGATGGTATCGAAGGGTTTGCCGCAGATGAAGCGCGTGACGACGGCCTGGCCGATCAGGTCGAAGGTGCTTTGGGTCCCGTCATATTCGGCGCGTCGTCCCACACCTTCGATGACCTCGAAGTTTTCGGGGCGCTCCTGCTGCACGGTAACCATCTTGCCCGGGCTGGCCAGGGCCGTGCCGTACTGGTTGCCCTGGGCGTCTTCGCGCATCTGAAGTTCATCGGAATGCAGCGTCATCAGGCCGCGCGTCATGATCACATTGCCGGTGAATACGCTGGTCTTCTTGACGTCGTCGTAGTGCAGCTTTTCCGACAGGATCACCGTATTGGGTTCTTCCTCCGGGGTCTGCGCGCCCTTGCCGGACGGCTTGGTCCCATTGCTGCCATTGGCGCCCTGGCTTTTCCTGGCCGGCGCCTGTTCCGGCGCCGGCGGCGTCGATGCGGCGGGCGAGGGGGCGGGCGACGTGGCGGGGGCGCCTTGCGCATGCGCGCCGGCGGCGGCCACGGCCAGGATGACGCCGGTCAGCCAGACAGACGACAGGCGTTTGCGGATTTCGGTCATGATTGTTTTTTTACGGATGCGTGGGCAGGTTCCTGCTTCGGCGCGGCGGCCGCTCCGGCAGGCGGTGGTGAATCGGGGCGCGGCGCGGGCGAGCCATCCGCGGGTTTGGGGTGGTCCGAGGACTGGGCGTTCGGCCGGTCCTTGGATTGTTCCTTGGTGCCGGCGCGCTGGGTATCCGTCGGCGCGATTTCCACGTTGGTGGACGAGAATACTTCCAACTGGCGCGTTTTGTTGTTGTACTTCATTCCGGTGCCGTTCATGCGCGACTGGCCGCGCGTGACCAGCGCGGGGAGCGTGGTGCTGATGGTGTCATCGTCGGGCAGTATCACCAGTTGTTCGCTGCGCACGTCCAGCGGCGGCGTGTCGGCATCCGATTGGCGGTGCATATGCGCGTTCTTGTCCATGACGATGCGCTTGCCGCCTTGGTACATGGTGGCCGTCTCGGACGTCGCCACGGTGATGGGCGTGTTGGGCCGCAGTCCGACGGCCCGCGGGTCCGTCACCACGTAGGAATCGTCGTCCGGGTAATGTTCGCCGTAATCGCCTTCCATGCGATGGATCGGCTTGCCGTCCTCGCCGGTGCGCACCATGACGAAATTGCGCGACCAGGCATCCATTTCATGCGTCAGGCGGCGCGGTGGATCGGTGGGTACGGCGCGTTGCGTATAGTCGGCCGCCCACCATGTTCCCAGCACCAGGGCCAGGAGCAGAAACAGGGCGATCAACGAGGGGAAGCGTTCTTTCATGCGATAGGGTAGGTCATTCGATGCGGTGCGGCGCGGGGACCGGGCGGGGCGAACATTCCGGCGTGGCTTATTGAATCGCCCCGGGGCCCAGCAGGCCGGGGGACGCCAGCAGCGCGCCCAGCCGACCCTGGCAGGCCAGGAGCAGATCGCAGCATTCGCGCACCGCCCCGCCGCCCCCGGGCTGGCTGGCCACCCAATGCGCGCCCTGCGCCACATAGGCGGGCGCGTTGGGCACGGAGGCGGCGAAGCCGGCACGCTGCATGGCTGGCAGGTCGATGATGTCATCGCCCATGTAGCCGGTCTGGTCCAGCGTCACGCCGCTGCGCTGGGCCAGTGCCGTCAGGGCGCCGCCCTTGTCGCGCACGCCCTGCATGACTTCCGCGATGCCCAGTTCCGCCGCGCGACGGTCCACGATGGGGCCGGAGCGCCCGGTGATCAGCGCGACCGCGATGCCACCTTCGGCCAGCAGCCGCAGGCCATGGCCGTCCAGGGCGTTGAACCGCTTGAACAGTTCCCCGTGTTCGCCGTAATACAGGCTGCCGTCGGTCAGCACCCCGTCCACGTCGAACACCATCAGGCGTACGGCCGCTGCCCGTTCCTTCACGGCGGGCTGGAGCCGCGCCAGGATCAGGGCTTCCGCGGGATGGATCGTGGAGTGCGAGGTTGCAATCATGTTCATACCACCTTCGCCGCCATCAGGTCATGCATGTGCAGGGCGCCGATCAGTGCGCCTTCGTCGTCCAGGACGAGCATCTGGCTGACGCGCAGTTCGTCCATCTGCTGGGCCGCCACCACCGCCAGCGCATCGGCAGGGACGGTATGCGGCGACAAGGTCATTCCCTCCGTGATCTTCAGACCGCGGATGTCGCCATGGCGTTCAATCAGACGGCGCAAGTCGCCATCGGTGAAGATGCCCAGCGGATGCCGCCGCGCATCCACGATCACCGTCATGCCCATGCGCTTGCCGGACATCTCTTCCAGGGCGCGCGACACCGATGCGTCCGAGGGCACCATGGGCACGGCATCGCCCTGCCGCATCACATCGCGCACGTGGGTCAGCAGGCGCCGGCCCAGCGTGCCGCCCGGATGCGAGCGCGCGAAATCCTCCGGCCCGAAACCGCGGGCTTCCAGGCAGGACACCGCGAGCGCATCCCCCAATGCCAGCGCGGCCGTCGTGCTGGCGGTCGGTGCGAGGTTCATGGGGCATGCTTCCTGGGCGACGCTGACGTCCAGATGGATATCGGCCTGGCGCGCCAGTTCGGACGAGGGGTTGCCCGTCATCGCCACCACGCGCGTACCCAGGCGGCGCGCCGCCGGCAGGATGGTGAGCAACTCGCTGCCCGAGCCGGAATAGGAAATGGCGATCAAGACGTCGTCCGCGGTAAGCATGCCCAGGTCGCCATGCACGGCTTCGGCGGCGTGCAGGAAAAACGCGGGCGTGCCGGTCGACGCCAGCGTGGCGGCGACCTTGCGGGCGATGTGGCCCGTTTTTCCGATCCCGCTGACGACCACGCGGCCGCGACAGTTCAGCAGCATGGTCACGGCGTGGACGAAGTTGTCGTCCAGGCGGGCTTCCAATTCGTGCAGGGCTTGCGCTTCGATGCGCAACGTGCGCCGGGCCGAGGCCAGCGCCGCGTCCGGAGAAGTAGCGGGAAGGGCATTCATGGAGGGATTTTAATCGCAGAGTGGCGACTTGCCCGTGCAGGGTCGCGGATAGTTTGATCACACCCGAGGCTGCCTGGGCGACGGCGGCGGTATTTCCCCGCGCGACACCGGCCGCGCCCCGGGTTGCCCCTGTCCGGACGCTATGGCATGCTGGCGGGCTCCCCATGACGCGGGCCCGTCCCGTTCTTTTCACGCAGGCTTTCCATGTCCACGATCCCCGCCCCCCGATTCGGCACGCCGCTGTCTTCCGCCGCCACCCGCGTCATGCTGCTGGGCGCCGGCGAGCTGGGCAAGGAAGTCGTCATCGCACTTCAACGCCTGGGCGTGGAAGTCATCGCCGTGGACCGCTACGCGGACGCCCCCGGGCAGCAGGTGGCCCATCGGGCGCACGTGGTGTCCATGACGGATCGCGACGCGCTGCGCGCGGTGATCGAACGCGAGCAGCCGCATGTGATCGTCCCGGAAATCGAGGCCATCGCCACGGACCTGCTGGTCGAACTCGAGGCCGCCGGTACGGTCCGCGTCACGCCGACGGCGCGCGCCGCGCAGCTCACCATGAACCGCGAAGGCATCCGCCGCCTGGCCGCGGAAACCCTGGGCCTGCCGACCTCCCCCTACAAGTTCGTCGATACCGAAGCCCAGCTGCGCGAGGCCATCGCCGGCGGTATCGGCTATCCCTGCGTCATCAAGCCCGTGATGTCCTCGTCGGGCAAGGGCCAGTCGGTCGTCAAGGGGCCCGACGACGTGGCGGCCGCCTGGCGCTATGCCCAGGAAGGCGGCCGCACCGGCGCGGGACGCGCCATCGTGGAAGGCTTCATCCGCTTCGACTACGAGATCACCCTGTTGACCGTCCGTGCCCGTGGCGCGTCCGGCGAAATCGAGACCGGCTTCTGCGCGCCCATCGGCCACAAGCAGGTGGATGGCGACTATGTCGAAAGCTGGCAGCCGCACCCGATGTCGGCGCTCGCCCTGGAACGTGCACAGGCCATTGCCCTGGCGGTGACCGGCAACCTGGGCGGGATGGGCGTGTTCGGCGTGGAGTTGTTCGTGGCCGGCGACCAGGTCTGGTTCTCGGAGGTCAGCCCGCGCCCCCATGACACCGGCATGGTGACGATGATCACGCAGGTACAGAACGAGTTCGAACTGCATGCCCGCGCCTTGCTGGGCCTGCCGGTGGATGTCTCGCTGCGCCAGGCGGGCGCCAGCAGCGTTATTTATGGTGGGGTACAGGCGCTGGCCGTGACCTTCGACGGCGTCGCCCAGGCCCTGGCCGAGCCCGGCACCGATATCCGCCTGTTCGGCAAGCCCGAGTCCTTCGCCAAGCGCCGCATGGGCGTGGCCCTGGCGACGGCCGACACGGTGGAGGCCGCCCGCGAAAAGGCGCTGCGGGTTTCGGGGGCCGTCACGGTGCGGGCGGTACCGGCCGCCTGATCCGGGCAAAAAAACGCCCGGTCGTCCCGGGCGTTGACCACTGCGGTCTTATTTGCCTGCCGGTTTTGCCGACATGGCCAGCGTGTACTGATCACGCCTGCCTTCATAGGTGACGCCCGTGCGGTAGGCCCACAGGGTGCTTTCGAAGTGCAGGGGAATCAGCGGCACATCGGCCAGGGCGATTTTCGTCGATTCCTCCAGCAGCTTGCGGCGCTTGTCTGCGTCCACGGTAACCGCCGCTTCGCGATAGACCTTGTCGAACTGCGGGTTGGAATAGCCGCCGTAGTTGCTGGTGCCCAGCGACTTCGCCGCGTCCAGCGAGGTCACCCACAGCTGGAACAAGGCGGACGCTTCGCCCACTTCCGACGGCCACCCGCCCATCGAGAAGCTGAATTCCCGCTTCGCGCGCTTGGGGAAGTAGATCGATGCGGTCATGGCATCCACGTTTGTCTTGATGCCGATGCGCGAGAGAAACTGCGCGACCGCCTGCGCGACCTGGCCGTCGTTGATATAGCGGTCGTTGGTCGAGGAGAGCGTCATTTCGAAGCCGTCGGGATAGCCGGCCTCGGCCAGCAGCTTCTTCGCCCCGGCGGGGTCGTATTTGATCTCCGGCGCATGGGCCAGGCCGCCGAACATGCCGTCCGGCATGTACTGGTAGGCAGGCGTCGCCATGCCGTCCATGATCCGCTGCGTGATCGCCTTGCGGTCGATCGCCATACTGATGGCCTGGCGTACCCGCACGTCCTGCAGAGGGTTCTTGCCGTTGGGCGACTTGATCTGCGGGCTGGGGTTGCGGCCCACGTCAGGCTGGAAGAACACCAGGCGTGTCGAGGGAGTGGCCACGTAGCCGAACTTGGGATTTTCCTTCAGGCGCTGGATGTCGCGCGCGGCCGGGTTTTCGATCAGGTCGAAATCGCCGGACAGCAGGCCCGTCATGCGGGGGCCGGCGTTGGGCACCGGCACCATCTTCACTTCCTTCCAGTATGGCTTGGGGCCCCAATAGTGCTCGTTGCGCACCAGCTCGATGCCGGTACCCTTCACATAGGACTTCAGGATGTAGGGGCCGGTGCCGATGGTGTCCTTGCCGCTGTTGAAGTCCACCACTGTGGGCCATGGGCCGGTTACGCCGCAGCCTTGCTTGGGGGTGAAGGTCAGCTTGCCATGGGGCACGATGCCGTTCCAGATGATGGGCAGCGAACGGGCAAGTTCGGCCGGCATCACGGGCAGCGGTTCGCGGGTCTTGATGATGACCGTATAGTCGTCCGGCGTCTGCACGTCGGTGAACATCTGGGTCAAGGTTGCATACGAGCTCGAAATGTTCGTCTCGTTGTTGAGCGTGCGGCAAATCGTGAACAGCACGTCCTGCGAAGTGAAAGGCTTGCCGTTGGAGAACGTCACATCGCGGCGTAGTTTGAACTCCCAGGTGAGGTCGTCCAGGTTCTTCCACGAGGTCGCGAGCGAGGGCACCAGGTTCATGTCGGCGTCGCGCGCGATCAGCGAGCTGTAGACATGAGCCGAAAAGGCGTCGTTCGCCGTCATCTTGTGATAGTGCGGGTCGGCGGATGTCGGCTCGGCCGAAAGCGCCACCTTCAGGGTCTGGGCCTGGGCCGGGATGGCCGCGGCTATACCGGCGCTGGCGCACAGCAGTGCCAGGGCATGGCGGGTAAACAACATGGATCAACTCCGGGGAAGAGGCGCGCGATAACGGCGGGCGCTCCGGAAGCGGGCCGTGCCGCGCTCCAGCCGCGATCCGCCGGGCGGGACGGCCAGGATGCAACCGTAACCAACTCGTTATCAGACGTATCGCCGAAGCGGGCGATTATGGTGACGCGGCGGAAACCCTGTCAATGCACGTTAGCGCGAACAGAACGGATTTTCGGGGGGAGGGGCGCGGAAAGACCGCGGTCGCCGCGGCGGCTGCCGGCGGACAGGCGGAATTGGCCGAGAAGGCCGGGGGCCGTTGGGGGAAAGATATGCCCGCTTGGGGGTCCCCCGCGAAGGGAGCCGGGGAACCCCGCAAGCCCGGTAACAGCCGGCGTCGCGTGTACGGCGGACTACTGAAATACGCGATGTCCGGCCATTACCGTAAGGCTGGGCGATGATGCTACTGCTACTGCTGCTACTAGTTACGTACTGCGTTGCTGCGTTGCTGCGTACTGCTCTGCTAAGTACTGCTGTGCTGCCTGCTGCTCTGCTACGTACTGCCGTACTGCTTAATGCTTACTGCTTACTGCGGACGCCGACTACGCGACCGCGTACTGCTTTACTGCCGGATGCTGCTTTACTGCTGTACCGCTCGGAACACCTCTACAACGTACTTCCCGGTGCCCGCACTTCTACGATCTGCTGCTTGCTGCTCGGCACTTCTGGCGCTGCTATGACGTACTGCTTGGCACTGCTACAACGTACTGCTCAACAACGTACTGCTCTGCACGGATAGCCCGAAGACGGCGCCGTGCAGCACGGGCCAAGCTACGACCGCATCCGCTACGCCAGTACGGCGCCGCTGCTGCGGAGTTACAAGGCCCCGCTACCGCGGCGTACAAGGCCACTGCGACTGCAATCACGGCACTGCCACTTGGCTACAACGCACTGCCGCTGCTTCGCGCTTCACAACACTACGGGTACTGCAAACTTCCATGCTGGGCGGGGCCTCGGGCGCTGGCCGCTGCATCGACGAGCCGGAACTGCGCGCTATTGCGCGGCGATCCGGTAATCGGACGCGGGCGTTGCCAGCGGCGAGGCGCGTTTCCCGGACGTGCGGCGAGCAGGACAACGGCCGCTCAGCCACCCCGTGCGGGTTCGCCGGCAGCGTTTCTTACCAGTGCGTGCCGGTGATGCGGCCCGATTGCTGCTGGGCGCGGCTCATCGTGTCCTGCACTTCCTCGATGAAGTTGAAGAAGGCGCCAACGCCATGGGCAACGGCGCGAGCGGCGCGCTTGACAGCATTGAGGGGGTGGGCGGCGGGTTGCGTGTTCAAGGTGTTCTCCAGGATGTCGCGTTCAAGGGCGTCGGTAAGACGAAGATTCTGGTTTAGGGCGATGTGGCTCATGTCGGTCTCCTTGCGTATCGGGGTACTGCCTGCTTGGTGAAAACCATTATAGGGAAAACCCCTAGTGCAGCGCAACAAAAACCTAGGGGAAACCCTAGGTTTGTTGTAATAAGACACGACACAAGTCCAACCCGTCAAAAAGAACGAGAAGAATCAAAGACTTAGGGCCAGGGCGGGATGTCAGGCACAATACTCAATTCCCCCTCGACGGCCGTTCCACTTCCACCGCATTCGCGTCCATGTCCACTCGTCCCGCTCCCCTTACCGGCATCCGCGTCCTTGACCTGACCCGGGTACTGGCCGGTCCCTGGTGCACCCAGAACCTTGCCGATCTAGGCGCGGAGGTCATCAAGATCGAGCGGCCCGGCAGCGGCGACGACACGCGGGGCTGGGGCCCGCCCTATGTGAAGGATGCCGACGGCAACGAGACCACCGAGGCGGCCTACTATCTGTCCGCCAACCGCAACAAGCTTTCCGTCGCGCTGGATATCGCCACCCCGCGCGGTGCCAGCCTGGTGCGCGAGCTCGCCATGCAAAGCGACATCCTGGTCGAAAACTTCAAGGTGGGCGGCCTGCGCAAGTACGGGCTGGACTACGACAGCCTCAGCCAGGCAAACCCCCGGCTGATCTATTGCTCCATCACCGGCTTCGGCCAGACGGGCCCCTATGCCAGCCGTGCTGGCTACGACTTCATGATCCAGGGCATGGGCGGCCTGATGAGCATTACGGGCGAACGCGATGACGCACCCGGCGGCGGCCCGCAGAAGGCCGGCGTCGCGGTGGCGGACTTGATGACCGGGATGTATTCGGCCACCGGCATCCTGGCCGCGCTGTTCGAACGCGAACGCAGCGGCTTGGGCCAGCATCTCGATATGGCGCTGCTGGACTGCCAGGTCGCCATGCTCGCCAACCAGAACCTGAACTACATGACCTCGGGCACGGCGCCGCGCCGCGCCGGCAACGCGCACCAGAACCTGGTGCCGTATCAGGTGTTCGCGGTCAGCGACGGGCACATGATCGTCGCGGTGGGCAACGACAGCCAGTTCCGTGCGTACTGCGGCGTGCTGGGCTTGCCCGAACTGGCCGACGACCCCCGCTTCGCCACCAATCCCAAGCGCGTCGTGAATCGCGAGGTCCTGGTCCCGATCCTGGCCGAGCGCATGGCGCAGGGCGAGCGCGACCAATGGCTGGCCGAGCTCGAACGGGTAGGGGTGCCGGCCGGGCCGATCAATACGCTGGATCAGGTTTATGAAGATCCGCAGGTACGCTTCCGCCAGATGTGGCGCGAACTGCCGCATCCCGTGGCGGGCACGGTTCCGATGGGCGCGAGCCCGTTGCGGTTCTCCGGCAGCCCGGTGGAATATCGCCGGCCGCCACCCATGCTGGGCGAACACACGGAACAAGTGCTGCGCGAAAGGCTGGGCCTGTCGGACAGCGACATCCAGGCCTTGGCGGCCGGCACCCCTTAGGCCGATGCCGCGGCTGTCCATCAAGCGGCCGGCATGGATAGACCCCTATCGGGGAAGCGGCATGTAATGCAGGCCGGCAAGCAATAGACAATAGATATCGGGCGGTCCGCGCCTGTGCGGACCGGCGTCCGTGACAGCGCGGCGCCCCGAAGCGATCGCGAGCAGGAGACCAAATCGTGGCAAACACCATCAATACCATAGGCATCGTCGGTGCCGGGGCCATGGGGCGTGGCATCGCCCAGATCGCGGCCCAGGCGGGGCTGACCGTTCGCTTGTACGACACCAGCACCGACGCGGTGAGCGCCGCGCGCGCCAACCTCCAGCAGACCTGGGGCAAGCTCGCTGAAAAAGGCAAGCTGACGCCCGACGCCGCCGAACAGGCGCTGGCGCGTGTCGCGCCCTGCGCGGGATTGGCCGACCTTGCCGATTGCCAACTGGTCGTCGAAGCCATCGTCGAACGCCTGGACGTCAAACGCGATGTCTTCAAGCAGCTGGAAGGCGTGGTCGCGGACGAGTGCATCCTCGCCTCCAATACGTCTTCGCTATCGATCACCGCGATTGCCGCCGCCTGCCGACTGCCGGCGCGCGTGGTGGGATATCACTTCTTCAATCCCGTGCCGCTGATGAAGGTGGTGGAAGTCATCGATGGCCTGCGTAGCGATCCGGCCGCCGGCGACGCGCTGATGGACCTGGCCCGCCGCATGGGGCACACGCCGGTGCGCGCGCGCGATATGCCGGGGTTCATCGTCAACCACGCGGGCCGCGGCATGAACACCGAAGGGCTGCGCGTGGCGCAGGAATCCGTGGCCACGTTCGCGCAGGTCGACGCCATCATGCGCGAGCAGGCAGGTTTTCGCATGGGGCCCTTCGAGTTGATGGACCTGACCGCGCTGGACGTGTCCCATCCCGTGATGGAATCGATCTACCGGCAGTTCTTCGATGAACCGCGGTTTCGTCCCTCGCCCATTACCACGGTGCGCCTGGCCGGGGGACTGCTGGGGCGGAAGGCGGGCGAAGGGTTCTACCGCTATGGGGACGCCCAGAAGCAACTGCCGGCGGAACCGGCCGCGCCGGCCTTGCCGTCCGACCTGAAGGTATGGGTCAGTGGCATTCATCCGCAAGGCCATGCCGCCGTGGCCGCGCTGCTGGACCAGCTCGGGGTCCAGCGTGCCTCGGACAGCCGTGCGCCGGATGACGCGCTTATCGTCGTGACGCCCTATGGCGAGGACGTTTCCACCGCGGTATTCACGCAGGATCTGGATCCCGCGCGCACGGTGGGCCTGGATGCCCTGCATGGTTTCGACCCCAAGCGACGGCGCACCGTCATGGCCTCGCCCGCGACGCTGCCGCAGTGGCGCGATGCGGCGCATGCCCTGTTCGCGTCGGATGGCGCACCCGTCAGCGTCATCGAGGATTCACCGGGCTTTGTCGCGCAGCGCATCGTCGCCACCATCGTCAATATCGCCTGCGACATCGCGCAGCAGCGCATCGCGACGGCGCAGGACATCGACAAGGCCGTGACGCTGGGCCTGGGCTACCCCATGGGTCCGCTGGCCATGGGCGACGTCCTGGGCGCCGCGCGCATCCTGGAAATCCTGCGCAATATGCAGCGCGTCACCGGCGACCCGCGCTACCGTCCCAGCTTGTGGTTGCAGCGGCGCGTGCAGCTCAAGATGTCATTGCTGGAAGGCTAGTCCGGCTGCTTGTTCAGTTTCCCGCAAGCAGGAGTGCGGGAACATCGCCGGCCTCGGGTCGGCGATGTTGTTGGTTTTCGAGATACGGCGATGGCCGTGCGGCCCGCGATACCGATATCGAGGAGACCTCGCATGGCCGATACCCCCACCATTCTGACCCGCCGCGGGTTCATTCGAGCCGGCGTGCTGGCCGGCGCGGCGCCGGCGCTGCTGGCCGCGACCGCGGCCGGCGCCGTCGACGAGGCCGATACGCAGAAGCCGGGCGCGCCCGTGCAAGCCGCCGGCAAGCCGCCGCAGGCCGATAGCGCCGCCGCGCAGGCGGATACCAAGGGTGGGCAGACCGTGGCGCTGGCGAACTACGCGGCGGCCTTGCGCTACGAGGACGTGCCGCCGGAAGTCCTGCAGCGGGCCAAGGACGGCATGACCGATGCGGTGGCCACCATCATCTACGGTGCCCAGCTTCCCTGGAGCAAGATGATCATCGCCTATGCCCGGCAGAACGGTGCGGGCGGCAAGAGCCAGATCCTGGGCAGCGGCACGCAGCCGGTGCATCCCCCCATGGCCGCCCTGGCGCAGGGCGCGATGGCGCATGCGTTTGAACTGGACAACTTGACCAAGCCCGACAGCGGCGCCCATCCCGGGGCCGCGCTGTTCTCTTCGGGGCTGGCGGTGGCGCAGGACCGCGGCCTGGGCGGCCGCGCGCTGCTGGCCGCCTTCGTCGCCGGTGCCGAAGTCATGTTGCGCGTGGGCTATGCGACCAAGCATACGAATGAAGAGCGGGGCTTTCATGCGCCCGGCACGACGGGGCCTTTCGGGTCGGCCATCACTGCCGGACACCTGATGGGCTTCGACAAGACGCATATGGTCAATGCGCTGGGCATCGCGGGCTCCTGCGCGGGCGGCCTGCTGGCGTTCGCGCATGCCGGCAACGGCGCGATGGTCAAGCGGCTGAACGTAGGGCGTGGCGCCGAAGGCGGCGTGGTGGCGGCCGACCTGGCGGTGCAGGGCTTTACCGGCCCCACCAACGTGCTGGAAGGCGAGGGCGGCTTCCTGCGCGCCTTCTGCCCGGAGTTCGATCTGTCGCAGCTGACGCGCGGCCTGGGCACGACGTACGAAACCATGAACCTGATGATCAAGCGCTATGCATGCCACATCACGGCGCATACGCCGGTGGAGGCGATGCTCAATCTGCGCAAACAGCATGGCTTCACCGCAGCGGATATCGCTGCGATCGGCGTGGCCGGCAATCGCCGCATGGCAACCGTCAACAACATCCCCGAGCCCGCCGACGCCTTGCTCGCGCAGTTCAGTATCCCGTTCTGCGTCGCGCTGTCGATGTACCGCAATCCAGTCGATCCGCGCTCCTTCGACGAGCATGTCGCGCAGGACGAGAACATCCGCGCATTGTCGCGCAAGGTCAGGATGACGATGACGCCCGGGCAGCCCAATAGCGACCTGGCGAGCACGGTGACGGTCACCTTGAACGACGGACGTACGTTCAGCGAGGAGGTCACCGCCTTCACCGGCACGCCGGAACGTCCGCTGGACCGGGCCGGCCTGCGCGAGAAGTTCATGTTGTTGACGCGCGATCATCCCGAGCAGGCGATGTCGCGGCTGTTCGACCGGATCCAGAATATCGAGAAGGAAAAGCAGCTGGACTGGCTGCGGGTGTAGGCAGCCGCGCGCGGCCCCGCCGCGCGTCCTAGAGGACGACCAGGTTGTCCCGGTGCACCAGTTCCGGTTCGGTCATGCTGCCGAGCAGCGCTTCGATGCGGGACGACGGCTGGCGCATGATGCGGCGGGTGTCGGCCGCGGAATAGTTGACCAGTCCGCGCGCGCATTCGCGGCCGTCCGCGTCCACGCAGGCGACGACGTCGCCGCGTTCGAAGTCGCCCTGCACGTCGGTCACGCCGATAGGCAGCAGGCTTTTGCCTTCCTGGCGCAGCGCGCGCACCGCGCCCTCGTCCAGCACGACGCGGCCGCGCAGGCGCAGGTGGTCCGCCAGCCATTGCTTGCGCGCCGACCATACCGGCAATACCGCGCGCAGCTCGCTGCCTATGCACTCGCCGCGCGACAGGCGCACCAGCACGTCGCGTTCGCGTCCGGATGCGATCACCGTATGCGCGCCGCTGTGGGCGGCGCGCTTGGCCGCCAACACCTTGGTCAGCATGCCGCCGGTGCCGATGCCGCTGCCCGCGCCGCCGGCCATGGCTTCCAGCGCGGGATCGCCGGCCTGTGCATGCGAGACGAAGCGCGCGTCGGGATACTTGCGGGGATCGGCTTCATACAGGCCGCGCTGGTCCGTCAGGATGATCAGCGCGTCTGCTTCGATCAGATTGGTGACCAGCGCGCCCAGCGTGTCGTTGTCGCCGAAGCGGATCTCGTCGGTGACCACGGTGTCGTTTTCATTGACGATGGGGACCACGCCCATGCGCAGCAGCGCGAACAGCGTCGAGCGCGCGTTCAGATACCGGCGGCGGTCGGCCAGGTCTTCGTGCGTCAGCAGGATCTGGGCCGTGCGCAGCCCGTATTCCGCGAAGGCGGCTTCGTAGGCCTGGGCCAGGCCCATCTGCCCGACCGCGGCGGCGGCCTGCAGCTCGTGCATGACCGACGGACGCTTGCGCCAGCCCAGGCGCGCCATGCCTTCCGCGATGGCGCCGCTGGAAACCAGCACAAGCTGCCTGCCTTGTTGGCGCAGCGCGGCGATCTGCTGCGCCCAGTGCGCGACGGCCGCGCGGTCCAGGCCCCGGCCCTCGTTGGTGACGAGGGTGGATCCAACTTTAGCGACCAGCCGGCTGGCGGCGGCGATGACGGATACGGCAGGGGTGTCGGCGGACATGACGAAAGCCGGAACGTATACGGGTGGCGGGCAATGGGGCGCCGCGCGATCGCGCCGCGGTGGATTGCGATTATGGCTTATTCGTCGCCGCTGCGCGGATCCGCGGCCGGCCGCGTGTCGTCCGGGCGCGGATCGGCCGCCGAGCGCGTGTCGTCGAAACGCGGATCCTCGGCAACATAGCTGCCGTCCGCCTGGTCCTGTGCGATCTGCTCCTTGCGCCGCTCCTCGTCCAGGTAATCCTGTAACGCCCAGATCAGGTCTTGCGTGCCCTCGCCCGTCAGCCCGGATACCGTGTGAACGGGGCCGGACCAGTCGAATTGCTCGCAGAAGCGGGCCTTGAGTGCCTGGGCGTCCTCGGCGGGCACCATGTCCAGCTTGTTCAATACCAGCCAGCGCGGCTTGGCCGCCAGGTCTTGGTCATAGCGGCGCAGTTCCTCGACAATGGCGCGCGCATCGGCCACCGCCTGCGGGATGGGGTCGGCCTCGGGATCGGGCGACGAAACGTCCACCAGGTGCAGCAGCACGCGCGTGCGCGCCAGATGGCGCAGGAACAGGTGCCCCAGGCCGGCGCCTTCCGACGCGCCTTCGATCAGGCCGGGGATATCGGCCACGACAAAGCTGCGTGCCGCAGATGTGCGCACCACGCCCAGGTTGGGATGCAAAGTCGTGAAGGGATAGTCGGCGATCTTGGGCTTGGCGTTCGAAATCTTGCTGATCAGCGTGGACTTGCCTGCGTTCGGCAGGCCAAGCAGGCCGACATCGGCCAGCACCTTCAATTCCAGGCGCAGACGCCGCTGCTCGCCTTCCTTGCCCGGCGTCCATTGGCGCGGCGCGCGGTTGGTGCTGGATTTGAAATGCAGATTGCCCATGCCACCCTGGCCGCCCGCGGCCAGCACCACTTCCTGGCCGTGCCGGCTCAGGTCGAACAGCTGTTCACCGGTATCGGCGTCATGCACGATGGTGCCCACGGGCACGCGCAGCACGATATCGGCCGCGGCGGCGCCGTACTGGTCCGAGCCTCGGCCGTTTTCACCGTTGCGGGCCCGATGCAGGCGCGCGTAGCGGAAATCGATCAGCGTATTGATATTGCGGTCGGCGACCGCGATGATGCTGCCGCCGCGGCCGCCATCGCCGCCGTCCGGCCCGCCCTTGGGAATGAATTTTTCGCGGCGAAAGCTCGCCACGCCGTTGCCGCCCTTGCCGGCAATGACTTCAATGGTGGCTTCGTCGACGAATTTCATGATGGCGATGCGCGATACCGCGCGATTCCGGTTTTGAGATTATTAAAGGATAAAAGCGGCCACGCCGCGCCGACAAGTCGGCTTGCTCGCCCCAGGTCTTTTGTCTTGGGGCTGCCCGGCGATGCATGTTGCCCCGACGCTGCGCCGACGAGTCGGCTTGCTGCCCCCGGGAGGGGCCTTTTTGTCTTGGGGCCGCCCGGCCACAAAAAAAGCCCTGCCGCACGCGACAGGGCTTTCTCGTGGTGCGGATAAGGAATCGCGCGCTTATTCGGCGGCGATGATCGATACCGTCTTTTTGCTCAGCGCGCCCTTGGTGCCGAACTGCACCTTGCCGTCGACCAGCGCGTACAGCGTGTGGTCCTTGCCCATGCCGACGTTCACGCCGGCGTGGACACGGGTACCGCGCTGACGCACGATGATCGAGCCGGCCGGGATCTGTTGACCGCCGTAGGCCTTGACGCCCAGTCGCTTCGATTCTGAATCGCGACCGTTCCGCGTAGAGCCGCCGCCCTTTTTCTGTGCCATGTTTAGCTCCTGCTATGGATACCGGTGCGCGTCAGGCCGTGATGGCCTCGATGCGGATTTCGGTGTAGTTTTGACGGTGGCCCTGATGCTTCTGATAGTGCTTGCGACGGCGCATCTTGAAGATCGTGACCTTGTCATGCCTGCCATGCGCAAGAACGGTCGCCTTGACCACGGCGCCCGCGACGATCGGCGTGCCAACTTTCAGCTGGTCGCCTTCGCCCACGGACAGAACCTGGTCCAGGGTGATTTCTTGCCCAATGTCAGCAGGTATCTGTTCTACCTTGAGTTTTTCGCCGGCTGCGACACGATACTGCTTGCCGCCGGTTTTTATGACCGCGTACATGGGTAATTTCCTATAAGGGTGATCCAGCGCGTAAAACGCTGAACTCATGATTCTAGCCCGGCCGGTGGCCAATGTCAAAAAGTCATGGCAGGGCAACGAGTTACGTGTTGCGGCGGTGGTGGCGGCGGCCCGCGGAGGTCGCGGATGGCGGCCGCCGCACGGTCGCCCGGCGCGGGTGGCCTCATTCGTGCCGAAGGGGTGTTGTCGCCGCACCGTCGTGGAAGACGGTTGTCCCCTTCGTTGTGGAGGAGCGGCTTGCCGCACCGGTGGCCGGGAGAACCCTCCCGCGGGATGGCGGCCGCCCGCGGCAGCGCGGTTTCGTCAAAGTGACACCGTATAATTCGCACGACCCCGGCCGGCTTGCATGGCGGGCGCGGGCCCGCGACATGAGCTTGCCGCTCGTCTTCCCACACCGGATACGTCTTGAATCTCCCCGAGCTTATTGCCCCTGTTGCCGACGACATGAAGGCGGTCGACGCCGTCATCCGGGCCCGGCTGAATTCCGACGTTGTGCTCATCCGTACCATCGGGGACTACATCGTGGGTGCCGGCGGCAAGCGCATGCGCCCCGCCTTGCTGCTGATGGTGGCGCGTGCCCTGGGGTATACCGGCATCCATCACCATACGCTGGCGGCGGTCGTGGAATTCATCCACACCGCGACCCTGCTGCATGACGATGTGGTGGACGAGTCCGATCTGCGGCGCGGGCGCCAGACGGCCAACGCGGTTTTCGGCAACGCCGCCAGCGTGCTGGTGGGCGACTACCTGTATTCGCGCTCGTTCGAGATGATGGTCGATGTGGACTCGATGCGCGTCATGGCCATCCTGTCGCAGGCCACCACGGTCATCGCCGAAGGCGAAGTGCTGCAATTGCTGAACGTGCACGACCCGGACGTTTCGCAGGACCGCTACCTGCAAGTGGTTCGCTACAAGACGGCCAAGCTGTTCGAAGCCGCGGCCCAGGTAGGCGCGGTGCTGGCAAACGCCACGCCGGAACAGGAACAGGCCGCCGCCGCGTACGGACGCCATATCGGCACGGCGTTCCAGCTGGTCGACGACGTCCTGGACTACAGCGGCGATGCCGGCGCGCTCGGCAAGAACGTGGGCGACGACCTGCGCGAAGGCAAGCCGACATTGCCCCTGATACGCCTGATGGAAGTCGGTACGCCCGCGCAACGCGAACTGGTGCGTACCGCCATCGAAACCGGACACGCCGACTTCGAGGCCGTCGCTGCCGCCATACAAGCCACGGACGCCTTGAGCCACGCCATGGAAGCCGCACGCGCGGAAGCCGAACTGGCGCGCCAAGCACTGGCCGGCTATCCGATTTCCGTTTATCAGCAATCCCTGCTAGAATTCTGCGCTTTCGCGGTAAACCGCGATCGATAGCTTGTAGATCGATAACGGGGCGTAGCTCAGCCTGGTAGAGTACTGCGTTCGGGACGCAGGAGTCGGAGGTTCGAATCCTCTCGCCCCGACCACTCAAGTGGTCAAATACCCGGAGCCAGATCAGTGGTTAGCTGATCTGGCTCTTTTCTATTGTGGATGTCGGTTCAGCGCAGATGCCGCCGCTCTCCCGGCACATCACGTTCATGATCGCGTCGCCCGCCAGCACAGCAGCGATCCCACGCACACCATGCCCGCGCCATTCCAGTACCCCGCGGCCAGCGGCGCGGAGAGCATGACAGCCGCCAGCGCCGAAGAGAAAAGCGGAATGAAGTAGGACGCCACGGCCAGCACTGCGATGTTCCCGTGCAGGATGCCGACGTTCCAGGCGGCATAGCCGAAGCCCATGGCGGCGCCGGCCAGCGCGATTTGCACCGCGACGCTGACGTCCAGGTGCATGGCCGTATCGGCGCCGCCCAGGTACTTGATCCAGAACGCCAGCGCGGTAAGCCCGAAGAACAGCGTCGCGCCGTTCTTCCCATTGGCCATCCTGGCCGTCGCCGTGCAATACGCCGCCCATATCAGCGCGCCCGCGAAGGCCAGGCCATAACTGAGCGGGTTGCCGCGGACATTGGCGAGCGTGCCGGCGAGGCCCAGTCCTTGTGCGCCGCCCTGCGCCCACCACACGCCGATGAAAGCCAGCAGCACACCGGGGATGATCAGCGCGCTGGCTTTATGCTTGTTGAATACAACGGCGAACAGGATCGTCAAGCTTGGCCACAGGTAATTGACCAGGCTTACTTCGATGGCCTGGCGGCTGCTCGTAGCATAACCCAGGGAAAGGGCCAGGCACAACTCGTAGGCAACGAACAATACGCCGCCCACATATAGATAGGCGCGTGGGAAAGCGCGCGGCCGCGGGAAACCCATGGTGGTGCAAAGCAGGATGAAGCCCACCGTATAAATCATCGCGGCGCCGCCCGCCGGCCCCATGGCCTCGGCCACGCCGCGTATCAACGCCACGATGGTGCTCCATAGCACCACCGCCGTCAGGCCTATCAACGTCGCCCGGTTCCTTGTCATATCCTCACGTCCAGATCTTCCATGGCCGCGGGCATCATAACGAGAACGGCGATAACCCTCTTCGCGAAGATCGGGGCCGCCGCTCCGGCCATCTCACGCGGCGGCCATGCGGTACGGTCTTCGTGACCGGCATCGCGCGGACGACGCCTGTATCCAGGCGCACCGAGCATGCGAGCCAGGCCGCACCGATGATCGGAGCGATCGGCACAAAAAGCCCGGTCAACCCGGTCGGTGCGCCAGCTTGCGCCGCATCCAGCCGTCCACGGAAAGAAAGCCCGCGCCGCCGACGCACAAGGCGGCGAGTCCGGCCAGATAGAGGAGGTCGGTTTCGTAGCCCGGTTGGCCAAAATGCGCGCCATGGGGGCCGAACGATTGCAGCTTGATCGAGCTGAATCCATTGGGCAGGTGCACGCTGACGATGGCGACGATCAGGACGGCCGCCATGGGGACGGTCGCCACGGGAATGAATGCGCCCAGCATGATCAGCAGGCCACCCAGCAGTTCCACGATGATGGTGGCCCATCCCGCGAGCGTCGCCAGCGGCATGCCCATCGCGTGCAGTATGTGTATGAAGTCGTCCGGTCCGCGCGCCAGCTTGGCCCAGCCATGCTGCATGAATCCGAACCCGACGATCAGCCGCAGTGGAATCGCATAAAGATCGCGGGCCATGGGCAAGGGGGAAAAGGCGAATTTGCGGGCGAGCAAGGACAGGTTCATGCGTGCTACCTCTACATCGATGTGCCGCGGTTCGCGCGGCGGGCTGCGTGCGCGGTGGGACGCCGGGCGACTCATCGGGCGGCGAAGTACCCCGCGGCAATGATGGCGAGCACCAGGCCGGCGATCGCCATGTGCGCGTAGTCGCGCTCCTTCAGGAACAGGGCGAGCATCAACGCGACGCGCGCAATGGGAAGCAGAATCAACACGGCGATGCCGATGCGGGACAGGTCCAGGGCGGCGATCGCCGCGCATGCCGGATAGCCGGACAGCGCGGGCAGGCCGGCCAAGGCGCCGCCCGCCACCAGCAGGCAAGCCGCCCACGTGCCCAGGCGCAGCAGCCATCCCAGCAGCGTTTCCTGGCGTGGTGCGCTGGAGGTGGGCGCCGTCATCCGGCAGCCCCGGGCAGCGTTACGCCCGCGGCGGCGAGCAGCATGCAGACCGCCAGCAGCATCAGCACCGCGATAAAGGCGATGCGCAGTTTGTCGCCCGGCACCTTGACGATGGCATGGGCGCCGGCCCAGGCGCCGACCACCGATCCCAGCATGACGGGTGGGGCGATGGCCATGTCGATGTCGCCGCGGGCGAAATAGGCGGCGGCGCTGGCGGCGGCCGTCACGCCGATCATGAAGTTGGAGGTTGCGGACGAGACCTTCAGCGGCAGCCGCAGGGCGCCGTCCATGGCGGGAATCTTCAGCACGCCGCTGCCGATGCCCAGCAGCGCTGAGATCATGCCGGCGCCGTACATCAGGCCCAGGCCCAGCGGCACGCGGTCCACGCGGTACGGCGTGCTGTGCCCGGAGGCCGGGTCGCTATAGCTGCCGTGCAGGCGCAGGCGGTCGGCCAGCCCGCGCGTGCCCACCGGCCCGGCGGAAAGGACCACGGTGCGCCGGGCCAGCATCTGCCGCGACGATATCGCCAGGATCAGCGCGAACAGCGCATACAGCCAGGCCGTCGGGATGGACCCCACCAGCCATACCCCGGATAAGGCGCCCAGGGTCGTGGCGCTTTCCAGGACGATGGCCAGCCGCACATTGGGCAGGCGCGCCCGCAGCAATGGCGCCGCGCTGGCGCAGGAGCACGCGATCACGGAAACGATGCTGGCGCCGATCGCCACGCGGATATCCAGGCCGAACAGCAGCGTCAGGATGGGAACGATGAAAATGCCGCTGGCCATGCCCAGCGCGCCGCCGAACGCGCTGGCACAGAATGCCGCCAGGAAGAGCCAGTGAAATTCCGAGCCGATCATGGCGGGCATCCCGGGATCAGCCGCGCGGGCGGCGGCGCAGCAGTGTCGAAAACCGGATCAGGTCGCCGCGGTAATACAGCTTCTCGTAGTCGATGGGCCGGGGCCCCGCGCAATACGACGTGCGTTCGATCAGGAAGATGGGCGCCCCGACGGCAACGTCCAGGGCCTGGGCGACACGCCTGTCGGCCACCGTGGCTTCGAGCTGATAGCGGGCTTCGACCAGCGGCAGGTCGTATTTGTCTTCCAGCAAGGCGAAGATCGGCTCGGCTTCCAGATCGTGGCGGACGATTTTTTCGCCGATGGCCAGGGGCAGGTAGGTCTCGTCCAGGGACAGCGGGACGCCGTCGGCCAGCCGCACGCGCTCGATGCGGTAGACCTCCGTGCCGGCGGACAGGGCCAGTTGTTCGGCCACGGCGTCGGTGGCCGGCACGATGCGCTTGCCCAATACCCGCGCGGTGGGGTGGCGTCCCAATGCCAGCATGTCTTCCACGAAACCGCTGAGCTCGGTCAACTGCTGCTGGATGCGGGCATCGGTGACGAAGGTACCCTTGCCCCGGCGGATTTCCACCAGGCCGCGCGCGACCAGGTTTTCCACCGCCTTGCGTACGGTCGTCCTGCTGACGGCGAAACGGGAAATGAGCGCGTCTTCCGAGGGCAGCTGGGTGCCGGCGGCGAGCTCACCCGCGGCGATATCGGCGGCCAGGGCGACTTCGACCTGGGCGTAGAGGGGCGTGCCGTGGGGCAGGTTTTCCATGGCGACATCGTGACGTCATGATGTCATGATGTCAAGTCTTTGCAAGCCACGGTTGGGTATCATCGAAGTTCCTTTGTAACGGGAGCATGCCATGGCCCAGGACAAGTGGTCTTCCAAGCAATACCTGATGTTCGAGAATGAGCGCACCCGCCCCGTGCGTGATCTGCTTTCCGCCGTGCCGACGGCCGAGGCGCGCCAGGTCATCGACCTGGGCTGCGGTCCAGGCAATTCCACCGAAGTGCTGGCGCAGCGCTTTCCGTCCGCCCGGGTCTCCGGGCTGGACAGCTCGGCCGACATGATCGCCGCCGCCCGCAAGCGCATGCCCGAGGTGCATTTCGAGGTGGCGGACATCCATGCCTGGAAGGCCCCGTCGACTTACGACGTCATCCTGTCCAACGCTGTGTTCCAGTGGGTGCCGGGCCACGAAACGCTGTTTCCCGCGTTGGTGGCGAACCTGGCCGAAGGCGGCAGCCTGGCCATCCAGATGCCCGACACGATGGAGGAAAGGCCGCATCGCATGATGCGGGAGCTGGCGGCGGACGGCCCCTGGGCCGACAAACTCAGCGACGTAAGCCAGGCGCGTACCGCGCTGCGGCCGGCGCAATGGTATTACGAGCTGCTGGCCCCGCACTGCCGCCGCGTGGATATCTGGCGCACCACCTATTACCACGTGCTGAAGGAAGGGCCTGTGGCCATCGTCGAATGGTTCAAGGGCAGCGCGCTGCGGCCCTTCCTGGACCCGCTGGACGAGGACGAAAGGCGAACCTACCTGGCCCGCTACACCGCGCTGGTCGAGCAGACGCACCCCCCCTTGGCCGACGGTTCCGTCCTGCTGCCCTTTCCACGCCTTTTCATCGTCGCGACACGTTGAGCAGGCATCCCGGGCGGCGCCGGGCTGCCTCGGCTTGGACGGCAATGGCCGGCTGGGGCAGCCAATGGCCGACCCGGGCCCAATGGCGGATCAGCGGCGGTGCGTGCGGCCTCATGCGGCGGCCGCACGTTGGCCGGGCCGCTACCAGGCGCCGCAATACTGGCCGGCGCGTTCCTTGATGGACGGCGCCAGCCGTTCGAAGGCGATCAGGTAGATCGCGCCTTCCGACGACGCCGTGGACCCGTGCACGGTGCCCGCCGGCAGGTCGATGACATCTCCCTTCCTGCACACGTAGTCGACGCCGTTGGCGTAAACCGTCAACGCGCCGTCCACGATGATCAACGTTTCGTCGGTGGGGTGGCTGTGCGTGGGGTGTTCCTTGCCGGGGGCGTCGCGTTGCACCTCGATGCAGCCCTGCCGCGGCAGCAGCGCCCGCAGGCCGGCCGCCAGATCGATGTCGCCAAGCAATCCCTTGATCACTTCCATGCTGTCCTCGCTTCAGATTTCGGTTTCGGATGCCAGGTCGGCAGCGCGCATGGCGTGGAACGGGCAACCCGTGGCGGGCCGGTTGTCGTCGCCTAGGAAGTACTGCTTGTATTCCCGGTTCGAGGGATCGCCGTAGGCGCCAAGGTCCCCCGACGGCGGAATCATGTCATAGGTGGCCAAGCGGTCCCGCACCTTCGCGACGCTGGCATTGCGCGAACGCTGCGTGCCCAGGATATTGTCGAAGACCCAGCGCGGCTGGAAGGTGATCATGAAAGAGCTGGAGCGCCGGCTTTGCCGCTGGACGTGGGCCGGCGTATTGCATACGACGAAAATCGGTTCGCCGGCAAAGCAGAACTCCCAATGCGGCGAATCCAGTTCGGCCGGGATATCGGCCGGCCATTCCACGTCGTCCAGCGAGGCCAGGCGGCCGAGCAGGGCCCAGAACTTGGCGCGATAGGCCTCCAGCGGCAGCAGCGGGCGGGGGCGGAAAAACACGACCAGCGATGTGTTGGGGCCGTAGCTGCGCGACGCGGCGACATAGGCGCGCAGGTTACGCGCCAGTCCTTCGATGTCGTCTTCATCGAGGAAAAGATAGCGCAGCTGGTCGGCGCGATATCCCGCGACGCCGAAGATGCAGGGAAAGGCCCGCGTATCGCTGTTGAGCGTGCTGGCCAGTTCCTGGAAAAGAATGGCTTGCCATGTGCCACCGGTGTGGCGTTGCTGGACTTGGGAACGGCTTAGATAGTCATTCACGGCTTTGTCTACCCATTCAGGTGGAGGGAAATGAATCGACTTGCCATGACGCGCGCGCGGCGTGATGCCGCATCGGCACGATGAGGGGGGCTAAGCTTGTTGCGTCATGCGCATCGCCGCCGCGCCGATACAGCCCAGGGCCGAGACGGCCGCCATGAAGAGAACGAATCCGGTATAGCCCTGCGCCGTGTAGGACAAGTGGCCGGGGCTGCCCGTGGCCGAGGCGGCCAGCAGGGATCCGATAAGCGGCTGCACCAACGCGGCCGTAATGCCAGCCAGCGTGGTGTTGAAGGATGCTCCGATGCCGATCATTTCGGTGGAGTACAGCTTTCTTACCGCTTTCAATACCAGCGGTACGGTGCCGCCGGCCACAAAGCCCAGGACGCTGAAGCACGCGATGGCGTATACATAGCCTAGCGATGCCAGCAATGCCGGAAGCAAGGTAAGCAGGATCGCAGCGCGCAGCAGGCAATTCCACAGCAGCGCGCGTCGCACGTTGCGGACGCGGTCCGACAAATGGCCGAGCAGGATGGAGCCGGCCACGTTGCTCACCAGGAATGCCAGGATGCAAGTGCTTGCCTGGTCCTTGCTGATCGAGAGCGTATCCCGGACCATGGGCAAGCCCCATACGCCAGATAGAGTAGTGACGGAGGCGAAGTGCGACGCGAAAACGACGGCGCATCCCCAGCTGCCGGCATTGCGCAGGCGGCTGCGGAACAGGCGCAGCGTCTGTCCGAGCCGGGGCAATAGTTCTTTCGGCGACATCGGGGCCTGGTCCGTTCGGGGGAATACCAGCGCGGAGGCCCCCAGGTTGACGGCGACGGCGCAGGCGACGATGGCGAAGCATTCGCGCCATCCCAGTTCCGATACGGCGTAGGCCAGCGGAGTGGTGGCGATCACCCCGCCGAGATAGCCGGATACCTGCGACAAGCCCGACATCAGGCCGAAGCGGCTTTGCTTGAATTTCAGGGCGACCAGTTTCAGCATCGCGGTGAAGACCAGCGCATCCCCGCAGGCCACCACCAGGCGCGCGGCGAAGGCGGCGGCGACGGTGGGCGCGAGGGCGAAACAGGCCGTGCCGGTCAGCGACACCAGCAGGCTGCCGAGCAGGACGCGCCGCACACCCAGCGTATCGACCAGGATGCCCGCCGGAATCTGCATGGCCAGATAGCCGTAGAAATAGCCGGAGGCCAGCATGCCCAGGCCCGCGCCGTCGATGGAAAACGACGCCGACAATTCGTTCAGCATGGATTGCGGCGCGAGCCGCTGCATGAACGCAATGGAATAGGCCAGCGCGATCAGGATCCAGGATGCGTACGCGCGTGCGGTGGGCCGGTCGCTGCCCAGCGGCAGCGATGGCGGGGAAAGCGAGGCGGCCTTGCTCATGACAATGTGGGTCGGCGGACGACGCCCAGGGAAAACAGTGCGTCGGTGGAATTGGGCGCCAGCGTGGCGATGCGCTTGCCCACATGCACGGCGGCGCCGCGATAGGTCGGCTTGCGGTGCTTGATATGGCCGTAGACGTCGCGCATGACCAGCGCGGGCAGTTCCAGTACCCGATCGGGATACAACCGCTTGGCGGCCAGCACCGCCAAGGCCAGCAGGCCGGCCCGGCCGCCGTTTTCCTTGGGCGGGTCGGCCTGCAGGTCGGGTACGACCTCCGCGCAGCGGCGCGCGTTGGCCAAAGCGACGATGGCATTGCGGGTCCGCCAGCAATACAGCAGCCGCGACTGATGCGGCCGCTGGCGGAAGGCCTCGGCGAATATCAGGTCCGTGATATCGCTGTATACCCCCAGGCCCTGGTAGGGAGGCGCCAGTTCGGTACCGGATCGGTACAGGCAAAGGTCGCCATTCATATCGAAGTACTGGTAAATCGAAAACCCGACGAGCTCCTTGTCGGCAAGAACGAGTACCAGGCCGTAACCGCTACGGAAAGGACTGTGGGTCGGCGTCCAGTGCGGTTCGGTGACATCCCAATTCATGCCGATAAGGCGATTGAAGGCGTCCATGGTGGCGGCGCGCTCGTCGACCGGAAAATCCTCGGCCCGGGGGAACGACCGGAGGGTGATGGTCTTTCCGTTCGAGAGAAGCTTGATCGGCATCGCGCAGCCCTGCCTTCTATATCGTTTTTTTGAAATACTCTTCGAACCTGCCCGTATTCCCGCGCGTTTCGCGCCGCGGTACGCGGATCGGTTCTTCCCCCATGGCAGCGGAATTCTCGACCATCCGCACTAAATGGTTCGCCGGTTTACGGTCAATTTTCGATAGAATTGGGTCAATACCCAAGCCCGTCCCCTTTCACCTAGCCGCGTCATGCAAGCGCCCGTCATCGCAGTAATCGCCTTCGACAGGATCAGCGCGTTTCACCTGTCGGTGCCGTGCGCGGTATTCGGCACGTACGGCGGGGTACCGGGGGCGCCGCGGTTTGCGCTGAAGGTGTGCTCCTCCGAAGGCGGCACCTTGGCCACCACCACATCGGGATTTGCGGTGGTGACCACCCCCTCGCTGGATATCACCCAGACGGCGGACGTGGTGGTGGTGCCCAGCTGGCGCGATCCCAAGGAAATCCCCCCGGCTGCCCTGGTCGATGCGATCGCGGCGGCCAGCGCGCGCGGCGCGCGGGTCGTGGGGCTGTGCCTGGGCGCCTACGTGCTGGCGGCCGCCGGCATCCTGGACGGCCGCCGCGCCACCACGCATTTCGCCTGGGCGGACCACTTCGCCAGCCAGTATCCCCGCATCAAGGTCGAACCCTCCGTGCTGTATGTGGACGACGGCAATGTGACGACCTCCGCCGGCACGGCGGCCGGCATCGACTGCTGCCTGCACATCGTGCGGGGGCTCTACGGCGCCAAGGTGGCGGATTTCGCCGCGCGGCGGCTGGTGGTGCCGCCGCATCGCCATGGCGCACAGGCGCAACTGCCGCCGCAGCCGTTTTCCACGGAAGGCGCCGGGTTTCGCCTGGCCGAACTGCTGGACTGGCTGCGTGGAACCATCGTGGAAAAACACACGGCCGACAGCCTGGCGGAACGCCTGGCCATGAGCCGCCGCACCTTCAACCGCCGTTTCCTGTCCTTGACGGGATGCAGCCTGAGCGAATGGCTGCTGGCCGAGCGGCTGCGGCTGGCGCAGAAGCTGCTGGAAACCACGGAGCTTCCGCTGGAAGTCATCGCCGGACGGGCGGGTCTGGGCAGCGGATCGTCACTGCGCCAGCACTTTTCCCGCAACTTCCAGATATCGCCTTCCGCCTACCGCCGGCAGTTCAAGCGGCAGGCCTGACGCCGCCTAGCGAACTTTCTTGCGCAGCCGCTTGAACCAGCGCGGCTGGTCGATGTCCTGGATGGCCTGCTCCAGTTTCAGCCCGTACATGTTGAGGAACTCGCGCGCGGTGGTTTTCCGGATGAGCGCCTGCATGTCCTTGTCCACGGCCCGGCAGACCGGGGGCAGCACGTCCGGCGTCCCGCGGTCCAGTCCGTGCGCGGCCAGGCGCTTGTCGACCAGGCGTTCGAATCGAGTCCGGAACATGCGGGGGCCGACGCGGAAAATTGCGATGTCGGACCCGTTTCCGGCGGCGAACAGCTGGCCGTCCGTTCCCATCAGGCGATCGAGCGTGCCATAGACGCGGCCGCGATGGTTGTAGATGTGATCGCGCCACCGGTCCGCGCGCTCCGCCAGCCGGGGCGCGGTGCGCCGGATGACCGACTGCAATGGCGACCACGAGGCAAGGAAGTCCAGGAATCCCGTGTTTTTGGCGTTTGCGATGGCCGCGCGGGCGGCTTGCACATCGCCATCGTTCACCACGGAGAGGTGAGTGAACTGCATCCTGAACAGCATGGTGGGAAGGTGCACGACGCGCTGCAGCAGGCTGTGCAGATGCAGCCATTGCTCGACTTCGTCGAAGGGCACGTCCTTTTCCCGCGCGCGCCGTTCGAGTTCCGGCCTCAGGTCGCTGAAGAACTGGGTGAGGGTATGCACGTTCAGCATGTCCTCTGCGTGGTGCATCAGCTCGACCAGGCGAAGGTCGTACTTGCCTGCCATCACGTCGGCGTTCAAGGACGCGATATGCAGGCTGTTCACGGTGTAGAGGATCTGGTCGTCGCAGGACGACGCGCCTTCGCGGGCGATGCCCAGGCATTCTTCCAGAAAGTCCTCGTTGCCCCGAGTGCACATTTTCGCCAACAGCGTGACGAAGCGCTGGCGGAATGCCGGGTCGGGATGCAGGCTCCAGCCCTCGTGCAGGCGGTCGAGCATCGCGGTGAGCGCGGCAGCGCCATTGGCGTCGATCTGTTGTGCGTGGCGCCATGCGTGCGCCGCGTCTGTCGGCGCCAGCGAGACTTCGCCAGGCAAGCGCGGCGCGAACCAGTTGGCGGCCGCGTTTTCCAGCATGTCCTTGGGATACAGGGGGGCCATCACGGCGTTGACCCACCCCGCGCGTTCCATCGCTTCGACGGGCAGCATGTCGACCATCGTTTCGGGAAATTCCGTCACGAAGCGGGTAGCCATGGTGTAAGTCTCGATATAGTCGGCGTCGGCCTCGACAAGCTCCACGTCCGGCGACAGGGTGCCGCGCAGCGCGGTGTTTTCGCAGACGGTCTTGTCCAGGGTCACGTGGCGTAGCTGGGCGCCGTAGCCATCCGGCGGCGTGACGATGGGGTTGCCCGCCAGGTCGATCTGCGTCAACGTGCTTGGCAGTTGATCGAGGGATGGAAAGGCCGTCAGCGCGTTGTCGGCCAGTACCAGCCAGGCCAGCCCGGGTACCTCGCGCAACGGTGGGCATGCGCGCAGGTTCAGCGAATGCAGCTGCAAGGGCCGGTGCGGATCGCCGGCCTGATACCACTGATTGACCGTTTCCCACACGGTCGCGCGGTCTTCATCCGGGTGCGCGGGCGCGCGGACGTAGGCTTCCAGGGTGTATTGCCATTGCGGGATCTTGCTGCCCAGCTGTTCCTGGAAGGCCAGCGTGGAATAGTCGCCGTAGCCCAGGCTGGTCACCTGGCGCAGCTGTCCGGTACGGCTGGCCAGGTACGTGGCCAGGTCGACGAACAGGTCGATGGCGGACTTCGCGCCGGGGGCGGGGTATATGCCGTCGTCGGTGTCCGCGGGCGTCCCGGCCGGGGACGAGGGCGGGCTCTCCACGGTGAAATGGATGAGGAAGGGATTGGCGGCCGCGGCATCGTCCGTGAACGCGGCGGGTCCGGGGTCGGCGGGGCCGTCCAGCGCGATCACGGGCCGGTCGCCGGCGGGGATGTCGCAGGTCGCGATCTCGCGCAGCAGGGCGGCGCCGATTTCCGTGCCGTTGATCATGCGCAGCGCGGCTTCCAGATGCGGGCTGTCGAGTTCGTCCGCGCCGGGCCCGGCCTGGACCTGGACCGAGAGCAGGCCCCACAGGCTGCGCAGGGGCGGTTCGGCGATGGGGGGCGGCAATTCCGCCGGCTGCCATGCCGCGCCGATGCCGGTAACGGGTGCTGTCATGGCCGCCAGGCCTCCTGTCCGTGCGTGAAGGCGCTGCCGGTGCGCGTCCGTGCGCGGCAATGGCTGCGACGTTGTCTCATGGTTGTGTACTCCCTTCAAGGCGCGTTGAGTGCCCCTGCCGTTCCGCGCTGTTCCCTGTGCGGATGAAATGCGCGTGCCGGAATGCGAGCGCGCCGCCCCGGCGGTCGGCGCACGCCGGCGTCGCCGGCGTTTTTTTCCGTAAAAGGCGTACGCCGGCACGCGAGAAGCCGGTGGACGCGTAACAGGGCGGCTGGTAAAACAGGCCACATGCGACTGGTGAACTGGAATATTCAATGGGGCCGCGGCGTGGACGGCAGAGTAGACCTGCGCCGCATCGTCGACGAGGCACGGCGCCTGTGCGACTTCGACGTCCTGTGCCTGCAGGAAGTCACGCGCGGTTTCCATGGCGATGCGGCCGCGGGCGGCCTGCCGGGCGGGCCCGACGCGGATCAATTCGCCGCGCTCGGCGCGCTGCTGCCCGGATATACCGTGCTCAGCGGTATCGGCGCGGACCTGCCCCCCGCGCGGCTGGGCGCGCCGCGCCGCCAGAACGGCAACGCCATCATTACGCGCTATCCCGTGGGCCCCGTATTCCGCCACAGCCTGCCGTGGCCGTCCGACCCCACGGTCAAGTCGATGCCGCGCGTGGCGCTCGAAGCGGTGTTGCTCAGCGATATCGGCCCTGTGCGGGTGACCACCACGCACCTGGAGTTCTATTCGGCGCCGCAGCGCCTCGCGCAAGCGCAGGCTCTGCGCGACTTGCACGTGGAGGCATGCGGCCATGCCATGCGGCCCAGTCCGCATGGCGACCCCAGCGGCCCCTTCGCCGCGGTGGAGCGTCCCCTTGCCGGGCTGGTCTGTGGCGACTTCAACAGCGCGGTGGACGACCCGGCCTATCAGCGCATGCTGGAGCCCATGCCGGCCGGCGTGCCGTCATTTAACGATGCCTGGCTGGCCCGGCATGGCCAAGTGCCGCACGCACCGACGGTGGGCGTGTACGACCGCGTGCAGTGGCCGCAGGGGCCCTTTGCCTGCGACTTCGTTTTTGTGACGCCGGACCTGGCCACCCGGCTTGTCCGGTGCGACGTCGACCCGCAAAGCGCGGCATCGGACCACCAGCCCGTCGTCGTGGAATTCCGCTGACATGACGCCGTGGCGGCCGCGAGCCTTCCGCGTCGCGCGCCGGTGGGGGCGTGTCCTGGCGCTGCTGGGCGCCGCCGTGCTCGTGCTGGCTGCCGCGGCCGGCGGGGTCGCGTGGTGGGCGATGCATGCCAGCCTGCCGCGCCTGGACGGCACCATCGACGCCACCGGCTTGTCAGCGTCCGCCACGATCGAGCGCGATGCCCGGGGGACCGTGACGGTGACTGCCGCGAATCGCCTGGACCTCGCCTATGCGACCGGCTACGCGCATGGCCAGGATCGCTATTTCCAGATGGACCTGCTGCGGCGGGTGGCCGCCGGCGAAGTCGCCGCGCTGGTGGGCGCGGACGCCATCCCCCTGGACCAGCGCAATCGCATGCATCGGTTCCGCGCGCGTGCGCAGGCGGCCTATGCCGCGCTGCCCCCCGGCCAGCGTGAGCTGCTGCAGCGTTATGCCGATGGGGTGAACGCGGCCCAGGCGGCGCTGCCGGTATGGCCCTTCGAATACGGGGTGCTGGGCGTGCGGCCGCAGCCCTGGCGTCCCGAAGACACGCTGCTGGTGGTGGACGCGATGTATCTGGACCTGCAATCGGCCGAATTGAATCGCGTGCTGTCGCGCGGTTTCCTGCGCGATGCGGTGTCCGCCGACATGCTGGCCTTCCTGACGCCGCGGGCCAGTACGCTTGACGCGCCGCTGGACGGCCTCGCTCCCGACGCGCCCACGCCGCGCGTGCCGCGCGCCCGGCCCGACTGGCTGGATGGGCGCGGCGCCGCGCGATCTCGCGCGGTTCCGGTGGATCGCAATGCCGGTGCCGCGGCGCCGGGGGACCATCACTCCGCGGGCCGGGCGGACGGTGATCTTGCCGCCGCGGTCGGTCCGCTGTTCGCCGGCATCTTCCCGCAGGAGGCCGCGTCCGATGAGGGCGGGGAGGTCGGCAGCAACGCCTTTGCCGTGGCCGGGTCGCACGGCGTGGACGGCGCGGCGCGGTTAGCCAACGATATGCACCTGGGGCTGCGGCTGCCCAATATCTGGTATCGCCTGACGCTGGTGCTGCGCGATGGGTCGCCGCGCCGCATCGCCGGTATCAGCCTGCCGGGCACGCCCGTGGTGGTGGCGGGCAGCAACGGCGACGTGGCATGGGGCTACGCCAACAGCTATGGCCACTACATCGACCTGATACACCTGCAGCGCGATTCCGCCGATCCGCGTCGCTATCGCGGCCCGTCCGGCGAATGGGAAACCGCGGTCGAGCACGATGAATGGATACAGGTGAAGGGCGGTGCGCCGGTACGAAGGCCGGTCCTGGAGACGCGTTGGGGACCGGAGCTTCAGGTAGGCGACGATACCTATGCCGTCGAGTGGGTCGCCTACCGGCCCGATGCCGCCGACCTGGGCCTGCTGGGCATGGAAACGGCGCGCGATGTGGACGAGGCGCTGCGCGTGGCGCAGCGCGCCGGCGTACCGACGCAGAACATCCTGGTGGCGGACCACGCGGGCCATATCGGCTGGACGCTGGCCGGCCCGTTGCCCTTGGCCACCCGGGATCCCGACGGCTATCCGGTCGACGCCGCGAAGGCGGCCGCGCCGGCCGGGCGCCTGCCGCCCCGGCAGTATCCGCGTGTCGTGGATCCGCCTTCGGGCCGCTTGTGGACGGCCAATAACACCCAGCTCGGCGAGGCCGCGCGCCAGCGCGCGATCGGCGACGGCGGCGCGGACGTCGGCCTGCGCGGCACGCAGATCCGCGACGCCCTGTTGGCGCGGGACCAGCACGATGAACAAGACCTGCTCGCCATCCAGCTGGACGACCGCGGTCTTTGGCTGTCGTTCTGGCGCCAGCTGGCGTTGGACGTGCTGGACGCGTCCGCGTTGACGCGGCATCCGGACCGCGCCGCGTTCCGCCGCATCCTGCTGCAGTGGAACGGCCGCGCCGATGTCGACCAGGCAGGCTATACGCTGGTGCGCGATTTCCGAGAAACGCTGTATGGCGCCTGGTTCGCCGGACTGGACGAACGGCTGTCGGCGCGCGCTCCGGAACTCGCGCCGTTGATTTCGGTGGGCCGCGCTTCCTCGCGGCTGGAGGCCGTCATGCGCGCCCTGGTCGATGCGAAGGCGTGGGTGCCCGCCCATTACGGCGACTGGCGCGCGTTCGTGCTGGCCGCCATCGACGAAACCATTACCCGCAACCGACCGCGCGGCGCGCCGCTGGAGCAGGCGGATTGGGGCGAACGCAACCAGCTGGCGATCGGCCACGCCTTCGCGGGCCTGCTGCCCGAGCCGGTGCGGGCGTGGTTCGCGGCGCCTGTGCAGGCGGTGCCGGGGGATATCAATATGCCGCGCGTGCAGCGGCCGTCCTTCGGCGCGTCCGAACGCTTCGTCGTGGCGCCGAGCAGGGAAGCGCAGGGAATACTCGAAATGCCGGGGGGCGCGTCAGGGCACCCCATGTCGCCATTCTTCCTGGCGGGGCACCAGGATTGGGTGGATGGCGCCGCGTCGCCCTTCGTGCCGGGCGCGGCGGCGCATACGCTTACGCTGCAGCCTTGATGCGTCGGCTATCCGGCGCCTTGCCTGGCCTTCGTGCCGCTGCCCTGATCTGGGGTGCCGCTACTCGGCCTTGATTTCGTAGGGCGAGAACCGGCTGAACGGCAGCGGTGTCGTGGCGGTCACGTTCCAGGTCTGCTTGTCGGGCAGGTTGAAAGTCTGGGCCGACGTGGTGCCGATGACATTGCCCTGGGCGTCCTGAAGCTGGAACAGCACCGACACGCGGTTCAGCGTCTTGCCGCTGTCGTTATGCACGGTGGCCCGGATGTAGGTGGTGCCCTTGCCGGTATCCTTCACCGCCGCCAGGTTGTCGATCGTGACGCCTTGAGGCAGCGATTGCGCCGCCGCGCTGAAGGCGGCGGCGGCAAGGATGGCGGTGGCAAGCAGGCGTTTCATGGGGGTTCTCCCGCGATAGGCGTCGCCCCCAGGATATCAGCGGGCGACCGGTAGCTCGAATCGTAGCGGAAGTCCGGTCATGCGTTCGAGCGCCGCCGGCTCCGTGTCGCCGAACATGTCGATGACGTAGACGCCGTCGGCGCGGATATCGAAGACGGCGACGTCGGTATAGACGCGCGATACGCAGCGCACGCCCGTCAGCGGATAGGTGCATTGCGGCACCAGCTTGCTTTGGCCGTCGCGCGTGGCCAGTTCCATCATGACGAAGACCTGCTTGGCGCCGCTGGCCAGGTCCATCGCCCCGCCCACGGCGGGGATGGCATCGGCCCCGCCGGTGTGCCAGTTGGCCAGGTCGCCGTTGACCGAGACCTGGAACGCGCCCAGCACGCAGATGTCCAGGTGGCCGCCACGCATCATCGCGAAGGAGTCCGCGTGGTGGAAGAAGGACGTGCCCGGCACCTGGGTGACCGGCTGCTTGCCGGCATTGATCAGGTCGTAGTCCTCCTGGCCCTTGGCCGGCGCGGGGCCCATGCCCAGCATGCCGTTTTCGGTATGCAGCACGATCTCGCGGTCGGCGGGCAGGTGGTTCGCCACCAGCGTGGGCAGGCCGATGCCCAGGTTCACGTAGGCGCCTTCCGGGATGTCCTGGGCGACGCGAGCCGCGATCTGGTCGCGGGTCAGTTTGGTGTTCATTGGTTTACGCTCCCATCGATGCGCACCACGCGCTTGACGAAGATGCCCGGGGTGACGATGGCTTCCGGTTCCAGTTCGCCCAGTTCGACGATTTCGCGGACCTGGGCCACGGCGACCTTGGCCGCGCTGGCCATGATGGGCCCGAAGTTGCGGGCGGTCTTGCGGTAGGTCAGGTTGCCCCAGCGGTCCGCGCGCTCGGCCTTGATCAGGGCGTAGTCCGCATGCAGCGGCAATTCGAAAACATACTGCTTGCCGTTCAGCTCGCGCGTTTCCTTGCCCTCGGCCAACGGGGTGCCGTAGGCCGTGGGGGTAAAAAAGCCACCGATGCCCGCGCCGGCGGCGCGGATGCGCTCGGCCAGCGTGCCTTGCGGGACGAGTTCCAGTTCGATCTTGCCGGCGCGGTACAGGCCGTCGAAGATCTGCGAATCCGCCTGGCGCGGAAACGAACAGATGATCTTGCGCACGCGGCCGGCGCCCAGCAGGGCGGCAAGCCCCGTCGTGCCGTTGCCGGCGTTGTTGTTGACGATCACCAGGTCCTTGGCGCCCTGGGCCAGCAGGGCATCGATCAGCTCGATCGGCTGGCCAGCGGGCCCGAAGCCGCCGATCAGGATGGTGGCGCCATCCGGGATGTCGGCCAGCGCCTCGGCGGCGCTTTCTACGAGTTTGGAAATCATGGGCGGTCCGGAAACATGGGGAGGTTCTACAATCCAGGATGCTTTCACGGCACGCCGGCCACCGTCAAGGCACTGTCCTCAGCGTGAACACTTTTGCCCTGGGGCCTGTTGACGGCCCCCACCTTGTTTTCGTGCGCCTGGCTGCCGCCGCGGGATATGACTTATGACAAGAAAACCCTACGACTCCAATCAGCTGCTAGGCGACGTTGCCTACGAGTCGGTACGCGAAGCGATCCTGGCCAATGACCTGAAGCCGGGCGACCGCGTGTCCGAATACAAGGTGGCGGAATGGCTCGGCATCAGTCGCACGCCAGCCCGCGAAGGGCTGCGCCGCCTGGAAAACGAGGGCCTGCTGACCCAGCATCCGCGCCGTGGCCTGGTGGTGGCGTCCATCGACGACGAGGCGGTGCAGGAGCTGTATGCCGTGCGCGAGTTGCTGGAAGGCGCGGCGGCGGCCTTGGCGTCCAAGCGCGCCACCGATGCGGAAATCGCCACGCTCAAGCATCTGGTCGACCATGAGTCCTCGATACGCGACCAGCCGGAGCAGATGTACGAGCACAACCGTACCTTCCACGACCTGGTGTACCGGGCCGCGCACAATCAATTCCTGCTGAAGTTCCTGCTGATCACGGCCGACACGCTCTCGGCGTACCGGAACATATCCACGCTGGTCATCGAAGAACGCCGCGAGCAGGTCATCGAGGAGCACCGCGAACTGTACGAGGCCATCGCCGCGCACGACGAGGCCGCGGCGCGCGCCGTGGCGGCCCGGCACGTGCAAAACGCGCTGCGGGCCCGGACGCGCGTCCAGCATACGAAGCTGGTCGGCGAGGCGCCGCGCCGGCCGCCGCTGGGCGGGGAAAAGCAGTCAGGCTGACGGCAGCGGCAGCGACGGCTGCGCCGGCAGCCGCATGAGCCTGTCGTACCAGTCGCCGGCGTCCCGCGCGCCCAGGGCTTCTTCGGTCAACAGCAGGAAGCGCCGCCGCAGTTCGGGGCCGGACATCGGCGTTTGCGGCATGCCCTTGTAGTCGCATGCCAGGGCCTCCAGGCGGCGTCCGTCGCGCAGCGTCACGGCGATGCGCGCGCTCCATGCCGACGGCAGCGCCTGTGCCGCGGACAGCGCGATCCGCCCGCACAGGTCCGCGATCGCGGCGTCGTCCAGCGCCGATGCGTCGAACGCGCGCGGGTCCTCGGGATCGCGGTACAGCGACAGGGCGACGCAGAAGGGCACGCTGTATTGCGCCGTCATGATGTCGCCGGGACGGCGGATGTCGTGATGGCTGACCACCTTTTCCGACATGCCCAGCGCCAGCTCGGCCACGTCGCCGCCGGCAAAACCGTGCGCGGCCATCATCTCGCGCAGGGCCTGCATGGCGGCCTGCGGCGTGACGTGGCAGGCATAGCGCTTCATGCAGATGCGCAGCGTTTCCCATTCGTTACCCAGGCCGGCCGTCAGCCGCTGCGGATCGGCATCGCGGCAATAGGTGTCCAGGAAGCCGAAGCGGCCTTCCAGGATGGTTTCGGGGCCGGTGTAGCCGTCGGCCGCAAGGCGCGCGGCCAGGATGCCGGCTTCGCACGCGCGGCCCATGTGCAGGCGCTTGACCATCGCGCCCTCGCGGGATTTGGTGAAGGCCAGCAGGCCCGCCGACAGCGATCCCGCGATGCCCAGGGCGCGCGCGATCCCGGCGGCGTCCAGCCCCAGCAGCACACCGGCGACGACGGCCGCGCCATAGGGGCCGGTCAGGCCCGGCGCATGGAAGCCCAGCTTTTCGCTGCTGTGGCGGGATGCGGCGCCGATGCGGAACAGCACTTCGCAGCCCGCGACGAAGGCGGTCAGCGCCCGCCGCCCGTCCGCGCCGGTTTCCTGGGCGACGGCGGCCACGACGGGGACCAGGGTGGCGCCCGGATGCACGCCGGCGCCGGGATAGCGCAGGCTGTCCTGTTCGAAGGCGTGGGCGGCCGCGCCGTTGGCCAGTGCCGCCTGGGGCGCCGTGACGCCGGGGCCGGCCGCGCCGAAGATGGTGCACGCGCCCTGGCCGCCGTAGCGGCGGGCGTAGGCCGCGGTCATCGTGCTCCAGGGAAAGCGCGCGCCGTAGACCATGCATCCCAGGGTGTCCGCGATGCAGGCCGCCGCGCGCTCCCGGACGTCCCCCGGGATGTCCTCGAATCGCAGGCTTGCGGCGAAGTGCGCCAGCGTCCTGGACGCGGTGTCGGCATCGTGCTCGGACGTCTCTTCCCGCGGCGGCTGGGGAGGGGAAATCGGGGGAAGTGACATGGCGCGATCCTGGGGTGTAGGCGTCTTTCAAAAATAGTATACCGTGGTATTCTAAACACGAAGGACAAGCCGCGGCCGGGACAAGGCCGCGCGAAACAGCGCTGGACACGGCCCGTGCCCGCCCTGCAAGGGCGCCGCGGCGCGCCGTCGCGCCAGCAGGAGGAGATCGGCGTATGGACATGCGGAGACGACGGCTCAATGCGTTGGGACTGGCGCTGGCCGGCGCCGCGGTCGTGCCGCGCGTGCGCGCGCAAGGCCCGGAAGAAGCCGCGAAATATCCGTCGCGCCCGATCCGCCTGCTGATTCCCTTTGCCGTGGGCGGCGGCACCGACATCATCGGCCGCGAAATCGCCCACCAGATGACCTTGGCCTGGAACCAGTCCGTCGTGGTGGAAAACCGGGCCGGGGGCAACAGCACGATCGGCCTGGAAATGGCGGCGAAGTCCGAGCCGGACGGCTATACCCTGACCATGATGACGGCCAGCGCCACCGTCAACGTCACGCTGCAGGGGCACAAGCAGCCCTACAACCTGCTGACCGATTTCGCGCCCATCTCGCAGATCACCTCGCAGCCCTACGTGCTGGTGGTCAATCCCAATCTGCCGGTGCGCAGCGTCAAGGACCTGATCGCGCTGGCAAAGGCGCGTCAGGCCAAGCCGATGACCTACGGGTCCTCCGGCATCGGCGGGCTCAGCCACCTGTCGGGCGCGCTGTTCTCCTCGCTGGCGGACATCCCGTTGACGCACGTGCCGTACAAGGGCGGATCGCCGGCCATGACGGACGTCGCCGGCGGCCAGATCGACATGCTGTTCTCCACCCGCCTGCAGGCCGATGTGCTGATCAAGGCGGGCCGCCTGCGTCCGCTGGCGGTCACGACGGACAGGCGTTCGCCGGCCTCGCCGGAGCTGCCCACCATGCAGGAAGCCGGCGTGCCCGGATACAACGTCGCGGGCTGGTACGGCATGCTCGCGCCGGCGCATACCCCTGCCCCCATCGTGAACAAGCTGAACAAGGAAATCGTGCGCATCGTCGCGCTGCCCGAGGTGGCGCAGCGCATGGCGGCCGACGGATCCGAGCCCACCAGCAGTTCACCGGACGCCTTTCGCGCCCACATCCGCGCCGAAGTGGAGCGGTGGCAGGCGCTTATCAAGAAAATGGGAATACCGACCGAATGAGCGATCCAGACGAACTCGAACGCGGCGGCGCATCCGCCGGGGCCGCGGGCCTGGCCCGCGAACTGGGAAACCGCATCGCCGCGCTGGCCTACGAGGACCTGCCCGGCGACGCCATCCATTGGGCGCGCGTCGGCCTGCTCGACACCATCGGCGTCACGCTGGCGGGGGCGCACGAGGAGGCGCCGCGGCTGGCCGCGCAGGCGCTGGACACCCAGGACGGTCCGGCGCTGGTGCTGGGCACGCGGCGCCACATTGGCGTGCTGGACGCGGCGCTGATCAACGGCACCGCCTCCCATGCGCTGGACTTCGACGACTGCAACAACACGATAGGCGGCCATCCCTCCGCGCCGGTCCTGTCGGCGCTGCTGCCGTTGGCGCAGCAGCTGAACGCCAGCGGGCGCGACTTCGTACTGGCCTATGTGGCGGGGTTCGAGGCCGAATGCAAGCTGGGGCTGGCGGTCAACTTTCACCACTACACCAAGGGCTGGCATCCCACGGCCACGCTGGGCACCTTCGGCGCCGCGGCGGCCTGCGCCAAGCTGATGGGCCTGGACGGCGATGCCACGGCCACCGCGCTGGCGCTGGCGGCCTCGTTCGCGTCGGGCATCAAGGCGAACTTCGGGACGATGACCAAGCCCTTGCACGTCGGCCATTGCGCGCGCAACGGGCTGTACGCCGCGCGGCTGGCGCGCCTGGGCTTCACCGCCAATCGCGCCACCGTCTTCGAGCACAGGCAGGGGTTCCTGGATGTGTTCAACGGGCCGGGCACCTACGACACGCGCCGCGCGCTGGACGCCTGGGCCGATCCGCTGGATATCGTCCAGCCTGGCATCGCCATCAAGCAGTATCCGTGCTGCGGCAGCACGCACCCGGCACTGGACGCCATGCTGGACCTGGCGCGCCGCCATCGTCCACGGCCGGACGACGTGGCCCGCGTGGACGCCTGGATCCATTCGCGCCGCTTGGCGCACACCAACCGGCCCGACCCGAACAGCCCGCTGGACGCGAAGTTCAGCCTGCAGTACGTCCTGGCGCGCGCGCTGCTGGACGCCAAGGTCGGCGTCGCCGACTTCGAGCCGGACGCCTATATGCAGCCGGCCGCGCGCGCGCTGCTGGGCCGCATCCACGTGGCGCCCTACGACCAGGCGGAGGAGGAAGTCTTTCCCGCCACCAACCACTTCGGCGGCCGCGTGCGCATCACGCTGCGCGACGGCACGGTACTGGAGTCGCAGGTGGACCAGCCGCTGGGGCGCACGTCGGCCAATCCGCTGCCGCCCGCGCTGCTGCGGGACAAATTCGTGCTGTGCGCCGAGCGCGCGCTGCGCAAGGATGCCGTGGGCGCCATCGCCGACGGCATCGAACGTGTTGAAACCCTGCCTCGCATGGAGGCGCTGATGGCGCTGATCGCAAGCGCCGCCATAGACTGAGGACCCGGAAGTGGAAGAGCATATTCATCGTTATGACGTGGTGGTGGTCGGCAAGGGCAACGCGGCGCTGTGCGCGGCGCTGTCCGCACGCGAGCATGGCGTGCGGGTCGCCATCCTGGAGGCGGCCTCCGAAGACGAATCGGGCGGCAACAGCCGCTTCGCCGGCGGCGTCATGCGCTTCGCCTACGAGTCGGTGGAGGACCTGAAGAAAGTCACCGACCTGACCGAGGAGGAAATCGCGACCAGCGATTACTTCACCAACACCACGGACGAATACTTCGACGACCTGTTTCGCCTGACCAGCTATCGCACCGATCCGCAGTTGTCGGAAATCCTGGTCACGCAAAGCCTGGACGTGATGGTGTGGCTGCGTTCCAAGGGCGCCAAGTTCGTGCCGAACTACGGGCGGCAGTCCTCTCTGGTCAACGGCCGGCGCAAGTTCTTCGGCCGCCTGCCCATCGAAGTGTCGGGCGGGGGCGCGGGCCTGGTGCAGTTCCTGGACAAGGCGGCCAGGAACGCGGGCATCGACGTGCACTACAAGACGCGCGCCAAGTCGCTGATCACGGAGGGCGACCGGGTCACCGGCATCCGCGGGACCCAGGACGGCCAGCCCGTCGTGTTCGAAGCCAAATCGGTGGTCCTGGCCTGCGGCGGGTTCGAAGGCAATCCGGAGATGCGCGCCCGCTACTTGGGGCCGGGGTGGGAACTGGCCAAGGTGCGAGGCTCGCGCTTCAACCAGGGCGACGGGCTGCGCATGGCGCTGGAAGCCGGCGCCGCTGCCCACGGCAACTGGTCGGGCTGCCACGCGACCGGCTGGGACCTGAACGCGCCGGAGTTCGGCGACGTCAACGTCGGCGACCAGTTCCAGAAGCATAGCTACATCTTCGGCCTGCTGATCAATGCCCATGGCAAGCGCTTCGTCGACGAAGGACTGGATTTCCATTCCTTCACCTACGCCAAGTACGGCGGCGAGGTCCTGAAGCAGCCCGGCCAGTTCGCCTGGCAGGTGTTCGATTCCAAGGTCACGAACCTGCTGCGCTCGGAATACCGCATCAAGATGATGACCAAGGCCACGGCGGATACGCTGGAAGAGCTGGCGCAGAAGCTGGAAGGCGTGGATCCGGCCGCCTTCCTGGAGACGGTGAAGTCCTACAACGCGTCGATCCGCAAGGACGTGGCTTTCGATCCGACGATCAAGGACGGCTTGTCCACCCAAGGCATCGAGCCGCCCAAGTCCAACTGGGCGCAGGCGCTGGATACGCCGCCGTACCACGCCTATGCGACGACCTGCGGCATCACGTTCACCTTCGGCGGCCTGCGCATCGATCCGGAAAACGGCCAGGTGCTGAACGTTCACCTGAACCCCATGCCGGGCCTGTACTGTGCCGGTGAAATGGTGGGCGGCCTCTTCTACTTCAACTATCCCAGCGGCACGGGGCTGGTGTCCGGGGCGATCTTCGGGCGCATCGCCGGGCGTGGCGCGGCGGAGGCGGCGCTGGCCTGACGTGGCGGGAGCCTCGCGGCACGGGCGGGCGAGAATGCCGGCACGCCGGCCGGGGATCCCGGCCGGCGGTCTTTGACGACAGGGAGTCGCGGCGGTTCTAATTGCACGGTATATCCCCTGAACCGTCGCGCGCGATTCCCGCGATCGCGCGGCGGTCGGCCGGTGCGCCGGCCTCGATACTTCGGAGTTTCCGTGCAAAACCACGAGCGCCGCGCCCTGGTGCTGTTTTCCGGCGGGCAGGATTCGACAACCTGCCTGGCCTGGGCCCTGGAACGCTATGCCCATGTCGAAACGGTCGCGTTCGATTACGGCCAGCGCCATCGCATCGAACTCGATGCGCGGCAAAACGTGCTGCGCGAATTGCGGGCCCGCATACCGCGGTGGGCGTCGCGCCTGGGCGACGACCACCTGCTGGATCTGTCCGTACTCGGGCAGGTAGGCGATACGGCCCTGACCAGCGACCGGCAGATCGAAATGCAGGCCAACGGCCTGCCCAATACCTTCGTGCCGGGCCGCAACCTGCTGTTTCTGACGCTGGCGGCGGCCCTGGGCTATCGCCGGCAGCTGGACGTGCTGGTCGGCGGCATGTGCGAGACGGACTTTTCCGGCTATCCCGACTGCCGCGACGATACGATGAAGGCCCAGCAGGTGGCCCTGGCGCTGGGACTGGGCACCCGGGTCACCATCGAAACCCCGCTGATGTGGCTGGACAAGGCCCAGACCTGGGCCTTGGCGCAGCGGCTGGGCGGTGACGATCTGGTGCGGATCATCATCGACGAAAGCCACACCTGCTATCTGGGCGAACGCGGCGTCCGCCATGACTGGGGCCATGGCTGCGGCACGTGTCCGGCCTGCGCCCTGCGCAAGGCCGGCTGGGAGCGCTGGGCCGGCGGCCAGGCCGCGCCGTTGCCGCCGGCGTAGGGCGGCCTGTCCGCAGTCTTGTCACGCTACGCCGGGCGGCGCGGCTGTGCGTCTCGCCTTGGCGGCCCGGCCGCCGATGCGCGTACCTATTCCGCGGCCGCGCCGCCCGGCGGGGTCGTATCGCCTTCGCCCAGCGCGCGCTGCATCAGCACCGTATCCCGCCATTCGCCCAGTTTGTGTCCGACCGACCGCAGCGTCCCGACGGGATGGAAGCCGCAGCGCGCGTGTACCGCCAGCGAAGCCGCGTTGGCGCTGTCGCCCACCACGGCCAGCATCTGCCTCCATCCCAGCGCCGTGCAGCGCTGGATCAGTTCGGCCAGCAGGCGTCCGCCTATCCCATGGCCCGCCATGCCGGGCTTGACGTAGACGGAATCCTCGCAGGTATAGCGATACGCCGGGCGGGGCCGGTACAGCGTGGCGTAGGCGTAGCCGGCGATCTGCCCGTCCAGCTCGGCCGCCAGGTAAGGGAGCTTGTGGGCCAGCACCGCCGCGCGCCGCTGCTGCATTTCCTCCAGGCTGGGCGGCGTCAGCTCGAAAGAGGCCGTGCCATGCAGGACGTGATGACTGTAGATGGCCTGGATGGCCGCCATGTCGTCGGCCGAGGCGTCGCGGATGATCGGGCCGGAAGAGAGGGTAGGAGGCATTGCGTGAAGACGGCAAAGGGATCGGAAGGGACCGGACGAAAAATCCGCGTGGGACAGCCGGCCGGGATCGAAGCGATGCGGAATTATGCGACAGTCCGCGCAAAAGCGGGAAGCGCCGGCATCCGGACATTCCCCGGCACGACGACGGGGATCAGGTGCAGGGGCGGCATCCCGCGGCAAGGGCCCGGCCCGCGCGGCCGCCGGCCTGGCCCAGGCGTTATGATTGCAAGCTTTTGGCCCGGTCCGCCCGGCTAGCCGCGCCCGCGCGGCGCGGGCGTCCTGATAAAACCCGCTCTTTCCGAGACGACACGCCATGCCGCAATACCGTTCCCGCACTTCCACCCACGGCCGCAACATGGCCGGCGCCCGCGCCCTGTGGCGCGCCACCGGCATGAAGGACGGCGACTTCGGCAAGCCCATCATCGCGGTGGTGAACTCCTTCACGCAGTTCGTGCCCGGCCACGTGCACCTGCGCGACCTGGGGGCGCTGGTCGCCGGCGAGATCGAAAAGGCCGGCGCGATCGCCAAGGAATTCAACACGATCGCGGTGGACGACGGTATCGCCATGGGACACGACGGCATGCTGTATTCGCTGCCGTCGCGCGAACTGATCGCCGACTCGGTCGAATACATGGTGAACGCCCATTGCGCGGACGCCATGGTGTGCATCTCGAACTGCGACAAGATCACCCCGGGCATGCTGATGGCCGCGATGCGCCTGAACATCCCCGTCGTCTTCGTCTCGGGCGGGCCGATGGAAGCGGGCAAGATCAAGTCGCCCACGGACGGCAAGGTGCTGGCCAAGATCGACCTGATCGACGCCATGATCAAGGCCGCCGATCCCAAGATGTCCGATGCGGAAGTCGCCGAGTACGAGCGCAGCGCGTGCCCGACCTGCGGCTCCTGTTCCGGCATGTTCACGGCCAATTCCATGAACTGCCTGACCGAAGCCCTGGGCCTGGCCCTGCCGGGCAACGGCACCATCGTGGCCACCCATGCCTGGCGCAAGGGGCTGTTCGAGGAAGCCGGCCGCCTGGTCGTCGAGCTGTGCCGCCGCTATTACGAGCAGGACGATGCCTCGGTCCTGCCGCGCAATATCGCCACCCGCGCCGCCTTCGAAAACGCCATGACGCTGGATGTCGCCATGGGCGGGTCCACCAATACCGTCCTGCACTTGCTGGCGGCCGTGCAGGAAGCCGGCGTGGATTTCACCATGGCGGACATCGACCGCATCTCGCGCCGCACGCCCTGCCTGTGCAAGGCCGCGCCGGCCACCGACAAGTACCACATCGAGGACGTGCACCGCGCGGGGGGTGTGATCGGCATCCTGGGCGAACTCGCCCGTGCCGGCCTGCTGGATCTCTCGGCGGGCAATGCGCACAGCGGCACCCTGGGCAAGGCGCTGGAAAAATGGGATATCAACGGCGGCGCCGGCGAGCAGGCCCGCACGTTCTACCGCGCCGCGCCGGGCGGCGTGCCCACCCAGGTGGCCTTCAGCCAGGACGCGACCTACCTGACCCTGGACCTGGACCGCAGCAACGGCGGCATCCGCGACCTGGCCCATGCCTATTCCAAGGATGGCGGCCTGGCGGTGCTGTACGGCAACCTGGCCGAGAAGGGCTGCATCGTCAAGACGGCGGGCGTGGATGAAAGCCAGCTGGTGTTCAAGGGCCGCGCGCGCGTCTTCGAAAGCCAGGACGCTGCCGTCGAGGCTATCCTGGGCGACAAGGTCGTGGCGGGCGACGTCGTGGTGATCCGCTACGAAGGGCCGAAGGGCGGGCCGGGCATGCAGGAAATGCTCTATCCCACGTCCTACCTGAAGTCCAAGGGGCTGGGGAAATCCTGCGCCTTGTTCACGGACGGGCGTTTTTCCGGCGGCTCGTCCGGCCTGGTCATCGGCCACGCGTCGCCGGAGGCGGCTGAACGCGGCACCATCGGCCTGGTGCACGACGGCGATGCCATCCACATCGATATTCCCAACCGCCGCATCCACCTGGATGTCAGTGACGCCGAACTCGCCGCGCGCCGCCAGGAAATGGACAGCCGTGGGGACAAGGCATGGAAGCCGGGCGAACGGCAGCGTGTCGTTTCCCAGGCGCTGCAGGCCTATGCCGCGCTGGCCACCTCGGCCGACCGCGGCGCCGTGCGCGACGTCAGCCAATTGACGCGGCGTTGATAGGCGGACGCCGGCCTGCTGGAGCAGCCCGCGGTCCCGGATCACCCGCACACGCTGTGTGGGTGACATAAAAACCCGGGCCCATGGAACTGAACGCCGGCCTATAGAACTGAACGGCCCCCCGAAAGCTGGACGGAAAATCCGGCCTTCGGGGGGCCGTTCACTTCAGGATCGGCCTTTTCTCGTCCGCGGCGTCCGTACGTGCCAGCGGCGCGGCGCCGCAGGCACTCGCCTCTACGCGCATTCCGAAGCGGGCTGTACCGCGATCACCGGCCCCGTCCGGCGGTCCAGCCGCCAGCTGTATAGCGCCACCAGCAATCCCCCCGCCGTCATCAGGCTGGCCACCCACGGCAGCGCGGCCAGGCCGGGGCCATGGTCGATGGTGAGTCCGCCCACCCAGGCGCCCGCGGCATTGCCCAGGTTGAAGGCCGCGATATTGAAGGCCGAGGCCAGGTTGGGCGCGCCGGCCGCCTTTTCCAGTACCCGCATCTGCAAGGGCGGCACCGTCGCGAAGCCCGCAGCGCCGAGCAGGCCGACGGTGATGGCGGCGGCGATCTGGGCGTGCGCCGTGAATGCGAATACCGCCTGCAGCAGCGCCAGGATCAGCAGCGTGCCCACCAGCGTGGGCATCAGCCGGCGATCGGCGAATTTGCCGCCCAGCGTGTTGCCGATCACCAGCCCCACGCCGAACAGCAGCAGGATGGGCGACACCGCGGTGTCCGGAAAACCCGCCAGCTGCGTCAGGATGGGCGCGATATAGGTAAAGGCCGCGAACACGCCGCCGAAGCCCAGCACGGTCATCAGGAAGCCCAGCAGCACCTGCGGACGGACCAGCGTGCGCAGCTCTTGCGCGAAATGGGCGCGGTGCTCGTCCCGGCTGCGCGGCACCAGCAGCGCGATGGCGATCATGGCCACGACGCCGATCGCCGTTACCGCCCAGAACGTGCTGCGCCAGCCGAAATGCTGGCCCAGCCAGGTACCCAGCGGCACGCCCATCACGTTGGCCAGCGTCAGCCCGGTAAACATCAGCGCGATGGCGGAGGCTTTCTTGTCCGCCGCGACCAGGCCGGTGGCCACGACCGAGCCGATGCCGAAGAAGGCGCCATGCGCGAAGGAGGTCAGTACGCGGGCCGCCATCAGCGTGCCGTAGCCGGGTGCCAGCGCACAGGCCAGGTTGCCCACGGTGAAAAGCAGCATCAGGCCCAGCAGCACCGTCTTGCGCTGCAGGCGCGACATCAGCGGCGTGACGATGGGCGCGCCGATGAAGACGCCCAGCGCGTAGCCGGTGACCAGCAGGCCCGCCGTGGACAGGCCGACGCCCAGGTCCGCGGACAGCTCGGGCAGCAGGCCCATGATGACGAATTCGGTGGTCCCGATGCCGAAGGCACCAGCGGCGAGTGCCCATAAGGCGATAGGCATGTCAGTTCCCGCAAAAAGGTTGGAAGCCTGCATTCTGCGCGCCGCCAACCGGGGGAAACAGACCGCCAGGAACAAAGGACTTGTACGCCCAGCGCAAAAATCCCTGCATGGATATCCGTCAGGGGCCTCGTCGGAGAGACCCGCCGGGAACCCTCGGCGTCAGAGATAGCCTTGTTCCATCTCGCGGCGGAATTGCAGGGCATCCTGGGCGTCGTCATAGTCCACGTCCGACCATTTCAGGGCCTGGGTCGCCCGGACGGGGCTCTTCAACTTGACCTCGTGCGCCAGCCCCAGCGGCAGGTAGCCGCCTTCCACCGAGTCGCGTGCCGGCATGAGCCGGCCGTAGACGGTGTAGCCGCCTTCGCCGTCCAGCACCTGCCCGGGCTTCATATCGCGCTTGGCCGTGGCCACGACGTCGCCGTGCCAGCCCGTGGGCGCGCCGGTGGGTTCGCGCCGCAGGGCCACGCTGGCCACGCTGATGCCCAGCTCCATCCCCATCAGGTGGTAGGGCTTGTACATGGCGGAATAGTTGCCGGTCGGGTCGGTCACCACGCCGTATTCCTTGAAGCAGCGCCGTACATAATCGCTGTCGGCCGCGATGACCACATACACGCCCCAGCGCAGATCGCGGTAGACCGGCCGGCCGTCGCGTTCCAGCGAGGACACCACTTCGACCTGGCCGCGGTGATGCAGGGTGCCGCCGTCCTCGCGTGGACGCAGCACCCGGGCCAGGTCGTCCACGCCGCAAGGCGGGAAATGCAGGCCCGACGGCGCAGGCAGCAGCCCGGTCGAATTGGACACCGCCGCCATTTCGATAGCGCTCTTCGTGCCGTCCAGGAAGCTGTTGAACATCTGGGCGTTGAAGTCGCCGGCGGCAACCATTTCCGGCGTGAAGCCGTAGTAGGGCCAGACCGTATCCGGTGTCGAGGTATGGAAAGCAGGCAGGTATTTGGTGCCCTTGCCGGCGGCAATGACTTCGAAGCCACTGGCACGTGCCCAGTCCACCATTTCGCAGATCAGGGCGGGCTGGTCGCCATAGGCCAGCGAATAGACGATGCCGGCCTCGCGCGCGCGGCGCGCCAGCAGGGGGCCGGCCAGCGCGTCGGCCTCCACGGTGACCATGATGATGTGCTTGCCGTGTTCGCAGCAGGCCAGCGCGTGCCGGATGCCGGCCGCGGCGCTGCCGCAGGCGTCGATGACCACGTCGATTTCAGGATGCGCGATGATGGCCAGCGCGTCTTCCGCGCAATACACGCTGCCGTTGCGGCAGGCCTGCCCGATCGAGGTGGCCTGCAGGGCGGCCGCGGGCCAGCCCACCTTGGTCAGCGCCGCGCGCGCCGACGCCGGCTTGAGATCCGCCACCGCCACCAGCCGCATGCCGGCGGTGCGATGCGCCTGGCTGAGAAACATGGAACCGAATTTGCCGGCGCCGATCAGGGCGATGCGTATCGGTTTGCCGTCTGCCTCGCGTTGCTTGAGCATGCGATGAAGATTCATTGTTGTCTCCTGGCGCCCCCGTTGGCGGATCCAGCCAGCTTACCGCAGGCAGGCGCGCCCGCGAGGGGCCGGCGTGGCGGGAATGTCGCGCCTACGGCGTTTGGGCGATCTGTTACGGCCCTAGCCGTCGGCGCGATAGAGTTCGCCGCCCAGCACATCGCGCCAGTTCGACCACGACAGGCGTGGCTTGTCCGAAACGTGCCGGTTATAGGGCGCGTCGTAGACGATGTGCCGCCAGCGCGGGCGGGCCGCGCCTTCGATGGCCGGGCGGTCGTCGATCAGGATATCGCCCTGCACCAGCGTCTTGTCGCGCGTCAGGATCAACCTTTCGGTCCACGGGCGGCCCAGGTGGCGCTCCACCCATTGGTATTTTTCCGCGACGCAGTTTTCGTATTGGCGCAAGGGAGAACTGCAAATGCGTACGTCCATGCCCACGGCCACCAGCTCGCGTATCGCGTCCAGGGCGCCCGGTACGGGCGGCAGATCGCGGATGAAGCCGGGAGCGGTGTAGAGGGCTTCCGCGCGCGGCCGCAGCGCCGGCGGATAGTCTTCCAGGATGTGGAAGGACCGGCGGTCCTCGAATTCCACTGGCGGGATGTCCGGATGGGCCAGGCGCCAGGCCGCGACGAAGGCATTTTCGAAATCGGCGAGCACGCCGTCTTGGTCGATCAGGATGAGCATGGCCCTGCGCGGGAAGGCTTAGAGGGAGACTATTGTGCCCTACGGCCGCGCGCGCGACGACCGCAGGCCCATGCAGGCAAGCTCCATGGCCGCGCCCCCACGAGCGCGCTACGGCCGCACACTTCCCGCTTGCGCGCTACGCCTGGGTCGAGGCCACGATGCGATAGCGTCCCGACCCGTCCTGCATGGAAGCCACCAGCACATACCGCTCATAGCGCCATTCGATGCGCGATGGCGCGGGCGCCGGCAATTCCCGTGTGTCCGCGTTGCGCAATAGCGTGACGTGCGGACGGAAATGCGGCTCGGGCCGCGCCGGGTGCAGCGCGCGTACCCAGTCCCATAATTGCCGGTGTTCGGCCCCCAGCTGCGCCGCGCCTTCGTCGGGATGCCCGTCTTCCGCGTCGGCCGGTCCTGCCCATACGATGCGGGGCCGCGGGAATGCACCATAGCGGCTAAGGATGACGGTGCCCGGCTGGATGCGCCGTCCCTGCGTCTCGCGCACCAGCGCGGGCAGCAGGTCGGCGGGGGTATCGCCCAGGAAGCCCAGGGTCAGGTGCAGCGTGTCGGGCCGCATGATGCGGCCGCCGCAGGTGGCGTGGGCGCGGGCGGCCCAGCCGCCCAGCTCGCGTACCGTCGCCGTGTCGGGCCAGAGCGCGAAGAACAGCCGGACGGACGGGCCGGGTGGATCGGATTGGGACGACGCGGGCATGGCTGGCATGGCGGATGGGGGCGGGAAAAAGGCCCCCAGTTTGCCATTCGCGTCAGCGCCGCGCCACGGGCTGTGCCAAGTGCGTGGCGTCGTTCCGCTCGGGGACGGCGGTGTCCGGGCCACCGGCCGGCGGGGCATCAGCCTGCCGCGCCGGGTCGCTGTCGGCCTGTTGCGCCGGTTCGGTGCCGAGTCCCCAGCCGCCGCCCAAAGCCCGGATCAGGTTTACCGTGGACCGGGCACGCTCGCCATCCAGCTGCACGGACACACGCTGCTGCGTGAGCACCGTGCGGTCGGAATCGATCACGTCCAGGTAGCTGATCGAGCCTTCCTTGTACTGGGTATGCGACAACTGCGCGGCACGCGCGGACGCCTGCACGGCGCGGTCCTGGGCCTGGGTCTGTTCGCCCAGGATGCGCAGATTGGCCAGGTTGTCCTCGACCTCGCGGAACGCACCCAGCACCGTCTGGCGATAGTTGGCCACGTCTTCCTCGTAGACGGCGCGCGCGCGGTCCAGCCCGGCCTGGCGGCGTCCCGCGTCGAAGATCGGCAGGCTCAGCATGGCGCCGGTCAGCGGTCCCAGCAGGAAGGTGCGGCTGGACCACTCGAACAGGTTGCCCAGCTCGGACGATTCATAGCCCGCGTAGCCGGTAATGTTCAACTGCGGAAAGAACGCGGCGCGCGCGGCGCCGATGCGGTCGTTGGCGGCCGCCATGGCGCGTTCGGCGGCGGCGATATCGGGCCGGCGTTCCAGCAGCGAGGACGGCAATCCCGCCGGCACATTGATCCCGATGCGCGCCAGCGGGTTGGGCGGCAGGGCGAATTCCGCCGGCGCCTTGCCCAGCAGCACCGCCAGCGCGTGTTCGGATTGCGCGCGGCGGCGGTCGATGCCCAGCGCCTCGGACTGCGCGGACGCCAGTTCGGAACGCGCGCGCGCCACGTCCAGCTCGCTGATATCGCCTTCCTTGTAGCGGCGTTCCACCAGGTCCAGCGTCTGCTGGCGCAGTGCCAGCGTCTGCACATAGATCTGGCGCTCGGCGTCCAGCTCGCGCACGATGAAATAGTTCTCCGCCACATCGCCTTGCAGCGCCAGCTGCACCGAACGCAACAGCGCTTCGCTTTGCTGCGCATCGGCGGTGGCCGCGTCGACGGTGGACGACACCCGGCCGAACAGGTCGGCCTCGTAGGAAACGCCCAGTTGCCCGCGCCATAGCGTGCTGGTGGTCGCCGGCCCGTTGTCGGGCAGTCCCTCCGACGCGGGCGAGGCCCGCTGGCGCGTGGGGCCGAAGTTGGCGGTGACTTCCGGGAACAGGCCGGAACGCGTCTGGCGTTGCAGCGCGCGCGCCTGGGCCAGGCGCGCCGCGGCGGCCTTCAAGTTCTGGTTGGCCTCGGCGGCCTGGCTTTCCAGGGCGTTCAGCGTGTCGTCGCCGAACACCTTCCACCATTCGCCGCGCAGCAGCGCTTCGGACGGTTGCGCGGTCTTCCATTGGCCGGCCTGTTGCGGCGGCAGCGCTTCCTTGAAGGCCGCCGTCACGGGCGCCGTCGGCCGTTGGTAGTCCGGCGTCAGCGAGCAGCCCGCCAGGATCGTTGCCATCAATGCCGACAACGCGTAGCGGTTCAGGGTTTTCATGCGGGACTTCATGTCTGTCATCCAGTTCGATTTATTCGGCGCCGGGCACGGGGTGGCCGTGGGCCGGGGTTTGGCCGTGCGGCGCGGTCGTCGGGGCCTCATGCTTGCCGGCCGAATGCAGCTTGCGCGGATTGAGCGAGCGCAGCGTCACGTAGAACACCGGCGTCAGGAACAGGCCGAACAGCGTCACGCCCAGCATGCCGAAGAACACCGCGATGCCCATCGCGTGGCGCATTTCGGAGCCGGCGCCCGAGGAGTACACCAGCGGCACCACGCCCATGATGAACGCGATGGAGGTCATCAGAATGGGGCGCAGACGCAGGCGGCAGGCCTCGACCGCGGCATCGAAGGCGCTGCGGCCCTGCATTTCCAGCTCGCGGGCGAACTCCACGATCAGGATGGCGTTCTTGCATGCCAGGCCCACCAGCACCATCAGCCCGATCTGCGTGAAGATGTTGTTGTCGCCACGCGTCAGCCACACGCCCGCCAGCGCGGCCAGGATGCTCATGGGCACGATCAGGATCACCGCCAGTGGCAAGGTCAGGCTTTCGTACATCGCCGCCAGCACCAGGAACACCAGCAGCACGCTGATCGGGAACACCCAGACGCCCGCGTTGCCGGCCAGGATCTGCTGGTAGGTCAGGTCCGTCCATTCGAACTTGATGCCGCGCGGCAGGGTCTGCGCGGCGACCCGTTCGGCCGCTTCCTTGGCCTGGTCGGACGAATAGCCGGGCGCCGGACCGCCGTTGATATCGGCGGCCGTGTAGCCGTTGTAGCGAACGACCATCTCGGGTCCGTAGGTCTGCGACACACGCACCAGCGAGGACAGCGGCACCATGTCGCCCGCGGCGTTGCGCGTCTTCAGCAGGCCGATATCCTCGGCCCGGGCGCGGAAGGGCGCATCCGCCTGGGCGCGCACCTGGAACACGCGGCCGAACCGGTTGAAGTCGTTCACGTACAGCGAACCCAGGTAGATCTGCATGGTGTCGAAGACATCGGTCACCTTCACGCCCAGCTGCTTGGCCTTGACGCGATCCAGGTCGACGTCCAGCTGCGGCACGTTGATCTGGTAGTTGGAGAACGATCGTCCCAGTTCAGGAGCCTTGGCGGCCGCCGCGACGAAGGCCTGCGTGGCGCGGTCCAGCGCCTCGTAGCCCAGCGCGGCGCGGTCCTCGATCTGCAGCTTGAAGCCGCCCAGCGTGCCCAGGCCCATCACCGGCGGGGGCGGGAAGACCGCGATGAACGCGTCCTTGACCGCACCGAACTTCTGGTTCAGGGAAGCGGCGATCTTGTCCGCCGGCAAACCCGCGCCCACGCGTTCCTCGAAGGGCTTGAGCGTGACGAACACGATGCCGGCGCTGGAGCTGTTGGTGAAGCCGTTGATCGACAGGCCGGGGAAGGACACCGCGTGGTCCACGCCGGGTTCCTTCATCGCGATGTCGCCCATGCGGCGGATCACGTCCTCCGTGCGGTCCAGGGATGCGCCGTTGGGCAGCTGGGCAAAGCCCACCAGATACTGCTTGTCCTGCGCGGGCACGAAGCCGCCGGGCACGATATAGGAGATGGCCACGGTGCCAGCCAGCAGCAGCGCGTACACCGCCAGGCTGGCGGACTTGCGTTTGATCACGCCGCCCACGTTGCCGGAATAACTCTCGGATGCACGGTTGAACACACGGTTGAACCAGGCGAAGAAGCGTCCCAGCACCTTGTTCATCGCCCGCTGCAGCCAATCCGGCTTGGCGTCATGGCCCTTGAGCAGCAAGGCGGCCAGGGCCGGCGACAGCGTCAGCGAGTTGAAGGCCGAGATCACGGTGGAGATCGTGATCGTCATGGCGAACTGCTTGTAGAACTGTCCCGTCAAGCCCGTCATGAAGGCCAGCGGCACGAACACCGCCGCCAGGGTCGCGGCGATGGCGATGATGGGACCGCTGACTTCGCGCATCGCGCGATAAGTCGCTTCGCGCGGCGTCAGGCCGGCGGAGATATTGCGTTCGACGTTTTCCACCACCACGATGGCGTCGTCCACCACGATCCCGATGGCCAGCACCATGCCGAACAGCGACAGCGCGTTGATCGAATAGCCGAAGGCCAGCAGCAGCGAGAATGTCCCGATGATGGACACCGGCACGGCCAGCAGCGGGATCAGCGAGGCCCGCCACGTCTGCAGGAAGATGATCACCACGACAACGACCAGCGCGATGGCTTCGAGCAGGGTATGCACCACGGCTTCGATACTGGCGCGCACGAACTGCGTCGGGTCGTACACCACGTCGTACTTCACCGACGGCGGGAAGTCCGCCGACAGTTCCTTCATTGCTTCGCGCACCTGCTTGGAGACGTCCAGCGCGTTCGCGCCCGGGGCCTGCATGATGCCCAGTGCCACCGCCGGCTTGTTGTCCAGCAAGGAACGCAGGCCGTATTCGGCGGCGTCCAGTTCCACGCGGGCCACGTCGCCCAGGCGCACCACGCCGCCGTCCGGCGACGTCTTCAGGACGATATTGCGGAATTCGTCCTCGCTGGCCAGCCGGCCCTGCGTGTTGACGTTCAATTGCAGCGGCACGTTGGACAGGGTGGGCGATGCGCCGATCACCCCGGCCGCCACCTGCACGTTCTGCTCGCGGATCGCCGCGACGACATCGGAGGCCGTCATGCCCAGCTGCGCGACCTTCTGCGGATCCAGCCAGATGCGCATGGAATAGTCGCCCGACCCCCACAGCTGCACGTCGCCGACGCCGGAGATCCGCGACAGGCGGTCCTTGACGTTCAGCACCGCATAATTGCGCAGGTACGTCATGTCATAGCGGTTGTCCGGCGAGATCAGGTGCACCACCAGGGTCAGCGTGGGCGAGCTCTTGGCGGTGGTCACGCCCAGGCGCTGCACGTCATCGGGCAGCCGCGGCAGCGCCTGCGATACGCGGTTCTGCACCAGCTGCTGCGCCTTGTCCGGGTCCACGCCCAGCTTGAAATAGACCGTCAGCGTCATGTTGCCGTCGCTGTTGGCCTGCGCCTGCATGTACAGCATATTCTCGACGCCGTTGATCTGTTCTTCCAGCGGCGCGGCGACGGTTTCGGCGATGACCTTGGGGTTGGCGCCCGGATACTGGGCATGCACCACCACGGATGGCGGTACGACTTCCGGATATTCCGATATCGGCAGCTGGAACATGGCCAGTATCCCGGCCAGTAGTATCAGCACCGACAACACGCCCGCGAAGATCGGGCGGTCGATGAAGAATTTGGATATGTTCATGACGCTCTCGGTGGCGATTCAGGTCAGGCGGGGTCGGCGGGCGTCTTGGTCCGGCTGGTCCGTATCGGGGACTCCAGCCCGGCCATGGGCACGACGGTGGGCGCAACGGCATCGCCCGGGCGCACGCGCTGCAGCCCGTTGACGACGATGTGTTCGCCCGGCTTCAGGCCGTCGGTGATGACGCGCAGGCCGTCCTGGGACGCGCCCAGCTGGACTTCGCGGTATTGCACGTGGTTCTGGCCGTCCACGACCATCACGAAACGCTTGTTCTGGTCCGTGCCCAGGGCGCGTTCGTCGATCAGGATGGCGTTGTGCGGATTGCCGCCGCCCAGGCGGATACGGGCGTACAGGCCGGGCACCAGCGTGCCGTCGCCGTTCTCGAAGGTGGCGCGCACGCGGATGGTGCCCGAGCTGGTGTCCAGCCGGTTATCGACGTACTGCACGTTGCCGCGGCGCGAATAGCCGTCTTCATTGGCCAGGCCCATGTACACCGGCACCTGTCCGCCCTTGCCCGTGCGGGCGGGATTGACGTACTTCAGGAAGCTTTGTTCGTCGACGTCGAAGGAGGCGTACATGGGATCGACCGAGACCAGCGTCGTCAACGGCACCGAAGCGGCGCCGGCGGCCACCAGGTTGCCCACCGTCACTTCCGCCCGCGATACGCGGCCCGACACGGGCGCGACGATATGGGTGTAGCCCAGGTTCAGCCGGGCGATCTCCAGCGCCGCCTGCGCCGCCTTCAGGTTGGCGGCGGCTTCGCGCGCGTCGTTCTGCTTCTGTTCGAAGTCGCGGCGCGCGATGGCGTTGTCGGTGATCAGGCGCTGGGCCCGGGCCAGTTCCGACGCCGTGTAGGCCACGCGCGCCTTGGCGCCGGCCAGGTTGGCCTCGGCGCGGTCCACCTCGGCCTGATAGGGCAGGGGATCGATGGTGAACAGCTCATCGCCCTTGCGGACCAGGCTGCCGTCCTTGAAATGCACGGCCATCAAGGTGCCGGACACGCGCGGGCGGATCTCCACGCGGTCCACGGCTTCTAGGCGGCCGGAATAGCTTTGCCAGTCCGTGATGGAGCGTTCCACCACCGCGGCCACGTCCACGGGCGCCGCCGGCGGCGCGCCGGCGGCCGTGGCGCTATTGGCGCCCTGGCCGCGAACCAGAATGATGCCGCCGGCGATGGCGATGACGACGGCGAACGTGGCCGCCAGTGCGTAGCGACTGCGCAACACAGACATGTGAGTCCTCTTTCTTAGGGATAACGGCGGTCGTGGACGATACTTCCCGGGTGCGCGACAGCGGCGCGGGTCACGGAAACCGGGCACTTATGCCCGGTGGCGGGCGTAGCCGCCTTGGCGCTGGGTTTTATGGTTATCCACGCCTGGGCGTGGTTTGCCGGCCGGCGGGTCCTTGGCGAAAACCGGCCTGGCGCGGCGCGCATTCGTGACAGAGGGCGGGGAAGCCGGTATCCCCGGATATCCGGGCGCCGGCCTGTCCACTTCCACCGAATTAATCGGAATGGCGCCATTCTGGCTGTTTTGTCTGGCCGAATAAATATCTATACTTGAACAACTCTATTCGGCGAGTTCGAACAATAATTTGTTCATAATGCCGTCACCCAGCATCCCTCGAGGTCTCTCCATGGATCGTTTTCAGGCCATGCAGGTATTCGTCAGGGTCGTCGACGCGAACAGCTTCACGCGCGCCGCGGATCACCTGGCGCTGCCCCGTACCACCGTCACCACCATCATTCAGAACCTGGAAAAGCTGCTGAATGTGCGTCTGTTGAACCGCACCACCCGGCGGCTCAGCCTGACGCCGGACGGCGCGGCGTACTACGAGCGCTGCGTGCGCATTCTGGCCGACGTGGAAGAAGCCGAGGCCGCGTTCATGGACGCGTCGCGGCGCCCGCGCGGCAAGCTGCGCATCGACACCCCCGCGGCGATCGGCCGGCTGATCCTGATCCCGGCGCTGTGCGAGTTCCACCAGCGCTATCCGGACATCGAACTGGTCATCGGCATGGGCGACCGCCCCGTCGACCTCGTACAGGAAGCCGTCGACTGCGTGATCCGCGTGGGCGAACTCAAGGATTCCAGCATGGTGGCGCGGCGCATCGGCGTGTTCGAGGGCATCACCTGCGCCGCCCCGGACTACATCGAGTCCCATGGGGAGCCGCAAGCGCTGGAAGATCTGGCCGACCACGCCGCCGTGCATTACTTCTCCAGTCGCACCGGGCGTGTCATCGACTGGGACTTCATGGTGGACGGCCAGGCGGTGGAAGTCAAAATGCGCGGTGTCGTATCCGTGAACGACGCGGACGCCTATATGGCGTGCGGGGTGCAGGGCTTCGGCCTGATCCAGCCGCCGCGGTACATGGCCTTGCCCTATCTGCAGACCGGTGCGCTGAAGGAAATCCTGCCCGCATGGAAGCCCAAGCCCATGCCGATCTCGGTCGTCTATCCGCACAACCGGCATCTGTCGCCCAAAGTACGCGCCTTCACGGACTGGGCCGCCGAAATCTTCAGCCGCTGCCCGCTGCTCAGCGGCCGGGGCGACGCGGTGGACAGCGAGTGCACCTGGGCCGGGCAGGAACGCATGAAAGCGGAAGCCGTGGTCAACCAGGCCCAGCGCGCCGCCCAGAAGGCCCGTGCCGAGCACATGGGCCGTGCGGGCCAGGCCGGCGTCGCGGCGCAGTCTTCCGCGGATGGCGCACAAGCCGAGCGCGTGGCCGCGCAAGCCGCCGCGGCCGCCGCTCACCGGCCCCAGCCTGGCGCGACGCCCGTGGCCAAGCGCGCGGCGGTGACGCCGTGATCGCTGGCGGCGCGGTGCCCGCGGGTCGCGCGCGTATGCCGGCGAGCCGGGCGTGGATGACGGCCCGGACCGCGGTGTCCTAGCGGGCAGGGCGCGCGGGTGAAAGGTTCCCGTCTGTCGCTGACGTCCCTGCGGATTTTCCTGGCCGCGGCGCGCTATCTGAACTTCAGCCGCGCGGCGGAACAGCTGCACCTGACCCAGAGCGCCGTCAGCAAGCATATCCAGGCCCTGGAAACGCGCCTGGGCGTCAGTCTGTTCAGGCGCACCGCCACCGGCTTGCGCCTGACGCATGCCGGCGCGCTGTACCTGGAACGCGTCAGCGCCGCCGTGCGCCTGCTGGACGAGGCCGATGCCGTGGTCGCCCGTCCCGACGCCCGGGTGGCGCTGAACATCGCGGTGTCCCCATCCTTCGCCCAGTTCTGCCTGATCCCCGGCCTGCGCGAATTCTTCGATGCGCACCCGGAAATCCGCATCAATCTGCGGCCGCGCCTGCTGGAAGGGCGCGACAAGGCCGAACGTTTCGACGCGGAAATCCAGTTGCACACCGGACACCGCAGCGGCATGAGCACCCAATACCTGTGCGGGCGCGAAATGGCGCTGGTCGGCGCGCCGTCCCTGTTCGCCCGCAACCCGGTGCACGACATGGATGACCTTGCCGGGGTGCCGCTGCTGAAGCGGGCCCAGCGCGGCTACGGGTGGGATGAATGGAAGGCGCACATGGCCCCCTCCTGGCCCGGCCCGGCCGCCACCGCGCCCGAATACGAAGGCTTTTCCGTGCTGATGCCGGCCGTGCTGAACGGCCTGGGCGTGGCCATCGCCCCGCTGTGCATGGTGGCGGACGCCTTGCAATCCGGCCAGCTGCGGCGCCCCTTCGGCGAATCGGTCGAAGGCCGGTACGCGTATTACCTGATGCGCCCGCGCCCCGACGTCGGCGGGCCCTATCTCGATGCCTGGTGCGAGTGGATCGCGGCCCGGGCCGTCGGCTTGAACGAAACCGTAGCCGCCCTGGCCTGAGCCACCCCGCGTGTGCTGGCGGCATTCCATTATGGAATACCGCATGCCCATACTTCCCTTGCGGGCGACCGGCCACATCCGCAAAATCCGAAGGTAACTTTTTATTGCCGCGGGGCATGATCATGAAATATTGGAATTCCCTCTTCGCGACTGTCGCCCTGGCGGCGGCCGTCGCGGCGCCGGCCTTGGCCGCCTATCCCGAGCAGCCCATCAAAGTGGTCGTTCCCTATACGGCCGGGGGCAGCTCCGACGTCATCGCCCGCGCGATCAGCGACGAACTGAGCACGGCGCTGGGGCAATCCGTCATTGTCGAGAACCGCGCCGGTGCCGGCTCCATGATCGGCACCTCCTACGTCGCCAACGAAAAGCCGGACGGCTACACGCTGCTGCTGGCCGACGTGCCGTTCACCATCGTGCCGGCACTGTATGGCGACCGCATCAAATACAACGCGCAGACGGGCTTCGCGCCGATATCCCTGCTGGGCCTGTCGCCCATGTACCTGTTCGTCAATCCCGCCTTCCCCGCCAAGACCGTCAAGGAGCTCATCGAGGCGGCGCGCGCCAAGCCGGGCACGATCTCCATCGGCTCGGGCGGCAACGGATCGCTCACGCACCTGATGGCGGCGCTGCTCATGCTCAACGCCAATATCAAGCTGGTACATATTCCCTACAAGGGTGCGTCGGCCTCCGTGAACGACCTCGCGGGCGGACAGATCGATGCCAGCTTCACCACCATGCCGACGGCGACCGCGCTTTTCCAGGGCGGCAAGATCCGTCCGATCGCCGTGTCGGCGCCGCAGCGGCAGAAGGAAGCCCCCGACGTGCCCACCTTCGACGAGGCCGGCGTTCCCAACATGGGCGTGCAAAGCTGGTGGGGCCTGGTCGCGCCCGCCGGCACCCCGCCAGCGGTGCAGGAGAAGCTCAGCGCCGCCATGGCGAAGGTCATGCAGTCGCCCAAGGTCCAGTCGCGCCTGAACAGCGTCGGGGTCAACCTGCCGCCCGATACCAGCGCCGCGGCCCTGAAGACGCTGCTGACCGCCGATTTCGCGCGGTGGCAGGATGTGGTCAAGCGCGCCAACATCACGTTCGAATAAGGACGCGCCCGCATGAACGCATGGCTGGACGACGCCGCGGCGGATGCCGCGCTGATGAATGATTTCCACGCAATCTGCGCTTTCGGCGGTCGCCTGTCCGGCAGCGGCCAGGATACCGCCGCGATCGCCTGGGCGCTGAGCCGCATGCGCCAGATCGGCGGCGAGGCCCAACGCGTGCAAGTGCCGTATGACGGCTGGCAGGCCGGCCCGGCGAACCTGGCGCTGGCCGGCCACGACCAGCCGCTGGCATGCCGTGCGCTGCTGCGATCCGCCTCGACGCCGCCAGGCGGCCTGGAAGGCGAACTGCTGGATCTGGGGGAAGGCCGCACCGAGGATTTCGAGCGCGCGGGCGACGCCGTGCGCGGCAAAATCGTGCTGGTGCGGCATGAATACCCCTTCTCGCCACGCCACATCCATCGCCGCCGGAAATACGACCTGGCGGTCGAGCGCGGCGCCACGGCCTTCCTGATCGCCAACCCAGTGCCCGGTGGCGGCCTGCTTTCCGGTTCCTCCGGGCGGCCGCGCGGCGGCGCCGGCATCCCGGCCGCCTACGTCGACCACGCCACGGGCATGGCCCTGGCCCGTGCCGCGGCCCGCGGTTCGGCGCGCGCCCATCTGCGCATCGAAGGCCGGGAAGACGAAAGCGCGATGGCCGACCTTGCCATCCTGGACATTCCGGGCGGCACGGACAGCCGTATCGTCATCAGCGCGCACATGGACGGCCACGACCTGGGGACGAGCGCCCTGGACAATGCCACCGGTGTCGCGGTGGCGCTGGCCGCCGCCCGTGCGCTGGCGCCGCGCTTATCCGCCCACACCCATGGGCTGCGCGTATGCCTGTTCACGGCGGAAGAATGGGCGTTGGCCGGTTCGCGGCGCTATCTCGCCGATATGGACCCGGTCCAGCGGCAGTCGCTGAAGCTCAACATCAACCTGGACACCGTCGGCGGCGATACGCGGCTGACGGCCCTGATCAGCGATTTCCCCGCATTGGCGGGCTTCGTTGCCGATGCCGGCGTGGATGCCGGCGTACCGGTATCGACCTACCTGCCCTTGATGCCGAATTCGGATCACGCCAATTTCGCCGCGCACGGCATTCCCGCATTGCGGCTGGTGGCCGGATTCGATCGGCCCGAATCGGCGGTCAACAACATCCTGTCGCCGGGGGATACCCAGGCGGTCGTGCAGGAAAGCGAACTGCGCACCGCCCTGCGGGCGACCTGCGCGATGGCCTGGCGCGGGCTTACCGCCACGCAAGAGACGCTGGATGCGCTGGCGCGCCGTTGATCGGATGGATTCGGCTGATATTCAGGGGTGAATCGGGCTGATAATCAGCCCATTCCTGCGGAGCGCGGCGGCCCAGTGCCTAGACTCGCGCCTTTCGCCGCTGGGCGGCAGACAGGAAGGAAGTCGAATGAACGCGATGGTCAGCCCCACATCCATAGATCTTCGGATGGTCCACACGGGGGCTGGCGGTCGGCCTCACCACCCGGCCGACGGGCGGGCAGAGACGCTGGCCGAGCCTTGCGACTGTCATGCCGCGATCGTGGCATTCGAAAGCGTCCCGGGGCCGCGCCGCAAGCGCGCGGCGTCGGACGACGACGTCATCGAATGCCTTGATGCCCCCGACCCTGAAACGGGACCGGCGACCATCGTGCAGCGAATCCCGGTCTGATCCGTTTCGGGAAGTTGCCCGATGGCCGCCGTCATGCGGGCGCCATGCCAGCCTGGTTACAGGTCCAGCTTCGTGACCTTCGTGCCCTGGATCGACAGATCCGCCATCAGGCCGGCGTTGGTCAGGAAGAACGCCACGACCGCCTGCTTGGCGGTATTGGTGTCCACCGCGCCATTCGCGCCGATCTTCGCCACGGCCACGGATGCATCCGCGCCCGCGCTCCAACCCTTGCTGTTGCGGAATTTGTTCAATTCATCCTGCGTCATGAACATGATGATGATCGCGCGCGATTGGGCGCCGGCCTGCCAGCCGATCGACCCGGACGTCATGCTGTAGTAGCCGTCGTTCGCATTGCCCACGCGCAGGGCGCCTTCGCCGTATTGCGCGCCCACTACGAAGCCGGCTTGCAGCACGCTCGGGAAGACCAGGATCCCCTTGGCGTTGTTGGCCATTTCGCGGGACCCCTTCACCGTAGAGTAGAGGCGGTTCAATGTCGCATCGACGCCGCTGTTGATTTCCTGGCGCTTGGTGCTCGGCGAGGCCGACGATTTGGGGCCGGTAGTGCTGCAAGCGGCCAGCGCCGTGGCCAGCATCAGGGCGGCCGGCAAAGTCACGAAATTTCGACGGTTCATTGCTTGTTCTCCCAGCGTTGTACGAGTGCAGCGGGCTCGGCCCGCATTGGTTTGAACGGCGGCGCAACTGCTCTGCCACGCGCTCCGAACCCATTATTCGCCACAACAATCCATACAACGGCGACATTCGCCTACCGATTGCAACTCAACGCGCGTACAGCTTCTCGACCGGGACGGGATGCGCCTTCCAGATACGCTCACAATACTCGCGGATCGCGCGGTCAGAGGAAAACTTTCCTGTGCGCGCCGTGTTCAATATCGACATCCGGGTCCACGCCTGAGTATCCCGATAGGCTTCGTCCACCCGCGTCTGGCAGGCGGCGTAGGAACTGTAGTCCGCCAGCAGCATGTAGGGGTCATGGTGCAGCAGGTCCTCGAGCAGGGGGGCGAACAGGGTACTGTCGCCGCGGGAAAAAAATCCGGATTGAATGAGATCGAGAACAGATCCCAGTTCCGGATCGCGGGCCAGGTAGTTCTGCGGCCGGTAGCCTTCCCGCCGCAGCGCGTACACCTCTTCGGCGGTGAGTCCGAACAAAAAGAACTGGTCTTCGCCCACTTCGTCGCGGATTTCGATATTGGCGCCGTCCATGGTGCCTATGGTCAAGGCGCCGTTCATCGCGAACTTCATATTGCCGGTGCCGGACGCTTCCTTGCCGGCCAGGGAAATCTGCTCCGACAATTCGGCGGCGGGATATACCCACTGCCCGAGCGTGACGCTGTAGTTCGGCAGGAACACCACCTTCAGGCGGTCGTGTACGTCCGGATCGTTGTTGATGACGTCGCCGATCGCGGTGATCAGCTTGATCATGAGCTTGGCGCGGGCATAGCCCGGTGCCGCCTTGCCGCCGAAGATGAAGGTGCGCGGCGCGATGTCCAGATTGCGTTGCGATTTGATCCGGTGATACAGGGCGGCGATGTGTAGGGCGGACAGGTGCTGCCGCTTATATTCGTGTATCCGCTTGACCTGCACGTCGAACATGGAATCGGGGTCCACGCGTATGCCCGTCTTGCGCAGGATCACCGACGCCAGGTCGACCTTGTTGGCGCGCTTGATGGCGCGCCACTCGCTGCCGAAGGCGGCATCGTCCGCGTACGGCTCGATGTCCGACACCCGCGACCAGTCCTTGATCCAGTCGTCGCCGATGCAGCGGCTGATCAGCTTGGTCAGGCGGGGATTGCTCAGGGCCACCCACCGCCGCGGCGTGACACCATTGGTCATGCTGTCGAATTTCTCCGGCCACATGGCGTAGAAGTCCTTCAGCAGGTCTCGTTTCAGCAGCTCGGAATGCAGGTTGGCCACCCCATTGATGGCGTGGCTGCCCACGCAGGCCAGATGCGCCATGCGGACATAGCGTTCTCCGGTTTCATCGATCAGGGACAACCGCGCGATGCGGGTCTCGTCGCCGAAGAAGTGTATGCGCGCCTCGTTCAGGAAGCGCGCGTTGATTTCGTAGATGATCTCAAGATGGCGCGGCAAGACCCGGCGGAACAAATCCAGGGGCCAGCGCTCCAGCGCTTCCGGCAGCAGGGTGTGATTGGTATAGGCGAAGGTCTGGCGCGTGATGTCCCACGCGCGCTCCCAGGGAACGAGATGTTCGTCCACCAGCAGCCGCATCAGTTCGGCCACGCCGATGGCCGGGTGCGTATCGTTCAACTGGATGGCGAACGACTTGTGGAACGACGTCACCGATTGGCCGCGCTGCCGTTGCAGGCGCAACATGTCCTGCAACGAGCACGAGACGAAAAAGTACTGTTGCTCCAGCCGCAATTCCTTGCCCTGGCGGCTTTCGTCATTGGGATACAGCACCTTGCTCAGGTTTTCCGAGGTGACCTTCTTGCTGACCGCGCCCATGTAGTCGCCGCGGTTGAAGACGTGGAAGTCAAAGGCCTCGGTCGCTTCCGCGCGCCATAGCCGCAGCGTATTGGTCGTGCCGACCCGGTAGCCCGGGATAGGGGTATCGAACGGCACGCCGGCAACCGTTTTCTCGGGCACCCAGCGCACCCGAAAGCGCCCGTTGTCGTCCGTGTATTGCTCGGTGTGTCCGCCCAGTTTGACCTGGACGGCCCACTCCGCGTGCTGGATTTCCCACGGGTTGCCGTAGCGCAGCCAGGCATCGGTATTCTCGACTTGCCAGCCATCCATGATGGTCTGGTAGAAGATCCCGTATTCATAGCGGATCCCGTAGCCGATGGCGGGAACTTCCAGCGTGGCAAGCGATTCGATGAAGCAGGCCGCCAGTCGTCCCAGGCCGCCGTTGCCCAGGCCCGGTTCTTCCTCCTGGCGCAACAGTTCGTCCAGGTCCAGCCCCAGCTCGCTCATGGCCAGCCGGATTTCGTGCGAGATGCCCAAACTGAGCAAGTTATGGCCCAGATAAGGGCCCATCAGGAACTCCGCCGACAGATACGCCACTGTACGGGGATTACGTTTCTGATAGGTAGCGGCGGTATCGAACCATGACGGCACGAGACGATCACGCACGGTATGCGCGAGCGACTGGTATAGGTCGTTCTTGGAGGCAATATCCAGTGATTTGCCCTGGGTATATAGAAGGTGGTCCAGAAAAGCCCGTTTCAGGGATTCGCGGGAGAGCGACGACCGGTCATGTTCCAGGCGCGCCCCTGCCGGGGAGGAGATGTTCGCGGCACCGGCGGCGTTGACGCCTGCGGCAATGGTGGCGTTGGCGTGATCGTTCAAGATGGCTTCCCTGGGGTCGATCGAGGTCAACAAAAATCCTAATCCAAAAGAATGGCCATTGAAAGGTTACGGGCTGAACATTCGGCAACAAGGTTCAAGCAAGATCTCACTCGGCCGCCCGTAAGTTTTCCCACACGCGCCAAAGCCCGCATGGCAGTTCGTCGCGACGCGCACCTATTTCGCCGCCCGCTTGCCGTCACTAGACTCGAACACACCGCCTCGTAGCTCGCCGCCGGGCGGTCTTTCCGCCCACGTCACGTCTTCCCTTCGCCTCGTGCGATGACTTACAGGTAATAAAGCCATGGCTGCCATCAACGGCTCAAGCGCCCCAGTAACGATCCACCAGGGTGGCGCCGCGGACCGCATGCGTGCCGCGGATCCCGCGAAGCGTCCCTTCCTGAAGCGCGTCGGCACCCGCAAGCGCCTTGGGGCGATCCAGCAGGCGAACCTGGAAAGCATGGCCCAGTCGTATACGGGCGCACCGGACAACAGTCCCGGCCGCGCCGGGTCCAGCTCGCGCAAATCCGCCTACAAGCTCCGCAGACAGCTCTATTCGCTGCTGGACATGCTGGCGGCAGGGCAGGACCGGGGACTGCCCCAGCCCAGGGATGCGCTGCATATGCTCCTGGGAATCGTCGCGACGCAGAAGTTCGGCGCGTCGTGGGAGCGCACCGCGCAACCGTTCGTCGATGCGTACTTCAACGACGCTCCGCGCGAGAACATACTGCTGGTGCTGAATCGCCTTAACGACCTGGCGGCCGCGGAATCGCTGTGGGCGCAGATGCCCGACACCAATCGCCAGGACGTGCAGGGCGTCATGGCCGCCTTGAAGCGCTCCGCCATGCGGGAGCTGGCCGGTCGCGGCATAGGGCTGCCCTTGCACATGCTGGCGGGATCCCTGGCGGAGCGCCAACCCGACTCCCGGCTGATCGCCAAGGCTTGGTTCCAGCTGGAAGAGGGCGTGCGCGAAGCGGCATACAAAGAGCGCGTGCCGCCCATCGATTACCTGCAAGCGGGGTTGGAGCGCCTGCCGTCCGCCTCGACGCGGGTCCTGTCGGCCGTATTGGCGAACCGGGTGCCCGCCCACGCGCGCATGGCACGCCATATCCTGGACAACGCGATAGAGCATACGCCCCGCGATCCCGCCATCGAGGACGGGCGCGAACGCCTGCAAACCTATATGGTTTCCGAAGCCGTGCGTTTGCATGTCGTCTCCTGCATGGAACGCAAGATCGCCGAAGCCGTCTCCCGGTTCGAGAACGCGGTGCGGCCCGGCGTCCGCACCGCCGAGGTCGCGAACCGCGAGTGGCACGATATCCGGCGCATGCTGGACACGCTGGGGTGGATCTATCTGCAAAGCGACCGGCACGATGCCTCGGACGAACGCGTCATGGTCGACGCCGCGGCGGAACTCCACTTCGCCTGCGCGGTCATGCTCATGCCTCACCCCACGGCGGCGGCTTTCCTGGAACGTCTGGATACAGAGCGGCTGCTGGCGATGCATGCCCACCAGCACGAGTGGAGCGACGAACAGCGCGTGCATTTGGCAGCGCCGCTGCAACAGGCCTGCGAGGCGCGATTTAGCGCTTTGCGGGATACCGTTGAAGCGGCCCGTTCCGACGTGGAAACCGTAACGGGCCAGGACCGGCGCATTGCCACCGCGCACGCCCTCCTGGCCCTGAGCGACGCCTTGGCCGCCTGCGAACGTTTTGCGCGCCGCAGCGGCAACCCGCGCGGCTGGCGCGAAGACCCGCGCGTCGACGCCGCCATTCAGCGCGCGGCCGGCAGCCTGCGCATGCCCGGCGAACCGGGCAATGTGCTCGGGCAGCCGTCGCTGCGTGCCCTGGGCGATGAAGCCTTCGGGCAGCTGCGGCAAATCGATGCTCCCCAGGTGGCGGCGGCCCTGGCACTGGACCTTGCCGCCGTGGCCGCGGAGATCCGGCGGCGTCTCCTTCACCTCGACATGGAAGTGGATGCACGGCTTGCCCAAATGGCGTCTTTATTGCGTAGCCCTGGGCTGGCGCCGCGTCCCTTCGTCGCCGCCATCGCCTCGGTCGCGCTGGCGGAGATGTCGCGCTGCGAGTCGATGGCGGCGTTTCGGGACGGGGCCGTCGAACACGGTGTGCATGCGGCATCGTCCGCGCTCAACCGCCAGATCGCGATGATGTTGTATCGCAAGGATGGCGCGATGCCGATGCAATGGACGGAAGCCCGGCGCCACATCGGCGGCCTGCTCGATGCGCTGCGGCGCATACGCATGGCGGGCCGTGATGACGGCACGGACGCAGAACACTGGCATCGCGTGACGCTGGCGCCGCTGGACACGGCGATAGCGGTACTGTGCGCGCTTGGCCGCCATTTCGGCGTCCAGCCCCCGGATGCGGCGAATGCCGACGTATTCCCGGCCGCGACGGATCCCTACTGGAATCCGGGTTGTCTCGCCGAAATCGCTCCGTTCTTCGGCCTGCGATACGAGCCCTCGCTGCGCATGGCCGTGCCGCTGTGCGGCTCCATGCACCGCGCACGGCTGCTGGCCGCGCTGGGCATGAGGATGGCCCAGCCCGATTCCTCCGCCACGCAAGCGGGCGTGGCGAGGGTCGACGGGCAATCCCAACTTGTCCAGATCGACAAGTCCTTTCACGATGCCGCGCACCGGCGCGGCGAACTTTCCCTGACCGTGCATGGCCCGGCATCGCGTGCCACCCTTGCGCCGCGTTCCGCCGCCGCCGGGAGCGAATTGGTGGGGCAATCGCCATGGTCACTGGAGGGCGAACTCGGCAAGCTGGGCGCGTTCGGCCAGGGGGCGGACCTGGCATTGACCCGGCTGATGTCAGCGATGGCGCAGGGCGCCGCCGATTTTGTTCGCGATGCGCGCGAACTGCCCCAGGCATGGCGGTGGTCGTCCATGCTGGAGCCGCAGGCCGTACGGCATATCCATTTCGGCGTGAACGAAATGCCGCAGGGTGGCTATCGGGTGGATGTCTCGGCCTGCCTAGAAACCGGTCGGGCGGATATGGAAGTCCAGCTGAACTTCGCCATGCGCGTGAACGCGACAGCCGGTCGGGTAACCGGTCTGATAGTGCCCCCAGAGGCCCGCTTGCTGCCCGCGGAGGCGGCCGCTTCCGGAAACATCGCCGCAGCAGGGGTTACTACGGGTGGGTTCGCAGCTGCCAAGGCGCCCGGCGATGGCAGGACGCTGGTCGCCGCCGCAGCCGCCTGACACATCGTTTCAATCCCTATCGCGGAACCCAATTCATGACGCTTGCAGCCACCGGCGCTTCCAGTCGCACTCCAGAGCTCGTCGAGCCCGTCTCGACTGTCAAGACGGAAAAAGACACCTACGTCGCGAAAGTCAGCAAGCCCAGAGCCTCCTTCCGGCGCCGCTTTACCTTGGACCAACGGGGCGGCGCCACACGCAGAATGGTGGACACAAAGAACCCCGGTACGGCGCGCCATTCGTCGGCTGTGGCGGCACGCAAGGCGACCGCGGAATCCGCCGCCGCGCAGCTGGGGGACGCGCGAGCATACGCAGACGGCGGGCAAGCAAGTGACGGACGTCCGCGCGAAGGCCAGCTTGGTTACCCGGCAGGCCCGCATGGCGTCGTTATGCCAACGGCGCAATCCGGTGCAACTGCCGCGGGTTTGCCGCCCGCCGCGCCGTTCTCCACCGATGTTTCCCTGTCATCCGATACCCGGCCGCAACGTGCGGTCCAACAAGGCCCCATCCCCGGCGTGTCCGCCCCGAGCGGCGGCGGCGCAGCCACGCCCTTGCGGCGCGCGGCCGCCCGCTTCGTGGACGCTTTCCATGGCCTTCGTACCTGGATCCACGACGGCGTCGGCGGCACGGGGCAGCGGTCCCGGCCAGCCCGCATACAGATCTCCGGGCCCATACAGATTTCAGATCCCATTCCTGATGCAAGCGGCGGCGCCGGCAGCAAATTCGCCCCGGCGCGTTCATCCGAGTTGCCCACCTACAAGTCGGCGGACCTGATAGCGGGTGTCGCCGACCTGCTCCGCAAGGACAAGCTGCTGGATACCATGGTCCGCTTTTCGGGTGCGGACATCACCTACGAGAAGCTGCTCTACCTGCTCGAACAGCGGTGGTATCGCATCCGGGTCGACGAGGCCGGGCTAGGCTTCGACGCGCCCTTGGGCGGAACGGCCGATTCCCTGGCCCGGCGTCTGGTGAGCACGCTGCGCAGCTATGAAGACCCATGGCGCATCCTGGCTTCGGTGCACGACCTCGCGGTCAAGCATCCGGAACTCCTCGTGGCCCGCGAGCGGTACCTCGCCTACCGCGGCGAGCACTATCCGGATTTCGCCGCAATACTCGAGCGCTTGGGTGCGGTGTCGGCCGATGCGCCCGTGGACGCGATCAAGGCCAATATCGCGGCCAAGCGCGCCGAGAGCGAAGCGCAGGGGATTCCGTTCGACGTGGACGCTTATATCCTGGACAACCCGCTCGATCCCCAAGCCCCGCATCCCGTGACGGCCGGGCAGCTCAGCAAGGACCTGCAGAGACTCCAGCAATGCACGCCCGACATGGCCCGCTTCATCGAGCAAGTGGACTTGGCGGATTGTTTGCGGGAGTACCGGCTCCGGGAGGCGGCCGGCATGTCGGTCAGCCAATCGTAGCCCCGCGCGGTACCTGTTTCGAACCGGGCCGCTCATGAGCGGCTGCTAAACTCTGCGCAGTTTCCAGCGAGCGCGCCTTGGTTCGAGTACTTCACACATCAGATTGGCAGATCGGCAAGCTGTTCGGCCAGTTCGACGCGGACGACGCCGCCATCCTGGCGGATGCCCGTTTCCAGGTGGTCGAGCGCCTGGCGGATGCCGCTGCCGCGCATCGCGTGGACATGGTGCTGGTGGCGGGTGACGTCTTCGACGCACAAACCGTCACCGACCGCACCGTCCATCGCCTTTTCAACGCCATGGGCGGCTACGGCGGGCCATGGGTACTCATACCCGGCAACCATGATGCCGCCTTGAGCGAATCCGTCTGGACCCGCGCCGCGCGGCTGAACGCGATCCCGCGGCATGTGCATGTTTGCCTGGCGCCGCAACCGCTTGTTCTGCGGGAACAGGGCGTGGCCATCCTGCCCGCCCCCCTGACCCAGCGCAACACCTACACCGATCTGACGGAATGGTTCGCCGGCGCGGATACCGCGCCTGGCCTGCTGCGTATCGGCATGGCGCATGGCAGCGTGCAGGGCATCCTGGCCGAAGACATAGACTCGCCCAATCCCATCGGCACTGGCCGGGCACGGCAGGCCCGTCTGGATTACCTGGCGCTCGGGGATTGGCACGGATCCCGGCAGATCGACGATAGAACCTGGTATAGCGGTACGCCCGAAACCGATCGCTTTCGGGGCAATACGTCGGGCCAGGCCCTGCTGGTGGAATTGGAAGGGCCCGGCGCCGCGCCGGCCGTCACGCCGCTGGCTACCGGTGCCTACCGCTGGCGGACGGAAAGCCTGCGGATGCAGGTTCCCAGCGATATCGAACATGCCGTGCTGCGGCTGGAATCCTTGGGCGCCAAGGATGTCGTACAGCTGGATTGCGCCGGACAAGTGGATCTGGACGGCTACCGGCGGTTGCAGCGGGCCATCGGGCAGGCGCGTGGCGCCACCCGTGCGCTGCTTGCCGATTTGTCCGCGCTGACGCTGCGGCCCACCGACCACGACATCGAAGGGTTGCAGGCGGACGGCTATCTGGGCGAGGTCATCGCGGCCTTGCGTGGCCGGCAGGACGGCCCGGACAGCCAGATCGCACGGGATGCGCTGGCGTTGCTGGCGGGCATCCTGGACCGGCGCGCGGGGCTGCAGGATGCCGCGGCCCAGCCCGTTCCCGCGGAAGGCACGCCTTGAAGCTCACCCACATCCGCGTCGAGCAATTCCGGCAATTCCGCGAGGCCATCGAGATCGGTGACCTGCAGGATGGCATCAATCTGTTCTCGGGACCCAACGAGGCGGGAAAGAGCACCCTCGTTGCCGCGATCCGGGCGGCATTTTTTGAACGCTTCCGTTCCAGCGCCGCCGAAGACTTCCGGCCGTGGGACGAGCCCTCGGCTTCGCCCGCGGTGACGATCGCCTTCGAACATGCCGGGCAGCAATATCAGCTGATGAAGCGCTTCCTGGGCCGCAAACGTTGCGAGCTTCATGTGGGCGCACGCCTGCTCGACGGCGCGGAGGCCGAAGAAGCCCTCGCCGTGCTGCTGGGTTTCCAGCACGCGGGCAAAGGCGCCAGCAAGGCGGAACACTGGGGCATCCCCGGACTTCTCTGGATACAACAGGGCAGTGGGCAGGATATCCGCGAGCCCGTCGCGCATGCGACGGGCCACCTTCGCACGGCGCTCGATGCGTCGCTGGGCGAGGTCGCGAGCACGCAAGGCGACGATGTCATCGCGGAAGTCCAGGCGGCGCGCGATGCCTTGCTGACGCCTTCCACGGGCAAGCCCAAGGGCGTCTACGCGACGGCGCTGGAAAAAACGGCGGAGCTGCAATCCGTGCTGGCGGGCTTGCAGGCCGAGATTGCCGAATATCGCCACAAGGTCGACCAATTGGCGGCGCTGCGCCGCGAGCATCAGGAGGATGCCGCGCAACAGCCCTGGGCGGTGTTTCGCGCACAGGAAAAAGCGGCGGCCGAAACCCTGCGCGAGATCCAGGGATTGCAGGACGCGCTGGCCATGGAACGTACCCAGGCAGGGCGGTGGGAAAGCAGTGCGGAGCTGGCGCGTAGTCGCCTGGAAGCGCATGCGGCGGAAGAACGCGCGGTTCTTGCCCGGCAGGAGGCCTTCGAAAGGGCAACGGCCGCCCACGCTGCCGCGGTGGCGTCGGTGGATCCCTGGCGCCTGCAGTTGGAGCAAGCCGAGTCTGCCCTGGCGAGCGCGCGCCGACAGCTGCACGACGCCCGCCAGGAGGAAGCGCGGCAGCGATGGGCGCACGAGCGCGCCGCCACGCAGGCCATGCTGAATGCCGCAACACAGGCGCTGGCCCGGGCGGAGGCTGAACAGGCGCGTCTGATCGAACACAGGCGTCAGGCGTCGGCCTGCCGGATCGACGAAAAAGACGTCCAGCGCTTGCGTGAAGCCGATCTTGCCCTGCGGGAGCTGGAGCTTCGCCGCGGCGGCGTGGCGACCCGGCTGCGCTACCGGCTGAACGGCCAGGCACGGATCGACGTGGGCGGTGAAGTTGTCGGCGGAGCCGGCGAACGCCAGCTGATCGCCCCGACCATCCTGGGCCTGCCGGGCCTGGGCGAGCTCGAAATCATCCCGGGCGGCGCCGACCTGGCGGCACTGCGGCGCGAGCAGGACGAATGGATGGCGCGACGCCATGATTTGCTCCAGGGCGCCGGTGTTGCCAGCCTGCAGGACGCGGAAGCGCGGCTAGTCGCGCACGCCAGGCATCTGGCCGAAGCGCGTAATGCCGAGGCCACGCTGAAGGGGCTGGCCCCGCGCGGCATCGAGGCATTGCGCGCGGAACTGGCGGACGCCCAGGCACGCATCGTAGATATGGACGCGGCCGCGGCCCGGGGTGTGGTGGCGGAAGATGGCCGGACGCGGCTTTCCGTGCCGGACGCCGAAGCAGCGGCCGCGGCGGCGGAAGATGCCGTACGGCGAGCCACCGAAGGCTGGCATGCGGCGCAATTGGCCGAAGGCCATGCCCGGGCGCGGGCCGAGGCCGCGGGACGGGAACGGGATACCGCGCGCGCCGCCATGGATACCGAGGGACGCGCCGGCAGGGTGGCGGAGACGGAGCGTGAACTGGCGCACGCCAGCGCCGAACGCCACGCCGCCCTGGCTCGGGCGCAAGCCCTGGAACGCCAGGTGGCGCAGTCGCGTCCGGACATCCTCAGACAGGACATCGAACGTTTCCGCCGCAGCGCCGAGCAACACGAAAAGCGCCATAACGACCGGCGTGATGCCTTGTTCCGGCTGGAAGCGGAACTGCAAGTGGCCGGCGCCCAAGGCCTGGATGAGCGGGTGGCCGAGGTATCGCGCGACCTGGCGCAGGCGCAGCGGCAGGCCGCGGAACTGGAACAACGGGCGCGCACGCTGGATTATCTGCTGGACTTGCTGCGCGACAAGCGCGATACGCTGACGCGGCGGCTGCAGGCACCGCTGCGCCTGCGCCTGCAGCATTATGTCGACCTGCTTTTTCCGCAGGCGCGCATCGATATCGATGAAGACCTGATGCTGGGCGCGTTGACGCGCCCGGGCCGCGCGGGAGTCGAAACCAGTGCTTTCGACGCCCTGAGTTTCGGGGCGCGGGAACAGATGGGCGTCATCGCGCGTCTGGCCTATGCGGATCTGTTGCGCGACGCGGGGCGGCCCACCTTGATCATCCTGGACGATGCCCTGGTCCACAGCGACGATGTCCGCCTCGCGCAGATGAAGCGTGTGCTCTACGACGCGGGAACGCGGCATCAGATCCTGCTCTTTACCTGCCATCCGGCGGACTGGCGCGACATCGGGGTGGCGCCTCGTCCGCTGGACGGCGCGTTGCCCTGACGGGAAACGGAGCGGTATCGGACATCGCCCCGGCTTGTAGGAAGTTACGTATCTACGCCGTGGCGTTACGGGGAGGCGTCCGGGTTCGCGGTAAACTGCCTCCATCCCGATATATTGGGGCCGAACCCCCGGGGAGCCCTATCCGGTTCCCGGTAGTTGCGTCGCCCACCTGCCGGCGCGATACGGTGTCATCGCTTCATGTCGCCGTATTGCGACAGAAAGTGGTGTTAAACGTCACATACAGTTACACTAATACAGGCAAACTCCTAAAATCATTCATGACGGAACTGCGGCTCCCTTTGGAATAGTAGGACTATGCCCATACCATCCGGCGACATGCCCCCGTACGACAAGGCCCGAGCGCTCAGCGACTTGCGCGGCGCCGGCCGTGTCGCGCTGCTGATGGCGCCCCGGCTTGGCGACACCCTGCTCATGATGACGCTGGCCCAGAACCTGGCCGTGCATGGGCGGCAGGTGACGGTGTTTGGCGACTATGTCCATGCGCTACGCGAATGGTTTCCGACCATGGACGTGCGGCCGTCCTTGCCTCAAGCCCAAGCCCGCGACACGCTGGCCGCCTTCGACTGCGTCGGCCAGATGCACATCGGCTGGCCGTATACCCTGCACGATTGCCACGACCGCTATTTTTATTACGACGCCCATGTGGTCGTGACCGGGCGTGGCTTCGTCAAGCTGTTCCAGATCCGCGATTTCTGCCGGGATGAGCTGTCCTTGCCTGGCGCCACCACGGACAACGCCCTGCAGCCGCTGAATCGGGCCGCGCATCGGTCCAGCCCCGGACGCATCGTTCTGCATCCCACCTCGACGGAGGCGCTGCGCTGTTGGGCGCCGCAGCACTTCGAGGCGCTGGGCTTGCGGCTGCTCAAAGACGGATACGAACCCAATTTCCTGGTGGCGCCACACGAGCGCGCGGAGTGGACCTTCCTGCGGGATGCCGGCCTGAAGGTACCGGAACTGGCATCGCTCTCGGACGTCGCGACGCTGATCCATGCATCCGGGTGGTTCATCGGCAATGAATCCGGCCTTGGACACCTGGCGTCCAACCTCGGTGTGCCCACGTTGTCGGTTACCGGGCGTCCTACCCGGACCAAGGCGTGGCGTCCGGCCTGGGCGACCTCGCGCATCGTCTATCCCGCCTATATCCCCGGCGGCCGCTGGCGCGATCGCCTTTGGCGGCACTGGCTGTCTCCGCGCAGCGTCATGTGGGCATTCCGCCGCCTGCAGCAGGACGATCGCCGCAATCCCGTCGTGCCTCCGTGGACCGCCGCGTGACGTCGCGGTCCGGCTGTTTGACCCATTCCACCCGCAAGTGGCAAGCTTGCGTCGCACCACCGAGGCAGCCCGAATCATGCATGGGGTGTACGAATCGGTATTGCCCCCATTTCGTGATTTGAGTTTATGCCTCCGTTATATTTCCGTTCGGCCGCGATACTCGCGCTCCTGGTCCCCGCGTGTGCCTTGACCAGCGCCGCGGCGGGACCCACGCTGCTCTACGTGGCCGGCCTGCTGGCCATCGTCGCCATCGTCCACAATAGCGCGCGGCGCTTCGAGCCGGCGGACTGGCGGTCCCTGATGCCCGTGATGATCGCCTTATGCGCGCCGCTGGCTTCGGTGCTCTTGACTACCGCCATCGTGAATGGCGCCTGGAGCGCCTCCGAATTCGAAAAGTTCTTTCGTTTCGCGCTGGCCTGTCCGATCTGCTGGCTGCTGCTGCGGGCGCCCGCGCGGTGGTTGCAGCAGGTGCAATGGAGCCTGCTCTTCAGCGCCTTGGCCGGCTCCATCATGCTGGTGGTCATCATGCACGCTGTCGGATTGGGCCGAGGCACCGTCAGCGATTTCGGCGGCAGGTACAACGCCGTGGCGTTCGCCGATCTGACCCTGTTCTTCGGCCTCGCGTCGCTGTTGACGCTGCCGTGGACGCTGAGCCGATGGCCCCGTCTGGAACGGTGGCTGAAGATCGTCGCCGCTGCGTTGGCGCTGTATGCCACCTGGCTGTCGCAGACGCGCAGCAGCTGGATGCTGCTTCCGGTATTCGGTCTGGTGGTGCTGCTGTCCCGCGCCCATTGGTCGCGCAAGACCAAGGGGCTTTTCGTTGCCGGTGTCGTCGTCGTTCTGGCGGCAGGCTCGCTCGTACTGTGGGAGTCGCACAGCAGCCGCATGCAGGAAGTCGCCTCGGACGTGGAAGCGTACATGCATGATGCGGACCGGGACACGTCGGTCGGCATCCGCATGCAGCTGTGGCACGCGTCCTGGCTGATGTTCCTGGACCATCCCGTGATCGGAACCGGCGCCCGCAACTTCCGCGCAAACCTGGCCGAGCTGCGCGACCGCGGCATCGTGACGCCGCTGGTGGCGAGCGATTACGGCGAGCCGCATAACGACCTGATCGCCGCCATGGCGGGCTATGGCGCCGTGGGCCTGCTGGCGATGCTCTGCCTGTATCTCTTGCCTGCCGCGGTGTTCTATCGCCGCTTGTTTTCGCCGGATCCCGTGATCCAGGTAGGCGCTCAGATTGGTCTGCTGTTTTGTCTGGGCTATACGGTATTCAGTCTTACCGAGATGATGTTCCGCAACATGCGTAGCGTCCCCATCTATGGCGTCACGATGGTCCTGCTGTTTGCATTGACCTCCGTGCGACGCCCGCATCCCGTCGTCACCCGGCCGGATGCCGTGCCGCAGGCAAGCACCTGAGGGCTTTTTCAACGGTGTTTCCTTACGCTGCCTGGGCATGGCACGTCCAAGGGGCGTACATGCCGCAGGTGCCGCCAGGATCTACACCGGCGTCCGGCCACGTCCGGCGCACCGCCTCCGTTTGCGCAGGCATTGAACGTCTTATGCCCAGTCGACAGCGCTTTTAGTTTCGTCCGATTCTTCTTGGAAGCGGGAACAATGGCGTAACGTTTCTGCAAACTTGCCCGAGGTTTTCCGTAGCGGACGCGGTGATGCCGTGTGGCTTGCACGCGGGTTCCGCACCACGCCACGGTACCGATCGGCGCGCGTTCCCGCGCGCCTTACCTGTCGGAGACGCTATGGGCAAGTTCACTGAAGAACAGCTGCAGCTCGCGAGTTCGCTCGCCTTGGAGCGCAGTTTCGTGCTTGGAAATACGTACCTTACGGATAAGGATGCCGCCTTCGCCGGCGGCGGGTTCGTCGAAGGGCTGGGAAGCGACGACGCCGACGTCGACATCTACGTGATCCGCGAGTCGCACCTGACCATGGCGCAGGTCGATGCGCGGCGCTACGACCGCATCGTCGGACGTGGCGGGGCGCGCCTGACCGCCCGCGACCGCAAGGCGGAAATCTGCCGCATCTATATCGTGGTGCCCGGCACCTCCATCAAGGTCGGCTTGCATTACCGCACCTGGGACGAGCTGAACGGCCTCACGATCGCCATCCACCTGCTTCACGAGGCTGGGCATCGCAATCCCTTGGCGTCCGCCGAACCTTTGCCCTTGCGCGACCTGCTCTTCCTTCATCGGCTCTACACCGCGCACGACATCCAGGGGCCGGACCGCTTGGCCCGCGTGCGCCATGAAATCGGGCGCCACAGGTTCCTGCACTTGTTGTATCGACGCAAGGCATGCAGTCACGCCTTGCTCGCCAACCTGCTCCATGCCTGGAGCCAGGGCGCGTGGCGCCAATGCGCCGCGCTGGCCCACGAAATGGCGGTCGCTCATTTCCAGGCCTATACCCATCTGCTCGGCAATACCCACTACCACCCGGTATGGATCCTGCCCTACGCCCGGTATCGCGGCGTGCCGGAATCCCTGGTCTCCAAGCTGGTGCGCATCATGGTCGACAAAGAGTCGTCCAGCGATGAAGAGGGCAGGCGCTTCGTGGTCGGATGCCTGGACTTCATCGACGAGGTCATGGCGGCGGCGGTCAACCCGCTAAGCCGCGTCAGCGGACACTCCTGCCGGGAAGCCGCATGCGCAACCCTGGAAATCCAGCTGGCCCGGCAGCCGCATGCCTGCCCAGAGTGGGAAGCCGCCTATTACCGCAAGGTATATGGCATGAACGACATCATGATGCGCGAGTGGCTGGAACGCTACGGCGACGCGATCCGCGTGCCGTAGCGGCTTGCCGCCGCCTTCGACACTTCGGCGCGTACCGAAGCAAAGCGCTCGCACGGTCCCTACACTGAGCTCGTGGAACTCGGAGGGCACGAGCACATGATGGACTACGCATCCACCTTGCATTGCGACAACACGACGGCACGCCAGCGGCAGTGGGTGCTGGTCGTCATTTGCGCGGCGGTCCTGGTCGCGCAGATCGATACCGCCGTGGTCAACCTTGCGGTACGTCGTCTCCAGGATTATTTCCATGCCGAAGTCAGCCAGCTGCAGTGGGTGGTCGACAGCTACAACCTGGTTTATGCGTCGCTGCTCCTGACAGGCGGCCTGCTGGCGGACATGCTGGGGCGGCGCCGCATTTTCATGTGGGGCATCGGCATCTTTACGGCGGCTTGCGCCGCCTGTGCGCTGGCGCCATCCGTCGGCGGTCTGATCGCGGCGCGCGCCGTGGCCGGTGCCGGCGCGGCGTTGGCCATTCCGGCTTCGATGTCCATAGTCAGGGTGGTGTGGCGCGACGGCGGTCAGCGGCGCCAGGCGATGGGTGTTTGGGCCGCGTGCAACGGGATTGCGTTGGCGGTGGGGCCGACGCTGGGCGGCATATTGATCCATGCCTTCGACTGGCGCAGTGTCTTCCTGGTGGTCGTGCCCTTGGGATTGCTGGCGGTATTCATGGCCCGGCCCCTGATCCCCGAGTCCGCGGATCCGCACGGGCGCGACGCCGACCCGGGCGCGCAGATAATGGGCGCGCTGGGATTGGGCAGCATGGCGTACGCCGCGATATGCCTGGGCGGTTCGGCCTGGGAGGCGGCAGGCGCGGCAGTGGTCAGCATGGCCGCATGGGTGGCGTTCGTGGCCACGGAACAGCGGCGCGGGGCGCGCGCGCTCGTACCGTTGGAGATTTTCCGTGTGCGCGACTTTCGGGCAGCGATCGTTGCCACCGTGGGCATGACGTTCGGCATGTACGGCCTGATTTTCCTGCTGCCGCTGGTGTGGCAGCGCACCGGCAGGCTGGATACGATCGGCGCAGGTATCGCGCTGCTCCCCATGGCGCTGGTGTTCGTGCTGGTATCCCCCTGGTCCGGCAAGCTGGTTGGCCGGTTCGGCAGGCGGCGGATGGCAGCGGGGGGTGTGGCCATCATCGGATGCGGATTGCTGCTGGTCGGCGCGACCGCCAGCCAGGCGCGCATCTTCTTCGCTGAAGCTGGTTTGGCCCTGACAGGGCTGGGCATGGGCATGGCGACGGGCCCGCTGATGGATACCGCCGTCAGCGCGGTGGAAGCCGCGCGCGCCGGAACCGCTTCGGCCCTGGTGAATACGGCGCGCATGGCCGGTGCGACAGTGGGTGTCGCCTTGCTGGGCGCGGTGTTCGCGCTGGGCCACGGCGGCATCGCCGGCTTGCGCGCCGCGATGCTGGTGGGGGGTGCCGTCCAGATCGCCTGCGCCCTGATCGCCTCGAGATCCATCGGGACGGCGCCTGCCAGGGAAAGCAAGGCTTAAGGCTGCAAGCGATCACCGCATACGGATGGAGAAGGCACGGCCGGCCGCCGCTGCCGCCGATGCGGTCAAGATGACGTCCCGGGTTCCCCCTTCCCGAATGGCGGCGAAGCGGCGCCTGGCGCATCCGCTGCCCGACGCGTGAACAAATCGCGCAGCAGATCGATGGGGACAGGAAACACCACGGTGGACGAACGATCGTTGGCGATGTCGTACAGCGTGGACAAGAACCGCAGTTGCATCGCTTCAGGCAGCGCGGCCAGGGTGCGGGCGGCTTCAACCAGGCGTTCCGCGGCCTGGTGTTCGCCCTCGGCGTTGATGATCCGTGCGCGCCGGTTGCGTTCGGCCTCGGCCTGGCGGGCGATGGCGCGGACCATATTTTCGTTCAGGTCCACGTGCTTGATCTCCACATTGGCGATCTTGATTCCCCAGTTATCCGTTTGCCGGTCCAGGATCTGCTGCAGGTCCGCATTCAGCTTGTCGCGTTCGGACAGCATTTCATCCAGATCGTGCTTGCCCAGGACCGAACGCAGCGTCGTCTGCGCGAGCTGGCTGGTGGCCTGCATATAGTGCTCGACCTGGATGATGGCCTTGTTGGGGTCGACGACGCGAAAGTACACCACTGCATTGACCTTCACCGATACGTTGTCGTGCGAAATAATGTCCTGGCTGGGCACGTCCAGCACGATGGTGCGCAGGTCGACCCGCACCATCTGCTGGATGATAGGCACCAGCAGGATCAGGCCAGGGCCTTTCACGCCGGTATAGCGGCCCAGCGTGAAGACCACGCCGCGTTCGTATTCGCGTAGGATGCGCACCGACGTCAGCACCAGCGCCACCACCAGGACGGCGATAACGGCATAGGGAACCAGGGCGAAAATCACGATAGCTTCTCCTTGCTTGCGTCGCGGACGTCCGCCACGGTCAGGACCAGGCCGTCGCGGGCGATGACGGTGACGCTGTCGTCGGGGGTGTAGGGGCCGGTGCCGCGAGCATCCCAGATTTCGTCGCCCATGCGTACGCGCCCCTGTTGGCCGGACCAGGACAGCACGACGGCGGCATGGCCGATCAGGGCGCTGTCGCCGCTAACGCCCTTGCGGCGATGCGCGCGCACCGAGACCGTCAGCAGCAGTGCGAGCAGCAGTGCGATGGCCAGCGTGGCGGTCACGACGACGGGTAGGGACAGGGCGAAGGCGGGCTGGCTGCTGTCGAACATGAACAGCGACCCGAGCGCGAACACGACCGCGCCCACGGCACCCACGAGTCCCAGCGTAGGGGTAAAGGCCTCGGCGGCCATGAGGGCGATGCCCAGCAGCACCAGGCCCACGCCCGCATAGTTCACCGGCAGCAGGTTCAGGGCGAACAGGCCGGTGACCAAGGCCACGGCGCCGAGCACGCCAGGCAGGATGGCCCCGGGCGTCATGAGTTCGAACACGATGCCGTACACGCCCAGCAGCATCAGCAGGTACGAGATATTCGGGTTCGTGATCACGCCCAGGAAGCGAGTCCGCCAGTCGGGTGTCATGGCGACCACGGCCGCGCCGCGCACCGAAAGCGTGACCGGCCTGTCGTTCAGCTTGACGGTACGGCCGTCCGCCTGGGCCAGCAGGCTGTCCATATCAGGCGCGATGATCTCCACGACATGTGTCCGCAGGGCTTCCTGCGCCGTAATGCTGACGCCCTCGCGTACGGCCTTCTCGGCCCACTCCGAGTTGCGGCCGTGCAGGTCCGCCAGGCTGCGGATGAAGGCCGCGGCATCATTGATGGCCTTGCGTTCCGAAGCCGTCTGCGCATCCGTGGCCGGCGGATCGCGGTCTGCCGTCCGGTCCGGGTCTGTCTCCGTGGCCGGGTCATCGGCCTTGCCCGGTGCGGGCGTCTTGCCGGGCGCGGATCGGGTCTCCGGCGCCGACTGCTTTCTTTTCGGCGCGGGCGATCTGTCCCGCTCCGGTTCCGAGGGCGCTCCCATGCTGACCACCGTGGCCGCGCCGATGTTGGTGCCGGGGGCCATCGCGGCCAGATGGCTGGCGTAGACGATATAGGTGCCTGCGCTGGCGGCTTGCGCGCCACCCGGCGCGACATAGGTGATGACGGGGACGGGCGAGGCCAGCATGGCCTGGATGATCTCCCGCGTGGAGGACACCAGGCCGCCAGGCGTATCGATACGGATGATGACCGCGACGGCCTTGCGCGCCGCGGCGGCGTCCAGGCCATGCGCCAGGTATTCCGTCGTCGCGGGACCGATGGCGCCTTTCACATCCAGCAGCAGGATGGTCGGCGCGAGGTCCGGCGTTCGGGCCCCGGCCGCGGCGGGTGGGGATTGCGCGTGCGTGGAAGACGCGGGCACCGGTTGCGGGGCGACCCCTTGGGCGTATGCCGTGGCGCGCAGCGCAAAAACCGCTATCGCTGCCGCCAACAGGCAGAGCAGGGGCAGGGCGAACGGCGGTTTGGCGGGTACTTGCGCAAACCGGGGACCGCGGAATTCCGGCAAGTGATTCTCCTTGCTCGGAGACTGGCCGTTAGCGGATGGGCTGTGGCCTTGTACTCAACATACTCCGATTTCGGCGCATCGGCCAGATCATTGCCGGGTCGCGCCAAGCATGCGCTTCTTTCGCGGCGGCGCGGCGCCGATGCACGGGGCGTAGGTGAAATCCACGGTCGACGGCACGATGGCCTGCATGCCGGCGATCAGCCCACGCGCATCGCCGCGCCGCCACTGAAAGGCATACTGCAATGGCGCCAGGGGCGATCGCACCCCGATCCTGTGCAGTTTCAAATGGTTCGCCCAGCCGGCGGGCAGAAAACCGACGCCCACGCCGGCGCCTATCATGCCGGCCACCGCCACCCAGCTGTTGCATACGATGCGCTGCGCGACCGTCGCCTTGTGCGTCAGCAGCCAATCGTCGAGCAGCCGCATGGTGCCCGCCCCGGACGGCAAGGTGACGAGCGGATGCCGGCGCAGCAAGTCCGTCACCTTGGCGTTGCGCGCCTGCCCCGCCAGGGCCGGCGCAACGGCCCATTCGAAGCGGGCATTGCCCACCGACCGCGATACCAGCTCGCTGCGCGGCGACAGGCCGGCAATGACGGCGAAGTCCAGCTCGCCATCGGCCAGCCGTTGCTCCAGTACCCCGCCGACATTGACATAGGGCTCCAGTACCAGCTCGGGGTGCGCCGCGCGTACCCGCGCCACCATGGCGGGCAGCCAGGTCAACGCCGACAAGTCTCCCACGCCGAAGCGGCAATGGCCGCGCAGGGTCGGCGTGTCGGCCCCGCTGCGTTCGAACACGGCGGCCGCATCCAGCACCTGCAAGGCCGCCGGCAGCAGGCGGCGCCCGACATCCGTCAGCACCGCCTTCTGCCTGCTGCGGTCGAACAAGGGCTGGCCGATGGCGGATTCAAGCTCGGACAGTCGCTTGGAGAGCGCCGATATGGACAGGTGGATGCGTTCGGCGGCGGTTGCGAAATTCGCGCAATGGGCGGCCCACCAGAACGCTTCGAGCTGCTTGACGGAAGGCAGGGCCATGGTGTTTGTTCGATAAAAGCGAAATACGGGGTTTCGAATATATCGCTTTTATCGTTGGGGAGGCGGGCCTAAAGTGTCGGCCAAAGTCACCTTCTTCCTGCCTTGTATGCCCCGCACGCCACCCTCATCGCCCACCACGGCCCCGCATCGGCCCGCCATCCTCGCGCGCATGCTGTCCCTCGAGGACTTCGAGCCTGCCGCGCGCCGCCGCCTGCCGCGGCCTATCTACGGATACATCGCCGGGGCCGCGGAAGACAACGCGTCGCGTGACGACAACCGCGCCGTGTTCGACGAGTACGCCTTCGTCACGCGCGTCCTGCGCGACGTCTCCCACCGCAGCCAATCGGTGGAGCTCTTCGGCGAACGGTACGCGTCGCCGTTCGGCATCGCGCCCATGGGGATCGCGGCACTGTCCACTTACCGGGGCGACCTGGTGCTGGCGCGCGCCGCTCGCGACGCGGGCATAACCGCGATCATGAGCGCCACCTCGCTCATCCCCATGGAGGAACTCGCCCCGGCCTGCCCCGGCACCTGGTTCCAGGCTTACCTGCCGGGCGACCAGCCGCGTATCGACGCCCTGGTCGATCGGGTGAGGGAGGCCGGTTTCAAGACCCTGGTCGTGACGGTGGACATCCCGATCTCGGCCAACCGCGAGAACAACGTGCGGACGGGATTTTCCACGCCATTGCGTCCGAGCCCACGGCTGGCCTGGGACGGCATGGTGCGTCCGCGCTGGCTGCTCGGTACCTTGCTGCGCACGTTGGTGCGGCATGGCATGCCGCATTTCGAGAATTCCTTCGCGACACGCGGCGCGCCTATTCTTTCGGCCAACGTCCTGCGGGACTTTTCGGCCCGCGACAACCTGAGCTGGGAGCACATGGCCGCGATCCGGCGGCGCTGGGCGGGCCCGCTGGTCGTCAAGGGCGTACTGAGCGTGGACGATGCGCGGATCGCGCGGCAGCTGGGCGCGGATGGCGTGATCCTGTCCAACCATGGCGGACGGCAGCTGGACGGCGCGGCGTCGCCCATGCGCGTGTTGGCGCAGGTCGTGGACGCGCTGGGGACGGATTATCCCGTCATGATCGATGGCGGCTTTCGCCGCGGCTCGGATGTGCTGAAGGCCCTGGCGCTGGGCGCGCGCATGGCCTTCGTCGGCAGGCCCTTCAACTACGCCGCCGCGGTGGCTGGCGAGGCCGGTGTGCAGCATGCCATCGCGCTGCTGCGCGCCGAGGTCGACCGCAACATGGTGATGCTGGGGGTGAAAGCCTGCGCGGAGCTGGGGCGCGACGCGTTGATACGCAAGCGTTGAAGCCGGAATGCGCACTTAAGCCTTGCCGGCGGGGACTAAGCGGTAGGGCTACCGGCTTTCCAAAAAGGAAACTATTGCCGCGATCCTCGCAGCGCGCGGCGCAACAGCAGTCCGACGGCGGCGGTTGCCAGCGCGCCGTACAGGCTGGCGGCCGCGTAGGCGTTGGCATAGCTCTTGGCGTCCGGCAGGCCGGCGGCGCGTGCGTGGTCCAGCATGCCGAAAAACACCATGCCCACGATCGCCACGCCGAAGGCACCGCCGACCTGTTGCGCGGTACTGAGTACGCCGGACGCCGCGCCCGTGTGATGTTCGGCGACCTGGCTCAGGAGGGTGTTCATCAGCGGCGTGATCAGCAGGCCCTGGCCTACGCCCCATAGCGCCAGCAGGGGCACGAACACACCCGCATGCAGCGGGGCGGCGAGCCATGCGGTGGCGGCGCACAGTGCGCATGCGGTCGCGGCGATCGCCGCCCCAACCCGCAGCGCCGCACCGCTTTTGTGCGCTGGCAGGCGGCCGGTCAGGATGGAGGTCGCCATGAAGGTGATCGCGTTGCACACCAGCATCAGTCCCGCTTCAAGGGGCGTCAGGCCCAGGCCGATCTGCGCCAGCAGCGCGAAGGCCAGGTAGGAGGCGTTGAGCGTCGAGTAGAACAACAGCACGACGCCCACGCCGCGCGTAAAGACGCGATCGGAGAACAGCCGCATGTCGACCAGGGGCGCCAGGCCGGCGCGCGACCGGCCGCGCTGATGCGAAACGAAGCAGGCCAGCACGGGAAAGGCGCACGCCATCATGACCAGCGAACGCGCCGGCCACCCGGCTTCGCGCCCTTCGATCAGGGGATACAGCAGCAGTCCCAGGCCCAGCGTGATCAGCGCAACACCCGCCGTGTCGATGCGCGACCCGGCATGCGTGGGCGTCGTGTTCGCGATCAGCGCGGGCGCGGCCAGGCAGGCGGCCACGCCCAGCGGCACGTTGATCAGGAAAACCGGCCGCCATCCCATGCCCCACAGATCCGCCGACACCAGCAGGCCGCCCAGTAACTGGCCGGCGATGCAGGAGAGTCCCAGCGCCACGCCCAAGGCGGCGAAGGCGGTGGCCCGCTGGCCGGGCTCCACGAAGGTCAGCCGGATCAGCGCCAGCACCTGCGGAAACAGTATGGCTGCCGATAAGCCCTGCACGATGCGCGCGGCGATCAGCATGCGCGGCGTGGGTGCCAATCCGCACAGTGCCGAGCAAAGCGTGAATGCCGCCAGGCCGGCGAGAAACATGCGGCGTCTGCCATGGATATCGCCCAGACGGCCACCGGTGATCAGCGCGACCGCATACGCCAGGCCATAGCCGGCGACGATCCACTGGACCTGGGCGAAGCTGGCCCCTAGCGTCTGCCGGATGCTGGGAATCGCCACGTTGACGATGAAGACGTCCATGACGGTCATGAAGGTGCCTGTGAGCATGACGATCAACGCCAGCCAGGCCTTGAGCGTCAGGGCGGGGGCGGGTGCCACGTCGCCGCCGATGGCGCGGGAGCAGGTTTCTGCCATGTGGGTTCCTGTGGTGTCGGTGCCGGGGCGGCTCCGTATGGACATCAGGATAGGCAGCACCAGATAATAGGTATAGATAAGTCTTTATCCTATTAGTAATGCTGACAGCGACTGCACGTCGGCGGGTAGCGGAGGAGCGGCATGGTCAATTTGCATCGCGCCGAACATCGGCGCGCATTGGCGGATTTCGTCCGGGCGCGGCGCGAGCGCACGCGGCCCGAGGACGTGGGTCTGCCCATCGGGCCGCGGCGGCGCACGCCGGGGCTGCGCCGCGAGGAAGTCGCGCAGTTGGCCGGCGTGGGCGTCACCTGGTACACATGGTTCGAGCAAGGCCGCGATATCCAGGTATCGGCGGATTTCCTGGAGCGCCTGTGCCGGGGCTTTCGCCTGGATCCGGCCGAGCGCGGCCATTTGTTCACGCTGGCGCAGCATCGGCCGCCGCCCCATCCGCCGCTGCGCGACGCAGAGGTCTCGCCCGCCGTGCGCGCCGTGCTGGATGCGATGCCGTTTCCGGCCTATATCCGCACGCCCCGCTGGGACGTGGTCGCGTGGAACGGCGCGGCGCGCGCGCTGTTCGGGGATTACGGCGCGCTGCCGCCGGAGTCCCGGAACGTGTTGATGCTGGTGTTCACCACCCCGCACTATCGCCGTTTGATGGTGGATTGGGAAGGCGACGCCCGCCGCGTCATGGCCAAGTTTCGCCTGGACCATGGCCGCGCCAACGGCGATGCGTCCTTTGCCGCGTTGGTGGCGCAGCTGTGCGACGGAAGCCCGGAATTCAACCTTTGGTGGCCGCGCCAGGATGTGTGGGGGCAGTCGGAAGGCCTGAAGCGGATCCGCCATGAAACGCTGGGCGAAATGACCTTCGAGCACACCGCCTTCACCGTGGAAAGCGCGCCGGATCTGCGCCTGGTCGCGTATACGCCGGCGTCGGATCAGGACGCGGCGTTGTTGCGGCGGCTGGTCGGTGTGCCTGTGCACTGATCGGATTCGCAACGGCGCTCGTACCCGAGCGAACTCGCCACGGCCCTTGTATCCGGGGTCGACATACCTCGTGGCGTGTAACCCTGTATCCTTGGCACTACCAATCCGGTGATTTCAGGAGTAGCGAGCATGGCGAAAGGTCAACTTCGCGGTAATAAAGAATCGAAGAAGCCGAAGCAACCCCCCAAGCCCGCGCCCGTCCCCGCGACGGGACCGGGTTCCCGCGCCTCTACCGGAGGTGTTCAATCGAAGCCAAAGCAGAAGTAAGTCGGGATTCCCCCTGGGATGACAGAACGCCGGTCAGGGGTGAACTCTTCGGCGTAGAACGTCTGGCCCAACATGCCCGCAGCCTCGCTGCGGCGCAGACGATCACCTCCAAACCGCGCCGGGTGCCCGCCCTGCGCAAACGTCTCGATGGCAATGCGGCCGTACTGTTGGCCGCCTATCGCGCGAACGCCCTGGAGCTCGAAAACGGCCGCGGCATAGAGCCCGCGGCAGAGTGGCTCCTGGACAATTACCACGTCGTGGAAGAGCAGATCCGTCAGATTCGCGACGATCTGCCGCCTGGCTTCTATCGCCAACTCCCGAAGCTTTCCACCGGTCCTTTTGCGGGTTATCCGCGGGTACTGGGCGTGGCCTGGGCTTTCATCGCGCACACGGACAGTAATTTCGACCCGGAGACCCTGCGGCGCTTCATCGCGGCGTACCAGACGGTGCAGACCTTGAGCATCGGCGAACTCTGGGCCATTGCGATTACCTTGCGTATCGTGCTCGTGGAAAACCTGCGCCGGCTTGCCGAGGAGATCGGTGCGGGGCGCAAGGCGCGTGATAGCGCCGATGCCTTGGCCGACGTCATGCTGCGTTCGGACAGCGCGTCCAGCGTCCTGAATTTCGACGCCATGACGCGGTCGCAGGGGCTTTTGTCGGAAATTTTCTCCGCGCAGCTCAGCAAGCGTCTACGCGACCGCGATCCCCGCGAAACCCCCGCGCTGACCTGGCTGCAGGAACGCCTGGCCGCGCAGGGTACCTCCATGGATGCCGCGGTGGAACAGGCGCAGCAGTGGCAGGGCGCATGCAATGTCAGCGTGCGCAACGTCATCACCAGCATGCGCCTGATATCGGACATCGATTGGGCTGACTGGTTCGAAAGCGTCAGCCTGGTCGATGCCCGCTTGCGGGAATCCAGCGCTTTCGCGGACATGGATTTCGCAACGCGCGACCTTTACCGCAAGGAAATCGAGCACCTGGCGCGCGCGTCTCGCCTTGATGAACTGGAGGTCGCGCATGCGGCGCTGGATATCGCGGCTATCGAAGGGACCCTCGCGCAGGGAGAAGAGCGCGAACGGGTCGTGGACCCGGGGTATTACCTGATAGGCCGCGGGCGGCGTGCCTTGGAGGCGCGGATTGCGTACTCGGCGCCGCTGCGTCTGCGTCTGGACCGGCTCGCCTCGCGTGCCGGGATACTTGGATATATGGCTGCCATTCTCGTCGTGGCGGTCGCGTTGACGGCGATTGCGGGCTGGGCGCTATGGCGGCTCGGCGCCGCCTTGCCGTGGATTGGGCTGTTCCTGCTGTTGGCATTCCTTTCCGCGACCGAACTTGCGACCGCGCTGCTGAATCGGCTGATCACCTGGAAACTGGGTGCCGCGGTATTGCCCGCGATCGAGCTGACCAGGAACGTTCCGGAAAAATATCGAACGCTGGTCGCGGTGCCCATATTGCTGTCGACCGAGGCGGAATTGCTGGCCCAGATCGAACAGCTGGAGGTGCTCTATCTCTCCGGCGCCGGGGGCGACCTGGTGTACGCCCTGCTTACCGATGGGCCCGATGCCCCGACCGAGCACGCCGGCGCCGATGCCTCGATACTCGCGGCGGGCGCCGCGGCCATGGCGCAACTCAATCAGCAGCATGGACCCGCGCCGGCCGGCACCCGGTTCCTGTTGCTGAACCGGCGTAGGTGCTTCAACGCGGCCGAAGGCACGTGGATGGGTTGGGAGCGCAAGCGCGGCAAGCTCCACGAACTGAATCGCCTGCTGCGGGGTGCCACGGATACGAGCTACACGCCGATTCCAGGTCTGACCCAGCACCTGCCCCCTGACGTCCGCTATGTCATTACGCTCGATGCAGACACGCGATTGCCTCGCGACGTGGCCCAGAAACTCATCGGCAAGATGGCGCACCCGCTGAATCGGCCTCGCTTCGATGCCACCGAACAGCGGGTCGTGGAGGGACATGCCATCCTCCAGCCCAGGGTGACGCCCTCTTTGCCCCTGCATCGGGAAGGATCCCTCTACCAACGGTTGTTCTCCAGTCCCGGTGGCATGGACCCGTATGCCGCGGCGGTGTCCGATGTTTATCAGGATCTGTTCGGCGAGGGTTCTTACGCCGGCAAGGGCATCTATGACGTCGATGCCTTCGAGGCAGCACTCGCCGGCCGCGTGCCGGACAACGCCATGCTCAGCCATGACCTGTTCGAAGGCGTATACGCTCGAGCTGCCTTGGTCTCGGATATCGAGGTCGTGGAGGAATTTCCCGCGCGCTACGACATTGGCGTCCGGCGTACGCATCGCTGGACCCGCGGCGACTGGCAACTGCTGCCCTGGCTGTTCGGACGCTCGGTGGGCAATCGCACCGTGTGTTCGATCGGGCGGGGAAAAATGGCGGACAATCTGCGCCGCTCGCTGCTCGCGCCCACGAGCTTCCTGGCGCTCGTGGCCGCGTGGATGTTGCCGCTGCCCGCGGCATGCCTGGCCATGATCTTCATCGTACTGTCCCAGGCGATTCCCACCGCGTTCTCCTCGTTCAGCTTTGCGGCTTCCCGGCGCAGCGGCGTGTCGCTGAGCCATCGTACTCTGCTCTTCGGCCAGGACGTGTCCTTGGCGGGTCAGCAGATCCTGGCATCCTTCACCTTGCTGGCGGACACGGCGTGGCGGATGGCCGATGCCATCGTCCGCACACTCTGGCGGCTGCTCGTCAGCCGTCGCCATCTGTTGGAATGGACGACGGCGGCCCAATCCGCGGGCATCGCCCGATCCGGGATCGCGGGCGTTTATCGCATGATGTGGCAAAGCGTCGCGCTTGCCGCGCTCGTGGCCGGCGCCGCCCTGTGGGCGCAGCCGGCTTCGTGGGTGCTCATCTTGCCTTTTTTCCTGCTATGGCTGTGTGCGCCGGCCTACGCCTGGTGGATCAGCCGGGCACGCGCGCAGGCCAACCAATTGCGGGTGTCGCCCTTGACCGCGCTGTCGCTGCGCCATACGGCCCGCCGGACCTGGCGGTTCTTCGAAACCTTTGTCACGCCGGCCGATCACCACCTACCGTGCGACAACTTCCAGGAGACGCCGCAGCCTGTACTGGCGCGGCGGACTTCGCCGACGAACATGGGGCTCTATCTTTTGTCCATCGTGGCGGCGCGCGACTTTGGCTGGCTCGGTACGCGGCGCGCGATGGAAAGACTCCAGGACACGCTTGCCACGATGCGCAAGCTGGACCGCTACAAAGGGCACTTTCTCAATTGGTACGCGACCGACGACCTGCGTGCGCTTCCGCCCGCCTATGTCTCTTCGGTCGACAGCGGCAATCTTGCCGGACATCTCATTACGCTCGCCCAGGCGTGCGAGGAATGGGCACACGATTTCATCAGCCCGGACACCCGCGCCGGGCTGATGGATAACCTGGCGCTGGCGCGCGATGCCCTCACCGATATGGTGGTGCCGGGGAACGAGCCCCTGCGTCAGGTCGCGGCGTCATTGGATGAGATGGCGTCCCTGCTGCAAGGCCATCAGGACCTGGCGTCTTTGCTGCCCGCGCTAGGGCGGCTCGCATCCAAGGCGGCCAGATCGGCCGAGATACTGATTCCCGCCGGGGGCGATCGATCCACCGTCGATCTGGTTTTCTGGACCGACGCCCTGGCCGCCGCCATACAGGAACACCGGGACGACATTGAAGGCCTGCGCCAACCCACGGATGTCGGCGACCGCTTGCGCGAACTCGCGGCCGGCGTACGGGCAATGGCGACCGATATGGATTTCGCCTTCCTGCTCGATCCGGAGCGCAAGCTGCTGTCGATCGGATATTCGGTGGCCGATAACCGGCTGGATAGCGGCTGCTATGACTTGCTGGCCTCCGAAGCGCGCCTGGCCAGCCTTTTTGCCATCGCAAAAGGCGATGCGCCATCCAGGCACTGGCTGCGGCTGGGTCGCATTTGCACCCCTGTCGGCCGTGGGTCCGCGCTGATTTCGTGGTCCGGATCCATGTTCGAGTATCTGATGCCTTCCCTCGTCATGCGGGCGCCGGTAGGCAGTCTGTTGGAACAGACAAATCGAATGGTGGTGAGGCGTCAGCAGCAATATGCGGCTGAACTCGGGCTGCCCTGGGGGCTTTCCGAGTCGGCCTATAACGCCCGCGATATCGAGTTCACCTATCAGTACTTCAACTTCGGCGTTCCCGGTCTGGGACTCAAACGCGGCCTGGCGGAGAACCTAGTCGTCGCGCCGTACGCGACGGGGCTTGCCACCATGGTGGACCCCGAGGGGGCGCGCGCCAACTTTGGCCATCTCGCGGAGCTGGGCGCCCTGGGCCGTTTCGGCTTTCACGAGGCGCTGGATTTCACACCCTCGCGCTTGCGCGAAGATGAAGAGGTCGCCATCGTGCGCAGCTTTATGGCGCACCATCAGGGCATGACCATCGTCTCGATCGCCAACGCCCTGCACGATGGGCTCATGCGCGAGCGCTTCCATCGCGAGCCCATGATCCAGGCTTGCGAGGCCTTGCTGCAGGAGCGCGTACCGCGTGACAAGACCGTCGCCCATCCGCGCGCGGAAGAGGTCAAGGCTTCCGCCATGCGGGCGGACGGGCCGGCCAACAGCGTGCGGCGCTTCCAAGGGCTTCCCGCGGGCCCGCCACACACGCATTTGTTATCCAACGGGCGCTACACGGTGATGCTGACCACCGCCGGAGGCGGGTATAGCAAATGGCGCGAGAATGCGGTCACGCGATGGAGTGCGGATCCGACACGGGACAAGTCCGGCTCTTTTATCTTTCTGCGCGATCTACACCGGGACACCACCTGGTCGGCCGTCCCGGAACCCACGGATGCCAGCCTGGAGGAGATCCGGATCGACTTCTCGGAGGATAGGGCGGACTTCATGCGCCGTGACGGCTCGTTGACCACCACAACGCAGATACTGGTCTCCGGGGAAAGCGATGGCGAAGTGCGCCGCGTGTCCCTGGTGAACAGCGGCCGGCGTGCGCGCGATATCGAATTGACGTCCTACGCCGAGCTGGTCCTGGCCACGCCTGCAGCCGACCGCGCTCATCCGGCGTTTTCCAAGATGTTCGTGGTGACGGAGTTTCTGCCCGACTTCGGCGCATTGATCGCCACTCGGCGCCGCCGCTCGTCCCAGGAACCGGAGATATGGGCGGCGCATTTCGCGGTGATCGAAGGCGAGACGATCGCGCCGGTCCAATATGAAACCGATCGCGCGGGTTTTGCCCGCCGAGGGGCCAGCGGCGGGCGGCCGGACCGTCCCGCAAGGGCCGAACCGCTGAGCAATACCGTTGGAACGGTGCTGGACCCTGTATTCGCGCTGCGTCACAGCGTGCGGGTCCCGAGCGGGCAGGTTGCACGCGTATCGTTCTGGACCCTGGTGGCTGACACCCGTGTCGCCTTGCTTGACCTTGTCGACAAGCACCATGATCGTAGCGCGTTCGAGCGGGCCGAGACCTTGGCCTGGACACAGGCGCAGGTCCAACTGCGTCACTTGGGCATGCAGACGGACGAGGCAGCCAGTTTCCAGCGGCTGGCCGCGCCGCTGCTCTATCCCGATTCGCGTTTCAGGCCCGCTTCCTCAACCATCATGCGAGGGGCTGGCAGCCAGGCCGGGCTCTGGCCTTATGGCATATCCGGGGACCTGCCCATCGTGCTGCTGCGTATCGACGATATCCAGGATATGCCGCTGGTCAGGCAGATACTGCGGGCGCACGAATATTGGCGGATAAAGCGCCTTGCGGTCGATCTGATCATCCTGAACGAGCGCGCCTCCTCGTACATCCAGGACCTGCAGAATGCCATCGATACCGCGGTCCGCAGCAGTCAGGCGCGGCCGAGGTTCGGCCAGGAATTAGCGGAAGGGGCCGTGTTCACATTGCGGGCGGATCTCATGACCTTGCCGGGCCGGGAACTGGTTCAGGCGGTCGCCCGTATCGTCCTGCAGGCCGTCCATGGATCGGTGGCGAGCCAACTGGCTCGTATCGTCGATGCTTCGCCCCGGGCGAAACCACATCCCAAGGCCATACCGTCGTCGGGACCGCCGGTGCCCCTGCTGCCTGCGGCCGAACGCGAACTTTTCAACGGGCTAGGCGGGTTTGAACAAAACGGCAAGGAGTACGTGATCGAATTGCAGAGGGACGCGTGTACGCCCGCGCCCTGGATCAACGTCATCGCCAATCCCCGGTTCGGCTTCCAAGTCTCGGCGGAAGGCAGCGGCTATACGTGGTCCGAGAACAGCAAGGAAAACCAGCTGACACCGTGGTCGAACGACCCCGTGATGGATCCGCCCGGCGAGGTGTTTTATCTACGGGACGACGTGAGCGGAGAGCTTTGGAGCCCCACCGCGCTTCCCATACGAAACCGGGAGCCCTATATCGCGCGGCATGGTTTCGGCTACAGCGTCTTCGAGCACCGGCACGGTGGCATCGCCAGCACGCTGCTGCAGTACGTGCCGTCCCAAGACCCCGTCAAGATCTCGCGCCTCACGCTGTTCAACGATTCGGATCGGCAGCGCACCTTGTCGATCACGGCTTATGTGGAATGGGTATTGGGAACCGCGCGCGCCGTCTCGGCGCCTTTCCTCATTACCCGGAAGGACGACGCCACGGGGGCGATCCTGGCAAACAACCCATGGAGCCTGGGGTTCGCCCAGCGCACGGCTTTCGCCGATCTGGCGGGATGCCAGACTTCGTGGACAGGGGACCGGCGCGAATTTCTCGGGGACAACGGCGATATCGCCTTGCCCGGCGCCCTGCTCGGCAATGAGGCCTTATCGGGCCGCTGTGGCGCGGCCTTGGATCCGTGCGCGGCACTGCAATGCACGATCGAACTGCAGCCGGGGGAAACGAGGGAGATCGTATTCTTCCTGGGGCAATGCGATTCGCCCGACGAGGCCCGCGCCCTGCTGGCGCGCTACCGTGCGCGGGATCTGGACGAAGTCCTGGACCAGGTGAAAGCCGGCTGGCAGGCGCGGCTGGGGACGGTGCAAGTGACCACCCCGGATCGCGCCATGGATATCCTCCTGAACGGCTGGCTGCTGTACCAGACGATTTCCTGCAGGCTGTGGGCCCGCTCGGCGTTCTACCAATCCAGCGGAGCCTACGGTTTTCGCGACCAGCTCCAGGACAGCATGGCCTTGACCTTCGCCATGCCGGAGGTGAGCCGGAGCCAGCTGCTGCGCGCCGCATCCCGTCAGTTCGTCGAGGGCGACGTGCAGCATTGGTGGCTTGCCGAGTCGGGCCTCGGTGTTCGGACGCGGATTTCGGACGATCGCGTGTGGCTCGCTTTCGCCGCGGCCCATTATGTGCTGAGCAGCGGCGATGACGCCGTCCTCAATGAGCAGGTCGGCTTTCTTCAGGGACCCGCGCTGGATCCCGATGCGCACGACGCCTTCTTTCAACCCACGGCATCCGAAGAATCGGCCGACCTGTTCGAGCATTGCGCTCGCGCGCTGGATCAATGCGTCGCGTTGACGGGCCAACACGGCTTGCCCCTGATGGGAACGGGCGATTGGAACGATGGCATGAGCCGCGTAGGGCAGGCCGGACAAGGCGAGAGCGTGTGGCTGGGCTGGTTGTTCCGGCGTACCATCGATATGTTCGAACCCATCGCCCGGCAACGCGACCCGGCGCGGGCGCGGCGCTGGCGCGAGCATGCGGACCGCGTGACCGCGGCCATCGAGGCCCACGCTTGGGATGGGCAATGGTATCGGCGCGCGACCTTCGACGACGGCACCTGGCTGGGTTCCTCGGCGAGCGAAGAATGCCGTATCGACTCCATCGCGCAATCGTGGGCGGTGTTGTCCGGGGCGGCTCGCCCGGAACGCGCGCGGATGGCCATGGCCAGCTTCGAGCGGCATCTGGTGCGACCTGAAGATGGCGTGGCCGTATTGTTTTCGCCGCCGTTCGATCACATGGATCACGATCCCGGCTACATCAAGGGCTATCCACCGGGGCTGCGCGAGAATGGCGGCCAGTACACCCATGCAGCACTGTGGGCGGTCCTGGCTTACACAAGAATGGGCGACGGAGACAAGGCCGCCGCGCTGTTTTCAATGCTGAATCCGCTTAACCACACAGCCGACCCGGCGGGCGTGCAGCGCTACAAGGTCGAACCCTATGTCGTGGCGGCGGATATCTATTCCGTGGCGCCGCATGTCGGCCGTGGAGGCTGGACCTGGTACACCGGATCGGCCGGGTGGATGTATCGGGCGGGCGTCGAGGGCATACTGGGTATCGCGCGGGCGGGCGGCTTCTTAACCATCAATCCCTGCATTCCCGCCGGCTGGGAGGGGTTTTCCGCGGCGGTAACCGTGGACAAGAGCGTATTCGACATCCGTGTGAACAATGTGTCGGGGCGCGGCCGCGGCGTTACGGCGGTTCAGATGGATGGCGCTGCCTTGGCTTGCGCAGGCGAACACGCGGCAGTGCCCCTGGATGATCGCCGCCATAGCGTTGTCATCACGCTATAGCGGCACAAGGTCATCCCAATTGCTGTACGAGTCGCGCCTCGACCGCCCGCTTCAAGCGCGCCAAGGTTTCCGGGGAACTGGGGTCTTCCACGTCTATCAAGACCTCGGTCCAGCTGTCCACAGGTTTCGCGCCGAGCTGCTGGAAATAGGGAGAGTTGGAATCGATGGCCCAGACGGGGGTGCTGTTGCCGTCATCGACGCGGTCCTTGATGGCGCCCACGTACTTGACCTGCCGGAAATCGCCGGTCGGGATCTGGTGTTCCGAAATTATTCGCTGCATGGTGCTCTCCAAACGGTGTGGGGCGGTTCAAGCCGACCCCTATGTGCCCTGCGGCCGAGGCAAGCGTTATACCTGGTGCGCCAACCAGAGCTGATGCATCGGCCCTCGAAGCGTGCGCCATAACGCCTGTATCCACGTAGTATGAACGAAGTTGAAGCGAGGCGATCATGTCCAAACATGCAATACCCGCCGATCGGTTTGTTACCGAGGTCAATCGGCGCCTGAAGAACATGCCGGGCTATCGGGAAGGCCTTGCCGTTTTCCTGACGCCGGAGGGCGCCTCCGCCACGCGCGCCACGGGGTATGGCTGGACCTTTCCGGACGATCCCGCCAGCGAGGGCGCCGTCAAAATGGCCATCGACCAGGTCCAGCAGACTTTCGAGGTATACCCGCCACTGCGATCGCCCTCAGGGTGAAGCGGGGTCGAGACGGAAGGCGCCGACCAGGGTCACGAGCCGCGCGGCCTGGGCGTTCAGGCTGTCAGCCGCGGCGGCCGACTCTTCCACGAGCGCGGCGTTGCTCTGGGTTACCTGGTCCAATTGGGTGACGGCCCCCCGGCCTTGGTCGCCGGCACGCGCAGCCTCCACGGCGGCATTCAGCGCGAGGATATACGCCAATGTGACCCGATTCCCGTGATTAGTCCGGAAACGATATAGGGCCAAGATGGCTATCGATCGGGTCGATCAGAGTGTTGAATTTATCCGCCACTGCGGCCGCCTTCACGTTGAATATCGTTGATGCACGTGTCGATCGAATTGCAGTTTCGCGCGCCGCATGGATGTCACCCCAGCTAGAATCGCCCCATTTTCAAGACATGCCGGGGAAGGGGATGGCCAGCATCTACGATCTGAAGCCCAGGTTCCAGCAGTTGCTGGATTGGCCGACGCGCAAGCTTTATCAGGCTGGCGTGACGGCCAATCAGGTCACTTTGGCCGCGGCGGTGGCCTCGTTGGCCCTTGGCGCCTGCGTGGCCTTCGTGCTGGCAGGCGCGGCGGGGAGCACACGGGTGACGGCGATCTGGCTGGCCTTGCCGGTATTCCTGTTCCTGCGCATGGCGCTCAATGCCATCGACGGCATGATGGCGCGCCGTTATCAGATGCAAAGCGCGCTGGGGGCGCTGCTGAATGAAGCGGGCGACGTGGTGTCCGATGCCGCGCTCTATTTGCCCTTCGCCTTGCTGCCCGGCGTGAGCGGCGGCTGGGTTGTCACCTTGGTGCTGCTGGCCGCCTTGAGTGAAATGGTGGGCGTACTGGGCCAGACCATAGGCGGCGGCCGCCGCTACGATGGCCCCTTGGGCAAGAGCGACCGCGCCTTCCTGTTCGGCCTTATCGGTCTGCTGCTGGGCCTGGATGTGCCCTACGCGGCCTGGTTCACGCCCGTGATGATCCTGGCCAACGCGTTGTTGCTGGTGACGATCTGGAATCGGGGCCGCCATGCGTTGCGGGTCGCATGCAGCCCGGACGCGGAGACCTTGCCATGAGGGCGTGGTTTTCCAGCGGTGTCTTTCCCGCTTCGCAGTTGCCGCTTTATTACGCCTTCGGCGGCGTGCTGGTACTGCTGATCGTGGCCAGCGTGGTTTCGCTGGCCATGAAGCGCGCCCGCCCCGGCAAAAACTATACGGAATTGCGTCAGCGCGTGCGTACCTGGTGGTGGATCGCGGCCATCTTCGGCGTAGCGCTGTGCCTGCATCCCAAGGGCGCCATTATCCTGATGGCGGTCGTCAGCTTCCTGGCCTTCAAGGAATATCTGTCGCTGCTGGCGACGCGGCGAGCCGATCACGTGGTGCTGCTGTGGGCCTATCTGGCCATTCCCCTTCAGTATTTTTGGGTCTGGCAGGATTGGTACGGCATGTTCATCATTTTCATTCCGGTTTACCTGTTTCTCTTCCTGCCGATGCGGATGGCCATGGTCGGAGAGACGCGCGGATTCCTGCATGCGGCGGGCACCCTGCACTGGGGCATGATGACCACGGTGTTCAGCCTCAGCCACATCGCCTTCCTGGTCAACCTGCCCGATTTGCATGGTCCCCGTCCGCTCACCGGCGGCATGTACGTGTTCTATCTGCTGCTGCTGACGCAACTGAATGACGTGGCGCAATACATCTGGGGCAAGTGCCTCGGCCGCCACAAGGTGATCCCCAAGGTCAGTCCCAACAAGACGGTGGAAGGACTGGTCGGCGGGGTGTTGACCACCACGCTGCTGGCCTGGCTGCTGGCGCCGTGGTTCACGCCGTTCACGCCCATTCAGGCCGTGCTGGTGGGCCTGATGATAGGCGTGGCGGGATTCATCGGCGATGTGGTGATGTCCGCCGTCAAGCGCGACATCGGCGTCAAGGACGCCAGCAGCATGCTGCCGGGCCACGGCGGCATCCTGGATCGCCTGGATTCGCTCAGCTATACCGCGCCGCTGTTCTTCCACGTGTTGTACTACCTGCACTATTGAAGCGGACGGGGCGATGACGCGCTGGCAACGATTCCTGCGCATGGCTTTCGCCGTCCTGGTGGCGTGGCCGGTCGTGCGTCTATGGCTGGGCGTGAACGTCCGGCACCGCGAACGGCTGCCGCTGCGCGGGCCCGCCATCGTGGCGGCCAATCACAACAGTCATCTGGATATCTGCACCCTGTTGTCCCTGTTCCCGCTGGCGCGGGTGCCCGACGTGCAGCCCGCGGCGGCGGCGGACTATTTCATGAAAGGCGGCGCGCTGACCTGGATCGCGCGCAACCTGGTGGGCATCGTGCCCGTGGTGCGCGGCGGTATGGCCACCGGCAACGGCGAGCCGCGCGATCCGCTGGAGGGCTGCTACGAGGCCCTGGAGCGGGGCGCCATCCTGGTGATCTTCCCGGAAGGCACGCGGGGCGAGCCTGAGCGCATGCAGGTCCTGAAAGCCGGGATCGCCCGCCTGGCCCGGCGTTTTCCGGACGTGCCGGTGGTACCCCTGTACATGCATGGCCTGGGCAAGGCGATGCCCAAGGGGTCTTTCATCCCGTTGCCGGTTTTCGTGGATATCTTCGTGGGTCGGGCGTTGTCGTGGCGCGGCGATGCGGCGGACAACAAGGCGCGATTCATGCAGACCCTGAGCGACTGTTTTGCCAAGCTCAGGCTGAAGGCGCGTCCGATAAGCGGCGAGGCGCATCCAGAGGATGGCCCACCGTACGCATGACTGCTCCTGCGTATCGCGAATATGGTTCTACCGGTGGACGACGGTTTCGCGTCCGAAATTTGATGCGATAGGGTGTCGACCACTCAGTCTGCGCCGCTACGCTCGATGAAGGCATCCGCACCAACATGGAAGCGCGATACCAAGGCGGCAATCTGCCGGGTATTGAATGACCTACGGCCCGCCAGAATCTCGGAGATCACACTTTGACTTCCCACCTCAGGCAGGTCGGACTGAGTTAGCCCGTGCTGATCCATCAAGAAGCGCAGCACATCCCGCGGTGATGAGGCCGGTATGGAATGGTGATCAGCCTCGTACTCATGCACCGCCGCGGTCAACAGATCCAGTAGGTCCGCAAGCGGATGCGCAGCGTCCTCACGCGCCGGCGTGTCGCGGGTTTCATCCAGAATCGCTTCAATCAGCGTCAAGGCGCGGTCGTAGTCCGTCTCATTGCGGATCGCCCCCACGCCCGCTACAGCACGAAACTCTCCATAGCTGCGCGCCACTTCGGCCAGGTCCGGGATCACGGCTTCCATGAGTCGTACTCCTTGTGCGTAAAAACGTGTTTGATAAAGACGGTCTGCGATCTGAAGACCACATCGGCAACGATGCGGTATTTGTTCCCGCCGACGTCGAAAACTACATAGCCCTTCACCCAGTCGACTGTATTGAACACCGATTTAAGCGCCGAGAAATCGGTTGCTTCCGCATGTTGTACCGTAGTGTGCCAATGAAGCAACGCGTTGGCAGAGCCCGGGTGAACGGCCCAGAACGCACGTAGTGACCGTTTGGAAATGATGTGCATAAGCGATATTATCGCAAACACAAATAATTATAGCAAGACCAGATGTCGAAATTGACGCAGTAGAGGCGTAAGCACTCGCCCGGTACCGTCTTGACGGGTACGGACGCGTTGCTTAGAGCTCGACGTTCCAGGGCAACAAGTCGGCGACCCGGTTGATCGGATAGTCGCCGATCACCGAGAGCACATGGCGCAGATAGGCCTCGGCATTATTGCCGCTGAGCTTGGCCGTTTCCATGAGGCTGTACATGGTGGCCGCACGCTCGCCGCCGCGTTCCGATCCGAGGAACAGATAATTCTTGCGGCCAAGGGCGACGCCACGCAGAGACCGTTCTGCTGCCGAGTTATCGATCTCGACTTCGCCATCATCGAGGTAACGCGTCAATGCCCGCCACTGGTTCAGGGCATAACGGATAGCGTCGGCAGTCACTGACTTGCGCGACAGCGTGGGCAGCTGCGCTGCCAGCCATTCCTGCAATGCGGCGACGATGGGTGCGGCGCATTTCTGGCGGACCAGGCGCCGCTGGTCGGGAGGACTTCCCTAGATGTCCGCCTCTACGCGATACAGCTCGGTGGGCTTGCCCTGTCTGTCCGGACACGATTCCACATGGCGTTTCCGGCAGCCGTGGCAGGGCACGCCCAGAACGCACATAGCCGTCAAGCCACCTGACCACGATTTTGAGGAAGTTCGCCGGTGCGGGGCTTATATTGAGAATCTTCCAAATGCCTGCGCTTTCAGAAGTTTTTGTGATGGTGCCCGGGGCCGGAATCGAACCGGCACGCCTTGCGGCGGGGGATTTTGAGTCCCCTGCGTCTACCAATTTCACCACCCGGGCAGGTCGTGCGCAGGCGTCTGTACGGGTGCGGCCGGGTCCCGGGAGGGAACGGACGACCAAGACGCTGCGTGGCGGAAGGCCCGCATTATAGCCCACTTGAAAACCTTCCCGCCGCCCCCATATCCCAGCCCATCGGCGGCGCAGCGCTTGCCGATCCGGCCCGGCGGCTCGACCGCCATCCCACCAACGCAGACACCAAGATTTCGACATGAGCGAAACCGCATCCCAATCCGCATCGGAAACCCTGGGCTTCCAGGCAGAGGTCAAGCAGCTGCTGCACCTCATGATCCATTCCCTGTACAGCAACAAGGAAATCTTCCTGCGCGAGCTGGTCTCGAACGCCTCCGATGCCTGCGATAAGCTGCGCTTCGAGGCGATCGACAACCCATCGTTGATGGAAGGCGATACCGAACTGGGTATCCGGGTGGACTACGACAAGGCCGCCCGCACGGTCACCATCTCGGACAACGGCATCGGCCTGTCGCGCGAGGAAGCCGTCGCCAACCTGGGCACCATCGCCCGTTCCGGCACCCGCGAGTTCTTTTCCAAGCTGACCGGCGACAAGCAGAAGGACGCCCAGCTGATCGGTCAGTTCGGCGTCGGCTTCTATTCGTCCTTCATCGTGGCGGACAAGGTCACCGTGGTCAGCCGCCGTGCCGGTGCGCCCGCGGACCATGCGGTGCGCTGGGAGTCGGATGGCCAGGGTGAATTCACCATCGCCCAGGTGGAAAAGTCCGGCCGCGGCACCGATGTGACGCTGCACCTGCGCGCCGACGAGGACGAACTGCTCAGCAGCTGGAAGCTGCGGGAAATACTGCGCCACTATTCCGACCACATCTCCCTGCCCATCCGCATGGCCAAGGAAGAATGGGATGCGGAAAAGGGCGAGCAGGTCCGCAAGGATGAACTGGAGACGGTCAACCAGGCCAACGCCCTGTGGACCCGTTCCCGGAACGACATCACCGAAGAGCAATACCGCGAGTTCTATAAGCACGTCGCGCACGACTACGACGATCCGCTCGCCTGGACGCACAACCGCGTGGAAGGCCGCAGCGAATATACACAGCTGCTGTACATCCCCAAGCACGCCCCCATGGATATGTGGGACCGCGACGCGCGCCGCGGCGTGAAGCTGTACGTCAAGCGCGTGTTCATCATGGACGACGCCGAACAGCTGCTGCCGATGTACCTGCGCTTCGTGCGCGGCGTGATCGACTCGGCCGACCTACCGCTGAACGTATCGCGTGAAATCCTGCAGGAAAGCCGCGACGTGCGGGCCATCCGCGAAGGGTCCGCCAAGCGTGTGTTGTCGCTGCTGGAAGACCTGGCGGAAAACCGCAAGGACGACTACGCGGTGTTCTGGGAAGAGTTCGGCAAGGTGCTGAAGGAAGGCACCGGCGAAGACACCGCCAACCAGGAACGCATCGCCAAGCTGCTGCGCTTCGCCTCCACGCATAACGAAGACGGCGCGCAGAATGTCTCCTTTGCCGACTATGTGTCGCGCATGAAGGAAGGCCAGGACAAAATCTATTACGTCACGGCTGAAACCTATGCCGGGGCCCGCAACAGCCCCCATCTGGAGATTTTCCGCAAAAAAGGCATCGAGGTGCTGCTGCTGTCCGATCGCGTGGACGAGTGGATGCTGTCGTATCTGCGCGAGTTCGACGGCAAGTCGCTGGTTTCGGTGGCCAAGGGCGGCCTGGACCTGGACGCGCTGGCGGACGAGGAAGAAAAGAAGCGCCAGGCCGAAGTGCAGGAATCCTTCAAGCCGCTGGTCGAACGCCTGAAGACCGCGCTGGGCGACAAGGTGGCCGACGTGCGCGTGACGCTGCGGTTGGTCGATTCGCCGGCCTGCATCGTGGTGGGCCAGAACGAGCTCAGCCCGAATATGCTGCGCATGCTGAAGGCGGCGGGTCAGGAAGCGCCGGCGGTCAAGCCCACGCTGGAAATCAATCCGGAGCACGGACTGGTGGAACGCGTGCGCGATGCGGCTGACGCGGATTTCGACAACTGGGCCCAACTGCTGCTGGACCAGGCCATGCTGGCCGAAGGCGCGCAGCTGGCGGATCCCGCGGCCTTCGTGAAGCGGATGAATGCCTTGCTGCTGAAGGCATAAGGCGCGGCGCGCGCCTCCCGGCGTCGCGCTGCTCGAAGTCCGGGTTGGACTTCTTGTACAGCGGGATGTCGTGGAACGTGACGGGGATTCCGGCATGTATGGGGTGGATAGCCTATGGGCGATCCACCCTTTTTACTGAAGGCTGAACGCGGCGTGACGGATGCGCTAAACGATTTATTCCCGCCATCCGCGCATTGCCGCCTCACATCTCGATGCGCTCCACCTTGCCCACCAGCAGGATGTAGGAAAGCGCGCCCAGCAGCGCGAGCGAGGCCACATACACGATGGCCGGCGCGAAGTTGTTCTGCGTCACCAGGTAGCCGATGACGATGGGCGTGCAGATCGACGACAGGTTGCCCACGAAGTTGAACACGCCGCCGGTCAGGCCCAGCAGCCGCACGGGGGCCAGCGTGGACACCAGCGACCACGTGATGGAGGCCAGCCCATTGCCGAAGAAGGCCAGCGCCAGGAAGAAGATGACCCAGGCGGTGGAGTCGGTGTAGTTGGCCCCTATCATGGACGTGGAAATCAGCAGGCCCAGGATGATGGGCAGCTTGCGCGCCATGCCCACCGAGGCGCCGCGGCGGATCAGCCAGTCCGAGAGCACGCCGGAGCACAGCACGCCGATGAACGCGGCCAGGAAAGGTACGGACGCCAGGAAACCCGACTTGATGAAGTCCATGCCGCGGTACTTCACCAGGTACGTGGGGAACCAGGTCAGGAAGAACCACAGCGTCGAGGTCAGACAGAACTGGCCCAGGTAGACGCCCCACAGCTTGCGGCGCGACATGACCAGGCCCAGGTCGGCCCAGGCGAAGGGCGCTTTCTTTTCGGTGACCCGGCGTTCCAGGTCGACCACGCCGCCGCCCTGGCGGATGAGTTCGATCTCGGTCTCGTTGGCACCGCGGAATTCCCGGGGTTCCCGGTAGACGAGGAACCACAGCACGCCCCAGACGATGCCCAGCAAACCGGTCGTAATGAAGACCATGTGCCAGCCGTAGCGGTGCTGCAGCCAGGCCAGGACGGGCGTCAGGAACGCCAGCCCGACGAATTGGCCCGAGGTATAGAAGCCGATGGCCGTCGCGCGCTCGCGTTCCGGAAACCACGTCGTGACGACGCGGTTGTTGATGGGATAGGCCGGCGCTTCCAGCGCGCCGACGGCCAGGCGCAGCACGAACAACGCCACAAAGCTGCTGGCGAAGCCCATGAAGAAGGTAGCGGCGGACCATAGGATCAGCGCGATGGCGTAGAGCAGGCGCGGGGCCACGCGGTCGACCAGCCAGCCGCCGGGGATCTGCATGGCTGCGTAGGTCCAGCCGAAGGCCGACAGGATCAAGCCTTCATGCACGGTGTCCAGGCCGAACTCGTCTTTCAGCGCCGGCGCGGCGATCGAAAGGTTGCTGCGGTCCAGGTAATTGATCACCACGGTAATGAACAACATCACCATGATCAGGTAGCGGCTGCGAGTGGCTTGTGCGCCGGGCAAGGCGCCGGTGTATGCGGTCTGCACGGGTGGTCTCCTTGTTGTTGTCCTTGGGCTCGATGGTCCCGCTGAGCGCGCGGTACGCGCGCGGCGGGCATATCCTCTCGTTATCGCGGTACGGCGGGTCGCGCGATCATGGGCCTCGTACGGCGCCCCACACGCGGGCGCCCGCCTACCATTCAGCGAAGCTGCCGTCCTGGTGGCGCCACACCGGGTTGCGCCAGCGGTGTCCCACCGCGGCCCGCTCCTTGACGTATTCCTCGTTTACCTCGATGCCCAGGCCGGGGCCTTGGGGGATCGCGACCATGCCGTCGCGATAGGCGAAGACTTCACGGTTGCTGACATAGTCCAGCAGGTCGTTGGCGGCGTTGTAATGGATGCCCAGGCTCTGTTCCTGGATGAAGGCGTTGTAGCAGCCCGCGTCGATCTGCAGGCAGGCTGCAAGGGCAATGGGGCCCAGCGGGCAGTGCAGCGCCAGCGCGACGTCATAGGTCTCGGCCATCGCGGCGATCTTGCGCGTTTCGGTGATGCCGCCGGCATGGGAGGGATCGGGCTGGATGATGTCCACGTAGCCTTCGGACAGGATGCGCTTGAAATCCCAACGCGAGTACAGCCGTTCGCCCAGCGCGATCGGCGTGGACGACAGCGGGGCCAATTCCTTCAGGGCTTCGGCGTGTTCGCTGAGCACCGGTTCTTCGATGAACATCAGCTTGTAGGGCTCCAGCTCCTTGATCAAGACCTTCGCCATGGGCTTGTGCACGCGCCCGTGGAAGTCCACGCCGATGCCCACGTCGGGCCCCACCGCATCGCGCACCGCGGCAACGTTTTCCAGGCACTTGCGCACCTTGTCGTGCGAGTCGATGTACTGCAGTTCTTCCGTGCCATTCATCTTGACCGCGGTGAAGCCGCGCTCGACGGCGGCCTTGGCCGCGGCCGCGGTATCCGCGGGGCGGTCGCCGCCGATCCAGGAATACACGCGTATGCGGTCGCGCACGTTGCCGCCCAGTAGCTGGGATACCGGCACGCCCAGGGCCCGGCCCTTGATATCCCATAGGGCCTGGTCGATGCCCGCCAGCGCGCTCATGTGGATCGCGCCGCCACGATAGAAGCCGCCGCGGTACAGCACGGTCCAGTGGTCTTCGATATTGCGCGGATCCTTGCCGACCAGGTAGTCGGACAATTCCTCGACCGCCGCGGCGACGCTGTGCGCGCGGCCTTCCACGACGGGTTCGCCCCAGCCGGCGACGCCTTCGTCGGTCTCTATTTTCAGGAAGCACCAGCGCGGCGGAACGATGTAGGTGGTGAGCTTGGTGATTTTCATGCTTGCTGTCCGGTTTGGGGATAGGCCTTGCGCCACGCCGCCACGAAGTCGCGCGCGTTGGCGGCGACGTCCGAGGCCGTCATGCCGGGTTTGTACAGGGCGGAGCCCAGGCCGAAGCCGCTTGCGCCGGCCTGCGCGTATTCCGCGATGCGCGCCGGCGTGATGCCGCCCACGGGCACCAGCGGGACTTCATTCGGAATGACCGCGCGCCAGGCCTTCACCACCGCCGGTCCCAGCTGTTCGGCGGGGAACATCTTCAATACGTCCGCGCCCGCCGCCAGGGCGGCGAAGGCTTCCGTGGGCGTGGCCACGCCGGGGCAGCAGGCCATGAGGGCGGACTTTGCCGCGCGGATCACGTGCGGGTCGCTGTGCGGCATGACGACGATCTCGCCCCCCGCCTTGACGATCTCCGGGCAGATGGCCGGATCCAGGACCGTGCCGGCGCCGATCATGCAGTCCAGCGGCGAGGCCTGCCGCAACTCGCGGATGCTGGCCAGGGGTTCTGGCGAATTCAGCGGGACCTCGATGATGCGGAAGCCCGCCTGGTAGAGCGCGTCGCCGACGGCTTCGGCCTCGGCGGGCTTGATGCCGCGCAGGATGGCGATCAGGCCGCATTGGGTCATCGCGCTCTGCAAGGGCGTTTGTGCGGTGGGGGAAAGGGGAGGCATGGCGGTTCCTCGTTGCGGTTCAGGTTGGTGCGGCCAGGCCGGCCGATACGGCCAGGCGCCACAGGCCGCGTGGCGCCGCCTGTCCGGCCAGGGAAGGCGCCGCCAGGCCGAAACGCGGCAGGGCGCTCGCATAGCGGCGGCATAAATCCTCGTCGCCGCAGAGGGCGATGCGCGACGGCATGCCGCGCGCTTGCAGCAGCGTACGCAAGGCGTCGATTTCGTGTCCGATCAACAGGCCGGACAGGTAATCCGGCTGGGCCGTCGGGGCCAGCTGGCCCGTCAGGCCCAGCGCACGCGTGCTGAAAATGGTGGAGAGCACGCCACCGCGGCCCAGCGCCGAGCCCGCGACGTCAAGGCCGCGCTGGAGGGCATCGTCGTCGGGCGCGGCGGGATCGGCCATGGTGCGGCCCAGGATGGTGTGCGCGCGCAAGGCGGCATAGACCTCGCCCGTCATGAAGGTATCGAATTCGACGATGCGGCCGCCGCGTACGCGCACCCACTTGCAGTGGGTGCCGGGCAGGCCGACCAACAGGTCGTCCTGCACGTCGGGAAGGCTGTCGATCACGCCGATGACCTGCGTTTCTTCGCCGCGGATCACGTTGGGCAGCCCCTGGCGCTGCAGCAGGCCGGGAATGATATGCAGCGTGGCGCCGCGCCGCGTATCCACGTCGGTCAGGCGCGCACCGATGTCGCGCGGATCGGCGGGAAGGTCCAGATAGGCCGCCTCGGCCCAGCCTTGGGCGCTGCCCACCATGCCGCAGGCGATCACCGGCAGCCCCGGCGTGGCGCGCAGCCAGTCGCCGCAGGCCTGTTCGAAGGCCAGCTCGAAGCCGGACGCCGGCGCCGCAGAGGCCGGGCCGTCCGCGGGCGCCGAGGGCAGCCGCATGATGCCCCATGGCAGCTGGCGGGCGTCCAGGACGGCGCCGCCGGCGTCCATGCGATAGGCGCGCAATGACGATGTGCCCCAATCGAGGGCGATGAGGGCTGGGGTGGGCGGCGCGTCGGCATTCATGGAAGCCTGTCCTTGTGTGTGGGTTCTTGCCTGTCTCCGCGGGGAATTCTAGTACCCATGCCAAATTTGCTCAAAATATAGACTCCAGTCCCACATATAGGGATAAACTGCAGGCCGAATGTGAGGGCCACAGCAAGGCGCGTGCGCCCCGGGCGCAGCGGATGCCGGCGCCCACGGCTGGGTGGTCCTGCCGTGATGGGTGCGGCGAGCCTGCAGTTGGCCGTGGTGGCGTCGCGCTGGAATACACGGAGGGTAGCGGTGGGGATGGAATCGACGGAACAAGGCCTGCCGCCCGGCGCGGCGCCGGACGGGCAGACCCCTGGCACGCAGACCTTGATGCGCGGGCTGGCCGTCGTCCACGCGGTGGCGGAAGGCGCGCGCGACCTGCGCGCCATCTGTGCGCGCATCCAGGTCGCCCGCAGCACGACCCATCGGCTGGCCAGCTGCCTGGTGCAAGAGCGCTACCTGCGGATCCTCCCCGGCTATGGCTATACGCTGGGGCCGCGCTTGATCGAACTGGGCTTCCAGGCGCGCGAGGAAATCCCGCTGGCCACCCTGGCCCGGCCCTATCTGGACGAACTGGCACGCATCAGCGGCGATACCATCCACCTGGCCGTGCGCGACGGCGCCGAGGCGCTCTACCTGGAAAAAATCCCCGGCAAGAAAGGGCTGGAGATGCGCTCGCGCGTGGGGCACCGCATGCCGCTGGCCGTCACGGGCGTGGGCAAGGCCCTGCTGCTGGACGGCGACGAAGCCGAATGGCTGGCGATGCTGCGCGCCGGTTCACCCGTTTCCCCCAAGGCGGCGGGCAATTCCCAGCCGGAAGAACGGTTCCTGGCGCGCATGCACGACTACGCGCGCTCCGGCTATGCCTTCGACCTGGAAGACAACGAGCCCTCCATACGCTGCGTGGCCGCGCCGGTGCGCGACGCCGCCCGTGCCATCGTCGCGGCGGTCAGCGTCTCCAGCACGATTCCCTACATGCCCATGGAGCGTATGCGCGAAATGATTCCGGCCGTGCAGTCGGCCGCGCAGCGGATTTCGAGCGAATTGGGATGGCGTCCGCCGGAGGCGGCCGGCTACCCCGCCGGAAGCGCGCGCCTGGAGAAGCCGCAAAGGTGACCGAACCTGGCCCATTCGAACGCGGGGCCGGGATCCGTCTTGCGCAGCGGCGCGATATCGGAATGGCCGCGCACCGCCCGCAAGGGATAGCGCGCGCTTAGCGCGGGGGCTAGGCGGGCCAGCGCCGCATATTGCGCGTCGGTATAGGGCAGGACATCCGTGCCTTCGAGCTCGATGCCGATCGAAAAATCATTGCAGCGCTCGCGGCCGTCGAAACGCGACACGCCGGCATGCCAGGCGCGGCGGTCCGTGCTGACGAACTGCACGATCGCGCCGTCGCGCCGCACGAAGAAATGCGCGGACACCCTCAGGCCACGCAGGCACTCCAGCCAGGGATGTGCGCCGTGGTCCAGGGTGTTCAGGAACAGGCCATGGACGTGCGGGCCGCCGAATTCGCCGGGCGGCAGGCTGATGTTATGGATGACGAGCAGCGATATCGTGGTGCCCTGGGGCCGGTCGTCGCAGTTGGGCGAGGGCGCGTGCGTGACGTTGCGGTCGGGTTTCAACCATCCGTGCCGGTCCAGGTGCAGGGCCATTCGCTAGCGTGTCCTTTCGATCAAGATTTTTCCCCCAGCCGCGCATGCTCCTGGCTGCACCAGGTACGGCCGCCGATCAAGGCGGCTTCGGAGCGGGGCAGGTGGATGCCGCAGTGCGCGCAGCGCACCATTTGTTCGGCCGGCACCGGCCGCGGGGCGGCCCGGCCGCGGGGTTTTTGCGTCGCATTGGCGGCCTGCCCATTGCGGGCCTTGGCGCGCGCGACGATGCGCGCGATGGTCAGCGCGACCAGCACGGCGATGATCCAGAAAAGCAGCTTGCCCACTTCAACTCCGATGCAGCAGAACTTCCAGCACGAAACGGCTGCCGGTATACGCCAGCAGCAGCAGCGCAAAACCCGACAGCGTCCATCGCAGCGCCACACGGCCGCGCCAGCCCTTCAAATAGCGGCCCAGCAGTAGCACGCCGAAGGTCAGCCAGGACAGCAGCGTGAAGACGGTCTTGTGGTCGAACGGCAGCATGCGTTGAGTCAGCATATACGACGCCACGGACCCGGTGATGACGGTCAGCGTCAGCACCGCGAAGCCGACGGAGATAATGCGGAACAGCAGGCGCTCCTGCATGAGCAGGGGCGGCTGCACGTCCAGCACCTTGCCCATCAGGCTGGCGCCTTGACCCTCTTCCACGGGACGGTGCAGATGGCGGTCGAGCAGGGCCATCAACATCGCCTGCACGGCCGCGACGGTCATCAGCCCGTAGGCCATCAGCGCGATCACCAGATGGACCCGCAGCCACGAACTGTTTGCGTGCGGCACGACCTGGCCTTGCGGAAAGGCGCCCGCCAGCGCGCAGACGAAGGCCGCCGCGGGCAGCAGCAGGAGCAGCAGGCCGTCGATGCGCACCACCAGGCTCTCCAGCCAGAAAATCACCATGCCCAGCCAGATCGCCGCCGACATCGCCAGCGCCCAGCCGATGAAAAGATAGGGGCCACCCAGCACGGATTGGTAAAGCGCCACGCCCTGCAGGAACAGGGCGCCGGTCAGGCAGGTGCGGGCGACCCGCCCCGCATGCTGGATACCGTCCGTGCTTGCCAGCCGCCGCCAAAGGGACACGGCGAGCACCGCGTACGCCAGCGCGGCGACCGCGTGAAATACAATGCCTGATGACATAGGAACCGTTGTTGTTCTCGATGGGGCCCGCGCGCGGGTCGATCCGGCCGGTTGCCGGTACTGCGCGCGCCGGCGCGATAGCGCTGAGCCGGCCCCTGCCAGCCGACTAGTTTAAGCGGAAACGCATCTCATGCTCGATAACCTTACTCAACGCCTGTCGCGTGTCGTCAAGACCCTGCGCGGGGAAGCACGCCTGACCGAAGCCAACACCCAGGAGATGCTGCGCGAAGTGCGCATGGCCCTGCTGGAGGCCGACGTGGCGCTGCCAGTAGTGCGCGATTTCGTGGCCCGGGTCAGGGAAAAGGCGCTGGGCGAAGAAGTCGCCAACAGCCTCAGCCCAGGGCAGGCGCTGGTCGGCATCGTCCACAAGGAATTGACCGCGCTGATGGGCGGTGACCTGGGGGCGGAGGCTGGCGAACTCTCGCTCGCGGTGCAACCGCCCGCGGTCATCCTCATGGCCGGCCTGCAGGGCGCCGGTAAAACCACCACCACCGGCAAGCTGGCGCGCTGGCTGGCCGAGGGCAATCACGTCCAGAACGGCCGCAAGACCGGCAAAAAGAAAGTCGCCGTGGTCAGCGCGGACGTCTACCGGCCCGCCGCCATCGAGCAGTTGAAAACCGTCGCCGGGCAGGTGGGCGTCGATTTCCTGCCTTCGGATCCCAGCCAGAAGCCGGAAGACATCGCCCGCAACGCGGTGGACCACGCCCGCCGCTATCACTACGACGTGCTGATCGTCGATACGGCCGGCCGCCTGGGCGTGGACGAAGCCATGATGCGCGAAATCCGCGCGCTGTACGACCTGGTCAAGCCCGTTGAAACGCTGTTCGTCGTCGACGCCATGCAGGGCCAGGATGCGGTCAACACCGCGCGCGCCTTTGCCGACGCGCTGCCGCTCACAGGCGTTGTGCTGACCAAGCTGGACGGCGACGCCCGCGGCGGGGCCGCCCTGTCGGTGCGCCATGTGACGGGCAAGCCGCTGAAATTCGTCGGTGTATCGGAAAAACTGGACGGGCTGGAGGCCTTCTATCCCGACCGCATGGCGCAGCGCGTCCTGGGCATGGGCGACATCGTCTCCCTGGTCGAGCAGGCGCAGCGCAATATCGATATTGCCGAAGCCCAGAAACTGGCGACCAAGCTCAAATCGGGTAATAAATTCGATTTGAATGACTTTCGCGAGCAACTCGGGCAGGTCAAGAAAATGGGCGATATGAGCGCGCTGCTGGAAAAGCTGCCCGCCCAGTTTCAGCAAGCGGCCGGTCAACTGCAAAACGGGCAGGCCGACAAGCAGTTGCGCCGTACGGAAGGGATACTCAGCTCCATGACGCCGGCAGAGCGCGCCAAGCCCGAGCTCATCAAGGCCTCGCGCAAGCGTCGTATCGCCGCGGGCGCCGGCGTTCCGGTTCAGGAAGTCAACCGCCTGCTTTCCCAGTTCGAGCAGATGCAGGGGATGATGAAGCAGATGAAGAAGGGCGGCATGGCCAAGATGATGCGTGCCATGGGCGGCCTGAAAGGCCTGGGCCGTTTCGGCGGCGGCATGCGCTGAGCCTTACGGTTCGACGGCAAAAAAAACGGCCAGGGCGACCCTGGCCGATGTGACCGGAGCGGGAGGGGAAAAATCCGCGCCGGCAAGCCCGTCGAACACGCTGCGGAAGTTCGATGGCAGGGCCCATTATGCTGATGGGGTGAAAGAAATACCGTCAAGGAGTTGTAACTAGTTGCGATAGGCGTGTTGCCCAATGCGCCGTACCGTAACAGCTCCCCGCCATTACCCCCCGCCCACGGCGACAACGATCTCGAGCCTGTCGTTTTGTTTCAGGATCGTCTCCGCGTGCTGACTTTTAGGAACAATTTCGCCGTTCCTCTCGACTGCCACGCGTTTGCCGACATACCCCATCGTTTCCAATAAGTTCAGCACTGTCGTGCCAGCGTCGATGTGCCGGGGTTCGCCGTTCAGTTGGATATTCATCATGGTGCGTAGGCCTGCGGTTCAGGGGCGTCCCGTCGCCGCGTAGCGATTGGTGGCTTCCAGCAGGTGGGCGAGAATGCCCGGCTCGTCGAAAGCATGCCCGGCATCCGGGACGATATGCAGCCGCGCTTGCGGCCAGGCTCGATGCAGATCCCAGGCCGTTCGTACCGGCGTACACGCATCGTACCGCCCCTGCACGATCACGCCCGGCACGTCATGCAGCTTGTGCGCGTCGCGGATGAGCTGCCCTTCCGCCATGAACCCTTCGTTGACGAAATAATGGTTCTCTATGCGCGCGAAGGCCAGGGCGGCGTGATCGGCCGTATGGCTTTGCTGGTGGCGGGCGCTGGGCAGCATGGTGATGGTGCTGTCTTCCCAGCGGCTCCATGCCTTGGCCGCCGCGAGTTGCGCGACCGGATCGCTGCCCGTCAGCCGGCGGTGATAAGCCTGGACCAGGTCCCCTCTTTCCTCCGGCGGAATAGGCGCCAGGTATTCTTCCCACAGATCGGGGAACAGCTCGGATGCGCCGTGCTGGTAATACCACTGCACCTCGGTACGCCGAACCGTGAAAATCCCGCGCAGGACCAGTGCCGACACGCGATCCGTATGCGTTTGCGCGTAGGCCAGCCCGAGGGTGGACCCCCACGAGCCGCCGAACACCAGCCAGCGGTCCGCGCCAGCGATTTCGGTACGCAGCCGTTCGATGTCCGCCACCAGATGCCAGGTGGTGTTGTTCTCCAGGCTGGCATGCGGCCGGGAGCGTCCGCAGCCCCGCTGGTCGAACAGCAGCACGTTGTACTGCGCCGGGTCGAATAACTGCCGATGCACGGGCGAGCAGCCGCTGCCCGGGCCGCCATGAAGGAAGACGGCCGGCTTGCCGGCGGGATTCCCGCACAGCTCCCAATACACCTGGTGGCCATCGCCGGTGTCCAGCATGCCGTGGCGATACGGTTCGATAGGGGGAAAGAGCATTCAGGCGACTCGCTTGAACATAAGGTCCCAGACGCCGTGGCCCAGACGCAAGCCACGGGTTTCGAATTTGGTCTGGGGACGGAATTCGGGGCGCGGCGCATAGCCGTTCGCGGTGTTGCGCAGCAGGGGCTCGGCGCCCAAGACTTCGAGCATTTGCTGGGCGTAGTGTTCCCAATCGGTGGCGCAGTGGATGTAACCACCGGGCTTCACGCGGCTGGCCAGCAGGGCGACGAAAGGCGCCTGGATCAGGCGCCGCTTGTGGTGGCGCTTCTTGGGCCAGGGGTCCGGGAAGTAGATATGCACGCCGTCCAGCGAATCCGGGGCAATCATGTCGCGCAGGACTTCCACCGCGTCGTGCTGGATGATGCGGACGTTCCGCAGGGCCGAGGCTTCGATGCGCTTGAGCATCGACCCGACGCCGGCATTGAAGACTTCCACGCCGAGGAAATTGTCGCCGGGGCGGTCCAGCGCGATGCGCTCGGTGGTCTCGCCCATGCCGAAGCCGATTTCCAGGATGGTGGGCGCCTGGCGGCCGAAGATCGCGTTGGGATCCAGGCGGCGCGGCGCGTAGGGAATGGACCACTGGGCCAGCAGGCGTTCCAGGGCGTCGCGCTGGCCTTGGGTGATATGGCCGCGGCGGTGGACGAAACTACGGATGTGGCTCGCGCCGGGGCCGTCCGCGGCGGAGTCGGAGGACGCCGGAGCGGCCTGCGTGGATGGCGAAAGGAACGACGGCGATGGAGGCTCGTCGTCTTCGGATATGGGCGTGGTATTCATAGCCCGCCATTGTAGTGGGGCCGGGGTGGTGCGGGACAGGCGGGGCGGGATGGGAATAGCACTGCGCTGGCGATACGGCCGGGCCGCGCTATAATCCGTGTCCCTGCCGCTGACGGTTATCAGCGGTACGGCCATCGCGGGTGTAGTTCAATGGTAGAACGGCGGCTTCCCAAGCCTCAAGCGTGGGTTCGATTCCCATCACCCGCTCCAAGTTTCCCCTCTAGTGAACGAGAATTTCGCTGGCATCCAAAGGATTACTGGTGCTCGGTGACGCACAGGCAAGCGCTGCAGACCGAGAGGCCTTTGCGAATGCGCGCCTCATTTGACCGTTTGCAATTGGGCCTAGGAGCAATGTCCGAAATGGGTCGATAGCAGTCGTTCTTGCTGAGTCCGATTAACGTCTGCGTTTAGCTGCAAGCACGAGCGCATCCCAGTCATTTGGCGGATTCCCTCTATCCAGCATCTTCCTGAATACACGGTAAGCATCGTCGTCGCTTTCGTAAGCGCGTTTCGTGTCTTCATCATTGACCCATGCAAACACAATGATCTTGCTGGCTGCATGGTATCGAAAGAACAGGCGGTACTGCTGGAAGAACTTGGCCCGGAACCAATGCTTGTGCTGCTCTCCCAACGTTCCGCCTTGTCGGTATTCAGCTCGCGTCGGATCTTGAGGAATAACCTCGAACGACAATCGCGCGATAGCAGCTAAGCGTTTCGTGGCATTGCGTCGATGGTATCCGTCCGGATCCTTGCGCTTCAGTGCTTCAACCTGCTGCTGAAGATTCTCTAGCTGCGCACGAAAAAGCGGATGCAGGTAGATAGTCCAGCCGTTGACCGTGATGGGGCTGTTCGATTCAGCGGTCATTCATCATTCGCGGACAGCGGCGCATCCAAGTCGATATCTCCCGCTTCGCGCGCAGCCTTTTTCATGGAGGCAAGCAAGTCGTTCGACAGGGGGACGAGGCGTTCTGGATGTGATGCGATGTCGTGGGCGAGAAAAGTCAGGAATGCCTCAAGCGCGGGATCTGCCTCATCAGCATCTTCGGCACGTGTGAGCACCACTTCTCCGTTGTCGCGAATGCTGTAGTGAATCTTGTCGCGTTTCTTCAGGCCGAGGGCACGCCTTACAGTTTCGGGAACGGTGGTCTGGTAGCGCTCAGTGAGGGTGGATTCGACGTCGAGGGTTGCGGGCATGATGATTTCCCAGGGGCGGATAATACATGGTAATGCAATTGCATTACCATGTCCAGGCGGAGGTCGCTGCCAAGTTTCTTGACCGTCCGCTCCACGCCTTACGCTGGTGAATCAGGCAGTGGGAGGGCGCTTCATGCTCATGAGCTCGGTCACTTCGTGCCGATCCTCTGCGGATGAGATCGGAACTGCCAGCCATTTCCCGTCAGGATATGCGTGGGCCTCGTCGTAGAGCTTGACCAATTGCGGGCGCCAGAAATAACGCCGCTCCTCGAACTTCTCTCGCTCGGCGCGCCCCAGGACCACTTGCACTGAAAGCAGCCGGTACCCCGGCTGCAAGGTGCAGAACGCCTTGGTCTTCTTGTAGCGCAGGGTCCATCCGCGCTTCTTGCCACCATAAAGCCACTCTGGTACGAACACACCGGGGTAGGATTTGTCGATCCAGCCCTGCAGCGCGACCCAATGCTTGAATGCCGCCGGCCCGATCCAGTCGCGAACAGCAGGTTCGTCGGGCGGTGCCGATTTATCGGCGATCCTGTCGCCGATCGCAGGTGACTGTTGCCAGTCGCTTTCCTGCTGACTGTCATGGCGGGCTCGAAAGTTCATATATTTCCAGCTTTGGCGGGAGGCTCCGACGGTGCGTCATGGCGTCGGATGCATGTTCAGGGCGGATCTTTTCATATCGACTTTTGTTTGGATTCTGAACGATTGATGGTACGAATTGAAGGTCCAAGACTTTCCATTTTCATGTGTACCAAGCACATGGGTTCAAACCGCTTGGATCGAGATGGCGACGGGCCCGGGGCCGGATGCGTGGTGGGCCGATTGGCGGATAGGCGTAGACGCGCCGAAGCGGTACGTTGACTGGTTCGCTTCCAACGTCCGAAGCATCCACAGCGGGGTTCCCGATGACAACACGAAAGAGCCGTGCCGCGCCGGCCAGCGCTGTCACCCTGGAATCGCCTATCACGTTGGGGCCGCTTCTTTCCTTTCGCGGCTTGAGTCCGGACAACAATCACTGGAGGGTCACTGCGCTGATCGGCATCGATGTCTCGGCGCCTACGCCCGCCATGCTCATCGAGGGCCGCGATGCGGGGCCGCCGCGTATTCTGCTGACCTACGGTGCCCGGCGCTATCTGCGGTATGACCTGACGTGTCCGGTAGAAGCCGACGAACGCAGAGTCGAATACGGACTTGCCGACGGGCCCAAATGGACGTTCACCGTGCCAGGCCGGGCGCAGTGCGCGCGCATGGCCTATGTATCTTGCAATGGCTTTTCCGATCCGAACGCGATGCGGAAGGTGGTCAAGCCCCAGAACGCGGTGTGGGAAGACTTCCTGTACAGCCATGATCGTCGCTACCGTGGTGACAAGCTGCTCGATAAAGAGCAACTCTGGCATGAGACGCGCGTCCACGATCGTGGCGTACAGCGGTTCCACTTGCTTCTGATGGGCGGCGACCAGATTTACTTCGACTCGATCTGGGGCGACATTCCGGCGCTGCAGGAATGGGTGGGGAAATCTCGCCAGGAACAACTTTCTTTCCCGGTGTCCGACGAGCTGGACCGCGCTATAGAGGCTTACTATTTCACGCTCTATGAGCAACGCTGGCTGCCTCGCAGCCGGGGTGGATGGGGCAGTGCCACCCCCGCTTTCGATGCCGCGGACGCGATGGCCGGGACGCCCACGATCATGATGTGGGACGACCACGACATCTTCGACGGGTGGGGATCCTACACCTGCGAGATGCAGCAAAGCCCGCTGTTCAAAACGCTGTTTCGCCACGCCCGGCGGGCATTCTGGGTTTTCCAGATGCAGCATGTCCTGTCCGACCTGCCGGACCTGATGGACGCCACCCCGCCGGGATTCGCGGCCAAGGACCCGATGTACGCGGATATCCCCTGGGCGGACGTCCTGCGCGGCGATCCTTTGGCATTGCCGCTACTGTACGGGCAGCCCGGTTTCTCTTCCTTCTACGAAGTCGGCGCCGTTGCGCTGGCCGTCCCGGATTTGCGCACCGAGCGTTCGCGTACCCAGGTGCTGGGTGCAAATACCTGGGCGCGGATCAAGGACAGGCTGGGGATGCTGGATGGCCCCGATTCGCCAGGCCAATCGGGTCAACCGGGTCGCCATCTGATCATCATGTCCTCCGTACCGGTGGTGCATCCGAAGCTCGCCTTGGCGGAAGGCTGGGTCGACACCTTTGGTCAAGACCGCGTCCTGGATAGCGCCGCGGACGACCTGAGGGACCAGTGGGCGCACGACGATCACGAAGGCGAGCGCAAACGGCTGTTGGAGGTCTTGACCGCTGTCGCGAAGTCGACAGGGCTGCACGTTTCCGTGGTTTCGGGAGACGTGCATGTGGCGGCGAGCGGCGTGGCATACCCGCATGGCGACACGTCCGCCGCGGTACGGATCCCGCAGTTCACGTCTTCAGCTGTGGTCCATCCCTCCCTGACCAGCATTGCGGAGCGGCTTTTCCTGCTCCTGCTCAACAATATGGCGGCAAAGCCGCAAGTCATCGATGCCGCTTACGTTGCAGAGATGCTGATGTTCCCCGCGTATAACGAGCCCATCATGGCGGCAAGGAACTGGCTGGCGCTGGAGATCGATGAGTCGACGGCCGAGCGCAAGCTCTGGGCGACTTGGCGATGCGAGCGGGAGGACGGGTTTTCCAATCACCTTTTGGCCCTGCCTTCCGGAAACGGATAGGTCGAGAGAGCCCATTCCATGCGGGAATGAGCGCTATCCCCGTTGGATGGCTACCCAACGCCTCGGTGGCGTGAGAGCGTAGCGGCATCACGACTCACCCAACGAGGGACCCATCATGGGCAAGCTACAAGGCAAGACGGCCGTCATTACCGGCGGCAGCAGTGGAATCGGGCTGGCGACCGCGGAGCGCTTCGTCAATGAAGGCGCATATGTCTTTATCGCCGGGCGGCGTCAATCCGAACTGGATCGCGCAGTCGCCAGGATCGGCCGTAACGTGACCGCGGTCCAGGCCGACGTGACCCAGCTCGAAGACCTGGATCGACTGTATTCGGTCGTCGGCCGCGAACGGGGGCAGTTGGATATCCTGTTCGCGAACTCGGGATCGATCGAGCACAGGACGATCGAGCAGATCACCCCCGACCACTACGCCAAGACCTTCGACGTGAACGTGAAGGGCCTGATCTTCACGGTCCAGAAGGCCCTTCCTTTATTGACGGGCGGCGCAAGCGTCATTCTGACGAGCTCCGTCGCCGGCGTGATGGGTTTGCCAGCCCACGATACGTATAGCGCGGCCAAGGCGGCAGTACGGTCGCTGGCGCGAACCTGGACCATCGAACTCAAGGGGAGGGGCATCCGCGTCAACGCGATCAGCCCGGGGGCGATCGACACGCCCATCATCGAGAGCCAGGTCTCGACCGCGGCGGAAGCAGAGGCGCTGCGCGCGAAGTTCGCCGCCGCCACGCCGTTGGGGCGGGTGGGCCGCCCGGAAGAGTTGGCATCCGCGGCGCTGTTCCTGGCATCCGAGGACAGCAGTTATGTCGCGGGCATTGAGCTCTTCGTTGACGGTGGCTTGGCGCAGGTTTGACATTCCGGACCACGCGGCTCGGAGGAACAAACGGTTACCGGACGCGACGGCGAGGCACTCATCAGTAGCGCACCGCCCTCGCGTTTGGCGCAAAGAGTTTCAATGTCGCGCGGGACCGTGTGGCAAAATCGGCACCAGCATGCAGCGCGCATCACCACGCTGCATAGGATGAAGAGGCTTCGTCCATCAACAGCTTGTGGGGGCACGGTCTCATCACCCGCTCCAGACTGTTTCGAGGCAGGCCAGATCAGCCTTCGGCTATGCATCGAAATGGCCGCAGCGCTTCTGTAGGGGTAGGGTGCATGTCCACACACATCTTGAGCCGCCGCGTCGGGGTTCTGTTATTCCTTGCCTTGGTCGCGGGGTGTTCCTCGACCAAGCCCAGTCCCGGCACGCCGGCGAAGAGCGCGACCTCCAGCAAGAGTCCCAGCGCCGCCGCCGCGAAGGTCGGCGATGCCTGCGCATCGAATCGTCGCAAATGCATCTACGAGGGATCGTATGAGTCGGGCGAACGCAACTATGCCGAGCAGGAAGCGAAACGTTTGAATATGGCTGAATTGGAACGGCTACGCCGCAGCTTCGGCAACTGACCGCGGCGGGACGTCGCCGTAGGCCCATGGCCGCGGCAGGAAAGGGACGCAGCCCTTCAAGGACGTGCGGTAACGACGTGAGCCTGCGTTTTGCCGGACACCGCGCCGTTACCGCAGGTCCGCGCGATGGCCTCTGCTGCCTGGATGGTGGCTTTCTCCAGCGCCGCCGTATCGCGCGCCGCGATCTCGTCCCGTAACGGCGTGCCCTGGCAGAAGGCGACCGCGGCGACGCGCGGGCTTGGCGTCGCGCTGACCCGCGATATCGTTTCGATACGAACGTCGGAGAAACCGGCGGCCTGTACATCCGCTTCGATCTGCGCCTTGCGGTGATATCCATGCGGCGTGCGGGCCAGGAAGCGCGGCGGATCGAGCGGAAACAGGGTGGCCAGGGTATCGGTCACCACGCGGGCGAAATCGTTGTCCTCGATGCGATCCCAAACGCTGAACAGGAAGGTGCCGCCAGGCTTCAGTACCCGCAGCGCTTCGCGATAGGCGGCGACGCGGTCCGGAAAGAACATGGCGCCGAACTGGCAACACACGACGTCGAAGGATGCGTCAGGAAAGGGCAGGCTCAGCGCATCCGCCTGCTGCCAGACTATCCGTTCGTCGGTGCCCTGTCTCGCGATTGCCCTGTCCAGCATCGGCTGGTTCAGGTCGGTCACGACATACCGCGCGTCCGGCGGCAGAAGAGGGGCAAGCGCGCGGGCGACGGCGCCGCTGCCCGCTGCGGTTTCCAGGATGGCCCGCGGGGCGTGCGCCATCACGCGATTAGCGAGATCCGCGGCGTACTGTTCGAAGATAAGCGGAACGAGATAGGCGTCGTAGGTCTCGGGTACCGAGCCCGCGAATACTTTATCCGATTGGGCCATGGTCGAGCTCCCTTTCCAGCCCGCGCGCTTTGGGTTGCAGCCTCGGGGCTGCGCCGGCCGCGGCCGGCGCAAGCCGCCGCGGCGGCGTCAGCCGTTGACCGGAATGCGCTTCACGCGGGATTGTGCGCTTTCGGTCTTCGGCAAGGTCACGGTCAGCACGCCGTTCTCGAAGCTGGCCTTGACCTGGCCTTCGTCGATGTCGTGGCCGATGGGGATCACACGCTCGAAGCGCCCATAGAAGCGCTCGGAGAACTGGCGCGCGTTGTCTCGCGACTCGGCGCGCTTTTCCCCGCGCAAGGTCAGCGTGCCCTCTTCGAGCAGGATCTCGACGTCCTTCTCTTCCATTCCCGGCAGTTCGGCCGTGACCCGGACGGTCTGGCCTTCCTCCGCGACTTCGATGTTGGGCCAGCGCGAGAAGGCACGTGCGGTCGGGAGGCCTATGTCGAAGTTGCGGAAGAGGTCGTCGAACAGCCGGTTCACTTCCCGGTGCAGGGACATCAGCCCATTTGGGTCGCCCGGCCGATACGTAGCAGGAGCCTGAGAGTCGCGGCTCCCGGGGACAAGATTACGTACGCTCATCATCTTCTCCTGTTGAAGTGGCGAAGCATCCGCCGGCGGCGCGACGGCGCCCGCCGTTGATCCAAATCCCCGACCGGCCTTGCGGCCGGCCGGCAAGGCGGATGTTGGGTATGGCGGCGTGATTTTCAAGAGGGCATGTCGTCCCGCGCGAACCGGCTTTTTTGGGTGCCGGATCCTCCCCAGCGCCCGCTATTGCGGTCGACGCCTTAGAACGGCCGAGCAACCGCGTTTGCATTCCGCGTGTTTTCGTGCGCGCGGGCGTTCAAACGGATATGCCCGCCGACTGGATAAGCCCGCCCCACTTGGCGGCTTCCGACACCGCGATCTTGCCCATATCCGCCGCGTTCGCGTAGTTGGCCAAGTAGCCGTTCTGTGACAGGCTCTCGGCCAGCTTCGGGTCCTTCATGATCGCGGCGAACGCCTCATCCAGCTTCGCGATGGCCGCGCGCGGTGTGTTTGTGGGCGCGCTGATGCCAAACCAGTTGTCGACGTCATAGCCGGGTACCCCCGCTTCTTTCAGCGTGGGCAGTTCCTGCAAGGCGGGCACGCGCCGGGACGAGGCCACGGCGAGTCCCCGCAACTGCCCGCTGCGGATGAAGGGCAATGCCGACGGGATGCTATCGAACAAAAACGAGACGCTGCCCGCCAGCAGATCCGTCATGGCCTGCGCGGATCCCTTGTACGGGACGTTGGTCAGTTCCACGCCCAGCCGTTGGCCGAGCAGGACGCCTTCCAGGTGCGATAGGGTTCCATAGCCGGACGCGTAGTTCACGCTCTTGCCGTTCTTCTTCAGCCAGGCGACGAACGCGTTCATGTCCTGAGCGGGTACCTGCTTGTTCACGACCAGTACATGCGGCGCGCTGCATAACAGCGAGACGGGCTCCAGGTCGCGCGCGATGTCGTTGCGCGAGGCCTTGTTCATGTGGGTGCCGATGGTCAGCGTGGTGACGGGGCACAGGAAGATGGTGTTGCCGTCCGGCGGGGATTGCACGGCGACGCCGAGTCCCAGCATGCCGCCCGCGCCGGGCCGGTTGTCCACGATGACGGAGCGGTTCAACACCGGGCCCACGTGCTGGGCAAGGAGCCGCGCCAGGATGTCGGCGGAGCCGCCGGGAGGGTACGCCACCAGCAGGCGCAGGGGTGCCTCGGATTGCGCGTGGGTCCAGGTGGGCAATGCCAGCGCCGCGGCCGCCGCCGCCAGGCCACCGGCTCGGCGTAGGGCCTGCCGGCGGGATGGCGCCAGCGGCAGATCGGATTCGCGTGAGTCGGTCGGGGGCATTGATTTTCTCCTGAGGTCGGCGGCTGGCCGGGTTGTTGATCGAATACGCGCATCGATCGCGGCAATCGCCCCGATCGGAAGCGGTGGCGGTTCCTACGTCGGCAGCGGCATCGCCCTGTTCGCGGACCGCCGCTTCAGCCATTGCAGGGCAAGGAAAAGCGCCGTGGTCAGCAAGGTCAGCAAGGTGGAGAGCGCCAGGATCGTCGGGTTGATGTCATCGCGGATGCCGCTGAACATCTGTCGAGGAATCGTGGTCTGTCGCGGCCCGGCAAGGAACAGCGTGACCACCACCTCATCGAAAGACACCGCGAAGGCGAAGATCGCGCCGGTCAGGATGCCGGGTAGCACGAGCGGCAGCGTGATCCGCCGCAGCGTCTGCCAGCGCGATGCGCCCAGGCTGGCGCTGGCCTTGGCCAGGCGCTGGTCGAAGCCCTTGAGCGTCGCCAGTACCGTCGTGACCACGAATGGCGCTCCCAATAGCGCGTGGGCCAGTATCAGTCCGGCATAGGTTTCGTCCAGCGCAATGTCGCCGAAGAAAAAATACATGCCGACGGCGACGACCACGATGGGCGTCACGATGGGCGACAGCACCAGCGCGATGATCACGCGGCGTCCGGGAAAATCGCCGCGATCCAGGCCCAGCGCGCATGGCACGCCAAGTACGGTCGCGAGCGCCGTCGCGGCGGGCGCGATGATGAAGCTGTTGCGCATCGCGGCCGTCCAGTCGGGTGACGCGAACAGCCCGGCATACCATTTGAGCGAGAACCCGGTAACCGGATAGCCCAGGAAACTGCTTTCGCTGAAGGACAGGGGAATAATGGCCAGTATGGGCAGCAGCAGGAACAGCAGTACGCCGTACCCGATGCCTCGCAGTACGTAGTACCAGGTTTTTTCCACCAGGGAGGTATAAGGGGCGAATCGAGGCATGGGTGTCATCGCCTCCGACGAAGGTAGAGACCCATGCGGCCGAGCAAACGGATCGCCCCATAGGATGCGGCGGTAGCCGCCAGCAGCACCGCGCCCAGCGCGCAGGCCAGGCCCCAATTGATTTGCTGATTGGTGAAGTAGGCGACGTAGTAGCTCATGAACTGGTCGCCCGCACCGCCCAGGAACGCCGGCGCGATGTAATAGCCCAGCGCCATGATGAAGGCCAGGAGGGCGCCCGCGGACACGCCGGGGACGGTTTGCGGAACGTAGACGCGCCAGAATGCCTGAAAGGGATGGCTGCCCAATGAAATCGCCGCGCGCTGGTGGGCCGGTGAAATGTCCTTCATGACGCTGTAGATCGGCAGGATCATGACCGGCAGCAGGATGTGGGTCATCGAGATATAGACGCCCAGCCGGTTGAACAGCAGGTCCAGCGGCCCGCTGATGAGGTGCAGGGCACCCAGCAGTTTATTGACGGCGCCTTCCCGCTGCAGCAGCACCATCCACGCGGCAATGCGCACGAGCAGGGATGCCCAGAAAGGGATCAGGATGCCTATCATCACCCAGCCTGCCCTGCGCGCGGGCAGGGTAGTCAGCCAATAGGCCACGGGATAGCCCAGGAGCAGGCACATCACCGTCACGACGGCGCTGACCTGGAATGTGCGGCCAAGGATGGCCAGGTAGGTGGCATGCGACGCGGGCGCCCGCCGGATGGCGCCATCGGGCGTCTGCTCCAGGTCCACGGCGGTCAGCAGGAAATTCGCCGTCCATGGCGCGGCCGCGCGCCCCAATACCTGCCAATACGCCAGCTCTTCCCACCGCTTGTCCGCCCGTGCCAGGACCGCGCGCGCGGTGGCGGGCGACAGGCTGCCTGCATCGATGGCCTGCCTGGCGGCGCGCGCGCCGCGGTTGAGCATGGCGCGGAAGCCCTGCTGTTCGTATTCCAGGCGCTGCGCCATCCGTCCCAGGGCGCCGCGAGCCTCGACCGCCGCGGCCAGGTCGCGTGCGACGCTGTCGTAGACAGCGCCGTCAGGCAATGCGGCGCGATCCCAGGCGCGCAGGACGGCCGCGCTGCGCGGCAGCGCATCGCGGACTTCGGGGCTCCAGACCGACAGGGCAAGCACCTTGCCGATGGGCAATAGGAAGAACACGATCATGGACAGCATCAGCGGCGCGATCAGCGCCAGCGCCATGGCCGTGCGAGCCCGGCTTTCGCGTGCGAGGGCCGCCTTGATCGACCGCGTCGCCGCCGCGTCGAGCGTTGCGGGTGGCGCCATCCGGGGCGCCGCCGTCGCGATGCGGGACATGGCGCTTATCGCGCGGCCCAGGCGGCAAAGCGCTGGTCCAGGTCGTCGCCGTGCTCGTTCCAGAATTCCGCGTTCTGTATCAGCGCGGTCTTCAGGTTCTCCGGGGCGTTGGGCATCGATTCCAGTTGTTCCGGTGTCATCTGCTTGAAGGCATCGAGGTTGACCGGCCCGTTCGGATAAATGGTGACGAAGGTCTTCTGCGGCTCCGCCTGTAGCGTGTAGGCGATGTATTTCTGGGCCAGCGCCTTGTCGGGCGCGCCCTTGGGAATGACCCAGTAATCGAGGTCGGAGAGCGTCTGCCGCCACACGATGCCGATATTCGCGCCCTCGGTCATCGCCGTGCGTACACGCCCGCCGAAGGAGGTCGTCATGGCCACGTCGCCGGCCGCCACGATCTGCGCGGCCTGCGCGCCGGCGGTCCACCACTGGATATAGGGCTTGAGTTTGTCCAGCTGCTTGAAGGCGCGATCGACGCCGGCGGGCGTTGCCAGCAGGGCATAGACGTCCTTGGGCGCCACGCCGTCGGCCATCAGCGCGAACTCCAGGGTGCCCCGCGCGCTCTTGCGCAGGCCGCGCTTGCCGGGGAATTTGCCGACGTCCCAGAAGTCCTGCCAGCCGCTCGGCGTGCTCTTGACCAGTCCCTTGTTGTAGGCCAGGACGGTCGCCCATACGAAGAAGCCGGCGCCGCACTCCGTCACCGCCTGCGGCAGGTACCGCGACTTGCCGCCCAGCGCGTTCCAGTCCAGCGGCTCGTAAAGTCCCTGGTCGCAGCCGCGCGTGACGTCCGCCGATTCGACTTCGACGACGTCCCAGGTGACGCGGCCTGCATCCACCATGGCCTTCACCTTGGCCTGCTCGCCCGCGTATTCGACCACCGTCACCGGAATGCCCGCGGATTGGGTGAACGGCTCCACGAACGCCTTGCGTTGCGCCGCGCCGTTGGCGCCGCCGTAATTGACGACGGTGAGCGAGCCGGCCGCATGCGCCGTGATGGCGGTCATGGCGGCCAGCAGGCCGGTGGCGATCTGGGTATTCAGCTTCATGGAGATCTCCTCGATTCGCGAAGGGCGGTGCCAGGGCCTGTTAACAGGCCCTAGGGGAATATCCGGACGTGCGGCGTATCGAAGCCGAGTTCGACAGGCTGGCCGGGCTGGAAGTGGCGCAGGCAGGGGTCGTCCAGCGTGACCTTGATGAAGCAGGTCGCGCCCGCCTCCTGTCCCAGCGTGCACTGCAGGCGGAAGTGGTCGCCGTGATAGATCAAGCCCATCGCGCGTGCCCGGATCCGGTTGGCCGCGGGCGCAGCGGCGTCCAGCACGGCGATGCGTTCGGGCCGGATGCAGGCGTAGGCCGGCGAGCCGGCCGGCAAGGGGGCGTCGGCGATGCCCTGTATGCGGGTGCCGTCCGGTAGCGCGACTTCGCATACCTGGCCGTTGCCGCCGGTGACCACGCCGCAGAACTGGTTGCTGTCACCCACGAAGTTCGCCACGATGCGGTTGGACGGGGTTTCGTACAGGCTGCGGACTTCGTCGATCTGCTGGATGCGGCCGCCCTCGAAGATGGCCACGCGGTCCGACAGGGTCAATGCTTCGCTCTGGTCGTGCGTCACGTAGACCACGGTCAGGTTCAGCCGGCGATGCAGTTCCTTGATCTCCAGCTGCATGTGCTCACGCAGGCGTTTATCCAGCGCGCCCAGGGGTTCGTCCATCAGCACCAGCGGCGGATCGAAGATCAGCGCGCGGGCGAGCGCGATACGTTGCTGCTGCCCGCCGGACAGTTGCGCCGGGCGACGCTGCGCATAGGCATTCATGCGCACCATATCCAGGGCGGCGTCCACGCGCCGGGCGATGGCGGCCTTGTCGAGGCGGCGGATGCTGAGCGGATAGGCGACGTTCTCCCATACGGTCATATGCGGGAACAGCGCATAGCTTTGAAAGACCACGCCGATCTCGCGCTTGTGCGGCGGGATGCGATTGATCACGCGTCCGTCCAGCGATATTTCGCCGTGCGTGGGGTATTCGAAGCCGGCCAGCATCATCAGGCAGGTGGTCTTGCCGGATCCGGAGGGGCCAAGCAGCGTCAGGAATTCGCCGCGGCGGATGTCCAGATCCAGGTCCTTGACCACGTACTGTTCGCCGTCATAGCTCTTGTCGACGGCGCGGAAGCTGACGAGTACGTCGTCCGAGCGTGCCATTTTTCCCCCTGGCATGTCCTTGTTTGGCCGGTGAGTGTGGGCGGCACGATGCTGCCGCCGCCCGGGCTCCCGATCCAGAATGAGCAAAACATTACCGGGGTGCGCGCGCCGCTACAACTCGTTGATGGGAACGCCGGATTCGTCAATGACGATGCCAGGGGATCCATCGTCGTTGACGCCGCCGGCTTGCCGATCCACGAATTTACGCGCCGCAAACCCCTGCCTAAACTGGCCGCCGTACTCGCAACACTCAGGAGATGGTGCCGTATGCCCGCCGATGCCCGGCTACCCCTTACGCTGTTCGACAAGCTGTGGCACGCGCACGTCGTCCACGAGCGCGAGGACGGCCAGACGCTGCTGTACATAGACCGGCACTATGTGGGTGACGATCTCCCCATCGAGACTTTCCGCTCCCTGGGGCGACGGCGGATTCCGATACGCCGCCCTGAAACCATCGTCGCGTCGCCGGACCACTATGCGCCCACGTCGGGCGCGCGCATGGCCGACGTGGTGGACGACCCGCGGCGCGCCATGATCGAGGAATTGCACAGCCAAGCCCGGGCGGCGGGGTTCATGCACTTCGGCCTGGGGGATGCGCGGCAGGGTATTGTCCACGTGGTCGGGCCGGAGCAGGGCCTGACGCTGCCTGGCATGACGGTGGTGTGCGGCGACAGCCATACCGCCACGCATGGGGCGTTGGGCTGCTTCGCGCTGGGCATCGGCGCTTCCGAGGTCGCCCACGTGCTGGCCACGCAGACACTCTGGCAGCGCAAGCCTCGCACCATGCGCGTGCGGCTGGACGGCGTCCTGCCCTTTGGCGTGACGGCCAAGGACATGATCATGGCCGTGATCCGGCGTATCGGCAGCGCGGGCGCGTCCGGGCACGTCATCGAATACCAGGGGCAGGCGGTCCGCGCCTTGTCCATGGAAGGGCGCATGACGCTCTGCAATATGTCGATCGAGGCGGGCGCCCGGGCCGGCCTCGTGGCGCCGGATGACACGACGCTCGCCTATTTGCAAGGGCGTCCCTACGCGCCGGCGGGCCGTGAATGGGACGCCATGGTGGCGCGCAGCGGGCAGCTGCACAGCGACGCCGACGCCTGCTTCGACCGCGAAATCACCGTCGATGTATCGGACTTGGCGCCCATGGTGTCCTGGGGGACGTCGCCCGCGCAGGCGGTGACGGTGCACGAGCGCATCCCGCTGGCCGACGACGTGGAGCCCGGCGACGCGCGAGCGCGATTCGTGGAAGCCCTGCGTTATATGGACTTGCAGCCGGGCAGCGACGTCCTGGGCGTGGCCGTGGACCGCGTGTTCATCGGTTCGTGCACGAACGGCCGTATCGAGGACCTGCGCCTGGCCGCCAGCATCGTGCAGGGACGGCGCGCCCGGGTGCCGACGCTGGTGGTGCCGGGATCGGGCCAGGTCCGGCAGCAGGCCGAAATGGAAGGCCTGGACGGCATCTTCCTCCGGGCGGGCATGCAGTGGGGGCAGCCGGGCTGTTCGATGTGCCTGGCCATCAACGGCGATGCCGGCCGTCCGGGCGAACGCTGCGTTTCCACCACCAATCGCAACTTCGTCGGCCGCCAAGGCCGCGGCGTGCGCACCCATCTGGTCAATCCGGGCATGGCGGCCGCGGCCGCGCTGCACGGGCATATCGTGGATTATCGGGACGACCTGGAAAATGCAGCCCTTTAACGTCCTGCGCGCACGGGCCGTCCCCATGGCCGGGCGCGACATCAATACCGATCAGATCGTCCCCGCCAGGTTCATGCATCTTCCGCGCGAGGATTACGGAAGATACTGCTTTCACGATCTGCGCTTCGATGCGGACGGGCGGCAGGTTCCGCATTTCGTGTTGAACCGGGACGTCCATCGGGGCGCCTCCATCCTGCTGGCGGACCGTAACTTCGGCTGCGGCTCGTCGCGCGAGCATGCGGTCTATACCCTGTTCGATTTCGGCTTCCGTGCCATCCTGGCGCCCAGCTTCGGCGACATCTTCCGCATCAATTGCCACAAGAACGGGCTGCTCGCGGTGGAGATCCCCGACGATGCCGCACGTGTATGGCGCGAGGCCGCCGAGCGCGTGCCCGCATCGCTCTTCACCGTGGATCTCCCCGGGCAGGTCGTGACCGGGCCCGATGGCACGCAGGTCCCGTTCGATATCGATCCCTTCAGCAAGAACTGCCTGGTCCAGGGCATCGACGAGATCGACTTTACCCTGGGGCTGGCCCCGCATATCGACCGCTTCGAAGATCGCCGGCGCAAATCCTCACCTACTTCCTGAACCCATGAAAATCGCAATCCTCCCCGGAGACGGCATCGGCCCCGAAGTCACGCGCCAGGCCGTCAAGATCCTGGACGTGCTGGCCGCGGAAGGCCTGCGCTTCGAACGCGAAGAAGCGCTGATCGGCGGCTGCGCGTACGAGGCGACGGGCCACCCGCTGCCGGATGCCACGCTGGCGTTGGCCCGACGCGCCGACGCCATCCTGTTCGGCGCCGAGGGCGGCTTCCAGTACGAAACGCTGCCACGCGGCCTGCGTCCCGGCGATGCGCTGCTGGCCGTGCGCAAGCAGCTGGATCTGTACGCCAACTACCGGCCTATCGTCACGTTCGATGCCTTGCTGGATGCGTCGCCGTTCAAGCGCGAGTGGGTACAGGGCCTGGATATCCTTTTGATCCGGGAGCTGACCTCGGATCTTTATTTCGGCGAACCGCGCGGCATCGAAATGCGCGATGGCCTGCGGGTCGGCACGAATACGATGTACTACGATGAACGGGAGATCGCCCGCGTCGCGCATACCGCGTTCCAGACGGCGCGTCGCCGCCACCACAAGCTTTGCTCGGTGGATAAGGCCAACGTCCTGGAAGCCATGGAGCTGTGGCGCACGGTCGTCGACGAAGTGGCCGTCGGCTATCCGGATGTGCAGCTGACCCACCTTTATGTCGATGCGGCCGCGATGGCGCTGGTGCGGGATCCTCGTCAATTCGATGTCATTGTCACGGGCAATCTGTTCGGCGACATCCTTTCCGACGAAGCGTCCATGTTGACCGGATCACTGGGCATGCTGCCTTCCGCCTCGATCAATGCGCAAGGCAAGGGCTTGTTCGAGCCGGTACATGGCTGCGCGCCGGACATCGCCAACCAGGATATCGCCAATCCCCTGGCATCGATACTCTCCGCCGCGATGATGCTGCGCCAGGGCTTGAACCAGCCCGGCGCGGCCGACCGTGTCGAGGCAGCGGTGCGGAAGGTGCTGGCGGACGGATTGCGCACGCGCGATATCGCCCAGCCCGGGACGGAAATCGTCGGTACGGAGGCCATGGGCGACGCGGTTGCCGCGGCGCTGCGGGCCAACGCGCAATAGCGAATCAGCCTTGCGCCGGCGACGCCACATGGCTCGCCGCGCACGACAGGAAGTGCTCCATCAGCAGCCGCGTGGCCATCGGCAGATGTTCCGCCTGCCGGGTGCATATCTTGTATTGCCGCGTTGCCCAGGGCTCGTCCAGGGGCACCAGGGCCAGACGCATGGCAGACTGCATGCGTTGGGAGAAGCTGTCCGGAATGATCGCCAGACCGAAGCCCGCCAGCGTCATGCTGCATGCGGCGTCGTAGCCGCCCACGCGGATGCGGCTGCGCAGCACCATTTCCAGTTCGTTGGCTTCGCGCAGCAGCAGGGCCTGCATCGAGCTGTTGGCCTCCTGCTCGATGATCTCGAATTCCAGCACTTCGTGATAGCGCACCGAGGCGCGCGGGGCCAGTTCGTGGTCGCAGGGCATGGCGACCATCAGCCGGTCCGAATAGCAGGGCACCGCATGCAGGTCATGCGTGGGCAGGTTGCCCCAGAAGATGCCGATGTCGGTGGCGTTTTCCTGCACCAGCGGGATCACCGCGGTGCTGACTTCCGCTTTCAGGTCGATGCGTATCTGCGGATACTGCTGCGTGAAGGAACTGAGCGCCTCCGGGACGAAGCGGTAGAGCGCGGATTCGCTGGTGGCGATGCGGACATGGCCACGGGCACCCGCGGAGAAATCCCCGATGTGGGCTTCCAGCTGCGCCATGTCGCGCAGGATCGCGCGGGCATGTTGAAGAAAGGCCTCTCCCGCCGGGGTGGGGCTGATCCCCTTGCGGTGCCGGGACAGCAATTGCGCCTGGGTGGCATGCTCCAGATCGGCGATGCGCTTGCTGGCGGCTGACGGCGCGATGAATTCGCGCTGCGCCGCCTTGGCGATGCTTTGCTCCTCCACCGTCGCGACGAACAGCTTCAGGGTGACGAAATCCAGGCGGGAAGACAGGTTCATGGGCCACCGCGGCGGGGCCTTGCTCCTGTTCGCTGTGCCTTCCGTCGACATGATGTACTCCTGTATCCGGCCAGCGGTTTCCCGTGCTGGCATCCCGCAAGGATACAGAGCCGGGCAGGGCCGCTCAACGCGGGGCTTCCCGTACCCGGCTGGCATACAATTCGGCCCGCTACTCAAGTGTGGATGCGCGGTATGCGCCCCACACACGCCTTTCCGTTCGCAAATTGCGCGCGGGGGGTGGCTTACTGACAGGAGCCTGGATTGTCGACGAAGCCTGACGCCGCCGCTGCCGGCAATGCGGATGAAGCGCCCGCGGGTACCGTGCCCTGGCGCGAAAACTATGTCCCCTATGCGATCTCGCGCGTGTTGTCCGCGGTGGCCTTCCAGGGTATCGGGATCGCGTTGGGCTGGCTGGTGTACGACCAGACCCACAGTGCGTTCTACCTGGGCCTGATCGGGCTGTGCCAGTTCCTGCCGATGGTGGTGCTGACCTTGGTGGTGGGGCAGGTGGCGGACCGCTTCGATCGCCGGCGCATCGCCCTGATCGCGCAGAGCGTAAAGGCCGTGGTGGCCATCGCCTTGAGCTGGGCCATCTGGTCCGGCAGCCTGAGCGTACCGCTGATCTTCGTTTCCGTGGTCGTCCTGGGGGCGGCGCAGTCCTTCGAGCAGCCGACCATGCAGTCGCTGGTGCCCAGCATCGTGCCGCCGTCGGCGCTGCAGCAGGCGCTGTCGGTCACGACGGCGTTGTTCCAGACCGCGACCATCATCGGCCCCGCGCTGGGCGGCGTCGCCTACGGCATCAATCCCCTGGCGCCCTTCCTGTTGTCGTCGGTCATGTTCGTGGTGGCCAGCGTCTGCGTGATGTCGATCAAGACGGTGCGCGGCGGCTATAACCGCGGGCCCGTCACGCTGCGCTCGGCCTTCGCCGGCGTGTCCTTCATTTTCAACCGTCCGGTCATGCTGGGCGTCATCTCGCTGGACCTGTTCGCGGTCCTGCTGGGCGGCACGACGGCCCTGCTGCCGATATTCGCCCGCGACATCCTGCAGGCCGGGCCGTGGGCGCTGGGCCTGCTGCGCTCATCCTCGGCGGTGGGCGCGGTGCTGATGTCCCTCTTCATCGCGCGCGTGCCGCTGAAGACGGGGATAGGCATGAAGATGCTGGCCTCGGTGGCGGTGTTCGGGCTGGCCACCATCGTCTTCGCGCTATCCAGCAATATCACGCTGTCCATCGTGGCGCTCGCGGTATTGGGCGCGGCCGATACGATCAGCATGGTGGTGCGCATCACCCTTGTGCAGCTGTTGACGCCGGACGAGATGCGGGGGCGCGTCAACGCCGTCAATTCGCTGTTCGTCGGCACGTCCAACCAGCTTGGCGAATTCTATTCCGGCACCCTGGCGGGCTTCGTCGGCCCGGTGGCGGCGGGGGTCATCGGGGGAGTCAGCACGATCGTGGTGGTGGCCTTGTGGCTGCGCCTTTTTCCCGACCTGCGGAAAGTCAAGACGCTGGCGGGCTGAGCCGCCTCGCCGCGTATCCCATGCCGTATCCGGCGTGAACCGCGTGGCGGCGTCGTGCGCCGGCTATTTCCAGCCGAGCCGCCGCATCAATTCGTTCGAGGCTTCGCGCAGCAGTCCCAGGTGGCGCTCCTGGTCCTTCTCGTCGTAGCGGAAGTGGGGCACGGTCAGCATCAGATTGCCCCGCACCTGCCCGTCCTGGTCGAAGAACGGCACCGCGATGCCGTGCATGTCCGGCGCGCGTTCCGCATAGCTGGTGGCATAGCCCTGCAGCCGTATTTTTTCCAGCGTCTTGCGCAGTTCCGGGACATCCAGCGGACGGCTGTTCAGTGGCGACGGCGCGGCCTGGCCTATCGCCTCCTCGATTTCCTCCGGCCGCATGAAGGCCAGGATGGATCGCCCCGCCGCGCCCCAGGTGAGCGGCTGCAGTTGATTGAGCGGCGCGGTGTACCGCAGCGGATGCGAAGGCCACGCGATCTCCGACATGAAGATGCGCAGGTCCTGGCGGGATAGCAGCACCAGCATCGCGGTTTCATCCGTCGCGTCGCGCAAGCCTTGCAGCAGCGGACCCGCGAGTCGGTTGATGGGCATGTCGGCGCTGAGCTTGCCCGCCACCCGGTAAAGTTCGATACCCGGCGTGTACAGGCCCTCGGCATCCTGGTCGACGAAGCCCAGCGGGCGGCACAGCTTCAACAGGCGATGCACGCTGCCGCGCGGCAGGTCCAGCTCCCGGGCCAGCTCGTTCAGCGGCCAGCGGTCCCGCGCCGCGAAGGCGGACAGGATGCGCAGCACGCGGTTGACCGTTCCCGTGTCGGCCGGAGAGGCTACCTTGGAGACCATGTAGTGGTTTTTTCGCTGTAATGGCGCGTGCAAGGATAACATTGCGGGCTTGGACTCCAAGGATCGTTGCCGGCCCGCGGACAGCCGCCTGGTTCCTGCCGATGAAGCCGCAAGAAGCGGAGTTCGCACCGTCCCCGCGATTCCTAGACTCTTGTCCATGGGCCGCGCCACGGCCCGTCCTTGGATGGAGAACTGAAATGGCTTATGTGTTCAAGACCGTCGCGACGCCGGTGGGCAGGCTGAAGGTCGTCGCCAGGGGAAGCTGCCTGTCGGCCGTCCTGTGGGAGAACGACCGGCCGGGCCGTGTGCGGCTGGGCGACATGCGCGAAGACGACAACGATCCCACGCTGCGGGAAGTCGAACGGCAGCTGGGCGAGTATTTCGCCGGCCGGCGCGATCGCTTCGATATCCCCTTGGAATTCGCGGGCACGGATTTCCAGAAGAAGGTCTGGGGCGCGCTGCTGGAGATCCCCTACGGCGAAACGCGCAGCTATCGCAGCATCGCCGAGCGCATCGGCCATGCGAAAGCCGTGCGGGCGGTGGGCGCCGCCAACGGCAGGAATCCGATCTCGATCATCGCGCCCTGCCATCGCGTCATCGGCGCGTCGGGCAGCCTGACCGGATTCGCCGGCGGCCTGGAGGTCAAGGCGCGGCTGCTGGCGCTGGAGCGCCAGCCCGCCGTCCCGGCTTGAACGCCGCGGGCCCTGGCCGGGCGAGCAAATGCGCCCGCGGCACGAAAGCCAACGCCTTCCTGCCGCGAGCGATGCCTTCTTTATTCGAGGCGATGCGTTCCTTGAGATGCTGGGCGCGCTTGGCGGATTCTGAAAATTACCGCAAGGACGACAGCGCGCGCACGCGCGCCGCGGCCTCCCGCGCCATGTCGGCGCACAGGCCGGTGTAGGCGGTAGGGTCCAGCAGGCGGTCCACGGCCTCCGGCCCCAGATGCGCGCGCACGCGCTCGTCCTGGGCCAGCAATTGACGGAAGGGTTTGCCTTCGACGAAGGCGGCCTGCGCGGCGTCGTACACCACGTCGTGCGCGTGCTGGCGGCCCAATTGCAGACCCAGTTCCAGCATGATGGCCTCGGCCATGATCAGGCCGCCGCCCAGGTCCAGGTTGGCGCGCATGCGCCGCGGATCCAGGCGCAGCCCCCGCATCACCGCGACCAGGCGCGAGAGCATGTCGCCCGTGGCGATGCAGGCGTTGGCTTCGGCGGCATTGCGCATCAGCGTGGTGGTGCGGTCGGCCTCGTGTTCGGTCTGCATCGCCTCCAGCGCCAGCGGCACCGCCGCGCGCACTTCCGCGGCGGCGGCGACGATGTCCTGGCACAGCTTGGGATTGCGCTTCTGCGGCATCGTCGAACTGCCCACGGTGCCGGGCGGCACGGGTTCTTCCACCTCGCCGAATTCGGTTTTCATGAGCGTATAGATTTCCCGGCCGATCTTGCCGCCGGTCGCCGCCAGCATGCCCAGCAGGCAGACGTTTTCGGCGGTGTGGTCGCCGATGCTGCGCGCCGGCACGGCCATCGGGGTCATGCCCAGATGCTTGCCCACGCCCGCCTGCACCGCGGGGCCCTGGGCACCCAGCGATGCATAGGTTCCGGCCGCGCCGCCCAGCATCGCCACGAACATGCGCGGCCGGGCCTGGTCCAGGCGTTCCAGGTGGCGCAGCAGTTCGTCGATCCAGACCGCGACCTTGTAGCCGAAGGTGGCCGGCACCGCATGCTGCCCATGGGTACGCGCGGCGATCGGCATGTCGGCGCCGCGCTCGGCCAGGTCCGCCATGGCGTCGAGCAGCGCCAGCAACTGGCGGCGGAAAACATCGTGCGCCTGCCGCAGCACCAGCAGGTCGCCGGTTTGCGTGATGTTCTGCGTCGTGGCGCCCCAATGCACCCAGCCGCCGTGCGGTTCGCCCACCACGCGGCTCAGTTCCCACACCAGCGGCACGAGCGTGTGCGCCGTGCGCGAGAAGGCTTCGTCGATGCGCGCGCGGTCCAGCAGTTCCAGCTTGCAGGCGCGCGTGATCGCGTCGGCGGCCTCGGCCGGGATGATGCCCAGCTCGGCCTGCGCGCGGGCCAGCGCGCCTTCCACGTCCAGCCACGCCTGCCAGCGGTTTTCCAGCTTGTACAGGGCGCGGATGCCCGGCTCCTCGACCCTGCTCGCGGTGGAGATATCGTCGCTCATTGCTCTGCTTCCTCGTTACCCGATGCGGTGCTTGTTCACCAGTTTTTCGTCCAGCACCAGGCCGAATCCGGGGCCTTGGGGCACGTGGATGATACCGTTGCTGACGGTCGCCCGGTTCTGGATCATATGGGCCCAGATGGGGTCCCGACGCGGGTCCGCGAAGCACTCGACATAGCTGCCGTGCGCCACGCCGGACAGCATATGCACCGCCAGGTGCGGCTCTTCGTGGTGGGCCATGCGCACGTTGAAGACGGAACACATGGCCGCGGCGCGCCGCCATTCCGTGATGCCGCCGCTTTCGGAGGCATCGAAGTTGACATAGTCCACGGCGTCGGCTTGCAGCAGGCGGCGCACGCCGTAGCTGGTGTATTCGGATTGGCCGGCGTTCACGGGGATGGACGTGGCCTGGCGCACGCGCGCCATCATGGCGGCGTCGTCATACCAGTGGCAGGGCTCTTCGAACCACTGGATGTCCAGGTGCTCGATCAGGCGCGAGAACAGGATGGCGTCCGGCACGCTCCAGCCGCGATTGGCGTCGACCACCAGGATGAAGTCCTTGCCGGCGCCATCGCGCGCGGCCGCCACGCGCTCGGCATCCTCGCGCGGCGACAGCCCGCCCACCTTCACCTTGCAGCCTGCCATGCCGGCATTGCGCAGCCATTCCATTTCGCGCGACAGGTCGGCCAGCGTCTTGCCGGCTTCGTAGTAGCCGGCGATGGAGATGATGGGCATGCTGGTGCGGCTGCCGCCCAGCAGGGTGGATACGTTGACCCCGCAGGCCTTGCCGAACAGGTCCCACAGGGCGGTATCGGCGCAGGCGATGGCCTCCATGGCGAGTTTGCGGTCGCGATTCCAGCCGGTGATGCCGGCCATCTTGCGCCACAGGTACTCGATGCGGGATGCGTCCTCGCCGATCAGCAGCGGCGCCAGCTCGTCCTGCACGATGCGCGCGATGGCGACGGATTCGTCGCGGTTGTCGCCGTTGTAGACCTCGCTGACCAGGCCGTCCTCGGTCCGGATGCGGGTGATGACGGTGCAGCGCTTCAGCACGTGGTAGGTGCTGCCGCCGAAGTCCTTGTCCAGGGGGATCTCGATGGGAATGGCCTGTACGCTGTGGATGCGCATGGTATGGCTTGCTCCATGATGTGGGAATACGGAATGGCCCTTGCGGGCCGTGCTTACTCGCCCTTGTTCGCGCCCTCGGCCAGGCCCAGCGTCAGCTTGCGCTGCACAAGCACGTAGAAGGCCAGCACCGGCAGGGTCACCAGCACGGCCGCGGCCAGCAGCATGCCCCACGAGTAGATGTTGTCCTGGCCTATCCAGGTGGCCAGCCCCAGCGTCAGCACCTTGTTGCGCTCCGAAGATGTGAACACCAGCGCGAACAGGAATTCGTTCCACGCATGGTTGAAGCTGAAGACGCCGGTGGACACCATGCCGGGCAGGGCCAGCGGCAGCACCACGCGGCGCAGCGCCTGCAGCCGCGTGCAGCCGTCGACCATGGCGCTTTCCTCCAGGCTCACGGGAATGGCGTTGAAGTAGGCGCGCATGTACCACAGGGTCAGCGGCAGCGTGAACGCCAGGTTGGCGATGATCAGCGACGCCAGCGTATCGGCCATGCCCAGGTCCACCACGTACACGTATAGCGGCAGCACCACCAGTACTTCGGGCAGCATGTAGCTGAGCATCGTGACGCGCGAAAACACCCGTACGGCGCGATAGGAGAATCGGCTCAGGCTGTATGCGCCCAATGCGCCCAGTACCAGCGAGATGACGGTGGTCGTGCAGGCCACGATCAGGCTGTTCAGGAAATACATGCCGAAGCTGGTCTGGGCGAACAGGTCCCGATAGTTCTGCAGCGTCCAGGTGCGCGGCAGGAAGGTCGGGGGCACCTGATAGAACTCGCCCGAGGCCTTCAGCGACGAGATGATCATCCAGAAGAGCGGAAAGCCCGCAACCACCAGGGCGGTCAGCAGCAGCAGCCAGAAGACCAGGCGCCGGGAGGCCAGGTTCAGCGCGTTCAGGGCATCGGGATGCAGGCGCGGGCCCGGCGCCGCGGAAGTGGCCGTCATGCTCATGTCGTGCGCTCCTGTGGCCGCGTTGCGCGTGGCCCGGCGTTGCCGGCGCGGTGCGAGGACTGCCTTGCCGCCGCGTTCATCGTTTCGCCTCCGCGCGCCGGATCAGCATGAAGTAGGCGGCCAGCAGCACGCCCAGGATGACGGCCGTGACGATAGCCATGGCGGCGGCGCGGCCCATTTCGCCGTCGACGAAAGCCTTCTCGTAGACCAGCACGGGCAGCGTGGTGGTGGCATCCATGGGGCCGCCGCCCGTCATCAGGTAAATGATGTCGAACTTGTGGAAGGTCCAGATGGTGCGCAGCAGCGCGGTCAGCAGGAAGACCGGCATCACATAGGGCAGAGTGATGCGCCAGAACTGCTGCAGGTCGCCGGCGCCGTCGATGCGCGCCGCTTCGTATTGCTCCTGCGGGATGGATTGCAGCACGGCCAGGAGCGCCAGCACGGAGAACGGCAGGAATTTCCAGACACCCACCACGATGACGGAGAACATGGCCATCGAGGGGCTGTCCAGCCAGTTCAGCGGCTGGTCGATGGCCCCCACGGCGACCAGCAGGTAGTTCAGGATGCCGACCACGTCGTGGAACATGTAGCGCCATATCAGCACGGCGACGACCGTGGGAATCAGGTAGGGCGCGAAAGCGATGGCGCGCGCCAGGCCGCGGCCGAAGAAGGCGCGGTTCAACAGCAGCGCCACTCCCAGCCCCAGCACCATCTCCGCGCCGACGCTGCCGAAGACCCATATGGCTGTGTTCACCAGCGCGTGATAGAAGGCACTTGAACGGAAAACCCAGGCATAGTTGCGCAGGCCCGCGTAGGCCCCGCCGCCGTCGCCCAGCCCGGAATCGCTGAAACTCAATCCGATCACGGTCACGGCCGGCACGGCAACCAGCAGGACGAGGATGGCCACGCTGGGCAGCAGCGTGACGCAAGCCACCATGCGGTTCTCGTGTTCCGTGGAAGTCCCGCCTCCGGGCGGCCGCGCGGGCGCGCTCATGGGTGTGCCCTCCTGTCGCTGCGCGACATCCTCCCCGTGGGAGGGAGCGCTGCCTCCGGGCGGCCGCGCGGCGGCGCTCATGCCAGCCTCTGCCGCAGCGGTACCACCCGGGCGGCGCCGCCGCGCGGGCGTGCCAGGCGGGTTTGCGGGTCGAACAGCGACAGGTCGGCGGCGCGGACGGCGAAGGGCGCGAGTTCGCCGACTTCCTGTGTGTACGGCACCGTTGCGGGAATGCGCGCGATCACGCGGGCGGCGGGATAGCCGCCTTCGGTTTCGCCATGGAACAGGCGTTCCCCGCCCAGGTACTCGATGCGCCGCAAGCGCAGGGGAATGTCGACCAGCTCGCCTTCGTCACGGAAGAAGGCGCGCGGCATGTAGTGTTCCGGACGGAAGCCGATCACGTCGCCGCCGGTCTCGATCAGGTTCATCGGCGGCATGCCGACGAAGGTGGCCACGAAGGTGTCCGCGGGATGCAGATAGATGTCTTGCGGCGTGCCGATCTGGCGCACGCGGCCTTCGTTCAGCACGGCGACGCGGTCGCCCATGCCCATGGCTTCGGTCTGGTCGTGCGTAACGTAGAGCCAGGTGCCCTTCACGCGATGCTGGAATTCGCGCAAGTCCTCGCGCGCCGTATGCCGCATCTTGGCATCCAGGTTGGACAGGGGCTCGTCCAGCAGGAAAACGTCCGGATCGCGCACCAGCGACCGCGCCAGCGCGGTGCGCTGGCGCTCGCCGCCCGAGGTGTGGCGCGGCTTGCGCTGCAGCAGGTGCTCGATGCCGACCATCCTGGCGGCCCAGCGCACCTTGCCGTCGATGTCCATGTTGCGCGTGCCGCGCACCCGCAGCGGGAATGCGATGTTTTCGTAGAGCGTCAGGTGCGGATACAAGGCGTAGTTCTGGAACACCATCGCGACGTTGCGGTCCTTGGGCCGCAGGCGCGTAACGGCATGCCCGTCGATCAGCACCTCGCCTTCGGTGGGCGTTTCCAGTCCCGAGATGATGCGCATCAAGGTCGATTTGCCGCAGCCGGACGGGCCCAGCAGGATCAACAGTTCGCCGTCATCGACCTTCAGGCTGACGTCGTCGACGGAATGCTGCTGCTGGAAGTACTTGTGTATGCCGCGCAGTTCCAGACTGGCCATGCGTGTCCCCTTCCATGTATGCCGGGTGGGCCGGCCCTAGCGGTCCTTCAGGTCGCGCACCAGCGCATTCATCTGCGCGGCGCCCCAGGCGGCCGCCTTGGCGGGGTCTTCGCCGCCGGCCACCACGTGCTGGACCACCTGCGCCGGAATCCCGCGCGCGATGATGGGACCGATATAGGGGTTGTGTACGCCGGACATGACCACCTTACCGCCGCTGAAGGTGGCGCCCGCCTCCTGGTCGAAATCCAGCGAATTCGAGACGTCGAAGGCGGTGCGCGCGACGTCGACCCTGCCGTCCAGCGCGCTCTTCCCGGCGGCAAGCACGGCTTCCTGCGCGCTTTTGATCGGGGGAATCATGTGCGGGTAGGCGGTGAGCGCGAAATCGCGCGCGCGGTCCCCGCTGACGATGAACTTCAGGAACTTCATCGCGGCTTCGGTGTGTTTCGCGCCGGTCTTGGGGCTGGCGATGGCGTAGCTGTTGGTGCTCAGGAACTTGACCCCGACGCCGGCCGGGCCCACGGGCATCAGGGCCGCGCCCGTCTCTTGCGCCAGCTTGGGCACGGACTGCTGGGCGTTGGCGATCAGGCGCGGGGCATAGATGTCCAGGCCGATCTTGCCCGTCAGGTAGACATTGATCATGTCGCTGTACGAGTACGAGACCAGCCCCTTGGGCGCGTACTGCGCCATGTCCTTCATGAACGCCAGCGCCTTGATCGTGCCCGGGTTGTCGAAGCTGACGTTCAGGTCCTTGTCGAAGAAGGTGCCCCCGGCCGACCACATCAGCATGGCCAGGTACAGGCTGGTCATGCGGTTCTGCCCCGCGGGCAGGATAAAGCCGTTGACGCCATCCTTGTTCAGCGCCTTCGCGGCCGCCTTCAGCTCGTCCCAGTTCTTCGGGACCTGCAGCCCGGCCGCCTTCAGCAGATCGTCGCGGTACCAAAGCACGCTGAAGTTGTTCAGCGCATACGGTACGTCGTAGTAGTGTCCGTCGATCCGGGACAGCGATCCTGCGACGAAGTCCTTCTCGCCGATGTCCGATACCAGGCTGTCCAGCGGAGCGAGATAGCCTTTGCGCGCGAACTCGACGCGTTCCTCCGAAAGCAGCTTGAAGACCTCGGGCATGGTGTGCGCGCGCAGCGCGGCGGTCACCTTCTGCAGCCGGGCATCGGTGCTGACCGATTCCATTTCGATCTTGATGCCCGGGTTCTGTTTTTCGAACTCGGCGATCGCCTTGTTGTAGAACGCGATGCTGGGTGGATCGGTTTCGTTCTGCAGGAAGCGCACCACCTCGGTGGGCTGCGCGAACGCGGATGGGGCAATCGGAATGAGGGCGCTCGCCATGGCGGCAAGCGATACTGCCCGCAGGGATGTCCAGGCCATTTCGTTTTCTCCGGCCGTTATCGTTGTCTCCTGCTGGGTATCCTAAGTAGGCATGCCGCGCTTGGGAACGCACCAAAACGTCGCGGCTTTCGATACCGTGGGTATGGAGTCCGCAAGGCGATGAACAAGATCAAGGAAATCGAGGCACTGGTTGCCGCCATCGAAAAGGGCAGCCTGGCCAAGGCGGCGCTGGACCAGGGCGTAACGCCAGCCATGCTGGGGCGCCGCATTGACGCCCTGGAAACGCGACTGGGCGTGAGGCTGGTGCACCGCACCACGCGGCACCTGACGTTGACGGAGCAGGGCGCCTTGTTCCTGGACAGCTGCCACAAGATCCTGGACGAAATGGAGTACGCCGAAAGAATGGTCTCCGAGGGCCGCAACAAGGCGACCGGGCAATTGAGCGTCTACGCGCCGGCCGCCTTCGGGCGCCGCCACGTCGCGCCGCATGCGCGCGCCTTCGTGGCGCAGCATCCGGGCGTGCACATCACGTTCAACCTGACCACCAGTCCGATCGACCTGGTTCGGGAACGCTACGACGTGGGCATACGCATCGGGCAGGACGGCGTCGACCCGAACTTCGTCGCGGTGAAGCTGGCGAAGAACCGTCGCGTGATCTGCGGGTCGCCGGGCTATTTCGAGCGCCACGGGGTGCCGCGGCGTCCGGAGGACCTGATGCGGCACAACTGCCTGGTGTTCAGTTCGCCCTCGCATCACGGCAACGACTGGGGCTTCGAGGTGGGCGGACGGACGGTGACCGTGCGGGTGGCCGGCAATGTCGGTTGCAACGATGGCGAGCTGCTGACGCATTGGGCACTGGATGGATTGGGGCTGGCACGGCGCTCCACCTGGGAGGTGCAGCCGTACCTGGAATCGGGCCAACTGATGTCGGTGCTGGACGAATATGCGCGGCCCGGGCAGGACATCCTGGCGGTCTATGCGCCGCAACGGTATGTGCCGGCCAAGGTGCGGTTCTTCATTTCGGCGCTGCGGGCGATCTACGCGCAGCCGGGCTACTGGTCCCGGCCGGTGTCGGCCCAGGACTGAGGACGGGCCGCTTTGCCGTTGCTAACCAAAAGTTTCGGCGTCGCCCCCCTACCTGCCATGCGGTCCCCTCTATCCGCTCCGGACGGCCCATACACTGGCGTCACTCCTTACGACAGGCATACATCCCATGAAGATTCTTCTCGTCGGCGCCACCGGCGCTCTCATTCCTCGGCGGCCTGGCCTTTCCCGGTCAAATGGTTGACGAATAGCTTGGCGGCCGTGGGCAGGGCCTGGAAGGACCGCACGCATATCTGCAGTTCGCGGTGCGCCCAGGGTGCGTCGATGCGCAGGATGCCGATATCGAAAATGCGCGCATAGAGCGTGGCGATATCCACGGGCAGCACCCCCAGGCCCAGGCCGGCGTTCACCATGAAGCACAGGGTGTCGAAGCCCGTGACCTGCACCTTGACCCGCAAGGACTGTTCGAGCCGGTCCGCCGCATTGGCGACGATGTGGTTGATGGCGCTGCCGGTATGCAGGCCGACGAAATCGTAGGCCAGCGCGTCGGCAAAGCTGAAATCCTGCTTCGCCAGCAGCGGGTGATGCGCCGGCGCGATCAGCGCCAGCGTGTCGCGGCGGTAGGGCAGGACCTCGACCTCCCGGCCCGGTGGCATGCCGGAGAAAATGCCCACGTCGGCGGCGTTCTCGTGCACGGCTTTCAGGATGACCGGAGAGATTTTCTCTTCCAGCTGGAGCTGGATGTTGGGATAGGCCGCCGCGAAGGCGCGGATGTCACCCGGCAGGAACTGCGTCAGCGCGGAAATATTCGCGAAAACGCGGATAAAGCCGCGCGCGCCGCTGGCGTATTCGCGCATGGACACGGCGATGTCGTCCAGCTCCCGCAGCGCCCGCCGCGCCATGGCCGCCAGGGCCATGCCGGCGTTGGTGGGCTGTATCCCCTTGTTCGTACGGACGAGCAACTGGGTGCGCAGCTGGTCTTCCAGCTCGCTCATGCGCTTGCTGACCGCCGCGGCCGCGATGTGCTCGCGCTCGGCGGCGGCGGCGATCGTTTTTTCCTCGATCACGCTGATGAACAGCCGCAGGGAGGTGGGATCCAGGTGCATGCGGCGCAGTATACGTCCGGCCATCCCGTCGTCGCCACTGGCGACGGCCAGGTGCCGGTGGCCATCGTCAGGCGCGATGGCGCCATCATGAATCGTTCATTCCGCGGCGGTGTGCCCGATTGCTAGACTGCCGTTTCCGGAAAAGGACACGATCATGACCAGTACACCGAACGGCAATCCGACGAACGGCCGGCTCCATATCCAGGAAGTCGCGCCCCGCGACGGTTTCCAGAACGAAAGCCAGTTCGTCGAAACCGAGGACAAGATCCGTTTCATCGACGCCTTGTCGGCCTGCGGCTATGCCAAGATCGAGGCCACTTCGTTCACCTCGCCCAAGGCGATACCCGGGCTGCGCGACGCCGAGATCGTCATGCACGAAATCACGCGGCATCCCGGCGTGGTCTACACGGCCCTGGTGCCCAATGTACGCGGGGCGGAACGGGCGCTGTCCTGCAAGGTCGACGAGGTCAACCTGGTGATGTCGGTCAGCGAAACCCACAACCGGTCGAACCTGCGCATGTCGCGCGACGAGTCCTTCGCGCAGCTGTCCGATGTCATCGATGCCGTGCGGGGCAGCCACGTCGCCATCAATGTATCGCTGTCGACGGTGTTCGGCTGCCCGATGGAAGGCGATATCGACCCGTATGAAGTCTTCGAGCTGATGGACCGCTTCGCGCAGCGCGGCGTCAACGGCATCACCCTGTGCGACACCACCGGAATGGCCTATCCCAGCCAGGTCGAAGCGATATCGCGCCGCGCGAAGTCCCTGTTCCCGCAGCTGGAGCTCACGCTGCATTTCCACAATACGCGCGGCATGGCGCTGGCCAATACCATGGCGGCCCTGCGGGCGGGCGTGGACCGCTTCGATGCCTCGCTGGGCGGCATCGGCGGCTGCCCGTACGCGCCGGGCGCCAGCGGCAACGCCTGCACGGAAGAACTGGTGCACATGCTGCAGCTGGACGGCTACGACACGGGCGTGGACCTGGCCGGAATACTGGCCGCCGCCCAGACCCTGCCGGCGCTGATCGGCCACGACGTGCCCAGCCAGATATTGAAGGCCGGCACGCGCGACCGGCGGCATCCGGCGCCTTGCCAGTAATTGGGATTAACATGCAACGGCCCCCGCGACGGCGCATGGTTCGGACAGGGCAATCCGCGATCTTTCGATGATCCCCGCGCGGTACGGCGGGCATGCCGCCGGCCTTACCGTGAGCAGTCGTCCCATGAAATTCCATTATTCGCCTGGTTCCTGCGCGCTGGCCGTCCATATCGCGCTGGAAGAAGCGGGTGCCGAATACGAGGCGCACCGCGTGCATTTCGACCGGCAGGAGCAGCGTTCGCCGGAGTACCTGAAGATCAACCCCTTGGGCCGCGTGCCGGTACTGGAGACGCCGCGCGGGGTGCTGACGGAGGTGATCGCCATCCTCGGCTATATCGCCGCCGCGTATCCGCAAGCGGCCCTGGCGCCGGCCGATGCCTTCGACATGGCGCGCATGATGTCCTTCAATGCCTTCCTGTCGTCCAGCGTGCATGTCGCCTATGCCCACCACACGCGCGGCGCCCGCTGGTCGGACGATGCCGGATGCCAGGCCAGCATGGCGGCCAAGGCGCCCGCGAACTATTCCGATCTGTTCCAGATGATCGAAACCCGCAAGCTCGGCACCGCGTGGGCGATGGGCGAACAGTACACGGTGGCGGATCCGTATCTTTACGTGATGACCCGCTGGCTGGCACGGATGGACATCGATGTCGCGCGCTTTCCTGGCGTCGCCGCCCATCATCGGCGCATGAACGAACGGCCGGCGGTGCAGCGGGCCTTGCAGGCCCAGGGCTTGTCCGCATAGCAGGACAAGGCGGCGCGCGCGCTGTCTGCCGGCATGCCCGCAGGGGCGGCGAAGCGCGCCGCCCGGTCAATGCAGGTTGAATACCCAGCACCGCAGGCTCTTGCGCGCGATGCGGCTGTTGACCACCCGCACACCCAGGAAATACGGATGCCGGCTCTTCTTGAGTTCACTGCGCAGTTCCGGCGTGAGCTCGATGGGTGCCGGGGCGCCGGCCAGTTCGCGCGCCAGGTGGCGGAAGTTCAGCGCCAGGAAGCGATCCGAACGCCGCGCGTGATTCAGCTCCGCGCCGTTCATCATGCGCCCGAAGACGGTATCCCAGAAACGCTCCAGCACCGGCGAGGCCGTGGTGCGCGGGACGATGGGAAACTGGCACAGCTCACTGAGCTGCGCGCGCAGGATTTCCTGTTCGATGGGCGTCGCGCAGGTCTTCAGCGCTTCCGACAAGGAAGACATTTGCGTCTGCAACCGCCGGAACTGGCGCTTGATCGCCGCCCCGTCGATGGCCTGCGTGGTGGCTTCCGACCGCATCGTCCAGTGGTCGAGCAGGCTGGGGAATCCCTCCAGCTGCAGGATGGCCAGGCGGTGGCGCAGCTGGGTGTCCGCGTGCGTCTCGGCCAGGCGGTCCAGCCACAACGTCAATGCGCCGATGGGCAATGTATGGGTTTCCGCCGCGCGCCGCCGGTCCGGCACGGTCTTGACCTGGTCGCGCAGGTCGGGGTCGGTGTCTAGCCGGCGCAGTTCCGCCCAGGTGTCCAGCTTCATGGATTCGCATAGCGGTGCGATGGCTGCGAGGACTGTCCTGCCATCATGCGAGCAGGGAATGCGTAGATCGGCGAACGGTGTATCGACGAAATCGGACATGGAGAGCGCTCCCATATTCTGACAGCCGCATCCCGTGGATGTGGCGGTTGGGCCCGCGCGTTGCATCTCGCCAGTGCCGGCGGTGGTCGCGGTCGGGCATGCACTCATCCTAAGGATCCCGCCTCGCCCATTGCTTTAGGTTTCGGTTGAAGCGTTTTGATAAACGGTTCGAAATGCCGCAGAATCGTCGAATGGAAGCTGCCCCTGAATTGTCGTTTCGCCCCGCCACCGAGGCGGACATTCCCACCCTGCTCGCCTTGCGGCAGCAGACCATGACCCCCCATCTGGAACGCGCGGGCGCACCGCGCGATCGCGACGCCAATCTGGCGCGGGTGAACTATCGGCTACAGGATGCGCTGCTGGTGTACGAGGGCGCGGCGCTGGTCGGCCTTTTCAAGGTCGCGCGCGACGGTCCCGAATGGACGCTTGTGCAAGTGCAGATCGTGCCCGGCCGCCAGGGGCAGGGCTTGGGCGGACATCTGGTGCGCGCGCTGCAGGCGCAGGCGGCACAGGCCGGTTGCGCCATCACCCTGGAGGTATTGAAGGGCAACCCGGCGCGGCGCCTGTATGAGCGTTGCGGCTTCGCCGTGGTGGGCGAAAACGCGCTGGAGTACTGCATGCGGTGGTCGCCGTAGCGTCAGGCAGGGGCGCCTGCGGCGGCAAACGGAGAGGGCACCCGGACGCGGCCGTGCGGGCACCCCGCGGCGATGGGGCCGGCAAGGCCATGCGCCTCAATGCCCGGGAACGGTCCAGAAGTAGACCATGCGGCCGTCGACGTTCAGCGTTTGGTCGGGCGTCCAATCCCCCATGTCGAAGGCATGGGACACGATGCGCGTCCCTGGCTTGAGCTTGAGCAGGGTGGGCCGCAGCTTGAGGTTCAGCGACGGCAGCAGGTACAGGCTGATGACCGTGGCTTGCGACAGATCCTGTTGGAACAGATCGCCCTGGACGAATTGCACCTTGTCGACAACTCCTTCTTTTTTGGCGTTCGCCCGCGCTTCCTGGATGCGTACCGGGTCGATATCGACGCCTACGCCGCGGGTGCCGAATCGCTTGGCGGCGGTGATGGGGATGCGGCCGTCGCCGGAGCCCAGGTCATAGAGCACGTCGTTGGGCCCCACCTTGGCGACTTGCAGCATGGCGTCGACCACCGGTTCGGGCGTGGGCACGAAAATCACGTCGGGCGTGCGAGGCTTGGCGGCGGTGTCGGCGGATTGCGCCCGCACCCCCGTCGCGGCGATCGAGAGCAAGGCGCCCGCAAGGGCCAATATCCATGAATGCCGAAATATGCGCATGGTGCAGCTCCTGATGTATGTGACGAAACAAGGCCGGGATCCCGGCGGCGTTGTGAATGTTCGCCGTGGCACGACCACGGCTGCGCCTCGCGCCTAGCCATCCACCTGATTGCGTACTCCCGCGAGGCTCTTTCGCGTGTTAACAGGCCCTAATCGGCGGCGGCCGTCGCCGGGCGACCGCGGCACAGCAGCACCAACGCGCCCAACGTCAGCACGCCCAGGCCGGCGAGTGCGCCCACGCCCGTGTGCACGACGCTGGCATAGAGCAGGTAGGCACTGGTGCCGCAGAAAAGCAGCGGCGTGAACGGATAGAGCGGGACGCGGAAGGGGCGGGCGCGCGCCGGTTCGCGGTGGCGCAGGACGAATAGCGCGATGCCGGTCAGCACGAAGAACAGCCAGAACACCGGCGCGGTGTACTCCACCATGGTGGCGAAGCCGCTGCGCGTGGCGGCGCCCAGGCCCACCAGCGCCAGCGCGATCAGGCCCTGCACGATCAAGGCGTTGGTGGGCGTATGGTGGCGCGTGTCCCAGCGGCCCAACATGCGGAACATGGTTTCGTCGCGGCCGAAGGCATAGGTGGTACGGGCACCTGTCAGTACGGTGGCATTGGCGGACGTCAGCGCCGATATGGCGACTAGCGCGCTGATGATAAGCGCGCCGTTTTCCCCGAGCACGGCGCGCAGGGCGTCGGCCGCGACGGCGTTGGAGGCGGCCATGCCCGCCAGGCCCAGCACCTTGGCATAGGCCAGGTTGACCAGCAGATACACCGCCGTGACCAGCGCCAGGCTCCAGAACAGTGCGCGCGGCAGATTGCGGCCCGGCCCCACGACTTCCGCGGACACGTAGGCGGCTTCATTCCAGCCGCCGTAGGTCAGCATCACGAAGATGAGCACGAGTCCCCAGTTGGTAGCCGTGGGCAGGGTGGACGGCGTGACGGCGCCGCCCGTCGATTCCCCGCCCAGCATCAGTCCGGCGCCGATGATGAACAGCACGCCCGCCACTTCCAGCACCGTCAGGCAGTTCTGCGTCCATTTGCCGGCGCGCAGGCCGACGATATTGACTAACGTGAGCGCCACCACGGTCAGCGCCGCATAGATGGCCGCGGAGTGCGCGCCCAGCCGCAGGATCTGGCTGGCGTAGTCGCCGAAGACATAGCCCAGCAGCGCGATGGAGCCGGCGGGGATGATCGTCAGCCGCGCCCAGGCGAACAGGAAGCCCGTTTTCTCGCCGAAGGCCCGGCGTAGATAGTGGTAGTCGCCCCCGGCGTCCGGGTACGAGGTGGCGAGTTCGGCGTAGCACATGGCGCCGGCCAGGGAAATCAGGCCCCCCGCCGCCCAGGCGATCAGGATGTGGTCCAGGCTGGCGGCATTGGCCGCGATCAGGGCCGGGGCGCTGAAGATGCCCGCACCGATGACGATGCCCACCACCAACGCCATCACGTCCAGGGTCGATAACAGCGGGGAAGGGCGCGCCGACGCGGGGCGTGCGCACGGCGAAGCGGGAGGCTGCGTGGAAGAGGCGTCGCGCACTGGGAGCATTCCATGACCGTGGACGAAGCGGGCAAGCGCGGATAAGCCGACGCCTTACCACATCGCCAGGGATGGTAGCACCCGATGATGAATATTTAAGCTTATCGTCAGAAACAAAACGTTAGGCCGCTCGTCGCCAAACGTAATCGCCCGCTTGGCGGCGGATGAGGCGCAATCAGCCGCTGCCGCGGGCGGTCGCGCACCAAGGAAAAACGCCATGGCGCGTAGCCATGGCGTTCCGGTGGGGGCGGCGTCCGCGCGCCAAGCGCCGTCGCCCGCCCCGCCGCATCAGCCCAGGTCGACCAGCCGGGTATGTTCCACAGCCGGCGGGGCAGCGAAATACGGGCTGACCAGCTCGCGCCACTTGGCGAAGTCTTCCGAGCCGCGGAAGTCCACCGTGTGGTTTTCCAGCGTGGCCCATTCGACGAACAGCCGATAGCGGTTGGGCGATTCCACCGAACGCTGCAACGATACGCCATGGCAGCCCTTGGCCCGCAGGAACAGCGGCTTGGCCTTGGCCACGCCGGCTTCGAAGGCCGCGTGGGTGCCGTCCTGGATATCGATCTGCGCAATTTCGAGAAACATCGTCGCTCCTTGCTGATACGCCGGGCGTTCAGCGTTTGATGTGTTCCAGCGCCACCGGATTGGTCACGCCGGTTTCCGTCAGCGTGCGCGTCGCGTTGACGGACGCGTAGATCCACAGGATCTTCATCGGCTGCGTGTCCGACATGTTACGAAAGCGGTGCGACACATTGGGCGGTATCCACGTCGTGTCCATGGGCTGGAGGCGGTGCTCCTCGCCGTTGATGTCGAGCATCGCGTCGCCTTCCAGCAGCATCACGCTTTCCTCGCAGTTGTGGCTGTGGAAGGGGATCTTCGTGCCGGGCGCGAATTCCGTGATGCCATTGATGAAGGCGGTGGCGCCGTCGCCGGCGGTCACCAGCGGGATGGTGCGGGCGCCGCCGCCGCGCTCGTAGGCCGTCAATTCCGACGGGCGGTAAATGCCCGGCTTCGGGCCGCCTTTCTGGGTGGTATTGGATGTGGTCATGCTGTGGACTCCCGTGAACAACCTGGTCTGCCGCTGCGTTCAGCGCGCGGGACCGGTCCAGACCGATTTGATATTGGTGAATTCCTTCAGGCCGTAGCTGCTCAATTCGCGCCCGTAGCCGGACTGCTTGATGCCGCCGAAGGGCAGGCGCGGATCCGATGCCACGGTACCGTTGATGAATACCGCCCCGGCCTCGAGTTCACGCGCCAGGGTATCCGCACGGTCCAGGTCGCCCGTCCACAGCGCGGCGCCCAGGCCGAACACGGTGCCGTTGGCGATGCGGACCGCATCGGCGGCGTCCTTGCAGCGAAGGATGGCCGCGGCCGGGCCGAAGGTTTCGTCGCGGCCGGCGGCCATGTCGGGGGTGACGCGGTCCAGCACGGTGGGTTCGAAGAAATAGCCCTTGCCCTCGCGCGGCGCGCCGCCCAGCAGCAGGCGGGCGCCCGCGTCCACCGACGCGCGCACCTGCTGGTGCAGGTCGGTCCGCAGGTTATCGCGCGCCATGGGGCCGACGTCGACGGCGGCATCGCGCGGGTCGCCCACCATGAGCTCGCGTGCATGCGCGATGAAGGCGTCGACGAAGGCGTCGGCCACCTGGGCCTCGACGATGAAGCGCTTGGCGGAAATGCAGCTCTGTCCGGCGTTGTGGAAGCGCGCCTTGACCGCGGTCTGCGCGGCCAGGTCGATGTCCGCATCGGCCAGAACCACGAAGGGGTCCGATCCGCCCAGTTCCAGCACCTGTTTTTTCAGTGCCGCGCCGGCTTGCGCCGCGATCGTGCGGCCGACCGGCGTCGAGCCGGTGAAAGTAACGGCGGCGATGCGGTCGTCGCCGATCAGGCGCTGCACCCGCGAGGAATTGACCAGCAGCGTGGAGAACAAGCCCGCGGGGGCATCGGCGCGCTCGAACACCTTGGCCAGCGCGACGGCGCACTGCGGCACGTTGTTGGCGTGCTTGAGCACGGCCGTATTGCCGGCCAGCAAGGCGGGCGCGGCGAAACGCATGACCTGCCAGAAGGGATAGTTCCACGGCATGACGGCCAGCACGGTGCCCAGCGGGTCGAACACCACTTTGCTGTGGGTGGCGTTGCTGGCGACGACTTCGGGGGCCAGCAGGCGTTCCGCTTCGTTGGCGTAGAAGTCGCAATTGATGGCGCACTTCTCGACTTCGGCCATGGCCTCGGTAATGGGCTTGCCCATTTCCGCCGTGATCAGCGCCGCGTATTCGGCCTTGCCGGCCCGCAGGGCGGCGGCCAGCCGGCGCAGCACGTCCTGGCGCTGGGCCAGGCTGGTGCGGCGCCAGTCGCGCTGCGCGGCCTGGGCGCGCGCCAGCGTGGCCTCGATGGCGGCCTCGTCATGCTCCTCGAAGGTGGCGAGCGTGGATTCGTCGAATGGGTTGATGGAGTGAATCATGAATACCTTCTTGACACAGGCGTGCCGTTACTCCGCCTGGATGTTGTTGTCCCGGATCAGTTTTCCGTACACGGCATAGCCTTCCGCGGTACGCTTGCCGAGCTCTTCGGGCGACGACCCTATCGGGTTGGCGCCCTGCGCCGCCAGCTTGGCCAGCACTTCGGGCTTGGCCAGCACCTGCTTGATCGTGGCGTTCAGTTTCTCGACCACCGCCGGCGGCGTCTTGGCCGGGGCGACGATCACGAACCAGGAAGAAAACACGAAGCCTGGCGAGCCGGATTCGGAAATCGTCGGCACGTTGGGCAGTTCGGCCATGCGCTTTTCCGACGAGATGCCCAGCAGGTCCACGCGCTTGCTGTCGATCAGGCTCTTGGACGTCGCCAGGGCCTGGAAGGCCACTTTCGCCTCGCCGCTGGCCACGCCCATCGCGGCCGGGGTCGCGCCGCGATAGGGCACGTGCACCATGTCCAGCTTGTTCTTGGAGGCGAACAGTGCCATGGCGATGTGCTGCGGGCTGCCGATGCCGCCGGATGCGTATTCGATGCGGCCGGGCGCGGCCTTGGCGGCAGCGATCAGGTCAGCCGCGTTCTTGTACAGTCCCGGCGTGGCGATCAGGCTCCATTCGAAGGTGGTGACCAGCGAGACCGGCGCGAAGTCCTTCAGGGGATTCCACGGCGTCTTGGACAGGTTGGGCACCATGGTGAGGATGCTGTCGTTGAACGCGCCGATGGTGTAGCCGTCGGGGTTGGCGGTCGCCACCCGGTTGGCGCCGATGGCGCCGGCCGCGCCGGGCAGGTTTTCCACGATGACGGACTGGTTCAGGATCTTGCCCATCTCCTGGGCCACCAGGCGCGCCACATTGTCCACGGCGCTGGCCGCCGCCAGCGGGATGATCATGGTGATGGGGCGTTCGGGATACGCGGCCCGCGCCTGTTGCGCGACCCCTGCCGCCAGGCAGAGCGTTGCGGCAACTTTCACTGCCGCCCGACATTTGTTCCATGCCTTCACAGCCTTCTCCTCGATGTTGGTATACGTTGTCGACCTCGCGGGCGTCACTCTAGGGACGCCCTCGCCCCCTGTCCAATGGCGATTTTCTATTTATCGCATCGAAAGCCGCCATAATTCGTTACGCTTACGCCCTGTCCGCCGGACAGGGCGCCATGGGGGCCGTTCCAGTCATGACCAATAAATCCGGGATCAAGCTGCGCCAGCTGGAGTATTTCCTTGCGATCGCCGACACGCTGCATTTTTCAAAAGCGGCGGAAAAGCTGTTCGTGACGCAGTCCACGCTGTCCCATCAACTGGCGGAACTGGAAACCCACCTGGGCAAGGCGCTGTTCGACCGCTCCGGCAAGCACGTCCGGCTCACCCAGGTGGGGCAGGTCTTCCATGCCTATGCCAAGCGCACGCTGGACGAACTGGCGGCCGGTTGCGCGGCGCTGGAGGAGCTCGACGCCTTGCGCCGCGGCCATCTGAATATCGGCGCCAGCCAATCCTTCACCCGCAAGCTGCTGCCCCCGGTCGTTGCCGAGTTCATGCGGGCCTATCCGGACGTCCGCCTGACGGTCAAGGAGATGATGGCGCCCATGATCGAGGAGCAGCTGGCCACCGGGGACCTGCACCTGGGCATCGCCTTCGTGCCGGCACGCCTGGAGGAAACGGCGGTGGAGTCGCTGTTCACCGAACGGCTGATGCTGGTCGTGGGAAGCGGCCACCGGCTCGCGGCCCGCAAGCGCGTGCGGTTGGCGGACCTGGCCCGCGAACCGCTGGTGCTGATGACGCGCGATTACTACACGCGCGGGCTGGTGGACCAGTACTTCGACCAGCGCGGGCTGGTGCCCAACATCGTCTGCGAAACGAACGCGCTGAGCCTGATGATGGACCTGGCGGCGTCCTCCCAGGTGGTGACCCTGTTGCCCGAGAGCACTATCGACCCGTCCGGCCGCGTGGCCGTGATCCCCGTTTATGAACCGGTGCCCATCCGCGTGACGGCGCTGCTGTGGTCCAAGCGGCATCACCGGACCGTCGCGGCCACCACCTTCGCGCGGCTGCTGCGCGAGCGGCTGCGCTCGGCCGAAACCGGGTTGCGGCGCTCGGCGGCGGCCGTTACGCAATGAAGCACCCTCGGTCTGTCCCCGTGGCGTGCCTGCCTACAATAGAGGCTTTGCCTCGTTCGGCCTGACCCCAGGAGATCTCCCGATGCCGCTTCTTTCCCTGTCCCGTTGCGCAGTGCTGGCGGCCGCCGCGGCCATACTCGGGGGATGCTCGACCACGACGGGCCAGGCCCAGGCACAGGGGCCGGGCGCGGCGCAGGCCGCGACCACATCGGATTCGCTGGCGCAGACGCATTGGCGGCTGGCCCGCTGGCAGTCGCCGGGCGGCGCGGATTATCCCCTGCAGCTGGGCCAGATCTATCCGCCGCTGAGCATTGCCTTCATGGCGCGGAATCGGGACTACCGGGTATCCGGCTTTTCCGGCTGCAATGAATTCGCGGGCACCTACCGCTTGCAAGGCGGCAAACTGATCATTACCCTGCCGTCCAGCCGCACGATGCAGTGCGCCACGCCGAAGCTGCGCGACGCCGAGCGGGATTACCTTTCGGCCCTGGCCCATATCGTCACGTTCACGCTGGACAGCGGCGGGGCGCCGCATCAGATGACGTTCAATGTGAGCAACGGCGATGTCCTGACGTTCCTGCGCGACCAGGATATCCCGGTGCGTTGATCCTGGAGTTCTTTCATGTTTTTTTCCCGCACGCGCCGCCTTGCCTGCGTGTTCGCCGCGGTTGCGGCGCTGTCGGCTTGCGCCCGCCCCTTGCAGCCCGACCTGGCCCAGGCCCGGTACCAGCCGGCCTATGCGTCGGATTTCCTGGCCCAGACCAATTGGGTCCTGGCACGCTGGTCCCGCCCGGGCGGGACCTTGCGCCCCATTCCGCGTAACGACGGCCGCGAGCGCCCCATCACGATCAGCTTCGTGCACGAAGGCATGCAGCTGCGCGTGGCGGGATATGCGGGCTGCAACACCTACAGCAGCACCTATACCGTGGCGAACGGCGACTTGATCGTGACGGCCGCGCCGGTGGCGACGCGCATGGCCTGCCAACGCCCGGAGCTGAATCAGCTGGAACAGGATTTCCTCGCCTCGCTCACGCGCATCCGCGGCACGTCGGTCGACAACGCCGGCAATCCACGCCGCCTGTCGCTGTCGCTGGACAATGGCGACGTCCTGGATTTCGCGCGCGCCGACATGGGGCATTGAGCGTTTCCATGAGCACGATCGTCAATATCGCCGCCTATAAGTTCGTCACACTGGACGACGCGCAGGCCCTGCGGCCGCGCGTCATGGAATGCGCGGCCGGCCAGGACCTGAAGGGTACGGTGCTGCTGGCGCCGGAAGGCATCAACCTGTTCCTGTCGGGCGAAGGCCCGGGCATCGCCGCTTTCCTGGAATGGCTGCGCGCGGATGCCCGCTTCGCCGACCTGGACGTGAAATACAGCTATTCCGGCGGCGTGCCGTTTCGCAAACTGCTGGTCAAGATCAAGCGCGAAATCATCCGCATGGATCATCCCGCCATCCGCCCGCAAGCCGGCCGTGCACCCAGCGTGGACGCGCGGACGCTGGCCCGTTGGCTGGCGCGCGGCAGCGACGATGGCGGCCGGCCCATCGTCATGCTGGATACCCGCAACGCGTTCGAAGTCGACGCCGGGACGTTCGAGGGCGCGCTGGACTGGCGCCTGGACCGTTTCACCCAATTCCCGGCGGCGCTGCGGGCGCACCGCGCCGATCTGGAAGGCAAGACGGTGGTCAGCTTCTGCACCGGCGGCATACGCTGCGAAAAAGCGGCGTTGTACATGGCACAGGAAGGCGTGCGCGATGTGTATCAGCTGGAGGGCGGCATCTTGAAGTATTTCGAGGAAACGGGCGGCGCCGGCTTCAAGGGCAGCTGCTTCGTGTTCGACGAGCGCGAACGGCTGGGGGCGGACCTGGCCCCGGCGGGGGACGTACCGGCCGGGGGCGGCGCCGCGACCGTCATGGCGGCGCCGCCGCACGAAGCAGCGGGATATCCGCTGGCCACGAACTAGGATCCCGTCATGTCGCGCGCACCCCTGGGCATCATGGCGGCCCTGCATGACGAAATTGCCGGCTTGCTGGCGCACATGGGGCCGGGCGCCGCATGCCGGCGCATCGGCATGCGGGATTATTACGTCGGCGATCTGTACGGGCAGCCTTGCGTGGTCGTGCTCGCCCGCATCGGCAAGGTCGCGGCGGCCGCGACCGCCGTCACACTGATCCGTGAATTCGGCGTGCACGCCCTATTGTTCACGGGCCTGGCCGGCGGCATTGCCCCCGGCGTCCGTGTCGGCGATGTCGTGATCGCGGAAACCTTGGTGCATCACGACCTGGATGCGCGCCCGCTGTTTCCCCAGTACGAAGTCCCGCTGCTGGGCGTCAGCCGCCTTGCCACGGAACCGCGCATGAACAGCGTGCTGGCGCAGTGCGCGGTGGATTACCTGGCCCTGGCGCTGGCGCGCGACGTGGACGCGGCCACGCGCGATCTTTTCGCCATCGGCGCGCCCATGCTGCACCGCGGGCTGGTCGCCAGTGGCGATCGCTTCGTCGGCGATGCGAATACGGCCGGCGCGGTATTCGCGGCCTTGCCGGAAACGCTATGCGTGGAAATGGAAGGCGCGGCGGTGGCGCAGGTGTGCCACGAATACGAAATCCCGTGCGCCGTGCTGCGCACCGTTTCCGACCGCGCCGACGCCGCCGCGCCGGTGGATTTCGCCGCTTTCCTGACGCACATCGCCAGCCACTATTCCAGCGGCATCGTCAGCCGCTTCGTCCAGGCCTATATGGGGGAGTAGGCCCACCCCCGAAGCGCTGCGCGCTTCCCCCTCAAGGGGGCGACGCCAGCGGACCGGCGGAGCCGGATCCGCGGCGTCCCCGATCGGGGGGCACCTGTTTTTTGCGTGGAGGAGCCTACGTACGAAGCGTTGCGGGTTCAGTTGACTCGCATGCCGGGTTGGGCACCGGTGCCGGGCTCCAGGACGTAGATGCCCGGGTGGGCGGATTCGTCGGCGTGGCTGGCGGCCAGGACCATGCCTTCGGAGACGCCGAACTTCATCTTGCGGGGCGCCAGGTTGGCGACCATGACGGTTAGTTTGCCGATCAGGTCCTGCGGCTTGTAGGCGGACTTGATGCCCGAGAACACGTTGCGGTGGCGGCCTTCGCCTACGTCCAGCGTCAGGCGCAGCAGCTTGCTGGAGCCTTCGACTTCCTCGCAATTGACGATGCGCGCGACCCGCAGGTCGATCTTGGCGAAGTCGTCGATGGTGATGGCATCGGCGATCGCTTCGCCGCCCGGCATCACGCCGGCAGCACCATCCGGCGATGCCGGCGCGGCGCCGGCGGCTTTCGCCGAGGCCTGGCCGCTGCTGGCCGGCTTTGCCGCCTTCTGCGCCCCGCCGGCGGCTTTCGCGGCTGTCTGTTCGCCGCCCGCGGCCGGCGCGTCGACCAGCGCGTCCAGCATGGCCGGGTCCACGCGCTGCATCAGATGCTTGAACGGCGCGATGCCCAACGGCAGCATGGCGGCGTCCTGCCAGACGAAGGCGGCTGGCTGGCCGAACAGTTCGCGCGCCACGCGGTCGGCCAGGGCGGGCAGCACCGGCGCCAGCATCACAGACAGGGCCTTGAACCCGGCCAGCGTGCGCGAGCAGATGTCCTGCAGCGCCGCCTTCTGTTCCTCGCCCCCGTTGGCGATGCCCTTGGCCATGACCCAGGGCTGGGCAGCGTCGAAAGCCTGGTTGATGCGGTCGGCGTACGCCATGATGTCGCGGATGGCGCGGCCGTACTCACGCGCCTCCAGCGCGGCGCGCACCGATTCGGCCTGCTCGGCTAGTTCGGCGGAAAGCGCTTTCGTGTCGCCCTGGTAGGCCAGGACGCCATTGAAGTGGCGGGTGATGAAGTTGGCCGCGCGGCTGGCGATGTTGACGTACTTGCCGATCAGGTCGCTGTTGACCCGCGCGATGAAGTCCTCGGCCGTGAAGTCGACGTCCTCGACCTTGGCATTGAGCTTGGCGGCGATGTAATAGCGCAGCCACTCCGGATCCATGCCCACGTCCAGGTAGCGCAGCGGCGAGATCCCGGTGCCGCGGCTCTTGGACATTTTTTCCCCGCTGACCGTGATGAAGCCATGCACGTTCAGTGCGTCGGGCGTTTTACGCCCGGCAAACTTGAGCATGGCGGGCCAGAACAGCGCGTGGAAATAGATGATGTCCTTGCCGATGAAATGCACCTGCTCCGTCGGTCCGGCCGGATCCAGCAGGGCATCGAAGTCCAGGCCCAGCTTGTCGCAATAGGCCTTGAGCGACGCCAGATAGCCGACGGGCGCGTCCAGCCAGACATAGAAGTACTTGCCCGGCGCATCGGGGATTTCGATGCCGAAGTAGGGCGCCTCCCGCGATATATCCCAGTCGCCCAGCTTGGCTTGCGCGTCGTCGGCGCCCAGCCATTCCCGCGTCTTGGCCAGCACTTCGGGCTGCAGGTGGCGCGCGCCGGATGCGTTCGTGCCGGCCGTCCATTCGCGCAGGAAGGCCACGCAGCGCGGGTCCGAGAGCTTGAAGAAGAAATGCTCGGAGCTCTTCAGGACAGGCGTGGCCTTGGTCAGCGTGGAATAAGGGTTGATCAGCTCGGTGGGGGCGTAGACCGCGCCGCACACTTCGCAGGAGTCGCCATACTGGTCCTTGGAATGGCAGACCGGGCATTCGCCCTTGATATAGCGGTCGGCGAGGAACATGCCCTTGACCGGATCGTAGAACTGCTCGATGGTGCGTGTCTCGATCAGGCCCTGGGCCTTCAGCGCCCGATAGATTTCCTGCGACAGCGCCACATTTTCTGGCGTATCCGTGGAGTGCCAGTGATCGAAGCGGATGTGGAAGCCGTCCAGGTAGCGCGGCCGTTCGGCGGCATAGCGCGCCACCAGTTCGCGCGGCGTGATGCCTTCGCTTTCCGCCTTGAGCATGATGGGCGCGCCGTGCGCGTCGTCCGCGCCCACGAAGTGCACGGTGTGGCCCGCCATGCGCATGCTCCTCACCCAGATATCGGCCTGGATGTATTCCATGATGTGGCCGATGTGGAAAGATCCGTTGGCGTAGGGCAGGGCAGTGGTGACGAACAGGGTGCGTGACATGGCCGAAGGGCAGAGTGGGAAACCGGACCCGGCATTTTAGAGCCAGTTGGGCTGGGCATCGCGCGAGCGCGGCCGGGCCGCCGCCATGGGGCAGTCGGAAAAGCAGGCGATGGGAGTGAACAACCGCCGGGAACCGGCAGCAGGGGACGCCGGCGCGGGATGCGCCTAGCGGACTTCGCGCACTTCGACGTCGATGACGTCGGGGCGTACGCCCGGGAATGGGCCGGGGGTGGCGCTGCGCTGGTGCCAGTAGGCCTTGACCCCGAAGGGGCGGCCGCGCACCTTGGCGATGACGTACAGGATGCCCACCGCGATCGCCGTGGATACCATGAAAATCAAGGCCATGACGCCGCCGACCAGGGCTAGCACCGTGAAAGCAAGGGCGCGTACGAAGCGTGTAAGGGCATTGTCCATGCTAGAAATGACGCGAAAAGCGGCGAAAAGTTCCTGCGGATTCCGCTATCCTTGCAACTTGATGATGGGAGCGATGAAGGCCGCACGGTGCTGAAAAGCCAGGCTGTAAACCGGGGTAGCCGCGCCAAGACCCGGGGTGCCTGTAGGAATATAGTGACATGAGTTTGACGATCCAACAAATAAAGGCGGTCCTGGAAGGTGTAACGGACCCGCAAACCGGCGCCAGCATCGGCCAGTATGTGAAAGACCGGGACATCCACCTGGACGCGAATCCGGTTTCGGTCGCTGTCGAGCTGGGCTATCCGGCGCGTACTCAGCAACAGGCCCTGCGCCAAGCCGTGACCGACGCGCTTGCCGCGGCGGGCCTGCCCGGCGTCCAGGTGTCGGTCACATGGAAAATCGCCGCGCATGCCGTGCAGCGTGGCCTGAAGCCGCTGCCTAACGTCGCCAATATCATCGCGGTGGCGTCCGGCAAGGGCGGCGTGGGCAAGAGCACCACCGCCGTCAACCTGGCCCTGGCGCTGGCCGCCGAAGGGGCGCAGGTAGGCGTGCTCGACGCGGATATCTATGGCCCCAGCGTGCCGACCATGCTGGGCATTTCCGGGCGTCCGGCCAGCCATGACAACAAAACCATGGAGCCGCTGCAGGGCCATGGTCTACAGGCGAACTCCATCGGCTTCCTGATCGATGCGGATTCCCCCGCGATATGGCGCGGGCCCATGGTGACGCAGGCGCTGGAACAGCTGCTGCGCCAGACGAACTGGCGCGCGCTGGACTACCTGATCGTCGACATGCCGCCGGGCACGGGCGATATCGCGCTGACCCTGGCGCAGAAAGTGCCGGTGGTGGGCGCCGTCATCGTCACCACGCCGCAGGACATCGCGCTGCTGGACGCGCGCAAGGGGCTGCGCATGTTCGAGAAAGTGGATGTGCCCATCCTGGGGGTGGTGGAAAACATGTCCATGCACATCTGCAGCCACTGCGGACATGCGGAACCGATTTTCGGCGAAGGCGGCGGCAAGCGCATGGCCGAGCAATACGGGGTGGCCTGGCTGGGCGGCCTGCCGCTGACCATGAACATCCGCGAGCAGACGGATGCGGGCAACCCCACGGTGGTGGCGGATCCCGGCAGCGAAGCGGCGGGGCTGTACCGCGACATCGCGCGCCGCGTCGCAGTGGCCGTCGCCGCGCTGCCTCGGGATATGGCCGGGAAATTCCCCAACGTCGTTGTCCAGCAACCCTGACGCATGCAGTGGCTGGCGGGCCTTTTGCTCTGCGTCCTGCTGGCGCTGGTCCAGACGGCGTACGCCAAGCCTGAAATCATCATCGATCCCGGCACGGTGGACCCGGCGTCGGTAAAGGCGGTCAACGATGCCGTGCAAGTGATCGCGCGCCTGGCCTCCGACCAGGACGGCGGCGAAGCGGACCGGCTGCGGCGTCGCGCGCGCGATGCCGCCCTGGCCGCCCTGGCGACCCAGGGCTATTTCGCGGCACGCGTCACGCTGAATACCGGCAGCGACGTGGGCGGCGGCACTTGGGACATCGCCATCGACGCCGGCGTGCGCGCCAGGATCGTCGCCGTCGACCTCTCGTTCACGGGCCGCATCACGCAGCCCGGGTATGCCAGCCGTGTCGCGGCGCTGCGCAAGGACTGGTCGCTGCCCGTCGGCCGTCCCTTCGTCAACGACGACTGGAACAAGGCCAAATCGGCGCTGCTGAACGACGTGGGCGACAAGGACTTCCTGTTGGCGCGCATCGCGGCATCGTCCGCCGATGTGCAGGCCGACCAGGGCGAGGTACGCTTGAAGGTCGTGATTGACAGCGGTCCGGCGGTGCGCATGGGCGCGCTCGAAATCGAGGGCCTGGATCGCGTGCCGCCGTCGCTGGTGCGCCGCTATGTGCGATACAAGCCGGGCGAGGCCTACGACCAGGACAAGCTGAACAGCTGGCAGCAGGTCTTGCAGAGCACGTCCTTCTTCCGGGGGGCTTTCGTCTCCATGGTTCGGCCCGATGGGTCGCACGACACGCCGCCCGCGCAGACGCCCGCCACCTCGACGCCGCAGGGCGACCCCGGCGTGGCGGCCGGCGGACAGCCGGCGCGCGGCGTGGACAGCAACAGCGAGATCACGCTGCCGGTGCAGGTGCGGGTGGTCGAGGCGCCGCCCAAGCGTTTTTCCGCATCGCTGGGCGTGGACAGCGACGTGGGCGTGGGCGTGGAGGCCTTGTATCGCCAGCACGTGGTCTTCGGGCAGCCGCTCACCATGGAGTCCGGTATTGGCGTGAACCGCCTGCGCCAGCGGGTGTACACCGATTTCTACCTGCCGCCGGACGGGCGCGGGAACAAGGACAGCGTGGGCGTGTTGGCCGAACATTCCGACATCCAGGGCCAGGAGGTCACGCGTTTCGCGCTGGGCGCCACACGCCTGCAGGAACGCCATGGCGAGGGCCGGGTGGACTATGAAACCCGCTGGGGCCTGCTGGCGGCGCACGACAGCGTCAGGATCCAGGGCGCCAGCAGCTACGACCTGCCCAGCCTGACCGGCACCGTCGAATGGCTGCGGCGCGACGTCGACAACAAATACGATCCGCGCGAAGGCAGTCTGGTCGCGCTGGGCGGCGGCCTGGGCGTCACGCTGGACACCGGCAGGCCCTACAGCCGTGCCCGTGCCCGCGCCCAGCGATGGTGGCCCGTGGGCCAGCGCGACGTTTTCACGATGCGCGGCGAAATCGGCAAGGTGTGGTCCGACAACACGCGGGTCCCGCCGGATTTTGGATTCCGTACGGGCGGCGCGCGCAGCATACGCGGCTATCCCTACCTGAGTATCGGGGTGGACCGCGGCGATGCGGTGGTGGACGCCCCCACCTTGCTGGTCGGCAGCGTTGAATACGACCACTATTTCGATGAGCGCTGGGGCATCGGCTTTTTCGTGGACGCCGGCGATGCCGCCCAGTCCTTCGGCGATATGCAAATTGCGGTCGGCTATGGCGTGGGCGCGCGGGTCCGCACGCCGGCGGGACCGCTGTTCCTGGATGTCGCCTACGGGCAGCGCGACCATTCATTGCGCCTGGCGTTCTCGCTGGGGATCGCGTTTTGAATATCCTGGCCCGGCTGCTGCGCAATGTCGTGGTGTGGTGGGTGCCGACCCTGCTGCTGTTCCTGTGCGCTCTGGCCGCGGCGGTGGGCTGGGTGGCTGCCACGCAACCCGGCGCGCAATGGCTGGCGCGCACTGCCATGCCCCAGTTGGGCGGGCGGGCCGAAGACCTTACGGGCTCGGTCTGGGGCGGCCTGCATGTCGGCCACCTGGTCGTCGACGCCGCCGGCGTGTCGCTGGACGCGCGCAACCTGACGCTGCGGGTGGCCTGGATGGAATTGCTGCAGCGGCGGCTGCGCGTGCGCGAACTGTCCGCCGACAGCCTGGATCTGGACCTACACGATATCGCACAGGGAACGGCGCCGTCGGACCAAGCGGGGCAAACCCCATCCCTGCCGCTGGATATCGCGGTGGACCGGCTGGTGGTGGGAGAACTTGCGCTGCGGCGCAACGGCGAGCCGATGCCCGTCGCACTCAGCGGCCTGCAGGCGGCATTGCGTGCGGGCGCGGATGGGGCGCGGGCGCGCATCGACACCTTGCACGTCGCGCATGCATGGGGCGATGCCGATCTTCAAGGGCAAGCCGAGTTGAAGCAGTTGGCCGCACCCTGGCCGCTGGCCGCGCGGCTGCACGTCGCGGCCCGCGGCCAGGGCGCGGATTCGCCGCTGTGCGTGGGAAGGTTCGTGAAGGCGGCGGCCCCTTCCGCTGCCGCCGCCCCCGATCCCTGCCTGCTCCAGGCCGACCTGCAGGTGGGCGGGTCGCTCGACGCCCTGTCGGCGACCGTCGCGGCGCAGGGGGCCGGCGCGGTGCTGTCGGCCAAAGCGGACCTGGCGCCGCAGGATGCGCTGCCGCTGCGCGTTGCCGACGCCTCGCTGCAATTGCCCGATGGCACGTCCGCCGCCGTCTCGCTGGCCGTCTCCCGCGACGATGCCCGGCGCGCCATCCGGCTGCAGGGTAGCCTCGCGGCGAAGGGCCTGGATCTGGCCCGCCTGTCGGGCAACGCCATTCCGCCGGCGGTGCTGACCGCCCACGGCAGTTTCGACACCTTGCTGACGGACGGCTACGTCCTGCGCGACGGCCGGATCGAGCTGGTCGTCGACCCGGGCAGCCGCTGGAACAGGCAGGCCCTGCAAGGCAGCGCGCGAGGCCGTGTCATGACGTCAGCCAACGATGATCCGTCCGCGGACTGGACCGCCGCCCTGGGCGACGTGCGCGTGCAGGGCCTGGCGGTGGACCTGGGGCTAGGCGGCAACCGTGTGCGCGCGCACGGCAACGTCGATGCGGGCGCGGGCGCCATCACGGTGGATGCGGCCGCGCCTCGCCTCGCGGACTTCTGGCCCGGCCTGGAAGGGGCCGCCACGCTGCAGGGCAAGCTGACCGGCACGCCGGCCCGGCATCGGCTGGAGCTGCGCGGCGGCTATACCCCGGCGCGTTCGCGTCCCGGCATCTTGGGCAGCGCGCCGATGCAGGCATCCGTCGATATCAGCGGTGGCTATGGCGTAGGGACCGGCACGGACGCCGCCTCGCGCCAGGCAGGATGGCGCGGCACCGTTTCCCGGCTGACCTTCTCCAATGCGGGATTCGAGCTGGCGTCGTCGCGGCCCGGTGCCGTGGCCTACCTGCCGCGTGCCGACGCGCCCCTGTGGCAATGGCAGGTCGGGCCGGCCCGTGTCGAACTGGCCCTGCCCGGCGGCGACCGCGTCGTGCTGGACCATTCAGGTTCGCGCGGCGGCTCGGGACGCTGGGAAACGGCCGGGCGCATGGACAACCTGGTACTGACGCCCGCCATGGTGCGCCGCATCCGCCGCGCGCTGGATCTGGAGGCCGCCGCGCGGCAGGGGCAGACGGCGCCGTCCCGCGTCAATGCGAGGGTGCCCGCGAGCCAGCGCCGCATTGCGCTGGACGTATCGTGGGACCTGCGCTACGCCGGCGCGCTGACGGGCAAGGCCAGGTTGGTGCGCCGTTCCGGCGATCTGCTGGTGCCCGGCGATCCACCCATGCCGCTGGGCTTGCGGGATCTTGTCCTGGACCTGAACGCGACCTCGGCCGGTGGGCGCAACAGCCGCGTGGACGCCGCCTTGCGCGTGGATACGGCCAGCATGGGATCGCTGCGCGGCAGCGGCACGGCGATGCTGGCCGCCACGGCCGACGGCGGGATTGGCCTGGCGCCGCACCAGCCGCTGCGCGTGTCGCTGGATGCCGATGTCGCGGACCTGAAGTGGGTGGAACTGTTCACCGGCGACAATACGGACATTGGCGGCGCGCTGAAGGCCAGTGTGCAGGCCCAGGGCACGCCGGGCGGCGCTTGGACGGCGAGCGGCACGGTCCGTGGCCAGCACCTGCGCTATGTGCGCATCGACGACGGCGTGCGCCTGATGGACGGGACGCTGTCGGCGCGCCTGCAGGGAGACCGCCTGATCGTCGACTCGCTGCGTTTTCCGGCGGTGCTGCGCGTGCTGCCCACCGAGACGCGCACGCGCGATTGGGTGACGCGCGATCCGGACGCCAAGAACGGCTATATCGATGCCAGTGGAAGCTGGGGGCTGATGGACGCCGCCGGGCAGGTGCGCATCGTCCTGCACCGGTTCCCTGTGGTCCAGCGAGCGGACCGCTTCGCCATGATGTCGGGCCGCATCGACATCGACGCGGCCCTGCCGCGCATGTCGATACGGGGCGACGTGAAGGCCGACGCGGGCTGGGCCAGCCTGGAAGTCCTGAGCGAAGTGCCCTCGCTGGACGGCGACGTGGTGGTCCACCGGCCCGGCGTGGACGACGCCGGGCACGCCACGCCCCTGCAGACCGACCTGGACCTGAACGTGGACCTGGGGCCGCGCTTCTACCTCACCGGCATGGGCCTGGATGCCGCGCTGGGCGGCGCGCTACGCATCCGCTACGTCGACAACCGGCTGATGGGCACGGGCGTGCTGCGCACGCGCGCCGGCCGTATCGACGCCTACGGCCAGCGCCTGCAATTGCGGCGCGGCACCGTCACTTTCCAGGGCACCCTGGACAACCCGCTGCTCGATATCGAGGCCCTGCGTACCGGCGAACAGGTCGAGGCGGGCGTGCGCGTCAGCGGCACGGCGCAGCGGCCGCGTATCGACCTGATTTCCTATCCCGACGTCAGCGACGAGGAAAAACTGTCGTGGCTGGTGCTGGGCCGCGCGCCGGACGCCGGCGGCAACGATACGGCGCTGCTGGTGTCGCTGGGCACGGCCTTGCTGGGCAACGGCGAACCGTTCTACAAGCGTTTCGGTGTGGACGATGTCACCGTGCGCAACGGCACGCTGGGCAATACCAACAGCCTGCTACCCAACCAGACCGTGGCGGGCAATGTCAACCAGGACGTGAGCCAGACGCTGGCGACCCAGTTCGTGGTGGCCAGCAAGAATTTCGCGGATGGTGTCACGCTCAGCGTGGAACAGGCGTTGGCGGGCTCCGAAACCGTGGGCCGCCTGAGCTACCGGTTGTCCCGCCGATGGTCCGTGGACGTCAAGGGCGGTTCGGTCAACGGCCTGGAGCTGGTTTATCGGACCTTCCTTGGGGACTGATCCCCGGACGGGGACGCCGTGGACGGTAAAATACCGCGCACTTCAACCTGAGGTTTCCTTCCCATGAGTATCAAGAGCGACCTGTGGATCCGGCGCGCCGCGGCTAACGGCATGATCGAGCCCTTCGAGCCCGGCCAGGTGCGCGAGTCCAACGGCGGCCGGATCGTCAGTTATGGCACCAGCAGCTATGGCTACGACGTGCGCTGCGCGAACGAGTTCAAGATATTCACCAACATCAATTCGACCATCGTCGATCCCAAGAATTTCGACGAGAAATCCTTCGTCGATTTCACGGGCGATGTCTGCATCATTCCGCCGAATTCCTTCGCGCTGGCGCGCACGGTGGAATATTTCCGCATCCCGCGCAGCGTCCTGACCATCTGCCTGGGCAAGAGCACCTACGCCCGCTGCGGCATCATCGTCAACGTCACGCCGCTGGAACCGGAATGGGAAGGCCACGTCACGCTGGAATTTTCCAACTCTACGCCCCTGCCGGCCAAGATCTATGCCGGCGAAGGGTGCGCCCAGATGCTGTTCCTGGAAAGCGACGAGGTCTGCGAAACCTCGTACCGTGACCGTGGCGGCAAATACCAGGGCCAGCTGGGCGTCACGCTGCCGAAGACCTGAGCGGCGGCCGCGCGGCCGCCGCAACCACGGGCACCGGCGGCACCCCAAGCACCGCGGGCACCATTCGTCCGCTTATCGGGCTTTGTACCGGTCCAGGATGGCCTTGCCGTCCGCTCCCGTGCGATCTTGCCAATCGGCCAGCGCACCGGATGCCGCGGCGTGCAGCGCTTGCTGCACCGCGGCCGGAACCGTCGACTCTATCGTCACGCCGTTCTTGCGCATGTTGGCGCGGTTTTCCTCCAGTCGGCCTTCCATGCGCTTCCACTGTTCGGCTTCGGTCGCCGCGGCGGCCTGGTCCACGGCCTGGCGGCCGGCGGCATCCAGGGCCTCATAGGCGTCCAGGTTGATCGTCGCGATGGACAGTGGCATCGCGTAGTTGACCTCGGTGAAGTAGGGCAGGTATTGCCAAAGCTTGCGCCCGGCGCCGCCATCGCCCGAGGACAGCACCGCGTTTACTTCGCCGGATGCCAGGCGCGGCATGGCGTCCGCGAAGGAAATATTCGCCGCCTTGGCGCCGGCGCGCGTCATGGTGGCCTGCGAAACGTCGTCGTAGGTGCGGATCGAAAGCGCCTTCAGGTCCGCCACCGTCTTGATCGGCGCCTTGGACCAGATGCCGGAAGGCGGCCACGGCGTGGTGTACAGCAGTTTCTGGCCATGCGCGGCCAGGAACCGGGCGTAAGCCGGCCGCGCGGCGTCGCGCAAGGCGCGCGCATTGTCCAGCGAGTCGGCCAGGAAGGGCAGCGACGACACGCCGAAGATCGGATATTTGTTTGCCAAGCCCCCGGCGAAGGCATCGGCGGCATCCACCTTGCGCGCCTGGACCGCATCCACCATATCGGCCGACTTGTAGCCCTTGGACGCATCGAAACTGGTTTCGACGACGATATTCCCGTGGGATTTTTCCTTCACCTGCTCGGCAAAGGTCGATATTCCCAGTCCCGGCATGGAGGTGGCCGGATATTCGGTGGTCATCTGCAGGGTCGTGGCGGCTTGCGCCGAGACCGCCATCAGCATGGCCGTGGCCAGCAGGCCGGGAAGGCGGGCGAAACGAAGGGCGGAGCGCCGTGAAAACGCGGGCATGGTGGTTTCCTGGGTAGGTTCGATAAAAGCGGCGCGCGCCGCGAAGGCGGCGGCGCAGCCGTAGCCTGCCACGGCGCGCCCCGAAAGGGACTTCGGCCTTACCCTAGGACGGCCGTGGCGAGGCCGGTTCGCGCCATACGAGCAGCCCGCCGGCCAGCGCCGCCGTGGCCACCGCGGACGCGAATACGGTAACCGCGACGGGCATCCCGGCAATGTCCACCAGATAACCGGTCGCGACCGGCAGTAAGCCGGCCGGGATATATCCAGCGATATTCAATACGGCATTCGCTTCGGCGCGGCGGCTTCCACGGATATTCAGGCCGATCAGCGTCAGGCCGCCCAATTGGCCCAAGCCCTGGCCCGCGCCGGCCAACAGCGCGGCGATAAGCAGCGCGAGAGCAATCGCTCCGTTCACCGCCAGCGCGAGGCTGAACATCGCCAGTACCGTGGCGGCCGCGCCGCTCAGCAGAATCCCACGTACCGACAGTCGCCGTGCAGCGAATTGCGAGCCGGTCGCGGCCAGGAACATGGCGCAGGCCATGCCCCCGGCAATCAAGGGACTGTGGACATGCAATAAACGCGAGAGCAGCGACGGGCCCAGCGACAGGACGAACGATGTCGCGGTGATGCCGGGCCCGAATACGCTGATACCCAGGACAAGATGGCGCCGCGCGTCGCGGGGAACGGACGGCAGGCGCAGTGTCCAGGCAGCGCGATCGCGCCGGGCAGGGCGACGCATCGGCAGGAAAAGAACCACAATGATCGCGCTGATCAACACCAATGCCTGCACGCCAAAGACAATCGCCACGGGCCTTTGCATGTCCTGCGCCACCGCTCCGGACAGCAAGGGCCCGAGACCTGCGCCGAAAACCATCGCCACCGACGCCAGCAAGGCGGCCTGCCGGGTGCGTGCCTCACCGCCGAGATCAGCCACCGCGGCCATGCCGGCCGTCACGACGACGCCCACCGCAATGCCGGCAAGCAGGCGCGCCGCCCCGAGGGCAGCCACCGATTCCGCGCCAGAGAAAAGCAGGCAGGCCAGCAGCGCGGCCAACAGCCCGGGCAGCAGTACCGGCTTGCGCCCATAACGATCCGACAGCTGGCCCGCGACCAGCAGCGTCCCGAGCAGGCTCGCGATGTACACGGCGAATATCACGGTCAGCGTGCCCGACGAGAAGTTCAACTGCGTGCGCCAGTGTTCATAAAGAGGCGTGGGCGAGTTCGATAGCATGAATACCGCTGCCACCGTTCCGGCTGCGCCCCACATGGGACCACGCGATTTCGTGGTGGTCGTCGCGCTCAGTATGTTTGCGTGGCTCATGCGGCTATCCGGTCGCGGTAATAGGTGGTCAGATAATGCAGATACGACACGCCGCTGGCGGCCAGTTCCGCATCGGTCACGTGCGCCACGCCCGTCAGGACGAACGGCGGCAGGAAAATCCCGCCTACGCGATGCACGGTTGCTTCAAAAGGCCAGGTCAATTCCTCGATGGTGTGTCCAACGGAGCCATCGTGCTGGTAAGCCGTGCTGGGGGTGAAGGCCGAAATCGCGATGCCGAACTCCTTGCCTTCCAGCGCGTGGCCGGCGGGGCCGTATGCCCATCCGTAGGCCAGTACTTCGTCGAACCATTTCTTCAGCAGCGGGGGCGAGCTGTACCAGTAGAGGGGGAACTGAAAAACGATGCGATCGTGGTCGCGCAGCAGTGCCTGTTCGCGCGGCACATCGATGTTCCCGTCAGGATACCGCGCGTACAGTGTGTGGATGGTGATGTCCGGGTCCCGGGCCGCGCGCAGCACGGTCAACCAGGCGCTGTGTATGCGGGACTCTCCGAGATCCGGGTGTACCGCGATGACTAGGGTCTTCATGGTGCCCTCCCTGGGCTGGATGGCCGGGCTTGCGCCGGGTCGATGCAGGCATCATCGTCCTGCTCCATGGCATGGTAAATTCCCCATCGGCTCACCTCAAATGTGAAAAATTTCCCATGATCGACTGGGAAGACCTGCATGTATTCGCGGTTTTCATGCGGCAAAGGTCTCTGTCGGCGGCCGCGCGCGAGTTGCAAGTCGAGCACGCAACCATCGCGCGCCGCATCGCCTCGCTGGAGCGCGACCTGAAATTGAAGCTGGTGGATCGCCGGACGCGGTCGTACCTCCCTACTTCCGATGGCGAAACCATTGCCCGCCTGGGCGCCGGGATGGAAGAAGCGGCGCACGCGATCACGCGGGTGGCCGAGGCCGGACAGCAGGGCGTCCTGGGCGATGTCTCGCTAAGCGCGCCGCCGATGCTGACATTGAACCTGATCGCGCCCAGGCTCGGTGAGCTAAGGAAAAAGCACCCAGGGCTACGGCTGCACATCATCACGGAGACCCGCACCGCGTCGCTGACCCAGGGCGAAGCCGATCTGGCCATACGCCTGAGCCGGCCGACGGGTTCCGCGCTGGTCGTGCGGAAGTTGGGGAGCATTCCGTTCTGGCTGTACGCGTCACCGGCCTACCTGGAGGAATGCACGTCGGCGGATTGGACGTTCCTTGCCTACGATGAAAGCATGGAGCAATCGCCGCAACAGGTATGGTTGAAGGCTCACGCCAATGGCAGGCCCATCGTGCTGTCCAGCAACCATCTGGAAATCCAGCAGGCGGCCGCGGCGGCCGGCGCGGGGATCGTGGGCTTGCCTTTTTTTGCCGGCGATCGTGACCGACGCCTGGTTCGCGTCGATAGCGCCGGGCCGGCCCTGAGGCGCGACGTTTGGCTGATCGTGCACGAGGACTTGCGCAGGGTGCCGCGCGTTGTGGCCGCGATGGAGTTCGTCAGCAATGTGATTGGCGATGTGTTGAAGGACAACGCGAGCTAGCCGCGCCTATGCCGATGCGCCGGCGTCCAGGCCCGAGCCGCCGGGCGCCCCCGGCGCGCGTTCGTAATAGATATCCCAGGCATCTTCGCCCGTCTGCACGAAGCCGTGCCGCTGGTAGAAGCGGTTCGAGGCGCTGTCGCGCAGCGCACCCAGCCGCACCGGCACCCCCAGCGCATCGGCGCGCTCGAAGATGCGCCGCAGGACCGCCGCGCCCAAGCCCATGCCCTGGTGGCCGGGTGCGATGTACAGGTGATCCAGCTTCAGCGCGCCGTCATCCCGCCGCAGCGTGTAGAACCCGATACGCGTCCCGTCCAGCAGGATGGCCAGCGTGTCTCGCGGCGCGTACGTCGCCCGCAGTCGCTGCCGGGCGCGCTCCGGGTCGAAGCGTCCCACGCGTTCCAGGCTCTCGCGCATCGCGGCGATCCGCAGGTCCGCCAGCACGTCGAAATCCTCTTCTCCCACGGCGGCGTAGGCCAGCCCCCGTGGTGCCATCGTCATCAGGTATTCGTCGTGGTACGCGCCGGCGACGTACAGGGCTTCCTTCTCGCGCCCATAGATTTCGAAGCCCAGGCGCCGATAGAGCGCCAGTGCCGCCGTGTTGCCGACGGTCACCGACAGGTTTATCCGCCGCACCCCTGGCATGTCGCGCGCCAGTTCGATCGCGGCGTTGATCAGGTGCGCCGAGATCCCGGCGCCGCGATGGGCCGGCGCCACGTACACCGAGACCAGCGACGCCTTGTGGCCTTCCGTTTCGCCCGCCGCGCGCCGGACGCATGCCATTCCGACCAGCGTCGCCCCGTGGAAGGCGCCGACGCCGCCGCCGCGTGCGGGATCGAGCGGCGCGATCCATCCCGCGACGACTTCGGGCGTGTACCGCCGTTCGTCTTCCAGGTTCGCGCCGAAGGCGGTGGGGGATTCCTGCAAGGCATGCAGGCGAAGCGCGTGGAAGGCAGCCGCGTCTTCGGCGGTAAGGCGGCGGACAAGTGGGGATTCGGTGTCAGTGGGCGGCATGCTCAACTGTAACGTATCGGCAGGTACGCCGGATGCGTCCCGACCCCGATCCGCCAGCCATGCGGCGGCGCAACGCCCGCGTCGCGCGTACGCAGTACACTCGCGTCGGCTTTAGGCCCTACCCCGCAGGAGTCCCCCGCATGAAATTCCGGTTTCCCATTGTCATCATCGATGAAGATTATCGTTCCGAGAACGCCTCGGGGCTGGGCATACGCGCGCTCGCGTCGGCGATCGAGGCCGAAGGCGTGGAAGTGCTGGGCGTCACGAGCTATGGCGACCTGAGCTCCTTCGCGCAGCAGCAAAGCCGGGCCAGCGCCTTCATCCTGTCGATCGACGATGAGGAGTTCGACGTCGATTCGCCGGAAGACGTGGCCAGTGCCATCAAGAACCTGCGGACCTTCATCGGCGAGCTGCGCTTTCGCAACGCCGACATCCCCATTTATCTGTACGGCGAGACGCGCACGTCGCAGCACATCCCCAACGACATCCTGCGCGAACTGCACGGCTTCATCCACATGTTCGAGGACACGCCGGAATTCGTCGCGCGCCACATCATCCGCGAGGCGCGCGCCTACGTGGACGGCCTGCCGCCGCCCTTCTTCCGCGAACTGGTCAAGTACGCGCAGGACGGTTCGTATTCCTGGCACTGCCCGGGGCACTCGGGCGGCGTGGCTTTCCTGAAGAGCCCGGTGGGCCAGATGTTCCACCAGTTCTTCGGCGAGAACATGCTGCGCGCCGACGTCTGCAATGCCGTTGACGAACTGGGCCAGCTGCTGGACCACACCGGCCCCGTGGCGGAATCGGAGCTGAACGCCGCGCGCATCTTCCACGCCGATCATTGCTACTTCGTCACCAACGGCACGTCGACCTCCAACAAGGTCGTGTGGCACGCCAACGTCGCCGCCGGCGACGTGGTGGTGGTGGACCGCAACTGCCACAAGTCCATCCTGCACGCCATCACGATGACGGGCGCGATTCCCGTCTTCCTGCGCCCCACGCGCAACCACCTGGGCATCATCGGGCCCATTCCCATCGAGGAATTCGAGCCCGAGAGCATCCTGAAGAAGATCGAGGCGAACCCCTTCGCGCGCGAGGCGAAGGACAAGAAGCCGCGCATCCTGACGCTGACGCAAAGCACCTATGACGGGGTGATCTACAACGTCGAAATGATCAAGGCGAAGCTGGGCGACTACGTCGACACGCTGCATTTCGACGAAGCGTGGCTGCCGCACGCGGCCTTCCACGAGTTCTACCAGGACATGCACGCCATCGGGCAGGGACGCCCGCGCAGCGATTCCGCCATGGTGTTCGCCACGCACTCCACGCACAAGCTGCTGGCCGGCATTTCGCAGGCGTCGCAGATCATCGTGCAGGAATCCAAGACCCGCAAGCTGGACCGCAACATCTTCAACGAAGCCTATCTGATGCACACGTCGACGTCGCCGCAATACGCGATCATCGCGTCCTGCGACGTCGCGGCCGCCATGATGGAGCCGCCCGGCGGCACGGCCCTGGTCGAGGAAAGCATCCGCGAGGCCATGGATTTCCGCCGCGCCATGCGCAAGGTGGAGTCTGAGTTCGGCCGCAACGACTGGTGGTTCAAGGTCTGGGGCCCCAACCGCCTGGTGTCCGACGGCATCGGCAACCGCGACGAATGGCTGCTGGAGTCGGGCGATCACTGGCACGGCTTCGGCGATATCGCCGACGGCTTCAACATGCTGGACCCCATCAAGGCCACCATCATCACGCCGGGCCTGGATATTTCCGGCAGTTTCGGTGAAACGGGCATTCCCGCCGCCCTGGTCTCCAAGTACCTGACCGAACACGGTGTGGTGGTCGAAAAGACCGGGCTGTATTCCTTCTTCATCCTGTTCACCATCGGCATCACCAAGGGACGCTGGAACACCTTGCTGACGGCCTTGCAGCAGTTCAAGGATGACTACGACCGCAACCAGCCGATGTGGCGCATCCTGCCGGAATTCTGCCGCGACCACCGCCAGTACGAGCGCATCGGCCTGCGCGACCTGTGCCAGCAGATACACGAAGCCTATCGCGAGAGCGACGTGGCGCGGCTCACCACCGAGATGTACCTGAGCGACATGGTGCCGGCGCTCAAGCCGTCCGATGCGTTCGCGCGCATGGCGCACCGCCAGGTGGAACGCGTGGCCATCGAAAACCTGGAAGGGCGTGTCACCGGCGTGCTGCTGACCCCGTACCCGCCGGGCATCCCGTTGCTGATCCCGGGCGAACGCTTCAACCGCACCATCGTGCAGTATCTGCAATTCGCGCGCGCCTTCAACGAACGTTTCCCGGGCTTCGAAACCGACATCCACGGCCTGGCGGAGGACGTGGACGACGATGGCCAGGTGCGCTATTACGTCGATTGCCTGAAGGAAGAGCAGACCCGCTAGGCTCGCATTCCGGATGTTCGACGTCGCCATCATCGGCGCCGGCGCCGCGGGCATGATGTGCGCCGCGGTGGCCGGCCAGCGCGGCCTGCGGGTCGTGCTGATCGACCACGCCGACCGGCTCGCGGAAAAAATCCGCATTTCCGGCGGCGGCCGCTGCAACTTCACCAATACCGGCACCGGCCCGGCGAACTTCCTGTCGGAAAACCCGCACTTCTGCCGGTCCGCGCTGGCCGGCTACGGGCCGCGCGATTTCCTGGACTTGCTGCGCCGCTACCGTGTCTCCTGGCATGAAAAGCATCGCGGCCAGCTGTTCTGCGACGAATCCAGCGAAGCGGTCATCGACGTGCTGCGCGCCGAATGCGATGCCGGCAACGTGCAGTGGCGCATGCCCTGCACCGTGGCCGACATCGGGCGGTCGGCCGACGAGAGCTTCGAGCTGCGTACCGACGGCCAAGGCGTGCTGCGCGCGGCCAAGCTGGTCCTGGCCACCGGCGGCATGGCGATTCCGCAGCTGGGGGCGACCGACTATGCGTTGAAAGTGGCGCGGCAGTTCGGCTTGAAGGTCGTCGAGCCGCGGCCGGCGCTGGTGCCGCTGACCTTCGACGCCGCGCAGTGGGCCCCTTTCGCGGCCTTGTCCGGCGTTGCCCTGGAAGCCGCGGTGCGCAGCGGCGCCGGCGAATTCCTGGAAGACGTGCTGTTCACCCATCGGGGCCTGTCGGGACCGGGCATCCTGCAGATCTCCAGCTATTGGAATCCCGGCCAAGCCGTGACGCTGGACCTGGCCAGCGGCCGCGACCTGGCGGACGAGCTGATCCATGCCAAGTCCGGCGGCCGCCAGCAGCTCGGTACGGCCCTGGCGGCGCTGTGGCCGCGCAGGCTGGCGGAGCAATGGCTGTGCGATGCCGTCGATGCCCGCGGCCAGCCGCTGGCCGCCGCGCGCCTAGCCGATATCCCGGACAAGACGCTGCGCGCGCTGGCCCAGGGCATACATGCCTGGACGCTTGTGCCGACCGGCACGGCGGGCTACAAAAAGGCCGAGGTCATGCGGGGCGGCGTCGATACCCGCGGCCTGGACCAGAAAAGCATGCAGGCACGCGGCATTCCAGGCCTGCACTTCATCGGCGAGGCGGTGGACGTCACCGGGTGGCTGGGCGGCTACAACTTCCAGTGGGCCTGGGCGTCCGGCGTCGCCTGCGGCAAGGCGCTGTAAGCGGCGCGCTTTTTGCTGTCTGCGTCGCCACACGACGAAGGACGCGCTATGAACACACACATCCGTTCGCTGGCCGAGGCCGGCGCCGGCAAGGCCCTGATGATCATCGTGCCCGTTCTGGGCGCCCTGGGCGCATGGGCCCTGTGGGTGGCATTGCGCGACGACTATCCGCAGGTCGCCAACGCCTGGCTGGGCGGGCTGATCGCGGCGGGCGCCACGGCCGCGGGCACCTTGCCGGTGGTCTTTTCCCAACGATTGTCCGACCGGGTGCAGGACTCCATGTTCGGCTTCGGCGCCGGTGTCATGCTGGCCGCCAGCGCCTTTTCGCTGGTCACGCCGGGCATCCAGGCAGCGAAGGACCTGGGCGCGGGCCCCTGGGCGGCGGGGCTCACCGTGGGCGCGGCCATCCTGCTGGGGGCGGCAGCGTTGCTGTGGCTCGAGCATACCGTGCCGCACGAGCATTTCATCAAGGGGCGGGAGGGCCACGACGGCCGCCTGCTCAAGCGCACCTGGCTGTTCGTCTTCGCGGTCATGCTGCACAACCTGCCGGAAGGCCTGGCCATCGGCGTGGGCTTCGGCGGCACCGACCCCATGCGCGCCGGTGCCCTGGCCACCGGCATCGCGATCCAGGACGTGCCGGAAGGCCTGGTCATCGCCGTCGCGCTGCTGGCGGCGGGGTATGGCCGCGTCTTCTCCGTTATCCTGGGCATGACCTCGGGCCTGATCGAGCCGGTCGGCGCGTTGGCCGGCGCCGCCGTAATGACCTGGTCCACGGTGCTGCTGCCCTGGGGCCTGGGCTTCGCGGCCGGCGCCATGCTGTTCGTCATCAGCCACGAAATCATCCCCGAATCGCATCGCAAGGGCCATGAAGTCTATGCCACGGGCGGCCTGATGCTGGGCTTCGTGCTCATGATGCTGCTGGACACCGCCCTGGCCTGAGTTGTATCCTTCGCCACGCTGTCACGCATCGTGCGGGAGAGAGCGGCCGCCGCAGGCGCGCCGCCGCCGAAGGCGCAATTCGCCCGGAATCGCTCAGGCAACCCATACCGCAGCATGCCTTGCCCAGGCCGCGCCGCACCCGGCGCCCGGGCGAACACAGCGCTCTGGAGAGAGCCGGCCATCCGCGCGATGCGCGATGCGACCGGACGCCGAAGGTGCAAACCCGTCAACGCGGGGCAACTCTCAGGCAAAAGGACAGAGGGGCGGAAACACAGCCGGTCACGGGGCGTTCCGCATCCAGGCCGGTATTCCGCTACCCCTTGCCGTCGCTGTCCGGAGCCTCCCATGTCGAATTCCCTGAAAAACACCCCCCTGGCGCAGACGCACATCGACGCCGGCGCACGCATGGTCGACTTCGGCGGGTGGAACATGCCGCTGGCCTACGGCTCGCAGCTGGAAGAGCATCATGCCGTGCGGCGGGACGCCGGCATGTTCGACGTCTCGCACATGCTTAACGTCGACGTAACGGGGGCCGACGCCATGGCCTTCCTGCGCCGCCTGATCGCCAACGATGTCGCGAAGCTGACGGGCACGCCGGGCAAGGCCCTGTACAGCTGCATGCTCAATCCGGAAGGCGGCGTGATCGACGACCTGATCGTCTACTTCTTCGCGCCCGACCGCTGGCGGGTGGTCGTCAATGCGGCCACCGCCGACAAGGACATCGCCTGGATGCAGCGCATCGCCATCGCCTGCCGCCTGGCCGTGGCCATCGCCCCGCGCCGCGACTTGTCCATGGTCGCCGTGCAGGGGCCGAACGCGCGCGCCAAGGTCTGGGCGGCGCGTCCCGCATGGAAGACGGATACGGAAGCCCTGACACCGTTCACCGCGGCGCGCTTCGAGCCCGAAACCCTGGTCGCGCGTACCGGCTACACCGGCGAGGACGGCTTCGAGATCGTGCTGCCCGCCACGGAAGTGGTGGCCCTCTGGAACGACCTGGCGGCGCAGGGCGTGCGTCCCTGCGGCCTGGGCGCGCGCGATACGCTGCGCCTGGAAGCCGGCATGAACCTCTACGGCCAGGACATGGACGAGGTTACCCAGCCCGCGCAGGCCGGCCTGAGCTGGACCGTTTCGCTGAAGGATCCGGCGCGCGGCTTCATCGGCCGCTCCGCCATCGAGCAGTTTCCCACCCCCGCCGCTTTCCTCGGATTGAAACTGAACGAACGCGGCGTCATGCGCGCCCACATGGCGGTACGCACGGCCCACGGGGATGGGGAAATCACCAGCGGCACGATGTCGCCCACGCTGGGCGTATCGATCGCCTTCGCGCGCATGCCCGTGGGAGTCAACCCCGGCGATACGGTGCAAGTGGATATCCGCGGCAAATGGGTGCCCGCGACGGTATGCAAATTACCCTTCGTCCGTCACGGAAAAGCGGTCGAACAACCGTAAACTGGCGATGCCCGTGCCGGCGCACGCCGCGCAGGGGCAGGGCGCGCATGTCTTCTCTACCCATCCTTCCATACGGTTTTTGAATTCTTAGGAGCTGCTTCCATGAGCCTGCCTACCGACCGCAAGTACACCGAATCGCATGAATGGGTGAAAGCCGAGGGCGACGTATTCGTCGTCGGCATCACCGACCAGGCCCAGGAACAACTGGGTGATCTCGTTTTCGTCGGCGACGTCAAGGTCGGCGCCAAGCTGGCCGCGGGCGATACCGCCGGCGTGGTGGAATCCGTCAAGGCGGCATCCGACATCTATGCACCGGTCGCCGGCGAGATCGTTGCCTTCAACGATGCGCTGGAAGCCGATCCCGCGCAGATCAACAGCGGTGCCTACACCGCCTGGATTTTCAAGATCAAACCGGACAACGCCGCCGATCTGGACAAGCTGCTGGACGCCGCCGGCTACGAAGCCCTGTAAGGCCACTTTTCAAGAGACACCATGTCGCGCCCCCTCGACACGCATACCGATTTCATTCCCCGCCATATTGGTCCTTCGGACGCCGACCAGGCCGCCATGCTGCAGCTGCTGGGCGTCGCCAGCCTGGACGAGCTGATCGGCCAGGTGGTGCCGCCGCGCATCCGCACCCTCGCACCGCTGGCGCTGCCGCCGGCGCGCAGCGAACCGGACGTGCTGGCCGAATTGCGCGATATCGCCGGCGCCAACCAGGTCTACCGCAGCTACATCGGCCAGGGCTATTACGGCACGCACACGCCCAACGTCATCCTGCGCAATATCCTGGAGAACCCAGCCTGGTACACGGCCTACACGCCCTACCAGCCGGAGATCTCGCAGGGCCGGCTGGAAGCGCTGCTGAACTACCAGACCATGGTGGCCGACCTGACGGGGCTGGATATCGCCAATGCATCCTTGCTGGATGAAGGCACCGCGGCGGCTGAAGCGATGACGCTGGCTCGCCGTGGCGCGACCTCGCGCAGCAATGTCTTTTTCGTTTCCCGCCACTGCCATCCGCAGACCATCGAGGTGGTGCGCACGCGCGCCGAAGGCCTGGATATCGAGATCGTGGTCGGCGACGAGGCCGCCGGGCTGCCGGACTGCTTCGGCGTGTTGCTGCAATATCCCCACAGCCTGGGCGCCGTGGCCGACTATCGCGCGCTGGCTGAAGCGGCGCATGCGGCCGGCGCGGTGGTGGCCTGCGCGACGGACCTCCTGGCGCTGGCGCTGCTGGCGCCGCCGGGCGCGTGGGGCGCCGACATCGCGGTGGGTTCGGCCCAGCGCTTCGGCGTTCCCTTCGGCTTCGGCGGCCCGCACGCCGGGTTCATGGCGTGCAAGGACGCGTACAAGCGCAACATGCCGGGCCGCCTGGTGGGCGTGTCCAAGGACGCGCAGGGCGGCCATGCGCTGCGCCTGGCGCTGCAGACGCGAGAGCAGCACATCCGCCGCGAAAAGGCGACGTCCAACATCTGCACCGCGCAGGTCTTGCTGGCGGTGATGGCCGGCATGTATGCGGTCTGGCATGGTCCCGCGGGCATCCACCGCATCGCCCGGCGCGTTCAGCGCGCTACCGCCATCCTGCGTACGGCCCTGAACGACCTGGGCGCCAAGGTGGTCAACGACAGTTTCTTCGACACGCTGCTGGTACGTACGGGCGGCGCCACGGCGGCGGTGCGCGCCGCCGCCGACGCGGCGCGCATCAACCTGCGCGCGGTGGACGGCGAACACGTGGCGGTCTCGCTGGACGAAACCGTGACCGATGCGGACCTGGCCCAACTGGCCGATGTGTTCGCGCGCGGCCTGGGCAAGGGCGCGGCCGCGCTGGATATCGATGCGCTGGACAAGCGCGCCGCCGGTGGCATTGCGGCGTCCGTCGCGCGCCAGGGCGACATCCTGTCGCACCCCATCTTCTCCAGCGTGCAGTCGGAAACCGACATGCTGCGCTATCTGCGCAAGCTGGCGGACAAGGACCTGGCGCTGGACCGCAGCATGATCCCGCTGGGCTCGTGCACCATGAAACTGAACGCCACGGCCGAGATGATCCCGATCACCTGGCCGGAGTTCGCGCATATCCATCCCTTCGCCCCCGCGGCGCAGACCGCCGGCTATCGCACGCTGATCGACAAGCTGTCGGCCGCCTTGTGCGAGATCACGGGCTACGACGCGATCAGCCTGCAGCCGAACTCCGGCGCGCAAGGCGAATATGCGGGCCTGCTCGCGATCCGCGCTTATCACGAGGCCAATGGCCAGCACCAGCGCAATGTCTGCCTGATTCCGTCGTCCGCGCATGGCACCAACCCGGCGTCGGCGCAACTGGCCGGTATGCAGGTCGTGGTGGTGGCGTCGGACAGCAACGGCAACGTGGACGTGGCCGATCTGCGCGCGAAGGTGGCGCAGGTGGGGGACCGCCTGTCCGCGCTGATGATCACCTATCCGTCCACGCATGGCGTGTTCGAGGAAGCGGTGACGGAGATCTGCGACATTGTGCACAAGGCGGGCGGCCAGGTGTACATGGATGGCGCGAACATGAACGCGATGGTGGGGCTGGCGAAGCCGGGCAAGTTCGGCTCCGATGTGTCGCACTTGAACCTGCACAAGACCTTCTGCATTCCGCACGGCGGCGGCGGCCCGGGCGTGGGGCCCGTGGCGGTGCGCGGCCACCTGGCGCCGTATCTGCCGGGCGTGGTGGATGCCGGCGGCAAGCTGCCCGAAGGCGCCAAGGTGGGGCCGGTGTCGGCGGCGCCGTTCGGGTCGGCGGGGATCTTGCCGATTCCCTACATCTATATCGCCCTGATGGGCGCCGAAGGTTTGCTGCGCGCCACGGAAGTGGCGATCCTGAACGCCAACTACATCGCGCACCGTTTGCGCGACCATTATCCGGTGCTGTACTGCGGACGCAATGGGCGGGTGGCGCACGAATGCATCCTGGATGTGCGTGAGTTGAAGGATAGCAGCGGCGTGTCGGCCGAGGATATCGCCAAGCGCTTGATCGACTATGGCTTCCATGCGCCGACCATGAGCTTTCCGGTGGCGGGGACGCTGATGGTGGAACCCACGGAATCCGAAAGCCTGACCGAACTGGATCGCTTCGTGGACGCGATGATCGCGATACGCGAGGAGATCGCGCAGATCGAGCGCGGCGAGCGGGATCGTGATGACAACGTGCTGCGCAATGCCCCGCATACCGCGGCGACGCTGATGGCCGATGAGTGGCATCACGACTATACGCGGCGAGAGGCGGCTTATCCGCTCGAATCGCTGAAGGATGGCAAGTATTGGCCGCCTGTCGCGCGGGTCGATAATGCTTATGGCGATCGGAATCTGGTTTGTTCCTGCCTGCCTATCGAGGCTTATGCTTGACGCCTGACTGGGCGTCTTCTTTGCGGTAGGGTGGTTGGCGGGTTTGTCTGGCTGCGGGTTTGGGCTTGCGTGTTGGATGGCCGTGGTTTGTTTTGCTATTGCCGTCCGGCGCGGGAGTCGCCTGTCGGGGCCAGCCTGATCGGGCGGTCCGGCCCCCGGGGGCCGGACACCACTTCGCTGACCTCGTCCGCCGGGCGTTTCCGGGTGGTGTTTTTCTTGGTGATGTCCGCGCCTCGGCTCCCTACGGTACCCGCTCGTTCGCCCTCAACAGGCTGGCCCCGACAGGCGACTCCCCCGCCGGACTCCGGTGTCTCTCAATCACGTCCGCTGGGGCGGTCTGGGTGCTTGGCGCTTCGTCGGCTTTGGAATTTGCCGATGAAAGACGTAGTAATGCCCGTCGTTCGCCGCCGCCCTGCGCGGCCGCGAAGCGACTTACGCGGTTTCGTCATACGGCGGGGACTGGCGTGCGGGGATCGCCGCAAACAAGTGGGAATTCGTGCGTGCGAAGGATGCCGGGTTGTGCTTAAGTCCGGGACTGTCAGGATTTTTGTGTTTGAGGCATTTGAACGTCGTCGTGTTTCTGACTCTCCAGGTTCATGCTACTTCAGTGATATGGGTCGGTGAAGCGTTCTGCATAGATGATGGCAAACTGGTTCATGGCCAACCTCCAGTCGTGCGTGGCGCAGCCCCAGGTGCCCGTGATATTGCGCAGGACTAACCACAATAACTTGGTTGCGGCGTCGTCACTGGGGAAGTGTCCACGGGTCTTTACCGATCGGCGCAATTGCGCATTCAAGCTCTCGATGGCATTGGTGGTGTAGATGATCTTTCGGATCGCCGGGGGAAACGTAAAGAACGGGATCACGCGGTCCCAGGCGCGATGCCAGGTCTGGGCGATGGTCGGATATCTTTGGCCCCAACTGCCTTGCTCGAACACTGCCAGCGCCGCTTGCGCAGCCTCCACGGTCGGTGCGGTGTAGATCGGCCTGAGAGCCGCAGCCACTATCCGGCGCTCCTTCCAGCTCGCATATTCGACGCTACTGCGCATCAGATGCACGATGCACGTTTGCAGTGTGGTGCTTGGAAATACCGCGTTCAGCGCCTGCTCCATTCCCTTTAAGCCGTCGGTGACCGCGATCAGGATATCCAGCGTGCCCCGAGTCTTGAGTTCGTTGAACACCTTCATCCAGAACTTCGATCCCTCGGTCTGCTCGATCCACAGGCCCAGGATGTCACGAGTGCCGTCCGGCAGGATCGCCAGCGCCAGGTACACCGCCTTGTTGCGTACCACGCCATCTTCGCGGATCTTCACCCGCAACGCGTCGAAGAACACCACCGGATACATGGTCTCCAAAGGGCGGTTCTGCCAGGCGATCACCTCTTCCATAACCGCGTCGGTCACCGAACTGATGAACTCGGGCGAGACTTCCGTGCCGTACTGCTCAAGCAGAAAACCTTGGATCTCGCGCACCGTCATCCCCCGGGCGTACATGGCGATGATCTTGTCATCAAATCCCGTAAATCGACGCTTGTGCTTGGGAATCAGGATCGGCGCAAAACTGCCTTGCCGGTCCCGGGGAATGTCCACGCGTAGCGGCCCATCGTCGGTTATCACCGTCTTGCCACTGGTGCCGTTGCGATGGTTAGTGCTGCCTTCGGGCGGGTCCGTGCCGGCGCCATAGCCCAGGTGCTGGCCCATTTCCGCGCCCAGCGCCCGTTCGATCAGGGCCTTCTTGAACGCCATCGAAAGGTCCTGCACCGACTCCGGCGTCATCGGACCTTTGACGAACTCATCCATCAGATTTGCAGGAATCGATGGCAATTCCCTCGGAGGTGCCTTTTGCTTGGTAGCCATAATGTGCTCCTCTGGAGCAGCTATGTTAGGCCTCAAACACAAAATTTATGACACTCCCTTAAGTCCGCATGCCAGCGCCCCCGGCATGCCACCACGGCGTAAGTCGCTTCGTGCTCGCGCTGGGCGACCGCGAAGCGACGGGCAAGCCAAGATCTTCCATCGGCGAAAGTCAAAATCCACGAAGGGCCAAGCACCCAGACCGCCCCAGCGCCCGTGATCAAGGCACAACGGAGTCCGTCGGGGGTGAGGCCTGTCGGGCCCGGCCCGTAGGAGCCGCGCGAGGGAATCCGAAGGGAGGACGGCCGGGCAAAAAAGCCGCAAGAACGCAAACGACGTTCGGCCGCCGGACGAGGATGACGACGCGGAAGTCCGCCGCGAAGGCGGCGGACCGGCTCCTCCGGGCCGGGCCCGGCAGGCCTCACCCCCGACGGACGGCAATAGCAAACCGACCCGCGCCAGCACCCTCCGAAAAAATCCCTACTTCGCCACAGGCATGGTGAACTCCGCACCCTTGGCAATACTATCCGGCCACCGCTGCATCACACTCTTGTAGCGCGTATAAAACCGCACCCCTTCCTCGCCATAAGCGTGATGATCGCCGAAGAGCGAACGCTTCCACCCGCCGAACGAATGCCAGGCCATGGGCACCGGGATAGGCACGTTGATGCCCACCATCCCCACCTGGATCTGCCGCGCAAACGCCCGCGCCACGCCGCCATCCGAGGTAAAGCACGACACGCCATTGGCGAACTCGTGTTCGTTGATCAGCTTCACGGCCGACGCGAAGTCGGGCACGCGCACGATGCACAAGACCGGACCGAAGATTTCCTCCCGGTAGATGTTCATCGTCGGCTTCACATGGTCGAACAAGGTGCCGCCCAGGAAGAAGCCCTTCTCGTTGCCCGGCACCGGAATGTCGCGCCCGTCGACGACGATCGTAGCGCCCGCCGCCACGCCGTCCTCGATGTACCCGCGCACCTTGTTGCGATGTTGCGCGGTAACCAGCGGCCCCATCTCGGCTTGCGGATCCATGCCGTCCAGCATCTTCAGGGCGCGCACGCGCGGGGTCAGGCGCTCGACCAGCTTGTCCGCCACGCTGCCCACCGCGACCGCGACGGAAATCGCCATGCAGCGTTCGCCCGCCGAACCATAGGCGGCGCCCATCAGCGCGTCGGTCACCTGGTCCAGGTCCGCGTCCGGCATGACCACCAGATGGTTCTTCGCCCCGCCCAGCGCCTGCACGCGCTTGCCGCGCGCCGTGCCCTGGGCGTAGATGTATTGCGCGATCGGCGTGGAGCCGACGAAGGAGAGCGCCTGGATGTCGGGATGCGCGATCAGCGCATCGACCGCCTGCTTGTCCCCGTGTACGACGTTGAAGACGCCGGGCGGCAGGCCCGCTTCGGTAAGCAGTTCGGCCAGCCGGACCGATGCGGACGGATCGCGTTCCGATGGCTTGAGCACGAAGGTATTGCCGCAGGCGATCGCCACCGGGAACATCCAGGCAGGGACCATCATGGGAAAGTTGAACGGCGTGATGCCCGCCACGACGCCCAGGGGCTGGCGCATGCTCCAGTTATCGATGCCGCCGCCGATCTGCTCGGTGTACTGGCCCTTGAGCAAGTGCGGGATGCCGCAGGCGAATTCGACCACTTCGATGCCACGGGTGACTTCGCCCTTGGCGTCCGAGAAGACTTTCCCATGTTCGCGCGTGATCAGCGCCGCCAGTTCGTCCTGGTGCTTGTCCAGCAGCGCCTTGAAGTTGAACAGGATCCGGGCGCGCTTGAGCGGCGCGGTTTCCGACCATGCGGGAAACGCTTCGCGCGCCGCGGCGACCGCCAGGTCGACGTCCTCGACGCCGGCCAGCGGCACCGTCGCGGCGATCTCGCCGCGCGCGGGGTTGAAGACGTCGCCGTAGCGGCCGCTGCGTCCGTCGTAGGCTTGTCCGTTGATGTAGTGTGCAATGGTAGTCATGGTCAGGCGATTTCCTTCAGCACCGAGCCGATGGTATGGAAGATTTCATCGATCTGCTTTTCCTCGATGATCAGCGGCGGCGAGACCGCCAGGATGTCCCCGGTATAGCGTACGAGCAGGCCGGTATCGAAGCAGCGCTGGAAGGCTTCCGCGGCGCGCGCGCCGGCCGCGCCCGGGCGCGATGCCAGCTCGATGCCCGCGACCAGGCCGATGTTGCGTACGTCGATGACGTGCGTTGCACCCTTCAGGCCGTGGGCGGCGCGTTCGAAGGCCGGCGCCAGCTCGCGCGCACGGGCGAACAGGTTGTCGCGGCGGTAGACGTCCAGCGTGGCCAGTACGGCGGCGCACGCCAGCGGATGCGCGGAATAGGTATAGCCGTGGAAAAACTCGATGCCACCCGGCCCGCTCTCCACGATGGCGTCGTGTACCTCGCGCTTGACCGCCACCGCGCCGCAGGGCACCACGGCATTGCTCACGCCCTTGGCCATGGCGATCAGGTCGGGCGTAACGCCGAAGAACTCGGCCGCGGTGGCCGCGCCCAGCCGGCCATAACCCGTGATGACCTCGTCGAAGATCAGCAGGATGCCGTGCTTGCTGGTGATCTCGCGCAGGCGCTCCAGATAGCCCTGGGGAGGTATCAGCACGCCGGTCGATCCCGCCATCGGCTCGACTATGACCGCGGCCACGGTGGACGGGTCGTGCAGGGTTAGGATGCGTTCGAGTTCATCGGCCAGGTGCGCGCCCCAGGCGGGTTGGCCCTTGGAAAACGCGTTGTGCTCCAGGTTGTGCGTATGGGGCAGATGGTCCACCGCGGGCAACAGCGCGCCGGAGAACGTCTTGCGGTTGGGCGAAATGCCGCCCACCGAAATACCTCCGAAACCCACGCCGTGGTAGCCGCGCTCGCGGCCGATCAGGCGCGTGCGCTGTCCTTCGCCACGGGCGCGATGGTAGGCCAGGGCGATCTTCAGCGCCGTGTCCACCGACTCGGAACCGGAGTTGGTGAAGAAGATGCGGTCCAGGCCCTGCGGCATCAAGCCCGCCACCGCGCTGGCCGCCTGGAAGGCCAGGGGATGGCCCAGCTGGAACCCGGGGGCGTAATCCAGGGTGCCGGCCTGGGCGGCCACCGCCTGGGTGATTTCGTCGCGGCAGTGGCCCGCGTTCACGCACCATAGCCCCGAGGTGCCGTCCAGGATCTGGCGGCCGTCGAACGACGTGTAATACATGCCCTTGGCGGCGACCAGCATGCGCGGATTGGCCTTGAATTGCCGGTTCGCGGTGAAGGGCATCCAAAGGTGCGACAGGTCGGGGGGCGTGTTCGGCGCGTTCATGGTGAGGGCTCCGGAAGGGGAAGGTCGACGCCGGGCCGACTGTGCTGGTCCGTTGCATGGTCGCGGGCGGACGCCCGGAACCCCGGCGTGGCGGGAATCAGCAGGCATTCTCGGCCGGGGTGCCGCCGCTGGAAATAGACAATCCATGCAAAAATGGCGGACCGTACAGGTAGATTCTGGACAACTGTACAGAGACCCCCATGGCCGATTTCCCCACCCTGGATTTCCATCCCCTGCGCGACCGCGCGAACGCCCCGACCCTGGTGCAGCAGGCGGTCGACGCCGTCGTGCGCGCCATCGAGGCCCGCGTGCTGGGGCCGGGCATGCCGCTGCCCTCGGTGCGGGAATTCGCGCGCGCGCATGACATCAGCACCTTTACGGTGGCCAGCGCCTACGCGCGCCTGGTCTCCCAGGGATGGCTGCTGGCGCGGCCCGGTTCGGGCTACCGGGTGGCGCCGCGGGCGCCGGCGGCGGCCGTCGCGCCCACACCGCGCCCGTGGCAGCCGCCCACGCCCGGCGCCGAATGGCTGTTGTCCGATGTATTCGCGGACCATTCCATCCCCGTCAAGTCCGGCTGCGGCTGGCTGCCGGGCGAATGGCTGAACGAGACCGGCCTGCACCTGGGACTGCGCCATGTGGCGCGGCTGCCGGGCGCACGCATCGCGGGATACGGGCATCCCTACGGCTATGCGCCGTTGCGCGACGCCATCGCCGCGCAGGCCGCCACGCTGGGCATGCCGGTGGAACCGGCCCAGGTCCTCATGACCCAGGGGGTTACGCATGGCCTGGACGTCGCGATACGGACGCTGCTGCGGCCGGGCGACGCGGTGATCGTGGAGCAGCCCTGCTATGCCAATCTGCTGGCGCTGCTAAGGTTGGCCGGGCTGCATGCCGTCGCGGTCCGGCGCACGGTGGAAGGGCTGGACATCGCTGAACTGGCGCAGGCGGTGCAGGCGCATCGGCCGCGCGCGATGATCATCAATACGGTGCTGCAGAATCCCACCGGCACCAGTCTGACCATGGCGAACGCCTACCAGGTCCTGCGCATCGCCGAACAGCACGATTGCTGGATCATCGAAGACGATATTTCCCGCGAGCTCGCGCCGGGCGTCGCGCCTGTCCTGGGCGCCCTGGATGGCTTGCGCCGGGTGGTCTACCTGAGCGGTTATTCGAAGGTGATCAGCCCATCCGTGCGCGTCGGCTATGCGCTCGCGCATCCGGACGTGGTGCGTGACATGGCGCGCACCAAGATGGCCGTCGGCCTGACCTCGCCGGAGATCATGGAACGGGTAGTGCATGAAGCGCTGCGCGAAGGCCGCTACCGCGCGCACGTCGCCGGTTTGCAGGAACGGCTTGCACTGGCGCACGTGAAGATCGCGCGGCGCCTGGCCGACCTGGGCATGGCCGTGCATGCGGAGCCGCGCGCGGGCCTGTTCCTGTGGGCGCGGCTGCCGGTGGACGGCGAGGGCGCCGGTGCCAATGCCTTGGCCCAGCGCGCGCTGCGCGACGGCATCTGGTTGGCGCCCGGCTCTTATTTCGACGCCGCGCAACGCGACCTGCCCTGGATCAGGCTGAATGTCGCCTATTCGGACGATGAAAGGCTGTGGCGTTTCCTGGGCGACCGTGCCAATCGCGCATTCCACGCCGGCGCGGCCGCCTAGGAATGCGGTGGCACGCTCGCATCGTGCCGGCGCGCGGCGCGATATCCCGCGAACGAAGCTCGTCGCGACGGTGCGCGGTCAGTTTGCCGCGGGCGCCCGCTCGTAGATGACGAAGTCGTATTCGTAGCCGTTTTCCGCGGGTTGCGGCTGGCGCGAAGCTTCGCGCCAGCGAAACGAAGGCAACAGGGGGAACCAGGCGTCGCCCTCGACGTCGGCCTTGATCTCGGTCGCGACGATGCGATCCGCGTGGTCCAGCACGGCGCTGAAGATCTGCGCCCCGCCGATGATGAAGATTTCATCCGTCGCGCCGCTCGCGCGCAGCGCGCCCTCGATATCCGGCACCACGATCGCGCCTTCGGCCGCATAGCCGGCATTGCGCGTAATGACGATGTTGGTGCGGCCGGGTAACGGCCGCCCCAGCGATTCCCAGGTCTTGCGTCCCATCACGATGGGGTGGCCCAGCGTGGTGCGCTTGAAATGCGCCAGGTCGCCGGGCAATTTCCACGGCAGGCCGTTGTCCCGTCCGATGACCCGGTTACGCGCATAGGCCACCACGAGCGTCAGCCGTGGGCGCGAGGCGGTACTCATACCGCGACCGCGCCCTTGATATGCGGATGGCTTTGGTAGTCGACCACTTCCAGATCTTCGTATTCGTAGTCGAAGAGCGAGGCCGGCTTGCGCTTGATGCGCAGCTTCGGATACGGATAGGGCTGGCGCGACAGCTGCAGTTCGACTTGCTCGAAATGATTGCTGTAGATATGGCAGTCGCCGCCCGTCCAGATGAAGTCGCCGACGTCCAGATCGCATTGCTGCGCGACCAGGTGCGTCAGCAAGGCATAGCTCGCGATGTTGAACGGCACGCCCAGGAAGATATCCGCGCTGCGCTGGTACAACTGGCAGGAGAGCTTGCCGTCGGCGACATAGAACTGGATCAGGGCGTGGCAGGGGGGAAGCGCCATGCGCGGAATATCCGCCACGTTCCAGGCCGATACGATCAGGCGGCGTGAATCCGGATTGCGGCGGATCTGGTCCAGCAGCTGGGAGATCTGGTCGATATGACGGCCGTCCGGCGCAGGCCAGGAGCGCCACTGCACCCCATAGACCGGCCCCAGGTTGCCGTCGGCGTCGGCCCATTCGTCCCAGATGGTGACGCCGCGCTCCTGCAGCCAGCGGACATTGCTGTCGCCGCGCAGGAACCACAGCAGTTCGATGAAGATGCTCTTGGTGTGCAGCTTCTTCGTTGTCACCAGGGGAAAGCCTTGCGACAGGTCGAAGCGCATCTGGTAGCCGAATACCGAACGCGTGCCGGTGCCGGTGCGATCCGTCTTGGTGACGCCATGTTCATAGACATGGCGCATGAAGTCTTCGTATTGACGCATGGAATCGGGCCGGGCTCAGTTCGTGTCGGCGGCGGCATCCGCCCCGGTTTCGACGATGTCCACGGAAAACGTCATTTCCGCCGTCTTCGCCAGCATGGCCGAGGCCGAGCAGTATTTCTCGTGCGACAGCTGCACGGCGCGCTCGACGGCCGCGCGCGGCAAATTGTGCCCCGTCACGGTGAAAGCGAAATGGATGCGGGTGAACACCTTGGGATCGGTCTGGGCGCGGTCGGCGTCCAGCTTGACGCTGCAGCCCGTTACGGTGTGCCGCCCGCGCTTGAGGATGAGCACCACGTCGTACGCCGTGCAGCCGCCGGTGCCCGCCAACACCATTTCCATGGGGCGGAAGGCCAGGTCATGGCCGCCTCCGTCCACGGCGCCATCCATGACGGCGACATGACCGCTACCCGAAGTGGCCACGAACAGCATGCCCGAAGGGCCGCCCCAATCGATCGTGCATTCCATGTCGATACCCTGAATCGTCTTTTGCAAACAAGGATCATAGCCGGTTCCGTTGCGCCCCAAGGGGCCCCTCGGCCGCCCGCGGCGGGCCGATCTCGCCAGGCCGCCGGACGCCTTCCTTACAATATGGGAATCGAGCCAGGCGATGCTTTCCCGCTTCGTCCGGCGCTATAGAGGAGTATCCGATGCCGTCTCCCCAGCAGCCGTCGACCGTGCAGTCGGCTCCGTCGGCGCAGCCGTCGCCGTTTTTTCCGTCCCTGTCCCGCCGCAAGACTCCCCTGGACGCCATCGTGGGCGAAGCGGACCGGGCCCTGCGCGTGCTGGCGGGCGCCTCCAGCGCGGGCCGGCCGTATCCGGCTGGCCCGGAGGCCGCCGAGACCTTGGCCCCGGCCGATCGCCGCCACGCCGCCGGGCTCATGCGCGTGAACCATGTGGGCGAGATCTGCGCCCAGGCCCTGTATCGCGGCCAGGCGCTGGGGTGCGCGGACGCCGCCGCCCGCAGGATGTTCCAGGAGGCCGCCGCGGAGGAAGTCGACCATCTGGCCTGGTGCGAGCGGCGCCTTGGGGAGTTGCGCAGCCGTCCCAGCCTATTGAATCCCCTGTGGTATGCCGGGTCGTTCGGGCTGGGCCTGCTGGCCAGCCGCACCGGCGTGCGGCGGAATCTGGGATTCATGGCGGAAACCGAGCGCCAGGTGGAAGCCCACCTGGACAGCCACCTGAAGCGCCTGCCGGCACAGGACGACCGTTCCCGCCGGGTGGTGGACCAGATGAAGCAGGACGAGATCAACCACCGTGTCAGCGCCGAGCGCGCCGGCGCCGCGCCGCTGTCCTGGCCTGTCCGGGGGGCGATGCGGGCGCTGTCGCGAATAATGACGGGGACGGCTTACTGGATCTAGCGCCACCCGGGCATGGCCCTGGGGCCGCGGTGGTAGACGCCGCCAGAGGCGGGCGGATCGCCGACGGCGGCTCTCGCCTCCGGCCGGAATCCCAGGGCACAGGGTTAACCCCGTCCGATATTTTGAAGCCGCTGGGGCGGTGTGGCACAATCATTGCTCCCGGAGATCGCCAGGTGAAGCCATCGGGCGGCTCAGCGCCGCGGGGCCCGCCGCTCCGATAATGCGATGCACAAATGCAACAGTTGGTGGACCGTTGAATGGCGTGAAAATTTCTTCTTGCATCGCACAAAAAGTTTGGCTATGATTTGCCCATCGGATGTCGAAACGCAGTCGGCGCGGTGCAAAACCCCGGCGGCGATCAGAGTACCTGGGAGGGTACTCCAGGGTTAACCCTCTGCGACATGCCACGGTTGTCTCCTCCACCCTCCTCCTTTGGTGGATTTAGCCCGAGATCGTCAGATCTCGGGCTTTTTTTTATCCATTTTCGGCCCATGGCGCTTCGTGCGCGTGCACCGCGCGCACCGCGCCGCGGGTCCGGCATGTCGGCAGGCCGGGAGGCCGCGGCGGGGTTTCTGCGCCATAGGCCGGCGGGGTTCGCGGTATCGGCCGCAAGGTTTCCCGTCGCAAGCCGGGAGCGCCACGTCCCCATCCACTAAAATCGCCGGATCGATAGCGGTAGGAAATCCGTCATGTTGCGTATTCAGGATGTGAAGTTGGCCATCGTGGGGCTGGGTTATGTCGGCCTGCCGCTTGCCGTCGAATTCGGCAAGAAGCGCGCGGTTGTGGGCTTCGACATCGACTCGCGCCGCATCGACGAACTCAAGCGCGGCCAGGATCACACCCTGGAGGTCGACCAAGCCGAACTCGGGGCCGCCAGCCACCTGGAATTCACCGCCGACCCGGCGCGCCTGGCCCAGGCCAACGTCTACATCGTGACGGTGCCCACGCCCATCGACGCCTATAAACAGCCGGACCTGACGCCGCTGCGCAAGGCCAGCGAAACGATAGGCCGGGTGCTCAAGCGCGGCGACATCGTCATCTACGAATCCACGGTCTATCCCGGCGCCACGGAGGAAGACTGCGTGCCCGTGCTGGAACGTGTCTCCGGCCTGGTGTTCAACCGGGACTTCTACGCGGGATACAGCCCGGAACGCATCAATCCCGGCGACAAGAGCCACCGCGTCAACACCATCAAGAAAGTGACTGCCGGCTCGACGCCGGAAGTCGCCGACCTGGTGGATGCCCTGTACGGCGAAATCGTGACCGCGGGCACCCACAAGGCCGCCTCCATACGCGTGGCCGAGGCGGCGAAGGTGATCGAGAATACCCAGCGCGACGTCAACATCGCCCTGATCAACGAGCTGGCGCTGATATTCAACAAAATGGGCATCGATACCGAGGCGGTGTTGCAGGCCGCCGGCACGAAGTGGAACTTCCTGCCGTTCCGGCCCGGCCTGGTTGGTGGCCATTGCATCGGCGTCGACCCCTACTACCTGACGCACAAGGCCCAAAGCCTGGGTTATCACCCCGAAATCATCCTGGCGGGCCGCCGGCTGAACGATGCCATGGGCGGCTACGTCGTGTCGCAGCTGGTCAAGGCCATGACCAAGCGCCGTATCCACGTACAGGGGGCGCGTGTCCTCGTCATGGGGCTGGCCTTCAAGGAAAACTGCCCCGATCTGCGCAATACCCGAGTGGTCGATATCGTGCGGGAACTGCGGGAATACGGGGTGGACGTCGATGTCCACGATCCTTGGGTCGATCCGGCGGAAGCGCGGGCCGAATATGGCATCGAGCCCGTCTCCACGCCAGCGCCCGGCCACTATGACGGCATCGTTCTTGCGGTAGCGCATCGGCAGTTCGCCGAACTGGGCGCGGCACGGATACGCGCCTACGGCAAGCCCGAGCACGTGCTGTACGACTTGAAGTATGTCCTCCAGCCCGGTGAATCCGACCTGCGTTTGTAAATCCACGTTTGAAAAAAGGGCAAAGCATGACGCACCGCTATCAGCAAATCACCGAAGACCTGCGCAAGGCGCCTCGCACTTGGCTGGTCACCGGCTGCGCCGGGTTCATCGGCTCGAACCTGGTGGAAACGCTGCTCAAACTGGACCAGGTGGTGGTCGGCCTGGACAATTTCTCCACCGGCTACCAGCACAACCTGGACGAAGTCATGGAACTGGTGTCGGCCGAGCAATGGGGCCGGTTCACTTTCATCCAGGGCGATATCCGCGACCTGGAAACCTGCCGCAAGGCCGCCACGGGCGTGGACTTCGTGCTGCACCAGGCCGCGCTGGGTTCGGTGCCGCGCTCCCTGCAGGAGCCCATCACCACGAATTCCGTGAACGTCGACGGCTTCCTGAATATGCTGGTCGCGGCGCGCGACGCGCGGGTACATGGCTTCGTCTATGCGGCGTCCAGTTCCACTTATGGCGACCACCCGGCGCTGCCCAAGGTGGAATCCGAAATCGGCAATCCCCTGTCGCCCTACGCCGTGAGCAAGTATGTGAACGAGCTGTATGCCGACGTGTTCGCCCGCAGCTACAGCTTCGGCAGCGTGGGACTGCGGTATTTCAATGTGTTCGGCAAGCGGCAGGATCCCAACGGCGCCTACGCCGCCGTCATCCCCAAGTGGATCGGCGCCATGATCCGGGGCGAGGATGTCGTCATCAACGGCGACGGGGAAACCAGCCGGGACTTCTGCTTCGTGGAAAACGCCGTGCAGGCCAATCTGCTGGCGGCGCTGGCGCAGGGGCAGGGCACGCATCAGGTCTACAACGTGGCGTTCAACGCCCGCACCAGCCTGAACGACCTGTTCAAGCATCTGACCCGGCTGCTGGCCAAGCATGGCGTGCAGTATGACAAGCCGCCCGTCTACGGCGATTTTCGTCCGGGCGACGTGCGGCATTCGCAGGCCGACATTGCCAAGGCCAACGATCAGCTGGGCTACAAGCCCATGCACGACATCATCGAAGGCCTGGAAGTCGCCATGCCCTGGTATACGCAGTTCCTGCGATAAGGCGGGACGCGGTCGCGGCCCGCGCTATCGCAGGCCGCCCCGCGCGATGGTCGACCCGCCGCTCGTCAGAAGGGCAGCTTGGCGTCCGGCTTGAGCGCCAGCAACTGCTTGCGGAAGTCGTCCTGGATGCGCGCCAGCGCGGCTTCGTTGTCCGCCTCGAACCGCAGTACCACCACCGGGGTGGTGTTGGATGGCCGTGCCAGGCCGAAGCCGTCCGGATACTCGGCGCGAACGCCGTCGATGGTCACCACCTGGACGGCGCCGTCGAACTTGCCTTTCTCCTGCAGGGCTTTCACCAGCGCGAACGGTTCGCCTTCCTGCATTTCCAGTTTGAGTTCCGGCGTGGACAGCGCCTTGGGCAGGGCCTCCAGCACGGCCGACGGATTGGCGTCGCGCGAGATGATTTCCAGCAGGCGCGCGCCGGTGTACAGGCCGTCGTCGAAGCCGTACCAGCGTTCCTTGAAGAAGATGTGGCCGCTCATTTCGCCCGCCAGGGGCGCGCCCGTTTCGGCCAGCTTGGCCTTGACCAGGGAATGGCCGGTCTGCCACATCAGCGGCTGGCCGCCGGCCTGCTTGACGGCCAGGCCGACGTGGCGGCTGCACTTGACGTCGTAGATGATCATGGCGCCCGGGTTGCGGGACAGCACGTCGCGCGCGTACAGGATCAGCTGGCGGTCGGGCCAGATGATCTCGCCCGATTTCGTCACCACGCCCAGGCGGTCGCCGTCGCCGTCGAAGGCCAGGCCGATTTCGCAATCCGTGGTTTTCAGGCAGTGGATCAGGTCTTCCAGGTTGTGCGGATCGGCCGGATCGGGATGGTGGTTGGGGAAGTTGCCATCCACGTCGCAGAAGAGCTCGGTGACCTCGCAGCCCATTTCGCGGAACAGCCGGGGCGCGATGGCGCCGGCGACGCCGTTGCCGCAATCGATCGCGATCTTCATCGGGCGCGCCAGCTTGACGTCGCCGATGATGCGTTCGATATAGCGGCCGACGATGTCCATGGTGCGGCGGCGCCCGGGGGCGATGCCGGCGGGCGCCTGGCCGGCGGCCGCTTCCATCGCGCCGTGCAGGCTCTGGATATCCGCGCCGTACAGGGCCGCGCCGCCCATCATCATCTTGAAGCCGTTGTACTTGGGCGGGTTATGGCTACCCGTGACGGCGACGCCGGAGCCGGTTTTTTCGGTATAGGCACCGAAGTACACCAGGGGTGTGGGCACCTGGCCGATGTCCAGGGTGCTGACGCCGCCGGCATTCAGCCCTTCCTGCAGGGCCAGGGCCAGTTCTTCGCTGCTGAGGCGGCCGTCGCGGCCGATCACGAGTTCAGGAATGTTCTTTTCGCGTGCGCGGGCCGCCAGGGCCAGCCCCAGTTCGCGCGCGAAGCGCGCGTTGAGCAGGTCGGGCACGGTGCCGCGTATGTCGTACGCCTTGAAGATAGAAGCCGGGAAAGACGACGCATTACCCACGGTAGTTCCTTTGTGGTCGAATGATTCGGTAAAGACGGAAGGGCGATTATCCCCGATAAGCGAGGCCGGTCCGCGTGGGGTGCATGGCCTAATGCCAAGGACCTAACGCGTATGGATGGCGCGGTCATCGTGGATCGGGCTTCCGCCCGGATGGGGTGGCGGCATCGCGCGGGCCTGGCTCGCTTGCGGTCGGCTCCCGCGGGTGCCCCGAAGGCGCGTACCGGAGGATTCCGCCAGGCCGGCCGGGACGCCGGGATGGCGTGCTGCCACCTGGGATTGTGGCACGGAGGCGCGCCGCGGGGCTGTGTCGGAAACCGACAATCCTGACCGGGTGTTGCGGGACACCGCATCGCCCTACAATAGCCGCTCGGCCCGGCCAAGCACCGGGCACATGATTCATAACGGTGGCCGATGACCTTCCTTGCCGAACTTCAAGCTCTGCTGGGCGCCGACCAAGTACTGACCGGCGGCGATACCGACTCCTACACCCTGGACTGGCGCGGCCGGTATCGCGGCCGCGCGCTGGCCGTCGTGCGCCCGGATTCGGCGGAGTCGGTCGCGGCGGTCGTGCGCCTGTGCGCGCGCCATGGCGTTCCGGTGGTGCCGCAAGGCGGCAATACCGGCCTGTGCGGCGGCGCGACGCCGGCCGACGACGGCAAGGCAGTGGTACTGTCGCTGGCGCGCCTGAACCGCGTGCGTGCCATCGATACCGACAACGACACCATTACGGTCGAAGCCGGCTGCATCCTGCAGGCGGTACAGCAGGCCGCCGAACAGGCCGGACGCCTGTTCCCCCTGAGCCTGGCGGCCGAAGGCAGCTGCACCATAGGCGGCAACCTGGCGACCAATGCCGGCGGTACGCAGGTGCTGCGCTACGGCAATACGCGCGATCTCACCCTGGGGCTGGAGGTCGTGACGCCTGACGGCGAGGTCTGGCATGGCCTGCGCGGGCTGCGCAAGGACAACACGGGCTACGACCTGCGTGACGTGTATATCGGCAGCGAGGGCACCCTGGGCATCATCACGGCGGCCACCCTGAAGCTGTTTCCCCTGCCGGTCGCCCGCTGCACGGCGCTGCTGGCGGTACCGGACGTCGAGGCGGGCGTGCGGCTGCTGGGGCGTGCGCGGCAGGGCTTCGGCGCCGCGCTGACCGGTTTCGAATTGATGGCGGGCAACTGCCTGCAGGCGGTGGTGCGGCTTTTCCCGCAGCAGCGCCTGCCGTTCAGCGGGGAATCGGCTCAATCGCCGTGGTTCGCGCTCCTGGAATTGTCGGACAGCGAAAGCGAGGCCCATGCGCGCGAGCGTTTCGAAACCGTCCTGGGCGAGGCGATCGAGGCCGGACTGGCCACGGATGCCGCCATCGCGGAAAACATCACGCAAAGCCGGGCGCTATGGCATCTGCGCGAGAGCATCCCCCTCGCGGAGGCGGAACTGGGCAAGTCCATCAAGCATGACGTATCGCTGCCCATTTCCCGCATCGCCGATTTCGTGCGCACGACCAACGCGCTGCTGCAGCAAAACTTTCCCGGCGTCGGCCATGTGATCTTCGGCCATCTGGGCGACGGCAACCTGCACTACAACGTCACCCGCGCCGCCGGCCAGGAAGAAGCCGCGCTGCTGGCGCGACAGCCGCATATCTATGGCGTGGTGCATGACAGCGTGCACGCGCATGGCGGTTCCATCAGCGCCGAGCATGGCGTCGGCCAATTGAAGATAGACGAATTGCCCCGCTACAAGGACCCGGTCGAACTGGCCCTGATGCGCCGGATCAAGAAGGCGCTCGATCCCGCCGGCATCATGAATCCCGGCAAGGTCGTGCGGCCCTGACCGGCGCGCGACGGACTCCGCCATGACGGCCGCGCCTCTCTCTGCCGCGCATTACCGTGTGCTGATCGTCGAAGACGACGCCACGATCGCCGGCAATCTGTACAGCTTCCTGGAAGCGCGCGGCTTCGTGCCGGACGCCGCGTATGACGGCCGCGCCGCCTTGGCGCTGCTGACCTCGCAGCACTTCGACGCGGTTATCCTGGACGTGGGATTGCCGGGCATGGACGGCTATGGCGTGCTGCGCGCGCTGCGCAAGGAGCACATGCTGCCGGTGCCCGTGCTGATGCTGACGGCCCGCGACGAACTGCAGGACAAGCTGGCCGGGTTTTCGCATGGCGCGGACGACTACCTGACCAAGCCCTTCGCGCTGGCCGAGGTCGAGGCCCGCCTGCACGCGCTGATCCAGCGCGCCAATGGCGCGGTCGCTACGCCGGTCCGGCGCTGCGGGCCATTGAGCTATGACAGCCGCCGGCGCGCCGTGGCGGTCGACGGGCAGGCCGTGCACCTGACGCGCAAATCCTGCATGATCCTGGACGCGCTGCTGCGCGATCCCGGGCGGGTGGTTCCGCGTCCGGAACTGGAAAGCCTGCTGTGGGGCAGCGAGCCGCCGTCTTCCGATGCCCTGCGCAGCCAGGTGCATCTGTTGCGCAAGGCGCTGGCCGATGCCGGTTTCGATGGCATCGAAACCGTGCATGGCACGGGCTGGCGCCTGGTCTGCCCGCAGGGCGGCGCCGCATGAAGAATGGCGGTACGCTGACCCAGCGCGTGGTATGGGCCTTGACCGGCACGGTGTCCATATTCGTGTCGGTGCTGGTCGTGCTGGCCTACCTGACTTTCGACCAGATGGAAGACGATCTGGTCAACGACATCCTGATCACCGAAACCGACCGCCTGATCCAGCGCGTCGAAAGCGGCGAGGAAACCTTGCCGATACACGGCGCGCACGAGCTCGGCGGCACGATGCGCGCCTGGGTGCAGACGCCGGATGGCGCGGATACGGCGATACCCAAGGAACTGCTGGGCCTGAACGATGGCCTGCACCTGCTGGAGCCGGGCACGGAAACCTGGCATGTGGTGGTCGCGGACATGTCCAAGGGGCGGCGGATGTATGTCGTGTATGACGCTACCGACAACGAGGATCGCGTCTTCGATTTCGGCCTGATCGTCCTGGGCCTGGGCGTCATCTGCATCGTCGCGGCCTATGGTGTCGCCCGCAAGGTGGCGTATCTGGCCGTGGGGCCCATGCTGGCCTTGACGGACCGGCTGGCGACCTGGGCGCCCGGCGCGCCGGACCTGGCGGTGGAACGCAATGACGAGGCCGGCCGGCTGGTCGAGGCCTTCAACCGCGTGCAGAACCAGGTCGACCGCTCCCTGGCGCGTGAGCGGGAATTCGCCGCCAACCTCAGCCACGAGGTGCGCACGCCGCTGGCCGCCATCCGCAGCGATGGCGAACTGATGTTGCTGGCGCCGGACGCCACGCCGGGCCAGCGGACGCGCCTGGCGCGTATCGTCCAGAACGTGGATAGCGTGGCGGCCGCGCTGGAAAGCGCACGTGCCATGGCGCGCGACGAACCGCGCACGCCCGAGCCGGTGGACCTGGCCGAATGCCTGGCCGTGGCCTGGCAGGGGCTGGAAGCGAACGCCCAGCAGGCCGGCCTGGCGCTGGAGGACCACATCGCCGGCGGCACGGTGCGTCTTCTGGATCGCTACGCGCTGCTGACGGTGCTGCGCAATCTGGTCCGCAATGCCATCGAGCACGCCGCACCCGCGGTATTGTCAGTGCGCGCCGTCGATGGCGGGCTGGAAATCCGCGACAACGGCAAGGGTATCCGGCCGGAAGACCTGCCTTTTGTTTTTGACCGTTATTACAGTGTGCGCCGACGCGACACGCAGGGCCATGCGGCGGACGAAGGCGAGGCCGCGGAGGCGCCGGATCGCGGCCTGGGCTTGGCCATCGCCAAGCGCGTCTGCGATATGCAGGGATGGACGCTGAGTGTTGAATCCTGGGTCGACGTCCCGCAACACGGCACCTGTTTCACGTTGCGTTTCAACGGCGCGGAGGCGGTATCCGGACGGTCGGCCCCGGCGGCCGCCCGGGCAATTTGACAATTATTCGATATCGTCCTGGGTAGTGTGCCGGGATCGTTTTTTTCGGCCTCCCCATGCATTCCCATGTTTCCCCGTCCGGCCAGGGCGCGATCCGTGCCGAAACCTATCTTTTTACCCACGTATTCGGCGTGACGCTGCTGTTGGCCGTGCTGGCCACGGCGATCAATTATTCCGGGCTGGACATGGCGTTGTCGCGGTTCTTCTACGACGCGGCGAGCGGTGGTTTCCCATGGCGCGCCTCGCGGGTGCTGGAAACGCTGGGCCATCGGGTGGTGCTGGTGCTGCCGGTTGGCGTGGCCATCGCGGCCCTGGCCGCGGCACTCGCCAGCCATTGGTTTCCCGCGCTGCGCCCGTGGCGCGGCACCCTGTGGGCGATCGCGCTGACCTGCGGCCTTGGGCAGCTCATTATTTCGCAGCTGAAGTACCACACCGCGCTGCCGCGGCCCTACAACCTGAGCATGTTCGGCGGCTACGCGAACTATCCCAATCATTTCTGGGCCATGAGCCGGCGCCAGGCCGGCGGTGCCCTCCCGAGCAACCATGCCGGCGCCGGCTATGCCTTGCTGTCGCTGTACTTCGCCGGCTGGTCGATGCGCCGCCCCGCGTGGCGCTGGGGCGGGCTGGCGATCGGCGTCGGGGCCGGGGTGGTGTTTTCCGTCGTGCGCATCATGCAGGGCGCCCATTTCCTGAGCCAGACCGTATGGTCGGCCTGCGTGATGTGGGCGGTGGCCAGCCTGCTGTTCTATCCGCTGCTCACGCGTCCGCGGCCCGCCTTACCCGCTGCCAAGTAGGATCCCGGGCAGCCACAGCGAGAACGCCGGCACATAGGTGACCAGCGCCAGCGCCGCCAGCAGCGCGCCGTAGAAGGGCCAGATGGTGCGCATCACCGTGCCCACCGAAACTTCGCCGATGGCGCAGCCGACGAACTGCGTGGTACCCACTGGCGGCGTGTTCAGGCCCAGCGCGCAATTCAGCAGCATGACCATGCCGAACTGCACCGGGCCCATGCCGTACTGCACGCAGATGGGCAGGAAGATGGGCGTGCAGATCAGGATCGTGGCCGCCATGTCCAGGAAGGTGCCCAGCACGAACAGGACGATGTTCACCATCAAGAAGATGGCCCACGGGCTGGTGGAGATGGATCCCAGCAGTTCGCCGGTTTTTTCCGCCACGCCGTAGAAGCTGATCAGATAGCCGAAGGTGGCCGAGATCCCGATCAACAGCAGCACCACGCCGGTCGTCTTGACCGCCTTGGCGGCGGCGCGTACGAACTGATCCCACGTTAGCGTGCGATAGACCAATACCGTCAACGCCAGCGCGTAGATCACCGCCACCGCCGCGGATTCCGTCGCGGTGAAGACGCCGCTCAGAATGCCGGCGATGATGACCACCACCACGAACAATCCCGGCGTGGCGGCCAGCAGCGAACGCAGCACGATGTTCCAGCCGGGAAAGGTGCCGGCCGCATAGCCGCGATGGCGCGCCACGAAGTAAGCCGCGGCCAGGTTGCATAGCGTCAGGATCAACGCGGGCAGCAGGCCCGCCGCGATCAGCGCGGCGATGGATACCTTGCCGCCCGCCGCCAGGGTATAGATGATGATGTTGTGGCTGGTGGGCATCAGCGCGCCGACCAGCGCGGCATGCGTGGTGACGTTGACCGCGTAGTCGGCGTGATAGCCCTCGCGCTTCATCATGGGGATCATGACCGAGCCCATCGCCGATACGTCGGCCACCGGCGAGCCCGATACCCCGCCGAACAGCGTGCAGGCCACCACGTTGGACATGCCCAGTCCGCCGCGCACGTGGCCGACCAGCGAGCGCGCGAAATTGACGATGCGGTCGGCGATGCCGCCGTACAGCATCAGTTCGCCGGTGAAGATGAAGAAGGGGATGGCCAGGAAGGAAAACGCGTTCATCCCCGACGTCATCTGCTGGAAGGCCACCGCGACGGGTAGATCTTCGTACAGGATGGCGGCGATGGAGGCCAGGCCGATGGCGAAGGCCACCGGCACGCCGATCACCAGGAAACCCAGGAACGAGACGGAAAGCAGTGTCAGCGCCATGCGGGGATGACCTCCTGGTTGCGCAGCAGTGCCACGATGTGCTCGATCGAGAACAGCGCGATCAGTCCACCGGAGAGGGTCGCGGGCATGTATTTCCAGCCTTCGGAGATGCCCAGGTTGGGCATCATGTAGCCGGCCACGGATTCAGCCAGGATGGCGCAGTTCCACGCCATCATCACGCCGAACAGGAAGACCAGCCCATGGATGAATATCTCCATGCGCCGCTTGCCGGCCGGGGGCAGGGCTTCCAGCAGCGATTCGAAGCCGATGTGGCCGGCGTCGCGCACCCCCACCGCCGCGCCCAGCATGGTCACGTACAGCACCAGCAGCATGGCGATGCTTTCCGCCCAGGTGGGTGTACGGTTCAATACGTGGCGCCCGAAAATCTGAAACCCCACGGCGGCGATCAGGCAGGTCAGCCCGGTCACGCTGACCCACATGCAAACGCGCGCCAGCAGCCTGCAGCAGCGCGTGTAGGCATCGAGCAGCCGCGCGCCGCCGGTCCGGCCCGCCGCCGGCATGGTGTGTTCCTGCGAACTTGCCAGCATGGCGTCCTCACTGCACCGCTTGGATGCGCTGTACCAGGCCCTTCATTTCGGGGGTGGTGACGAAGCGCTCGTAAACGGGCTTCATCGCGGCCTGGAAACTGGCCTTGTCCACCTCGATGATCTGCGCGCCGGCCTTCTCGACGATCGACCGGGACTTGGCTTCGCGTTCCGCCCACAGCTTGCGCATATAGGGCACCGATTCCGCGGCGGCCTCGCGCAGGATCTTCTGGTCTTCGGGCGACAGCTTGTCCCACTGGCGCTTGGAGAAGATCAGGATCTCCGGCGTCATGCTGTGTTCGGTCAGGGAGTAGTACTTCGCGACCTCATAGTGGTGCGCGCTTTCGTAGCTGGGGAAATTGTTTTCCGCGGCATCCACCAGTCCGGTCTTCAAGGAGGTGTAGACCTCGCCCATGGCCATGGGCGTGGCGTTCGCGCCCATGGCTTCCACCATGGCCACCGACAGATCCGATTGCTGCACGCGGATCTTCAGGCCCTTGGCGTCCGCCAGCGTCTTGATGGGCTTGTTGCGCGTGTACATGGACCGCGAGCCGCTGTCATACCATGCCAGTCCGACGAAGCCCGCGCCTTCGCAGGCCGTGAGCAGCTGTTTGCCGATGTCGCCGTCCAGCACCGTGTGCAGGTGATCGACGGAGCTGAACAGGAAGGGCAGGGAAGGCACGCGCGTGTTGGGGCAGATGTTGTGCATGGCCGCGCTGCTGACGCGTGCCATGGTCAGGGCGCCCAGCTTGACCTGTTCGATGGAATCGTCTTCCGAACCCAGCTTGGCGCCGGAGAAGACACGGATGGTCATTTTGCCGCCGGAGCGCTCCTTGACCAGGTCGGCCATGTGGCGCACGGCCAGCACGGTCGGGTAGTCGTCGGGATGGATATCCGCGGAGCGGAATTCCGCGGCCCGTGCCGCCGGCGCGACGGCCAGCAGCGCGGCCAGGGCGAGCGCGCCCCGGGCGAAGGCCGCGCGGGCGGCCTGGGACATCGTGCCTGCCGCGCGGGTATGGTGCGTGGTCATGTGCAGCGTCATTGTCTACCTCCTGGTATTTGCCGTCCGCCGCGCTTTTGGCGCGGGCCGCGGCGAGCCTTTATTCGGGCTTCTATCGGCGAGCCCGTGTTCAGGCTTCTCTCGTTGGGAAAAAGGTGGGGGCGAAATCCTTGCGTCGTTGGGACCGTGGTTGTGGGCGTCGATAGGGGAAGGCTTCAGAAGGGGCCGGTCTTGACGAAGGCGCCGCCCTGGTAGCGCGCGACGGGATCGTCCGGCGCCAGCGGCGGCTGCGTTTCCACCTTGGCGCGAAACTGCTCCGACGAGTCCTTGGGCTGGAAGCCCAGGTGTGCGGCGCGCGAGTTGTCCCACCAGCTGTCGCGGTTGGCCGAGGCGCCGTACACGATGGTGTGGCCGACGTGCGGCGTGAAGAGGGACTGCGCGATCAGGTGGGTCAGGTCGTCGTAGCTGAGCCAGGTGACCAGCATGCGCCTGTCCTTGGCTTCCGGAAACGAAGAGCCGATCCGCAGGCACACGGTTTCGATGCCGTAGCGGTCGAAATAGAAGCGCGACAGGTTTTCGCCGAAAGCCTTGCTGATGCCGTAGTAGCCGTCCGGCCGCACGGGGACATCGGCGTCGATGACCTGCCCCTGCCGGTAGAAGCCGATGACGTGGTTGGAACTGGCGAAGACCACGCGCTTGATGCCGTGCCGGCGGGCGGCCTCGTACAGGTTGTACACGCCTTGGATGTTGGCCGGCAGGATCTCGTCGAAGGGGCGTTCGATCGACACGCCGCCCATATGCACGATGGCGTCCGTGCCGCGCACCATGCGGTCCACCGCGTCCGCATCGGCGAGATCGCCGAGGACGATCTCCTCGCCGTCCTGGGCGGCGCCCAGGTCCGCGATATCCGATAGCCGAAGGGTGCCCGCGTAGGGTTTCAGGCGCTCGCGCAGCACTTTGCCGAGGCCGCCGGCGGCGCCGGTCAGGAGCAGGGTGGAGATGCGTTGCGTCTGTGACGGGGTGGGGGTAGGCGTAGCCTGGGGGCTCACGACGTTGTCTCCTGGGGTGCGACGCCGGTGTTTACACCACGTCGGTTTGGGTGTTCAATCGGGTAGCTTATAAGTCATCGTACAACGCGCGGCCAGTATAATGAGGCCCGCAAACGCCCGTCAAGCGGGGCGGGCGACCAGGAAATTTCACTATGACGACGTCCATGTCCGCCGAACTTCCCGCGCGCCGGCGCCCACGCAGCCTGGCGCAGGAACTCGTCGAAAGTCTGTCCACGCGGATACGGGCCGGCGAAATCCTGCCGGGCGAAAAACTCCCCACCGAATCCGAGATCATGCGCGCCTTCGGTGTCAGCCGTACGGTGGTCCGCGAAGCACTCTCGCGCCTGCAGGCGTCGGGCCTGGTGGAAACGCATCACGGCGTGGGCACCTATGCGCTCAAGCCCAACACGGGCGGGGATTTTCGCGTGGATCCCGCCGATATCGGCACGGTGCGCGACATCCTGGTGATCCTGGAACTGCGCATTTGCCTGGAAACGGAGGCAGCCGGCCTGGCCGCCATGCGCCGCACCGAGGAACAGCTGGCGCTGATGCGCGAGGCCCTGGACCAGTTCCGCGCCGCGCTACAGCCCGGCGGCGACACCGTGACGCCGGACTTCCGCTTCCATCTGCTGATCTCGCAAGCCACGGACAATAAATACTTCGCCGATCTGCTGTCGCACCTGGGGGCGGCCATTATTCCGCGCACGCGGATCAATTCCGCCAAGCTGGGCGACGAAGACCGCGAGCCCTACCTGGCCCGCGTCAATCGCGAGCATGAAGACATCTACGAGGCCATCCGGCGGCAGGACCCGGAGTCCGCTCGCGCCGCCATGCGTACCCACCTGAGCAACAGCCGCGAACGGCTGCGGCGCGCGCAGGAGCGCTGAAGACGGGGTCCGCCCCGCGCCCGGGCCGGCAAGCCGAGCCATGGGCCGACGTCGGCGCCGTGCACGCCGCTCTTGGCAAGGGCGGGCACCTCGGGCATGACGGCGATCCGGCGGACTGGGAGGCGGCCAAGCCCGCCTCTTGTCATATGACGTATGACGACTAGAGGGCCGGCAGCACCCGTCCAACGGCCGCGCCGAAAGACAGCCGGGGATAGCCCGGCTTGACGCATTCCGCGCCCAGGCTGACTTCGTCGCCGTCTTGCAGGAAGGTGCGGGTTTCGCCCCAGGGTAGGGTGAGGGGCGTTTTGCCACCCTGGGTGAGTTCCAGCAGCGAGCCGGCCTGGTCCGGTTCCGGGCCTGACAACGTGCCGGTGCCCAGCAGGTCGCCGGGCTGCAGGTTGCAACCGTTGACCGTGTGATGGGTCACGAGTTGGCCGACACTCCAATACGCATCGCGGAAATTGCTGCGCGACAAGGTGGCGGCGGCCTCGCCCTGGCCGCGTGATTGCGCCGTGCTGAGCGTGGCTTGCAGGCGTACGTCGAAGGCGCCCGCGGCGCTGTTTTGGGCGCCGCTCAGATACGGCAGGGGCATCGGTTCGCCGGCGGCGCGCTGGAAGGGGGCGCGGAACGGCGCCAGCGCTTCCAGGGTGACGATCCAGGGCGAGATGGTGCTGGCGAAATTCTTGGACAGGAATGGGCCCAGCGGCTGGTATTCCCAGGCTTGCAGATCGCGCGCCGACCAGTCGTTCAGTACCGTCAGGCCGAAGACGTGCGCTTCGGCATCCTCCAGCCCGATGCGGCGGCCGAGCGGGTTGCCGGTGCCGATGAACACGCCCAGCTCGACTTCATAGTCCAGCCGCGCGCACGGCCCGAAGCCGGGCGTGCCGCCTTCCTGTGCCGGCCGGGTCTGGCCGACGGGACGGTGGAACTGCTGGGCCACGCCGATGCTGGAGGCGCGGCCGTGGTAGCCGATCGGTACCCACTTGTAATTGGGCAGCAGCGGATTGTCGGGCCGGAACTGGCGGCCCACCGCCGTCGCGTGATGCAGGGAAATGTAGAAATCCGTGTAGTCGCCGATGCGTGCCGGCACCGAAAACTCGGCCTCTGCCTGCGCGACCAGCAAGGGTTCGATGGCCTGCTGCATCGGCGAGCCCTCGCGCAGCGCGCGCGACAAGGCCAGGCGCAAGGCCGACCAGCAGGCGGGACCCAAGGCCATCAGCGTATTCAGGCCGCTGTCCTGGCAGGCGGCCAGGGCGCGCGCGGCCTCGCCGCTGAACGGCTGCGTCCGCGCCAGCGCGGCCAGATCCAGGATGCGATCGCCGATGCCGGCACCCGGCCGCCAGGCCTCCTGCGAGCTGGCCGGACGGAAGACGCAGTAAGGCAGGTTTTGCACCGGGAATCCCCGCGCATCGTCGTTGGCGCTTGCCAGCCAGCTGCGCAGCGCGGGATCGTGGGTCTCATTCAGAACGCTCATGGTGTCTGTCATCCGAGGTGGCGCCCGGATGGGGCGCCCGTTTCAGTCGAAAGCCGCGGACCCGTGGTCCGCGGCGGGCTCTTTGTCTTGCCGGGGCGCGCGGCGTTCCATGCCGCGCGCGAGCGCCTTGGCTGCGCTAGGGCCGCGTGGGGTCGAAGTGCTTGCGCAGTCCTTGCCAGCAGGCGTCGTAGTCCGACTGCAGCTCGGGCCATTTCAGCGCGGCGGCGGCAGGGCGTATCACGCGTCGCGTCTCGAACATGAAGGCCATGGTGTCGCGGATGTAGTGCGGCGTCGAGGTGTCGGCCTGGGAGGCCTTCTCGAAGGTCTCCGCATCGGGACCATGTCCGCTCATGCGATTGTGCAGGCTGGCGCCGCCCGGCATGAAGCCCTCGGCCTTGGCATCGTAGACGCCCTGTATCAGCCCCATGAATTCGCTGGCGATATTGCGATGGAACCAGGGCGGACGGAAGGTATCCTCCATGGCCAGGATGCGCGGCGGGAAGATGGCGAAATCCATGTTGGCCGTGCCCGGGGTATCCGAGGGCGAGGTCAGCACCGTGAAGATGGACGGGTCCGGATGATCGAAACTAATGGAGCCGATCGTGTTGAAACGGCGCAGATCGTACTTGTAAGGCGCGTAGTTGCCATGCCAGGCCACCACGTCCAGCGGCGAATGGTCGAGCCGCGCACGCCAGAATCCCCCCTCGAACTTGGCGACCAGGGCGAAGTCGCCTTCGATGTCCTCGTACCACGCGACCGATGTTTCGAAGTCGCGGACGTTGGCCAGGCAGTTCGAACCGATGGGCCCGCGTTCCGGCGGCCGCATGGGTGCGCCGAAGTTTTCAAGCAGATAGCCGCGCGCGGTGCCATCGGGCAGCGTGACGCGAAAGCGCATGCCGCGCGGAATCACGGCGATTTCCAGCGGCGCGAGGTCGATGCGCCCCAATTCGGTATCCACCCGCAGCCGTCCCTGCTGCGGCACGATCAACAGTTCGCCGTCGGCGTCATGGAAATAGCGGCCTTGCATGGGCGCGTTCGCCGTATAGATATGGATGCCGACGCCGCTGTCTTCGCCGGGACCGCCGTTGCCGCCGACCGTCGCGATGCCGTCGATGAAATCCGTGGGGGTCTGCGGCATGGGGCGCGCGCCCCAACGCAAGCGGTTGGGCGAGACAGGCTGAGCGCCGAAATGGCTGACCCAGCCGCCCGCCTGCGCGCAGGCCTCGAAGGGCCCGACCTGCGCGGCAGGGCGAATGCGGTAGAGCCAGCTATGGCGGTTTTCGGCGCGGGGCGCCGTGAAGGCCGTGCCGGAAAATTGTTCGGCGTACAGGCCGTACGGACAGCGGGTGGGCGAATTGCGGCCCACCGGCAGCGCGCCGGGCAGCGCCTCGGTGGCGAAGGCGTTGCCGAAACCGGTCATGTAGCAGGGGGCCTGGTCGTTCGCGGCAGGGGGCTGCGAGCTCATGGGATGTCTCCGTCTTGTGTGCGGGAGCGGGCGCGGCGGCCGCGGCCCGTCGTAGGGCGATTTTCCCCGAGGCGGCAGTGCGACGCTAGATGAATGGAAAAATACCGCCCATAAATTTGATGAATAATGGGAGGGCGCGCGTCTCATCACTGCCGGCGGCGCCCTGGCCGACGCATCACGGCATCCTCATCCTCTATACGGCGATATCCCCATGCCCGACCTGCGCGCGCTCGACTTGAATCTCCTGGTCCTCTTCCAGTACCTGGTGGAAGAGCGCAATCTTTCCGCCGTTGCGCGGCGCCTGGGCATCACGCAGCCGGCGGCCAGCAACGCCTTGCGGCGGCTGCGCGCGACCTTCGACGATGTGCTGTTCGTGCGGACGCCGCAAGGCATGCTGCCCACGCCCTACGCACAGCACCTGGCCGGCGCGGTGGCCGAAGCGCTGGGCATGCTGGCGCATGCGCTGGAAGCACCGCCCCGATTCGACCCGGCGACCAGTACGCGCCGGTTCCGCGTGGCGATGACCGACGTGGGCGAGATCCACTTCATGCCGGGGCTGATGGAACGCTGCGCGCGCGAGGCGCCCGGCGTACGGGTCGAATCGGTGCGGCTGCAGGGACCGGAACTGCAGCGCGAGCTGGACGCGGGGCAGGTCGACATGGCTTTGGGCGCCTTTCAGGGGCTGGGTGGGGGCCTGTTGCAGCGCATGCTGTTCCGCCAGGGCTATGCCACCCTCTTTCGCCACGGCCATCCCACCGCGCACGAAGGAATGGGTCTGAAGGCCTTTCGCGCCGAGCGCCATCTGGTGGTATCCCATGCCGCGCCCTACGGTCAGGTGAACCAGGCGCTGGAAAGAGCCGGGCTGGTGCTGGCATCCCACTTCAGCGTGCCGCATTTCGCGGCCGTGCCTTACATCGTCAGCGTGACGGACCTGCTGGCCACGGTGCCGAGCAAGCTTGCCGACAGCGCGGCCGAGCGCTTCGGGCTGCGCGTGCTGACGCCGCCGGTACGCGTGCCGGCCCTGCAAAGCAATCTTTACTGGCACGCGCGCTTCCAACGCGATGGCGGCAACCAGTGGCTGCGTGCGTTGATCGTCGATTCCTACGCGCAGCGTTGATATTTCAGCGGTGATGTGGCGTTGGCGCAGGCGTCGGCGTAGGCCAGGGCAGGAGCCAGGGCGAGGGTCAAGGCGCCGGCCGGCTTGATGGCGAGCGCGCAGGCGATGGCGATGGCGATGGCGATGGCCAGGCCCTGCACATCCATTGCACAGGCCTGCCATTGAGCGCGCGCCCTAGGCGCGCTGGCACTTGACGCAGTAGTACGTGGCGCGCTGGCCCTGCACGATGCGGCGGATCGCGGTCCCGCAGACGCGGCAGGGCTGCCCCGCACGCTCGTAGACGGCCGCGTGGATGGTGAAATAGCTGCCCGGCTCGCCGCCCGCGCCCACGTAGTCGCGCAGCGTGCTGCCGCCGGAAGCCAGCGCGTCCGCCAGCGTCTGCCGGATGGCCTGGGCCAGGCGGTCGCAGCGGGCCGGCGACAGCCGGCGCCCAGGCGTGCGCGGATGGATGCCGGCGCGAAACAGGCTTTCCGATGCGTAGATATTGCCCACTCCCACCACCGCTTCCCCGGCCAGCAGCAGTTGCTTGACGGGCGCCGCGCGCCCGCGCAACTGCTGGTGCAGCCATGCTCCATCAAAGCGCTCGTCAAAAGGTTCGATGCCCAGCCGCGCCAGCAGCGGATGGAATTCCACGGGACCGGCATCGGCCGGATGCCAGAGTACCGCGCCGAAACGGCGCGGATCGTGCAGGCGCAGAGTCGCGTGTTCGAATATCCATTCAACGTGGTCGTGGCGCCGCGGCGCTTCGCCCTCCGGCACGCGGCGCAGTGAGCCGGACATGCCCAGGTGCACGATTTGCGTGCCATGGTCGAAGCGCAGCAGCAGGTACTTGCCGCGGCGTCCGCATTCCAGGACCGTACGGCCGGAAAGGGTCTCGGGAAGGTCGGCCGGAACAGGCCAGCGCAGGCGCGGTTCTCTTACCACCAGCTTGACCAGCGGCCGGCCTGTCATGACGGTTGCGATTCCCCGCCGCGTGGTCTCGACTTCAGGCAGTTCAGGCATCAGCCAGTGTAAGATGATCAGTTGCGTGTACAGATTGTGCCATTTATCGGACGGGACGCGTGAAGTCGTCGCATATGCATATCAAATATGGGTTCGCCTCGCTGATGCTGGCGCTGGCCGGATTGCAGGCCGCGCCTGCGCAGGCCGCGGAAAGGCACACCGCCGACACCATCGCGCCGCGCGTGCAGCGGGCGCCGCGTCAGGAAACCGATGTCATCCGCTTGCGCGAAGGCCAGTTGCCTTACGTCCGCCTGACCTCCAGCATCATGTACCGGATCCTGGCCTCGGAAATCGCCGCGCAGCGCGGGATGTACGGCACCGCCGCGACCACCATGCTCGGCCTGGCCAAGGACGTGGCCGACCCGCGCGTGGCACGCCGTGCGCTGGAATTCTATCTGGCGGGCGGCAACCTGAAAGGTGCCCTGGACGCCGCGCGGGTGTGGGCGCGCCTGGCGCCGGGCGATCCGGAAGCCGGCACCACCGAATTGGCGCTGGCCGCGGCCAATGGGCAGACCGACGGCCTGGCCGAAGCGCTGCGCAAGCGCATCGACGCCGCGCCGGACAAGACCGCCGCCATCTCGCAATCGCTGGCCGTGCTGGGCCGCATCAACGATCGCAAGACCGCGCTGTCCATCCTGGACCAGGCGCTCAGCCCTGCCGTGCGCAAGCTGCCGGCGGCGCACATGGCCCTGGCCGACGTGGCGCAGGCCGCGGGCGACAATGCCCGCGCCTTGCAGGAAGCGCAAGCCGCGCTGCGCGCCGATCCGAAATCCGAGGCCGCCGCGCAGCGCGTCCTGGAATACGGCATGAGGGTGGATCCCCGGCAGGCGACCGCCGATGCGCGCGCCTTCATTGCCAAGCATCCCGATGCTCGCCGCCTGCGCCTGATGCTGGCCGGCCAGCTTTCCGAAAGCGGTGACTATGAGGGCGCCTTGGCCGAGCTGCGCGCCATGTCGCGCCGTTCGCCGGAAGATTTCGACCTGATGTTCATGCAGGCGCAGCTGGCGTACAAGGCAGGCCGCCTGGACGACGCGCGCCACTTCCTGGAACAGTACCTGGACGTGCAGAACCAGCGCCAGCGTGCACTGGTGCCGGGCACGTCGGACGCGCCTGGTGCCGCCGCCGACGCGCGCGTCCTGCTGTCGCGCATCGCGGAAGACCAGGGACGCTACGACGACGCGATCGCGGAACTCGGCAGGATCGACGATCCGGCCGTGCGCTACCAGGCGCGCATGCGCCAGGCCACGCTGCGCGCCAAGCAGGGCAATGTCGATGCCGCGCTGAAGATGATCGACCAGTCCCAGCCCCAGGACGAGGAAGAGCGCGTGCTGGGCGTGCTGACCAAGGCGCAGATCCTGCGCGACGCCAACCGGACGGACCAGGCGGTGGCGCTGCTGTCCGGCGCGGACAAGGCCATTCCGGACACGGTCGAGATCAAATACGAACTGGCCATGCTGTACGAACGCCAGGACAGGATCGTCGATCTGGAACGCCTGCTGCGGCAGGTGATCGCGCTCGATCCCGATCACGCGCATGCCTACAACGCGCTGGGCTATACCCTGGCGGACCACAACATCCGCCTGAAGGAAGCCCTGGACCTGATCACGCAGGCGATGGACCTGGCGCCCGACGATCCCTACATCATGGATAGCATGGGCTGGGTCAAGTACCGCATGGGTGACAACAACGCGGCCTTGACGTTCCTGCAGCGCGCCTATTCGCGCCGCCCCGAGCCCGAAATCGGTACGCACCTGGGCGAAGTCCTGTGGATGCAGGGGCGCAAGGACGAAGCGCGCGCCATCTTCGCGGCGGCCGCGCGCAAGGACCCCGCCAACAAGACGCTGCGCGACACCATCAAGCGCCTGGGGGTCAGCCTGTGAGGCTGGCGCGCTGGCGCGCCGCCCTGGCGGCGGCTGCGTGCCTGGTGTTGACGGCCTGCGTTACCCCGGGACGTATCGCCGGCAGTGGCGGCGCGGGGGAATTTTCCCGGGTGGGCCGTTTCGCGCTGACCGTCACCCAGGACGACGGCAAGCAGGACGCGCTGCAGGGCGGTTTTTCCTGGCTGGACGACGGCCGCCGCTATATCCTGGACCTGACCAACCCGCTGGGCGCCACGCAGGCCCGCGTGGAGGGGCAGCCGGGCATGGCGGTGCTAAATAAATCCGACGGGACGCGGCAAGAGGCACGCGATCCCGACGAACTCGTGGCCGATGCGATAGGCAGCCGTATCCCCGTATCGGGGCTGCGCGATTGGTTGCGCGGGCGCCTGCCCGCGCGCCCGCCGGCGGACCACGTGGAGCGCGACCCATCGCAGCGTCCCGTGGCGTTCGACCAGGGCGGCTGGCAGGCCCGATTGTCCCGCTACGACGAGCTGGGCCCGCAGGTGCTGGTACTGGAACGGCGCGAGCCGGATCGGCGCATCCTCCTGCGCCTGGTCGTCAATCCATCCTGAATCGTGAACCTGTACGACGTTCCGGCGCCCGCCAAGCTGAATCTCTTCCTGCATATCGTCGGGCGCCGGGCCGACGGCTATCACCTGCTGCAGACGGTTTTCCGTTTCATAGGCCTGGCCGACAGCCTGAATTTCGAGTCGCGCGCCGATGGCCGCATCGTTCGCGTGGACGCATTGCCCGGCGTTCCGGTGGACACCGACCTGACCGTGCGCGCGGCGCTCGCGCTGCAGACGGCCACCGGTACCCGCCAGGGCGCGTCGATCGGGCTGGAAAAGCGTATTCCCATGGGCGGGGGGCTGGGGGGCGGTTCCAGCGACGCGGCCAGCACGCTGATCGCATTGAACCGCCTATGGAATACCGGGCTGTCGCGCGCCGAGCTGATGCGGCTGGCCCTTCCCCTAGGGGCCGACGTGCCGGTATTCATTTTCGGCCAGTCCGCTTTCGCCGAGGGGGTGGGCGAGATCCTCACCGCCGTCCCGCTGCCGGAACGGGCGTACCTGGTGGCACAGCCGGACGCCAGCGTGCCGACGCCGGCGGTCTACGGCGATCCTGATTTGACAAGGGATACGCCGTGTATCAAAATAGCGGACTTTCTCGCTTCGACTGATTTCGGCAAGACAGCGCGAATGCAAGGTGGGCAAGCCCCGCCCCTGTATGGCCGGAATGACATGGAGCCTGTCGTCTATAAGCGTTTTCCGGAAGTTTTCCGGGCCGCTGAATGGCTGGCAAGTCCTGGAATCGTTGCGCGTATGTCGGGTTCCGGCGCTTGTCTCTTCGCCGAATTCCACGACATGCAAGCCGCGATTTTGGCGGAGCAGAAAATAGCCGCTACAATGCGCGTCGCCGGTAAAATGGCGGATACGTCGCAGGCAGTGCAAGAACCGCCCGTGCGGTTCCGGTTGGTGCAGGCGAGTCCTGGGTTGATCGAGCATCCGTTGCGGCACTGGATTGCAAGCTAGTGGGGAGTCGCCAAGTTGGTTAAGGCACCGGATTTTGATTCCGGCATGCGAAGGTTCGAATCCTTCCTCCCCAGCCCAACATATCTATAGAAAAAGCTGTTGAACACGCCCGCCTCGCCGGCACAGGTTCAGCAGCTTTTTTTGTTTCGCCTTCGAAACGACACACAGTGTCTGCATCATGACAAAAGACAGTTTCATGATTTTCACCGGCACCGCGAATACGCGGCTGGCCGTCGATGTGGCCAACCACTTGGACATGTCGCTGGGCAAGATGACGGTCGGTCGGTTTTCCGACGGCGAAGTCATGGTGGAAATCAACGAAAACGTCCGCGGCAAGGATGTCTTCGTGCTGCAGCCGACCTGTGCGCCCACGAATGACAACCTGATGGAAATCATGGTCATGGTGGATGCGCTGCGCCGTGCGTCCGCTGGCCGCATCACCGCCGCGATTCCGTATTTCGGCTACGCGCGGCAGGATCGCCGCCCGCGGTCCGCCCGCGTGGCCATTTCGGCCAAGGTCGTGGCGAACATGCTGCAGGTGGCGGGCGTGGACCGCGTGCTGACCATGGACCTGCATGCGGACCAGATCCAGGGTTTCTTCGATATCCCGGTGGACAACATCTACGCCGGCCCCATCCTGCTGGGCGACATCTGGCGCCGCAATTTCGCCAACCTGGTCGTCGTGTCCCCCGACATCGGCGGCGTGGTGCGTGCCCGCGCCCTGGCCAAGCAGCTGGAAGCGGACCTGGCCATCATCGACAAGCGGCGCCCGCGCGCCAATGTGTCGGAAGTCATGAATATCATCGGCGAAGTCGACGGCCGTACCTGCGTCATCATGGATGACATGGTCGACACCGCCGGCACGCTGTGCAAGGCGGCCCAGGCCCTGAAGGAACGCGGCGCCGGCGCGGTCTACGCCTACTGTACCCACCCCGTGCTGTCCGGCGGCGCGGTCGACCGCATCCAGGGCTCGGAACTGGACGAACTGGTCGTGACGGACACCATCCCGCTGTCGGAACAGGCGCGCTCGGTCGGCAAGATCCGCCAGCTGTCGTGCGCCGGCCTGCTCGGCGAAACCATATTGCGCATTTCGAACGCGGAATCGGTCAGCTCGCTGTTCGCGGACTGAACGCGTTTTCCCCCTCTCGCTTGCCCGCTGGTCGCGGCGCGCAAGCGAAGCCACGGTTCGCATGGTGCGGCCGTGTTTTACCGGGACGCCTCCGCGTCCCACTGTTTGGAGTCATCCATGAAATTCAACGCCACTGCGCGTAGCGTCCAGGGATCGAGTGCGAGCCGCCGCCTGCGCCGCGCGGGCCGGGTTCCCGCCATCGTTTACGGTGCGGGCAGCCAGCCCCTGAACATCGAGCTCGACCACAACGAGATCTACCACGCCCTGCGCAAGGAAGAGTTCCACTCCTCCATCCTGGACATGCAGATCGAAGGCGGCAAGGGCGAACAGGTGCTGCTGCGCGCCGTTCAATGGCACGCCTACAAGCAGCAAGTCCTGCACGTCGATTTCCAGCGTGTGGATTCCAGCAAGGTGCTGCACACCAAGGTGCCGCTGCACTTCATCAATGCCGAAGTTTCGCCGGCCGTGAAGCTGAGCAGCGCGATCATCACTCACGTGCTGAACGAAATCGAAGTGGCCTGCCTGCCGGGCGACCTGCCGCAGTTCATCGAAGTGGACCTGTCCAAGCTGATCGGCGGTGCTTCGCTGCACCTGTCCGACATCCAGCTGCCCAAGGGCGTGACTTACCTGGCGCACCGCGGTGACGCCAACCCGGTGGTCGCCTCGGCGCTGGTCAAGGGCGGTGCCGCGGAAGACAGCGGCGACGCGGCGGAAGGCGGCGAAGCCACGCCGGCGGCCTGACGAAGGCCACCTGACACGGTGCGGCTTGTCCGGCGCACCGTGCCGCTGTACTGCGAACCCTGCGTGTGGAATACCATACGCAGGGTTTTTTCATCGTAGATAGTCATGTCCATCCCCATCCGCTTGATCGTCGGCCTGGGCAATCCCGGTCCGGAATACGAAACCACCCGCCACAACGCGGGCTTCTGGCTGGCCGATCACATCGCCGACGACCTGCGCGCCAGCTTCGCGATGGAAAAGGGTTTCAACGGCTTTGTCGCCAAGGCCAGGCATGGCGGCGAAAACGCCGTCCTGCTCAAGCCCATGACGTATATGAACCGGTCGGGCCAGTCCGTGGGCGCGCTGGCGCGCTTCTACAAGTTCGCGCCGGAACAGATCCTCGTGCTGCATGACGAACTTGACCTGCTGCCGGGTCAGGTCAAGCTCAAGCAGGGCGGCGGCCATGCCGGCCACAACGGCTTGCGCGACATCCAGTCCGCATTGGGCAGCCCGGCTTTCTGGCGGCTGCGGATCGGCATCGGCCATCCGCGCGCCCTGGGGCTGGCGCAGCAGGTGGCTGATTTCGTGCTGCATCAGCCGCGCCGCGAGGAATTGACCGGCATCGAAGCGGTGATCGACCGCTGCCGCGCCGTTATCCCCTCGCTGCTGGACGGCGAATTCGTCCGCGCGACCCAGCAGCTGCATCGCGGCAACGAGGGCTGATCATGCGGGCATCCCCAGGCGGCACCGTGCCGCGGCTACGCGGCGATATCGCGGATTTCTGGCGCTTCCTGCGCCGGCCCACGCTGCGCCACCTTTCGCCGCGCCGCCGGGGCACGGGCCAGCGCGCGGACTGGCTGCCGCCCGTGCCCCTGCGCCGCCTGATGGCCTGGGTGGCCATGCTGTGGGGGATCAACTTGTTCGCGCTGGGGCCGCTGGCCGTGGCCGTGGCGACGCTGGGCGGCGCGCATCACAAGCTGGAGATGGGCGCGATCCCCTGGTTCACCGCCATCGTCTGGGCGCCGCTGGTGGAAGAAATGCTATTCCGCTACGGGCTGCGGCGGCCCGTGCACGCGCTGTGGGTCGTTCCCTTGATGATCTGGCCGCTGCTGCGCGGGCCGAATGCGTACACGGCGACGCTGATCGTGGCGGTGCTGGCTGTTATCGCCTGGACGCAGCGCCAGGGCGGCGACGCGCGGCGCACCTGGAAGTGGGATTGGCGGCGCCGCTACGTGCGGTATTTCCCTTGGATACTGCATTCCGCGGCACTCGTCTTTGCCGGCATGCATCTGGGCAATTTCTACCTGAACCATACGCCGCTGGGACTGATGCCGCTGCTGGTGCTGCCGCAGTGGCTGACCGGGCTGGTATTGAGCTGGATGCGGACGCGCCGGGGGATAGGGGCGTCGATATTGATGCATGCCTTGTTCAACGCCGGACCGGTGCTGCTGGTGCTGGCGTTCATGAAGTGGGCGCCTGAAGTCGTTTCGTGAGCCGGGAGATCGGGCCCGACTAATCCTGCGGGGCTCGCCAACGCAACACGCCCTGCGCCGTGGCACGCCCGCTGGCGATGCACGCCGTCAGCAGATAGCCGCCCGTGGGCGCTTCCCAATCCAGCATCTCGCCGGCGCAGAAAACGCCGGGCACCTGCTTCAGCATGGAATTGTCGTCCAGCGCGTCGAAGCGCACGCCGCCGGCCGTGCTGATCGCTTCATCGATGGGGCGCGTCGCGGTCAGGACGAGTGGCAAGGCCTTGATCGTGCGGGCCAGGGTGCCGGGGTCCAGCATGGCCTCCTTGGACAACGCTTCGCGCAACAGCGCCGCCTTCACGCCGATGACGCCGACGCGGCTTTGCAAGTGCGACGATAGCGAACGCGCGCCGCGCGGGTGGCTGACGTCCGCCAGTACACGGTCGGCTGTCCGGTCCGGCAGCAGGTCGATGGTCAGCACGGCCCGGCCGTCGCGTTCGAGCTGGCCGCGCAAGGCGGTCGAGAGCGCATAGATCAGGCTGCCTTCGACGCCCGGTTCGCTGATCACGAATTCTCCGCGGCGCCGCAGGGGCGTGCCGTCCACGTTCACGCAGCTCGCCACCACGTTCACGCAGCTCGCCACCACGTTCTTGACCGGCTCGCCGGCGAACTTGGCCCGAAAGAAGTCCGACCAGGCGATCTCGAAACCGCAGTTTGCCGGCTTCAGGGGCGCGACCTGCACGCCGCGTCCCGCCAACAGCGGTATCCATGCCCCATCCGAACCCAGCCTGGCCCAACTGCCCCCGCCCAATGCCAGGATCACGGCGTCCGCGTCGTGCGTACTTTCGCCGCCGGGCGTGGCGAAGCGCAGGCGGCCGGCGTCGTCCCAGCCGGTCCATCGATGGCGGGCGTGCGTGACGACGCCGTTCTCGCGCAGGCGATGCACCCAGGCGCGCAACAAGGGCGCGGCTTTCATCTCGCGCGGAAACACGCGCCCCGAACTGCCGACGAAGGTTTCGATGCCCAGGCCCACCGCCCACTCGCGCACCGCATCCGGCGGAAATGCCCGCACGAGCGGCGCGATCTCGGCTTGCCGGTCGCCATAGCGCGACAGGAAAGCCGCCAGCGGTTCGCCATGGGTCAGATTGAGCCCGCCGCGGCCGGCCATCAGGAACTTGCGGCCCACGGACGGCATGGCGTCGAAGAGGTCGACGCCCACGCCGGCGGCGGCAAGGACTTCGGCGGCGGCCAGCCCGGCGGGGCCGCCGCCGATGACGGCGATACGAGAGGAGAGATGCGGCATGGCGGGCAGTGTAGTCCTTCCGCCGGGCTGTCATCGCGGCAAGGCAGGCTTGCCCAAGCCGGGACGGGCCTGCATAGCCCGGCACGCCATGTTCCGTGGCGGTGGCGTCGCTGCAACATAGGCGCTGGCTTGCCGCTGGCCTTTTGTCCCGGTCCCGCGGCGCTTGGCTGCGTGTAAGACGTTTTCGTGTATCGTGCGTGGCGCGTTTTTTAATACGGAGACAGCCAGAGCGGGATGTGGGGGCAGGCGCCCTCGGCGTCACGCCGGAATACCGCCATGGATACGTTCAAATCAGCCGCCGATACCCTGTTCATCCTCATTGGGGCGATCATGGTGCTCGCGATGCACGCGGGCTTCGCCTTCCTTGAACTGGGAACCGTGCGCAAGAAGAACCAGGTCAATGCCCTGGTCAAGATCCTGGTGGATTTCGCGGTGTCGACCATCGCGTATTTCTTCGTCGGCTATCAGATCGCCTATGGCGTGCAGTTTTTTACCGGTGCCGAGGCGCTTGCGGTGAAGAACGGCCACGAGTTGGTGCGCTTCTTCTTCCTGCTGACCTTCGCGGCCGCGATTCCGGCGATCATCTCCGGCGGCATCGCCGAGCGCTCGCGCTTCAATCCGCAACTGGCGGCCACGGCGCTGCTGGTCGGACTGGTGTATCCCTTCCTGGAAGGCATCGTCTGGAACGGCCATCTGGGACTGCAGCAGTGGCTGACGGACGCCACCGGCGCGCCTTTCCATGACTTCGCTGGTTCGGTAGTCGTGCACGCTTTCGGCGGCTGGGTGGCCCTGGTCGCCGTGGTGCTGCTGGGCGCGCGGCGTGGGCGGTACAAGGATGGCCGCATCGCGGCGCATCCGCCGTCCAATATTCCCTTCCTGGCGCTGGGCGCCTGGGTGCTGACGGTGGGCTGGTTCGGCTTCAATGTCATGAGCGCGCAGACGCTGGACAAGATCAGCGGCCTGGTCGCCATGAATTCGCTGATGGCGATGGCGGGCGGCACGCTGTCCGCGTGGCTGGTGGGGCGCAACGACCCCGGGTTCACGTATAACGGCCCGCTCGCGGGGCTGGTGGCGGTGTGTGCGGGATCGGATCTGATGCATCCGATCGGCGCCCTGGCAACCGGCGCCGTCGCCGGCGTGTTGTTTGTCTATATGTTCACGCGGGTGCAGAACAAATGGCGCATCGACGACGTGCTGGGCGTGTGGCCGCTGCACGGCCTGTGCGGCGCGTGGGGCGGCATCGCGGCGGGGATCTTCGGCCTGCATTCCCTGGGCGGGCTCGGCGGGGTGTCTTTCCTGGCCCAGGTCGCCGGCACGCTGTTCGGCGTCGTGGTCGCGCTGGCAGGCGGGTTCATCGTCTACGGCATCATCCGCGCGACCGTGGGCCTGCGGGTCAGCCCGGAGGCGGAGTTCAATGGCGCCGACCTGTCGATCCACCGGATCTCATCCACGCCGGAGCGAGAAACAAACTGGTAGGTGGGCGCGGCGCGCCGCGACGCACCGACAGTTGAAGCCAGGTTTTCTCGTACCGGGCGTACACGCGACCGGAAGTTTTGCCCGTGTGTATGCACCGGGCAATAGAAATGCCTGCCCATCAGGCGGCGTTGCGCCGGTGAGGCAGTGATTCCCAGCCCAGCATGGCAAGGCCGATCGATTTGAGCGCGGGTTTGGCGAGCACCCTGGGGTCAGGCAGGAAAATGAAGCCGCCGCATGGATGATGGCCTTTTCATACAGGTCCTTGTCAGAATGTCACTGCTATACGAACCGGATACCTGAAAGAACAAGCGCTTCATCACAGCGAAGGTCCAGGAGGAGACGGCATGAAACAGAAGACATTGTTGATCACTGCTGCATTGACCTTGGGGCCGGCTCTGGCGCTTGCCGCGACAGACGCGCAGGAAATCCCCTTCAAGGCGACCAACCCCATCAAGATGCCGGCCGGGCAGCACCTGGGCGAGGTATCGGGCGTCGCGCTGGACAAGGCCGGCCATATCTACGTCTTCCAGCGTGGCAATACGATCGGCCCGGCTTATGGCGCGGCGGCGGCCCAATTGCTGGAGTTCGATCAAAACGGCAAGTACGTGCGCGAGATCGGCGCGCATCTCTACGCCTGGTCCTTCGCCCACGACGTGCGCGTGGATCCGCAAGGCAATATCTGGGCCGCCGACAAGGGCTCGGACGTGGTCATCAAGTTCAATAAACAAGGCGAGGTGGTGTGGGTCATCGGCCGCAAGCCTGAGGCCAGCGACGAGAACGCCCATCCGCTGGAACATCCCAAGCCGCCCCTGCCGGCTGTTGACGGCGCTTTCCGCCAGGTCACCGACATGGCTTGGGACTCCAAGGGCAATACCTATATCTCGGACGGCTACATCAATTCGCGGGTGGCCAAGATCGGACCCGACGGCCGTTGGCTGAAGTCGTGGGGCACGTTTGGTTCGGAGCAGGGCCAGTTCAACACCCTGCATGCCATCGCCACCGACGCCGAGGACCATGTCTACGTGGCGGATCGCGGCAACCGGCGCATCCAGGTGTTCGACACCGAAGGGAAGTATCTGCGTTCGATCACCATCGACGTGCCGGCCCCGCCGGATGCCCAACAGCTCTACGGCAACAAGCCCAACCCCGAGGCGGGCGGCGTGGCCACCATGTTTCCCGGTGCGCCTTGGACTTTGTGTATCACCCCCAAGGTGCCGGGCAAGGAGCAGGTGCTGTACACCTCCGATGCCTACCCCGGACGCATCTACAAGCTGAGCCTGGACGGCAAGCTGTTGGGCTACCTTGGCAGCTCGGGCCGCAACGCCGGCCAGTTCGGCTGGGTCCACGAAATCGCCTGCCCCAACGAAAACACGCTGTATGTCGGCGAATTGCTTAACTGGCGCGTGCAGAAGCTGACTTTGAGCCCGACCAAGAAGTAATGCGGGGGCCGGCGCATGGCTGGAGCCCTGCGCCGGCTGGGTCCGATGCTTGGGCTGCGATATCCGGCGCCAGGGCCGTGCAGGGGAAACAAGTGCCGGGGTGTGCCCGGCCCCTCGGTTAAAATCACGTCTTTCGTGGACAAAACCCCCGGGGTTGGCCGGTTTTGTCGCTAATTCACGACCTGCCCGCACCATTTCCGGCGCGGGTCGGGGCACTTCCGGCACGCCCACATCGGGCTCGATAGTGCCTGGACAATCAAGGACTTACATGGCTTTGCAATGCGGCATCGTCGGCCTGCCCAACGTCGGCAAATCGACTCTCTTCAACGCCTTGACGAAGGCCGGCATCCCGGCGGAAAACTATCCCTTCTGCACCATCGAGCCCAACGTGGGCGTGGTGGAAGTGCCGGATTCCCGTTTGCAGAAGCTGGCGGAGATCGTCTCGCCGGAACGCGTCCTGCCGGCCACGGTGGAATTCGTGGACATCGCCGGCCTGGTCGCCGGCGCCAGCCAGGGCGAAGGCCTGGGCAACCAGTTCCTGTCGCACATTCGCGAAACGCATGCCATCGTCAACGTCGTGCGCTGCTTCGAAAACCCCAACGTGATCCACGTGGCGGGCAAGGTCGACCCGATCGCCGACATCGAAGTCATCGAAACCGAATTGGCGCTGGCCGATCTGCAGACCGCCGAAAAAGCCCTGCATCGCCATAACAAGACGGCGCGCTCCGGCGACAAGGACGCGCAGCGCCTGGTGACCATCCTGGAAAAGTGCATCGCCCAGTTGAACGAAGCCAAGCCGGTGCGGGCGCTGGACCTGACGCAGGAAGAGCGCGCGCTGATCGCGCCGATGTGCTTCATCACGTCCAAGCCGGCGATGTACGTGGGCAATGTGAATGACGACGGCTTCACCAATAATCCGCTGCTGGATCGACTGACCGAATTCGCCAACGCACGCAATGCGCCGGTCGTGGCGATCTGCGCGGCGATCGAGTCGGAAATCGTCGATCTTCCGGAAGAAGATCGATCGGCGTTCCTGGCCGATATGGGGATGGAAGAGCCGGGTCTGAACCGGCTGATCCGCGCGGCGTTCAAGCTGTTGGGCTTGCAAACGTACTTCACCGCGGGCGTGAAGGAAGTGCGGGCGTGGACGATTCCGATCGGGGCAACCGCGCCGCAGGCGGCGGGCGTTATCCATACCGACTTCGAGCGCGGCTTCATTCGGGCACAGACGATTTCCTATGAGGACTTCATCGCCTGCAAGGGCGAGCAGGGTGCGAAGGAAGCCGGCAAGATGCGCGCGGAAGGGAAGGAGTACGTCGTGCAGGATGGGGATGTGATGAACTTCCTGTTCAACGTCTGACGATTTTTGCTGGATCTCGGTGGCGCTCAGTAGCGCTTGGTGGATTGGTTTATCCGTTCTAAATTAATGGGTTGCAGAAACAATACGGTCTGCTGAGCGTTCCTATTGTTCATCGAGGTCCAGAAAATTCGGGGGTAGCGTTGGGGGTACTCGTGTTCAACCGTGTGGGTACTTTTCCCCGCAGTGGAGTCCAACGATGCCCGAGAATCTACTCACCGATGCCAAGGTCAAGGCGGCCAAACCGACTGATCGAGACTGGAAGCTTTCGGACGGCGGGGGCCTGTTCCTGCTGGTCAAGTCCACCGGCGGCAAGCTCTGGCGGTGGAAGTACCGCCTGCAAGGCAAGGAGAACCTCTTTGCCATTGGCGGCTTTCCTCAAGTAAGCCTTGCGGAGGCGCGTGCGGCCCGAGAGAAAGCGCGTGCCTTGGTTAAGCATGGTATCCATCCCGCCCATGATCGGCAGCAGGTCAAGCAGCGCAACCTGGAAGCACTGGAGGAGCGTAAGCGCGCTCGTGAAAGCTCGTTTGCCAAGGTGGCGCAGGCGTACCTGGCCGAGATCAAGTCTGTCTTTGCGCTCAGTTCCTACCGTACGAAAGAGTCCCGTATCAGGAAATATCTGTCGCCCAAATTCGACGGGATGCCGATGAGCGACATTGGCGTTAAACAGATTCGTCCGCTGCTGGAAGAGTGCAAGGCCCACGGTGCTTGGGCAGCCATTCACGTCAAAGGCGATCTGGCGGCGATCTTTGAGTTCGCAGTGGTGCGTGGCCTGGTAGAGGCCAATCCAATTCCCAGTCTTCGCGGGCTGTTGCGCGTGCCGTTCAGCGAGAGCAAGGCGGCGATGACGCGCGAGCAGATCCAGAAGTTCTGTCAGGCCCTGCGCGGCTACCGGGGCTATCCAGAAACGGCGTTGTGCCTGCGGTTGATTGCGCTGACCGCCTGCCGTCCAGGGAAGCGGCGGATGCCGAGTGGGATGAGTTCGACTTTGAGGATGCTCTGTGGCGTCGGCCTGCGGCGAAGATGAAAGCGCGGCGCGACCATGTCAGCCCGTTGTCTGCACAGGCCATTGCCGCGTTGAAGGATTTGCAGTGCATCACGGGCGGTGGCAGTTATCTGTTCCCACACCGGAGCGGCAAGGGCTTCACCACGCCCAACCGGCTCACCTACGCGATGCGTGACATGAACCTGGGGCGGGGTACGACGCCGCACTGCTGGCGGACGACCTTTTCGACCTGGGCCAATGAGAGCGGATACCGGCCTGATGCAATTGAACGGCAGCTTGCCCACGTGGAAAGCAACAAGGTGCGGGCGACGTACAACAAGGCGCTGCTGTTGGATCAGAGAAGGACGCTGTTGCAGGACTGGGCGGACTATCTGAGTACGGCGGAGGACAGTGGCACGGCATAGGGACGATTTGGCCGAGTGTTGCAGAGCGAGTGAGCAGGGGGCGGCCTTTTCCTTTTCAGGATAGGGCCGTTCTCCCTTGAGTGCCGTTCCCTTGCCGTTTGCCTTTGCCGAGTACGGACCGCTGAAAATGGGGTAATCACTTTAGGATATTAGGGTAACTTTTATTGAAATTACCCCATTTTTTCGTGGGATCGCGTCAGGGTTTTTCCGTGCGTCCAGCAGTGTTTATCAGAGATTGATATCATTGTAAGTCAACGTGTCTTTGGGCTTAGATGCATGAAACGCTGCATTGTGGGTGTTCGACAGCCGGATAGTTCGCCTCCTTCGCGAGGGGGCGAAGTTCCTAGCATCTTGTTCCCATCCCTGGCGTCGCTGGCAGCCGTGCTGTCGGACGACAACCGCCGCCTGCTGCGGTTGATCCATGACAAACAACCCAAGTCTCTGACCGAATTGGCCGAACTCAGCGGCCGCAAGGTGCCGAACCTGTCACGCACTCTGAAAATGATGGCGGATTACGGCCTGGTTTCGCTGCAGCGCAATGTTCGAGATGTTCAGCCGACCGCACTGGCGACTGAATTTCTGGTTGTGCTGGATTGATGGCTATGAATACGAGAGGGAATGCGATGGCACGGATGTGGATGGTGCGCGGCGAAGGCGGCAGCCTGTATGACGCCTTTCGAGAACGCGGCGTGGCTGCCGTGGGCTGGAATCAATTGGCGGCCCATGCCAAACCCGGTGTCGGGCGCAAGCAGTTGATCGCCCTATACCGATCCGCCGAGCCCCAGGCAAAACAAGGCACGGTGGTATCGGGCGCATCCCAGGTCTGGCGCTTCGTCAACGACATCCAGGATGGTGATTGGATCGTCACCTACTCGCCAGCCAATCGCGTGTACTCAATTGGCAAGGTCACTGGCCCGGCCGAGCATCACCAAGAGTGGGCTGAACAAGGCATGCCATTGGCGCGCAAGGTGCAGTGGCAAGTGCAGGAATTGCCACGCGACAGCTTGGGCACCAGCACAAAGAACAGTCTGGGTTCGACCCTGACCCTCTTCGAGGTTCCGTCCAGCGCGGCAGGCGAAGTGTTGGCGGCGCTGAAGGGTAAACCGGTTCCAGTCGTGGAAGACGAAGCCGAGGAAGTCATCGCCGACCCGCTGGCCGATATCGAATCCCAGGCGCTGGAGCGCATCAAGGATCGGGTCAACGAACTCGACTGGGACGACATGCAGCAACTGGTCGCCGGAATCCTGCGCGCTATGGGCTACAAGACACAGGTTTCGCCGCCTGGCTCGGATCGGGGCAAAGATATCGTTGCCTCGCCGGACGGATTTGGCTTCGAACACCCGCGCATCGTCGTAGAGGTCAAGCACCGCAAGGGGCAGATGGGCAGCCAGGAAATCCGCAGCTTCCTCGGCGGCCGCCACAAGGATGATCGCGGGCTATATGTCAGCACCGGCGGCTTCTCCAAGGATGCCCAGTACGAAGCAGATCGGGCATCCATTCCTCTGGCAATGTGGACGCTGGATCATGTAGTCCGCGCGCTGATCGAGCACTACGACGCCACCGACGCCGAAACCAAACGAATCGTGCCGCTGAAGCGGTTGTACTGGCCGGCTTGAGCTTGCAAAGAAAACACTTCGCTAATACCGCCACGACCAGTACTGGCGAACTTACGCATTTGGAACAAGAAGATTTTTGATGAACGTCCACACACACGAAGCACTGAAAAGCACCATCTGGGAGATCGCTAACCGACTTCGCGGCCCTTACCGCCCACCCCAATATCGTCTGGTCATGTTGCCGATGGTGGTGTTGCGCCGCCTGGATTGCGTGCTAGAGCCAACCAAAGACAAAGTACTCAAACAATACAAAAAGCTGACGGCGCAGAACATGCCGGAAAGTGCGATGGAGCGCTTGCTTGGCCGTGCAGCGGACCCCCAGCGCGATCATCCGCTCTACAACACCAGTCCATTCACCTTCGAGCTGCTGCTGGGCGACTCGGAGAATATTGCGCCGAACCTCGTCTCCTACATCAACGGCTTTTCCCCTACGGCGAGAACCATCTTCGAGCGGTTCAAGTTCACCGACCAGATCGAAAAGCTCGACGCAAGCAATCGACTGTTCACCATCGTCAAGGCGATGGCCGACGTGGACCTGCACCCTGACCACATCGACAACTTGCAAATGGGCTACTTGTTCGAGCATCTGGTGATGCGCTTCAACGAACAAGCCAACGAAGAAGCGGGCGATCACTTCACGCCGCGTGAAGTCATTCGCCTGATGGCGAATCTCGTTTATACGGGCGAGAAAGACGTTTACACACCGGGCATTTTCCGCACCATCTACGATCCCGCTTGCGGTACCGGCGGCATGCTGTCGGAATCGGAAAAGTTCATCCTCGACCAGAACAGCCAGGCCAACCTGGCCCTGTTCGGGCAAGAGTACAACGACGAATCCTGGGCCATCTGCTGTTCGGACATGCTGATCAAGGACGAGGACACCAGCAGCATTGTGTTGGGCGACACCCTGGGCGACGGCAAAACCCGTGATGGCTTCGAGGGTGAAAAATTCCACTACATGCTGGCCAATCCACCGTTCGGGGTGGAATGGAAGGACCAGAAGACCGTCGTTGAACGCGAACACAAGGAAATGGGCTTCTCCGGTCGTTTCGGTGCCGGGCTGCCGGCGATCAACGACGGTTCGCTGCTGTTCCTGCAGCACATGATCGCTAAGATGCATCTCTACACGGCCGGGGATGAAAACGCCGTCGGCTCCAAGATTGCCATCGTCTTCAACGGCTCGCCACTGTTCTCTGGCGATGCAGGATCGGGGCCATCCAACATTCGCCGCTGGATCATCGAAAACGATTGGCTCGATGCCATCGTCGCATTGCCCGACCAGCTTTTCTATAACACCGGCATCTACACCTACATCTGGCTGGTCACCAATCGCAAGGCGCCTGAGCGACGCGGCAAGGTACAGTTGATTGACGGCATGCGCTTTTGCCAGCGCATGAAGAAAAGTCTCAACAACAAGCGCCACGAAATCACCGAAGATCAGATACGCGAACTGACTCGCCTCTACGGCAATTTCCGAGATGGCGAGACGGCAGAGGTCGTGATCGACCAGAAGACCGGCGAGAAAGAAACCCGTGTTGTCTCCCGGATCTTCGAGAACCGTGAGTTCGGCTTTCTCAAGGTGACGGTGGAGCGCCCCTTGCGCATGAACGTCGAGGCTAGCGCCGAGCGCATCGCCAGGCTGGACGAGCAATCCGCCTTCGCCAACCTGGCGACCTCCAAGAAGCGCAAGGACGACAAAGCTGCAGCACGCGAGATTGAGGAAGGCCGTGAACAGCAAGACGCCATCCGCAACCTGCTGGCTGGGCTGGAGGCCAAAGGCCTCTACAGGGATCGCAAGGCGTTCGAAGCCGATCTGGACAGGGCCGCCAATGCCGTTGGGGTGAAACTGGCGGGCCCCATCAAGAAGGCCATCTTCGCCGCGCTGGGCGAGCGCGACCCGGAGGCTGAGATCTGCCGTGATCCCAAGGGCAGGCCGGAGCCGGACAGCGAACTGCGCGACACCGAGAACATTCCGCTACCCGCAGGTACCGTACTCCCGTTACCAATGGACTTTGGCCCGGACAAGCCCAATGACCGGCTAATCAAGGCTTTTCGCGACGTGATTGACGCCTACATGGCGAAGGAAGTGCTGCCCCACGTGGCCGATGCCTGGGTCGATTACGACAAGACCAAGGTCGGTTACGAAATTCCGATCAACCGGCATTTCTACGTCTACAAGCCGCCGCGCCCCTTGCCAGAAATCGAGGCCGATATCCGGCAACTGGAAGGCGAGATCGCCGATTTGCTCAAAGGACTGCTGGCATGAGCAAGAAGGACATCGTTCATGCCGCGCAAGGTGAATTGCTGATCTACCCGGCTGGGGGGGATGCGGGAGGAATCCGCGTGCTGCTGGCCGGTGAATCCGTCTGGCTGACCCAGGCCCAGATTGCCGAGCTTTACCAGACTACGCCCCAGAACATCACTCAACACCTCAAGGCCATCTACGCCGAAGGCGAACTAGAAGAGGCAGCAACGTGTAAGCCGTACTTACAAGTTCGCCAGGAGGGCGGACGAACCGTCTCCCGCAGCACCAAGCACTACCGGCTGGAAGCCATTCTTGCCGTCGGTTACCGCGTCCGCTCCGCACGCGGTACCGAGTTCCGTCAGTGGGCTACCGCGCGCCTGAGCGAGTACCTGACCAAGGGCTTTGTGCTGGATGACGAACGACTCAAGGGCAATACCAGCCCGGTGGATCACTTCGATGAGCTGCTGGCCCGCATTCGCGAAATCCGCGCCAGCGAGGCTCGGGTCTATCAACGCATCCGCGAAATCTTCAAGATGGCGGTGGACTACCGTGAAGGTGACCAAGCCACCCAACTCTTCTTCGCGACCATGCAGAACAAGATGCACTACGCCGCGACTGGCCTGACGGCGGCGGAAATCATCCGCAAGCGTGCCGATGCCTCCAAGCCCAACATGGGCGTCAACACCTGGAAGGGCAGCCATGTGCTCAAACAGGACGTAGGCACAGCCAAGAATTACTTGGATGCACAGGAAATCGACACCCTAAACCGCATCACCGTGATGTTCCTGGACCAGGCCGAATTTCGCGCCATGCGCCGACAGGACATCCGCCTCGCCGACTGGGATGGCTTTCTCGACAAGTTCCTGCGCGATACCGAACTGCCAGTGCTGGTTGGTGCTGGCAAAGTTGGTCGCCAGCAGGCGCTGGGCTGGGCTGAAGGGCAATACGACGCCTTCGCCGAGAGGCGGAGGCTTGAAGCCGAGCGGGTGGCAGAGGCGCGGTACTTGGAGGATTTGCGTAACTGTGCGGACAGCTTGAAATCGGTTAAACCGGCAGCAAGTAAGCGCTCATCAAACAAATCTGGAGACAAAGCATGACGACCGTTCCAGAGAAGGTAAAGCAGGCTTATGGGCGCATGCCGAAAGGATGGCGACTAAAAAAGCTGAAGTTTTTCACCGATGTCAAAAATAGCAATGTAGATAAAGTAATTGCCGATGGTGAAGAACCGGTTTTTCTTTGCAACTACACCGATGTTTACTACAACGACCGCATCACGCCTGAAATGGATTTCATGCAGGGCTCGGCTAGTCCCGCAGAGATAGCGAAGTTCAGTTTGAAGGGTGGGCAAGTCCTTCTTACCAAGGATAGTGAGGGATGGAATGATATTGGCATCCCCGCCTTGGTATCCGAAGACATGCCTAATGTACTTTGTGGGTATCACCTTTCCGTGCTTGAGCCGGGGCCAGAGCTGGATGGCGGATTCCTAGCGTGGCTTTGCCGGTCCGAACCTTTGAACGACCAATTTAAGTTGGGCGCGAATGGTGTCACTCGGTATGGCCTCGGTCAATATCCGATGAAGAACGCTGTCATTACAATTCCACCAATTGACACTCAGCGTAGTATCGCCAAGTTCCTGGATGAAAAGACCGCCCAAATCGACGGACTGATCGAAAAGAAGCGCGCGCTTCTGGACCGATTGGCCGAAAAGCGCCAAGCCCTCATCAACCGCGCCGTCACCAAGGGCTTGAATCCCGATGCCCCTATGAAGCCCTCTGGTATCGACTGGCTTGGCGATATTCCGGCGCATTGGGAGGTGCTACCCGTCAAAAGGGTTGCCAAGCTAGAGAGCGGACATACACCCGACAAGAAAATCGACGCCTATTGGGAAGGCTGCGAGATACCATGGGTGTCTCTTAATGACACGGCCATATTGCGAGAAGCAGATTACATTTCTGACACCACATTCAAGATAAATGAACTAGGCCTCGCAAATTCGTCCGCCCGGCTGCTTCCTGCTAGAGCAGTAGTTTTTACCCGTGATGCCACCATTGGCGAAAGCGCCATTACGACGCGGCCGATGGCTGTATCTCAGCACATCATCGCATGGTTGTGCCACAAAGATCGCGTTATACCAGAATACTTACTATTTACGATCTACGGAATGACTGGAGAATTATTGCGATTAACCAATGGATCAACAATTGGCACCATAGGACTCGGGGACGTGAAATCTATTCGCATGGCTCTGCCACCAATTGAGGAGCAGAAAGCGATTATTGCCACGATTGCTGCGGAAAAGAGCAAGCTGGATGAGGTCGTGCTTCAGATACATAAATCATCTGAACAACTATCAGGATATCGCGCCTCCATCGTTACTGCAGCTGTCACCGGGAAAATCACGGATCTGCAATGACACTGGCGGCGAGCACATACTTTGAGCATCTTAAAGCATACGTAAATAGAGATTACGTTATGCACCATGGAGACGGTGGCAAGGTTATTTTGACGGAGAAGTACTTTCGCCCTGAAGACATCAAGCCACAGGAGCGAAAGGTTGAACTGTTGCTTCCTGGAGTAGGAATGGCATTCAAACTGGATCACGATGATTTCGAAACGGCCAAGAAAAAAATTAAACCTGCTCTTTTTCATTTTCTCGACGACACCTCGAAACCATGGTCTAAGCGCTGCGACTTTGTCATTTTCTATGTTAACAGTCGCGCATTTCATGCGGACTGTATAGAGTTTAAATCCAAGAGTCTCACCGCCGATAAAATCGTTCCGCAACTCAGGGCGGGGGTGTGCTGGGTAACCAGCCTCAAACGTACTATCGAGCATTACACCGGTGATAAACGCAAGATCCGTTTGCGTAAGTTTGTATTTGCTGATAACGACAACCCTGGTGCATATTTGGATGTCAACTCGCAGCTCAAAGCCGATCCATCAATTCGGTATTACAATTTTGATGAAGTAAACGGGTTGTCACTGGCGGCACTGCAAAATACTTCTGTGCAGGAGATTTGAGCTATGTCTAGCCATACCGAAAGGGACTTTGAAAACGCCATCGAAGCCGGACTGATCGGTGTCGGCGGCTACGTCAAACGCTCGCCCACCGCTTACGACGAATCACTGGCGCTGTTTCCCGACGACGTGATCGGCTTTCTGAAAGATAGCCAACCCACGAAATGGACGCAGCTTGAAACCTTGCTCGGTGCCAAGACTAAAGCCACGACGCTGGACAGTCTCGCCAAGGAACTGGAGATCAAGGGCACGCTGCATGTGCTGCGCCACGGCTTCAAGTGCTATGGCAAGACCTTCCGGCTGGCGTATTTCCGTCCCAATTCGGGTATGAACCCCGAAGCCGCAGCCCTGTATGCCGCCAATCGGCTTGCTATCACCCGGCAGGTGGCCTTCACCTCGGTGATGAAGAACGCCGAGGGCAAGAACCGCCGCTGCATCATCGACGTGACGTTAAGCCTCAACGGCCTGCCGATTACTACGGCGGAGTTAAAGAACCCGCTGACCGGCCAACGTGCGGCAGATGCAGTGCTCCAGTACTGCGAGGCGCGCGATGAACGCGACCTGCTGTTCGCCTTCAAGAAACGTGCCCTAGTGCATTTCGCAGTAGATCCGGATGAGGTGTGGATGACCACACGCCTGAAGGGCAAGGCGACCGTATTTCTGCCTTTCAACCGGGGCAATAACCACGGTGCGGGCAATCCACCCCTCGAGGGCAACTGGAAAACCCATTATCTGTGGGATGAGGTATTGCAAGCTGATAGCTTGCTGGACATCCTGCAGCGCTTCATGCACCTGGAAGTGAAGGAGCGGCAGGTAAAGACAGACAAGGGCGCACGCACCATTCGCAAGGAAACGATGGTCTTCCCGCGTTACCACCAACTCGATGCGGTACGCAAACTGTTGGGGCATGCGCGCGCGAACGGCGCGGGGTGCAACTATCTCGTGCAGCATTCGGCAGGCTCGGGCAAATCCAACTCCATCGCCTGGCTGGCGCACCGGTTGGCCAGCCTGCACGATGCCAATGACCAAAAGGTATTCCATTCGGTGGTGGTGGTCACCGACCGGCGCGTGCTCGACCAGCAGTTGCAGAACACCATCTATCAGTTCGAGCATAAAACCGGGGTGGTTGAGAAGATCGACGAAGACACCCAGCAACTGGTGCATGCCCTGGCGCAAGGCACACCGATCATCATCACCACGCTCCAGAAGTTCCCATTCATCTCGCAGGCGCTCTCCACGCTTGAGGGCAAGGGTGCGGGCGTGAAGATCGACACTGCGGGCAAGCGCTTCGCCGTGATTGTGGACGAGGCGCACTCCTCGCAAAGCGGCGAGACAGCGACTGCCTTGCGAGGAATGCTGAACAGGGACGGTATCGAGGCCGCGATTGCCGCGCAGATGTCAGATGAGGAGGATGACGATCTGTCCGCCGAGGCCAGAGCAGCGCTGTTGCGCGATGCGCTCAAGCGCGCGCGTCAGCCGAACCTGTCGTTCTTCGCCTTTACCGCCACGCCGAAGTTTAAGACCAAGGTGCTGTTTGACGAGCCGGGACCATCAGGCACATCCCCCTTCCACGAGTACACCATGCGGCAGGCGATCGAAGAAGGCTTCATCATGGACGTGCTGCAAAATTACACGACCTACAAGCGCTTCTTTGGCCTCATCAAGCAGGTGGAGAATGACCCGAAAGTGCCGCGCAAGAAGGCCGCCAAGGCGCTGACCCGTTATCTGGAGTTGCACCCTGTCAACATCGAGCAGGTGGTGTCCGTGATCGTGGAGCACTTTCGGCTCTACGTGATGCACGAGTTGGGCGGGCGCGCCAAGGCCATGGTGGTTACCGGTTCGCGGCTGGCCGCCGTCAAGTACAAGCTGGCATTCGACCATTACATCAAGGCCAATGGTTACACAGGCATCCGTTCGCTGGTGGCCTTTTCAGGCACCGTTGAAGACCCGGAAAACCCTGACGCATCCTGGACCGAAGTGTCCATGAATGACGGGCTGGCTGAAAGCGAGCTGCCCGAGACCTTCGAGCGTGACGACTACCGCGTGCTGCTAGTCGCCGAGAAATACCAGACCGGCTTCGATCAACCACTGTTGCAGACCATGTATGTAGTGAAGAAGCTGGCCGGTGTGCAGGCGGTGCAGACCCTCTCCCGCCTCAACCGCATGGCGCCGGGCAAGGCACGCACCTTTGTGCTGGATTTCGCCAACGAGGAAGACGATATTTACAAGGCGTTCAAGCCCTACTACGAAGCAACACCCATCGGGAACAATGCAGACCCGCACCGTCTCTCCGAGTTGCAGCACAAACTGCTGGAATGGGCCATCTTCGCGCCTGCCGATGTGGATGCCTTTGCTGAGGTTTGGTATCGGCCCAAGCGTGAGCACTCGGCCAGCGACCATCGTGTGATGAATGCCTTGCTGGATGTGGTGGTGCATCGTTTCGGCGAGCGCGGGGAACACGAGCAGGAGGAGTTTCGCGGGCAGCTCACCGCTTACCGGAATCTGTATGCCTTTCTCTCGCAGATCATTCCCTATCAGGACAGCGAGCTTGAAAAGCTGTACGCTTTCGTGCGCAACCTGATCGCCAAGCTGCCCCCTCCGGGTGACGGGCAGGGATTCGCGCTGGATGATGAGGTGGCTTTGCGCTACTTCCGGCTGCAGCAGATGACCGAAGGCTCCATCGAACTGAGCATAGGTTATGCGGACATGTTGAAAGGACCAACTGACGTGGGCACCTTGCGTGTCGCCGAGGAGCCGGTGACGCTGTCGAGCCTGGTGGACAAACTCAACGAACGCTTCGGCACCGACTTCAATGAAGCCGACCAGTTGTTCTTCGACCAGATCCGCGCCACGGCGGAGGGCAACGAACAGATCGTCGAGGCAGCTCGCGCTAACAATCTGGGAGATTTTTCCTCCTATCTCGAACGCGCTCTAGACGAATTGTTCATCGACCGCATGGAAGGCAACGAGGAAATCTTCTCGCGCATCATGACCGACAAGGCTTTTCGTTCGGCTGCACACGAGCACCTGGCATTCGAAATCTTCCGGCGTGTGCGGGAGGGACAATCGAGTTCTGGAGAGCAGTAATGGCGGTCATACTCAATACAAGGTCGCACCGAGATTTGCTGTCAGATGAAAAACTGGCGCGAATGTCGCTGGCTCGTAAAGCTTTAGGTACCGAGGTAGATCGTCGTTACATTTATACGCTCATGCCCAAGCTCGCGGCTGATCTGCTGCCGGGCATGTAGGTCGCTCGTTCGCTGACTGGTACTGAGCTGAGCTTTAGGAAGACCACCTGCCGCAGGAGCCTTCCATCCCGTCAGCACCTCATACCGCATTTGCGGATACCGATGCCGCAGCCCATGCATATTGCTCAGTCCCGCAGCCTTGCACTGCCTGTCGTAGACATGTCGCTGTTCGATATAGGTCTTGTGCGGCGGAATCAATGATCCCGAGCCTGCCAAGCGATGGGCTTCATCCAGCACCGTCCGCTGTTCCGGTGTCGTGATTGGCTCCGTGCGATCACGCCCACCCTTGGCCCATGAGCCCTTTATGGCGATATGGTTGTCGCGGTCGGCGTAGCAGGGCTGAAACTTGATAGACTCTTCCCGCCGCAAACCAAAGGCGGCCTGCAAACGCAGGCTCATGCGGATATGAGGGTCGGTGATTCTGTCCAGCTTATCACCCAATTCCTTGGCCTTGCTTTCATTGGCCACATAGCGCCGCTCAGGAATGCCCAACTTGGTGTTATCCGCGGGCAGGATTCCCGCCTTGCCGATCTTCTCTGCCCACCAGCGCAGGTGGGAGAGCCGATTTTTGATGGTGCCAGACGACAAACCTTCGCCTTGCCAGCAGTCCAGCAGCGCCTGGACGTGCTTGCCCTTGAGCGACGATGCCTTCATCTGCCGGAAACCGGCCTCGCGCAATTGCCGCGCGGCCAGCGACAGCGAACGCATCCGGTCGGCCTGCGTGGTGTAGCTGCCATCACGGTTGCGGTGGCAAAGCTGCCGCAGGGTATAGGTCAAGTCGTCCATCTTCCGGGCCTCCGAGCAAAGTGCCGTACTGCGTTGTCCTGAAACTAAATGGTTAGTGTTGGTGCCAACTCGCCATGGCGAGATCCCTTGAGGGCAGGGGCATGGTGTTCAGGAGACACCAGAGCCTCGAATGAGGCGTCCGTCTTGCTTCCTGTGGGAAGCCCTGACGGAGGTATTGCAAGACGAAGGCGATATGAACCTGGACGAGTCCTCCTATGAAGTAAGTGGGATGAGAAATGCAGCGGGAGACCTGTGCGTTGCACAGAGGCAATTGCCGCAAAGGACAGTGCGCTAGGCGGCGCGGTAGGGATGAGTTCAAACAGACGAAGAAGGCTCCGCCCTGGATAGGGCCGGTATGCGGTCGGAGCCTGGGCATACCTGGGGCGGCTCCACCCTGTCGGGCCAGCGCTTGCAGGAATCTGCGCTGTTGGGGTTGCCGATGTATGAGGCGCATCGGTCTTGGCAACTGCCCGGTCAGTGTAGGGCGGCCATCATCATGTCTGCCGCACGCAATAGGATTCGGCATTCGCCCGCATTGTTGCTGGCGTGGGCGGGGTCGTCCCTGCGGCGTGCAGTGACGACCCGTTTCGCGGCAGCATTTGCTACGCAGGATGCGGCTGCCATCCCCTGGCCTGCATCGCCTGTGCTGCGATGTCCCCAGCGTTCGTCGAGGCGTTCAGCATCTTGCGGATGTTGGCGATGTGCGCCAGGGCGGTTTCACGCGATGCCGGTTGCGCAGTCGGTTCTGGGTGGTGTTCGGTGGGTGGCACACCAGCAGGCCGATTTTCGGCAGGCCGTGGGGCGGCAGATGTCTCCTTACGACCTGCCCACAAGCGGAACTCGCCCGAAAAAACGCGCTTCACCAAAGCGAAGAAGTAGGCCACGACATTGCGCACAGTGCCGCTCTGGCTGCGTGCCTGCAACTCGTCGAGCACTTCCTGGCGACGCTGCGGCGGCAGCCGCCGCAAGGCGGCCTGCACGTCCTTTTGCTGATCTGCCCGGGCATTTCTCAGGCAAGTCGGTAAGCTCACCGACTGCGCTGCCGGATCGCCGTCGCCTTCGCGCGCGCGGTACGTACGCGAAACCTAGTGTTCACAAGCCTTTGCCGACCGATCAACGTTTAAAAGCTCGCAATGGGTGGGTAGCGCTTGGTATCGGGCGCGCGCGCACTCTGCCACGCCAGCCCCACCGCTAAGGTCGGCACCGTTCCACACTTCTTGACGCGGTGAATCCGCTCCATAATCTCCGCATGAATAGCGGGGATTATTGCTACATCTGGCGGGCTCCCGACTGGCCGAGCTGGCGCTACGACCTGGTGGCTCTAGCTGAATCGCTGGCACGAGCCGGCCGCGCCCAGGGTGTCCTCCTGGGTCGCCTGGCCGATGCCGGCCCAGGGCTGCGTGACCAGGCCAGCCTGGTCGCATTGACGGACGACGTCATCAACACCAGCGAAATAGAAGGCGAGCACCTGAATGCCGCTTCGGTGCGTTCTTCCATTGCCCGCCGCCTTGGCGTTGATATCGGCTCCCTGGCGCCGGTGGATCGCCATGTGGAAGGGGTGGTGGAGATGGTATTGGATGCCAGCACGCATTGCGTCATGCCGCTTACGGCGGAGCGCCTGTTTGCATGGCATGCCTCGCTGTTTCCAACGGGCTATTCGGGCCTGAGCAAGATCGCCACCGGCGCCTGGCGGGACGATGTCCATGTGTCCGGTCCGGTAGGCCGCCAGAAGGTCCATTACGAGGCGCTTCCGGCCCATCGTCTACCCGGCGAGATGATGCGCTTTCTGGAATGGGTGAACAACCCGGCCGTGGCCGAACCCGCACTGATCCGAGCCGGGTTGGGACATTTGTGGTTCGTCACCCTGCATCCGTTTGATGACGGCAACGGCCGCATTGCTCGCGCCATCGGCGATCTCTCGCTGGCGCGAGCCGATGGAAGCCCCCAGCGCTTCTACAGCTTGTCAGCGCAGATCCAGCGTGAGCGCAAAGCCTATTACGACATCCTGGAGCGCACGCAAAAAGGTACGCTGGATGTGACCGAGTGGCTGCTGTGGTTCTTGCGGATGCTCGACGAGGCCGTGGGACACGCGCATCATGCGCTGGATGCGGTACTGGAGAAGGCGCGATTCTGGCAACGGCTGGCCGGAGCCTCGCTCAACGAACGGCAAGTGAAGGTGCTCAATCGCCTTCTGGACGGTTTCGAGGGCAAGCTGACCAGCAGCAAGTGGGCGGCGCTGGCCAAATGTTCGCCGGACACCGCCTTGCGGGACATCAACGAGCTGGTGCAGGCGGGCGTCTTGCAGCGCTCGACGGCAGGCGGACGCAGCACCAGCTACGAGTTGCTTGGGCTGAGGCGCTCGAGCGCTTGAGCGTTCCGGGCGGCATCGCTGCGATAGCCCATGGTCCGTCCGGCGGCCGCCCGCGATGGCTCCTGCCCCGTCAAGCGACATTCCCTCGCTGATCTACCATCAAGCCCCCGGATCGCCGGCGCTCATGCTGTCCAGCCCTAGTTCCTGGGTAGGAAGGCTTCGGTCAGCACGCCGCCAGGCCTGCACCGCCGCCGCGGTGCTTGGCTAGGCCTTCGCCATTTCCCTCAGCGTGAGGCGCCGCCGCGTAGCCAGCGCCACGGCGGCGATGGCCAGCGGGGGGAAGGCGATCCAGCACACCATTTCCCAGCCGTAGTTGGCCAGTACGCCGCCGGACGAGAACGAGCCCAGCACCATGGTGCCGAAGACGAGGAAGTCGTTGAAGGCCTGGACCTTGTTCCTTTCCTCTGGCCGATGGCACTCCAGCACCAGCGCCGAAGCGCCAACGAAACCGAAGTTCCAGCCCAGGCCCAGCAGGATCAGCGACGTCCAGAAATGGCCGACGGTAAGTCCATGCAAACCCGTGGCGGCCGCGGCGGCGGTCAACAGCAGGCCGGCCAGCACCACGCGGCCCGCGCCGAAGCGGGTGATCAGGCGGCCGGTGAAAAAGCTGGGGCCGTACATGGCGATGACGTGCCACTGCAGGCCCAGGTTGGAGGCCTCTTGCGGCAGGCCGCAGAGCCGCATGGCCAGCGGCGCGGACGTCATCAGGAAGTTCATCAGCGTATAGCTGATGACGCCGCAGATCACCGCGACGATAAAGGCGGGCTGGCGCACGATCTGCCCCAGCGGCCGCCCGGCGGCGCTTTCAGCGGCGGTCGGGATGGGCAGGTTCACCCCCATCAAAATGCCCGCGCTGGCGAGCGCGACGGCGGCCTGCGCCAGGTAGGTGACCGCGAACATATGCGGCGCCCACAGGTCCATGGTGTGCGTGACCAGTTGCGGGCCGAGCACGCCAGCCACCACGCCCGCGGCCATGACGGTCGACAGGGCGCGGGCGCGCTGCGGGGCCGGCACGCATTCGGCGGCGGCAAAGCGGAAGGACAGCACGACGGCGGCGTAGGCGCCACCGAAAAGCATGGCGAAGCACAGCATCCAGAAACTGCTGGTCAGGATGGCCCAGGCGGAAAGCAGGCCGACCAGCACGCCGCATCCGGTGCCCAGGAGGAAGGCGGCACGCCGTCCGTAGCGTTGCGCGATGGCGCCAGCTGGCAGCGTGGAGAGCGCCATGCCTACGACGAACACCGAAATCGGCATGGTGGCCAGCGATTTATCGGGTGCCAGGGTGTTGCCGATGATGGCGGCGGTGGCGTAGACGACGGTGGTATTGGCGCCCGCGAGCGCCTGCGCGATGGCCAGGCGCGCGACATTGCCTTGAACGAGTGTGCTGCGCAAAACGTGGGTCCCCATCGTGTGCCTGCCGCGGCTGGGAAGCGGCCGCCCATCGTTGGCGCCATCCTGGCCGGGTATTGGTTTCTGGCCTGGACGATAACTTATTTCTTATTGCTATATCGTTATGACCCGTATCGATTTAGGGTTACCGGGGCTGGCGCCGGCGTGCTCGCCGGGGGCGGCGCGGCGCGCTCGATCACTTCACCGTCGCCGCCGCCGACGGCCTTATAGACCGCGATCAGGCGCAGGAACAGTTGGTGATTGCTGTCGGACAGGTCGCGCCGCGCCTGTATCCACGTTCGTTGCGCGTCCAGTTCCACCAGGAAGTCCGTCAGGCCGCGCGTGTAGCGGGCGCGGGCCAGTTCGTAGGCTTCGTGGCTGGCTTCCTCCTTGGTGCGCAGGCGGGTGTTGCGGCCGCGCTCGGCGTCATAGCCGGTCAGGGCATCGTCGATTTCCTGCCACGCTTTCAATACGGTCTGCTGGTAGGCGACCGCCGCCTCCTGTTGCGCCAATTCGCGCAGGACGATGGTGGCGCGGCGGCGGCCCTGGTCGAAGAGGGGCACCGATAGCGAGGGGCCCACGCTCCACGTCCGCGTCCCCCATTCGCCGAAGCGCGCGCCCTCGAAGGATTCGAAACCGAAGGTCGCGCCCAGCGTGATGCGCGGATAGAGGTCGGCGACGGCCACGCCGATGTCCGCCGTGGCGGCATGCAGGCGCGCTTCGGCCGCCCGGATATCCGGGCGCCGCAGGGCGACCTGCGAGGGCAGGCCCAGGGAAAGGTCGGGCAGGTGAGCCGGCAAGGTGGCCAGCGGCGCGGGGGCGGGTGGGGCCAGCGTCCGGGTCAGTTCGCCGGGCCGGGCGTCCACCAGCAGGCCGATCTGGTTGATCAGGGCGGTTTCCTGCGCGTGCAGGCCCGGGATGCGGGCTTGCAGGTCCGCCAGCAGGCTGCGCTGCCGGCTGACGTCCAGTTCGTCGATCAGGCCGCCGCGCGCGCGGGCCTGCAGCAGGCCCAGGCTGTCGCCCGCCGCGGCCACGTCCTGTTCCACCAGGTCGCGCTGCTGCTGGGTCAGGCGCAATTCGAAGTAATCGCGCGCCAGCTCGCTGGCGACGGCCAGGCGCACCTCGTCCAGCAAGGCGGCGGCGTTGCCGACGTCGGCATCGGCGGACTCGATCGAGCGCCGTACGCGGCCCCACAGGTCCAGTTCCCATGAAGCGTCGAAACCGCCCTGGTACAGCGTGAAGGGCGAGCTGAGCACCGAAATCAGTTCCTGTCGGTTGGCCGGGGCCACGGCGCCGGCCAGGCGCGTGCCGGCGGAATATTCGCTCTGCCGCTGGCGCGTGGCCGCGGCCGTACCGTCCAGCGTCGGACCGCGCTGTGCCGCGACGGTGATGCGCCGCATGCGGCTTTGCGCGAAGCGCAGGGCGGCGGTGCGCAGGTCCGGGCTTGCTTGCGCCGCCCGTGTCTGCAGTTGGTTCAGGGTGGCATCGTCGAACAGCGTCCACCACTGTTCGGGTGGCGCCTTCGTTTCCGGCGTGGCGCCCGGCTCGCCGGTGTATTGCCCGCTGCGCCAGTCCTGCCAGGACGCGGGCGATTGCGCGGTGGGGGCCTGATAGTCCGGGCCGACCGCGCAGCCCGCCAGCAGCGCGGCCGTCAACATCGCCAGCATCGCGGGCAGCGGGTGCGCGAACCGCCGGCGATCGCGCCGCGGGGAAGAACGCACGGAGGTAGGGATCAACATGGTCGAACTCTCAGGCAAGGCGGTGGCGAAACAGCCACGCAGCCAGCGGCAGGGTGACGGCGGCGATGCCGGCGAAGGGAAGCAGGTCATGCCAGACCGCCGTCATCCCAGCGCCTTCCAGGTACACGCTGCGCACCAGGTCCACGGCGAACCGCAGCGGGTTGGCGTAAGTGGCGATCTGGAAGCCGGGCGGCATGTTGCGCACCGGCGTGGTCAGCCCGGACAGCAGCACCAGCGGCATGAGCAGCACGAAGGTGTAAAGCATGGCCTGCTGCATGCTGGCCGACAGGGCGGATATCGACAGGCCGAGCCCCACGATGGCGATGGTGAACAGCAGCAGCCCGGCGTACAGGACCAGCGGACTGCCCGCCATCGGAATGTGGAACCAGAACAGCGCGATGGCAAGCACCAGCGAGGATTGCACCAACCCGATGGCAATCGAAGGCAGGGCCTTGCCGAACATGATGGTGATCGGCCGATACGGCGTGACCAGCAACTGGTCGAACGTCCCTTGCTCGCGTTCGCGCGCCACCGATAGCGCGGCCAGCGTCATGGTCTGCAGCATGCTCAGCGTGGCGATGAGTCCCGGCATGATGCTCCAGCGCGTTTCCAGGTTGGGGATGTACCAGGCGCGCATTTCGACGGTGACGGGCGCACGCGCGGCGCCCGGCCGGTCGGCGTTGTAGGCCGCGACGATATCGCGTATCTGCCCCGCCGCCGTTCCGGCCGTGGTGGAATTGCGGCCGTCCAGAATCAGTTGCAGCGGCGCCGTGCCGCCGGACGCCAGTACGCGTTCGAAATCCTCGGCGAAGTGCAGCACCAGCAGCGCCTGGCCGGAATCGATGACGCCGGCGATTTCGCCGGACGAGCGCAGGGTGGCGACACGTTCGAACACGCCGGTGCCGTCCAGGCGCGCCAGCAGTTCGGTGGACGCCGCACCGCGACTCTGGTCCAGCACGGCATAGGGAACATGGGTCAGGTCGAACGTGGCGGCGTAGCCGAACAGCAGGCTTTGCAGGATGACGGGCACGATCAGCACCACGCGGCTGGTGGGATCCTTCAGGATCGCCAGGAACTCCTTGTGGCAGAGGTTGCCCAGGTGGCGCAGAAAGCCGATGGCGGTGTTCATGTGTGCCTCTTGCGTCAGCGGTCCAGCGTTTTACGGGTCAGCCGGCCCACCAGCAGCAACAGGGTGGCGGCGTAGGCGGCGAGAATGGCGCAGTCCTTCAGGATCAGCGGCCAGTAGTCGCCGGCGAGGAATACCGTCTTCACGAGTTCCATGAAGTACGTCGCCGGCAAGGCGTGCCCCACGATATTCACGACGTCGGGCACGTTGCGCAGGTCGAAGACGAAGCCCGAGAGCATCGTCGCCGGCATGAAGCTGGCCAGGATGGCGAGCTGGCTGGCCACGAACTGATTGCGCGTGAGCGCGGATATCAGCAGCCCGATGCCCAAGGAAACCAGCATGTACAGCGTCGAGCCGGTCACCAGCGCCGCCATGGATCCCTGCAAGGGCACCTGGAACAGGAAGAGGGCGGCCAGCAGGCACAGGCCCAGTCCCATCATCCCGACGCAGAAGTACGGGATGATCTTGGCAAGGAGCACCTCCACCGGCTGCACGGGGGTAACGAACAGGGCCTCCAGCGTGCCGCGCTCCCATTCGCGCGCCATGACCAGCGCGGTCAAGAAGGTGCCGATGAGGGTCATGATCAGGACGATCAGGCCAGGCACCAGGTACCAGGTACTGTCGTTGGCGGCGTTGAACCACATGCGGTCCACCACGGTCACGGTGCCGCCGTTTCCGGCCACGGCCAGGGTGGCGCCGCGGTCGGACTGCTTCTGCAGCCACAGGGCGACGGCACCCTGCAGATAAGCCGCCACGGTCAGGGCGCGCGTCGGGTCGCTGCCTAGCACCAGGGTCTGCACGGCCGCGTTGCCGGCCGCCAGCCTTCGCGAAAAGTCGCTGGGTATGCGCAATACCGCGTCGGCGTCGTGCGCGATCATGGCGCGCTCCGCGTCGCGGTAGGAGGCCGCCGGCACGCAGTCCAGGTAGCGCGACAGCGCGATGCTGGCGGCCAGGTCGCGGGCCTGGGGCGCATGGTCTTCCATGACCAGCAGCACGCGCGCGTGCCTGACGTCCAGCGAAAGTCCATAGCCGAAGATCAGGATCAGGACGATGGGCAGCACCAGCCCGATCAGCATATTGGCGCGGTTGCGGAAAAGCTGTCGCACCTCCTTGCGCGTCAGGGACACCACGCGGCGCCGGAAGCCGCGATCGGTGTGGCCGGGCGTGGCGCGGGGTATTGATGCACCCACCTGTCGCTGCGCGACATCCTCCCCATGGGAGGGAGCGCGCCCTTCGGGCGGCCGGGCGGGCGCGCTCGTGGATGTGCCCTCCTGTCGCTGCGCGACATCCTCCCCGAGGGAGGGAGCGCCGCCTTCGGGCGGCCGGGCGGCGGCGCTCATGGGTGTGCCCTCCTGTCGCCGGGCGACATCCTCCCCATGGGAGGAGACATCACCGGCGCTGCCGCCGTGCCCGTCCTGCCGCGCGTCCTCGTGCCTGCCATTGGCCGCACCGTTGCGGCCGCTTTCCACGATGCCGATGAATGCCTCTTCCATGGTCATCTTGCGCTGGGGCGTCGCGCCGGCCTGGGTGCGCACCGCCTCCGGCGTGCCCAGGGCCAGCAGCTTGCCGGCGTCCTGGATCACGATACGGTCGCAGTATTCCGCTTCTTCCATGAAGTGCGTGGTGATGACCACCGTCGTGCCCGTCTGGGCCAGCGCGGTGATGCGGCGCCAGAAAGCGCGCCGCGCCAGCGGGTCGGCGCCGCTGGTGGGTTCGTCCAGGAACAGGATTTCCGGCTCGTGCAGCAGGCCCACGGCCATGGCCAGGCGCTGCTTGATGCCGCCGGCGAGCTGGCCCGCGGGTTGCTCCAGGTGCCGGCGCAGCGAGAACTGCTGCGTGACCGCATCGATGCGGTCGCGCAAGCGCGCGCCATGCAGGCCATATGCGCCGCCGAAGAAGCGCAGGTTCTCCGCCGCGGACAGGTTGCCATACAGCGCGAAGGACTGCGAGACATAGCCGATGCGCGAGCGCGCTTGCGCGCGCGCCGTGCGCAGGTCCATGCCGGCCACGCGTGCCGTGCCGCCGCTGGCGGGCAGCAGGCCGCACAACATGCGGAAGGTCGTGGTCTTGCCGGCGCCGTTGGGCCCCAGCAAGCCAAAGATCTCGCCGCGCGCGACGCTGAAGCTGGTGCGGTCGACCGCGGTGAAATCGCCGAACTTGCGGACCAGGTCGCGTACTTCGATCGCCGGCTCGCCGTTGTGCGCGGGGCTGGGCGCGGGGCCAGCGGAGGCGGATGGAGAAGGCGGGCAAGGCGGCGAGGCAGACGCCGCCGGCGCGGACGAAGACGATCCCGCGCCGCCGCCGTCGCCGGTCTCGTCGGCGCGTGCGTGCAGCAGGACCATGAAGCCGTCCTCCAGCCGCGCCGGCACGGCGCTGGCAGCCGCTCCATCGTCCGCCAGCGCGCCGACGTCGTTGCCGGGCCGCAGGATGAACCGCACTTCGCCGCCGCGGGGTACGGCATCGATGATGACGTCGCGGCGATCCAGCAAACGCGCCTGGCGCGCCCGCGGCGCTTCATTGCGGCCCGCCGGGACGACGAAGCACAATCCATCCGCGCGCGCCGCGATGTCGGCCGGCGCGCCGCTGGCGAGGACGGCGCCGTCATGCAGCACGTGCACGCAGGCGCAGCGTTCCGCTTCATCCATGTAGGCAGTGGCCACCAGCACCGTCAAGGTCTCGTCGCGCACCATCTGATCGATGATTTCCCAGAGCTCGCGCCGCGACAGCGGATCGACGCCGACGGTCGGCTCGTCCAGCAGGAGGAGGTCCGGCGAACGCACCAGCGTGCAGGCCAGGCCCAGCTTCTGCTTCATGCCGCCGGACAGCTTGCCGGCCAGGCGGCCGGTGAAGCGCTTCAGATCCGTCATGTCCAGCAGGCGCGCGTAGCGTTCGCGGCGCGCATCGGCTCGCACGCCGTGCAGGTCCGCATACAGGTCCAGGTTTTCCTGCACGCTCAGGTCCTCGTACAGGCCGAAGCGCTGGGGCATGTAGCTGATGCGGTCCTGGACAGCCTGCGGCGTACGCGCGACATCGTGGCCCAGCACATGCAGCCGCCCGGCATCGGGACGCATCAGCCCGGCCGCCAGCCGCAGGAAGGTGGTCTTGCCGGCGCCGTCCGGCCCCACCAGCGCCGTGACCGCGCCGCGGCGCACGTCCAGGCTGACGCCGGCCAGCGCTTGCACGTAGCGCTGCGCCGTCTTGACGGCAAAGCGCTTGCCGATATCCCGCGCCTCGATGGTCACGCCGCCGGCATTCATGGCCGCTTGGCTTGCGCCGCGGCCTGCCCGGCGATGGTTACGGTGGCCGGCATGCCCAGGCGCAGCCTATCGTCGGGGTCATCGACCAGGACGCGGACTTCATAGACCAGGCTGGTACGCAGCGTCTCGGTCTGTACGTTCTTGGGCGTGAATTCCGCGACGGAGGAGATATAGCCGACCTTGCCCGCGATGGGCTGGCCGGGATAGCTGTCGGTGGCCACCTGCGCGGGCATGCCCAGCTTGATCCGGCCGAGATCCGTTTCGTTGACATAGGCGCGTATCCACTTGGGATCGTAGATCGCCAGCGTATAGGCGGGTCGCTGCGGCGAGGCCATGTCGCCCGGCTCGAGCAATCGCGCGCGTACCACGGCATCGCGCGGCGCCTTCAGTTCGGAGAGCGCCAGGCGGTGCTCCAGCAGGGCGGCCTGGGCGCGCGCGGCCTGCAGCGAGGCGTCGGCCTGCGCGATGTCTTCCTGCCGCGGCCCCAGTCTGGCCAGGCGCAGGTTCTGTTTCTGGCTGTCCAGCTGCGCCTGTGCCACGCGCAGACGCGCGGCCGCGCTGTCCATGTCTTCCCGGCTGACGCCCCGGCCGGACGTGTCGCCCGCCACGCCTTGCAGCCGTTTCCATTGGCGGGCGGCCAGATCGGCATCGGCCTGCGCCGCCGCCACCTGGGCCTGCGCCTGCTGCACTTCCTCGGGCCGCGTGCCGTTGCGCAGCCGCAGCAGGGCTTGCTCGCGCACGCCGATCTCCGCGCGCGCCTGCGCCAGCTCCAGGGTCAGCGTGCGCGTATCCAGCCGCGCCAGGACCTGCCCCGCGCGTACGCGATCGCCTTCTTCCACGCGCATTTCCGCGATGCGGTCGCTGCCGTCGAACGCCAGCGAGATCTGCCGGATATCGACGTTGCCGTAGAGCGTCAGGCGATCCGGATCCGCGGGGGTGCGATTCAACATCCAGGACACGGCGGCGATCGCCGCCACGGCCACGACGGCCAGAATGACGAGTTTTTTCTTCATGGTTGGCGTGGATGCATGGGGACGGCAGGGGCGGCGGGCGAATCGCGCCTTCCATGTAGGAAGGGAGTCACCGTTCTGTAATTCAAATTTGAATTTGAGGTAAACTATACCTCCGTTTTGGCGTGGCCGCACGCCGCATGTATCCTGCGGCCGCAGCCGCCCCCTTCCGCGCCATCTCATGCCGTCCCATAGCTCCCATACCGCGTCCGCTTCCGTCGCCCGTGCGCGCGCCGACGGCGAGGCCACGCGCGCCAACATCATCGAAGCCGCGGGCCGCCTGTTCGCGGAGCGCGGCTATGCGGAGACGACCAGCAAGGCCATCTGCGAGCGTGCCCAGACCAACATCGCGGCGGTGAACTACCACTTCGGCAGCCGGGACGAGCTTTACCTGACGCTGCTGCGGGAAGTGCACAAGCGGGTCATGAGCATGCGCTTCCTGCGCGAGATCGCCGGCAGTCCGATGTCGGCCGAAGACAAGCTGGGCGTGTTCCTGGAAGGCCTGATCAGCGCCATCGTCGATTCCACCAGCTGGCACACCCGCCTCTGGGCGCGCGAGATCCTGACCCCTTCGCCACTGCTGTCGCAGGTCCTGCGCGAAGAGGCAATGCCCAAGTTCCAGGTGCTCAGCGGCATCGTCAGCGAGATCACCGGCTTGCGTCCCGGCACGCCCGCGCTGACCTGTTGCGTGCTCAGCGTCCTGGCGCCCTGCCTGGTGCTGCTGGTGCTGGACCCTTGCGTTGAATCGCCCCTGCGCGAGCTGTTCGACCGTCCCGCCGCGGAACTGGCCGCGCAAATGCGCGTCCTGGCCCTGCAGGGCCTGCAGGCCGTGCGCAACAGGGCGTAGACGGCTCCGCGAGACGGCGTATGGGCGGCGTAACCGGAGACCGACGTGGCGTACGGTCCCGCATGACCGCGCGGGCCGATTCGCCGTGAACACGCCTTTGTTACCATTGGCGTTCGTAGAACCAGCCATCACAGGACGCAGCGGGAAGCCAGGCTTCCCGGTCGCAAATCACCCATGAAGACGTGGATCAAGCGCATATCGATAGGCGTGGCGGTCGTGCTCGCGCTTGCCGTCGCGGGGCTCGCCGTCTTTTTGTTGACCTTCGACCCCAATGCCTACAAGGATCGCCTGCAGGCATGGGTACAGGAACGCTATCACCGCACGCTTACCATCGAAGGGGACATCGAGGCCACGCTGTTGCCGCGCCTGGGCCTGACCTTGCAGGGCGTGTCGCTGTCCGAGCCGGGCAGCGCGGACGTGTTTGCTTCCATGGATAGCGCGCGCATGTCGGTGGCGATCTGGCCGCTGCTGTCGCGCAATATCGTGGTCGATCACGCGAGTTTCAGCGGCGTGAGGGCGCATGTCGTGCGAGACCGGCAGGGCCGACTGAACTTCCAGGACCTGCTGGGCGGCGAGCCCGCGCGGCGGGACCAACCCGCCCCCCGGGACGGCCAGGGCGATACGCGCGCCGGCCCCGCGCCGCGCATCGACATCGCCGGCCTGGATATCAAGGACGGCGAAATCCAATTGCAGGACGATGCCACGGGCCGCGCTCTCACCATCTCGCAACTGAACGCGAAGACGGGGCGCGTGCGGCTCGACGAGCCCTTCGACGCCAGCCTGTCGGCGCACGTCGCGGGCGCGACGCCGCGGTTCGATGCCGACATCGCGGGCAAGGCCACCGTGCGCATGAATCCGCAGGCGCAGCGCTACGAGGTGCGCGGGCTGGACCTGAAGGCGTCCGGCCAGTTGCCGCGCGCGAACGCCAGGAACCTGACCGCGCGCGGCGACCTGGCTTATGACGGCCAGGCCGGCGCCGTCGATGCGGGCGGGCTCGAACTCGTATTCCAGGGCGATATCGCGGACATCGATGGCGGCACCGCCGCCGTCGATGCCAGCCTGGCGGCCGAGCGCTTGCGTGTGGATCCGCGCAGCGGCGCGGTCCAGGCCGCCAAGGTGGCCGTGCGCGCGAAAGGAACGCTGCCACGCGGCCCCTTCGAATTCGCCGCGGACGCGCCGGGGCTGGATATATCGCCAACCGCGGCGTCCGGCGATGCCGTCACGGCGCGCCTGCGGCTCGCCGGCGACGATGGCGTCGATGCGCGGCTTGCCATCGGCGAACTGAGCGGCAACAGCGGCAATCTGTCCATCGGCCAGGCCAAGCTCTCCGCCGACGTCAAGCAGGGGGACCGCGCCTGGAATGTCGGCGCCGCGTCGCCCATGATGCTGGATCTGCGCAAACGCGCGGGCACTCTCCCGGCGGTGACGGGCGAGATCACGCTCACGGGGCCCGGCCTGCCGGGGGGCGCCATGCACGTTCCCTACACCGGCGCGGCGCGCGTCGACCTGTCGGCCAAATCCGCGGAGCTTGCGGTGGATGGGCAGCTGGACGGCGGCAAGCTGGCATTGAAGGCGGATGCCACCGGATTGGGCGCCAAGCCCGCGGTGCGATTTGCATTGGACGCCGACACGCTGGACATCGATGCGCTGATGCCGGCCACGGCACAGCCAGTAGGCGCGAAGCCTGGCGCGTCGGCGCCCGATAAGGCCCCAGCCGCGCCGCCCGCGGCCGGGGCCGCCGACAGGACAGGGGGCGCGGGAGGTAGCGCGGGTGGTGCATCCGGCAAAGAACAGAGCGCAAAGCCCGCGGCGGGCGGCGCCACGCGGGCGGAAGGCTCGTCCGCCGCGGCCGCGCCTGGCGGCGTCACGGGGGCCGCCGGTACGGCCTCCGCGCAGGCGGTTACGCCTGCCGCCGGCGCCTCCGCGCGCGCGTCCGGCGATATGGATCTTTCCGCCCTGGTCGGCCCCACGGCACAAGGCACCATCAAGGCGGGACGTCTCGTCGTACGGGGTATCACCCTGCAGAACCTGTCCGCCACCCTGAAGCTGGCGCAGGGCAAACTGGACGTCTCGCCCTTGGCCGCCACGCTTTACGACGGCAAGCTGGCGGGCAACCTGACGCTGGACGCCGCGCACGACAACGCGATCGCGACCCGCTTCACGCTGGACGGCGTGGCCATCGGCCCGCTGCTGGCGGACCTGACCAAGCGCTCTCCCTTGACGGGGGTGGGGAGCGTGACGGCCAACCTGACCACGCGCGGCGGGCAGTCCGTGGCCATGCGCGACAACCTGGCCGGCACCGTGCAGTTGCGCTTGCGTAACGGTGCCATCAAAGGCTTCGACGTGGCCCGCGCCCTGCGTGACCTGAAGCAGGCGATACTGGGCGGCAAGGGTAGCGGTCCGACCGACGTGCCGGCCGATACCGCGCGCGAGACCACGTTCAGCCGCATGGACGCCGATCTCGCGCTGGCCGCGGGCGTGGCCACGATCAAGCGCCTGGATGTCCAATCGCCGGTGATCCGCGTCAGCGAGGGTTCGCCGGCCACCATCGACCTGCCCAAGGGCACGATGGATGTGGTGGCCAATGTCAAGCTCGCCGAGCCGCCGCCCGCGGACTTGCGCGAATTGCGCGGCGTGGCCGTGCCCGTGCAGGTGGCCGGTCCGTATGACGACCTGCGCTATCGCGTCGATTGGCGCGCGGTTGCCGGCGATGCCGTGACGCGCGCCCTGGAGCGCGCGCTGGGAGGCAAGGGGACGGACAAGCAGAATGACGAATCGCGCCAGGACCGCATCCGCGACCTGGGCAGGTTGCTGAAGGGGATAACCGGAAAATGAGTACCCAATACCATCCCGTCGCGCATTGCGGCGGCCTGGAAGACCCGCGCGCGGCCGATTACGACCGGCGCTGGCTGCTGGTGAATTCAGGGGGCCAGTGGATCACCCGCGAAGCCTGCCCCGCGCTGGCCGACATCGCGGTCGAGATGCGCTTCGGCTATCTGGTGCTGCGCGCGCCGGGCATGCTGCGTATCGACATTCCCCTGGACGTCATCGAGGACGACGACAGCGTACGCACCGCCGTGCTGGTTGGCCAGCAAACCGTGGACGTCGTGGACGAAGGCGAACTCGCCGCCGCCTGGGTGTCCAACTACACCGGCATTCCCAGCCGCTTGATGAAGGTGCATCCGGACATGGGACCGGTGCAGTGGCCGGCCTAGCCGGTCGCGTTCAGCCTTTGCGCGTGCCGCTCATGACGGCATGCGCCGCCAGTCCGGCCGCCAGCCCCCAGAATGCCGACCCGACGCCCCAGAACGTCATGCCCGACGCCGTGGCGAGCAGCGTGATCAACGCGGCTTCGCGGCCGTGTTCGTCGCGCATGGCGGCCGCCATGCCGCCCATGATGGGGGTCAGCAAGGCCAAGCCGGCCAACGCCGCGATCAGCGCCGGCGGCAGGGCCTGGAAGAACACCGCCACCGCGCCGGCCGCGATACTCAACGCCACGTACGCGGCGCCATAGGTCACCGCCGCCACATAGCGCCGCGCCGGATCGGGATGCGCTTCCCGGCCGGCGCAGATGGCCGCGATGATGGCCGCCAGCGTCACGCTGTGCGCGCCGAAGGGCGCGGCGATCAGGCCCACGCCGCCGCTGACCGCGATGACGCGGGAGGCCGGCACGTCGCGGTAGCCGGCCGCCTGAAGTACCGCCAGGCCGGGCAGGTTCTGCGATGCCATGCCCACGACGAACAAGGGGATGGCCACGCTGACGATCGCGCGCCAGGTGAAGATCGGCGTGGTCCAGACAAATTCAGTCAGGTGCCAATCGGCATTGCCGAAGGCCAGCAGCCCCTGCATCGCCGCCGCCGCCAGGCCCGTGGCCAGGACCGCCAGGATGGCGTAGCGCGGCGCATAGCGCTTCAATACCAGGTAGACCAGCGCCATCGGCACTACCAGGACGGCCTGTCTACCCATGGCGCCGAACACGCCGATGCCGAAGTTCAGCAGGACGCCGGCCAGCATGGCGGAGGCGATCTGCGGCGGGATGCGGCGCGCGATGGGATCGACCCAGCCCAGCAGCCCGCAGGCCAGCGCCAGGGCCGCGGCCACGACGAAGGCGCCGACCGCTTCGCCGAAGGGAACACCGGACAGCGCGGTAATCAGCAACGCGGCGCCCGGCGTGGACCACGCCAGCACGATGGGCAGCCGGGTGCGCAGGCTTAGCCACACGCCGCCCAGGCCCAGCGCCAGGCAGATGGCGCCCAGCCAGGAACCGATGCGCGCCGCGTCCAGGCCGGCGGTGTGCCCGGCCTGCACCATCAGCACCGCCGTGCCGCCGAAGCTGACCACGACGGCGACCAGCCCCGCCACGATGGCGGACAGGGAAGCATCGCCGCGCAGCGTGGCATCACGAAGAAGAGCGGCGCCGCTGGGACTCGAAGGGAGAGGGCTCTGCGTGGGCGGTTCGTGCATCGGCGGGCCGGCGTGGACGGTCAGGCGTGTCCGGTCAGCCGGCGGTATTTGGCCATCAGGGCTTCCTGGCCTTCACGCCATTGCGGATGGATTTCGATGCATTCGACGGGGCAGACCACCTGGCACTGCGGCTCGTCGAAATGGCCGACGCACTCCGTGCACTTGTCCGGGTCGATGACGTAATAGTCCTCGCCCATCGAAATGGCTTCATTGGGACACTGCGGCTCGCAAACGTCGCAGTTGATGCATTCTTCGGTGATCGTCAGAGCCATGGCGGACGGCGTCGGGCGCCGGTCGGGCTGCGCGCACAGCGCGCGAACGTGTTCATTGTAATGCCCCGTGCGACATGGCCGTGTTGGGCCGTATGGCGGCCGGATGATGACAACCCCGGTCGGGCGCGGCATCGCCCGCGGCGACGGTCAGCCCGGCCAGCTTTGTTCGCGGTGTTCCTTGGCCTTTTCCTGCAACCAGCGCTCGACGGAAGGGAAGACGAACTTGCTGACGTCGCCCCCCAGCTGCGCGATCTCGCGCACGATGGTGCCCGAAATGAACTGGTATTGATCGGACGGCGTCATGAACAGCGTTTCCACGTCCGGCAGCAAGTGGCGGTTCATGCCGGCCATCTGGAATTCGTATTCGAAATCGGACACCGCGCGCAAGCCGCGCACGATGACACGCCCGTTCTGTTCGCGCACGAAATCCTTCAGCAGCCCGCCGAAGCTCTCGACGCGCACGTTGGGGTAATGGCCGAGTACTTCGCGCGCAATCGCCACGCGTTCGTCGATATTGAAGAAGGGCTTTTTGTTGCGGCTGTGCGCAACGCCAACCACCACCTGGTCGAACAGCGCCGCGGCGCGCCGCACCAAGTCCTCGTGACCGCGCGTCAGCGGGTCGAATGTGCCGGGGTATACAGCGATGATCATGCGCCCTCCCTTGATTTATAGGTGTGTCGCCTCTCCGAACCGGGGATTATTGATCTATTTCCGCATTGCAGCAAACCGCAGTAGCGCATAGTGGACAGCGCCGGCACGATCTTTACGCAATATTTCGAATTGTTGGCCCGGTTCACCTGGCTCACCGGGTTCACCCGGTCCGCCCGGTTCGGTCCCCGGCGGCCGTTCCGCCGAGGCCGCCGCTCCGGCGAACGGAGAGGGTTCCGCTACCCGCCGTGCCGCCGCAGCCTCGTGGTCGTCGGCGGCGGGAGGCTTTGCGGGCAATGAGGGATGCCCTGACGGCTTTGCCAGCGCGTCGGGCTGTATGTCGGCTTCGCTTTCCACATAGACCAGGGCGCCGTCGTTCAGTATGCCGGGCAACAGCGGCCAGACGCGTTCCAGCCATCCCTGGCCGAAGGGGGGGTCCAGCAGGACCAGGTCGTAGCGCGATGCATCCATGCGGCGCAGCGTTTCCATGGCGTCCCCCGCATGTATGCGGATCTGGCTGGCACCCAGCTTGTCACGCAGGGTGCGCAGGGCGGCCAGCGCGGCCTTGTCCCGTTCGACCATTTGCACGTGGGCGACGCCGCGCGAAGCCGCCTCGAAGCCCAGCGCGCCGCTGCCGGCGAACAGGTCCAGCACGCGTTTGCCCGCGAATTCGCCGTCCCAAAAATACTGCAGCCAGTTGTACAGCGTTTCCCTGACGCGGTCCGGAGTGGGGCGCAGGCCGGGCGCGTCGATGACCGTAATGGGCGTACGCCGATATTGGCCACCGACGATGCGAATATACTTGTTCGTCATGCTGAATTTCTTCAAGAAAAAAACTCCCGCGCCCGTCCCCGAGCCCGCCCAGGCTCCCACGCCTGCAGAGCCGGCAGGCCGCGACGCGCCGATTCCCGCTCCCGCCGCGCCTGCGCCGGAGGCCCCGCCGCGTCCGGATCAGCAGTCGCCCTGGCCGTCCGCCCGCGTGGAGCCGCCCGTCGACCTGGGCGGGGCTTCGGGCCGTCCGCCCGGCCAAGCCGCCGCGCAAGCGCCGGCCGCCGCGCCCCTTATGCCGGCAACCGCTACCGCTACCGCCGCCGACGCACCGGCGCTTTCCTCGCCGCCGGAAACGTCGGCCGCCGTCGAGCCCGCCGCGAAAAAATCCTGGCTGCAGCGACTGAAGCAGGGCTTGTCCCGCACCGGCCAGAGCATCGGCGGCCTGTTCGTGGGCGTCAAGGTCGACGAAAACCTGTTCGAGGAACTGGAAACCGCGCTCATTATGGCCGATGCCGGCGTGGAGGCCACCGAGGCGCTGCTGACCGCGCTGCGCGCGCGCGTCAAGAAGGAACGCATCGAGGACGCGGCCCAGGTGCGCGATGTCCTGCGCCAGATCCTGGCCGATCAGTTGCGCCCGCTGGAACGCGGCTTCGACCTGCACCGCGCCCAACCCCTGGTCGTCATGATCGCCGGCGTGAACGGGGCGGGCAAGACGACGTCCATCGGCAAGCTGGCCAATACGTTCCAGCGCCAGGGCGCCAGCGTGCTGCTCGCCGCCGGCGACACCTTCCGCGCGGCCGCGCGCCAGCAGTTGATGGAATGGGGCGCCCGCAACAGCGTCACGGTGATCGCTCAAGAAGGTGGCGACCCGGCCGCCGTCGCGTTCGATGCGGTCAACGCCGGCCGCGCCCGCGGCGCGGGCGTCGTGATGGTCGATACCGCGGGCCGCCTGCCCACGCAGCTGCACCTGATGGAAGAGCTCAGGAAAATCCGCCGCGTCATCGGCAAGGCGGATGCCGCCGCGCCGCATGAGGTCCTGCTGGTGGTGGACGGCAATACGGGGCAGAACGCGCTGGCGCAGATACGTGCTTTCGATGCGGCCATCAACCTCACCGGCCTGGTCGTCACCAAGCTGGACGGCACCGCCAAGGGCGGCACGCTGGCCGCGGTCGCGGCCGGCAGCCAGGGCGTGCGGCCGATTCCGGTCTACTGGATCGGCGTGGGAGAAGGCCTGGAAGACCTGCAACCCTTCGTTGCCGACGAATTTGCCGCGGCCCTGCTGGGCATGTCGGCCTGACGCCGGCGTCAGGCGCCGACGCCTCACGCTTGGTGCCGACGCCTGACGCCGGCTATTTCCAGAACCGCTTGGCTTGGCCGAGCTTGCCGAAGGCGCGCTGCGCCTCGCCCGTCAGCTTTTCCTGCCGGGCGCTGATCCACCCCAGGGCGAACCACGCCTGGGGATGGCGGCTGCTCCATTGGCGGTACAGGTCGTGGGCGACGGAAAGGTCGTTCATTTCGCCGAGCACGTCCTGCACGGCCGCCAGCCTGCGGCGATAGTCGCGCATCTTGTGGGCGGGTAGCAGCGATTCGGCAAAGCTCAAGCCGTAGCGCAGCCGCTTGGCGCGCTTGCGCAGTTCGTGCCGGGAAGGGATGTCCAGCTCGGCAAAGCGTTCGCCTTCGTCCAGCACTTGCTTGTGCCACTTGCGCAGGCGCCGCGCCAGCAGGGTGCGCAACTCGCGCGGCTCGGGCGGGGTGAGGGGAATGATGGTCGGATGGATGCTCTGCATCGCGGGCGGCGTGGCGCCGTCCGCCGTTGCACCTGGCGCGGCCGCATCGTCGATGGCGTCCTGTCCCTTGCCCCCCGCTGCCACGCTGGCCACCGAACGTGCCGGCGCGGCGCGCAGGGTGGCACCCCGGGCGCCGGCATTGCCGCCACGGCCTTGCGCGACAGCGGTGCGGCTGGCGCCGTTCGCATCGCTCGCATCAGTCCCCTCGTCGGCCTGGGCACCGTCAGCCGCATCGACGCCGTTGTCATCCCCGTCGACGCCGGCGCGGGCGTGGCCGTCACCGGTGGGCGGTCGGACGCCATCGCCGCGGACACGGCCATGGCTGTTTGCCTGCCCCGCTTCGCCGGCCTGGCCCGCGGCGTGCAGTGCCTGCGGCGTGGGCCGCACGTCCAGCGTCCATTCCAGCATGTCGAGCAGCCAGGACTGGAATGCCTTGCTGCCCGCCGTATCCAGCGCGGATGCCGGCGGCGCATCATCCTGGGGGATGGGAAAGGTGGGCATTCCGGCCTTCACCAGCGCCGGGATAATGGATTCCTGCAGCACGTCCTGGTCGCGGTTGGCACCGAAGGCCGCAAAGTGAACCCGCAGCGCGGATTGCGCCTCATCGGACGGCAGCTCCGCCCAGCCGCGGAACAAGCGCCAGGCCGAACGCAGGCGCCGCATACCGACCCGCAACTGGTGCACGTGTTCCGGCTGGCCGGCGCCGTATACGTCCAGCGTATCGACTTCGGCCAGCATTGCGCCGTTGCGCATGACCTGGTCCAGGCACTCCGCCGCCACGGCCGCCAGGCCCTGCGGCGGCGTCATCCCGGGCGACAGCGATATCGATCTGGCCACGCGCGGTCCCCAGAACTGCGCGATGGCCGCCCTGCGGGCATCGTCCGTCATGCCGGCCTGGGCCAGTGTGTGGGCCAGCCGCGCCAGTCCGTCGCCGCGTTCGGATTTGCTGCGCGGATCGAGCACCAGGCCGTAGCGGGACAGCCAGCCGCGCGCCATGGCGAAGATAGCCCCAGGCCGGCCGGACATCAGCTCGAACTCCACTTCGGAAATCGGCAATTCCAGTTCGCCGGCCCGCAGCACGCCGGAGTCATAGGCGATTTCCACCGTGCCCTGACGCGTGCGGGTCTTGCGCACCAGTCGGATGACGTCGGTCTCGTAGCGCAGTTCCAGTTCGCCCTTCAAGCCCGCCAGGGCGCCATGGACCTCCGTGCCGGCATAGACCGACAGGTCCAGGATGGGACCGGGACGCGGATGGTTCATTTCCACGCGCGTAATGGCATTGGCGCCCGGGGTCTTCAGCGTTTGTACCCACTTGCGCCCTTCGCGCCGCAGGCGGATCGCGATGCGCGCCTTCGCCAGCTCGCGTTCGGGCGTATCGAAGTACATCGCATGCAAAGGCAGGCGTTCCGCGCCGGCCTGCTTCAGTTCGCGCTCGACCGCCGCGCGGGACGCCGTAGGCACGTGCAGCTTCAATTCCTGTTCCGACATGACGTTCCGCAAAACAACAGTGACGGGCGATGTTACCCATGCATATGGTAGGGCTTGATGACTTGTCATAAATGCGTCATTTGTCCACAGCCGCCCAGGAAATGTCCTCCACCGGGCCATGGTGGGCCTTTTTTATGACTGCCACGCGCTTTTCGCCGGGACAGGCTGGGAAGGGCCGCCCGTCTGCCGTTTCGCCGCGGCGCTAAAATGCCTGTTTAACGCCCGCCGTCCCCGCCCCATGTCCGCCCAGCCGACCCCCGTCGCTCCCGTTTCCGACGCCGAATCCTTCGGTATCGCCCCGGTCACCGAAATCATCGCCGAACTCCGCGCCGGGCGCATCGTCATCCTGGTCGACGAAGAAGACCGGGAAAACGAAGGCGACCTGGTCATGGCCGCCGAATTCGTGACGCCCGAGGCCATCAACTTCATGGTCACCCATGGCCGGGGCCTGGTTTGCCTGACCCTGACGGAAGAACGCTGCCGCCAGCTGGACTTGCCGCTGATGGCCTCCCGCAACGGCACCCGCTTCGGCACCAATTTCACGGTGTCCATCGAAGCCGCGGAGGGCGTGGACACCGGCATTTCCGCGGCTGACCGCGCCCGCACCATCCGGGTAGCCGTGGCGCGGGACGCCAGGCCGGCGGACCTGGTGCAGCCCGGCCATATCTTCCCCGTGCGCGCGGTGCCCGGCGGCGTGCTGGTGCGCGCCGGCCATACGGAAGCCGGCTGCGACCTGACCGCCATGGCGGGCCTGACGCCGGCGGCCGTCATCTGCGAAATCCTCAAGCCGGACGGCACCATGGCGCGCCTGCCGGATTTGGTGGCCTTCGCCAAGGCCCACGGCCTGAAGATCGGCACCATCGCCGATCTGATCCAGTACCGCAGCGAGCACGAATCCATCGTCCAGCGCCTGGGTGAACGGACCATGCAGACCGCCTCGGGGGCGTTCCGCTCGGTGGCCTATCGCGACACGGCTACCCAGTCCATACACCTTGCCCTGGTGCACGGCGATATCGATCCGCTGCGCGAAACCCTGGTCCGCGTGCACGAACCGGCGTCCGTGCTGGACGTCCTGGATATCGGCGCCAGCCAGCATAGCTGGGGCGTGGCCCAGGCCCTGCAGGCGGTGGCCGCCGCCCCGGCCGGCGTCGTGGTGCTGATGAATTGCCAGGCCGGCGGCGATCACCTGGCCGAGCAGATATCGGCCTGGAATGACGGCGCCGACGCGACCAAGCCCGAGCTCCGCGGCGACCGCCTGGGCCTGCGCACCTATGGCATCGGCGCCCAGATTCTGCGGGATCTCAACGTCGGCCAGATGAAACTGCTGGCCCGGCCGCGCAAAATGCCCAGCATGGCGGGTTTTGCGCTTTCGATTACAGGTTACGATTGCGACCCTCCGGCGTCCCCGGTACGCTAGGAACCCCGGCCTTGTCCGCCGGCGGTCCAGTGTCTGCCGGCCCGCGCCCCGTTTGCAACCCACCGCCCGCAACCTATAAGGCAGTTATCGATGAATCCCTACACCTTATCCCCTGACTTGAACGGCGAGGGGCTGCACATCGGCATCGTCCGCGCCCGTTTCAACGAGGAGATCGGCCAGGCCGAGCAGGACGCCTGCCTGGAAGAGCTGGCGAAGCTGGGCGTCGACGAACGCGACGTCATGCTGATCACCGTGCCCGGCGCGCTCGAATTGGGCGTGACGCTGGCGCGCATGGCCGAAACCTATGAATTCGACGCGCTGATCGCCCTGGGTGCGGTGATCCGCGGCGAAACCTACCACTTCGAAGTGGTCAGCAACGAGATGGCATCCGCCATCACCCGCATTTCCGTGGAAACCGGCATCCCCATCGCCAATGGCGTGCTGACGGTCGACACCGACGAACAAGCCGAGGCGCGTGCGCCCGGCAAGGGCCGCGATTGCGCGCAAGTCGCGGTCGAAATGGCGAACCTGATCGCCGCCCTCGAACCCGAATCCGACGACGAAGACGAGGATGAGGAAGAGGACGACGAAGACTACGAAGACGAAGAAGATGACGACCGCCGCTGATCAAGCCGCCCAGGTGCGCGCGAACGCGCGCAGCGCACGCCGCCGGGCTCGCGAGTTCGCCTTGCAGGGTGTCTACGCCTGGCTGCTGCGCGGCGGCGAAGGCACCCAGGACGCTGGCGAAATCGACGCCCATCTGCGCGACGCGGAAGACTTTTCCGAAGCCGACGCGCAATGGTTCAAGACGCTGCTGCATGGCGTCCTGCGCGAAGCCCCGGACCTGCGCGAGCGCTTCACGCCGTTCATCGACCGGCCGCTGAACGAGCTGTCGCCGGTGGAGCACGGCATCCTGCTTATCGGCAGCTACGAACTGGTGCATCACGTCGAGGTTCCGTACAAGGTCGCCATCAACGAGGCGGTCGAGCTGGCCAAATCCTTCGGCGGCACGGACGGCTTCAAGTTCGTCAACGGCGTGCTGGACAAGCTGGCGGCGGTGGTCCGGTCCAAGGAAGTCGCCGCGGCGCCGCGCCGCTGACCGACCGCGCCGGCGCCGCGGGCAAATACCCCAGGAACGCGCGTGGCCTCCGAATTCGACTTGATCGATCGTTATTTCAAGCGCGCCGCCCCGCGCGACATGCTGGGCGTGGGCGACGACTGCGCGCTGTTCAGCGTCCCGCCCGGCATGCAGGTCGCGACCAGTACGGACCTGCTGATCGAAGGCCGGCATTTTTTTCCCGATGTGGATCCGCGCGCGCTGGGCCATAAGTCCCTGGCCGTGAATGTGTCGGACCTGGCCGCCATGGGCGCCCGGCCTATCGGCTGCCTGCTGGGCCTGGCGCTGCCGCAAGCCCACGAACCGTGGCTGGCGGCCTTCGCTGAAGGATTCCACGCCATGGCCCGCGCCGCCGGCTGCCCGCTCATCGGCGGCGATACCACCGGCAATCCGGGCGTGCTGGCGATCAGCGTGACCGTGTTCGGCGCCGTGCGTCCGGATGCGGCCCTGCGCCGCGATGGCGCGCGCGCCGGCGACGATATCTGGATATCCGGGGCGCTGGGCGATGCCGACATTGCCTATCGCCTCCTGAGCGGCCAGATGCCCGCGGACGACGCGTTGCTGGCACGCACGCGCGCCGCGCTGGAATGGCCTCAACCGCGTTTTGCCCTCGGACAGCGGCTGGCCGGCGTTGCCCGCGCCGCGATCGATATTTCCGATGGCCTGCTGCAGGACCTCGGGCACATCCTGAAGGCCAGCGGCGTCGGCGCCCGCCTGTACCTGGACGACATGCCCGTATCGGCCGCGCTGGCGGGCGTGCCCGCCGACCGCGTTCGCCGCGCCGTCCTGGCCGGCGGCGATGCCTACGAACTTTGCTTTACGGCGCCCGCCGACCGGGCCGACACCATCCGCGCCATCGGCGCGGATGCCGGCGTTGCCGTCACCCGTGTCGGCGCCATCGAAGCCGGCACCGGCGTGACGGTGCTCGACGCACAGGGCGTCCCCCTGCAGGATCTTCCTCGCGGTTTCGACCACTTCCGCTCCTCATGACCCAGACCACGCCGGATCCCGAATCCGTTTCCATGCGTGCCCGTGCCCGCGTCCCTTTCCCCCCCCTTTCCTGGATCGTCAGGACGCCCAGCCGTTTCATCGCGTTCGGCCTGGGCTCCGGCCTGATCCGGCCTGCGTCCGGTACCTGGGGCACCGTACTCGCCTGGCTGATCTGGCTTCCCGCCGTGCGCTGGATCAGCGACCCGCTGCTGGGCCTGCTAATTGCTCTGGCGCTCGCCTACGGATGCTGGGCCTGTGATCGCGCGGGCAAGGACCTGGGCGAGCCGGATCATGTCGGCATGGTGTGGGATGAAATGGCCGCCTTCTGGCTGGTGCTGTGGCTGGTGCCGGCGGGTTGGCTGGCCCAGGCCTGTGCCTTCGTCCTGTTCCGGACATTCGACATCGTCAAGCCACCGCCTATTCGCTATTTTGATGCGCGCATGAAGAACGGTATCGGTGTGATGTGGGACGATCTGCTGGCGGCGGCCTACACGCTGCTGGTCATGGCAATCGCAGTGCGCATGGGAGCCTTTCAATGACGACGTTTGACAGCCACATAATCAGCCTGGCGTCCGCGCTGGGCAAGGAATTGCAGCGCCGCAACTGGATGATGGGCACCGCCGAATCCTGCACCGGCGGGCTGGTAGCCGGCGCCGTCACGGCCGTCGCCGGTTCCAGCGCATGGTTCGATCGCGGTTTCGTGACCTACAGCAACGAAGCCAAGGTGGTGGACCTGCAGGTCTCGCCCGATACCTTGAACCTCTACGGCGCCGTCAGCGAACCGGTCGCCCAGGAAATGGCCAACGGGGTATTGCTGGAATCGCGCGTGTCGCACGTGGCCGTGTCCACCACGGGCATCGCCGGGCCGGACGGCGGCACCCCCGGCAAGCCCGTCGGCATGGTGTGCTTCGGTTTCGCCGTGCGCGCAGGCCAGGGCATCACCACCCGCGCCGCCACCCACGTGTTCACCGGCGACCGCGCCCAGGTACGCCAACAGGCGGTGGCGTTCGCCTTGCTGCACTTGCTGGAAACGATAGGCGCCAAGGTCGAGCAATCCGACCCGACGATGGTGTGACGCCGGCACGCGGCACGGCCTCATCCCGGGATGCCGTGCCCGCGGAAGGCTTGCCCTAACGCACCGCGTTGATCGCGTCGCGCAGGTCCTTCGCCGCCGCGCCCGCGGCATCGCGCCATTCCTTGCCGCTCGATGCGTACAGGATGGCGCGCGAAGAACTGATCAGCATGCCCGTGCCGCCCGCATTGCGGGCGTTGGTCACCGTGGCCGTCACGTCGCCGCCCTGTGCGCCGATGCCCGGAATCAGCAGCGGTACGCTGTCGCCTACGCGCTTGCGCACGGCCGCCAGTTCGGCCGGATAGGTGGCGCCCACCACCAGGCCGCATTGGCCGTGGCTGTTCCAGTTGTCCGCCACCAGTCCCGCGACGTGCAGATAAAGGGGCTCACCGCCTTCTGTCCGCACGAACTGCAGATCCGATCCGCCGGGGTTGGAAGTGCGGCACAGGATGAACACGCCGCGGTCGGTCCAGCGCAGGTAGGGTTCGATCGAATCCAGTCCCATATAGGGGCTGACCGTCACGCAATCCGCCTGGTAGCGTTCGAAGGCTTCGCGCGCGTATTGCTCGGCGGTCGAGCCGATGTCGCCGCGCTTGGCGTCCAGGATGATCGTACGGTTCGGATGCCGCGTACGGATGTGCTCGCACAGGGCTTCCAGCTGGTCTTCGGCGCGGGCGGCGGCGAAATAGGCGATCTGCGGCTTGAAGCTGCATGCGTAGGGCGCCGTGGCATCGACGATGTCGCGGCAGAAACGGAAGATCGCGTCCGGCTGGCCGTCCAGTTCGTGGGGTAGCCGCTTTACATCCGGATCCAGGCCCACGGTCAGCAGCGAGCCTGAGACGTCCCAGGCCGCGTCGAGTTTTTCTTTGAAATTCATCGTCAGTGGAGTTTTACGCGGGGCCGCGTCCGCCGCAGCAGTACGCGTCCCAGTGCCAGGCAGACCGTGCGCCAGACGCCCAGCAAGGCGCGGTGGTGCATCAGGTGCAGGCTCATGTACATGAACCGCGCCAGTGTACCGCTTACGAACAGGCCGCGGCCCGCGAGCTTGCCCATGAGGCTGCCCACGCCCGCGCCTTGGCCCAGCGAAACCAGGGATCCGTAGTCCTTGTAGACATAGCCGGCGGCCGGTTCGGGCTGTTGCTGGATGCGCGCGCCTATCTTGCGCGTCAGGTAGGCGGCCTGCTGGTGCGCCGCCTGGGCGCGGGCCGGGACGATGCCATGGCCGGCCCACGGCGCCGCCGCGCAATCGCCCAGGGCCAGGATGCGCGGATCGGGTGTTTCCAGCCGCTCGCTGACTTCCAGCTGGCCGATGCGATTCACCGGCAGGCCCAGTTCCGCCAGGAAGGCCGGGCCCTGGATGCCCGCGGCCCACAGGCACAGATGCGCGTCGTACACGGTGCCGTCGTCCGTCCTGACGCCCTGCGCCATGACCTCGGCGACGCGCCGGCCGGTGTGCACCTTGATGCCCAGTTCCGCCAGCCGCGTGTGCGCCGCGCGCGACAGGCGCTCCGGCAGCGGCGACAGGATGCGCGGCGCGCCCTCGATCAGCGTGACACTCAGGTCGCGGTCCGGGCGGAAACTGGGCAGGCCATAGGCGCTGACGACGTGGCCTGCCTCCAGCAATTCCACGGCGAGCTCCACCCCCGTGGCGCCGCCGCCCACGATGACGATGTTCAGCCGGGCCGTCGCGTCATGCACCTTGGCCTGGTCCACCTGGATCATGGCCTTCAGCAGTGTCAGCCTGAATTGCTCGGCGTTGTCCGTGGATTCCAGCGTGATGGCGTGTTGCGCGGCGCCGGGCGTGCCGTAGAAGTTCGCGACGCTGCCGACGGCCAGCACCAGGCTGTCGTAGGGCAGTGCGCGTTCCGGCAGCACGGGTTCGCCGGCAGGATCCACCACGCATTGCACGCTGGCCGTGCTGTTGGCGCGGTCTACCCCCTGCACGCGGCCCAGCACGAAGGAAAAGCCGTTCAGGTGCGCCAGCATCAGGTAGGAAAGCCCTTCCTGGTGGATATCGAGCGTCCCGGCGGCGGCTTCATGCAGGGAAGGCTTCCAGATATGGAACGGGCGCTCGTCGACCAGCGTGACGTGCGCGGGCCCGTGGGCCCGGCCCAGCCGGGCCGCCAGTTCCAGTCCCCCGGCGCCGCCTCCCACGATAACGACGCGATGGGGATGGGCGGGGGAGGAGGGCGTCGGCATGCCGCGCAGTATAGCGGCGTATGTGCGGTTTTATGCGTGATTCGCGGTGTCGGGCCGGGAAGGCCAGGGGAAGCGCTCCGGCGCGCGGCGCGCCTTCCCTCCCTACAGCAGAAAGCGGCCGACCGCCACGGCGACCCAGATGGCGATGGTGAAGATCAGGCACAGCAGCACGGCCGCGCTGCCCAAATCCTTGGCGCGGCCCAGTAATGGATGCATTTCGACCGACAGCGCGTCGGCCAGTGCCTCGATGGCGGAGTTCAGCAGTTCCGTCACCAGCACCATCGTGACCGACATGATCAGGATGAAAACCTCCAGCACGGAACGTCCCAGCCAGAAGGCGGCCGGAATCAGCAGGACGGCCAGTGCCAGCTCCTGGCGGAACGCGGCTTCGTAGCGGATGGCGGCACGGAAGCCCTGCATCGAATAGCGCAGCGCGTTGAAGAGGCGGCGAACGCCGCCAGTGCTTTTGTAGGGCGAGTGCTGCGGTGTAGGCGTCATGGCGGATAGTGATGGACCTGCGGAAAAGGCGAGGATCGGGCGGCGCGGCACCGCGTGGGGTGCCACGGGGCGACCCGGACGGTAGCGCATGCGGGCCACGGCGCGGCCCGCCGCAATGATAAGCAGAAACCCTAATTGTTTCATGGTGGCGCGGCGCGCAGTATGCGGTCAATTGGTAAGGCCACTTGACCGATCCCCATCCGTTCCGCCATGCCGTTTCAAGCCATCGAACCGCGCCGTCTGTACCGTCAGATCGCCGACCAGCTCCGCGCGCTGATCGAGCGGGGGGAATTCCCCGTGGGCACGCGCCTGCCGCCGGAACGCGACCTGGCGTTGAAGATGGGCGTGTCGCGGCCCTCGGTGCGGGAGGCTTTGATCGCGCTGGAGGTCGAAGGCCTGGTGGAAGTGCGCATGGGGTCGGGCATCTACGTGCGGCCGCGCGGCGACGAGGCCGGCGGTGGCAGCGTGGTGGCGGAAAGCCCGCTGGACACCATCCTGGCGCGCCAGCTGATCGAGGGCGAACTCGCGGCGCAGGCCGCTTTGGTGATGAAGGGCGAGGATATCGACGGCCTGCGCGAAGCGCTGGACGTGATGCGTGAAGAAGCCGCGTCGGGCAACATCCCGGCGCGCGGCGACCGCCTGTTTCACGTGCGCATCGCCGCGGCCACGGAAAACTCGGTGCTGCTGCGGCTGGTGGGGGAGTTGTACGACGAACGCCACAACCCCCTGGCGGTGCAGCTGGGCAGCCATTTCGAGAACGCGGAGAGCTGGGAGGCGGCCATCGCCGAGCACGAGCGCGTGGTGGACGCCATCCAGGCGGGCGATGCCGAGGCCGCGCGTGCCGCCATGCGCGACCACATGACGAAGTCGCATGACCGGTTTACCGCGCATTGGTCGCCGGCCGATGCGGCGGCGGCAGGCCGGCGCAGGCCGGCTTCCAGAACGATGCACCGGACGACATAGCGAACCGGCGCAGGAGGAGACAACGATGAATCACGAAACGACCATGCCGCGCGCGCAAGCGAAGGGAATGCCGCTGCGGGCAGGCTCGATGCACGCCTGGCCGAATGGCGGTACGAAGGCCATCCCCTGCCGGAAGGCGCCATGAGCCTGGCCTGCCGCATACATGGCGCGCGCGATCTGCGCCTGGAGCCCGACGAGCCCGCGCCGCTGGCGCCGCACGAGGTCGAACTGCGCCTGGGCGCCGCCGGCATCTGCGGATCGGACCTTCACTATTTCCTGCACGGCCGCGTCGGCGCCTTCGTCATCCGCGAACCGCTCATCCCCGGCCATGAGGCCTCGGGTGTCGTCACCCGCGTGGGCGATGCCGTCACGCGTGTCGCGCCCGGGATGAAAGTCGCCATCAATCCCTCGCATCCCTGCGGCCGCTGCGACTACTGCCGCGCCGGCCGCGACAACCTGTGCAGCAACATGCGCTTCCTGGGCAGCGCCAGCGTCTATCCGCATGTGCAGGGCATGTTCCGCGAGCGCTTCGTCATGGGCGAACGGCAACTCACGCCGGTGCTGGAGGACATCTCCCTGGGCGAGCTGGCCTGCGCCGAGCCGCTGTCCATCGGCCTGCACGGCGTGCGCCGCGCCGGCGAAATGATGGGCCGCACCGTCCTGATCACCGGCGGGGGCACCATCGGCTGCATGACCGTGATCGCGGCACGCCTGGCCGGCGCCGCGCGCATCATCGTCTGCGATATCGCCGACCGTCCCCTGGAAATGGCCCGCATGGTGGGCGCGGACGCCACGGTGCGCAGCGATACCGCGGACGCCCGCGAGATCGCCGACGTGGCGGACATCGCCATCGAGGCCGCCGGCAGCCCGGCCGCGCTGGCCACCTGCCTGGCGGCCACGCGGCGCGGCGGCCGCATCGTCCAGGTGGGCACGCTGCCCGGCGAGGGCCTGCACTTTCCCGCCAACAGCATCATGGCCCGCGAGCTCGACTACGTCGGCGCGTTCCGCGCCGGCCCGGAATTCGACTGGGCGGTCGCCTACCTGCGCACGCGCAAGGTGGACGTCCGCCCCCTGATGAGCGCCCAGTTGCCGCTGGACCAGGCCGTCGCGGCCTTCGAGCTGGCAGCCGACCGGACCCGCAGTACCAAGGTGCAACTCGTATGTGATTGACGTTTCATTGACCCGACAGGCGGCGCCGGAGAGCGCATCGATGTCCTGAACAAGAGAGAGGAGACACGACATGAAGCAAGGCCAGGCAGTCAGACTACTGTTCGCCGCCCTGGCGTTCGCCGTATCGGCGGGCGCGATGGCGCAGACCAAGCTCAAGTGGGCACACGTCTACGAGACGTCCGAACCTTTCCATACCGAATCGGTCTGGGCGGCCCAGGAAATAGAAAAACGTACCAACGGGCGCTATCACATCGATGTCTATCCGGCCTCGCAGCTGGGCAAGGAAAACGACATCAACCAGGGCCTGACGCTGGGTACCGTGGACATCATCATCTCGGGTTCGAGCTTCGCGGCCAAGGCCTTCCCGCGCATCGGCGTCACCTACTATCCCTACACCTTCCGCAACCCGCAGCACCTGCTGGCCTATACCAAGAGCGATATCTACAAGGAGCTGGTCGAGGGCTACGAAAAGAAGAGCGGCAACCATATCGTCGCCACCACCTACTACGGTACGCGACAGACCACGTCGAACCGCCGCATCCAGAAGTGCTCCGACATGCAGGGCCTGAAGATGCGCGTGCCGGACGTGCCGGCCTACCTGGCAATGCCGCGCGCCTGCGGCGCCAACACCTCGCCCATCGCCTTCGCCGAGGTCTACCTGGCCCTGCAGAACGGCACGGTGGAAGCGCAGGAAAACCCGCTCACCACCATCGAGGCCAAGAAGTTCTACGAGGTGCAGAAGTACATCGCCCTGACGGCGCACATCGTCGACCACCTGAACACCATCATTTCGGGGACCTTGTGGAAGAAGCTGTCGCCCGAGGACCGCAAGATCTTCGCCGAGGTCGCGCAGCAGGCCGCCGAGCGGGCCTCGCAGAAGATCATCGTCCGCGAGGCGGAACTGGTCGAGGAGTTCAACAAGAAAGGCATCGCGGTGGATAAAGTGGACGTCGACGACTTCCGCAAGACGGTGCTGGAGAAGGTGCCGTTCAAGCAGTACGGCTATGAAAAATCCGACTGGGAAAAAATCCAGGCGGTGAAGTAAGGGAGGAACCGCCATGGCCACCGATGCACACGTTTCCCCGGTCGGCGTATCGTCGGCACAGACGGAGCAGCACACGTCGTCCGTCGAATCCATCGTTTCCAGCTTCGAGGAAGCCGATCACCAGCAGGCCGATCTGTCCGGCCATACGTTCGAGGACTGGCTCTGCCTGGGCCTGTTCTGGATCATGGCCCTGCTGGTGTTCCTGCAGTTCTTCACGCGTTATGTGATGAACGATTCCTTCGCATGGACCGAAGAACTTGCCACCTACGCCCTGATCGGGGTCGTGTTCATCGGCGCCGCGATGTGCGTGCGCACCGGCCGGCATATCCAGGTGGACTTTCTGTACCGCTACCTGCCGCATGCGGCGGGGCGGGTGATGTCCACGCTGATCGATGTGGCGCGCACCGTGTTCTTCGCCTATGTCGCCTGGCTGGTGTGGCGCTATATCGATCTGGTCGGCGACGAGCCGATGACGACCGTCGAATGGAATAAATCCTATGTGTACTGGCTTGCGCTGTTTGGCTTCGTGCTGATGGCCGCGCGGTCGGCACAGGTCACCGTGGTGAACTGGCGCCAGGGCTATTCCAATTTGGAACGGCCGGAAGCGTACGACACGCTGGACTGAAACACGCAAAACGACAAGGGGCTGGGCATGTGGATATTGATCTGTACCTTCCTGCTGATGATGATCGTCGGCGTGCCGGTGGCGGTGTCCATGGCGGGCGCCTCGCTGCTCTACCTGCTGGTGTCCGGCGATGTTCCCGACGTCGTGGTGGCGCAGCGGATGATCGCGGGCGTGGAGTCCTTTCCCCTGCTTGCCGTGCCCTTTTTCATCCTGGCCGGTAACCTGATGAACATCGCGGGCATCACGGGGCGCATCTATAACTTCGCGGTCGCCCTGGTGGGCTGGATGCGGGGCGGCCTGGGCCATGTGAACATCATCGGTTCGGTGGTGTTCGCCGGCATGTCCGGCACCGCCATCGCGGACGCGGCCGGGCTGGGCACCATCGAGATCAAGGCCATGAAGGACCATGGCTACAAGACGGAATTCGCGGTCGGCGTGACGGCGGCCTCCGCCACGCTGGGGCCCATCATCCCGCCGTCGCTGCCCTTCGTGATCTACGGCATGATGGCCAACGTATCCATCGGCTCGCTGTTCCTGGCCGGCATCGTGCCGGGCGCCGTGCTGACGATACTGATGATGTTCACGGTGGCCTATTTCGCCCGCAAGAACGGCTGGGGCAGCGACGTGAAATTCGACCTGCGTCGGCTGGGAACGGCCACGCTGGAAGTGCTGATCGTACTGGCGTTCCCGTTCTCGATCTGGGCGATGACGCGGATGGGCGTATCGACCAACTGGGCGGCGATCATCGCCTTCGCCGTGCTGCTGATCCTGGACTGGCGCTTCAATTTTTCCGCCGTCATGGCGTTGATGGCGCCCGTCATCCTGATCGGCGGCATGACGCTGGGCTGGTTCACCCCCACCGAAGCCGCCGTGGCTGCCGTGGTATGGGCCTTGTTCCTGGGCCTGGTGCGCTATCGCAGCATGACCTTGCGCCTGTTGGCCAAGGCCACGTTCGAGACCATCGAAACCACCGCGTCGGTGCTGTTCATCGTGACGGCCGCATCGGTGTTCGCCTGGCTGCTGACCACCACGCAGGCCGCGCAGGCGCTGACCGACGCCATCCTGAGCCTGACGCACAGCAAGTGGGTGTTCCTGATGCTGGCGAATGTGCTGATCCTGGTGGTGGGCTGCTTCATCGACACCATCGCGGCCATCACCATCCTGGTACCCATCCTGCTGCCCATCGTCCTGAAGCTGGGCATCGACCCCATCCATTTCGGCCTGGTCATGACCTTGAACCTGATGATCGGCCTGCTGCACCCGCCGCTGGGCATGGTGCTGTTCGTCCTGGCGCGCGTGGCGCGGCTGTCGGTGGAGCGAACCACCATGGCGATCCTGCCGTGGCTGGTGCCGCTGTTCCTGGCGCTGATCGCCATCACCTACGTGCCGGAGATTACGTTGTGGTTGCCGCGTGCATTGGGCATGGGTAATTGATTTTCATCGGAGGCGGTATCAACATGGGTCAGCGATTGGCGGGTAAGTTGGCGTTCGTCACGGCGGCGGGGCAGGGCATAGGCAGGGCGACGGCGGAAGCCTTCCTGCGCGAGGGCGCGCGGGTCATCGCCGCGGACATCAACCCCACGGGACTGAGCGCCCTGGCCGAGCTGCCCGACTGCACCGTCCTGGAACTGGACGTGACCGACGCGCAGGCGGTCAGGCAGGCCGTGGCCGACGCGGGCAGCGTCGACATCCTGTTCAACGGCGCGGGCTATGTCCACGCCGGCGGCATCCTGGAAGCCACGGACGACGACCTGACCTTCGCCGTGGAGCTGAACGTGCGCGCCATGATGCGGCTGATCCAGGGCTTCCTGCCGGGCATGCTGGCCAAGGGCGGCGGCTCCATCATCAACATGGCATCCGTCGCGGGCAGCATCAAGGCCGTGCCGAATCGTTTCATCTACAGCACCACCAAGGCCGCCGTGGTCGGATTGACCAAATCCGTCGCGCTGGATTTCGTCGGCAAGGGCATACGCTGCAACGCCATCTGCCCCGGTACGGTAGAGTCGCCGTCACTGCGCGACCGCATCGCGGCGCAGGCCCGCCAGAGCGGGCAGGAGCCGCGGGACGTCGAGGCCTCCTTCGTGGCGCGGCAACCCATGGGCCGCCTGGGCCGCGCCGAGGAAATCGCGGCGCTGGCCGTCTACCTGGCCAGCGACGAATCCGCTTTCACCACCGGCACGACGCAGGTGATCGACGGTGGTTGGTCGAATTGAGACCACCCCCGAAGCGCTTCGCGCTTCCCCCTCAAGGGGGCGACGCTGGCGGACCGGCGGAGCCGGATCCGCGGCGTCCCGGATCTGGGGAGACCTGTTTCATGCGGCGAGTGGTGTGATGGGGCCATCCGTCGAAGCGCTATGCGCTTCCCCATCAAGGCGCGACGCTGGCGGACCCGGCGGCGTCCCGGGTCTGGGGGCATCCGTTTCATGCGGTGCGCAGGGTGCGTAGCACCATGGATTACGAGGACTTAGTGGAACTTACTGAACTCATGCATAAGGAAACACGATGAAGCTGATGCGCTACGGTGCCAAGGGCGCCGAGAAACCCGCCATGTTGGACCGCGATGGCAAGGTGCGAGACCTGTCCGGCGTGGTGCCGGATATCACGGCGGATTTGCTGACGCCGCAGGGGCTGGCGCCGCTCGCCAAGGTGGATGCGGCCAGCCTGCCGGTGGTGACGGAGCCTGGCCGGATCGCGCCGCCCTGGCGCGGCATGGGCAAGTTCATCTGCATCGGCCTGAACTATGCGGACCACGCCGCCGAATCGGGGCTGCCGCTTCCGGCCGAGCCGGTCGTGTTCATGAAGCCGACCAGCTGCGTCGTCGGCAGCCACGATCCGGTCGTCATGCCCCAGGGGTCGGTGAAGACCGACTGGGAGGTCGAACTGGGCGTGGTCATCGGCGCGCGTGCCCGTTACGTGGCCGAAGCGGACGCGCTGAAGCATGTGGCCGGCTACTGCATCGTCAACGACGTATCGGAACGCGAATACCAGATCGAGCGCGGCGGAACCTGGGACAAGGGCAAGGGTTGCGACACCTTCGGGCCGGTCGGTCCCTGGCTGGTGACGGCCGACGAGGTCGCCGACCCGCAGAACCTGGGCATGTGGCTGGAGGTCAACGGCAAACGCATGCAGACCGGCAATACTCGCACGATGATCTTCAATGTCGCGCAGCTGGTCAGCTATGTCAGCCGCTTCATGACGCTGTACCCCGGCGACCTCATCACCACCGGCACGCCGCCGGGCGTCGGCCTGGGCATGAAGCCGCCCGTGTACCTGAAGGACGGCGACACGATGCGGCTGGGCATCGACGGGCTGGGCGAACAGCAGCAATCCGTGCATGCATGGAATCCGGAATTGATTGACGGCTGAACGCCACGTGCCCGCCGCACGCCATGGCGCCACGCCGTGGCGTGCAGCGGCGGGCCTGCGGTAAGCCTGACTGAACCTGAACCTGAACGCGTCCGCATGGCGCCCTTCTCCCGCGGGGAAGAGGGCGCACCGACAGGAGGCTAGAGAGTGAACGCCATCGACAACCCGGTCATCCGTATCCACCCGGCCGACAATGTCGTGATCGCGCGGCGCCAGCTGCTGGGCGGCACGCGCCTGCCGGCGGAAGACGTCACCGTGGTGGGCCTGATACCACCCGGCCACAAGATCGCCGTGCGCGCCATTCCGGCTGGTTCGCCCGTGCGCCGCTACAACCAGATCATCGGCATCGCGCGCAGCGACATCGCCGCCGGCCAGCACGTCCACACCCATAACCTGGAGTTCAGCGAATTCCAGCGCGACTATGCGGTGGGGCGAGATGCCCATCCCACCGCCTATGTCGAGACGCCCGCCACCTTCGAGGGCATCGTGCGGCCCGACGGCCGCGTCGCGACGCGCAACTACATCGGCGTCCTGACGTCCGTCAATTGCTCGGCCACCGTCGCGCGCGCCATCGCCGACCACTTCCGCCGCGACATCAATCCGGGCGCGCTGGCCGACTACCCCAACGTCGACGGGGTGGTCGCGCTGACCCATGGCGCCGGCTGCGCCACCAGCAGCGAAGGCGAACCCTTGAAGGTATTGCGCCGGACCCTGGGCGGCTATGCGCGCCATCCCAACTTCGCCGGCCTGATGCTGGTGGGCCTGGGCTGCGAAACCAATCAGATCGGCGGGCTGATGGAGCAGGAAGGCCTGACGCAAAGCCGGCAGCTGCAGACCTTCAACATCCAGGATACCGGGGGCACCCGCAAGACCGTGGCGCGCGGCATCGAGCTGGTCGAATGGATGCTCGAAGAGGCCAACCGCGTGCGGCGCACGCCCGTGCCGGCCAGCCACATCACGGTCGGCCTGCAATGCGGCGGCTCCGACGGCTATTCCGGCATCAGCGCCAATCCGGCGCTGGGCGCCGCGGTCGACCTGCTGGTGCGCCACGGCGGCACGGCCATCCTGTCCGAGACCCCTGAAATCTACGGTGGCGAGCACCTGCTCACGCGCCGCGCCGTATCGCCCGCCGTGGCGGAAAAGCTGATCGCGCGGCTGCGCTGGTGGGAGGATTATTGCCGCCGCAACGACGCCGAAATGGACAACAACCCGTCCGCCGGCAACAAGGCCGGCGGCCTGACCACCATCCTGGAGAAGTCCCTGGGCGCCATCGCGAAAAGCGGCACGACGAACCTGGTCGACGTCTACGAATATGCCGAACCCGTGACGGCGCGCGGCCTGGTCTTCATGGACACGCCGGGCTACGACCCCGTGTCGGCGACCGGTCAGGTGGCCGGCGGCGCCAACCTGATCTGCTTTACCACCGGCCGGGGCTCGGCCTACGGCTGTGCGCCGGCGCCATCGCTGAAGCTCTCCACCAACACGGCCTTGTGGGACCGCCAGGAAGATGACATCGACATCGACTGCGGCGCCATCGTCGAAGGGGGCGCGACCGTGGCGGAAATGGGCGAACGCATCTTCCAGCTGATGCTGGCCACGGCCTCGGGCCGCACGACCAAGAGCGAAGCCCACGGCTACGGGCAGAACGAGTTCGTGCCGTGGCAGCTGGGCGCCGTGATGTAACGCGGGCGCGGCGCCGTCCGCGCGCGCCCGCGCCGATGGAAAAAACAGCCACATGCAGCCCATACCCAGGAATCCCTGCCCATGAAGATCACCTCCGCACGCGTCATCGTCTGCAGCCCGGGCCGCAATTTCGTGACGCTGAAGATCGAAACCGACGAAGGCCTGACCGGCATCGGCGACGCCACCCTGAACGGGCGCGAGCTGTCCGTGGCCAGCTATCTGTCCGACCATGTCATTCCCTGCCTGATCGGGCGGGACGCCCACCAGATCGAGGATATCTGGCAGTTCCTGTATCGCGGGGCCTACTGGCGCAAGGGCCCCGTCACCATGACCGCCATCGCGGCCGTCGACACGGCGCTGTGGGACATCAAGGCCAAGGCCGCCAACCTGCCGCTGTACCAGCTGCTGGGCGGCAAGAGCCGCACCGGCGTCATGGTCTACGGCCATGCCAATGGCCGCGACATCGAGGAAACCGCCGACGAAGTGCTGCGCTATCGCGATATGGGCTACCGCGCCATTCGCGCCCAGAGCGGGGTGCCGGGGCTGCAATCGGTCTATGGCGTGGGCCGCGGCCGCATGTTCTACGAACCCGCGGATGCATCGCTGCCGTCCGAGCACGACTGGTCCACGGAAAAATACCTGGACCACACGCCCAAGCTGTTCGAGAAGATCCGCGATGCCGTGGGCTGGGACGTGCACCTGCTGCACGACGTCCATCATCGCTTGACGCCCATCGAGGCCGGCCGGCTGGGTAAATCCCTGGAGCCCTATCGTTTGTTCTGGATCGAGGACCCGACCCCCGCCGAGAACCAGGACGCCTTCCGCCTGATCCGCCAGCATACCGTCACGCCGCTGGCCGTCGGCGAGATCTTCAGCACGGTATGGGACTGCAAGGACCTGATCCAGAACCAGCTGATCGACTATATCCGCGCCACCGTCGTGCATGCCGGCGGTATCACGCACCTGCGGCGCATCGCCGATCTTGCCGCCTTGTACCAGGTGCGCACGGGCTGCCACGGCGCCACCGACCTGTCGCCGGTCTGCATGGGGGCCGCGCTGCACTTCGACATCGCCATACCGAATTTCGGCGTGCAGGAATACATGCGCCACACCGAGGAAACCGATGCCGTCTTTCCCCATGCGTATCGCTTCGAGGATGGCATGATGGTGCCCGGCGATGTGCCCGGGCATGGCGTGGAGATCGACGAAGCGCTGGCGGACAAGTATCCCTACCAGCGTGCCTATCTGCCGGTGAACCGGCTCGCTCACGACGGAACCTTATGGAATTGGTAGGACAGTTCATGCGTCACTGCAATGCCGATGCGCTTATCGATTGGGGCGCGGCCTGCCTGCGCGCGCACGACGTCCCGGACGACGATGCGCGTCGCGTCGCGCACAGCCTGGTCCAGACCAGCCTGTGGGGCATCGATTCCCATGGCATCGCGCGCCTGCCGCATTATCTGAACCGGCTGGCGCACGGATCCATCCTGGCGCGGCCGGCCATCATCGTTACCCGTAGCGGCGCCGCGACCGCCCACGTCCAGGGCGGGCAGGGGCTGGGGATCGTCGTCGCGCATCGCGCGAACCGCGTGGCCATGGACATCGCCGCCGAATGCGGGGTGGCCGCGGTAGGCGTGTCCGACTCGTCGCACTGCGGCGCCATCGGCCTGTACACGCGCGATGCCGCGCGGGCCGGCATGATAGGCATAGGCTTCACGCATTCCGATTCCATCGCCGCGCCATTCGGCGGGCACGTGCCCTTCCTGGGCACCAATCCCATTTCCATTGCCTTTCCACGCGCGGACGGCGAGCCGGTCTGCCTGGACATGGCCACGACATCCATCCCGTGGAATCGCGTCATGAACGTCCGGCGCGAGGGGGGAACGCTGCCCGAAGGCGTCGCGCTGGATGCGCAGGGCGCCGACGCTCAGGATGCCCAGGATGCGCGCGCCTTGCGTCCGCTGGGCGGGCCGTCGTACGGACACAAGGGATACGCGCTGGCGTTGATGATCGAGTTGCTGTGCGGGCCCTTGAACGGCAATCCCTACGGCCCGCATATCTCGCCGATGTATGAACAACTGCAGCTGCCGCGCCGTCTGGGCGCCTTTTTCATCGTCATCGACCCGATGCGGTTTGCCGGCGGGCCGACGCTGGCGGCCACGATCGAGCAAATGGCACGTGAGTTGGCGGAACAGCCTGGCGGGCCCCGCATGCCGGGCGACCCCGAACGCGACGCAGCCGCGCGACGGGAGGCGGAGGGTATCCCCATCGAGCCGGGCTTGTGGAGCGAGATGAGCACGTGGAGCGAGTGCCTGCGTGTGCCGCTGCCCTCGGCGCGGGACGGGCGCCAGCGCGGGCCCGAGCTGTAGCCTCTTGCCGGTTCCGGCCAGTGATCCACCACTCTAGTTGCGCTGCCGGGGCAATCCAAGCACGCCGAGTCTCAATTGATCGATCTGCGTGGCCGTCTCGCGCATGACCCAATCCGGGCCTTGCATAGCCGCCGGCAGGACCATGGCGTTCCCGTCTTCCTCCGCCGCATCGAATGCCGTTCCGCCATACGGCGGGACCTGATCGGCGAGCCCGCCGGCCGGCGCATCGCTTACGGTGGTGGACAGGCCGGCGAGCGCCGCACTCGCGTGCAGCCCCGACGTATCGCCCGCGCGCAGCGCCCGCGCGATCGATAACAGCCCTAGCCTCATCGCCTTTCCCTGCTCGCCGCGGAATGCACGCGACAAAGCCAGCTGGACTTCCCGCGGCGCGTTCAGCCGGGCACTGGATATCATCTCCAGCGATGCCACGATGGCCCGATGGTGATGCTGGATGCTCTCCATCAGCGCGGACGTTATGTTCATTTCCTTGGCAGCGGAAGCCATCAGCCCGCGGACCTGTATCGACCGCCTGCTGAGATCGGCGAAGACAGCGCTGCGTACCTCGGCGGTCAGCGGCTGGTCCGCCTGCAGGCGGCGGATAAGGCGTTCCACGCGGCGCAGGTTCAGCGCCAGGTTGTAGCGCCAGGCATAGCTGGCATTCAGCGGCAGTGCGAAGGAAAAGGCCAGCGCGACGGCGATGCCGATACACACCTGCAGCGTGCGCCACAGCCCCGTTGTCATGGAGTCCTCGCCCTGGCCGGCGACGATCATCATCGTGATGGCGGTCAGCAGGGCGACATAGCCCCCGCGGCCGATGGCGTGATAGGCGCATAGTCCGGCGATCAGCGACATGGCGGTGAAGGTCACCGCGTGCGAGCCGCCGTATTGGTCCAACACGATCAGCAGCAGGCCCACCACGGCGCCCAGCAGGGTGCCCAGCCCGCGCTCCATCGCCTTCTTGCGTATGTTGCCGTGATGCTGGATGCCGCCGATCACGGTCAGCATGGAAACCGTCGCCCATACGCCATGTGGCAGGTCCAGCCCCTGGGACAGCAGCAGCGTCGCCAGCAGCGCCAGCGCGACGCGTATCCCATGCAAGGCGCGCGCGTGGCGATAGCGCTGGTAGGGCGAACCCAGGTGACGCAGCGCGATGGCCATGCGCCGCAGCGGGTCCTGCAGATGGAACAGGGCGAAGGAAAACGGGGAACGGCGGGGCCCGGCGGGCGATTCCGTGTCCATCGGCGGGCGGCTCCAGCGAGGGCGGGGGGGCACGGATCAGCGCACAGGCGCGCCGGAAGCTTCCGCGCGGCTCATGTACAGGGCGTATTGGCGGGTGAAGACCGCGCCGAAGAAGAAGATCTGCGCCGAATAGTAGATCCACAGCAGCAGCGCGACCACCGATCCCGCGGCCCCGTAGGCCGAGGCCACAGCGCCCCGGCCCAGGTACAGGCCGATGCCCCATTTGCCCAGCAGGAAGAGGGCGGCCGTGACCACCGCGCCCGGCAGTACGTGCCTCCAGGGAATCACCACATTGGGCAGCAGCTTGTAGATCACCGCGAACAGCGCGGCCACCACCGCGAAGGAGAACACGCTGGACAATCCTTCGGCGATCACCGCGAAGGCCGAATTCGTCCACAGGACGCCGTAGTAGTCATGCGCCGCGCTCAGGGCGGCGTTCACCGTCAGCGAGATCAGCAGGAACAAGGCGAGCACCAGCACCAGGCCGAAGGACAACAGGCGGCTGCGCACCATCCCATGCACGCCGCTGCGCCGCTGGCCACGCACTTCCCACAACTCGTCCAGGCTTTCCTTCAGTTCCGCGAAGGCGGTGGTGGCGCTGAACACCAGCACGCAGAGGGATATCACCGTCGCGACCAGGCCGCTGCCCGATTCGTGCGCGCTCGCCAGCACGATCTGGATCACTTCCGCGCCGCGGTCGCCCATCAGGTCGCGCAGCTGGCCGACCAGTTCGGACCGCACCGCCTGCTCGCCGAAAAACGCGCCGGCCACCGCGATCACCAGGATCAGCATGGGCGCCAGCGAGAAGATGGTGTACAGGGCCAGGGCCGCGCCCTTGCTGGAGGCGCGGTGCTCGGACCATTGCTTGCCCGAGGCGATCAGCAGGCGCACGAGTACCGGCGGATGGGTCCGTAGACGTGATAGATAGGACATATGCGAACTCGCCATCTTCAACGTTAAAAAGCCCTGGTCCTCGCCGGCGCATGCCCTCGCGCGGCGAAAACCAGCAATCGATGTTCCCATTGCCTGACCGCATGGGCAAGGTGGGGCATCCAGACCTTACCAGTTGCCCGGATGCACCGCCAATCGTCGCGCGCGCGGGTTGCGATTGGGGATTACCCGTCTTGCCGGCCACCCGGCGTGTCCATAATATTGGCGCCAATTTAGGCCGCTTGTTGCGCGAGCTCCCTCGCCCGGCTGCCGACGCTTTCTCCTCCTTCGAGCGCCTCATGCCCCAAGATTCCCCCATCACCGACAGCGCCAGCCTGGCGCGTGCCCTCTACGACCTGGGCCCCGGGATCATCTACGCGTCGCGCCGCGACCCGCGGCTCTCCTATTGCACCTACGTGCCGCCGCATATCGCCCAGGCGCGGCGCCCGATGCAGCTGGTGGTCATCGTCCACGGCACGGGCCGCGCCTTCATCGAGTACCGCGATGCCTTCGCCGAATTCGCCCGCTGGAACGATTGCGTGGTGCTGTGCCCACTGTTTCCGGCGGGTGTGCTGGGCGACGGCAACCGCGACGGCTTCAAGCATCTGCGCGAGGGCGATATCCGCTACGACGAGGTGCTGCTGGACATGGTGGACGAAGTGGCCGGCAAGTTCGGCTGCGATTTCAGCCGTTTCCTGCTGTTCGGCTATTCGGGCGGTGGGCAGTTCGTCAATCGTTTCGCCGTGCTGCATCCGCAGCGGCTGCGCGCGGTTTCCATTGGTGCGCCCGGCTCGGTCACGCTGCTGGACGCGGACAAGGACTGGTGGGTGGGCACGCGCGACATGGCCGCGCGCTTCGGCAAGCGGCTGGACCTGGACGCGCTGCGCCGGGTGGCGGTGCACATGGTGGTCGGCAAGGCGGACCTGGAAACCTGGGAAATCACCCACCAGCCCGGCGGTAAGTACTACATGCCGGGCTGCAACGATGCCGGACGCACGCGCCCCGAGCGGCTGGCCAGCCTGCGCCGGTCCTTCGAGGCCGCCGGCGTGGCCGTGGAGATGGACGTGGTCGACAATGTGCCGCACGACGGGTTGAAGGTCGTGGATATCGTCCAGGACTTCTTCGCCAAGGTGCTGCGGCAGGACCGCGGCGAATCATGATCGGATCGCGCCGGCACGATGCGCGCGCGGTGCGGGGCACGGGGGCCGCGAGCGCCGGCCCCAGCCGGCCCTAGAGGCCAAGGACGGATGCCATGCTGCGTTTCGCGCTGACCCGTATCGCCATGACGCTGCCCACGCTGCTGATCGTCGCGGTGGCGGTATTCGTGATGATCCGGCTGATCCCGGGCGACCCCGCGCAACTGATGCTGGGTGATCTGGCCGATCCCGCCAGCCTGGCGGACCTGCGCGCGCGGCTGGGGCTGGACCAGACCTGGGCCGTCCAGTTCGGGATCTGGTTCCGCAACATGCTGCATGGCGACCTGGGCGTGTCCATCACCACCGGCCAGCACGTGCTGGGGCTGGTGTGGGACCGCTTCGTGGTCAGCGCGCAGGTGGTGCTGGCGGCCGTGCTTTGCGCGAGCGTGGTCGCCGTGCCCGCCGGCATGATCGCGGCATGGAAGCAGAATGCACTGCCGGACGTGATGCTGGTGGGCGGGGCCACGCTGCTGGTCTCGATTCCCACCTTCTGGGGCGGCCTGCTGCTGCTGCTTTTCTTCGGCGTCAAGCTGCAATGGCTGCCGGTGGTGGGCTATGTGTCGGTGTCCAGCGACTGGCAGGCCGGATTGCTGTACCTCGTCATGCCGGTGCTCACCCTGTTCCTGCACGAGATCGGCGTCATCATGCGCATGGCGCGCGCCAGCACGCTCGAAGTCCTGCGGCTGGACTACATCACCCACGCACGCGCCAAGGGCCTGTCCGAACGCACGGTCCTGATGCGCCATGCCTTCAAGAACGCCTTCGGCCCGACCTGGACGCTGATCGGCCTGGTGCTGGGCAATCTGCTGGGCGGCATCGCGGTGGTGGAAACGGTGTTCACCATCCCGGGGCTGGGCCGGCTGCTGGTCGATTCCATCTTCGGGCGCGATTATCCCGTGATACAGGGGTGCCTGCTGTTCGTGGCGGTCATCTACGTGGTCGTCAACCTCGTCGTCGACCTGTGCTATCCCATCTTCGACCCCAGGGTGGCCGTGGAATGAAAAAACGCATGGCAGCCAATGCGCTGGTGGGCGGCGTCCTTGTCGGCATCGTCCTGGTCACCGCCATCGTCGGCGTCGCGTGGACGCCCTACGATCCGCTGAAGATCAACTTCGTGGCGCGCCTGCACGCGCCCGGCGGGGCGTTCCCGCTGGGGACAGACGAGTTTGGCCGCGACGAGTTGTCGCGGCTGATGGCCGGGGCTTCGGCCAGCGTGTGGATCAGTCTGCTGACGGTGGGCTTCGCACTGCTGGCCGGCACCTGCGTCGGTGTGCTGACCGGCTTCGTGCGGGGCTGGACCGACCGCATCATCATGGCCTTCAACAACGCGCTGCTGGCCTTTCCCGGACTGCTGCTGGCGCTGGGCCTGCTGGCCGTGGTGGGCGCCAACAAGTACGGCATCATCCTGGCGCTGGGGCTGGCCTACACGCCGTCGGTGGCCCGTATCGTGCGCGGCACCGTGCTGTCGCTGCGCGAGAAGGAATTCATCGAGGCCTCGCGCGTGCTTGGCAACTCCGAGCTCTATACCATGGGCCGCCACGTGCTGCCCAATTGCGTGGCGCCCCTGACCGTGCTGGCCACCTCCATGTTCGGCTGGGTGGTGCTGGCCGAAAGCGCCTTGTCCTTCCTGGGCCTTGGCGTCCCGCCTCCCGCGCCCACCTGGGGCAACATGCTGTCGGCCGCGCGGCCCTTCCTGTCCCAGGCGCCCTACCTTTCCATCCTGCCCGGCCTGTGCATCGCCCTGACGCTGCTGGGCATCAACCTGCTGGGCGACGCCGTGCGCGATCGCCTGGATCCGCGCATGCGGGGCATGCAATGAGCGGCCCCGCGCAAGCGCTGGTCAGCGTGCAAGGGCTGACGCTGGCGGTGGGGCAGGGCGGCCGCGAGATCGTCCGCGATGTCTCCTTCGACATCGCGCCGGGCGAGATGGTCGGCATCGTCGGCGAATCCGGCAGCGGCAAGACGCAAGCCGCGCGGGCCATCCTGGGCCTGACCCCGCCGCCGCTGGTGCGCGTCGGCGGCCGCATCCTGGTCGAGGGCACGGACATCACACGCGCCACGCCGGCCGTGCTGCGGCGGCTGCGGGGCGCGCGCATCGGCATGGTGTTCCAGGAACCCATGACCTCGCTCAATCCGTCCATGACGATAGGACGCCAGTTGGAAGAGGGGCTGGCCCTGCATCGCCGCGACCTGGGCACGAGCGAACGCCGCCGGCGCATCCTGGACATGCTGGCGCGCGTGGGCCTGCGCGATCCGGAAGGCGCCCTGGCGGCGTGGCCCCATGAGTTTTCCGGGGGCATGCGCCAGCGCATGATGCTGGCCTCCGTGATGCTGCTGGCGCCGGCGCTGCTGGTGGCCGACGAACCGACCACCGCGCTGGACGCGGTCGTGCAGCGCGACGTCCTGGAGTTGATGGTGGGCCTGACGCGGGAACACGGCACCGCGGTCCTCATGATCAGCCACGACCTGCCCATGGTCGCGCGCTACACCGAACGCGTCGTCGTCATGTCGCAGGGCGAGGTCGTCGAAAGCGGCACTACCACCGACCTGCTGGCGCGGCCGCGGCATCCCTATACCCGCAAGCTGCTGCAGGCCATGCCGCGTCGCATGCCGGCGCGGCTGCCCGCGCGCGAGCCGCCGGTGGTCGAGGTGCGCCAACTGGTGGTGGACTATGCGGGGCGCCAGCGCATGTTCTCGCGCACGGCCGCCAAGCGCGCCCTGCAGGGTATTTCGCTGGCCGTGCACCCGCGGGAGGTCGTCGCCGTGGTGGGTGGCTCGGGCTCGGGCAAGACCACGTTGGGCCGCGCCATCGCCGGATTGGTCATGCCGTCGGAAGGCCAGATCCTGTTCCGTGGCCAGGCCATCGATCGCGGCCACGCTGCCTGGAACGACTACCGCCTGAATTGCCAGATGGTCTTCCAGGACCCCTATTCATCGCTGGACCCGCGCATGACCATCGCGCAGCTGGTTGGCGAAGCGCTGCGGCTGGTCCCGGGGCTGAGCGCCGCCGACAAGATTCGCCGCGTACGCGAAGCGCTGGACGAAGTGGGCCTGTCACCCGAACATGGCGCGCGCTATCCCCACGAGCTATCCGGCGGGCAACGCCAGCGGGTCGCCATCGCGCGCGCCGTCGTGCGCCGGCCGTCCTTCGTGATCGCTGACGAGCCCGTATCCGCGCTGGACGTCACGGTGCGCGCGCAGATCCTGGACCTGTTTGCCGAGCTGCAGCGCAAGCACGGCTTCAGCTGCCTGTTCATCAGCCACGACCTTGGCGTGGTCGAGCAGGTGGCCGACCGCGTGATCGTCATGCAGGACGGGGCCATCGTGGAGCAGGGCACGCGCGACCAGATCTTCGATGCGCCCCAGCAGGACTACACGCGGCGTTTGCTGGCGGCGATTCCCGTGCTGGTGTCGACGGACAGCGGCGGCGTGCGCTTGAAATGGCGTTTCGCCGAGCCGTCGGCGGCGGCCGCGACATCCGCGGTCGCGTGAGGCGCCGGCATGGCCGTGCTGGGCCGGCGTCCCGCTGCTTCGCGCGCACGCCTGTTGCGGCTGCCCGCACAGGTATGCCACGTCGCGCCGGGCCGGCGGCGGTATCGAGGGTGTCCGTCCGGCACGGTAGCCCGGAGGATGCACGCTCGCTGCAAACACCCGGGCAAATTTCATAAAATCCGCCTGACCCAATCACGGAACCCCACCATGCCGAAGACGGCAGCTTCCACCGCCCCGGCTTCACTGGCCGATCAGCTTGCCCGGGACATCCAGTCCGGCGTGTTCGGCGCGGGGGCCTGGCTCAAGCAGATCGATCTGCAGGAGCGCTATGGCGCCAAGCGGCTGGACGTACGCCGCGCCCTGGACCACCTGACCCAGAAGCGCGTTATAGAGCATGTCCCCAATCGGGGCTACCACGTCCACGCGGTCGACGAGGAACGCCAGAACCACATCCGCGATATCCGTGTCATGCTGGAAGTCGGCGCGGCCGCCGACTTGATGCCCCACGTCACCGATGCCAAGGTAGCGCAGCTGCGCGCCATGGCCGAACGCTTCGAGCAACTGGTGCTGACCGGCACGCTGCTGCAGCAATACGAGGTGAACCTGCAGTTTCACGAAGCGCTGTACGACATGTGCGGCAACCGTGAACTGGTGACGCTGATCCAGGACATGCGCAGCCGCGCTGTCGCGGCGCCCGCCACGCAATGGATGACGCGCGCCCGCATCGAAAAGTCGGTGCGCGAACACCACGACATCGTCGCGGCCCTGCAGGCCCGCGACGTCAAGCGCTTGCAGAAGATCATTCGCGAGCACGTCATGCAGACGATGCCCTGACTGGGGAAAGTCCCAGGTTACGCATCGCGGCGGGCCTCCCCATAATGCCCGAATTTGGCGCCAATATTGTCTAAATCCGTCGCGCCCAGAGGAGCCTCCGTGAAGCCCATTCCGCCACTGCGCGCCGCCCTGGCCGCCGCCGTTCTAGCCACTGCGGGCGCGGCACATGCCTCGTCCTATGTGATCTCGGAACCGGCGGACATCCGGTCCACCAACCCCGGCGTCAACCGCGACGATACGACCGATGGCGTGGTCCTGAACATGGTGGAGGGCCTGGTTGGCTATCGCGCCAACGGGTCGGTGGGCCCGCTGCTGGCGAAGTCCATCGATGTATCGCCGGATGGGCTGACCTATACCTTCACCTTGCGCGAGGACGTCAAGTTCCACAACGGCGAGCCGATGACGTCGGCCGACGCGATGTGGAGCTGGAAGCGCTATATGGATCCCGCCACGGACTGGCGCTGCCGCACGGAGTTCGACGGCCGCAACGGCCTGAAGGTGGAAGAGGTATCGGCCCCCGATCCCAGGACTTTCGTGATGAAGCTGAATCACAAGTCCGCCGTTTTCCTGGATACGCTGGCGCGCACGGATTGCGGCATGACGGCCATCCTGAACAAGGCGTCCGTCAAGCCGGACGGCAGTTGGGACAAGCCGGTCGCCACGGGGCCGTTCATGTTCGGCGATTGGAAGCGCGGCGAATACGTGGTGCTGAAGGCGTTCAAGGACTACGTGTCCCCGCCGGGCGATAAGCCGGACGGTTATCTGGGCAAGAAGAAGGCGCTGGCTGACGAGGTGAAGTTCCTGGTGGTGCCGGATGCCTCCACCGTCAAGGCCGGCCTGCTGTCCGGCGCGATCGACGCGGGGCAGATACCCTACACCGACGTGCCCGAACTGAAATCGCAAAAGCAGATACGGATCCAGGTCGCCTCGGACGCAGCCAAGCACACCCTGCTGTTCCAGACGCGCGATCCCTTGCTGAAGAATGTGAAGCTGCGCCAGGCGATCGCGGCGTCACTGGATATCCCGCAGATCGTGCAGGCGGCCACCGAGGGCCTGGGCACACCCAACGCATCGGCGGTTTCCCGCGATTCGTCGTTCTACGACAAGGTGCAGGAGGAAAGCTACCACTATGATCCGGCGCTGGCGCAGAAGCTGCTGAAGGAGGCCGGGTACAAGGGCGAGAAGATCGTCATCTACGCGAACAAGCGTGCGCACGTGCCCAGCTACCAGGTGGCGGTGATGGCGCAGGCAATGATGCAGGCCGTCGGCATCAATGCGCAGATAGAGGTGCTGGAGTGGGCCACGCAGCTGGACCGCTACAACAAAGGCAACTTCCAGATGAGTTCGTTCAGCTATTCGTCCCGGCTGGATCCGGCGCTCAGCTATGAACAGTTCTCGGGGAACAAGGATAAACAGCCTCGCAAGGTATGGGACGATCCGCAGGCGCAGGCGCTGATCGACGAAAGTTTTTCCGAGCTGGATCCCGCCAAGCGGCAGGCGATCTTCGACAAGCTGCATCCCTTGATGCTGGCTCAGGCGCCCTTGATCCTGCTGTCCAACGGGAACCAGCCTTGGGGTGTTAGCCAGCGCTTGACGGGGTTTATGGTGTGGGAGGGGAAGCCGTTTGCCTGGGGGGCTTCGGTGGTGGGGCAGTAGGGGTGCGGTTGCTGTCGGTAGTTGTATTGCTGGTGCCGTCGGTCTGAGGTGATGGCTGTCGGTGGTTGTATTGCTATTGCCGTCCGTCGGGGGTGAGGCCTGTCGGGGCCGGCCCGATCGGGCGGTCCGGCCCGCGGGGGCCGGACACCGCTGCGCTCACCTCGTTCGGCGGCCGCTCCTTGTTCGGGTTCTTCTTGATGGCGTCCGCGGCACGCCTGCCTTCGGTATCCGCTTGCTCGTCCTCAACGGGCCGGCCCCGACAGGCCTCACCCCCGACGGACTCCGGTGTCTATCAATCACATCCGCTGGGACGGGCTGTGTTCTTGCGCTTCGTGGATCCTGGGTTTCGCCGATGGAAGGCTTCGCGGCGCCCGTCGTTCGCGGCCGCCCAGCGGGGAGTGTCATAAATTTTGTGTTTGAGGCCTAACATAGCTGCTCCAGAGGAGCACATTATGGCTCCCAAGCAAAAGGCACCTCCGAGGGAATTGCCATCGATTCCTGCAAATCTGATGGATGAGTTCGTCAAAGGTCCGATGACGCCGGAGTCGGTGCAGGACCTTTCGATGGCGTTCAAGAAGGCCCTGATCGAACGGGCGCTGGGCGCGGAAATGGGCCAGCACCTGGGCTATGGCGCCGGCACGGACCCGCCCGAAGGCAGCACTAACCATCGCAACGGCACCAGTGGCAAGACGGTGATAACCGACGATGGGCCGCTCCGCGTGGACATTCCCCGGGACCGGCAAGGCAGTTTTGCGCCGATCCTGATTCCCAAGCACAAGCGTCGATTTACGGGATTTGATGACAAGATCATCGCCATGTACGCCCGGGGGATGACGGTGCGCGAGATCCAAGGTTTTCTGCTTGAGCAGTACGGCACGGAAGTCTCGCCCGAGTTCATCAGTTCGGTGACCGACGCGGTTATGGAAGAGGTGATCGCCTGGCAGAACCGCCCTTTGGAGACCATGTATCCGGTGGTGTTCTTCGACGCGTTGCGGGTGAAGATCCGCGAAGATGGCGTGGTACGCAACAAGGCGGTGTACCTGGCGCTGGCGATCCTGCCGGACGGCACTCGTGACATCCTGGGCCTGTGGATCGAGCAGACCGAGGGATCGAAGTTCTGGATGAAGGTGTTCAACGAACTCAAGACTCGGGGCACGCTGGATATCCTGATCGCGGTCACCGACGGCTTAAAGGGAATGGAGCAGGCGCTGAACGCGGTATTTCCAAGCACCACACTGCAAACGTGCATCGTGCATCTGATGCGCAGTAGCGTCGAATATGCGAGCTGGAAGGAGCGCCGGATAGTGGCTGCGGCTCTCAGGCCGATCTACACCGCACCGACCGTGGAGGCTGCGCAAGCGGCGCTGGCAGTGTTCGAGCAAGGCAGTTGGGGCCAAAGATATCCGACCATCGCCCAGACCTGGCATCGCGCCTGGGACCGCGTGATCCCGTTCTTTACGTTTCCCCCGGCGATCCGAAAGATCATCTACACCACCAATGCCATCGAGAGCTTGAATGCGCAATTGCGCCGATCGGTAAAGACCCGTGGACACTTCCCCAGTGACGACGCCGCAACCAAGTTATTGTGGTTAGTCCTGCGCAATATCACGGGCACCTGGGGCTGCGCCACGCACGACTGGAGGTTGGCCATGAACCAGTTTGCCATCATCTATGCAGAACGCTTCACCGACCCATATCACTGAAGTAGCATGAACCTGGAGAGTCAGAAACACGACGACGTTCAAATGCCTCAAACACAAAAATCCTGACAGTCCCGCCCAGCGCGGCCACGAAGCGACCTACGTGGTGGTGTCATGCTGCGGTGGCTGGCATGCGGGCATCGCCGCGAATAAGTAGATGTCCGTGCGCATGCGTCGGCCGCGAAATTCGAGGGGAAATTCCAAGCCGCCAACAATCGGGCGGTGTACTAATTGGCGGCGCTACAGCCAGTGGAAATTCCTGGAGTTCGCATGCACCCAATGCATGCAGAAACCGTCAGCGTATTCGCGACCCGTCGCGGTATAGCAACCGCTGCATGCTTAAACCGCGTAGACGCTTCGTGGCCGCGCTGGGCGGCCGCGAAGCGACGAGCATGGCCAGATCTTCCATCGGCAGAACGCAAGCCCCCACGAAGCCCAAGAACACAGATCGTGCCAGCGAACGTGATTGATAGACACCGTAGTCCGTCGGGGGTGAGGCCTGTCGGGGTCGGCCCGTTGAGGGCGAGCAAGCGGATACCGAAGGCAGGCGTGCCGCGGACGCCATCAAGAAGAACCCGAGCAGGGAGCGGCCGCCGAACGAGGTGAGCGCAGCGGTGTCCGGCCCCCGCGGGCCGGACCGCCCGATCGGGCCGACCCCGACAGGCCTCACCCTCGACGGACGGCCCTAGCAACACGACCACGGACAGGCCTCACCCTCGACGGACGGCCCTAGCAACACGACCACGGACAGGCCTCACCCTCGACGGACGGCCCTAGCAACACGACCACGGACAGCCATCACCCCGACGGACGGCCCTAGCAATACAACCACCGACAGCCATCACCGCGACCCCAGCCCCAACCCAAACGCCCCACCCACCCGGCAGCCGCGCCCCCCCGAAAAACCCCACCTTGCACCCCCACCCACGACGATATATATTTCAAGCCTAAACTATCTAGGCTTGAACCTCCCACACCCCCCAACGGCTGAACCCCGGAGCTGCGAGTGACGCGATGAACATAGTCTGCCTGGGCGGCGGCCCCGCGGGCCTGTACTTCGGCCTGCTGATGAAGCTGCGCAACCCCGCCAATCGGATTACGGTCGTCGAACGCAATCGTCCGTACGACACCTTCGGCTGGGGCGTCGTATTCTCCGACGCCACCATGGAGAATCTGCGCCGCGCCGACCCCGTCTCGGCCCGTGAAATCAGCGACGCCTTCAACCACTGGGACGACATCGACATCCACTTCAAGGGCCGCACCCTGCGCAGCGGCGGCCATGGCTTCATCGGCATCGGCCGCAAGAAGCTCTTGAACATCCTCCAGGCCCGCTGCGAACAAGTCGGCGTCGAACTGGTATTCGAAACCCTGGTCGACGACGACCAGGCCTTGGCGCGCCGCTACGACGCAGACCTCCTCATCGCCGCCGACGGCATCAACAGCCGTGTCCGCACCACCTACGCCGAAACCTTCGAGCCGGACATCGACTTGCGCCGCAACCGCTTTGTCTGGCTGGGCACCGAGAAAGCCTTCGATGCCTTCACCTTCGCGTTCGTTCAGACCCCGCACGGCTGGTTCCAGGCGCACGCCTATCGCTTCGAAGCCGGCCTGTCCACCTTCATCGTCGAAACCCCGGAGGCTACCTGGCAAGCGGCCGGCCTGGACAAGATGAGCCAGGAGGAGGGCATCCGCTACTGCGAAAGCCTGTTCGCGCCCTGGCTGGACGGCAAGCCGCTCATGAGTAACGCCGGCCACTTGCGCGGCTCCGCCATCTGGATCCGCTTTCCGCGCGTCATCTGCAAGCACTGGGTGCGGTGGAACACTTTGGATACGCCCAGTGGCCGCCGTGACGTTCCCATCGTCCTCATGGGCGATGCCGCGCACAGCGCCCATTTTTCCATCGGTTCCGGCACCAAGCTCGCGCTCGAGGATGCCATCGAACTGGCGGACCAGCTGACCGGAAATCCGCATGCCGGCCCGCTCGCCGCGGATCAACACCCCGGCGGCCCTGCCACGGACTCGCCCACCGAAGACCCGCGCGGCGCATCGCACAGCCATGCCCTGCGCGCGGCCCTCCAGCGCTACGAGGACGTGCGCAGCATCGAGGTCCTCAAGATCCAGAATGCCGCGCGCAACTCCACCGAATGGTTCGAGCACGTCGACCGCTACGCCTGCCTGCAGCCGGAGCAATTCGCCTATTCCCTGCTTACCCGTTCGCAGCGCATCTCGCACGAAAACCTGCGCCTGCGCGATCCCGCCTGGCTGCAGGGCTACGAACGCTGGCTGGCCGCTCGCGCGGGCGTGGATCTCGCGGCGCGCGAACGGCCGCCCCTGCCCATGCTCACCCCTTATGAGGTGCGCGGCGTGCGCCTGAAAAACCGCGTCGTCGTCTCGCCCATGGCCATGTACGCCTGCACCGATGGCGTGCCGGGCGACTTCCATCTCGTGCACCTGGGCGCCAAGGCCCTGGGCGGCGCCGGCCTGGTCATGGTGGAAATGACCTGCACCTCGCCGGATGCGCGCATCACCCCCGGCTGTCCCGGGCTGTGGAACGACGAGCAGGGCGCGGCCTTTGCCCGCATCGTCGGCTTCGTCCATGGCCACAGCGACACCCGCATCGGCATCCAGCTGGGGCATGCCGGCCGCAAAGGCTCGACACAGCTGGGCTGGCAGCAGGCGGACCACCCCTTGCCCACCGGCAACTGGCCCCTGCTGTCCGCTTCGGCCCTGCCTTACATGCCGGGCATCTCGCAGACCCCCCGCGCCATGACGCGCGAGGACATGGACCGGGTGTGCGACGATTTCGTGGCGGCGGCGCGGCGCGCGGCCATCGCCGGCTTCGACTGGCTCGAATTGCATTGTGCCCACGGCTACCTGCTGTCCAGCTTCATTTCGCCGCTGACCAATCGCCGCGACGACGCATACGGGGGCGACCTGGACGGCCGCCTGCGCTACCCGCTGGAAGTCTTCGCCGCCCTGCGCCAGGCCTGGCCGCGCCGTCTTCCGATGTCCGTGCGTATTTCGGCCCACGACTGGGTGGAGGGTGGCATCACCGCCGACGATGCCGTGGAGATCGCGCGGCGCTTCAAGGCCGCGGGCGCCGACATGATCGACTGCTCGTCGGGCCAGGTCAGTCCCGACCAGCAACCGGTCTACGGACGCATGTACCAGACACCCTTCGCCGACCGGATCCGCAACGAAGCCGATATCCCCACCATCGCGGTGGGTGCCATCTTCGAGGCGGACCATGTGAACGGCATCATCGCGTCGGGCCGCGCCGACCTTTGCGCCCTGGCGCGGCCCCATCTGGCCGATTCCGCCTGGACGCTGCGCGAAGCCGCCCGGGTCGGCTATACCGGCGTCGACTGGCCGGTGAACTACCTGGCCGGCAAACGCCAGCTGGAAACCAACTTTGCCCGCGCGGCCGCCGCTGCCGCGCCCGCGCAAGGCGATACGCGGAGCGAAGCATGAACGCCCCGCTGGAAGGCCGCCATGCGCTGGTGACCGGCGGCAGCCGCGGCATCGGCCTTGCCGTTGCCGAACGCCTGCTGAGCGACGGCGCCGCGGTCACCCTGCTGGGTCGCGATGACGCCGCGTTGGCCCAGGCCGCCGCCGCGCTGGCGCCGCGGGCATCGTCCGCCCGTGTGCAGTGGCAAGCCGCCGATGTGACGGACCCGGGTGCCATCGGCCGTGCCTTTGACGCCGCGACGCGGACATTCGGCCCGGTCGGCATCCTGGTGAACAACGCCGGCCAGGCACGCAGCGAGCGTTTCGACCGCACCGATGCCGCGCTGTGGGATGCCATGCTCGCCGTCAACCTGAGCGGGCCGTTCCATTGCATCCAGACCGCGCTGCCCGGCATGCTCGCGGCGGGTTGGGGCCGTATCGTCAACATCGCCAGCACGGCCGGCCTGGCAGGCTATGCCTACGTCAGCGCGTATTGCGCCGCCAAGCACGGCGTGGTCGGCTTGACGCGGGCGCTGGCGCTGGAAACGGCGGGCAAGGGCGTGACGGTGAACGCGGTGTGCCCGGGCTATACGGATACCGACATTGTGCGCGATGCCGTGCGCAATATCTCGGCCAAGACGGGCATGGACGAGACACGCGCGCGCGAGCAGCTGGCGCAGCGCAATCCGCAAGGCCGGCTGGTGCAGCCGGAAGAAGTCGCCCACGCGGTGGCATGGCTGTGCCAGCCGGGCGCGAGTGCGATCAACGGCCAGTCCATTCCGGTGGATGGCGGGGAAATCATGGTGGGATAGCGGCGCGCAGGCGCGCCGCCGTGCCACCCCAAACGCGTGCGGCCCCCTAGGGACGCGCGCAGCGACAGGAGATCCGCAGTGACCGACACCCCGGACAAGGGCGGCGCACAGGAACATCGCGATGCGCCGCGGCAAGACCGCCTGGCGCGGCAGGACGATGCCACCCTTCAGGGCGACACCGGGCAGCAGGCCGCCCAGGAGCATGGCATGGCGCATCACCGCCGCCCCATGGCGGGCGCCGAGCCCCGTACCTTTCGTTGGGAAACGGGCGAGGGCGGCAAGATCGGCGTCGTCACCCTGAACCGCCCGGAACGCAAGAATCCGCTGACCTTCGACTCCTACGCCGAGCTGCGCGACCTGTTCCGCGCGCTCGTCTACGCCACCGATGTCAAGGTCGTGGTGATTACCGGCGCCGGCGGCAATTTCTGCTCGGGCGGCGACGTGCACGAGATCATCGGTCCGCTCACGCGCATGACCATGCCAGAGCTGCTGGACTTCACCCGCATGACCGGCGATTTGGTCAAGGCCATGCGCGCCTGCCCGCAGCCCATCGTGGCCGCGGTCGACGGCGTGTGCGCGGGCGCCGGGGCCATGATCGCGCTGGCCGCGGATATGCGGCTGGGTACGCCGCGCGCGCGCACGGCCTTCCTATTCACGCGCGTGGGGCTGGCGGGGGCCGACATGGGCGCCTGCACGCTGCTGCCACGCATGATCGGGCAGGGCCGGGCGTCCGAGCTGCTGTACACGGGTCGCGCGATGACGGCGCAGGAAGGCGCGGCATGGGGCTTCTTCAATGCCTTGCACGAGCCGGAAGCGCTCATGCCGGCGGCCCATGCGCTGGCCGGACAGCTGGCGGCGGGCCCGACCTTCGCGCATGGCATGACGAAGAAGCTGCTGCACCAGGAATGGAATATGGGCGTGGACGAAGCCATCGAGGCGGAGGCGCAGGCGCAGGCCATCTGCATGCAGACGCGCGATTTCCGCCGTGCCTACGAGGCCTTCGTGGATAAGCGGCAACCTCGCTTCGAGGGGGACTGATGGCAAGTACAGACTGGCTGGAGTGGCCGTTCTTCGACGATCACCACCGCGCGCTGGCCGCGCGGGCCGATGCCTGGTGCGGGTCGGCGCTGGCCGGCATCGACCACGCCGATACCGATGCCGCGTGCCGCGAACTGGTCGGCCGGCTGGGGCAGGCGGGATGGCTGCGCTATTGCGTTCCCGCCGGTCCGGAGGGCGGCTGGGGCGGGGTCTTGCCGGCTGTCGATTCGCGCGCCGTCTGCATCCTGCGCGAAACGCTGGCGCGCCACGATGGCCTGGCGGATTTCGCCTTCGCCATGCAGGGCCTGGGTAGCGGCGCCATTGCCCTGGCCGGGTCGGATGTGTTGCGGGCGCGCTACCTGCCGCGCGTGGCGCGCGGCAAGGCGATCGCGGCCTTCGCGCTCTCCGAAATCGATGCGGGCTCGGACGTGGCGGCCATGGCCTGCGAAGCCAGGCGCGAAGGCGACCACTATGTGCTGAACGGCGCCAAGACCTGGATATCCAACGGCGGCATCGCCGACTTCTATTGCGTTTTCGCCCGCACCGGCGAAGCCCCGGGGGCCCGCGGCATCAGCGCCTTCGTCGTGGACGCCGGCACGCCCGGCTTGGACATCGCCGAGCGCATCGAGGTCATCGCCCCGCATCCCTTGGCGACCCTGCGCTTCGTCGATTGCCGTCTTCCGGCGTCCCAGCGCCTGGGCGAGGCAGGGCAGGGCTTCAAGCTGGCCATGATGACGCTGGATATCTTTCGCGCGTCGGTGGCCGCGGCCGCGCTGGGCTTCGCGCGCCGCGCGCTGGACGAAGCGCTTGGACGGGCCCAATCGCGGCGCATGTTCGGCCAGACGCTGGGTGACCTGCAGCTGACGCAGGCAGCGCTGGGGGACATGGCCACCGCCATCGACGCATCCGCGCTGCTGACCTATCGCGCGGCCTGGCAGCGCGACGTTACGGGACGGTCCACCACGCGCGAAGCCGCCATGGCCAAGATGATGGCCACCGAATCCGCGCAGTCCGTCATCGACCGCGCCTTGCAGATGTTCGGCGGCGCCGGGGTGGTCTCGGGCACGCCGGTGGAAAAGCTGTATCGCGAGATCCGCGCCCTGCGCATCTACGAGGGCGCGACCGAAGTACAAAAACTGATCATCGCCCGCGCGTTGTTGAAGGGCGGCTGAGCCGGGGCCCGACGCCGGCATCGAGGGGAAGGTCATGCAAGGAACCAGGGATGGGGCAGCACGCGGCACGGCCCACGTCGACACCTTTGCCCGCGACAACCTGCCGCCCCCGGAGGAATGGCCCGAGCTGCTGCTGGACGGACCGGACGCCGTCTATCCCGCGCGCCTGAACTGCGCCGTCGAACTGGTCGATGCCGTCGTGGCGCGCGGACAGGGCAGCCGCATCGCGCTGCGCTGGCCCGCGGCCGACGGCGGCCAGGCCGCGATGACGTATGCCGAACTGGCAGCACTGACCAACCGCATCGCCGGCGTGCTGATGCAGGACATGGGCCTGGTTCCCGGCAGTCGTGTCCTGCTGCGCGGACCGAACAACCCGATGATGGCCGCGTGCTGGCTGGGCGCCATCAAGGCCGGCATGGTCACCGTGCCGACCATGCCGCTGCTGCGGGCCAAGGAGCTGAAGCAGATCATCGACAAGGCGCGTGTCAGCGCCATGCTGTGCGACGTGCGCCTGAAGGACGAGGCCCTGCCGTGCATGCAGGCCGGCCATGAATACCATTGCCCGGACCTGGCGCGCATCGTCTACTTCAACGACACGGCGCCCGATAGCCTGGACAGCCTGGCGCGCGCCAAGCCGGACAGCTTCACCGCCTGCGACACCGCCGCCGACGATGTCTGCCTGATCGCCTTCACCAGCGGCACGACAGGGAAGCCCAAGGGCTGCATGCATTTCCACCGCGATGTGATGGCGATGTGCGATCTGTTTCCGCGCCATGTCATCCGCCCGTCGCCCGATGACGTCTTCTGCGGTACGCCGCCGCTGGCCTTCACCTTCGGCCTGGGCGGCCTGCTGTGTTTTCCGCTGCGCATAGGCGCCTGCGCGGTGCTTGCCGAAAGGCTCACGCCGGACGGCCTGCTCAAGCTGATCCAGGATTTCCGCGCCACCATCGTGTTCACCGCGCCGACCTTCTATCGCCAGATGGCAGGGGTGGCCGACCGCTACGATCTGTCGTCGCTGCGCAAGAGCGTATCGGCGGGCGAAGCGCTGCCCGATGCGACGCGCCAGCTGTGGAAGCAGGCCACCGGCATCGAGATGATCGACGGCATCGGCGGCACCGAGATGATCCACGTCTTCGTCTCCAGTCCCGAGGAGGACGTGCGGCGCGGCGCCATCGGCAAGGTGGTGCCGGGCTACATCGCGCAAGTGGTGGATGAGAATATGCGCCCCGTGCCGGTGGGGCAGCCCGGCAAGCTGGCGGTCAAGGGGCCCACCGGCTGCCGCTACCTGGCGGATCCCCGCCAGCGCGATTTCGTGCGCGGGGGCTGGAACCTGCCGGGCGATACCTTCGTGCAGGATGCCGACGGCTATTTTTTCTACCAGGCTCGCAACGACGACATGATCGTTTCGGCCGGCTACAACATCGCCGGCCCGGAAGTGGAAGACGCGTTGCTGCGCCACCCGGCCGTGGCCGAATGCGGCGTGGTGGGTGCGCCCGATGACGAACGCGGACAGGTCGTGAAGGCGTACGTCGTGCTCAAGCCGGGCGTCCAGGGCGATGCGGCGCTGGCCGCGGCCCTGCAGGAGTTCGTCAAGGCCGCCATCGCACCCTACAAATATCCCCGTTCCATCGCCTTCGTCGATGCGCTGCCCCGCACCGAAACCGGCAAGCTGCAGCGCTTCGTCCTGCGCCAGCGCGCGCAGCACGAAGCGCCGCCCGCGCGGCCCGAGGACGCCCCCACACCACAATAGGATGGCCTTCATGCAGATACTGCAACCGCCCGACTGGCTGCCGCCACGCGGGTATTCCAACGGCGTGCTGACCGAGCTGCGGCCCGGCAGCCGCCTGCTCTTCATCGGCGGGCAGATCGGCTGGAACGCCGAACAGCGGTTCGAGAGCGACGATTTCGCCGAGCAGACGCGCCAGGCGCTGGCCAATATCGTGGCCGTGCTGGCGCAGGGAGGGGCGCGGCCGGAGCACATCACCCGGCTGACGTGGTACGTGACGGATCGCGACGAATATGTGGCGTCGTATCCGCGGATCGGCGCGCATTACCGGGAAATCATCGGCCGCCATTTTCCCGCCATGACGGCGGTCCAGGTCGCGGCCCTGGTCGAACCGCGTGCCAAGGTGGAAATCGAAGCGACGGCGGTCATACCGGGCTGAACGTCGTCCGGGACGAGCGCCGCATGATGGCCGTCCGGCGCGCCGGACCGCCATCGCGTAACCCCGTAACCCCGTAGCCGCCGCTCAGCGTGGCCGCCGCGCCGCGGGCGCGATCAGCCCTTCATCGACGCGAATACCTGCTCCGCCGCATCCAGGGTGTGGCGCAGCGCTGCGTCGTCATGCGCGGCCGACACGAAACCGGCCTCGAAGGCCGACGGCGCGAAATGCACGCCGCGCTCCAGCATGGCGTGGAAGAAGCGCTTGAAGGCTTCGATGTCGCAGGCCGAGACTTCCGCCAGCGTCGTGGGGATTTTTTCGCTGAAGTAGATGCCGAACATGCCGCCGATCGCATCGGCGCTGAAGGGCACGCCCGCTGCCTGCGCGCGCTCGCACAGGCCATCGGCCAGCTTGCGCGTCGTGGCGGCCAGCGCGTCGTAGAAGCCAGGCTGGCCGATCAGGCGCAGCGTTTCCAGCCCCGCCGCCACGGCCACCGGGTTGCCGGACAGCGTGCCGGCCTGGTACACCGCACCCAGCGGCGCGATATGCCGCATGATCTCGCGGCTGCCGCCGAAGGCGCCCACCGGCATGCCGCCGCCTATCACCTTGGCCAGCGTGGTCAGGTCCGGCTTGATGCCCGTCAGGCCCTGTACGCCCTGCGGCCCGACCCGGAATCCCGTCATGACTTCGTCGAAGATCAGCAGCGCGCCATGCTGCGTGCAAAGTTCACGCAGACCTTCCAGGAAGCCGGGCCGCGGCCGGACCAGGTTCATATTGCCGGCGACCGGTTCGACGATCACGCACGCGATGTCGTGGCCGTATTGCATGAAGGCGGCGCGCACCGCCTCCAGGTCGTTATAGTCCAGTACCAGCGTATGCTCGACGAATTCGGCCGGCACGCCGGCCGACGTGGGATTGCCGAAGGTCAGCAGCCCCGACCCGGCCTTGACCAGCAGGCTGTCGGCATGGCCGTGGTAGCAGCCTTCGAACTTGACGATCTTGTTGCGCGCGGTCGCGCCGCGCGCCAGACGGATGGCCGTCATGGTCGCCTCCGTGCCGGAGCTGACCAGCCGCACTTGCTCCATCGACGGCACGCGCGCGATCAAGGTTTCGGCCAGCGTGATTTCGGCTTGCGTGGGCGCGCCGAAGGACAGGCCGTTGGTGGCCGCTTCCTGCACCGCGCGCACGACGTCCGGGTGCGCATGGCCGAGGATGGCAGGCCCCCAGGAACCGATGTAATCGACATAGCGCGTGCCTTCCGCATCCCACACATAGGGGCCTTGGCCGCGCGCGATGAAGCGCGGCGTTCCGCCCACCGACCGGAAGGCCCGCACGGGAGAATTGACGCCGCCGGGGATGCTGCGGCTCGCTCGTTCGAAAAGTTCGGCGTTGCTGGACATGGGCACTTGCGTGGTAAGGGGTTGAATGCCGGCCGCCGTTCGCGCGATCGCGCTGTACGCATGGCCGCCGGGCAGGGGTAGAAGTCAGTCGGCCGGGTCCCGCCGCGGAGGCAGGAAGGGGCGCGCGCATTCGGCGGCCGCCAGGCCGACACTGGGTGCCTCGAACAGCCCCGTGATCACCGCGATCGCGTCGGCGCCGGCCTGCGCCACCAGGGGCGCATTGGCCGGCGTGATGCCGCCGATGGCAACCACTGCGGGCCGCGGGGCCGGCCGCGACTGCGCCAGTTCCAGGGCTTGCGTGAACAGCGGCAGCGGCGCGCGCACCGCCGCGGGCTTGGTCGGCGACGGAAACACCGCACCGAAGGCAATGTAGTCGGCCCCTGCTTCCAGCATGGCGCGGGCGCGGCCGATATCGTCGTAGCAGGAAGCGCCGATGATCAGGTCCGGAGCGCTCGCCCGTACCTGCGCCACGTCGCCGTCGTCGCGGCCCAGGTGCACGCCGTCCGCGCCGATTTCCAGGGCCAGTTCCCAATGGTCGTTGACCAGGAACACCACACCCAATTCGCGGCAGGCGGCGGCCAATGCGACCGCCTGTTTGCGCCGGGTTTCCGCCGGCACGTCCTTGCGCCGCAGCTGCAGCGAGCGCATGCCGCCGGCGGCGGCTTGCTTCACCGCGCGCAGCAGCCTGTCCGTGTCGTCCCATTCGGGTGTCACGCCGTACAGGCCACGCGGAAAACGCAGCGATGTCATGGCGCCGGCATCCGGTTGGCCACCCGCCGCCCCATGCCGGGCAGGAAACTTGCTGCGATGCCCGCGTCCGCATGCGCCAGCGCGCGTTCCACGGCCTCCGGCACGGCCAGACCGTGCGCCAGGTAGGCGGTCAGGGCCGTCGCCAGCATGCCGCCGCTGTCGCTGCTGCGTTCCGGTGGGGCCTGCCAAGGCGAATTGCTGGTAGCGCCGTTGGGGCCCACCAGCATGTTCGCATAGTGGCCTGGCCGCAGCGGGCTGCCCAGCACCAGCACCCATTTCGCGCCGGCGCCCTGCATCGCATGGGCGGGCGACGACGCTTCGCCGATATCCATGGTGCCGTCTGCCAGCCATTGCGCCAGCCGGGCATGCTCTACCACGACGACATCCGCCTGGGGCAGCACCAGTTCGAGCGTGGCCGCCAGCAGGTCGTCGGCATCTTCCTGTTCGGCCGCGTCCTCGGGCAGTTGTCCGCGCTGTCCCAGATGCAGGACCAGCGGCACGTGGCTGTAGTCCGCCGCGACCTGCGCTACGGCGCTGGCGGCCTCGGCGGTATACAGGCCGCCTACCTTGATGGCCTGCACCGGCATGTCCTCGAGCAGGCAGCGGGCCTGGTCGTCCAGCAATTCCGGGGCGATAGCCTGGACGTCCTCCACGGCGGCGGTATCCTGCACCGTCAGGGCGGTGACGGCGGCCAGCCCGTGACAGCCCAGTCTGGCGCAGGTAACGGCGTCGGCAGGCAGCCCGTCGGACCCGGTGGGATCGAAGGGACCGAAGATCAGTACGATGGGGGGAGTGGGAAAATTCACTTCGACAGCATGGCCGGCCCCGATTTTTGTGCAAACCGGGCCAGTAACCTATTGGGTTTGGGTAAGATCGACCCCATTCTAATGGATCGCGTCCGCTTGGGCGGTTTTATCCCTCGCTAGGGCCGTAACTTTGATTTCAGGGAAACTATGCGAACTTGGATGTGTCTGATCTGTGGCTGGGTCTATGACGAAGAAGCTGGTCTGCCGGAAGAAGGCATCGCACCCGGCACCCGCTGGGAAGATGTGCCACCCAACTGGGTTTGCCCGGAATGCGGCGCCCGCAAGGAAGATTTCGAGCTGATGGAGATCTGACACAAGCATCCTGTTTGCCGGTTTCCTTGGATTCCGGTTCCGCGTGATAGGGCGCGAATTGTCCTGGGGGGACATCATGAGCGACAACGACAACAAGCCTGACGGTGACGACACGCCGGGGGTCGATTTTTCCAATCAGTTCCTGGTCGCTATGCCCAACATGGTCGAAGGCAGTCTGGCAGGGGCGGTGATTTATATCTGCGAGCACACCGCCAAGGGTGCGCTGGGCCTGGTCATCAACCGGCCCACGGACCTGACGCTGGGCACCCTGTTCGAACGCATCGATTTGAACCTGGAAATCGCACCGGTCAAGGAAACCCCGGTGTTCTTCGGCGGCCCGGTACAGACGGACCGCGGCTTCGTCCTGCATGCGCCACCCGGCGACTACACGTCCAGCATCAAGCTCGGCGGCCTGGCGCTGACCACGTCGCGCGATGTGCTGCAAGCGGTGGCCGACGGCAACGGCCCTGCACGCATGCTGGTCACCCTGGGCTACGCCGGATGGGGCGCGGGGCAGCTGGAGAGCGAAATGGCGCGCAACGCGTGGCTCAGCGTGTCGGCGGACCCGGACATCATCTTCGACGTACCGCCGGAAGACCGTTATCCCGCCGCCCTGAAGCTGCTGGGTATCGACCCGGTCATGCTGGCCGGGGATGCGGGCCATGCCTGAGGAAACGCTGCTGGCCTTCGACTTCGGCACCAAGAAGATCGGCATCGCCATCGGCAACACCCTGACGCGGCAGGCCACGCCGATGGAAATCATCCACAGCGAGATCCGCGATGTGCGCTTCGGCCGCATCGCGGCCTTGTTGCAGGAATGGCAGCCGCAGCGCCTGGTCGTGGGCCTGGCGCTGAACGCGGACGGCGGCGAACAGGAAGCCACCGGGCGCTGCCGCCGCTTCGCCAACCAGCTGCATGGGCGCTTCGGACTGCCTGTGGTGCTGGTGGACGAGCGAGGATCCAGCATGCAGGCCCAGGCGCTGCTGGGCACCAACGCGCCGGATGACGCGGTGGCCGCGGCCGTGATCCTGCAGCGCTACCTGGACGCCTTGCCGGCGTAGGGCTCCCGGCGCGATCGCGCCGTCAATTTGGCTGCGGATCTGAAATATGGCGGCATGGTATGGTGGCGTCCGCATATCGGCCCGCCACCGCCCATTCCCGACTTCCCTATGACAGACAGCGGATCCTCAGCCACCCACCCTGAAGCCACTTCCACGGATTCCTCCGCCGATTTCCGCGCGGATACAGGCCGGGATGCCGACACCGCCCGGTCCCGGACAGGCGACGCGTCCGCGCCGGCAAGCGCGCGGCAGGATGTTCCGATACTGCCGGTGCGCATCCTGCGCTTTCTGCCGCGCGCGATCATCGTGGCGCTGACGGTCCTGGCGGGGCTGGTGCTGGTGGGTACCGTGTATCCGATCGTGGGCGCGCGTGGGCGCGACCTGCTCAACCGTACGTGGTCCCGCTGCCTGCTGCGCGTGTGCGGCGTGCGGCTGGCCGTGCGCGGGCAGCCGCTGATGCAGGGCGCCGTGCTGGTCGTCGCCAACCATGTTTCGTGGCTGGACATTTTCGTGATCAACGCCGTGCGGCCCACCGCCTTCGTGGCCAAAAGCGAAATCCGCCGCTGGCCCATCGTGGGGTGGCTGGTGGCTGGCGCGGGCACGCTGTTCCTGCAGCGTGACCATCGCCATGCCGTGCACACGGTGGGCGAGGCCATGAAGGCCCGCTTCACCACCCAGGAGTCAGTGGGGCTGTTTCCTGAAGGGACGACCACCGAAGGCTTTTCGCTGCTGCCGTTTCATGGCAGCCTGTTCGAGCCGGCGCGCCAGGCGGGCGTGCCCATCCAACCGGTGGCCCTGCGCTTCCTGCGGCACGGCAGGCGCGATGCCTACGCCGCCTTCGTGGGCGAGGAAACCCTGGTGGGCAACCTGTGGCGCGTACTCGGTGCGCGCGGGTTGGCGGTGGAAGCCATTTACCTGCCACCCTTGCCGGTGCAGGCGGCACAGACCCGCCTGCAGATGGCCGCCCACGCGCGGTCCGTCATCGAGCGCGGGCTGGCGGGCGAACCGCCCTCGCCGGGCCGCTGAGCCGGCAGGACGCGCAAGGCCGGCTTTGACGCGCCGGCCCCCGGCGGGGTTTATTCCGAGCGCGGGTCCAGGCCCTTGCCGCAGTTCACCTGGACCAGTTTGCGGTCGTGCAGCCGCAGGGCCGTCAGCATGCCCCCCCATACGCAGCCGGTATCCAGGCAGATCACATCCTTGCGCAGCAGCAGTCCCAGCGTGGACCAGTGGCCGAAGACGACCGTCACGTCGCGCGTTTTCCGGTTTGGCACGTCGTACCAGGGAATCAGGCCCGCGGGCCAGGCGCCGGGGGCGACCTTGGTGTCGAACTCCATGTGCCCATTGGGGGTGCACAGGCGCATGCGCGTCAGCGCATTGATGATGACCCGCAGGCGCTTGCCGCCATGCATGTCGTCGGTCCATGCGACGGGCTGGTTGCCGTACATCTTTTGCAGCGCCCGCTGCCAGTTCGGGCCGCGCAACACATCCTGGATTTCTCCGGCCAGGGATAGCGTTTTCGCCACGTCCCATTTCGCCAGCGCGCCGGCATGCACCAGCAGATGTCCCTGCTCGAAATGCGCCAACGGGCGGCGGCGCAGCCAGTCGATCAGCTGGGCGGCATCCGGCGCATCCAGGACTTCCTGGATGGTGTCGGATTTGGTCGGGCGCCGGACCCCGGCGGCCGCGGCCAGCAGGTGCAGGTCGTGATTGCCCAGGACGGCCACGGCGCGGTCTTCCAGCGCCATGACGCGCCGCAGCGTGGCCAGCGAGTGCGGCCCGCGGTTGACCAGGTCGCCCGCGAACCAGAAGCGCGAATCGGGTTCACCCACGAGTTCGGGATGCGCGAGCAGCCGTTCCAGCGGCTCGCAGCAGCCTTGCAGGTCTCCGATCATCCAAATGCTTGCAGTCATACCGGTGAGCGGCGCCAAGGCCAGCGTTGATCCATTACGCGCGTGACGGTGTGGCGGTATTCCATCAACGTCAGCGCCCCCAGGGCGATCAGCAGCGCGCCCACATTCGGCACGATGGCCGTCACCCAGGGCGGCCAGTGGCTCAACATGCCGACGTTCAAGGCCAGCTGGTTCACCATGAAGAAGCCCACGCCGACCAGGATGCCGATGAAGACCTTGGCGCCGACACCGCCGCGGCGGGTCTGCATGAACGCCACGGGCGCGGCGATGGTCATCATGATCAGCAGCGTGAAGGGATAGACCACCTTGCGCCAGACCGCGACGATCTGGCGATCGGCCTGCAGCTGGTTGTGCCGCAGGTAGTCGATGTAGTCCAGCAGCGTGACCAGGGACATGCGTTCCGGCGTCAGCACCCGCGCCAGCAAGCGCCCGGGCGTCAGCGTGGTGACCAGCTCGCGCTGCGGGATCTTGATGACCTGGATGACCGGCTCCGTCGGCGGCTTGGCGTTGTCCAGCGCCTGCACCGCGTCATGGGCAATGCGGTTTTCGACGACGTTGTACATGATCAGCTTGCCGTCGGCGAAACGCCCCATCTCGGCCTTGGACAAGGCGATCAACTCCAGGTCCTTGCGGAACTCGTACAGGGTAATGCCCTCGACTTCGCCGTCGGCCTTCAGGTTGGCGATATTGATCGTGCGCGAGCCGCCGTCGCGCGTGGGTTCCTTGAACCAATAGCCGCTTTCCAGCCGGCTGCCGCCCGCGCTGCCGCGGTACAGCAAATTGGCTTCGCTGCTTTTGATTTCCGCCATGGGCGTGACCCATTCCGACAGCACCGTGGCCCCTATCATGACCGGTATGGTGACCACCCAGAGCATGCCCAGCAGCTTCAGGCCGCTGACGCCCGACACGCGCAGGATGACGAGCTCATTGCGCTGCGCGAGTCCCGCCAGCGCCAGGATGGCTCCGATCAGCAGGCCGATGGGCAGCAGGTCGTAGAGGCGCGTCGGCATGGCCAGCGCCTGCAGGTAGAACAGCGCGAAGATCGTGAACTTGCTGCCGACGCTGTCCAGATCGTCCACCAGGGCGAAGAACGTGAACAAGCCGAGCAGGGCCAGCAGCACCACGGTGCAGGAGCGGTAGATTTCTCGGGCCAGGTATCGGCGGGCAGTGCGCATGGATTACGGCAATGGCGGGATGGGGCGGTGGCGGGGCAAGATGGTACGGGGCCGAGCCGGCGAAACGAAGTAGCTTAACAAAAATATGCCGGCGATCCGGCTTGATCGCGCGCAATCGCCGGCCCTAGGGGATATCGGCCTGTTGCATGCGCCGCAGCAGGACGGCGGTGCGGCGGCCCAGGTACGTCGTGACCCCGCGCTTGTCGTAGTAGCGGGGATTGGGCAGCATCGCCGCCAGGCGCGCGGCCTGGGCGGCGTTCAAGCGCGCGGCGCTGGTGCCGTAGTAATGTTCGGCGGCGGCCTGGGCGCCAAACACACCCACCCCCCACTCGGCGATATTCAGATAGATCTCAAGGATGCGCCGCTTGGGCATGACCCATTCGATCATGTAGGCCAGGATCAGTTCCTGCCCCTTGCGCAAATAGGTGCGCGATCCGGAAAGGAAAAGGTTCTTCGCCACCTGCTGCGTGATGGTCGAGCCGCCGCGTATGCGGGCACGGCCCAGTTCGGCCTGTTCCTGGTTGTATTCCCATGCCTTGCGCATGGCGTCCCATTCAACGCCGTCGTGGTCGATGAAGTTCGCATCCTCGGAAGCGATCACCGCGCGTTTCAACGTATTGCTGATCCGGTCGTAGTCCACCCATTCGTAGCGCAGCCGCGCCTTGGGGTCGGTTTCATGCAGCTGCGCCATTTCCTGACGCATGACGGAACTGCTGCCGGGATTGCGGTGGGCATACCAGACCACCATGCAGAACAGCCACAACTGGTACAGGATCGCCGCGCACAGCAGCAGCATCACCCCGGCTGAAATCAGCCGGAACCATGAAATCCTGCCGGTCGAACCGCGGCGCGTCGCCATCCGCGACGTTACCGTGGCGCGGCCGCCGCCAGCTCGCGCCGCAGCGCGGCCAGGACCGGCTCGGCATCGGGCCGCACGCCATGCCAGATGAAGAAGCTTTCCGCCGCCTGGCCGACCAGCATGCCCAGGCCATCGGCGGTGGCGGCGGCGCCGTCGGCCTCGGCCTGTCGCATGAACGGCGTGGGTTGCGCGCCGTACATCATGTCGTAGGCCAGCGCACCGTCGGCGTACAGGCCGGCGGGCAGGTCCGGCGCGGCGTCGCCCAGGCTGCTGGCCGTGGCGTTGATGACCACGTCCCAGGGGCCGCCCTTGTGCGCCTCGCTCAGGCCGCCCGCGCTGACGGCAGGCGAGGCCGCGCCGGTGGCGCGCAGCCATTCGGCGGCCAGCGCATGGGCGCGTTCGGGCGTGCGGTTGACGATGTGGATGCGGGCGCAGCCCGCCTCGGCCAGCGGTTGCAGCACGCCGCGCGCGGCGCCGCCCGCGCCCGCCATCAGCACGCGGGCACCCGCCAGTTCCGCCCCCAGGCGGCGCAGGTCGGCCACCAGGCCGACGCCGTCGGTATTGCAGCCGTGCAGGACGCCGTCGCGCATCCACAATGTATTGACCGCCCCGGCCAGGCGGGCGCGATCGCTCAGGTGCGGCGCGGCCAGCGACCACGCTTGCTCTTTGAACGGCACGGTCACGTTCAGGCCGCGCCCCTGGCTGTCGAAGAAACCGCGCACGGCGGCCGCGAAACCATCCGGCGGCGCGGGAAGCAGCCCGTATTCCAGGACGATGCCGGTCTGTTCGCCGAACAAGGCGTGGATACGCGGCGAGCGGCTGTGGGCCACGGGGTTGCCGATGACGGCATAGCGCCCCGGCACCGGCGTGTCCGCGCCGGGCGTCGCGTGGGAGGAGGACATGGCGGTCATGGCGCCCGGGTCTCCAGCGTGTCGTTGACGAAATTCCAGGTGCGCGTGATCGCCAGTATGTCGGTATCGCGCGCGATATCCGGCGGGAATGGCGCGAACGGCGCGGCCAGCTGCACGATGCGGCGCGCGGCCTGGTTCAACACCGGATACTTCGACGGCGTGTCGATTTCCACGTCGGCGACGCTGCCGTCGGCGCGCACGTAGACGGTCATGCGCAGGGTGCCATAGAGCTTGCCGCGCGCCTCGTCCGGGTAGTTCTGCGTGCCCACGGCTTCCACGCGGGAACGCCAGGCGTCCAGGTATTGCGCGTAGCGCGAGGCCTGTGCCGACGGCGCGACGAAGGTGCGCCGTGGGCGTTTGTTGTAAGCCTGTACCCGCGCGGCCAGCGCCGCGACCTGGGCATTCTGCAGCACGCTGTCCTGGTCCTGGTCCTCGCGGCCCGGCGTGTTGGCATCCGGCACCGATTCGCCGGACTGGTGCGGCGGGCTAACCTGGGTGCTGGCCTGCAGCTGCGACAGCAGGCGCTGCTGGGCTTCCTCCAGCGATGCCTGCCGCTTGCGCATGGCTTCCAGGACCACCGCGCTGGGCGCGTCGCCGGATTGGGGCAGGGGGGATTGCGCCATGCCTTTTTCCGCGTCCCCGCCGCCTTCCACGTTGGCCTGAGCCTGGGCTTCCGGCTTGGCGGGGGCGTTGTCGGTCTTGGCGTTGACCAGGATGACTTCCAGGGATTGCGCCGGCGGCCGCGGCGCACGGGACGGCGCGAATCGCACCGCCAGGACGGCCCCGTGGACGATCAGCGAGATCGCCAGGGCCAGCCACAGGTGGTGTTGCGCGGGCGCGCCCATCCAGCGGGCGGCCCGGGTGAGGGAGGAGTGTGGATCGTCTTGCACGCAGGCATTTTAGTCGTCTTGCGTGACGGCCGCCCCACCCTGTCCGCCACGCCTGGCGTCAATGGGGTTCGCCCGCCCGCGTGTACGCCGGGCCGGCGGCGCGCCTACGCCTGCCGCGGAAAAATCCACATCTGTGACGCCGGCAACGCCAGCCGGTGGGCACCCGGGGCGCGGTTTTCCTGGCCATAGGCGCGCAGCGCGATCCCGGTGACGGATTCTTCGCCGGGCGGACGGAAGACGTATTCCCAACGGTCGCCCAGGTACATGCTCGTCATCAGGCGCATGTCGACGTGGTTGCCCTGCGGCTCGTCGCCCAGGCGCACCTGTTCCACGCGGATGACGCCGATCGCGTCCTGCCCGGCCTGCACGCCGGCGCCGGCCTTGCCCCACAACGCCCACCCCTGGCCTTCCAGCCGGGCGGCGCCGTCGCGGATCTCGGTGACCCGGCCGTTCAGGCGGTTGTTGCTGCCCATGAATTCGGCGCAGAACAGGGTGGCGGGCGAGCCATACATTTCCTGCGGCGTTCCCTGCTGTTCGATGCGGCCGTTGTTCAGCAGCAGGATGCGATCGGAGATGGCCATCGCCTCGCTCTGGTCGTGCGTCACCATCAGCGCCGACAGCCCCAGGCGCACGATCAGCTCGCGCAGGAAGGCGCGCGCTTCCTCGCGCAGCTTGGCATCCAGGTTGGAGAGCGGTTCGTCCAGCAGGATCACCGGCGGGTTGTAGACCAGCGCCCGGCCGATGGCCACGCGTTGTTGCTGGCCGCCGGACAACTGGTGCGGATGGCGCTGCGCCAGGTGCCCCAGGCCCAGCTGGTCCAGCACCTCGTGCACGCGCTGGCGGGTTTCCGCGCCGGAGGTGCGACGCAGCTGCAGCGGATAGGCCACGTTATCGAATACGGTCTTGTGCGGCCACAGCGCGTAGGACTGGAAAACCAGGCCCAGGTTGCGTTCCTCCGCCGGCACTTCGCGCCGCGCGGCGCCGTCGTAGACCATGCGCTCGCCGATCGCGATCTTGCCGCGCTTGGGCGCTTCCAACCCGGCGACGGCGCGCAGCAGCGTGGTCTTGCCGCTGCCGGAAGGGCCCAGCAGCGACACGACTTCGCCCTGCTTCAGGGCCATCGATACACCCTTCAGGACGGGATTGTCGCCATAGTCCAGGTGCAGGTCGTCAACGGATAGTTCAATCATGAAGTTTCACTCCGAATCGCAGGGCGATGCCCAGGCCGATGACGACCAAAGCGATATTGATGAAGGAAAGCGCCGCCACGATGTCGATGGCGCCGGCCGCCCACAGCGACACCAGCATGGACCCGATGGTCTCCGTGCCCGGCGACAGCAGATACACCCCGGTGGAGTATTCGCGCTCGAAGATCAGGAACATCAGCAGCCACGAACCGATCAGCCCGTAGCGCGCCAGCGGCACGGTGACGTGGCGCGTCACCTGTCCGCGCCGGGCGCCGGCGCTGCGCGCGGCTTCCTCCAGTTCCGGGCCGACCTGCAGCAGCGTGGAGGAAATCAGGCGCAGCCCGTAGGCCATCCACACCACCGTATAGGCCAGCCACACGCTGAAGATGGTGCTGCGTATGGAGCGCAGCCATTCCACCACGTGATCGCGCATCCAATCCGCGTAGGGCAGGAAGGACAGCAGCCCGCCTTCGTCCAGCGAATTGTCCAGCCATAGCGGCACGAACAGGAACACCCACAGGAAGGCCAGGCCGGCCAGCAGCCCGGGCACCGCGCGCGGCACCAGCACGCTGTAGTCCAGGAAACGCGTGACGTGGTCGGGCTTGCGGTGCATCGCCAGGCCGATGAAGGTGTAGCCAGCCACGGCCAGCGCACCGCCGAACACGCCGATGGCGACCGAATTGACGATGGCGCGCAGCAGATTGGGCTGGCCCCACACCGAACGGAAGGCGTCCAGCGACAGGACGTCCAGCAGCGACACGCCCATCCCCCAGTTGGAGACGAAGGCGCGCAGCACCACGCCGGCCAAGGGCACGAAGATCGCCACGATCAGCCACGCCCACACCACCACGCTGGCCACGCCGCGCCACTTGCCCAAGGGCAGCGGGCGGGGGCGCGAGGCCTTGCCCTTGACGGTGACGAAGCGATTGGCCGTGCGCATCAGCCGCCGCTGCAGCGCGACCAGCGGGATGGTGAGGCAGATCAGCACCACGGCGACCGCGGCCATCAAGTGGTACGACGGCGTGCCCAGCTTGTTGGTCAGCTTGTACAGATAGGTGGCCAGCACCAGGTTGCCTTCCGGGTCGCCCAGCACCAGCACCAGGCCGAATACTTCCAGGCCCAGGAAAAACAGCAGCACCGACGCGTAAAGCAGCGCCGGCCGCACCATGGGCAGGCTGACCGACATCATCACGCGCAGCGGCGACGCGCCCGTGACGCGCGCGGCTTCCTCGACATCCGAGCCCATGCTGCGCAGGGCCGACGAGATGTACAGATAGGCGTGCGGCACGTGGGTCAGGCCGGCGATGATGACGATGCTGGTCATGGAATACACATTCCATGGCACGAAGCCCAGGAGTTGCTTGGCCCAGGTCGAAAAGAAGCCGACCGGCCCGGCCGCCACGACATAGCCGAAGCCCAGCACCATCGGCGAGACGAAAACGGGCACCAGGATCAGTGGCTGTATCCAGTGCCGGCCCGGCAGGTCGGTGCGCACCATCAGGAAAGCCAGCATGCCGCCCAGCGGCACGGCGATGATGAACAGGCCGAATGCCAGGATCAGGCCGCTGACCAGCGCCTTGTAGAAATCCGGGTCGTCGAAGATGAAGCGGAAGGCGTCCAGTCCGACTTCCTTCGACGGCGAGAAGAAAGGCGCGGAAAGAAAGCTCTGGTACACGATTAGCGACAGCGGCACGTATATGGCCAGCGCGGTGATCAATACCACGACCCCGCGCGGCAGTGACTGCCATCTGGAGCGCAATGTCTGCATGGGAATATCCTGTGTTCGAGCGCGTGGCGCCGGGTGGCGGGCGCCGCGCACCGTGGCACGGCAGGGCGGGGCGGCATGGCTTTTGGCGCGGCCGCCCCGCCCGGCGCACGGTCCTAATCGATCCGGGCGCCGACCGTTCCTTGCACCCCGCCGCGCGGACGGGGCGCCCGCGCGGCACGGGCTGCCCATCCGGCCCGCGCGGGGCGGGGGTCTTTTCCTACGTCGCAGGCAGGCTTACTTGCCGGCCGCCTTGCGCCAATCGTTGATGAATTCCAGGCGCTTCTTCTGCTGCAGGTAGTCCAGCAGCGAGTCGTTCACCGGGATGGGCTTGAGCGCGTTGCCCAGCTTCTTGGTCAGGCCGTCGACGTCGTTATCGCCCGGGATGTCATCGCGGATCGAAGCCATGTCGGCCTTGTTGGCGACCAGGTCCTGGCCTTTTTGCGACAGCAGGTAGTCCAGCCACAGCTTGGCGGCGTTGCGATGCTTGGACTTCTTGCTGATGAAGGCTACGCGCGACAGCACCAGCGTGTAGTCGGTCGGATAGACGATACCGATGGATTCATCCTTGCGGGCACGCGCTTCGGCGTAGGAGCCAAGGATGTTGTAGCCGAGCAGGTTTTCGCCGGACGACACGCGTTCCATCATCGTGCCGGTGGAGGACTGCACCACCAGCCCGCCCTTGCCGGTATCGCGCAGGGTGTCGAAGTAGTGCGGGTCGTTCATCTTGTCCTGCACGGCGAGCATGAAGCCCACGGCGGATTTCTCGATGTCGTAGGTGGTGACCTTGTTCTTGAACTTGTCCGTCTGCGTGGCCACCAGCTTGGCCAGTTCGCCGTGGGTCTTGGGCACCTCGGCCTGCGGAATCAGGCGCTTGTTGTAGATGAAGACCGCCGGTTCGTAGGTCGTGCCGTAGGCGGCATCCTTCCACACCGCCCACTTGGGCAGCTTGCCTGCTTCGGGCGACTTGTATTCCAGGGCGTAGTCCTTGGCCAGCTGCAGGGCGGAGTCCATGGATGAGCTCCACACCACATCGCCGCTGGTGCCGCCGGAGGCCTGCTCGCTGATATAGCGGTTGTAGATCTCCGTGCTGTTCATGTCGTTGTATTCGACCTTCACGCCCGGATAGGCAGCTTCAAAGCCCTTGATGATGGGATCCGCGGTCTTGGTATCCGTCGTGGAGTAGATCACCACCGTGCCCTCTTTCTTGGCTCCGTCGATGATCTTCTGGTAATCCGACGGATAACCCGCGGGCGTCTGGGCCAGCGCGTTCACGGCGATCAGGGAAAAAGCGGCGGCGCAGGCCACCGCCAGGCGTGACGGGACGAGCATGGTTGTCTTCTCCAGTTTGGAATAGTGAAGCTGAACAGGTTCAGCGTGGCCGCATCTTAGTGGCCGCATGCTGTCGCCGTCCTGTCATGGCGGCGGCCATGCTCCCGTCACGGGCTGGACGCCTTGCCCACCGCCGGCGTGTCGGTGACCAGCCGGGTCCAGTTCTGCACGAAGCGGGCGTGGCGCTGGCGGTCCAGGCCGACGAGCAGCGCCGGGCCCAGCACGACAGGCTGCACGATGCCTTGCGAACCGATCAAGGCCGTGCCGGCGTTCCAGCCGGCGCCGCTGTCGTCAGCCATGGGGCCCAGCCCGCTGACGTTGGAGATTTCCGTCTGGCCGGCCGGCGAAAGCAGCCAGTCGATGAACGCGCGTCCCAGCCCGGGATGGGGCGCGTGGCGGGCGATCAGCGCCGATCGTGGCAGCACCAGCACGTAGTCCTGCGGGAAGATCACGCCTATCGGGCGTCCGGCGGCGCGGCGCGCCAGCGCGTAGGAGCCCAGCACGTTGTAGCCGATATCCAGTTCGTCGTTCTCGATGGCATTCAGGATGTCGGCCGTGGTCGCGCTCAACCGCACGCCCACCTGGCCCAGCGCATTGGTCAGGCCCCAGAAGTTGGACGACACCTGCTCGTCTTCCTCGGCCAGCACCTGCCCCACGCTGCTGCGGCTGATGTCATAGGTGCCGACACGCCCATGCAGCTTCGCGCGTTCGGTTTCCAGCAGGCGCAGCAGTTCCTGCCGCGAACGCGGCACCGTCGCTTCGGTAAAGCGGCGTGGGTTGTAGGCGATGACCGCGGGTTCGAACGCGAAGCCGAAGACCTCGTCGCGCCACACCGCCCAGGACGGCAGGCGCTCCGCGCCCGGCGCGTCGTAGCGCATCGCATAGCCGTCGTTGGCCAGGCGGATCTGCAGGTCGGCCGCCGAGCTGACGAGGACGTCGGCATCCTTGAGCTGGCCGGCAACCGTCGCTTCGTACAGCTCGCGGCTTCCCATTTCGCGATATTCCACGGTCACGTCCGGCTGGCTTGCCTGGAAAGCGACGATCACCGGCGCGGCGGCCGGCGTATCGGTCGTCCCGGCGATGACCAGCAGGCGGTCCGTGGGCTGGGGCGCGAGGAAGCGCGTCACGGTGAACGGCGCGGACGCCCCCTGGACGTTGGCCGCCGCCCGGGCGGGCGCGGGCGGCAAGGCCAGCAGCCCGGCCAGCATGGCCGCCGCCGCCAGCAGGGCGCGCGGATACACCGGGCGGGCGCGCGGCAGGATGACACGCGCCGACAGGCCGCCGCCCTGGCGGTCCTGCAGCCACAATGCGCCGCCGTGCGCCTCGGCCACCGTCTTGGCGATCGACAGGCCCAGGCCCGAGCCTGGTGTCCCTTCCCCGGTGCGGCCGCGGGTAAACCGCTGCTGCACGGCTTGCTTCTCGTCGTCGGCGATGCCCGGCCCGCAGTCGTTCACCGTCAGCGCGACCCGGTACCCCGCTACCGGCGTGGCCTGGATTTCCACGTCTCCCTCGGGCGCGTAACGCAGGGCGTTGTCCACCAGGTTGCGCAGCATCTCGCGCAGCGCCACGCGGTCGCCCACCACGCGCGCGCGCCGCACTTCCGGCGCAATAGAGATACGCAGGCGCCGCGCTTCCAGCGGCCCGATACGGCGGCGCGTTTCGTTGATGGTTTCGGCGATGCCGACCGATGCGTGGCCCCGCATGCCCAGGCGGTGCGCGATGGTGGCGTCCATCAGCAATTGGTTGATCAGCTGGCTGGCGTGGGTGGCGTTCTGGTGGATGCGGGCGACGCGGGCGCGCAGCCGATCGGGATCCGTTTCATCCATCGCCACCTCGGCTTGCGCGCGCAGCGACGCCAACGGCGTGCGTACCTGGTGGGCCGCGTCGGCCACCAGGTTGTTCAGCGAGGACATGATGCCCCCCAGGCGGCGCATGAAGCCGTTCAGTGCTGCCGCCAGTCCCTTGACTTCGCGCGGCACCGGCGCTTCCAGGGGCGTCAGGTCATCCGGTGCGCGGGCGCGCAGCGAACGTTCGATCAGCACCAGCGGCGCGAACGCGCGCTGGATGCCGAACCACAGCAGCGCCAGCGCCACCGGCACGACCACCAGCAGGGGCAGCGCGCTGCGGTTCAGGATTTCGGCCGCCAAGGCATCGCGCGCGTCGCGTGTTTCGGCGACGCGGATGGTCACCCAGCCCGCGTGCCGCCCCGCCGAAATCAGGCGTCCCACGGTGGCGATGCGTATGGGTTCATCGTGGTAGCTGGCATCCGAAAATACCGGCGCGGCCGACTGCGCCAGCGGCAGGCCGGGGGCGAGGTCGTCGTAGCCGGTAATCGGCTTGCCGCTGGCGTTGCGCACGCTGTAGAAGACCCGGTCATTGCCCGACAGCATGGCCAGCGAGGAAAATGGCGGCTCGGCCGTGACGTCGTTTTCGTCGATCTGTACCGAGCCGGCGATGGTCAGGGCCGATGCCGCGAGCAGCCGGTCGAAGGCCTGGTCGGCCGCGCGGTGCGCATAATCGCGCAGGAACAGGCTGACGGCGACGGATACGCAGAGCAGCAGCAGGCAGCCCATCGCGAATACCCGCCCGCGTATGGAAAAGGCCGCGGCCATGGTCATTGCACCCCCGCGCGGACGATGGAAGACGCCGTGCCGATGCGCATCGCTCGGCTAGGACGGCTCATGCAGGCGCGCCTGGTATCCGACGCCGCGCACGGTCACGATGTCGACGGTCGCGCCGGCGATCTTGCGGCGCAGCCGGGACACCAGCAGCTCCAGCGCATTCGGCAGCACGTCTTCCAGGTCGAAAAGCTGGCTCATCAGTCTTTCCTTCGCCACGGTGCTGCCCATGCGATCCAGCAGGATTTCCAGCAGCCGGAACTCGCGCCGTCCCAACGTCACCGGCACGCCGCCGATATGTGCCGTGCGCCCGGCCACGTCCAGCGTCAGATTGCCGTGTACCGCGACGCTGGTGGTGCGGCCCGCCGGCCGGCGCAGCAGGGCGCGCAAGCGCGCTTCCAATTCGCGCAGATCGAAGGGCTTGACCAGGTAATCGTCCGCGCCCAGGTCCAGCATATCGATCTTGTCCTCGATTTCCGCCCGCGCGGTCACCACCAGTACCGGTGCCTCCGTGCCGGATGCGCGCAGTTCGCGGATGACATCGAAACCGCTCTTGCCCGGCAGCATGATGTCCAGCACCAGCGCGTCCCATTCCTCGTGGCGGCTCCATCGCAGTGCGCTTTCTCCGTCGCGCACCCATTCCACGCTGTGGCCCGACGCGCGCAGTTTGCTTTCGATCGCGTCGCCCAGGTCGGCATTGTCTTCGATCAGCAGTATCCGCATCGTGTTCCTCCGGCATCCGGCCCTTGCGGCGACATGGGCGGCGCCCGCTTATTCGGTCTCGGCCTCGCTTTCCTCGGCCGCCGCCGGCAGTTCGCCGACGAAGCGGCATTCCACCTCCAGCGTCAGTTCGTCGCGGTCCAGCAGGTCGATCTCCACCTGCGTGCCGCGTGCCAGCGCGGGCAGGCCGCCGACGCGGGTGACCAGCGGCGCATTGTTCAGCCGCACCAGGTCGTCGCGCAGCACGCTCGCCGTGGTGCGCGTGATGCCCTGCTGCGCCAGCCAGCGCAGGCACCAGTATCGTTCCATGGTGTTCTGGAAGTCACTCCAGGCGGCGTATTGCGCGTCGAACGCACCGATGATGGCGAACAGGTCCGCGTCGCGCGGCTTGAAGGGAGCAACCAGGCGCGCCGACACGCCGTTGTCCACCGCCGCGATCAGCTGCCACTGGTTGACCAGGTCGACATAGCGGCGCAGCGGGGAGGTGCTCCACGCATATTGCGGCACGCCGATGGCTTCATGCGGCAGCGCCTGGGTGCTCATCCGCACCCGGCCGGCCTGCTGCGATCGGTAGATGCCCGGCACGCCGTGCTGCGCCAGCAGGCCGCCCCACAGATTGTTGGCCAGGATCATGTATTCGGCGACCATGCGGTCCAGCGGGGCGTTGCGCTTGCGCGGCACCAGGCGCACCGGCGTATCTGGATTGTCCGGATCGCCGTCCACGTAATAGCTGTATTCCACGCGGCTGTTGTTTTCGGGCTTGCCGCGCACTTCGTCGCGCTTCGCCGACAGCGCCCGCGCCAGCCGCCACAGCGGGCGCAGCCATTCGCCGTAGGGCAGGGACGCGTGCGGATCGTCCAGCGTGGCTTCCGTGACCACGTCGTCCAGCAGGTTGTGGCGCAGGTTCTCGCGCACCACGATGCGTTCGACCCGGCTTTCGGATTCCAGGATTTCGCCCGTATCCGGGTCCGCGGTGACATATAAGGACAAGGCCGGGACTTCGCGGCCGGCGTCCAGCGAAAAAGCCTGGATCACCGAGTCAGGCTGCATGGGGATCTTGTCCCCCGGCATGTAGACCGTGGACAGCCGTGCGCGCGCCAGCTTGTCCAGCTCACCGCCACGCGTGACGGCCAGGCCGGGCGCGGCCACGTGGATGCCCACGCGAACCTTGCCGTCGGGTAGCGGGGACACCGACAGCGCATCGTCGATCTCCGTCGTCGTCACGTCGTCCACCGAATAGATCTCGGCGTCCGCCAGCGGCAGCTCGCGCTCCAGCGCGGGGATTTGTACTTCGGGGAAGCCCGTGCCGCGGGGAAAGTACTGCGCCAGGAAGCGGCGCTTGTGCAAGGCCAGCGCATGCGGGAAGGCACCCAGGTCCAGCAGCAGGCGGTCCGGGCTTTTGTGCAGCCGCGAACACGCGCTTTCCACGGCCTTCCATTGCATGGTGTTCTTGTCGGGACGCACCACCAGCGCTTCGGCCATGGCAGCGATGTCCTCCGGCAGGCGGCCCGCCACCATGTCTTCCACCCATTGCTGTTGGCGGGCGGCCTGCTGCTGCTTTTTCTCGATGGCGGCCAGCGCGGCGGCCAGGATATCCGGCGGGGCCGGGCGATAGCGCCCCTTGCCGCGCCGATGGAAATACGCCGGCGCGCCGTGCAGCCGCATGAGCAGCGCCGCCTGTTCGGTCGGGGAGGGCGCATGGCCGTAGTAGTCGGCCGCCAGCGCCGGCGAATCGAATTCCTCCTGCGGAGCGCATTCCCACAGGAATTGCAGATCGATGTCTTCGGCCGCCGCTTCGGCCTGGCGCAGCAGCTCCACCGGCTCGGGCGTTGAAAAGGTGAAGATCGCGTTGGCCCGCTTGATCTTGCTGCGTTTGCCCGATTCGGATTCCACCTGCAGGCTGGCGTCCGTTTCGGAAATGATATGTCCGGCCTTGAACTGGCCGTCGTCTTCGTAAAACACGTGCATGGCGAGGTCCATCTGGGGCGCGGCGCGGCGGCGCCGCCCGCGCGCGATCCTGCTGAATAGTTATTGGTTAGGGCCTGTCGATCCGTGTCGGGACGTCCAGCGCGAATTCGAGCACTTCCGGCATCCAGACCGCGAAGTCCGACAAGCCGTGGTCGCTCCCATCGACGATGCGCTGCCGGCAGCCCGCGTACCAGTCCCGCATTTCGCGCCAGTCCAGCACTTCGTCGCCGGTGGCGGCAATCAGGAAATAGCGTTCCGGGGAAGTCGGCCGTTCAACTTCCAGGGCGGTCAGCTCGTTAAGGTATTCGGCGCGGAATTCGAACGGCGCGCCCGAATGATACATACTCTGCCGGCCCACCTGCGTGGCAAGATCACGGGGCGCATGCACCGCCGGATTCAGTAGTACCGCCTTGCAGTCCAGCTGTTCCGCCAGCCAGGTGGCGTAGTAGCCGCCCAGCGAGGACCCGATCACGGTCAGCGCCCGGGGCGAAGGCTGGCCGCGGCGGGCCAGCGCATCCAGTTGCCCGCGCGCCAGCGACATGGCCAGCGCCGCGGCGTCGGCCGGGCTGGGCGGCAGCTGGGGGCAGCGCCAGTCGGCGGACAAGCCCCGCCGCGCCATTTCGTCGGCCAGCAGGCGGGCCTTGAACGAGGCCGGCGATGAACGGAATCCGTGCAGATAAAGAATCATGGCCGCTCCGTCGTCGGCGGCGCCGCGGCCAGCGCGTCGAGCAGTTTTCCGTGGATGCCGCCGAAGCCGCCATTGCTCATGACCAATACATGGTCGCCCGGACGGGCGGCCCGCGCGATGGCGGCGACCATGGCGTCCAGGTCGTCGTAGGCCGCGGCGCGTTCGCCCAGGGGGGCAAGCACCTGGGCGGGATCCCAGCCCAGCGCGTGCTTGCCCATATGGGCGCCGAAGCAGAACACCCGGTCCGCGGCCTGCAGGGCGCCCGGCAGGCGTTCGGCCATCGTACCCAGTTTCATGGTGTTGGACCGGGGTTCCAGCACCGCCAGGATGCGCGCATCGCCCACCCGGCGCCGCAGGCCGGCCAGGGTGGTTTCCACCGCGGTGGGGTGGTGGGCGAAGTCGTCGTATACCGCCACGCCGCGTACCGTGCCGCGCAGTTCCATGCGCCGCTTCACGCCGGCAAACGTGGACAGCGCCTGGACCGCCTCGGCCGGCGCCACGCCGGCATGTTCGGCGGCCGCGATGGCCGCCAGCGCGTTCAGGCGGTTGTGTTCGCCCAGCAGGTTCCAGCGCACGGTCCCGACCTCGACGCGTTGCCGGCGCACCGCGAACGCGCCGTCCGTCCCCGGTAGAGCGGCCTGCCACTGGCCATCGTCGCCGAACCGGGCGGTATCCGACCAGCAGCCACGGGCCATGACGCGGTCCAGCGCGTCGGAATGCGTGGGCAGCACGATGCGCCCGCTACGCGGTATTGTGCGAACCAAATGATGGAATTGGGTTTCGATGGCGGCCAGATCGGGGAAGATGTCCGCGTGGTCGTATTCCAGGTTGTTCAGGATGGCCGTGCGAGGGCGGTAGTGGACGAACTTGGAACGCTTGTCGAAAAACGCCGTATCGTATTCATCCGCCTCGATCACGAAAAACCGCCGCGCCGGGTCGAAGCGCGCCGAGACCTGGAAATCCTGCGCCACGCCGCCCACCAGGAAATTCGGCCGCAGCCCTGCCTGCTCCAGTATCCAGGCCAGCATGGCGCTGGTCGTGGTCTTGCCGTGCGTGCCCGCCACCGCCAGCACGTGCTGGCCGGTCAGCACATGGTCGCCCAGCCATTGCGGGCCGGAGACATAGGGCGCCCCCGCGTCCAGGATGGCTTCCATCAAGGGGTTGCCGCGCGTCACCACATTGCCGATCACGTACAGGTCCGGGCGCAGGGCCAATTGTTCTGCCCCATATCCCTCGATCAGTTCGATACCCTGTTCGGCCAGCTGCGTGCTCATCGGCGGATAGACGCCGGCGTCGCAGCCGGTGACGCGGTGGCCTCCAGCGCGGGCAATCAACGCCAAGCCCCCCATGAACGTGCCGCAGATGCCTAGAATGTGCAGATGCATACGGTGTTTTCTCCTGCCGGCATTGTAGATGCAGGCGTGAGCGCCAACTCTCGGCTTTCCAACGGTAAGATGACACGATGAAACGACGTACGGCCCTTCAATCCCTGATGGCGCTCGGTGGCGCAGCCGGCGCGGTGCCCGCCTGGGTGCGCGCCGCCGCCCAGGCGGACCCGGCGGCCGTCCTGCTCGAGCAGTCTTACCCTGATCTGGAGGGGAAGCCCCAGGCCCTGGCCCAATGGAAGGGCAGGCCCATGCTGGTGAATTTCTGGGCGACGTGGTGCCCGCCATGCGTGAAGGAAATGCCTGAACTCGATGGTCTGCACAAGCAACATGCGGGCGTGCAATTTTTGGGGCTGGCCATCGATTCCGCCGTGAACGTCGTTAAATTTGCATCGAAATTACCGGTGTCCTACCCCTTGCTGGTGGCCGGCGCCGGCAGCATCGACGTCATGCGCTCACTGGGCAACGGTCCCGGCGCGCTTCCTTTTACCGTGTTGTTAGGCGCAGATGGTCGCATTTCGCGCAAAATACTCGGGCCCGTGGATGTCGCCGATGTCGAAAAATGGTTGCGGGAAGTCGCGGCGTAACCTCAATAGACAAATAGACGGAATTGTCGTAAAAAGCGGGGTTATTCGCGGTTTTCGCGTCAAAAGCCTTCCGGCGTAACCGGTCGGTCACGATCGCGGGCCACATCGGGCGGTTCCGGCCGTCCTGTTTCCGATCCACCCCGGCAGGCAGCGCTTCTGGCGCGGCCCGGCGCCGGTCTTCCACTCTGGCAGCAATGGCGCAACGCATACTGGTCTTGCATGGCCCCAACCTGAATCTGCTGGGTACCCGCGAGCCGGGTATCTACGGCAGCCGCACGTTGGCGCAGATCAATGACGGTCTGGCCGCGCTGGCGGCGGACCTCGGCGTGTCGCTGACGGCGTGGCAAGGCAATCACGAAGGCGCGTTGGTCGAACGCATCCAGGCCGCCCGCGAGGACGGCACGGATTTCATCGTGATCAATGCGGCGGCTTACACGCATACCAGTGTCGCCGTGCGCGACGCCCTGGCCGCGGTATCCATCCCTTTTATTGAAGTACATTTGTCCAACTTATATAAGCGCGAGCCATTCAGGCATCACTCCTACCTGTCCGACCTGGCGGTGGGTTTGATTTCCGGCCTCGGGCCCGAGGGCTACGAAGCCGCGGTTCGCTACGCTGCGCGCCACTGACTTCGTTCCACCGGTTTTTTCTGTCCCCAACAAAACAGATATCCAAGACGGCGCGGCAGCATGGCCGCCCGTCGTCAACATTCCGGGAAGCACTTTATGGATCTCCGAAAACTCAAGACCCTGATCGACCTGGTGGCGGAGTCCGGCATCGCCGAACTCGAAATCACCGAGGGCGAGGGCAAGGTCCGCATCGTCAAGTTCTCGCAGACGGTGCAGCCCGTTGCCTACCACCAGCCGGAGGCCGTGCCGGCCGCGCCCGCCGCGTCGGCGGCGTCCGTGCCCGCCGCGCCGGTTCCCGCCGCGGCGCCCGCGTTCCAGGGGCATGCGGTCAAGGCGCCCATGGTCGGAACTTTCTATCGCTCGCCCAACCCCGGCGCGGCGCCCTTCGTCGAGGTCGGCCAGACGGTCAAGGAAGGTGATCCGCTGTGCATCATCGAAGCCATGAAGCTTCTGAATGAGATCGAGGCCGACAAGTCCGGCGTCATCAAGGAAATCCTGGTCGAAAACGGCGAGCCCGTCGAGTACGGCCAACCTCTGTTCGTCATCGGCTGATCGTTCCCATGTTCGAAAAAATACTGATCGCCAATCGCGGCGAGATCGCCCTGCGCATACAGCGCGCCTGTCGCGAGCTGGGCATCAAGACCGTGGTTGTCCATTCCGAAGCGGACCGCGACGCCAAATATGTCCGGCTGGCCGACGAGTCGGTGTGTATCGGGCCCCCGCCGTCGCGCGAAAGCTATTTGAATATGCCGGCCATTATTTCCGCGGCCGAAGTGACCGATGCGGAAGCCATCCACCCGGGGTACGGCTTCCTGTCGGAAAACGCGGATTTCGCGGAACGCGTCGAAAAAAGCGGTTTTGTCTTTATCGGGCCGCGCCCGGACTCCATCCGGCTGATGGGCGACAAGGTCAGCGCCAAGCGGGCCATGATCGAAGCCGGCGTGCCGGTGGTCCCGGGGTCGGAAGGCGCCTTGCCGGATAATCCCCAGGAAATCCTGCGCACCGCGCGCGAGGTCGGCTATCCGGTCATCATCAAGGCCGCGGGCGGCGGCGGGGGCCGCGGCATGCGCGTGGTCTATACCGAAGCCGCGCTGATCAACGCCGTGACCATGACGCGCTCCGAGGCCGGCGCCGCGTTCAACAACCCGGAAGTCTATATGGAGAAGTTCCTCGAGAACCCTCGCCATATCGAAATCCAGGTGCTGGCCGACGGCGGCCGCAACGCCATCTGGCTGGGCGAACGCGACTGCTCCATGCAGCGCCGCCACCAGAAGGTGATCGAGGAAGCGCCCGCGCCCGGCATCGCGCGCCGCCTCATCGAGCGCATCGGCGACCGCTGCGCCGACGCCTGCCGCAAGATCGGCTATCGCGGCGCGGGCACCTTCGAATTCCTGTATGAAAACGGCGAGTTCTATTTCATCGAAATGAACACGCGGATCCAGGTGGAGCACCCGGTGACCGAGCTGATCACGGGCATCGACCTGGTGCAGCAGCAGATCCGCATCGCCGCCGGTGAAAAATTCACGCTGCGCCAGCGCGACGTGGTGCTGAAAGGCCACGCCATCGAATGCCGCATCAATGCCGAGGATCCGTTCCGCTTCGTCCCCAGCCCGGGGCGGATCACGAACTGGCATACGCCGGGCGGTCCCGGCGTGCGCATCGATTCGCACGCCTTCAACGGCTATTTCGTCCCGCCCAACTATGACTCCATGATCGCCAAGGTGATCACCTACGGCGATACGCGGGAACAATCGCTGGCGCGCATGCGGATCGCGCTGTCGGAAATGGTGGTGGAAGGCATTTCCACCAATATCCCGCTGCATCGGGAGTTGTTGCAGGACGCGCGTTTCATCGAGGGCGGCACCAGCATCCATTACCTGGAACAACGGCTGGCGCAACGTCCCTGAGCAGGGCTCGGACTCGCGGCGCCCGCCGGCGCATGGGGTCCGGGACCCCGGCCCCGTGCCCGGAAGTCCTGGGCGCGGTTCGCCGGCCGGAGCGTCGCAAAGGCTTTCCTGTCCGCCGTCCGGGGCGAACGTACAATACGCCAAGGCTGGACGTCCGCGCGCCGCGACAGGCCAGGCGGGATCGGCGTATCGCCTTCCGCCTGACGGCCGTGGGGCGCGGTCCAGCCGCGCCGCCCGGGCCACTGGCGTGATCGGGCAATCCCTGGATACTCAGACGGAAGATCGTTTCATGCGTGAGCTGGTGCTCCATTCCTCCGAGGCGCAGGCCGAGGCCCTGTCCGATGCGCTGCTGGATGCTGGCGTCCTGTCGGTTTCCGTGGAAGACGCCGACCGCGACACCGAAGCGGAGCAGCCGCTTTTCGGCGAGCCGGGCACGGAACCCGCGGTTCAGGCCTGGGAGCACAACCGCGTGGTGGCGCTCCTGCCCGACGGCGCCGATCCCGCGCAAATCATCGAAAGCGTCCGGGCCGAACTGGGCGGCGATTACGCCGCCGCGCTGACCGCCTGGTCGCTGCGCGACGTTCCGGATGCCGACTGGGTGCGGCTCACGCAGCAGCAATTCGGCCCCATCCATATCGCCGACCGCATCTGGATCGTCCCCAGCTGGCATCGGGACGACCCCGCCGTTCCCGGCCTGGGCACGGCGGATGGGCAGGGCGGCGGCATACACATCGAACTGGACCCCGGGCTGGCATTCGGCACCGGCAGTCATCCCACTACCCATCTGTGTCTGGCTTGGCTGGAAGCGCATATGACGCGTGGCGCGACGGTGCTGGACTACGGCTGCGGGTCGGGCATCCTGGCCATCGCGGCGCGCAAGCTGGGCGCCGGCCGCACGTGGGCCGTCGATATCGACGAACAGGCCGTGATCGCCACACGCGACAACGCCCGCGTGAACGGCGTCGAACTCCAGGCGATGCTGCCCGATGAACTCGGGGAAGGGACCAGCGACCTGGTCGTGGCGAACATCCTGTCGAATCCGCTCAAGGTGCTCGCGCCGATGCTCTGCGGTCGCGTCGCGCCCGGCGGCTCGCTGGTCCTGTCGGGCGTCCTGGCACGCCAGGCCGAGGAAGTCTGCGCGGTTTACGCGCGCTGGCTGCCCATGTCCGTTTGGCGGGAACGCGATGGCTGGGTCTGCCTGCATGGAAGCAGGGCCTGAGAACCCATACGGAACGGTGGCGCACATGGCCATGACCACACGCTGCCCGCATTGCGGCACCGCCTTCAAGGTGGTGGCCGACCAATTGCGCGTACGCAACGGGCTGGTGCGCTGCGGCGTGTGCTCACGGGTGTTCGACGGCCATGCTTGCGTGGTGGATGGCCCGGCGGGCAGGTCCGCTACGCCGCCGCCCGCCGCGCATCCGGATGCTTCCGCCGGGCTGCCCTCCGATGCTTCGCCCGTGCTGTCGGTGAGGGCGCCTGTGGGGCCAACGCCTCCCACGCGCGCGCCGGTGCATCCCGAGTATCCGCCGCAGGAGCCTTCCGCGCCGCTACATGCGCCGCCTCGGCAGTACACCCCGCCCCGGCATCAGCCCACGCAGTCATACGGGCCACCGCAGCATCCGACACAGCACTACGGTCCGCCCGAGCCGCCTGCGCGGCCCGAGCATCCAACGCAGTCGTACGGGCCGCCTAATCGCGCAACGCAGTCGTTCGGCCCGCACGAGCCGCCCGCGCACCCGGCATACGGTCCGTCCGAGCAGCCGCACGGTATCACCCGCCATCCGGAGCCGGTGTACACGCCGCCGCGCTCGCCGGTGCAGTCGCATACGCTGCCGCCGGGGCCGTACGCCGCGCGGACGCCGCCCACTCTCGATACCGGGCCCACGTCGTCCACCGCCGTGACGGAGCCCGCGGTGCTGCGCGGGCGCGAGCCCAACCGCCGCTCGGCCGCCGACCCTCACGAGGCCGGGCTGCCGTCGCGCACGCCGCTGCCGGCACGGGATGACGGCGACGAAGAAGACCCTTACGCCTATCGCGAGCCCTATGCGCCCTACCGGCAGGACAACGTCGAAGACGCCGAACAACAGGCGGAGGACATGGCCCTGCAGCGGGACGACCGTTTCGGCATCTATGCGGAGCGCGACGCCGTCGAGGACGAAGAGCCTGTTTTTGTGTCCATACCGGGCGAAGCGCGTACCCGCTACGACGACCTGACCGACGCCGGGATGGCACCGCCCATCTTCATGGACGAAGACGTGCAGCGCCGGCGCACGCTGATTGCCCGTCTCTGGGTCGCCGGCTGCCTGCTCGGCCTGATTGCCCTGGGCCTGCAGTGCCTCTATATCTACCGCACCGCCATCGCGACCGCCGTGCCGGCATTGCGGCCCGCGCTGGAGGCCGCCTGCGCCCCGCTGGGATGCCAGGTCGGCTATGCGCGACGCCTGGAACGCATATCGATCACGGCCTCTTCCCTGCAACCGCAGAGCAACGCGGCACCGGACGACGGGAGCATGCGGCTTACCCTGCGGGTCACCCTGCGCAACCGCTACGATAAGCCGCAGCCCTGGCCGGCGCTCATGCTGCAGCTCAGCGACCTGTCCGACACGGTGGTGGCGCGCAAAGTCCTGCTGCCCGAAAACTATCTGCCGCCCGGCACGCGCGGCCCATTTCCCGCCGGCGGCGAACAGACCCTGTCCGTGCCGCTGCAGGTCGATGGCCTCCATGTGAACGGCTATCAGCTCGACAAGTTCTTTCCCTGACCTCTCTGGATAAAAGGATTTCCCACCATGGCAGCTCCCGTTCTGGTGTGCGGTTCCATGGCGTTCGACACCATCGCGGTGTTCGAAGGCCGTTTCAAGGAACACATACTGCCCGATCGCATCCACTCGCTCAGCGTGTCCTTCCTGACGCCTTCGATGCGCAAGGAGTTCGGCGGATGCTCGGGCAACATCGCCTACAACCTGAAGCTGCTGGGGGGCAACCCCGTGCCGGTGGCGACCGTGGGCGAGGACGCCGGGGGTTACCTGGAACGCTTGTCCGGGATGGGCATCGACGTTCGCTACGTCAAGGTCATTCCGCAGACCCTCACCGCGCAGTGCTTCATCACCACCGATCTGGACGACAACCAGATCGCCGCCTTCCACCCGGGGGCAATGTCGTATTCGGCCGAGAACGACGTGACGGGCGCTTCCGCGCAATGGGCCATCGTCGCGCCGGACGCCAAGGAGGGCATGTTCGCGCATGCCCAGCGCCTGAACGCCGCCGGCATCCCGTTCATCTTCGACCTGGGCCAGGCCATGCCCCTGTTCGATGGCGCGGACCTGCGGCGCATGCTGTCGCTGGCGCAGGCGCTGACCGTCAACGACTATGAAGCCAGCGTTGTCGAGCAGCGTACGGGCAAGACGATCGCCGAACTGGCCCGTGGCCTGCGCGCGGTCGTCGTCACGCGTGGCGCCGACGGTGCGACCCTGTGGGCCGAAGGCGCGGAACACACCATCGCACCGGTACGCGCGCAGGCCGTGGTGGACCCAACGGGCTGTGGCGATGCCCATCGCGCGGGCCTGCTGCATGGACTGACCAGCGGATGGAGCTGGCAGGACAGCTGCAAGCTGGCCAACGTCATGGGCGCCATCAAGATTGCCTCGCGCGGCCCGCAGAATCACCAACCCACCCGCGGCGAGATTGGTAATTTGCTGCAACAGGCCTACGGCCTGCAGCTGCCCGCCGCGGCTTGAGCAGGTATCGGGCCGGCCTTTTGCTTTATGCCCGGCGCCCGCCGTGAGCGGCGGTATGGGCAAAGGAAATAATAGGGTCGGCCTGAAACTTGCGTAGTCGCAAAGAGACTAAGCTAGAACAGTCGTTGCAACGTATTTCCCATGCGTAATTTCGGCGATAACGCCTGAATCGCGGGAGTATCATCCGTAACGCTGGTATATACCGAACAGGAGCCCGCATCATCATGAACAATACCGTCCCCTCCGTTTCCTTCAGCCCCGCGCGGGATCGCGGTTCGCGCACGGTTCGTTGGGTCGCCATCACCGCTGTGGTCGCGTCCGTGGGCCTGGTATCCGGTTGCGCGAATCGCAGCGCGTCCAGCGCCGTCTACAGCTACGACCAGGCCCAGCGTGAACAGATCGTGCGTACCGGTGTAGTCACGGCCGTGCGCCCTGTCACCATCCAGAATGACCGCAGCAGCGGTGCCGGCCTGCTCGCCGGTGCTGCCTTGGGCGGCGTCGGCGGTAATGCGGTCGGCGGTGGCAGCGGACGCGCCATTGCCACGGTCGGTGGCGCCATCCTGGGCGCGTTGGCCGGCAACATGGTGGAAAACCGCGTGGGCACGACCTCCGGCCTGGAGATCACCGTGCGCCTGGATAACGGCGAAACGCGCGTCGTCACGCAGGAGGCCGACGTGCCCGTCAGCGTCGGCCAACGCATACAGGTCATCAGCGGCAACGGCCCGACCCGCATTTCGCCGATGTGATCGGCCGGCGGCATGACGCTTCCGCGTCATTGCCGCCTGCGTCATGGCACGCGGCCGCGGCCTAGAGTCCGAATGCCGCGTACGTCACGCGCGTGATCACCATCAAGGCGACCTGCGCCAGCACCAGCAGCACCAGCGGTGAGAAATCGATAGGCGTGCGCGGCAAAAAACGGCGGATGGGGTCGAGTAGCGGATCGGTCAATGCCAGCAGCACCGGCATCAACGGTGCGCTAGGGTTCACCCATGACAGCACGGCTTGCGCCAGCGTCACCCACACGATCAGGTTGAAAACCCACTTCACCACCGTCAGGAATGAAATGCCCAGCGCCATGGGCAAGGCGGACAGCGGGATGATCATGCCCAGCGACGCGACCCACATCAGCAGCAGGTAGACCAGTGCGGTCAGCCACGCCGCGATCAGCGTGGCCCAGTCCACCGCACCGCGGGCGGGAAGGATGCGCCGCAAGGGGTTGACCAGCCAATTGGTGGCTTGATAGATGAAGCGCGCGACGGGGTTGAAGGGATGCATGCGCACGGCGTGCATCCATGCGCGCGCGATGAGCGCGGCGCCGAATAGCGTGAAAAGCGTATCAAGCAAGAAACGGGAGATATCGCCGAACATGGCCGCCTGCTTTGTTGGATAGAAGTATGAAAGGGGTCTTACGGCAGGCCAATTGTCGCACGATGTCATGGCCCGCGTCGTCGGCGCCACCGTAGTCAGGCGCAAGCACTCGCGCCATGCAAAAAAGCCACCTGGCTTGGCCAGGTGGCTTTCGTACTACAGTGCTGCGGTATCGAGCTTACGACGGACGGCTGCCGGTCGGGAACGGCCACGACGCGGCTGGGTTCAGCGCGGTCTTCGCACCCGGGGCGGCAGCGGTCGAAGGCGGCGTGGCCGGCTTCTTGGCGGCAGCCTTCTTTGCAGCAGGCTTTTTGGCAGCAGGCTTTTTCGCAGCAGCCTTTTTCGCAGACGCCTTTTTGGCGGCCGCTTTCTTGGCGGGCGCTTTCTTGGCAGCCTTCTTGGCGACCTTCTTGGTCGCTACCTTCTTGGTCGCGGCTTTCTTGGCCGCGGCTTTCTTGGCCGGGGCCTTTTTGGCGGCGACTTTCTTGACCGCCTTCTTCGCTACTTTCTTGGCCGGCGCCTTCTTGACGGCCTTCTTCGCTACCTTCTTGGCCGCGACTTTCTTGACGACCTTCTTGGCGGCGACCTTCTTGACGGCGGTCTTCTTCACCGCCTTCTTGGCGGGGGTCTTCTTCACAGCTTTTTTGGCTGCGGCTTTCTTAACCGCCTTCTTGGCGGCCTTCTTGGCAGTTGCCATGGCATTGCTCCTTAGGTTCAGGGGTCCCAGAACTTAAACCCGTGCACCGCCCCGCCTTCCGGCGGGACGATGCCCGGGCTATTCATCGGCGCATACCACTGTCCCGTACAGGCGACAGCTACATCGATGTGCGCTAATGAATGCGGCACTGCCATTTGATATGGCCCCCGCTCCTCATGGCGCGAGCCATTTCAAATGGCGCCGACAGGCGACGCGGCCCACCGCGTCACCTATCGCTACGTTGCTTCCGACACCCTGGACCGGATTACTCCCAGCTCAGCGTGCCTCCGGTTTGGTATTCGATGACTCGAGTTTCGAAAAAGTTTCGTTCTTTCTTCAGGTCGATCATTTCCGCCATCCACGGGAAAGGATTTTCTTCCTGTGGGAACAGCGCTTCGATACCGATCTGCTGGCAACGGCGGTTGGCGATGAAGCGCAGATACGACTTGAACATCGGCGCATTCAGGCCCAGCACGCCGCGCGGCATGGTGTCCTCGGCGTAGGCGTACTCCAGTTCGACGGCCTTCAGGAAAAGAGCACGGATTTCTTCGCGGAACTCGGGCGTCCAGAGGTGCGGATTCTCGAGCTTGATGGTGTTGATCAGGTCGATGCCGAAATTGCAGTGCATGGATTCATCGCGCAGGATGTACATGTACTGTTCGGCAGCGCCGGTCATCTTGTTCTGGCGACCCAGCGCCAGGATCTGCGTGAACCCGACATAGAAGAACAGGCCTTCCATCAGGCAGGCGAAGACGATCAGGGACTTCAGCAGTGTCTGGTCGGCTTCCGGCGTGCCGGTGTGGAAGTTCGGGTCCGCGATCGCCTCGATGAACGGGATCAGGAATTCGTCCTTGGCGCGGATGGACGGAACCTCGTTATAAGCATTGAAGATTTCCGATTCGTCCAGGTCCAGGCTTTCGACGATGTATTGATAAGCATGGGTGTGGATGGCTTCCTCGAATGCCTGGCGCAGCAGGAACTGGCGGCATTCGGGGGCCGTAATGTGCCGGTAGGTGCCCAGCACGATGTTGTTGGCGGCCAGGGAGTCGGCCGTCACGAAGAAGCCCAGGTTGCGCTTGACGATGCGGCGCTCGTCCTCGGTCAGGCCCGTGGGATTCTTCCACAGCGCGATATCGCGCGACATATTGATTTCCTGCGGCATCCAGTGGTTGGCGCAGGTGGCCAGGTATTTTTCCCAGGCCCATTTGTATTTGAACGGGACCAGCTGATTGACGTCGGTCTGGCCGTTGATGATGCGTTTATCGGCAACCTTGACGCGTTGCGCGGTAGCCCCGGGCTGTGCGGCGGCTTGCGCCGGCACGGCCGCGGGCAGGGCGGCGTCGTCGAAGGCACCCGTCGACGCGCGCGCGGGCATGCCGGCCGCCGGCTTGGCGGCGGCTTGGCCCGGTTGCAGTGCGACGTTATCGTCTTCCCAATTGATCATGTGAAATTCTCCGGAAGCGGTCGATTACTGGCAGGCTTCGCACTCTTCGAAGCCGGGATCGCCCGGCCGCATGGTGCAAACCGCTCCGACGATTTCGGGTTCAGGCAGGGCAGGGGCCGCGCTGGCCGTTGCCGTGCTGCTCTGGCCACTCGACGTCACGGCGTTCAACTCGCCGCCGCGTCCGGTGGATTTTTCCGCGCTGGTGGCGCCCAGCGTGCGCAGGTAATAGGTCGTCTTCAAGCCGCGCAGCCACGCCAGCTTGTACGTTTCGTCGAGCTTCTTGCCCGAGGCGCCCGCCATATAGATATTGAGCGACTGCGATTGATCGATCCACTTCTGGCGACGCGACGCGCATTCCACCAGCCAGCGCGGTTCGACTTCGAACGCGGTGGCGTAGATTTCGCGGAGTTCAGCGGGCACACGATCGATGCGGGATAGGCTGCCGTCGAAGTACTTCAGGTCGGCGACCATGACTTCGTCCCAGAGACCGAGTTTCTTCAAGTCGCGCACGAGGTATTCGTTGACGACCGTGAACTCACCGGAGAGATTCGATTTGACGTACAAGTTCTGGTAAGTGGGTTCGATGCACGCAGATACGCCAATGATATTGGAAATCGTCGCGGTTGGGGCGATTGCCACGCAATTGGAGTTACGCATGCCATGCGCTTTGATGCGCGCACGCAACGCATCCCAATCCAATGTGGACGACATATCGACGTCGACGCTGCCGCCGCGTTCTTCGCGCAGCAGATTCAACGTGTCTTGCGGAAGGATGCCACGATCCCACAGCGAGCCCTTGTATGTGGGATAGGTGCCGCGCTCTTCGGCCAGCTCGCTGGACGCCAGGTACGCGTAGTAGCACACCGCTTCCATCGAACGATCGGCGAATTCAACCGCCGCTTGCGAGGCATACGGCACGCGCATCATGTGCAGGCAATCCTGGAAGCCCATGATGCCCAGGCCCACGGGACGATGGCGCTGGTTGGAATCCTTCGCCTTCTTGACCGCGTAGTAGTTGATGTCGATGACGTTGTCGAGCATGCGCATCGCCACGCTGATGGTGCGCTTGAGCTTGTCCAGGTCCAGTTCGTGGCCGCCATTGGCCGTGGGCTTCATGTGGGCGACCAGGTTCACGGAACCCAGGTTGCACACCGCGATTTCGGACTCGTTGGTGTTCAGCGTGATTTCCGTGCACAGGTTGGAGCTGTGCACCACGCCGACGTGCTGCTGCGGCGAGCGGATGTTGCACGGATCCTTGAAGGTGATCCACGGATGGCCGGTTTCGAACAGCATGGACAGCATCTTGCGCCACAAGGTCAGCGCTGGCATCTTTTTGTAGAGCTTCAGGTCGCCGCTGGCCACGCGGGCTTCATAGCCCAGGTAGGCCTGTTCGAACTCGCGGCCGTACTTGTCGTGCAGGTCGGGGCAGTCCGACGGCGAAAACAGCGTCCACTCGCCATTTTCCATGACGCGCTTCATGAACAGATCGGGAATCCAGTTGGCGGTGTTCATGTCATGTGTGCGGCGGCGTTCGTCGCCGGTGTTCTTGCGCAGCTCCAGGAATTCTTCGATGTCCAGGTGCCAGGTTTCCAGGTAGGTGCAGACGGCGCCCTTGCGCTTGCCGCCCTGGTTCACCGCGACCGCGGTGTCGTTGACAACCTTCAGGAACGGAACCACGCCCTGGCTTTCGCCGTTAGTGCCTTTGATGTGGCTACGCAAGGCGCGTACCGGCGTCCAATCGTTGCCCAGGCCGCCGGCGTATTTCGCCAGCAAGGCGTTTTCCTTGATGGCATCGTAGATGCCTTCCAGGTCGTCGGAGACCGTGGTCAGGTAGCACGACGAGAGCTGCGAATGCAGCGTGCCGGCATTGAAGAGGGTGGGCGTCGAGCTCATGAAGTCGAACGAGGACAGGATCTCGTAGAACTGGATGGCACGCGCTTCCCGGTCCACGCCGGCTTGCGCTTCGCCCAGCGCCAGGCCCATGGCCACGCGCATGTAGAACACCTGCGGCAGTTCGATGCGGCGGCCACGGATGTGCAGGAAGTAGCGGTCGTACAGCGTCTGCAGGCCCAGGTAGCTGAATTGCAGATCGCGCTTGGCATCCAGCGAGGCGGCCAAGCGCGGCAGGTCGAACTGCGCCAGCTTGGTGTCGATCAGGCCGCCTTCGATGCCGCGCGAGATGAAGGTGGGGAAGTAATCGGCATAGCGCTGTGCCATTTGCGCCTGCGAGACTTCCTCGCCCAGCACTTCCTTGCGGATCGTGTGCAGCAGCAGGCGAGCGGTGACCTGGCTGTAGGCGGGGTCCTTTTCGACCAGCGCGCGCGCGGACAGGATTGCCGACTTGTAGACTTCATCGACCGGGATGCCGTCGTACAGGTTCTTGACCGTTTCCTTCAGGATGGCCTCGGCATCGATGTACTCCGACAGGCCTTCGCCGGCGGCTTCGATCGTGGCGCGCAGCTCGGCCAGGTCCAGCGGGCGCTTGACGCCTTGGTCCGTCACGTTCAGCACGTGCTCGGATTGCGCGGCGGTGGCCGGCTTGACGTGCTCGGCGGCGCGTTCCTGCGAGCGCTTTTCGCGATACAGCACGTAGGCGCGCGCGACATCGTGTTCGCCCGAGCGCATCAGCGCCAGTTCGACCTGGTCCTGGATCTCTTCGATATGGAAGGTGCCGCCGTTCGGGCGGTTGCGCAGCAGTGCGTTGACCGCCTGGCGCGTCAGGGTATCGACCAGTTCACGCACGCGGGCCGACGCGGCGCCCTGGCCGCCGTTCACGGCCAGGAAGGCCTTGGTCATCGCGATGGCGATTTTGCTGGGTTCGAAACCGACGACGGCGCCATTGCGCCGGATGACCTGGTAACCGGCCCATTGGCCGGAAGCAGGTGTCGATTGATCATTGTCAGAAGGCGGCACGGCACTCGGCCGAGTCACAGAGGCGATCGAAGTGTGCTGCATGGAAGCTCCTGTGCGTAGTAAGAGCGCGAGCGACGTCGCGCCTGGATGTTCGATTATTGCGGGGAAGGGCGGGCGGTTACCAAAGGACGCAGTTAGGCCGGAAACGCATCCAGCCCTGTCCTGACCACAAGATGTTGTGTCTCACCCCGATCCCAGGCCAAATTCTAGTGGTGTTGGGGGATGGCTACAAGCACGATCGGTAACGCGATACTTCTATAAGTTGTTACGAATTATATCGGTGCGGCGTTATCTAGTCCGACGGCGAAGTGCCCGCTTCGGCACCCCGCATTGTCGCATGGGCGGCGTGCGAGGACTTCCCGCCTACTGAGGTGCAATGCCCGCGGTGGCGATCCACTGCTTCCAGCGGCCCGCGTCATCGCGCACGAAAGTCTCGAAGTGCGCCACGTCCATGCGCCTGGGCTGCAGTCCCAGGCGGCTGAGCTTGCCGTTGACGTCGGGGTCCTCGACCGCCTGCCCCAGGTAGCGGTTCATCGCCTGGACGATGGGCTCCGGCGTGCCGGCCGGTGCGGACAATCCCAGCCAGCCCAGCACGACGAAGCCCGGGTAGTAGGACGACATGGTCGGTACGTCCGGCCAGGCCGGGTTGGCCGCTTCGCCGGTGACGGCGATGGGCCGCAGGCCTTTGCCGTCGATCTGGCCCATCGCCGTGAGGTAGTCGACGAAGGCAAAATCGATCTGCCCGCCACGCAGGTCGGTAATGATCTGGGTGACGTTCTTGTACGCGGCGCCATCGATCTGCAGCGCGGCGCGCGCCTTCAGCAGCGCGGACGGGACTTGGGACGAGGAGCTGTAGTAGCCGTAGAACACCTTGCCGGGATGCTGTTTCGCGTAGGCCACCAGCTGCGGCATGCTCTGGAAGGGACTGGCCGGCGAGACCACCGCGACCGATCCGAAGGTGCCCAGCATGCCGACCTGCCGGAAGTCCTTCAGCGGGTCGTACGGCAAGGACTTATACAGATAGGGATTGGCGGCCTGCGTGGAGTTGGTGGACAGCAGGAAAGTGTAGCCATCCGCCGGCGCCGACTTGACCGAATTGGTCCCCACGATGCCACCGGCGCCGGGCCGGTCTTCCACCACCACGCTCTGCCCGGTCTTGCCGCCCAGGTATTGCGCGAAGGTGCGGGCGGTCAGGTCTGCGGCACCGCCGGCGGCGGACGGCACGATGATGGTCACGGTACGTTCCGGCCACTCCGCCGCGTTCGACGGCGCCGCCAGCCACGCGCCGCAGATCGCCAGCCATGCCAACAGCTTTTCATGCTTCTTCACGGTAGTCCCCTTGTCGATGGCGGGAGGGCGTGTGTGGAAGTGTGCCGCCCATTCCCGGTTGTCTCCCTACGGACCGCGTGGCGGACCGCTCCGCGCTTGCCTGGCGTGCTTGCCTTTATGCCATGCGAGTGCGCTTCACTCTATATATATAGTGGGCCACGTGGATGGCCGCCAGTACTGGGCCCGGGGGGCGGCCGCGCGGGCGCGACGGCGCAGCCCCTGCGCATCAGGCGGGGAACAGGCGTTCGTACCAGCTGCGTATCGTCTCCGCGCTTTCCTGCCAGCCGTGCGCATACATCATGCAGTGGGGCATGTCCGGCAGCAGGCGGTATTCGAAGCCGTAGAGATCGGCGACGGCCTGGTCCTGTCCCGGGGGATGCCGCGCGGCGTCGTCCTCGCCCGCTTCCAGGCACAGGCCTGGCGCGTCGATGGCGTGCGCCGGGATATCCAGTCGCAACAGGTAGCGGTCGTTCATGGCCTGTGCGCTCTCCGGGCACAGGCGCGCGGCGACCCTGGCGATGTCTCGCTCGCTCATCGCGCCGGTAAAGCGCCGGCGTACGTCATCCATGCCGGGAGGGGGGCGGCTCGTCCTGATGGGGACCGGCGCAAGGGCCTGGGCGCCCGGTACATTGGCCGGCGGAGAGGGCGCCATCAGTATGATGCCCGCGGCTTCACGCTGGGTGGCGGCGAACAGCGCGGGCAAGGCGCCCATGCTGTGCCCCGCCACGACCACCGGTCCATCGATCGCGTCCATGGCTTGCACCACGCACCGGCCGAAGTCGTGGACGCCATGGGCGTGGAAATCCGGTGCCTGCGCCAGCCCGCCGTGACCAGGCAGATCCAGGGCGGCGCAGCCCAGGCCCAGCGCGGCGAAGTATTCCAGGTAGCCGGCATAGCACCATGCGCCATGGAAGGCACCGTGCACGAAGAGCAGCGTGGGCCTGCCCGCGCGGGCGCGCGCGCCGATGACCAGGCGGCCTTCGCCTGCCGGCACGCACGGCAGGCGCTCGATGAGGGTGAAGTCCGGAAGGGAAGAGGGCAGCGCGGCGGCGTCCATGCATCGAATGATAGGGCTTTCGCTACAGCAGTGTTGCGCGTTACGCACAAACCATGCGCCGTGCGTGCCGATGTCCCGCTTGGGCGTTGCGTGTTGCCGCCGCGATATTCAGAATCGATATGTCGCACCGATGCGCTTTTTTCCGCGCCATGCGGACATCTCGGTGGTCTGTGAGGATTTCATGAGCAGTGCATTTTCGCGTTTCGCCGGCGTTGCCTGCGCCGCGTTCATTCTGGCCGGTTGCGCGACCCGAAAAGAAGCGCCCCACCCGGTCTCCCAGCCAGCCCCACCCCCCAAACCCGTCGCCTGCGCGGCCAGTCCCGGCGCCGATGCGCTGGCGGGAACCTGGTATTCGGTGTCGACGCCGCGCGGCATGGGGGGCATGCAGCAGACCCTGCTGGTGCTCGCGCCGGACGGAAAAATGCGGTATCAGACCCAGCTCAAGATACGCAACAAGTCGCGGCCGGGGCTGGACGAAACGGGCTGCTGGACCTTCGCCAACGGCGTGTACACCATGCAGACCACCGAATCCAACGGCGATCCCGTCGACCCGTCGGACCCGATCTACACCAACCGCTACCGCGTCGAGACCGTGGACCGCAGCACGCTGGTGCTGCGCGACCAGAAGCCCGGCGGCGAAGTGCTGAAGGCGCGCAGGATGCCCCAGGGGTATGTCCTGCGCTGATGCCGCGGGCCTAGGCCAAGGCGCGTTCCAGCCGCTGCAGTACTTTCTCCTTGCCCAGCAGGGCCAGTACGGCGTCGATGGCCGGCGTCTGCGTCTGGCCGGTGACGGCCACGCGCAGGGGGATGGCCAGCTGCGGCATCTTTATGCCACGCGCGGCCAGCACGCGCTTGATCGCGGCGGATAAGGCTTCCTTGGACCATTCCGCGCCGCCGGCTTCGTCGGCGAAGGCACGCAGGGCTTCGCGCGCCGGCTCGGTAAGGTGCTGGGCCGCCAGTTCCGCCGGCGCGCCGTTGAACGGGCCACAGAACAGCATGGCGCCCTCGGCCAACTGCTCCAGCGTTTCGGCGCGGTCTTTCAGCAGGGCCATGACGGCAGGCAGGTCCGCCGCGGCAGGATCGCCGCCGCGCCGGGAAATGCGCGGCGCGACGCGTGTAGCCAGTTCGGCATCGGGCATCTGCCGAAGATAGTGGGCGTTGACCCAGTTCAGTTTCTTCGGGTCCCACTGGGATGCCGATTTCGACAAATGCCGGGTATCGAACCATTCGACCAGCTGCTCGCGGTTGAAGAGCTCGTCGTCGCCGTGGCTCCACCCCAGTCGGGCCAGGTAGTTGATCATGGCTTCCGGCAGATAACCGTCCTTGTCGTACTCCATGACGCTGACCGCGCCATGGCGCTTGGACAGTTTTTCGCCATCCGGGCCGAGGATCATGGGAACGTGGCCGTATTCGGGCAATTGCGCGCCGAGCGCGCGCAGGATGTTGATCTGTCGGGGGGTATTGTTGACGTGGTCGTCGCCCCGCAGCACGTGCGTGATGCGCATGTCCCAGTCATCCACCACCACGCAGAAGTTGTACGTGGGCGTGCCGTCCGGGCGCGCGATGATCAGGTCGTCCAGTTCGCCGTTGTCGAAGCTGATCGGCCCCTTCACCATATCGTTCCAGCTGGTGGCGCCCGTCTGCGGGTTCTTGAAGCGCACCACGGGCTGGCAGCCCGGGGGAACGGGCGGCAGGGTCTTGCCGGGCTCCGGCCGCCATGTGCCGTCGTAGCGCGGCTTCAGGCCCTGGGCGCGCGCGCGTTCGCGCATCGCTTCCACTTCCTCGGGCGTGCAGTAGCAGTGGTAGGCCGTTCCCGCGGCCAGCATCTGCGCAACGACCTCGCGGTAGCGGTCCATGCGGCGCATCTGGTAGAAGGGGCCTTCATCGGGCTGCATGCCCAGCCATTCCATGCTGTCCAGGATGGCCTGCACCGCTTCGGGCGTCGACCGTTCCACATCGGTGTCCTCGATGCGCAGGATGAACACGCCGCCGTGGTGGCGGGCGTATGCCCAGGAAAAAAGCGCCGTGCGCGCGCCGCCCAGATGCAGGTAGCCGGTGGGCGAGGGAGCGAAACGGGTGCGGACGCGGGAATTGGAAGTTTGAGTCATTGGGGAGCCGGGCGGTTATATTGCGCGATGGCGGCATTTTAGAATAGGGAGGGAGTCCATGCTTCGACACGCACTGGCTTCTCTGTTCGACCCGCGTTCTTTGCTCATCATCGCGGACCGGCTTTTGCCCGGCGCCGCGATGCTGCCCGCCGCCCTGCGCGCGCGCACCACCTGCATCGAGTGTGATCCCGGCGCGGCGCCCGATATCCCCGACACCTTCACCGGCCTGGACGCCGGCGAACGCCTGGACCTGGCACTGGTGTGCGTCGCGCCGTCGGTCTTCGCCGAAACCTTGCGCCGCCTGGCGCCGCGCGCGCCTCGCGCGCTGATCGTCCTGCCGCACGAGCAGCCGGACCCTTATCCGCGCGGCACTGTGGCGTTGTGCCAAGCCTGGGCCCAGGAAAACCGCTGCAAGCTGCTGGGGCCGCGGGCTTTCGGCGTCCAGCGCCCGCATGCCAGCCTGAATTTCAGCCAGCATCCGACGCTGGCGCGTCCCGGGCGTGTCGCGTTGGTGGCCCAGTCGCGTTCCATCATCGCCGCCGTCATGGATTGGGCGGAGGATGTGCACTTCGGTTTTTCCACCGCAATCGCGCTGGGCGATGAGGCCATCGTGGGCCTTGGCCCGGTGCTCGACTACCTGGCCACCGACCCCCGCACCGACAGCATCGCGCTCTATCTCGAGGACGTCGGGCCGGCGCGCCCCTTCATCAGCGCACTGCGCGCCGCCGCCAGCGCCAAGCCGGTGGTGGTGCTGAAGGCGGGGCGGGGCGACGAAGACGACGACGTTTTCGATGCGGTGCTGCGCCGGGCCGGCGCGGTGCGGGTGCGCTATTTCGTTCAGCTGTTTTCGGCGCTGAAAGTGCTGGGCTATGCCCGGCGGCCACGCGGCCGCCGGGTGGCCTTGTTTTCCAACGGCAGCGGACCGCCGCAGCTGGCCCTGGACCTGATCGGGCCGGATGCCGCGGTGGCCCGCGCCGAGCTGTCGCAGGCCACGGTGCGCGCGCTTGAGGCGCTGCTGGAGCCCGGATCGGCCGCCGGCAATCCCGTCATCACCCATGCGCCGCTGACGCCCGATACGGCACAGGCCGTCCTGGACGTCCTGATCGACGATACGGGCGTGGACGGCGTGCTCGTCCTGCTGGCGCCGGATGCCTTGGCCGACCTGCGTGCGGTGGCCGAACGGCTGGCGCAGATCGCGCCGCGGGCGCGCAAGCCCATCGTGTCGTGCTTCATGGGCGATGCCGGCATGCGGCCGCTGCGCCGCATGCTGGACGACGCGGGCACCTCCGCCTTCCGCACGCCGGAATCGGCCGCCGACGCGTTCGGCGTCCTGTCCACCCACTACTACAACCAGCAGCTGCTGTTGCAGTCGCAGCCGCCGCTGCCCCAGGGACCGATGCCGACACCGGGGGTTGCGCAGGCCATCGTCGACGCGGCCCGGCGCGACGGACGGCACGCGCTGACGCCCGCGGAGGCGCGCGATCTGCTGTCGGCCTGCCTGGTGCCTATCCATGACGCCATGCCCAGCGGCGCGTTCGAGCCCTTGTCGCGCCCCATGGCCATACGCGTGCACCGCGATGCGCGTTTCGGTCCGGTGATCCGCTTTGCCGCCGGCGGTCCCGATGCGGTGCTGGGCAGCGCGGATCGCGGCATGGACTTGCCGCCCCTCAACCGTTTCCTCGCGCAGCAGCTGATCGAACGCAGCCGGCTGTGGCGCAAGGTGCTGGCGCATCGCCTGAGCATCGCCGCGTTCGAAACGCTGCAGCAGGCGCTGGTGCGCGTGTCCGAATTGATCACCGACGTGCCGGACATCGAGGCGCTGGACATCGACCCTTTGTACGCCGGCGAGGCACGGCTGTACGCGCGCTCCATGCGAGTGACGCTGACGGCGCAGGCCGCCGCCCAGTGCCCGCGCCTGGGCGGGTATCCCCACATGGCCATCCATCCCTATCCGGGGCGGCTGGTGCAGGTGCGCCACTTCGAGGACGGCACGCCCTGGGTGGTGCGGCCCATCCGCCCGGAGGACGCGGAATCGCTGCAGGCCTTCATCCGCCAGCTGTCCGAACGATCGCGCTATATGCGTTTCGTGTCCATGATGCGCGAACTGACGCCACGTATGCTCGCGCGGTATACGCAGGTGGACTACGATCGCGAACTGGCTCTGGTCGCCACCACCGAGCTGCCCAATCCCGCCCATCGGGGCCATCGCCACGATGCGGTGATCGGCCTGGCGCACTACCTGCGCAATCCCGACGGCCGCGGCGCGGAATACGCGCTGGTCGTGGCCGACGCGTGGCAGGGCTGCGGCTTGGGACGCCAGTTGATGACGCTGCTGATCGATGCCGCTCGTGAACAGGGCCTGGAATACATCGAAGGCCTGGTGCTGGCGGAGAACCGGCCCATGCTGCGGCTGATGACCAGCCTGGGCCTGAAGAACGATCCCGATCGGGACGATCCTTCCATGCGCCGGGTGTGGCTGGACCTGGGACGGCCCGACGCCGGCCGCCCTACTTGATCACTTGCATCAGGAAGTCGCGGATATCCGCGACTTCTTCCGCGCACACGGAGTGCTGCATCGGATAGGTGTGCCAACGGACGTCGTGACCCAGGGCGCGCAGCATGTCGCGTGTCGCCGTGGCGCGGGCGATGTCGACCACGGGGTCGTATTCGCCATGGGCCAGGAAAATCGGGGTATCGGCATTGGCGCCGTGACGTTCCGCGGCCGCCATGTCCAGCAGCGGCAGGTAGCCGGACAGCCCCATCATGCCGGCGAGTTTCTCGGACAGCCGCAAGCCGGTGTGCAGGGTCATCGCGCAGCCCTGGGAAAATCCCGCCAGGACGATGCGAGAGGTGGGGATGCCGCGCGCATTTTCGCGGGCGAGCAGGGCCCGCACGGCGGCTTCGGAGCGGCGGATGCCGGCGGCGTCCTCGCGGCGCACCAGGTCCATCTCCAGGATGTCGTACCAGGAGCGCATCTGCATGCCGCCGTTGATCGTGACGGGCTGCACGGGCGCATGCGGAAAGACGAAGCGCACCGCCGGCGCGGCCGGCAGGCGCAGTTCGGGCACGATGGGCGCGAAATCATTGCCGTCCGCGCCCAGCCCGTGCAGCCAGATCACCGCGTACGTGGGTTGGGGGCCGGTTTCGCGTTCGATGCAGTCCAGCAGGTCGGGGGAGGTGTCGGCGGTCATGGCAGGGGGTATCAGGGTTGCAAGGTCTTCAAGGCCTGGAACAGCGCCCTGTAGTGCTTGCGCTTGGGTTCCTGTCCCTGGGCCAGGCTGGCGTTGGCCCGCGCTTCCTTGCGGGCCTCGCGGATCAGTGTGCGCAATTGCTGGGCATCACTGCCCGGATTGCGCGCCAGCAGGTCCGTCAGGGCGGCGTCGTCTTCCAGCAGGCGATCGCGCAGGCCTTCCAGGCGGTGCATGGCGGCCGTTTCCTCGCGCGAGCCGTTTTCCCAGACGTCCAGCTGGCGCCGGATCTCGTCGGCGGGCGCATCGCGCATGAGCTTGCCGACGAAGTGCGTCTGGCGGCGCAGCCCTTCGCGGCTGGTGGTGCGCTGGGCTTCACGGATGGCGTCGTAGAGGCGTTCGGCCAGGGGCAGCTGGCGCAATCGTTCGGGTGACAGCCCGATCAATTGCTTGCCCAGATCCGTCAAGGCAAGCATTTCGCGCTTGACCTGGGATTTGCTCGGGCGGTCGTAGCCGTCGTCCTCGTCGCCGGCGGACTCGGTTATTTCTGACATTGTAGGAACAGCAGGTTTGCGGACTTGGCTATGATACCCGTCTCTCTCAAGCGAGTTTCAATGGTCACCTATTCTTCTTCCCTGCCCGTCGCCGAAAACCAGGCGCGTTTCAGCGAACTGGTCCAGAGCGTCCTGGCCCATGCACGCAAGGTCGGCGCCAGCGACGCCGTCGCTGAAGTCTCCGAAAGCCTGGGGTTGTCGGTGTCGGTACGCAAGAACGACATCGAAACCGTGGAGCAGACCCGCGACCGCTCGCTGGACGTAACGGTCTATGCCGGACAGCGGCGCGGTTCGGCCTCCACCTCCGATTTCTCCGAGGCCGCCCTGCGCGAAACGGTGGAAGCTGCCTGGCACATCGCCAGCCATACCGCCGAAGATCCGGCGGCCGGCCTGCCGGACGCCGACATGCTGGCGCGCGACTATCCGGACCTGGCCCTGCACTATCCCTGGGCCATCGGCACCGAGGAAGCCGCTGAACTCGCGCTGCGCGCCGAACGCGCGGCTCGCGCGGTGGACGCCCGCATCACCAACACCGAAGGCGCTTCGGTGGGGACGTTCGAAGGGCAGTTCGTGATGGGCAACACCCGCGGCTTCCTGGGCGGGTATCCCTACTCGCGCCATAGCCTGTCGGTGGCGCCCATCGCGGGGCGCGGCAACGGCATGCAGCGCGATTACTGGTACACCAGCGAACGCAACGCCGTCAATCTGGCCGAACCGGAAGCCGTGGGACGCTATGCGGCCGAGCGCGCCCTGTCGCGCCTGTCGGCCCGCCGCATCCGTACCGGTAAATTTCCCGTCCTGTTCGAGGCCCCGCTGGCCCTGGGCCTGCTGGGCGCGCTGACGCAGGCGGTCAACGGCGGCGCCTTGTACCGCAAGGCCAGTTTCCTGATCGATAGCATGGGCAAGCCCATCTTCGCCGACCACATCGACATCGCCGAGGATCCGCATATCGTCGGCGCCATGGGCAGTTCCCCCTTCGACGACGAAGGCGTCGTCACCCGCGCCCGCGATGTCGTCACGGCAGGGGTGCTGCAGGGCTATTTCCTCTCCACCTATACCGCCCGCAAGCTGGGGATGCCGACCACCGGAAACGCCGGCGGATCGCACAACCTGACGCTGCGCTCGCGCTTGACCGCACCGTCGGACGACTTGCGTGCCATGCTGCGCAAGATGGGAACCGGCTTTATGGTGACGGAGCTGATCGGCCAGGGCGTGAACTACGTCACCGGCGATTATTCGCGCGGGGCCTTCGGCTATTGGGTGGAAAACGGCGAAATCCAGCATGCGGTGCAGGAAGTCACCATCGCCGGCAACCTGAAGGACATGTTCCGGCAAATCGTCGCGGTGGGGGCGGACACCATCGCGCGCGGGACCAAGTCCACCGGGTCGATCCTGATCGAGCAAATGGCCATCGCGGGGGAATAATACGCACGCGCGAAGCGCTCGCGTAGCGGGGCGATGCGGCGAAAAGGTCGCGAATTGACGTGTTTTCGGGCTTTCCCGGAGTTGCAACCCGCAACAAATCAAGCAATTCGAGTAATAATGGCGGACTTGCCCGCGCCGGCACGGCCGGCGCGGGGCTGCTCATCCAGCGAGGCGCAGATCCTCGCGTAGATACATAACGCCCGTGAGAGAGGCTTTCCCATGAAGAAGACATACACCCTGCTGGCCGCCGTGGTCGCCAGCGCCATCCTGCCCGCCGCCCATGCGGCCGACATCAAGCTGGGCGTGGCCGAGGCCCTGTCCGGCGGCGCCGCGCAGTACGGGATCTCCATCCGCAACGGCTTCCAGCTGGCCGCGGACGAAATCAATGCCGCGGGCGGGATCAATGGCAACAAGATTTCCCTGGTCATCGAAGACGAACAGGGCAAGAAAGAAGAAGCCATCAATGTCTTCAAGAAACTGATCTTCCAGGACAAGGTCCTGATGACCTTTGGCCCGACGCTGTCGAATTCGGCCCAGGCCGCGGACCCGATCGCGCAGGCGGCCAAGACGGTGGCCTTCGGCACGTCCAATACCGCGGACGGCATCACGTCCATCGGCAACTACATCTTCCGCAATTCCGTGACGGAAGCCGACGTGCTGCCGGCCACCCTGACCATGGTCAAGAACAAGGTGGGCCTGAAGAACGTCGCGGTGCTGTACGGCAATGACGACGTCTTCACCAAGAGCGGCTACGACAACTTCAAGAAGGCCCTGGAAGACCTGAAGATTCCGGTCACCACCACGGAAACCTTCGCCAAGGGCGATGTCGACTTCAAGGCGCAACTGACCAAGATCAAGGGCACGAACCCGGACGCCATCGTCCTGTCCGCGCTGCTGGCCGAGGGCGGTCCCATCATGGTGCAGGCGCGCCAGCTGGGCCTGAACGTGCCGGTGATCGGCGGCAACGGCATGAACTCCGTGAAGATCTTCGAACTGGCACCTGGCGCCGCCTCCAACAACCTGTGGATCGGCAGCCCGTGGTCCATCGAGAACAAGACGTCGGAAAACACCAAGTTCATCGACGCCTACAAGGCCAAGTACAACATCGCGCCGGACCAGTTCTCCGCGCAAGCCTATGACGCCATGTACATCGTCGCCCAGGCGCTGAAGAAGGTGCAGCTCAAGGGCGACCTGACCGCCGACCGCGCCGCCGTGCGCGATGCGCTGCCCGCCGTCCAATGGACCGGCGCGACGGGTGCCTTCAAGTTCCGCCAGGCCAAGGATCGTGCCGGCAAGGCCGCGGGTTATGACGCGGAACAGGCGCCGATCATCAGCAAGACGGAAAACGGCAAGTACGTCATAGAAAAGTAAACCCTGTGCGCGAGCGCGGCTGATCGCCGCCTCCGACGCCTTGCGGGCTGCGCCGGCCGCGGTCCGCAAGGCGTTTTCGATTCGGAAGTCCCGGTATGTTGGAACAACAATTCGTCAATGCCCTGTCGCTGGGCTGCGTGTATGCCCTGTTCGCCCTGGGGTTCACGCTGGTCTTCGGCGTGCTGGGCATTATCAATCTGTCGCACGGCGCAGTCTTCATGGTCGGCGCCTATGCGGCCCTCTCCATCATTACCAAGCTGGGTATTCCGCTGTGGATTTCCCTGTTCCTGACCTTCATCGTCGCGGGCGCGCTGGGCGCCCTGATCGACTGGCTGGTCCTGAAACCGCTGCGCCGGCGCAACGCGCCGCACCTGATCCCGATGATCGCCACCATCGGCGTGGGCATCGTCCTGAACAACGGCATCCAGGGCATCTACGGCGCCAATAACCTGCGTTTTCCGCCGGGCGTGGTGCCCGAAAGCACCATGGTGATCGCCGGCATCCACGTGACCGCGATCGAGCTGGCCATCATCTTCCTGTCGTTCGCCCTGATGGCCGTGCTGATGCTGGTCATGCGGCGCACGCAGTTCGGCCGGGCACTGCGCGCCATCGCCGAATCGCCCAAGGCAGCCTGGCTGCTGGGCATCAACGTCGAGCAGCTGTTCCTGTTCACCTCTTTCCTGGCCGGCGGCCTGGGCGGCGTGGCGGGCTTGCTGATCGGCCTGTATTCCAACGCGCTGTACCCGCTGATGGGCCAGCCGATGCTGCACAAGGGCATCGCCGTCATCATCCTGGGCGGCATGGGCGATATCCGCGGCGCCATGCTGGGCGGCCTGTTCCTGGGCTTTGCCGAAGTGCTGTCCGTGGCCTACATCGGTTCGACCATGCGCGACGCCGTGGCCTTCGGCCTGCTTTTCCTGATCCTGCTGGTGCGCCCCCAGGGCCTGTTCGGCAAAGTGGTGCAACGCAAGGCCTGATTGATCATGACTGCATTCGATAGTTTCTGGGCCATCTACGGCAATGTGGTGCTGACGCTGGGCACCAATGCGCTGCTGGCGCTGTCCATCTGGCTGACGCTGGCCTGCGGCATGCTGGCCATGGCCAACGCCGCCTTCATGGGTATCGGCGCCTACACCGCGGCCATCCTGACGATGAACTACGACGCGCCGTTCTCGCTCGCCCTGGCGGGCGGCATGGCGGCGCCGGCCGTGGTGGCGGCTCTCATCGGGCTGCCGACGATACGGTTGTCCGGCGTCTATCTGGCCATGGCCACCCTGGGGTTCGGCGAAGTCGTACGCGTGGCGGTGCTGAATACGGAATCACTGACCGGCGGCGCGCTCGGCCTGAACGGCATTCCGCAGTCCACCCAATGGTGGCACGTGCTGCTGGCGGTGGCCATCGTGCTGCTGCTGCTCTGGCGGGTGCGCGTCTCCAAGCTGGGCCGCGCCTTCGACGCCATACGCGGCGACGAAACGGCGGCCGGGCTCATGGGCATCAATGTGCGCGCCAATAAAATGCTGGCCTTCATCATGGGCGGCGCGATCGCCGGCCTGGCCGGCGCGCTGAATGCCCATCTGACGTTTTTCATCGGGCCGGGCGAATACGGTTTCGATCGCGGTGTGGAGATCCTGACGATGGCCATCCTGGGCGGCATCGGCGGGCTTGCCGGCCCCGTGCTGGGCAGCACCATCATTACGCTTCTGCCTGAAGTCCTGCGTGGCTTCAGCGACTTCCGCCTGGTCGCCAATGGATTGATTCTTGTGCTGATCGTGTTGTTCCTGCCGCAAGGCATCTGGGATCCCGTGCGCTTCGCGCGCTGGACGCGCAAGGGGGGCAGGCGCCATGCTTGAACTCGCTTCCATCTCCATGCGTTTCGGCGGCCTGCATGTGCTGCAGGACGTCAATCTGCAGGTTCCCGAAGGCTCGATCTTCGGCCTGATCGGCCCCAACGGCGCCGGCAAGACGACGGTGTTCAATATCATCACCGGCCTGCTGCGCCCCAGCGGCGGCCAGGTGCGCTTCGCCGGCCAAAGCCTGATCGGCATGGCGCCGCACCAGATCACGCGCGCCGGCATCGCCCGCACTTTCCAGAACATCCGCCTGTTCAAGGAAATGACGCTGCTGGAAAACGTGGTGGTCGGCGCCTATCGCCATATGCACTACGGCGTGGCCGGCATGCTGTTCAGCCTGCCCGGCTTCCGCCGGCACGAGGCCCGGGCGCGCGAACGCGCCCTGGAATTGCTGTCGTGGATGCGCCTGGAGCATAAGGCGCATGACCTCGCCGACAACCTTTCCTATGGCGAGCAGCGCCGGCTTGAACTGGCGCGCGCGCTGGCCACCGAGCCGCGCCTGCTGCTGCTGGACGAACCCGTTGCCGGCATGAATACCGGCGAACGCGCGGAACTGATGCGCGAGATCGAAGCGATCCGCCGCCGCGGCTACACCATTCTGATGATCGAACACGATATGCGCTTCGTCATGGGGCTGTGCGAAACCATCGCCGTGCTGAACTTCGGCAAGATCATCACCAGCGGTCCGCCGGAAGCCATACGCACCAACGAGCAGGTCATCGAGGCCTACCTGGGCCGCGACGACGATGAGGAAGACGCCGCGCGGGAGGTGCACGCATGACCGTCATGCTTGAAATCCGCAGCCTGGAAGTGAACTACGGGCACATCGAAGCCGTCCGCCGCGTCGATATGTCGCTGCGCACGGGCGAAATCACTGCCCTGGTGGGCGCCAACGGCGCGGGCAAATCCACGACCCTGCTGGCGCTGTCCGGCCTGCTGCCCAAGGCCGGCGGCTCGGTGCATTTCGAAGGCGAGGACATCACCCGCTTGGCGCCGCACCAGATCGTGGCGCGGGGGATCGTCCAGGTGCCCGAAGGGCGGGCCATCCTGACCACCATGACCGTGCGGGAAAACCTGGAGCTTGGCGCCTACCGGCGCGGCCGCACCGATACCGGCGCCGACCTGGACTACGTGTTCAACCTGTTCCCGCGGCTGAAGGAGCGCCTGGACGGCATCGCCGGCAATCTGTCCGGCGGCGAACAGCAGATGCTGGCCATCGGGCGCGCGCTCATGGCCAAGCCCCGCCTGCTGCTGCTGGACGAGCCCTCCATGGGCCTGGCCCCCATCGTCGTGCAGGAGATCTTCCGGGCCTTGCGCGCCATCAATGCCGACGGGCTTACCCTCTTTCTGGTCGAGCAGAACGTGCGCCAGGCGCTGAAGGTCGCCGGCCATGGCTATGTCCTGGAAAACGGCGCGCTGGCGCTGTCCGGCACCGGGCGGGAGCTATTGGGCCATCCGCGGGTGCTGGAGGCATACCTGGGCGGCTAGCGGCCGCGGCCCGGATGCCACGGCTTTCGGGCCTGTCGCTCAAACTTTGAGCGTTTTCATGCTAGAATCGTCGACTTTCCCTTATTTCGACCGGCACGGGCGGCTGATAACGCTTAGGCAGGAAGGGTAAACGGAAGAACATCTCGGCCGATTTCCGGCTGAATGAACATATATTTATTCAGGAACCATCATGAAGACCTTTGTGGCAAAGCCGCATGAAGTCAAGCGTGAGTGGTTTGTGATCGACGCGAAGGGCAAGGTCCTCGGTCGTGTGGCCAGCGAAGTCGCACACCGTCTGCGTGGTAAGCACAAACCCGAATTCACGCCTCACGTTGATACGGGCGATTACATCGTCATCATCAACGCGGCGGACATCGTCGTTACCGGGAACAAGTCGCAGGACAAGAAGTACTTCCGCCACACCACGTACCCGGGCGGCATCCGCGAGACCAACTTCGAGAAAATGCAGCAGCGTTTTCCCGGCCGCGCCATTCAGAAGGCGGTCAAGGGCATGCTGCCGAAGGGTCCCCTCGGCTACGCCATGATCAAGAAACTGAAGGTGTACGCCGGTGCCGAGCACCCGCACACCGCCCAGCAGCCCAAGCCGCTGGAACTCTAAGGAATCGTCATGATCGGTAACTGGAATTACGGAACCGGCCGCCGCAAGACGTCGGTGGCCCGCGTGTTCCTCAAAAAAGGCACGGGCAAGATCGTTGTCAACGGCAAGCCCGTCGACGAGTTCTTCGCGCGTGAAACGGGCCGCATGGTCGTGCGTCAACCGCTGGAACTCACCGGCCATCTGGAATCGTTCGACGTCAAGGTCAACGTCCATGGCGGCGGCGAATCCGGCCAGGCTGGCGCCGTGCGCCACGGCATCACCCGCGCCCTCATCGACTACGACGCCACGCTCAAGCCCGCCCTGTCGCAGGCTGGCCTGGTGACGCGCGATGCGCGCGAAGTCGAACGCAAGAAGGTTGGTCTTCGCAAGGCACGTCGGCGTAAGCAGTTCAGCAAGCGCTAATGTCCAGCAAAAAGGCCGCGAAAGCGGCCTTTTTGTTTTCGGGCCGGCGGATATCGTGCCGGCGCTCTTCCCTATCGGCCGGCTCGTGCACGCTCGCAGGGTCGCAGGCGATATCGGTCTGGCCCGCGCGCGATATCGCCCCGTTCCGATGCGTGGCCCAACCGGCCACCAGCGGCGCGGCACAGGCGTACGGCGCGCCGGCGTGAAAATTTGGGCCTACCGGCGTAGCGGTTTCGTCCAGGGTGCCGCATGGCGCGGCGATACAATCGACATTCGTCTTCCAGAGCAGCCAGTCATCGGAACAGCAACATGGCACAAGCATCCAACGCACGCGTCAAGGTCGGCATCGTAGGGGGCACGGGGTATACCGGCGTCGAACTGCTGCGGCTCTTGTCCCGGCATCCCAACGCCGAGCTCACCGCCATCACCTCCCGCAAGGAAGACGGCATGCCGGTCGCCGATATGTTCCCGAACTTGCGCGGCCGCGTGAAGCTGGCCTTCTCCGCGCCCGAAAAGGCCGCGCTGACCGACTGCGACGTTGTGTTTTTCGCTACGCCGCACGGCGTGGCGATGGCGCAGGCGCAGGCGCTGCTGGATGCCGGCACGCGCATCATCGACCTGGCGGCAGACTTTCGCCTGCAGGACACCGCGGTGTTCGAGAAGTGGTACAAGATGCCGCACGCCTGCCCTGGCATCCTGGAAGAAGCCGTTTATGGCATCCCGGAAATCAATCGCCAGAAAGTGGCCAAGGCGCGGGTCGTCGGCAACCCCGGCTGCTATCCCACGACGGTCACCCTGGGCCTGGCGCCGGTGCTGGAAAACGGCGCCCGCCTGATCGATACGCAGACCTTGATCGCCGATTGCAAGTCCGGCGTATCCGGTGCCGGCCGCAAGGCCGAAGTCGGCCTGCTGTTTTCGGAGGCCAGCGACAACTTCAAGGCCTATGGCGTCGCCGGCCACCGGCACCATCCGGAAATCTCCGAACAGCTGGAGCGCCTGGCGGGGGGCAAGGTCGGCTTGACCTTCGTGCCACACCTGGTGCCCATGATCCGCGGCATGTATTCGACCATCTATGCCCGCATCCTGCCGGAGGCGCGCGGCACGGATTTCCAGGCGCTGTACGAAAAGCGCTACGAGAACGAAACCTTCGTGGACGTCATGCCCGCTGGCAGCCTGCCGGAAACACGGTCCGTGCGTGCTTCCAATGACCTGCGCATCGCGCTGCATCGCCCGGAGGGCGCCGACCTGCTCATCGTGCTGGTCGTCCAGGACAACCTGGTCAAGGGTGCGGCAGGGCAGGCCGTGCAGAATATGAACATCATGTTCGGGCTGCCGGAAGACGCCGGCTTGGGACAGGTCGCCGTGCTGCCTTGATGGTGGCGGCGCGGCGTGTCCCCGCCAGGCCTGCCCATGGGGACTTGCCATGACCGACCAGCCGCCCGCCGGGCATCCCGCGCCGACGACGACCGAGCCACCGCCCGCCGACCCGTCGTCCGCACACCATCCCACGCCCAGGCGCGATACACAGCCGGCCGCCGGTTTTCGTATTGGCGTGCTGGTGGGCGTGCTGGCCACCCTGGTCATGGCGGCCATTCTGGCGGGGGTGATCGTCCTCTTCCAGCCTGCCGGGGCGGATGGCCCGGCAATGCAGGCGCGGCTCGCGGCGCTGCAGGCACGCGCGGAGCAGGGCCAGGCGGATATCCAGGCCCTGCGGGGGCAACTGGCCGCGTCGGACGCGGACCTCGCCGTCGAACGGGCCGCCCGCCGCGGCCTGGAAGACAACGTGGCGGCGCTGCAAGTGCAGGCGGGGCAGTTGCGTGACAGGCTGGCCTTCTACGATCAACTGCTCCCCGCCGGTCCGGCGGGCACGCTCTCCATCAGGGCGGTGGAATTTACGCACGTACCCGCGGGCCTGCGATATCGGGTGCTGCTGATGCGTAGTGCCCGGCCTGGCCTGGCGCCGTTCGTGGGCAGCCTGCGGTTCGTCGCGACAGGCATGCGGGAGGGCGTCCAGGTGCGCCTGACGCTGGCGCCGCTCCAGACCGCGCCCGCACCGGGCGCTGGCGTTATTCCCGACACGGCGCCGGCGACGCCGCAGGCGCCGTCCTCGGAAACCGGCAAAACGGTGACGGAAGCACCAACGGGATATCCCGCCAACATGGCCACGGAAGCGCCGTCCCGGGATGCCGACGCAATCGGGGCGGGCACCCTACCCGGGCGGGGCGGCGAAATGGGGGCAGCGACACCGCCCACCGACGCCGCCAGCCTGTCGGCACCGGAGGCGGCGAGCGGGGCCGCAGGGGCCTCAGCGCTGGTGCCGCTGCAAGTGGACCAGTACCGGAACAGTGAGGGCATACTTGCCCTGCCACCCGATTTCACCCCAACGGAAGTGGCTGTCGAGGTCGTCCAGGATGGCGCCGTGCGAACGTCCCAGCAGGCGGCCGTGGCATTTTGAATCGGCCGGGCGCTGCGCTATAGTAGGACAAAGCCAGGGCGGATCCGACGCCCTTCATGTATGGATAGGCCCCGCCCGGGGCGCGCCCCTAGCGGGCAGGAGTCAGGAAATGAACGCAGTAACCGAAACCGTCGATCTGCAGTCGGCCCCCCCGACGCCACTGATCTTCACCGATGCCGCGGCCGCGAAGGTCAAGGACCTGCTGGCCGACGAAGGCAATCCCGAACTGAAACTGCGCGTCTTCGTGCAGGGTGGCGGATGCTCCGGTTTCCAGTATGGCTTCACGTTCGATGAAGTCGTGAACGAAGACGACACCGTCCTGGACAAGGCAGGGGTGCAGCTGCTGGTCGACCCCATGAGCTTCCAGTACCTGGTCGGCGCAGAAATCGACTACAAGGAAGACCTGGAAGGCGCGCAGTTCGTCATCCGGAATCCCAACGCCTCCACGACCTGCGGTTGCGGATCGTCGTTTTCGGTATAACGATCGCGTCGGGATCTGGCCGAAGGCGATCCCGACACGGAAGAGGCAGGCCGAAAAGCCGGCTTGCATGATGAAAAACGGGCGCCCGCAGGCGCCCGTCTCTTTTTCGGCCTGAAGGCTTCAGCCGGGATACAGGGCGCCCAGCACGCGCGGGCCGCACGCGCCCGTCACGTCCGGCAATCCTGCCGGCAGACGGTTCACATGGGCATAGGCAAGCCAGGCAAACGCCAGTGCTTCCATGGATAGGGCAGGAACGCCATGGGCGTCCGTGGTGGAGATGGGCCGGTTAAGGCACTCAGCCAGATCCCGCATCAACCCGCTGTTGCGCGCGCCACCCCCGCACACCAGGACTTCCTGCGTGTCCGGGGCTTCCCGGTCGATGGCCTGGGCCACCGTGCGCGCGGTAAAGCGCTGCAGGGTCGCCTGGATGTCCTGGGGCGTGAGCCGGCGGCAATAGCCCTCCCAGGCGTTCAGCCGGGTATCCAGCCATGTGGCGTTGAACAGATCCCGTCCCGTGGACTTGGGCGGGCGCTTGGCCAGCCAGGGTTCGCTCGCCAGCAGGTATTCCAGGATGTTGGCATCCACCTTGCCGGCCGCCGCGTAGGCGCCGTCATGGTCGTAGTTCTGACCGGTGTGGCGCCGGCACCATTCGTCCAGCAGCATATTCGCCGGCCCGGTGTCGAAACCCGTGACCGGCCGTCCGGGCGCGAGCAGGGTAACGTTGGCGATGCCGCCCAGGTTCAGTACGGCGCGCGGCGCATCGGCCGCAAAAATGGCCGCATGGAATGCCGGCACCAGCGGGGCGCCTTGCCCGCCCGCCGCGACATCGCGCGCGCGGAAATCCGCCACGACGGAGATGCCCGTGCGTTCGGCCAGCAGGGCCGGCGCGTTCAACTGGATGGTGTAGCCCAGGTCCGGACGATGCCGCACGGTTTGTCCATGCGCGCCGATGGCTGTGACGTCGGCGGCCGCCACGCTGGCTCCGGCCAACAGCTGGCGTGTGGTGTCCGCGTAGCACTCGGCCAGCGCGAGAGAAGCCAGGGCCGCGCGCCCGAGTTCATCGTGACCAGGGGCATTCAACGCAAGCAAGGTTTGCCGCAGGTCGTCCGGGAAAGGCAAGCTGGCCTGCGCCAGCACCGTGGGGCGGCTATCCGGCGCAATACGCGCCAGTACGCCGTCCACGCCGTCGGTGCTGGTGCCCGACATCAGTCCGATGAACAGACCGGCCCCTGTCGTCATTGTGCTGTCCCGATGGCGGCCAGCTTCAGTTGCCGGCCGCGCTGGCCAGGGTCGCCCCTGGCATGGATTGCTGGAATTGCGCCAGCATATTCAACTGCTGCTTGTAGACCGAGGTTTCCTTGGCGAAAGCCACGGCTTCCTGGCCGTCCAGCTTTTGTGCGACCGGCAAGTCCACCGACAGCGGATCCACCGGCGTGTCGTTGATCCGGAATTCATAGTGTAGATGCGGGCCGGTAGCCCAGCCAGTCTGGCCCACGTAGCCGATGACCTCACCCTGCGTCACATGCACACCCTTGCGGATGTCCGGCGCGATGCGGCTTTGATGCGCGTACAGCGTCGAGAATTTCTTGTCATGCTTGACGATCACGACGTTGCCGTAGCCGTTCTGCACGCCCGCGAATTCGACTTCGCCGTCGGATGTGCTGTGGATCGGCGTGCCGGTCGGCGCGGCGTAGTCCACGCCTTTGTGCCCTGTCCAGGTCTTGTGAATGGGATGCATGCGCATCCCGAAGGTGGAACTGATGCGGCTGAACTTCAGCGCGGTGCGCAGGAACGTGCCGCGCAGGCTGGTACCGTCGAAATCGTAATAGGAACCGGTGGTGGTGCCCGGCGGGGTGAACCAGACTGCCGTGTAAAGCTTGCCCTGGTTCTGGAATTCCAACGCCAGCACGCGGCCCGCGCCGGCGTAGCGCCCGTCGTGCGAGCGCGTTTCGTACACCACGCGGAACTGGTCACCCTGGCGCAAGTTGCGCAGGAAGTCGATCTTCGCGCTCAGGATATCGGCCATCTGCAGCGTGACCGAATCCGGAATGCCGGCCTCGTCGGTGGCCGCGAACAGCGACGATTCGATGGTGCCCATGGCCACGCGCACCTGGCGGTCGGTGTCTTCCGTCATTTCCTGGGCCGCATAGCTGTCGCCATCGGGTTTGACTTCCAGGAACCGGGTCACCACCTGGCCATCGGAGTCGTTGCCCGGCGTATGGATATAGCGCAGCCACACCAGTTTGCCTTCGCTATCCGTGGCGGCCTGTACCGACCGGCCCGGGTACAGCTTGTAGATGCTGCGTGCGCTGGGATCGTGGGTCAGGAAAGCCTGCAGGGCGTCGCTGTCCAGATGCAGCCGCTGAAGCACGGCTGCCAGGGTATCGCCGCGGCGGATGCGGGTTTCGTTGACAAACGGTGCGGAAGACGCGTCGCTGACCTGATAATCCGCCGGCGACAGCGCCATGACTTTTTCGATGGTGCGGGTGGGCGGCAGGTCGGCGGCGTCCGGATGCTGGACCATGCCGACCGCGGCAGCGGCGGCAAACAAGCCCATCGCGGTGGCGAGTGCGGCCGCGCGGAGGATACGGGAACGGCGGGGAGGGCGTGCGGAATTGGGCAGGGTGGGGAGCGCGGCGGATAGCGGGCCGCCGGCCCCGGGCTCGTTGGACCCTGTAGTCATCTTCAAAAAAACCCTGGGGCTAGGGCGCCCCTATTGACAGTTGCGTATGATTAGGGCGGTATCCTAGCCGATTCGGCTAGAATTTTCGACAACTTTTGTGATTTTTACCTCCCCTTTGTCTACCCGGACGGGTTAGATCGTTCCCCAATATGTCCCAATCCGAAGCTACCATCACCCCGGAAGTCGAGGCCGACCTCCGCGTCGCCAAGCGCGGCTGCGACGAATTGCTCGTCGAGTCGGAATTCGTCCGCAAACTGGCCCGCAGCCGCGCCACGGGCGTCCCGCTGCGCATCAAGCTGGGCCTGGACCCTACGGCGCCGGACATCCACCTGGGCCATACGGTGGTCCTGAACAAGATGCGGCAGCTCCAGGACCTGGGGCATACCGTCATCTTCCTGATCGGCGATTTCACGTCGATGATCGGCGACCCCAGCGGCCGCAATAGCACCCGTCCCCCATTAACACGGGAGCAGATCGAGTCGAACGCCAAAACGTACTACGCGCAGGCCAGCATGGTGTTGGACCCGGCCCGCACGGAAATCCGCTACAACTCCGAATGGTCCGACCCGCTCGGCGCCCGCGGCATGATCCAACTTGCGTCCCGGTATACCGTGGCGCGCATGATGGAGCGGGAAGACTTCACCAAGCGATTCAAGGGCGGCATCCCCATCTCGGTGCATGAGTTCCTGTACCCGCTCATGCAGGGTTATGACTCCGTGGCCCTCAAATCCGACCTGGAACTGGGCGGCACGGACCAGAAATTCAACCTGCTGGTCGGGCGCGAGCTGCAGAAGGAATATGGCCAGGAGCCGCAGTGCATCCTGACCATGCCGCTGCTCGAGGGTACGGACGGCGTCGAGAAGATGTCGAAGTCCAAGGGAAACTACATCGGCATTTCAGAGGCGCCGCCGTCCATGTTCGGCAAGCTGATGTCGATTTCCGACACGCTGATGTGGCGCTATTACGAGCTGCTGTCCTTCCGGTCCCTGGAGGACATGGCCGCCCTGAAGGCCGCGACCGAGGCCGGGCGCAATCCGCGCGACGCCAAGGTCGAGCTGGCCCAGGAAATCGTCGCGCGTTTCCACGGCGCCCAGGCGGCGCGGGACGCCCTGGCGGAGTTCGAGGCGCGGTTCCGCGACGGGGCGATCCCGGAAGACATGCCGGAAGTCACCCTCGGCGGCGCGCCGCTCGGCATATTGAAGGTGCTGCGCGAAGCCGGCTTGGCGGCGTCCGGCGCCGAAGCGCAGCGCAACGTTGAACAGGGCGGCGTCCGGGTCAACGGCGAAAAGGTGGAAGACAAATCGTTGCAATTGTCCGGGGGTGTGTACGTGATCCAAGTAGGAAAACGGAAGTTCGCGCGTGTTACCTTGGCATCATAGGGAATCATCTGGCCACGCACTCGACCTATCCTTTTGGTTTCTTTTTAAAGGAGGCATGCCATGAAGCTAGCGAGCTTGTCTTTTTCCGATAATGAGTCGATCCCGGAGCGCTACGCTTTCGCGCGGATAGACGCGCAGTCGCATGTCGCGTTGGCCGATAATTTCAATCCCCAGTTCTCCTGGGATGACGTGCCAGAGGGTACCCAATCCTTCGTCATGATCTGCTGCGATCCGGACGTGCCCAGCAAGCCGGACGACGTCAACCAGGAAGGCCGTGTGGTGCCTGCCGATCTGCCTCGGGTGGAGTTTTTCCATTGGGTATTGGTGGACCTGCCCGCCGATATGCGGGAAATCGAAGAGGGCACCTTTTCCAACGGCATCACGCCGCGCGGCAAGGGCGGCCCCCTGGCCCCCCACGACGCCCGCCAGGGCATCAACGATTACACCAGCTGGTTCGCGGCGGATCGGGACATGAGCGGCGACTATTTCGGCTACGACGGCCCCTGCCCGCCCTGGAACGACGCCCTGGTGCATCACTACATCTTTACGCTCTATGCGCTGAGCGTGCCGCGCCTGGACGTGGAAGGCACGTTCAACGGCAAGCAGGTGCTCAGCGCCATCCAGGGGAAGATCCTGGCGCAGGCTTCCGTCACGGGGACGTACACCTTGAACCCGACGTTGGCGCCCAAGCAGATCGGCACGACATCGGCTTGAGGGCGGGGGGCCGCGGCCGCCCGGTATGGCGGGGCGGGCCCCCGCGCCATACCGGCGCGCTGGCGCGGGCATACGCAGCGTTTTGGGCAGCATGAAGGCCTTTCACGCTGGCATGAGCGGTTTTTTTCAAAATCCGTTTTCGTGCCGGAAAAATCCCGCCGCGACGATTTTCAGCGCCTTATCGCGGGAAAAGCGCCGTAACCGCACGGTAAACTATATGGGATACCTCTTCCCTGCTTTTTGACTCCGTTCAGGAACCCCCATGTTTGACCGTACCCGCACCATTTCCCAGGTCGACGAAGACGTCTGGGCTGCCATCCAGAAGGAAAACCACCGCCAGGAACAGCACATCGAGCTGATCGCGTCGGAAAACTATGCCAGCCCGGCGGTCATGCAGGCGCAGGGCACCCAGCTGACGAACAAGTACGCGGAAGGGTATCCGGGCAAGCGCTATTACGGCGGCTGCGAGTTCGTGGACATCGTGGAGCAACTGGCGATCGACCGCCTCAAGGAGCTGTTCGGGGCCGAGGCCGCCAATGTGCAGCCCAATTCGGGCTCGCAGGCCAACCAGGGGGTCTACATGGCGGTGCTCAAGCCGGGCGACAAGGTCCTGGGGATGAGCCTGGCCGAAGGGGGCCACCTGACGCACGGCGCGTCGGTCAATGCATCGGGCAAGCTCTACAACTTCCTGCCCTATGGCCTGGACGCCAATGAAGTGCTCGACTATGCCAAGGTCGAATCCCTTGCCCAGGAGCATAAGCCGAAGTTGATCGTGGCGGGCGCGTCGGCCTACTCCCTGCACATCGATTTCGAGCGCATGGCCCGCATCGCCCGTGACAACGGCGCGCTGTTCATGGTCGACATCGCGCACTACGCCGGCCTGGTGGCGGGTGGCGTGTATCCGAACCCCGTGCCGCATGCCGACTTCGTCACCTCCACCACGCACAAATCGCTGCGCGGCCCGCGCGGCGGCGTCATCATGATGAAGTCCGAATTCGAGAAAGCGATCAACTCGGCGATCTTCCCGGGCATCCAGGGCGGCCCGCTGATGCACGTCATCGCGGCCAAGGCAATCGCCTTCAAGGAGGCGCTGCAGCCCGAATTCCGCGATTACGCCCATCAGGTCGCCAAGAATGCCAAGGTGCTGGCTGAAACGCTGGTCAAGCGCGGACTGCGTATCGTTTCCGGGCGTACGGAAAGCCACGTCATGCTGGTCGACCTGCGCGCGAAGGGCATCACCGGCAAGGAAGCCGAAGCCGTCCTGGGCCAGGCGCACATCACGGTGAACAAGAACGCCATTCCGAACGACCCTGAAAAGCCCTTCGTGACCAGCGGCATCCGCCTGGGCACGCCGGCCATCACCACCCGGGGCTTCAAGGAAGCGGAAACCGAACTCACCGCCAACCTGATCGCGGACGTGCTCGACGATCCCCGCAACGAGGCCAACATCGCATCGGTGCGCGAACGCGTGGACGCGCTCACCACCCGTTTGCCCGTCTACGGCTGACGGCGGGGACGCACGGTGCGCTGTCCGTTCTGCGGTCATGCCGATACCCAGGTGATCGACAGCCGGGTGCTGGAAGAGGGCGTAACCATCCGCCGGCGCCGCCGCTGCCAGCACTGCGACAAACGCTTCACCACCTACGAGCGGGTAGAGCTGGTCATGCCGTCCATCGTCAAGCGCAACGGCAGCCGCAGCGAATACGACCAGGGCAAGCTGCGCGCCAGCCTGTCCCTGGCCTTGCGCAAACGGCCGGTCAGCACCGAAGACGTCGATGCGGCGGTAGCCCGCATCGAAGAAAGCCTGCTGACCAGCGGCAAGCGGGAAGTCCCTTCCGCCTACGTGGGCGAACTCGTGATGACGGAACTGCGCAAGCTCGACAAGGTGGCCTACGTCCGTTTCGCTTCCGTCTATCGCAGCTTCGAGGATATCGGCGAATTCATCGAGGCCATCCGCGAAATGCAGGGGCCGCTACTGTCCGGCAAGCTTCGCAAAGAGCCCTGACGTGCCCATGACCGAGGCCCAGGATCTACATTGGATGCGCCACGCCCTGGGGCTGGCGCACGGCGTTCTCTACACCACCGCGCCCAATCCCAGGGTCGGCTGCGTGATCGTGCGCGACGGCCAGGTCCTGGGCGAAGGCGCGACCCAGCCGCCGGGCGGGCCCCACGCGGAAATCTGCGCCTTGCGCGATGCCGCCGCGCGCGGTGTATCGGTCGCCGGGGCAACCTTCTATGTCACCCTGGAACCGTGCAGCCACTTCGGCCGGACGCCGCCGTGCGCGGACGCGGTCGTGGCGGCGGCGCCGGGCCGGGTCGTGGTGGCCATGGGCGATCCGAATCCGCAGGTCAATGGTGCCGGCCTGGCCCGGCTGCGCGCCCAGGGCATTCCCATTACGACGGGCGTCTGCCTGGAGGAAGCCCTGGCCCTGAACGCCGGTTTCGCGGCCAGGATGAGCAGGGGCAGCCCATGGACGTGGGTAAAGATGGCGGCGTCGCTGGACGGACGCAGTGCCCTGCATAACGGAATGTCGCAATGGATTACGGGCCCGCAGGCGCGGGCCGATGGCCACGCCTGGCGCGCCCGTGCCGACGTCGTGCTGACCGGCATGGGCACGGTGCAGAAGGACGATCCGCGGCTTACCGTGCGGGATGTCGATGTTCCCAGGCAGCCGCGCAAGGCGGTGGTGGATGGGCGACTGCAGATATCGGAAGCTGCGCGCCTGTTCGATGGCGAGGAAGTCTGGGTCTTCACGGCCCATGACGATCCGGTCAAGGCGGAACGCCTGGCCCGCCGCAATGCGCGCGTAATCGTGCTGCCCAGCGACGAACCCGGGCGCGTGGATCTGCAGGCCATGATGCGCTGGATGGCGCGGCAACACGTCAACGAAGTCCACGTCGAAGCGGGCGCGGGCCTCTCCGGCGCCTTGTTGTCGGCCGATTGCGTGGATGAGATCCTGGCGTACATCGCGCCGGTGCTGCTGGGCGACGCGCCTGGCATGGTCAAGCTGCCCATGCTGTCGCATCTGGATGGCGCCCGCCGCTTCGATTTCGTCGATATCCATCCCCTGGGCGGCGACGTCCGCCTGCGTGGCCGCTTCGCGGACCGCTGGCAGGCGCTGCGGACTGCTGCCACGCCTCGCTAAACCTTTAGCCGCGCAAGTCCTCCCTCGGCGTTCCTGCTCTTCCCAGGCCGCGTATCCTATCGTTATCGAGCCAGCCGGTTCAGGCGCGCCGCATGCGCATGTGCCGGCGGGAGGCCAATGTTCATGTGGTCAGACCTCTCCAGGAGTTGTTCTATGTTTACCGGCATCGTCACGGCCGTCGGCCGTATCGAGCAGACCCAGCCCTACGAATCCCATGACGGCAGCGCTGGAATACGCGTGCGCATCGACGCGGGCGATCTTGGGCTTTCCGATGTACAGCTGGGTGATTCGATCGCGGTCCAGGGTGCGTGCATGACTGTCGTAGCGCTGGAAGACAACAGCTTCGACATCGATATTTCGCGCGAGAGCCTGCGCCTTACCGTTGGCCTGGATCGCGAAGGTGCGGAAGTGAACCTGGAGAAATCGCTGCGCGTCGGTGATGCCCTGGGCGGCCATCTGGTGTCCGGCCATGTGGACGGCCTGGGGGTCGTCGTCGGCTATGCGCCAGTAGGGGAATCGCGGGAGCTTGTCCTCCGCGCGCCGAAGGAAATGGCCAAATATCTGGCCTACAAAGGCTCTGTTACGGTTAATGGCATCAGCCTTACAGTGAACCGCGTAAAAGATGGGGTGGAGGGTAGTGAGATCACCATTAACGTAATTCCTCATACCCAAAGCACGACCACGTTGCGTAACGTAAACGTAGGCGACAAAGTGAATTTGGAGATCGATACGATCGCACGCTACGTCGAACGCATGATGCAGGTATCCGGAGCAAGTCCGCTGGCTGCGAAATCGTGCGCGTGATTTCGACTGCGTCGTCATGGTTATTTGATGCGCCAGGAGGCTGCCAAAAACCCTTTACAGAAACCATTTCAGTCGCTTTCGCGAGCGGAACTTGTGCCGCTCGCGGCCGGACTAAATCGTATGGCCGTAATACCGTTGCGATAGCTGTGTGTGGGGAAAGCAACATAGCGTCACCATGAATCTGTACCGCTGGCGACAGGGAGCCAAATAGGGCACACAATGGGGATGACGGACGGACGGCTAGACCTTTTCTGATGTTGTTGGAGGTATCCCGATGCTGAACATCGTCGAAGGCTTCAAATCGCAGTACGCCCGGGATCAGGAAACCGAGCTCTCCCTCGAGGAATACCTGGACCTGTGCAAGCGTGATCCGATGGCATATGCCAGTCCAGCGGAACGGATGCTTGCTGCGATCGGTGAACCCGAACTCGTCGACACGCGCAACGACCTGCGTCTGTCCCGGCTGTTTTCCAACAGGGTGATCCGGCGTTATCCGGCCTTCAAGGAATTCTTCGGCATGGAGGACGTGATCTCGCAGATCGTGTCGTTTTTCAAGCATGCCGCGCAAGGCCTGGAAGAACGCAAGCAGATTCTTTATCTGCTCGGGCCGGTGGGCGGCGGGAAATCCTCCATCGCGGAGCGTCTGAAGACGCTCATGGAAATCTACCCCATCTACGCCCTGAAGGGCTCGCCGGTCAACGAGACACCGCTCGGCTTGTTCCACCCTACCCGCTTCGGCGACCAGCTCGAGCGGGATTACGGGATACCGCGCCGCTACCTGACCGGCATCATGTCGCCCTGGGCGGTGAAGCGGCTCAAGGAATACGACGGCGATATTTCGCAGTTCCGCGTCGTGCGGCTGAACCCGTCCGTGCTGCGCCAGGTGGCCATCGCCAAAACCGAACCGGGCGACGAAAACAACCAGGATATTTCCTCGCTGGTCGGCAAGGTCGACATCCGCAAACTGGACCGCTACTCGCAGGACGACCCGGACGCCTACAGCTATTCCGGCGGCCTGTGCCTGGCCAACCAGGGCTTGCTGGAATTCGTGGAGATGTTCAAGGCGCCCATCAAGATGCTGCATCCCCTGCTGACCGCCACGCAGGAAGGCAACTTCAAGGGGACCGAGGGTTTTTCCGCCATCCCGTTCAATGGGGCCATCCTGGCCCACTCCAATGAATCCGAATGGCAGACCTTCCGCAACAACAAGCATAACGAAGCGTTCCTGGACCGTATCTACATCGTCAAGGTGCCGTACTGCCTGCAGGTGACGGAAGAGATCCAGATCTACAGCAAGCTGCTGCACAACAGCTCGCTGGCGAATGCGCCGTGCGCCCCGGGCACCTTGGACATGATGGCCCAGTTCTCGGTGCTGACGCGGCTGAAGGAGCCGGAAAACTCGAGCATCTATTCCAAGATGCGGGTCTACGATGGCGAAAGCCTGAAGGACGTCGATCCCAAGGCCAAGGCCCTGCAGGAGTACAAGGATTACGCGGGGACGGATGAGGGCATGACCGGCGTGTCCACGCGGTTCGCGTACAAGATCCTGTCCAGCGTCTTCAACTACGACCAGACGGAAGTCGCCGCCAACCCGGTGCACCTGATGTACGTGCTGGAGCAGCGCATCGCCCGCGAAGACTTTCCGGAGGACACCCGGCGACGCTACCTGGAGTTCATCAAGGGTTTCCTGGCGCCGCGATATGCCGAATTCATCGGCAAGGAAATCCAGACTGCCTACCTGGAATCCTATTCCGAGTATGGGCAGAACATATTCGACCGCTACGTCACTTTTGCCGATTGCTGGATCCAGGACGAAGAATTCCGGGATCCCGAAACGGGTGAAAGCTTTGACCGATCGGCCCTGAACGACGAGCTGGAGAAGATCGAAAAACCGGCGGGTATCGCCAATCCGAAGGACTTCCGCAACGAGATCGTCAACTTCGTGCTGCGGGCACGCGCCAACAACAGTGGACGCAACCCCACCTGGACCAGCTACGAGAAGCTGCGCGAAGTCATCGAGAAGAAGATGTTCTCGAACACGGAGGACCTGCTGCCGGTCATCTCCTTCAACGCCAAGGCGTCGGCGGAGGACAAGAGCAAGCACCAGAGCTTCGTGGAGCGCATGGTCGAAAAAGGCTATACCGAAAAGCAGGTCCGGCTGCTTTGCGAGTGGTACTTGCGGGTGAGAAAGTCCTCCTGAGCGAGGTAGTATGAATTCACTTATCGATCGTCGTCTCAATGGGCGCAACAAAAGCGCCGTGAACCGCGAGCGGTTCCTGCGGCGCTACAAGAACCAAGTCCGTAAGGCGGTGCGGGACCTGATACGCGAGCGCTCGATCGAAGAGATGGACCAGGGCGGGGAGATCAACCTCCCCACCCGGGATATCTCCGAGCCGCGTTTGCGCCACGACGTGGGTGGCGACCGCGAAATCGTGCACCCCGGCAACCGGGAATTCGCCAAGGGCGATACCATCGATCGCCCCGACGGGGGAGGCGACGGCAGCGGCCGTGGCGATCCCGGCGAGGGCGATTCGGTGGACCAGTTCACTTTCACCTTGTCGCGCGCCGAGTTCCTGAACTTTTTCTTCGAAGACCTGGAATTGCCTCATCTGGCGCGTACCCAGTTGGGCGACGTGCACCAGAAAAAATGGCACCGGGCCGGCTACACGACCAGTGGCTCGCCCAGTTCCCTGGCGGTGGGTCGCACCCTGAAGGCGTCCTTGTCGCGGCGCATCGCGCTCAGCATCGGGGCTCGTCGAGAGCTCACCGAGGCCGAGGACAAGCTGGAGGACCTCGAGCGCCGCGGCGCGTCTCCTGCCTTGCTGGAAGCGGCGCGCGCGGAAGTCGAATCCGCCCGTGAACGGGTGGCACGCGTCCCCTTTTTGGACGAGATCGACCTGCGTTACCGCCACCGGGTATCCGTCGCTGTCCCCATGGCGCGCGCGGTGATGTTCTGCCTGATGGACGTTTCCGGGTCCATGGATGAGAACAAAAAGGACTTGGCCAAACGCTTTTTCACGCTGCTGTACCTGTTCCTGATGCGCAAGTACGAGCATGTGGACCTGGTGTTCATCCGCCACACGGACAACGCCGAGGAAGTGGACGAAGATACCTTTTTCCACGACCCCAAGAGCGGCGGTACGGTGGTGTTGTCGGCGCTGGAGCTGATGCAGGAAATCATCGAAAAGCGCTATTCGCCGTCCACCTGGAATATCTATGCCGCGCAGGCCAGCGATGGCGATTCCTTCGGCGCCGACGCCGCCCGCAGCGCCCGCTATTTGTCCGAGCACCTGCTGCCTTCGGCGCGCTATTTCGCGTACATCGAAATCCACGATACGCACGACGTGCGCAAGAGCAGCTTGTGGGCAGAGTACGAACGGGAGCCGGCCGAACACTTCGTCATGCGGCGCATCGCGGAGCGCGGCGAGATTTTCTCCGTCTTCCATGAGCTGTTCAGGAAGGAGGCCGTTGTATGAATAGCGCCATGAGCAGGCTGGAAGGGCCGCGGGCGACGCATCTGGCGTCCCCCATTTCCACCGGATCGGAATGGACCTTCGAGCTGATCCGCCGCTACGACGAGGCCATTGCCGAGGTCGCCGCGGAATTCAAGCTCGATACCTATCCCAATCAGATCGAGATCATCACCTCGGAACAGATGCTGGACGCCTACGCGTCCGCCGGCCTGCCGGTGGGATATCCGCACTGGTCGTACGGCAAGGAATTCATCCGCAACGAACAGGCTTATCGGCGCGGTGTCCAGGGGCTGGCCTACGAGATCGTCATCAATTCGAACCCCTGCATTTCCTACCTGATGGAAGAAAACTCCATGGCGATGCAGGCGCTGGTGATCGCGCATGCCTGCTATGGACACAATTCCTTCTTCAAGGGCAATTATCTGTTCCGCCAATGGACCGACGCCGATGGGGTGCTGGACTACCTGGTGTTCGCGCGCAATTACGTGATGGCCTGCGAAGACCGCTACGGCATCGAGGCCGTGGAGGAAATCCTGGATTCCTGCCACGCGCTGTCTTCCCACGGCGTGGACCGTTATAAGCGGCCCAACCCCGTGTCCTACAAGGAAGAGCTGCAGCGCGTCGCCGACCGCGAGGAATACCAGCGGATCCAGTTCAACGACCTATGGCGCACGGTTCCCAAGGCAGAGCAGTCGGACACCGCCAAGAAACAGGTGTTCCCGCGCGAGCCGGAAGAGAACATCCTCTACTTCATCGAAAAGTACTCGCCGAAGCTACAGACGTGGCAGCGCGAACTGGTGCGCATCGTGCGCAAGATCGCCCAGTATTACTACCCGCAAATGCAGACCAAGGTCATGAACGAGGGGTGGGCGACGTTCTGGCACTACACGATCCTGAACCGCCTGCATGAGAAAGGGCTGGTCGACGACGGCTTCATGATCGAGTTCCTGCAAAGCCATACCAATGTGGTCAGCCAGCGCGGGTTCGACCAGCGCGGCTACGGCGGCATCAATCCCTACGCCCTGGGTTTCGCGATGATGACGGATATCCGCCGCATCTGCGAACACCCCACGGAAGAGGATCGCCACTGGTTCCCGGACATTGCCGGAAGCGATTGGCTGAAGACGCTGGACTTCGCCATGCGCAACTTCAAGGACGAATCGTTTATTTCGCAGTACCTCTCTCCCAAGCTGATCCGCGAGTTCCGCTTCTTTGCCATCGCGGATCACGAGGAAAACCCCCAGCTGGAAGTCGTCGCCATCCATGATGACGAAGGCTATCGCCATGTGCGCAAGCTGCTGGCCGAACAGCACAATCGCGACAATCTGGTGCCGGACGTACAGGTCGTCCAGTTCAACCGCGATTCGGACCGCTCGCTGGTGTTGCGGCACCAGCAGACGCGCGGCAGGCCTTTGGTGGCCGAGGATGCCGACCAGGTCATGAAGCACCTGTCCCGGTTGTGGGGCTTCAAGGTACGCATGGAGGAAACCGACGCCGACGGGCAGACGCTGGCGTTCCGGGAGCTGGCGCGCTAAAAGGGGGCGGAGGGCGACACGCAAGGAAAAATGGGGCAGGAGCCCCATTTTTTTGCCTTTCGCAAGCAGGGTTTCCCCGGGGGCGCCGGCGGCGGCACATTGTTCAAGATTTACCGATAAATCGTTAACATCCCTGTTTTCCCTTCGCCGTGCCTCCTTCCTTGCCTACGCCCGCAGATACGGTTTCCCCGCTGCTTTCCCTGCGCGGGGTGTCGGTGGATTTCCCGACCGAAGACGGCGTATTTCGTGCCGTTGACCAGCTTGATTTCGATGTCTATCCGGGCCGTACCCTGGCAATCGTCGGCGAATCCGGCTCCGGCAAGTCGGTGACTTCCATGGCGATCATGCGGCTGACCGACTACACGGGCGGCCGCATCGCCGCGGGGAGCATCCTGCTGCGGGACAAGGCGGGCCGCGAAATCGACCTGACGCGTGTGCCGGAAGACGACATGCGCGCCATTCGCGGCAACGACGTGGCGATGATCTTCCAGGAGCCGATGACTTCGCTGAACCCGGTCTTCACCGTGGGCGACCAGGTCACCGAAGCCATCATCCTGCACCAGCGCCTGTCGCGCGCCGCCGCGCGGGAAGCGGCGCGGGCGCTGCTGGAGAAAGTGCGCCTGCCGGACGCGGCGCAAATGCTGGACCGCTATCCGCACCAGCTTTCCGGGGGCATGCGCCAGCGCGTGATGATCGCGATGGCCTTGTCCTGCCGGCCGCGGCTGCTCATTGCCGACGAACCCACGACGGCGCTGGATGTGACCATCCAGGCGCAGATCCTGAATACCATCCGCGAACTGCAGCGGGACCTGGGCACCGCGGTCATCTTCATCACGCACGACATGGGCGTGGTCGCCGAAATGGCCGACGATGTGGTGGTAATGCTGCGTGGCCGCAAGGTGGAGCAGGGGCCGGTGGAGCGCCTTTTCCGCACGCCGGAACATCCCTACACGCGTGCGCTGCTGGCGGCCGTGCCGCGCCTGGGCAGCATGACGGGGCGCGACTTGCCGGTCCGCACGCCTCATGTGGTGCTGGAAGAGGGTGGGCTGCGCGAAGTCGGTTCCACCCATCTGCAGGACACCGCCGACTATGGGCGGCCCTTGCTGAGCGCGCGCGGGCTCACCACGCGCTTCGATGTGGGGCGGGGCTTCCTGGGGCGCGTCACCCATCGTGTCCATGCGGTCGAGAGCGTCAATTTCGATATTTATCCCGGCGAGACGCTGGCGCTGGTGGGCGAGTCCGGCAGCGGCAAGTCGACCATCGGCAAGACGCTGCAACAGCTGATCGCACCGACGTCCGGACAAGTCCTTTACCAGGGCCAGGATGTATTCACCATGGACGCCGCGGGCCGCCGACGCCTGCGGCAGCAGATCCAATATATCTTCCAGGATCCTTATGCATCGCTGGACCCGCGCAAGACGGTGGGATTCAGCATCGCCGAGCCCATCGTCACGCATGGGCTGGCGCATGGCGAACAAGCCATCGCGGCGCGCGTGGCGCAATTGCTGGAACAGGTGGGCCTGCGCCCGGAGCATGCGCGCCGCTACCCGCACGAGTTCTCCGGCGGCCAGCGCCAGCGCGTTTGCATCGCGCGCGCGCTGGCCAGCGATCCCAGCCTGATCATCGCCGACGAATCGGTTTCAGCGTTGGATGTGTCGATCCAGGCCCAGATCCTGAACCTGCTGATGGACCTGCAGAAGGACCGCCGCCTTTCCTATCTGTTCATCACGCACGATATGGCGGTGGTGGAGAAGGTCAGCCACCGCGTTGCGGTCATGTACCTGGGCCAGATCGTCGAAATGGGGCGCCGGCGCGATGTCTTCGAAACGCCGCGCCATCCCTACACGCGCAAGCTGCTCGCCGCCGTGCCGGTGGCCGAACCGGGCCGGCATATCGATACCACGCTGTTGACCGGCGAAATTCCCAGTGCGGTGCGGCGCGTCGGCGACGGCCCCCGCATTGTCCCGCTTGTGGAAGTCGCGCCGGGCCATCTGGTGGCCGAGGCGGCGTGATGGCAATGGATCCCGTTTTTTCTTCTTCATCGTTGACGCAAACGTCCCTGGAGGCGCTCATGTTTACCTTCACCAAGACCGCCCGCGCGCTGGGCGCGGCGTTGGCCGTCAGCGGCGCGCTGGCCGCCGCGGCGCCGGCGCACGCGGCCGGCACATTGAACGTGGCCATCACCCAGGATGCCGGCAGCTGGGATCCCATCGACACCTTCGTGACGTGGTGGGGGTCGGTCGGCAGCAATCTGTTCGACGGCCTGACCATGCGCGGCGCGGACATGAAATTGCAGCCTGGCCTGGCGACCAGCTGGGAATTCCTGGACAACGACACGCGCATTCGCTTCAAGCTGCGCGAGAACGTCAAGTTCCATGACGGCGAGCCCTTCAACGCCGAAGCCGTGAAGTTCACCTTCGAACGGCTGCTCGGGCCGGAAGGCGCCAAGGGGCCGCAGCAGTCCAACTACAACTCCATCGACAAGGTCGTCGTGGTGGATGAGCATACCGTCGACTTCGTGATGAAGCGGCCGGATCCCGTCATCCTGACCAAGCTGGCCGGCTACGGCGGCATGATCGTGCCGCCGAAGTACATCCAGGAAAAGGGCGATGCCTATTTCAACGAGCATCCGGTGGGCACGGGGCCCTTCAAGTTCGTCGAGTACAAGCCGAAGATCAGCCTGACGCTGGCGCGCAACGATGAGTACTGGGGCGGCAAGCCCAAGCTGGACCAGGTGCTGTACCGCTTCATCGCCGAGCCCGCCACCCAGGTGGCGGAACTGCAGGCGGGCCGTGTGGACATCGCCACCGCCGTCCCGCTCGGCCTGGTGGATACGATCAAGAAGTCCAGCAATGCGACCGTCGTCAGCACCAGCGGCCCCGGCACGGTGGTGGCGCGCTATGACACCTCGCGCGGCATCACCAAGGACCGCGACGTGCGCCGCGCCCTGATCATGGCCGTGGACCGCGATGCCATCATCAAGCAGCTCTTGATGGGCTACGCCAAGCCCATCGCCAGCTTCCAGGGCGATCTGTCCTTCGGCTACGACCCGGCGCTCAAGCCGCTGCCTTTCAATCCGGCCGAGGCCAAGAAGCTGCTGGCCAAGGCCGGCGTGAAGCCGGGCGAGGCGATCCAGCTGGATATCCGCGGCAGCGATTCGCAGTTCCGCGAAGTGGCGCAAGCCATCGCCGGCTATCTGCAGGGCGTGGGCATCAAGACCACCATCAAGCCCTATGAAACGCCGGTGCTGATCAACGACATCATTCCGCAGGGCAAGACCGGCGAGCTGTGGCAGATGTATTGGGGCGGCTGGACCTACGACTATGACAACACCGCCTACCTGATGTACCACACCGGGCAGAAGTGGAATCCCTACGACAAGGACGCCAAGCTGGACGCCATGCTGGACGCGCAGCGCAATACCTACAAGGTGGAGGAACGGCAGAAGACCCTGCGCGAGATCGCGGCCTACGTGGCGGACCACGCGCTGGAGATGCCGCTCTATGCGCTGGATACCGTGGTGGGCGTGAACAAGCGGGTCAAGAACCTGAGCGTACCGGGCGATATCCGGTTCCGTTTCGTCGACGCCAGCGTCGAGTGATCTCGCCAACCTGCCTCGCGCCCCGGGCCCGTCCCGGGGCGCCTTCGAGATGATCGGTTTTCTTATCAAACGCGTCCTGCAGGCGATCTTCGTGATCCTGGCCGTGACGCTGCTCGTTTCCTATGCCGTGCGCCTGACCGGCGACCCGGCCATCATGCTCAGCCAGGGCGCCGGCAGCGTCACCGAACAGGATTTGCAGAACATCCGCCAGGCGCTGGGGCTGAACCGGCCGTTCTCCGTGCAATACCTGTCGTACATGCACGGCATCGTGATGGGCGATTTCGGCCGCAGCTTCATGGGCGGCACGTCGGTGGCCCAGTTGATCGGCGACGCGCTGCCCGCCACGCTGCTGCTGGCCTTCGTGTCACTGGCGCTGTCCCTGCTGGTTTCCATTCCGCTGGGGGTGCATGCGGCCGTGCACAAGGGCAAGGCCGCGGACCAGGCGATACGGATTTTTTCGCTGATCGGCCTTTCCTTTCCGAATTTCTGGCTGGCACTGATGCTGGTGCTGCTCTTGTCGATTACCTTCCCGCTGCTGCCGCCCTCCGGGTGGGATGGTCCGGTAAGCCTGATCATGCCGGCCTTGACGATGGCGGTGATCCTGAGCGCCACCAATGTACGGCTGGTGCGCACCACCATGCTGGAAACGCTGTCGGCCCAATACATCATGGTGGCGCGCAGCAAGGGCCTGCGCGAACGCGTGGTGCTGTACAAGCATGCGCTGCGCAATTGCTCGATTCCCCTGATCACGTACATGGGCCTGCAGTTCGGTGGCCTGATCGGCGGCATCGTGGTGATCGAGAAGGTCTTCAACTGGCCCGGCATGGGCACCCTGGCCTTCGACGCCATCGCGGCACGCGACTACCCCGTGCTGCAAGGTGCGGTCACGGTCCTGGCGCTGCTCATCATTCTCGTCAACCTGCTGGTCGATATCGCCTACGGCATCGTCGATCCGCGCATCCGCATCCGATGAATCCCATGCAAACGACGCTGACCGAGACGGCGGGCAAGCGACGCTCGCGCAACCGCTTCCGCTCCCTGGAGTTCGTGATGGGCGTGGTGCTGACGGGCGCCGTGGTCCTGGCCGTGCTGCTGTCAGGCTGGCTGTTTCCCGACGGCGGCGAGGGCATGGACCTGGTGGCGCGCCTGACGCCGCCGTTCCGAAGCCTGGCCCATGTCCTGGGCACCGACCCGCTGGGCCGCGACGTGCTGGCGCGCGTGGTGGTGGGCGGGCAGATATCCCTGACCGCCGGCTTCGTGTCGGTGTTTTTCGGTGCGTTGCTGGGCACCGTCATGGGCTTGATCGCCGGCTATTACCGCGGTTTCTGGGACGTGATCGTGATGCGCTTCGCGGACGTGCAGCTGGCGCTGCCCTTCATCCTCGTTGCCATCACCTTCATCTCCATCCTGGGCGGCGGTCTGTTCAACGTGATTTTCTTCATGGTCATTTCGCAGTGGGTGCAGTACGCGCGCCTGGTGCGGGGGCAGGTGCTCGCCCTGCGCGAACGCGAATTCGTGCAGGCAGCGCGTGCGTTCGGCGTGCGCGACGTGGCCATGATGCGCCATCACATCGTGCCCAACCTGCTGGGCCCCTTGATCATCCTGATGGCGCTGAACGTGGCCAACAACATCCTGCTGGAGAGCAGCCTGACCTTCCTGGGGCTGGGCGTGGATCCGACGATACCCAGCTGGGGCGGGATGCTGGCTGACGGCCGTACGTATTTGCAGACCGCGTGGTGGATCAGCGTGTTTCCCGGGCTGGCGATCATGCTGACCGTATTGGGATTGAACCTGCTGGGCGACTGGCTGCGCGATCGTCTCGACCCGACTGGAAAGGTATAAGCCATGACTGTGTTGCTGGACAGGAGTATCGACCGCACCCTGGATGCGTGGGTGCGCGAGTTCGAACAGGATGAATGCCGCGGCGCCCACGTCCAGGCGTGGCTGTTCGAGGACGAGGCCGCGCGCCGCGCCGCGGAACGGCGGCTGGCGGCGGCCGGAGTGACGGCGGTATTCCGCAGCGCCTACAAGCCGCTGGTGCATTTCTTCCTGGAAGAGGTCGATGCCGCCGGACTGGAATCCGTTTCGGTGCGCTATCCGGTGCGCCAGGAAGCCGTGCAGCGTCGCTTCACGCTGGAAGCGTATCCGCTGGCGGGGCTGCTGGACGGCATACACCTGGAATTCATTGCCGGCGATGCGGACCTGCACTACGAGGTGACGCTGAAGTACACCGGCGGCCGCACGGAGACGGCGCGCGTATTCGCCCCCAACCGCGTGGCGGAAGATCACGCCGGCGTCGTCAATCTCTCGCCCACGGGCTGGGTGCGCGTCGAGGGGCGGGCCGACGGCGTGGAGATCGACGAGGCCCGGCCCACCGAGTTTTCCCAGGCGTTCGATGCGATCATCGGCGCGGTCCGCGGCCATGCCTGGGGTGACAAGGAACCGTATTTCGAGCGCCTGGACATCCGCGTCGATATCCCCGGCATCGAGCGTGAGCTGCACTACCAGGACGAAGTCCTGAGCACGGTCGAGGCCCTGCACGAGGACCTGTATTTCGGCCTGCTGGAGGTTTTCCAGCGGCACTCCGGGCGGCCGCTGGGTAACCGCGGGCTGCAGCCCGGCCAGATCGTGCCGGACGTGCGGCGCGTGGATGGACCCGCGCAGGTGCGGGTCGAATTGAAGGCCTTTCCCGCGGTCGTCGCGAGCCGGGCCGACGGCGCTGGCCTGCCGCTGGACCAGGTCGATGGCGCGCTGTCGTTCGGCCGCATCGCGCACGAGATGGCGGGCATCGGCGGCGAGCCTTACACCGTCCAGACTCGGCAAGGACGGCCGGTACTCTGTACCTACATCAAGGGCGAGGACGAGCCCGTGGTCATCTCGGGCGGCCAGCATGCCAACGAGACGTCCGGCGTGGTCGGCGCGCTGCGCGCCGCGCAGGTGCTCAGGCGCCAGCCTGGGGCGCACTTCGTCTTGTTCGCGTCGGAAAATCCCGACGGCTATGCCCTGCACCGTGAGCTATGCGAGCACAACCCGCGCCATATGGCCCATGCCGCGCGCTATTCCGCACTGGGCGACGATCTGGCGTATCGCGAGCGGGCGCCCTGGTACGAACGTGAAGCGCGGCGCAAGGCGTACGAATTGAGCGGCGCGCAGTTGCATGTGAACCTGCATGGCTATCCCGCGCATGAATGGACGCGGCCGCTGTCGGGCTATCTACCGCGCGGCTTCGAGCTGTGGACGGTACCCAAGGGCTTTTTCCTGGTGCTGCGGCATCATCCGGGCTGGAAGGACAAGGCCACGGCACTGCTGGAACACGTGTCGGCGCGCGTGGCCGCCACGGTGCCCGGCCTGGTGGAATTCAATGCGCGGCAGATGCGCATGTTCGAAACCCATGCCTTGCAGCGCGGATTCGAAATCATGAATGGCATCCCCGTGCAGCGGACCGAGGGCGTGGGCGAGGAAGTGCCGCTGGCACTGATCACGGAATTTCCCGACGAGACCGTCTACGGCGACCGGTTCCGTTTCGCGCATACGGTCCAGATGGAGACCGTACTGGCGGCCGTCGACGCGTATCGCGACCTGGCGCGCTGAGCGGGGCCGGGCCGCGTGGCCAGACGCCGCGCCAGCGGACTGGCAGGCGTCGCCCCCACGGCAATTCATGCGGGGCGCATTCAGGCGTGCCGCGCTGCCCCGGCCGCGGCCGGCATGCCATCTTCAATCGCGGCCCTGGGCGCGTCCTTTGCCGCCGCGGCGCACGATGGCGTGCGCCAGTGCACGCCCGCGACGACGCGGTTGCGATCGAACAGCACCTTGTATTGGCACAGCTGGTCCCCGGTGGGCGTACGCAGGTGAAACAGGTAGTCCCATTCACGCACCATGAGCATGCCTTCATGGAAATGCGGGGGGCCGAGCAGATCGTAGAGCTGGTACTTGCTCATGCCGGCCTTCACCATTGCGAGATGGGCGGGATCGGGATAGCTCCCTCCGGCGCGCGTCGCCTGCTTGATATCCGGCCAGGCCAGCGTGCCGGACTCGCCGCGTTCATCGACTTTGCTCATGTTTCCGCAACCCGCCAGGGCGAGGGTGAACATCAGCGCGGCGCAAGCCAGGACGGGGGATCTGCGGTTTTTCTGCATGCTTGGGACTCCTGCATCGATCGGAACTGTCGCTTCCGCCGGTTAGCGGTTGTATAGGGCGGGGGCATGTGCCAGGCGTGGCCGCACGCCCGTGGCGCTCGGGGCGACCCCATGGCGTTGAGGGCGTCGCGTATGGCGTCAGGGATATCGCCCATGGCGTTGAGCGCGAGCCGCTCATGAGGGCATTGCGGCGACGTGCCCGCGTTCGGCCAACAAGGGTGGGCTTACCATTGATAGCCGACGCCGACCGCGCCACCGTAGTCGCCGCGCGACGACGCCCCGCCCGACAGCTTCACGACCCACGATCCATTGTCGGAGACGGTCGACAAGCCCACGGCATAACCGCTTCCACCATTCCAGGTGGCGCCGCCCAGGCTGAGCATGCTGCGGCTGGGCAGATAGGCCTGGGGCAGGGTGGCCATCGCCATCGCGGCGGCGATCCCGCCGTTGGAGCGGCTCTGCACGGTATCTATGCGGTTGTTCAGGCGGGCGACCTGGCCGTTCACGCCCTGCGAGAGATTATTGAGTTGGTTGATGGTGGCGGCATCGTTCGGGCCGACGCCGTCCGCGACGCCGGTGATGCGCCGGTCGCCCGCCGTGCCGGCCATATTGACCGTGCTGCCGCCGGTGTTGCCGCCGACCGTGATCGGCGCGCCCGCGCTTTCCTGCTGGACCAGGCCGGCCTTGCCCTGTACGAGCTGGTTGACCGTGGTGTTGGTCTGGTACAGCTGCGATCCGTTGACGGCGTCCGTCGACGTTTCGTTCAGCTCGCCGGGCGCCAGGTTGGTGATCCGCGTGCCCGTGGCCCCATCCAGCGTGACTTGCGTATGGTCGGCGTTGTCGTACTGGACCGAGGCAAGCGCCAGTTCCTGCACGTCGGCGATCGCGTCCGTCATGGTGACGTAGCGGTTGCCGTTGATGGTGACACCGCCGCCGATCGAGCCGGTGACGGCGTTGTACGTGGCGCTGCCGCCCAGGTACGACGCCAGGCTGCCGCCCTGCGTCGACACGATGGTGTCCTGCGCCCCCAGCGCGTCGCCGACGCTGTTGTATGCCTGTCCGCCCACGGAGTAGACGGGCCCGGTGTATGTGCCGCTGGTCGCGTCATACGCGGCGCCGCCCCCCAAGGAACCGGCGGTATTTTGCGCGATCTGGTTCAGCTGGCTGACGTTCACTGCATCGGTGGGCGCTGCGCCGGGCGCCACGTTGGTGATCTGCCGTTCCGCGCCCGCGCTGCCCACGGATATTTCGCCCGCGGACGTGCGCGGCGCGGCAAGCGCATAGGCCACGTAGTTGGTGCGCGCGCCCACCGTGGTTGCCGCGCTTGGACCGAGCGCGACGCTGTCGGCGTGCGTGGCCACCGCGCCGTAGCCCACGGCCAGCGACGAAGCGCCGCTGGCCTGCGCAGTCACGCCCACCGCCGTGGACCGCGCCCCGGTAGCGGCGGCCGCGCCGCCGATCGCCGTCGACCACAAGCCCGTCGCGGAACTGGTCCAGCCTAGTGCCGTGCCAGTTTGTCCGGTCGCGGTGGCGGCGTTGCCGATGGCGATGGCCTCGAAAGTCGAGCCGTTCGGGTCCAGCGGATTGGGCGAACCATACACGCCGGTGGCATTGGCGTTCGAGCCGATGGCGATGGGCGAGCCGTTGAAGGCGCCGGTCGAGCGCGCTATCGCGCCGCTACCCAGGGCCACGGAAAAGCCGCCTTCCGCCGTTGCCTGGCTGCCCAGGGAGACACCCCTGCCGGACAGGACTTTCGCGCCGTAGCCCAGGGCGGTCGATTCGATGCCGGCCGCCAGTGACAGCGTGCCGAACGCGGTGGCATTGGGTTGGACGGCTGCCGCCCACGGGCCGACGGCCGTCGTGCTGGTGTCGCTTGCCCGTGTGCTAGTGCCGATGGCTATCCCGTTGCTGCCCGTCGTACGGGTATCGACGCCGATGGTGATGGTGTTGTTCACGTTGGTGCCGGCGACGCCGCCGGTCGCCCCGACGCCGAACACGATGGCGCTGTCACCGTGGGCCTGGTTGCTGCTTCCGATCGCGATGTCGTTCGCACCGGTTGTCGTCGTACCGGCGCCGACGGCGATACCGCCATTGAACCCCAGGCCGGGCTGGAAGTCGGTCGGGTCCGTGACGTCGCTGCTGGCGCCACAACCCGCGGCGATTCCAGCGTAGGCGTTCCCGCCGACGGTGGTGGTGCAGGTCGGTTCACTGGCGCCGATGCCGATGGCCGCCGGCGAAGCGACCGTCGCCTGGCCCAGCGGGGTGGAGGCTTCCCCCGACCCTCCCCATAGCGTCAAGGAGGCCACGCCGATGATGCGGTGAGCGCGTCGCAACGCAGGAAGGACGCGTCGATGCATGCAACCCGTTTGTCTCGTGGCGGTCTGTCGGTTCGAGGGGGAACTTGGTCTTCTTGTCATCTCACTCTCCGTCTGATTTCCCGCGTGTGTTGATTTAGCGTGGAAAAGATTCCGAAGATGGCGTCAAAAAATTCCTCGAGCGCGTGCGGTTTTTGGTTTTGACATGGGCGTCTTCATCGGCGGTGAGATACTGGATGTGCGGCTCGGCATCCAGTTCTTCGACTGGCCCTCCAACGAATTTAGGAAAGCGATATGCGACAACCCAGTTCCATCTACCTCGTCCTGGACATGCAGAACGATCTGGTCCATGCGGATGGTCCCAACGGCAAGACGCCCATGGGCGAGCAAGTGCGCGAGCGGCAACTCGTGGCCAAGACCGCCAAGGCCATCGCCAAGGCGCGTGCGGCCGGTATCGCGGTGGGCTTTGTGCGCGTGGGGTTCTCGGAGGGCTATCCGGAATGTCCGCAGGGATCCCCGGTGTTTTCGGCGGCTCAGCAGAACGGTCTGTTCAAGCTGGGCGGCTGGGGCACGGAGATCCATCCCGAGCTGGAACAGAAGCCGGGCGACCTGCAAGTCGTCAAGCATCGCGTCAGCCCTTTCTATTCGACGACGCTGGAGGTGCAGCTGCGCGCGCGGAACGTGCAGCGCATCTATTGCTCTGGTGTGTCGACGCAGGCCGTGGTGCAGGCCACGGTGCGCGACGGCCACGATCGGGACTACGAGATGATCGTCCTGGAAGACCTGTGCGCCGCGCACAGCGCGCAGGAGCATGCCAATTCCATGCAAAGCATCGGCCGCTTCTGCAAGGTGGAAGTGAGCGATGCGGTGGTGTTCGCGCATCCTTGATGCGGGTGGGGGGCGTTGTGGCGGAAATTGGGAGGCTGGTGTTGCGGGGGCGCGGTGCGGGGCGGCGTGCCGGTGAGCCAGTGGGCGAGGGCGGGGTAAATAAAAGTCTGCTAGAATCGCGGATTGCCGTTTGACGGGTCTATTCCCCGCTAAACCGGCTGGGGCTTCTTCGGCAAGCAAGTAATGGCCGGGGAAACCGCCGGGCTGGGATGGGGTTGACGGGACCGGGAAACGGCATGCAAGGCAAAAAGGGCTGCATCAGCCCGTAGCAGTATCGGATCAGGACAGGTGGCCGAGCGGTTGAAGGCGCACGCCTGGAAAGCGTGTATACGTCAAAAGCGTATCGGGGGTTCGAATCCCCCTCTGTCCGCCAAGAACATTCCTCAGATTGCCCCGCGTTGCCCCAAAACCCGCATGAACATTGGTTCTGCGGGTTTTTGTTTGCCCCGCGTTGCCTCGCGTTGCCCCTGTGTGACCCATTCACTTGTTGTTATTTTTGTTGTTATCTTAGGGTTTCGTGCCGTGGCGGCCGAAAAATAACAACAGGAGAGCGACATGGGTGCCTTGGCGAAGCTGAGCGACCTGCAGATCCGCAATGCGAAGGCGCGAGACCGCGCGTACAAGTTAAGCGATGGGGGCGGCCTGTCGCTGTTGGTCAAGCCTGACGGGTCTAAGCACTGGTGGTACCAGTACCGCTATCACGGCAAGCAGCAGACGATGGCGCTGGGTGTTTACCCCGCGGTCTCGGCCCGCGCGGCGCGTGAGAAGCACGCGGCGGCTCGTGAACAGCTGGCCGGCGGCCTTAATCCCACAGCGGAAAAGCGACTGGCGAAACTCAAGGCGACGGAGGACGTGCGTAACGACTTCGAGCATATCGCGCGCACGATGTGGACATCCAAGTCGCGCGCTGGCGCCAGCAAGGGCTACGTCGAGTCGGTGATCGAAAAGCTGGAAAAGGACGTTTTCCCTTGGATCGGCACGCGTCCCGTATCCAAGGTCGAGTCGCCGGAGATCCTGGCGATTCTCAACCGCGTCGAGGTGCGCGCCCCCGAGACCGCGCGGCGCCTGCGCGGCTTCATCGGCCAGGTCTTCCGCTATGCGATCGCGCGGGGCAGGGCAAAAAATGATCCGACCGCGGCGCTGAAGGGCGCGGTGCTCACGCGCAAGGCCAAACACTTCGCAGCAATTACGTCACCCGCGCGTTTCGGCGAACTGATGCTTGGGCTTTACAGCTACGAACGCGGGGAAATGACGACGCGGTGCCTGCTGCAGCTGTCGCCGCTGGTGTTTCAACGTCCGGTCGAGTTGCGCGAGGCGCGCTGGGACGAGTTCGATCTGGACGGCAGCGAGTGGGGTGTGCCGATGTGGGAGATCTCCGCACGGCGCGCGGATGCTGAAGGCGATACGAAGATCACGCGCACGGGTTGGGAATCGCACCTGGTGCCCCTATCACGCCAAGCCCTGTCCATCCTTCAAGCGCTGCGGCGGTTAACCGGGCATACGCCCTGGGTTTTCAAGTCCAGCCGCGTCAGCGGACGCCCGCTGTCAGAAGGTGCGGTGCGCCTGGCGCTACGTCGCCTGGGCTTTCATGGCGAGATGACGGCACATGGGTTCAGGGCTTCGGCACGAACGCTGGCTGAGGAACGGCTGCGCGTGCCGGCGAATATCCTGGAGCTGCAGATCAGCCACAAGGTCGCGGATCCCCTGGGCCGCGCGTACAACCGCACCGCGTTTCTGGATGAGCGAATTGCCTTCATGCAGCAGTGGGCCGACTACCTGGACCAGCTGCGCGCCGAGGCGCGAGCGCGTGGTCAGGGGGGTACTAGCAGAAAAGGCGTGGGACCGTGGGAAACCGTGGGGCCTAATCCGAACGCCTGATATTTCAAGGGCTTAGGCTTCCTGAGTGCGTCCCCATATCACACGGTTTCGCCATTTTCGCCGGCCGAAACCGTGGATACAAGTTATCCACAATATTACAGGCCGTGGGACCGTCCATCCCTTCTATTTCCCCGCTCTCTTTCTTCTTTCTTCTTGATTTTTAAAGAGAAAAGAGAATAAAGAGGGCGCTATGACGGAGAAACGGTCCCACGGTGGCGACAGCGAAACCGTGGGACTTTCAGACGAAACCGTGGGACTTTAGAAGGGTAGTGAATTGGACATTACTCTCAGACATCAACAATTTAGGGTGGCTGTATCAAGTGTATCCACGGTATTTTTCGCACCTATCCCCGGGTCCAGGCGGAAAACGGGGCGAAACGACCGCGAAAAGTCCTTGACGGCTCCGCGCCGCCATGATCCGGGAAACAGCGTGCCGGGGATTGTTGATACTGGAGCATGGTTATTCAGTGGAAGAAAAGCCCGCGTCGGCGGGCTGGTGAGGAAGTTGGCCAGCAGCCTATTGGTCGTTCGGAATCTCGCCGGCGAAAAAGGGGGTGGCGTACAGGCCCAGGGCTTCCAGCTTGGACAGGCTAATGGCGGTGAGGCGCGCGGTGCGCTGGCCGCGAATGATTTTGTCGGCGTTGTCGATCGGCTTGCCGCCCTGGGTGGCTACGACGCCCGATTGCATCAGCTGCTGCTTGAAGATCCGCCCGGTCTTGATCGGCAGCGAGTCGAATTTGCCGCGCAGATGCGAAGCGGTGGACAGGTGGTCCATGACGTGGTTGGGGCGCAGGTATAGCAGCGTGTCCTCGCCGTCGTCGGTCTGCACCTTGCCCCACGCGTACGGGTACTCGAAGCGCTTGGCTTCCAGCTCGGACAGCAGGATCTCCATGATCCACACCCACGGCAGGCGCGTGCCATTGGTGTCAGCGATATGGGTGTTCATCTCGCTGATCAGGTCCTCGGCGAAGTCCCCCTGCCGCGCATCAAAGCCGGCGAATTCGGCGACGAGCAGCCACGCCGTCAGCACGGCCGCGTAGTTCTCCATCATGCGCTTGGCTGTGGCGTCTCTTTCATCCGACCGGGCGCGGGCCACGCACCTGGCCAGACACTTGAAATGCAGCTCGCGGATCCGCTCCGGTTTCTGCTCGGCGAGAAACTGCAGCCAGTTCCAGATCGGGAACTGCGGCAGGTCGTGCGGGATGACGTCGCCCTGTTTGGCAACCGACAGCGACGTGCGGCAGATCTTGGACTGCAGGCTTTCGACGTCGACCTCTTCACCGGCCAGCAGCACGGGGGCGCACATCAAATAAGGGGTAAGTGTGGCGCCTACGCGGGTGAACTCAAACCGGTACGTCGATTGCAGCAGGCCGTCGATATCAGATAGCACCGTCTTGGGCAGCTTGGAGAACTCGTCCCAGCCGACCGGCTGCGTGGTATAGGACACCGAAGCGCGGCGCCGGTGGTCCGTTTTCAGCATCTGGCCCGATAGCACCTGGAAGGAAAGCGTGGCCTGCAGGCTCTCCAGCAGCTTGGACTTGCCTGAGCCCTTCTGAGCCTGCATTTGCAGATGGGGATAGAAACCCAGGATCGACTTGATATGGGCGCCCAGGCCCCAGACCAAAGCGATCGAGGCGGCGTTGTGATGGAACGTTGCCTGATAAGCGCGCACCACGGTCGCGGCGGCATCGCGCGAGCCGCGCGGGAACCGCATGTTGTAGTAGAGGCACTGCTTTTGCGGCTCCAGGAAGTAGCAGTCGCTGCCTTCCAGCGCGGCCGGCTCGCCGGCACGCCACGCGAGCCCGACGAAATTCACGACGTCGCGCGCGCCCAGATGGGCGGTGCGTTCGAGCACGGTCAGCATGCGGGTGAACTGAGTCGGCATCCACACCTGGCCGAACTTCGCGCGCCACCATTCCAAGTTGTAGAGCCGATCATCGTTGACCACCTCGCGCTGCAGCGCGTTGCCGTGGCGCGGCACCTGGGCACTCACGCCGAATACCGTCTCGGGTTGAGTGTCGGGCTGGCCGCTCAGGGTAGCGAGGTGGCTTTGAATGCGCAGCCGAGAAAAGCCCGCCACGCGGAACGAGCAGAGGTCTTCCAGTTCTTCCGACCTCGACGATTCGCCGTCGTCTTTGGAGCTGTCCTTGAACTTGGCGACGTACTGCGTGAAGTCCTCTTTCACCCTGTACCGCCAATACACGCCGAAGTCGTGGCCCGGCAGGAATACCCGGCGCGTGCCTTCCATGCGATCGCCGCCGCCGGGCATGCCCGGGATCAGCCACGCTTCGAGCATCTTCAGGCGGCGCGTCAGCTCGTCGGCACCGCTCGTTTTCAGCACGTCGTTTATATCCTCGCCGTCCTCCCAATCCTGCATGTCGACCAGCATCGAGCTGATGTCCAGCGCGGTCAGGATCTCGGACAAGCGCCATGCCGCCGCGAGCCCTGGGCGCCGGCCGGTGCGCTCATTCACCGCGTCGGTGTGGTCAAGTGCGATGCGCACGCTCTTGCCACGCAGGAACGTCCAATCGATCGCTTCCACGTTGCCGGTGCCGCGGATCGCGAAAGCTGCCGTGCCGGAGGGCAGGCCAGCGCACTCGACGGACAGCGCGTTGATCGGGCTCTCGACCACGTACACCGTGTGGGCGCGATCCAGGCGCCGGCGGTCGCTCGTCCATCCATAACCCAATTTCTCGCCTTGACACTGCGTCTTCACGCCGCCGTTGATCGCAGGATCGACATAGCGTAGGTCGACGGCCGCCACGCGCGAGGTATCCGGGAAGCGTACGATGAACGCCGCCGCCGGCCCGCCGTGCCCGGCCTCCCCGGCTGGCACCTTGTCGCTAACCCAGGTGTTCCAGCCGACTGAGCGTTGCGCGATCGCGCGCTCGATCACGGCTTCGGCTATCCCTCTCCCGGACAGATAGGCCACGGCCGGCTTGGCATCGGCCTGGCAACGGTCGGCGATGTAGTCGACGGTGCTCTTACGCTCAGCAGGCGCAGCGTCACCTGGCTTGGGCATTTCTGGCATCGGGATTCCGTACCATTGCCCGAGCATCTTCGCGGCCTCCAGCGGGTCGCCGGCCTTGCCGCAGTAGATCATCAGATCGATGGTGCTGCCTCCGGTATCGGCAGACCAATCCATCCATCCGCGCTTGCCCTCCTTCTCGTAAATGGAAAGCGAAGCGTTCGTGTCCGTGTGCCCCGGGCTGTGGTAGTTGCCACGGCTCCCCTGACGCTTCAAGCCCAGCCGCTCGGCCAGATCATGCAGGTCGATGTCGCTCTTGATTCGACCGAACCATTTAGCCATCGCGGGGTTCTGTGATGTTGCTTGCATATTATTTCTGGCCTACTGTGCCGGCGCGATAAGTTGCGGGTGATTCGATCCAGGCCAGCACGTCGCGGCCACGGTAACGTGTGCAGCGGCTGCTAAGCCTTACGGGCTGCGGCGCGGTTCCTGCAAGGACGTGGCGTCGCCAGGTCTCTCGGCCGATGCGCACAAACGGCGCGATGTCTGCCCACGAATACAGGGCCTCACCTGCCAGTTCTTTCAATACGCTGCCCGTGCTCATGCTGTCTCCTCGCTATTGCCGCGTACCGCCAGGGCCGTGGCGATGGGACGGACCCAGATCGGCGTGGACGATAGTTGGAACGATTCACCGGTAGTGTTCATGAGCGCGGCGTGTTGGAACGGAAAAGGGTCTGCACGTGACGAAGGATTTCGATGCGGGCATTGCCCAGCGCAAGCACCTGGTCTTCGTTCATCGCGGGAAAGGGCAAGGCACGGTAGGCGTTGATCAGGCTCAACAGTTTGTTGAGCCATATGAGGTGGTCGTGGTTCATGTCAGTCGTCTATGTCAGCGGCGCACGCACGCTTGAAGTCGCGCGGGGCTGCGGGTTGGGAAGGAGCAACGGTCGAGGCGCCTGCTTGGTGAGGCGCCGGCTCACGACGTCCTGCGGCCTTGCTTAGCGCTTCTGCCGTGATCGCCAGGCATCGGGCCAGCACGGGACTGCGCAGAGCCTCGTCGAGGGATCCCCGAAGGTGCGCGGCGCGGTGCGCCTTGTTCAGTTCGTCGCGTGTGGGTGCCATGAGGTCAATGGGGCTGGCGACCGCGGCCGTAGTAGTGGCTGGCAGGCAAGGGCAGCATGCCGCCGCTCTGACGGTCATAGCGATCGATGGTCCGGCGTGCGGACGTCTGAACGTTGATGAGCGCGCACAGCATTGCGGCATACAACTCCTTGTCGCCATCTGCCGCTCGGAGGATGAGCGCGGCGTCGAACTTTCCTTCGGGGCAGATCAGCCGGGTTAGGAGTCGGTCAAGAGCGCTCAGCTGCCACACCGTCGTTGGCAGTAGTACGGGCTGGTCAGGCGAGGGATGCTGCATTTCTGTTCCTTTAGGCAACAAGAATCCGGCGGCGGCCGGGAGACCGTCGATCGGGCAACGCTGGGATAGGGTGGGAACGCTGGCTTAGTGGGGCGTGGCCGTGCCGGCGAGAAGCGCTTGGGCGGTGAGCAGCTGAGAGATCTCGAATGCGGAGACGATGCGCTTGCTATTCGTAGCGCGGTCGATCACCACAATGCCATAGGCAGTGCTGCGGTCGATATCGATCGCCACACGGGCCTGAGTGCTCAGGTATTCGCAGATCGCGTGGGCGGCGAGCGTCGAGGCGGTATCGGCTGAGACCTCCGCGCGTTGCATCAGGAAGGCGGTGACGCGCTCCAGCAGCAGGTTCTTGTCCATGGCGGCATAGGGGCGTCCATCGGCCCGGAAATGCAGCCGCACAAACTCGTACGCCTCCGCGCGCAGCTCATCTTGAGAAGGGATACAGCTGTGCGACAGCGGACCGGGTACTATCGCGGCGCGCTGCCGCAGGGGTTGGACGTTCATACGGAAAGGCTCCCTTGGCGTGGGTCGTTCCGAAGCTCAGCCGCGGCGCGGCGCAGCTCGGTAACAGGGGACAGTGGAAGGTGAACTTCTTGATGCGGCATGGAAGAAGGGGAGAGGGTGCGTACGGCCTCCAACGTGGCGACCCAGGTGTGCCCGCAAATATGGTTGTGACACTGAAATTCCAGCTCGCGAAGGGTTCGCGAAAGCGCGCGGCTCGATCGGACCAGCGATGGGGTGTCGCAGTGCGGGCATTGCATCCGAATGCCGTTCGCGCGTTGTGGTGTCAGCGTCGAAGTGGTCATTGGTTGAGATAAATGTCGTTGAAGGTGAAGCGTTTCCCGCGGGTCTGGGCGAACTGGATGAGGCGCCGCGCGGTGTCGGGTGGCATTTCTTGGCGCCCACGTTCGTACTGCGACACAAGCGATTGGCTTATGCCAAGGGCGGTAGCTAACTCGGCCTGGGTCAATCCAAGGGTTTGGCGGATGCGTCGGGTGGGGTTCATGCATAAATAGTACGGTCATTACTATTCTATTGCAATATGAATCTCATTTTTAAAATAGTACGTGTCCTAATAAAGTTGCACGATGGCGACAAACATACTCAGCCGTGAGCAGATAGAAGATGCGGCGCGACTCAAGGCGATTTTCAACGCCAAGAAGCAACCACTACGTCTCACGCAGGAAAGCCTTGCCGCGCGACTGGGGTTCTCGAACCAGAGCGGGGTGAGCCATTATCTGAACGCGAAGGCGGCGCTCAACATCAATGCAGCGGTGCTGTTTGCCGAAGCGTTGCAGGTCTCGGTAGGCGACTTCAGCCCTAGATTACAAAGCGAAATAGACCGCATTGCCCAGTTCGCGACCGGGATGCCTGCGCCCCGGGCGGCTCGCGTCCAATCGGAATGGCCGTTTAGCGTCACACGCGAGCAATACGACCGGCTCAGCCGAGGTGACAAGGCCCGTATAAACGTGATGTTCGAGACCTTCGTCCGCAATTTCGCCGACCTGGAGAGACCGCGAAAAAAGTCGTCGCGAGCCGCCTGAACGGGGCAAGTGCATCCGCTGTCAGGGGAACGTCATCCACGTTTCGTTTCGGGGGTCCGGGAAGCCGGCTCGTAACTGATTATGAAATTTTGCAGGACCCGTGAAGACTGGACGCACCTATGAATCGGTATCGTCCGGGTCTCCGGGCTCGACATCGACGGCATTTGTCTCTGCTTCGATACTTGTGGTCAGTCCCTGGGCTTCATTGAGCGTGTGTCGCAGCTGCTTGATAAGCCATACCGTCTCGCCGACCGGCTGCTTCATGTCGGGGAACTGGACTTTGTGTTGGGCCGACAGCGACGGGTCGCCGAAGGCGAGATCGTAGGTCATGGTGGCGGTACCGCGCTTGATCCGTTCCCACTCAGCACGCGCCGCATCCAGGGCGTCGGATTCGCTCGCGAACGTTTCGTGTAGCCGCTTGGCGTTCCCGATCACACCCGCGACAACACTGCGCCGCGTCTTGTGGCGCTTGTCCTGCCAGAAGGCCCGAACGCCGGTATAGGCGTCCCGATCGGCCACGTGGTATCGGAATTTGTCGCCATCCGTGCGATAGATGGTATGTACCGGCAGATCGGTCCCGTCAACCTTTTGGCCGCCCTTGATCGGGATGAACAGAAGCCGTCCTTCCTTCACCGTTGCAACGGCGTCGTAGCGCTTGCCGATGCGATTCAGGAAGGCAATGTCAGATTCGTTGGTCTGGTCGATATGGGGTACCACCACGTCGCCGAAAGTCGCGACCTCGGACTTCAGGCCGTGGGCCTTCGCGATCACGGCGACGATGTCGCGTATTTTCTGTTTGTGGAAGCTGCGTTCGGTGCGGGTACGCAACTCGCTTGTGAGGTTGGCGCTCCGCGCCCTTACGGTGATGGTGTCGGGGGCACCGGAGTATTCCACTTCGTCGACCGTGTACGTGCCCTTGTCGACCATGCCGGTCGACTGGAAGCCTAGGTAGACACGTAGCACTGCCTCTCTCGCCGGGATCGCCAAGGCGCCGTCCGTGTCGTCCAGTTCGATGTCGAGCTGGTCGGCCTGTTCCGCACGGCACTCGGTGACGCCGAGCGATATGAGCCGCGGCTTCAAAACGCCGGTCAAGTCCGTATCTCCCAACGTCACGCGCCAGAGTGGGACGTCGAAGGCGCGCCTCACTGAAAGATGCTCCAGTCCGCCGGCGAGCCGTTCATCAGGTCGACCGGAATCTGTAGGCCGTCACCGAGTAGCGAGCGCGCCTGGCTGTTATCGACGCATTCGAGCACGATGCTGAACTCAATGCGCCGGGCCTGGCCGGTGATATAGAACAGTGTCTGGGTCTCGTCGACGGAGTTGATCTTGTACGCGCCCATTACCACCCCGGCGCCGGTTAGCAGCAGGTAGGGTTTGCCTGTTCCCGCCATCCTGCGCACCAGATCGATTGACGCTGCGCTGCCGGTTAACTCGGGGGCTACCCAGCCCGACAGCGTTATCACGTCGTCGCCGGGGCCAATGTACTGAGACGCTTGCCGTGCGCCGATCCGGGAGTTCTTCGCGTACCGCCAGTCAGTGTGGCGCTGCAGCGTCTGGTAGGCGATTGTGGGCAGGCCGAAAACGAACATGCCGATGCACATCATCATGGCGGGGTCCTATGCGACGTCAGATAGCTGGGAACGGATCCGTGCGGCCTTCATGCGATCGCGCTGGTCGAGAATTCGCCCGATCTGCTGGGCCAGATCTTCGGTGTCCGCCCCGCCGGCCGGCGACAGCTGAATCGTGATCGTGTCGCCCTGGATGACGATCTGACGGCCGCCGGCCGCCGCCGCGATTGGCGCACGGGTATCGAAGCTGAGCGGTTGGCCGTCGCTGCCGGTCGGCTCGAACGCCAAGGCCGCTGGCGCCGCCAGAGCCCCGCTTACCGCGATCGCGCCGGCCAGCGCGCGCGCCGCATCGACGGCCAAGGGTTGCTGACGCGCGATGCCGATGGCTGCGCCCTGCGACACGAATTCGCCCAGGCCGATAAATACGCGGCTGGGCGACCGGATGCCCAGCTTGTCCTTGAACCACCCGACCACGTCGTCACCCATGCCGACTATCGAGTCCTTCACCGCGCCGGCCATGCCGGTGATGCCGCTGATCAGGCCGGTCATCAGCATCGCGCCGAACTCGGTGAACTTCGCCGGTAGCTGGATGCCAAGGGTAGCCAGGGCGCCTGAGATAACGTCATAGAGCAGCTGCAGGGGGTTCCAGTTCATGAGCGCATAGCCCAGGCCAGTAACCCCGCCGTTAAAAATCCCGGTGATGGATGCCCACATGGAGCCAAAGACGGACACCGCACCATCCCAGATGCGCTGCGCGGCCCCGGAAACGGCCTGTACGGCGTTCTCGAACGTCGAGGCAACCTTCGCCCATAGATCGCTGAAAAACGCCTTGAGGGGCGTCCAGTACTCGTATATCAGGGCGGCCGCTAGGGCGATCGCCGTGATCGTCAGCCCGATAGGGTTCAGGAGCATGGTGCGGCCAACGAACATGATCGCTGATCCGGCGAGTCGAAAGCCGTCGGCCAGCAGACTTAGTGCACGCGCGCCGAGGCCGCCTTGGACACCCAGCGTCGTCAGACCGAATCGGACGATGGCCAGCGGGCCGATTACGGCGGCCAGGCCGATCGTAAGCGTGCCACCGGCCACCATGAGGCCGGCGAGCACCGTCAACGCGGAGACAAGGACCGTCGCCGTGGTGGCGTGCTTTTGCATGAAGTCGGTCACCTTCTCCGTGGCCGCCGCCGTGATGCGCAGCACACCGTTATAAAGCGGGGAGATCTTTTCCCCGAGTTCAAGCTGGAGGTCGCGCCACCGGGCCAGCACCTCGACTTCGCGGCCTTGGGTCAGGGTCTTTCCCAGAGAGACCGATTGGTCGATGTCGGCCGCGCCCTTGTTCAGCCGTTCGTTCTTGTGGATTTGCTGCGCCTGCATGACCAGCGTCGTGAACAGGTTGGCCCCCGTGCGGTTGGTGATCATCGACGAGATTGCGTCGTTGATGGCGCCGGGGTCGGTTACCCCCTTTGCAGCCAACTTCGGCAGCAAGACCTGCTCGACCCACTCCAGGGGGGATGCCTTGAAAAGCTCACCACCGGTAAGTGCGCCAGGCGCCACGCGCTTCACGGTGCCGATCTTCGTGTACTCGACCATCTTGGGATTGACCAGGCCGTATTTCATCAGCTCGCTGACCGCGCGCACGGTGGTCTTCCCCTGGTACAAATTGCTGTATGCACTCATGAGGCCGGTGCCCACCGCATGGCCGCCCATTTCCTGGATCAGCGGTTCCATCTGGTAGTAGAAGGCGTCGTTCCGTAACTGCTTGGCAGCCACGCCGCCCCGCTGGATGAAGTCACGCCATTGGTCCCCGCCGACTCGCCCGCCGGTCGCCGACAGCACCTTCTGCACCATGTTTGCCTCGCGATCGAACGACGCCTGGTCCTTCGCGCCACCTCGCAGCTCGATCACCTTGAGCATGTTCATGAAGGCTTCCTCGTTTGCCTTCGCTTCTCCGCTCCCGTACATCGCTTCGTTCGCAAACTTCATCTTCGCCAACGTCGGCATGGCCATCTGGGCGTGGTGTTCGTCGGCGAAGATGGTCAGGGCATCCCGCATCAGCACAATGTTGTCGGTGGTCGACGTGCCGTATTGCTTCATCGCGCGGGCATACTTGGCGGCGTCCTCGGTGGCGTGATCCCCAAGGCCCAGCGCCTTAATGCGCACGGCTTCGCGCTCGAAGTCCTTGGATTGCTCCAGGGAGCCCTCCAGACCATGCAGGCCATGCATGCCTGCGCTGCGGGCGGCGTAGCCGGCGATCGCCATATTGGCCGCCGTCCCTTGTGCGGCATGCAGCTTGTCACGCGCGGCGCTCATGGCCTTCTGGCGCGCCGTTACGGCGTCCATCTGCTCGACCTGCTTTGACATGGCGGCCGTGGTCGCCGTAATGCGGCTTCGCAGGTCCTGCTCGTGCTGGGCGAGGCTGCTGGTCGACACCCCTGCCGCGCCGAGCCGATCGCGCATGACTTGAAGCTGCTGGGCTTGCTGGCTGGCCTGTTCCTTCAGCTTGCCGGCGCTCACGACCGCGCGATCGAAATCCCTCTGCATAGCCCGCGTCGGCGTGCCGGCTCCTTTCATCTCGGCAGCCAGGCCCCGGATACGGTCCTGGGTCGCCTGCAGGTCGCCGCGGGTAGTGGAGAGACCTTTAGACAGGTCGCGAAACTTGCCAACCTGGCGTTGGGTATCTTCCAGCCCCTTGAGCCTGCTGCGCAGATCTTGGAGGGCTTGCGCGGTGCCCGTGCTCGCGCCGATGATCTTCTTCAGAGGGCCGCTCAACTTGTCTTGGATCGCGGTAATGACGCGCAGCTGAAGGGTCTTATCCATCGTTACTCTTCCGGTGTGGCTCTGACGCGTGCACGCTCGCGCCAGTCCATCAGCTCAGTCAGTGATAGCGCGTCCATCGCGGCGGGCGGCCAGTGGAAGACCACCGCGATGTCCGCCATCGGATCTTCTACAGTCCGGGGAAGGCCGCGCGGTCCTGCTTCGTCAGCAAAAAACCGGCGACCTTCGTCCCGATCGCGGCCAGGTCGGCCGGATCCATGAGTGCGACTTCCGCGCTCGAAATCGACGGATTCGTGACGCGGGGGATGACCGTCTGCAATGCGGTGACGTCCATATTCGCGAGCGCGACGAGGGTGGTGCCACGCAGCGCGCCGGCATTGGGCCGCATGAGGACGACGGACTTGATCTCGGTCGACCCACGTTTGATGGGCTCGTCCAACTCGACGGCATTGGGATCGGTAGGGGTCGCCGGGGCCGCAGCGGTTTCGCTGGCGGTGGCAGCTGTGGCGGGGGTTGGGTTCGTCATGGTTTCATGCTTCCTTAGATGCCGATCGCCTTACGCAGCGCTTCCATACGGTCGACGCCTGCGTACATTTCGATCATGTTGAGAATGTCGATTTCGACGAGAACTTCGCCGTTCATCGTTTCCTTGTAGTAGACGCACTCGGTGGTGATGTCCCACTCGGTGTCTTCGCTGACCTTGGCTTCGCCGCGATCGACTACGCTATGGCGGCCGCGCACGACAACTTCGACGGCGTCCACTCCGCCGCCGTCGATATCGTCTCGCTCGAAGCCCTGCGTGAAGCGCAGCAGCACCCCGGAGACCGACGTCGCGCCGTACTGCTGCAAGATCTGCTTCGTATAGCCGCCGACCTTCCATTTCAGCTGCAGGGAGTTTTCGTCCAGGCCGTGATCGACCTTGGCCGAGCCGTTCATCCCGCCCGCCCGGTACGCTTCCATCTTGCGTTCCAGGTTAGGCAGGGTGACCGAGGTGCACTGGCCCAGATAGGACGTGCCCTCGTTGAATACATTCATCTGTTTGAGCTTACGGGGCATACCCATGTCTCAACTCCAATTGGATGGTGGTGATAGGACGCGCCCACCGGACGCGTCGTAGGGGTTAAGCGTTCACGCGTGCTGCGAAGTCCAGCAGGTAGCGATCGGTGATTCGTTGCTGGAACACCAGGTTTTCGAGCGGCGGCACCGGCGTGTAGTCGTAGTCGATGTACGCCTTGCCCGACTTCAAGACATCGACGGTATTCGGCTCCTCGTCGTACCAGGCGCTGCCGTCGATGATGTAGCCCTGGGCCTTCAATTCCGCGAACTTGCGGTTGATGCCTTCGATGACGTCTTTGATGAGGGTCGGGTGCATCGGAGCATCGACCGCCCACATATGGGCATCGGCGACCGTGTCGGCCAGGATCTGCGCCGTACGGGTGTAGTTCTCGAAGGGATAAAGGCTGTCGGGACCGGCGCAGGTTCGGCTACCCCAGAATCGGAAGCCTTCCTTGTTGATCAGCACCGTCACGTCCTTCGCGTTCAGGTAATCCGCGTCGGTGGCCGTGCTTTGCAGGTCCCAATAGACGTCCTTCGTGACACCGGTCGCGCCGTTCACCACGACGTTGGAGAGGGTCTTGTGCCATCCGACCTCCTCGTCGATCTTCGCCCGCAGGCCCAAGGCCACGGCGACAGACGACAGCGGGTCGGTCGCTTTCGTGACGGTGTTGAAATTGGTGAACTCCGGCCAGATCAGCATGAGTTCGCGCTGGCCGAAGGTCTCGCGATACGCCGCCACATCTTCCTTGGTTGCGCAGTCCCATGCATAGGCGTACACGAAGCCGCGCAGCGCCTGGGCGACGCTGACCAGCGCGGCGGTCACATCCGCGTTATCCAAGCCTGGGGCGCCCAGGATGCGCGGCGTGACAAGCGGGCCGCTCGTCTTCGCCGCCAGTAGTGCCTGCACGCCCTGGTACTGACCGGTGGGCGAGACGCCGCCGATCACGTTGGCCGTGGTCTCGGCCTCGGTCGCCCCCTCTTCCACGCGCACTACCACGCAGACTGGATTCGTCTGTAGGCCGATGCCTTCAAGGGCACGGCGCAAGGTGCCGGTCGAGCCGGCCTTGCCCATGGCCGTTTTCACATTGGTCACCAGCACCGGACGGTTGATAGGGAAGGTGGCTTCGTCGGCATCAGCCGCGGTTACCACCAGGCCAACGATGGCCGTTGCAATAGTTCGGATGGGACGGGTTCCGCCATCGAGCTCGATGACACGTACGCCGTGGTGATAGTCGGTCGCCATTTCCTGGGCCTCTGCACGTTGAGAAAGGGCGCTTTCGGGCGCCGTGGTGTTCATGCAGAAGTGTGCTCGCGTGCGCGCGGAATCACACGCGAGCGCATACGTAAAGGGTTGTGCGACAAACAGCGGTTAGAAGAGTGAAGCGGGCTGTGCCTTCGTGTCCCAGCTGAAGATTACGACCTCGGACCTGTCAACGCCGGCGCCGCCGCCGACCGTGTACTTGATGTCGGTCGATTCAATAGTGAAGTCCCGGAACAGCGCGCGGATGTCAGGGTGGTCGTTGAGCGTAACCATGGCCTTGCCTTTCATCGTGCGCAGCGTTTCCGCCAGTTCTTCGTACTGCGCCCATTCGAAGCCGACGCCGTAGCCCTCGGTCTGCCAGTAAGGCGGATCCATGAAGAAGAACGTGTGCGCCCGGTCATAGCGACGGACGCATTCCTGCCACGGCAGGTTTTCAATGTAGGTGTTTGCCAGGCGCATCCAGGCGGCGGATAGCATTTCCTCGATCCGCAACACGGAGAACCCCGGCGCCGCGGTCGTGGCCACGCCGTAGGTCTGTCCCTGGACCTTTCCGCCAAACGCCGATTGTTGCAGGTAGAAAAACCGTGCGGCACGCTGGATGTCTGTCAGGGTGTCGGTCGGCGTGATCTGGTGCCACCGGAATATCTCGCGGCTGGAAAATGCCCATTTGAATTGACGCACCAGCTCTTCGAGGTGGTGCTTGACGACGCGATATAGGTTGACCAGTTCTTGATTGACATCGTTTATGACCTCGACGTCGGCCGGCACCGGACGCATGAAGTACATGGCGGCGCCGCCGGCGAAGGGCTCGACATAGCACTCGTGCGGCGGGAAGTACGGGAGAAGGCGATCGGCGAGACGACGCTTGCCGCCGATCCAGGGGATGATGGGGGTAGCCATTTGGTGATTTGAAGGGGGAAGTGGTAGCCTGACCCCGCCTGTCGACAGGTGGCGCGGCCCTGGCCGTTCTGGCAGCTTTCCTCTGCTGGTACGGGGCATGGAAAGGTGTTCCCGCACCTACCATGTCGCCGCGTCTGTTAGTGTTCACCGCCCAGCCCTTGCGCTGGGCGGTTCTCTTTGGCGCTCGCACGCCAGGTGCTGTGCGGATCTTGAGATCCGACGAACAGTTCAAGTTTGCCTTGCCGTTGCCCTGCACGCGATGGCATACGTCCGTATCGCGGATAGCCACAAACGCAGCGCACGAGCCGACCGGCCGCGCGCGCCGGTCGTTCGAAAAGCGACGCCATGCCGGACTTTTTCACCGCTTTGGAGGGCCGCGATTTGTCGGATACTTGGGCCATTTGAGCCATGAACATTGCGGGAATCAAAGCGCGCCGTCTTCGTGAAAGCATGCCTACGCTGGCACAGGCATTGGATCGGTATCTCAACGAGGTGTCATCCACGAAAAAGGGATACGTTCAGGAGCGCTCGATCGCCCGCGCTTGGCTCGGGACGCGTCTCGCGCAGCGGCCGGTCGATCGGATACGGAACACCGATCTGATCGCGATCCGAGATGCCTGGCAGGCAGAGTGCGCCGCGTCCACGGTGGTGCGGCGCCTGGCGCTTCTATCGCATGTTTACACGGTTATCCGGAAGGACTGGGGGTTCGATGCGCTGGCAAATCCGGTGCAGCTCGTGCGCCGGCCTGCTGTCGACGACGCGCGCGATCGCCGTTTCCTTGATCGCATCCGGTTGCGAGGTCTTTCCGAGGCGGATTGCCCGCGGCAAGAGGTGGTATGGCTTATGCGCGCCACCCAATCTCAGGAGCTACCGACTATCTTGACCGTGGCCGTGGAAACCGGCATGCGAAGGTCGGAGATAGTCGGCGTCAGGCGTGAGAACTTGGACCTGCAGCACGGCGTTATCCATATCCCGCACTCGAAGAATGGCCGGTCAAGGGACGTCCCCCTGACGCCCGTGGCACGGGAGGCGTTGAGGCAGTGGGTGGTCGGTAAGCCCATGCGCGGCCGCATTTTTTCTATGCAGCCAGGCTCGGTGACACGGGCGTTTATCCGCGCGCGCCAACGGGCCAGGCGCCAGTATGAAGCGCTGTGCAAGACCAACGGTCGGCGGCCGAACCCGGCTTACTTCAACGACCTCCGGTTCCATGACGCGCGCCATGAAGGCACATCGCGTTTAGCGACGGTGTTCGAGATCCACGAATTGGCGAAGGTCAACGGCAATGTGGATACGCGGATGCTTCTACGCTATTACCACCCGCTTGGCAGGGAACTCGCACAGAAGCTTGCGCGGAGCGCGCTAGGCAGGCGGCAGATCGCCGAGATTCGCGAGAGCCGCCTGCTGCTTGAGGCCGCTTAGTCGCCAACTTGCGCGACCGGCGCGGTGGCCGTAAGCCAATCCGGTATCGGCCCCCAACCGGCGTAGGCCACCTGGTCGCCGCCTATCTCGATCACGCTGCCGTGCGTGTACTGCTCGCTGGTGTCGACCACGTACAGCGCGGCGGCGCGGTGGTCCTCCACACTTTCCCAGGCGGCGCCGGTCCAGCGTGCCACCTGTCCTTCCGCTACTTGCGGCGGGGGACTCTCCACCGCCCCATAGGGCACATTGAAGCTGCCAGCCTGCAGGGCAAGCTCGTTGGCGATGGTTTCGTAGAGGAAGAGTCCATCGAGATTTGTCTGAAAAACGGTCTTGGTTTTCACAATTCACCTTCATAGGTTGGATTTGCACTGCAAATGCGAGGACGCTGGGAACTCGGCAGGCCGACGCTGGCCAGCGGTTCTCTGGCAACGTGAACTCTGTGCTGCGCGTGTCGCAGACTGAGGTCGCCGATGGAGTCTTCGTTAACCATCCTGTGCCCCAGCCTTTGCCGGTAAACACAGGCAGCACGTCGAGCGTCGTCGGCATAGTCGGGTTCAGCATCGACAATGCGAGACAGATCCGCGCGTCCACCGAAACCCGCGCTCTCAATACCGCCTTTTGTCCGCGCATCCATGTTTGACGTACCTTTCACTGCAAATGCGAGAGCGCTGGGATCGCGCCAGTCCGCAGCCATCGGCGGCCACCGGCACGCCCTTCGGTCCGCCTCCTCGGGCTCGTTTCCAAATACCCTTGGCACCGCCGGATCCTCGGATGCACTTGCATTGAAAGACATGGCCGGCCCCATCTCGATCAATGCGTCTTTGGACATCAACGTAATGACGTCCGGCGAGAATGTTGGGAAAGAAACGCGCCCGGCGAACACCGCCTTCCATCCTCGCATCCATGCCTGACGTCCTTTTCACTGCAAATGCAAGGGCATTCGGCGGCCGACAACTGGACGCCTTCCAAAACATCTACGGCTCCATCCCGGCTACCGGTACGCAGATAGAGTTGGCTACGGGAGTTTTCCAGCTTATGCCTCAGCCGCAAGCGTTTTGGACCGGAACGTCGGCGGCCGGCTTCGATGGGTTCAACTTCGATGCCAGCCGGGTGGCGCGGACGTCGTCGGAAACGCGGCCTGTCAACGTCGTTTTTCATCCGCGTATTCATGCCTAATCTATGCGTGGATTCTCGGCGAAAACGCGGTATTCGTTGGGCGGGTTTCTGAACCGCCAGTTGGTGCGATGGAAGTCAGCACGAACGTTCCGCCGGTATTCGGCAGATTCGCGGTCGGACCGGTGCCGCCGCCGACCACATTGGCGCCGCTCTGGAGATTGTGGATGTGCGACCGGAACGCGTCAATCTGTCGACTTCCCAGTGCCCTTGCATTTGCAGTGAAAGGCACGTCACGCATGGATTCGCGGGTGATAAGCGGCGTTGACGGGGCGCGTCTCGGTTCCGCCGGTGACCAGGGTGGTGTACGTCAGCGCGCCGCCGCCGTCGAGGACCGATTGGTTGGCGCCAGACGCAGCCGCCGTGTTGCTGTATCGGAGATTGTGGGCGTGGGACTGAAGCTGGGCCGTCTGGCGGCTGCCCAGTGCCCTCGCATTTGCAGTGTCAGCGTCAGTCCCGGTGTAGCGGCGGAACATGTTGCGCAGATCCGGTACCCGGAAATTGTTGGCGTCCACGTCGACGAAGTAGTGCGCGCCGACGTTGGCCGTCCAAACGGCCTGTGAGACCAGCAGGCCGTTTTGCTGGGCATACCCCCAAAGCGCGCCGTAGGCAGTCTTGCTCAGCAAGCCGCCGACCGCGTCGACCTCGGAGGGTAGAGGGCTCACCGTGTGGCCGTCCACGGGCCTGCCGCAAAGCGGAGATTTGTACCCGGTGAAATATGCCGTGCTTACCCAGGTCCAGATCTCGGCGGCTTCGATGACCAGGATCGGGCCCTGGTCCTGAGCTGGCAACGCCAGGATCGAATACGCCTTCGGGTACGACGCGAGGGCTTGCGTTATCGCGGCGGCGATCTGCAAATCCTGGAAGACCTCCGCCGGTGTCCGAGGGACCAAGGCGTTCACGCCGTCGCCCTTTAGGTAGGACCCAGCGGCGACGGAGGCAAGCCCGGTACCGCCCCGTGGCACCGGCAGGGTGCCTGCGGTGGCTTTACTCACGTCCAATGCCTTGACCACAATCTGGATGTCGCCGGCGCCGTCGAGCGCCACGGCATCGGCCGTCGCGCCGCCCGTAACCGAAATGTTCTTGTGCAGCTTGTCGTCGACGTACTTGCGCGTGGCCAGGACAACGGCAGGGTCGATCTTCAGGACAAATGCGGCGGTGCTGGCGACCATCAGCACCAGGCGCACGATTTGCTCCCGCGCGGATCCTTCCGCGAGCACCGGCTTGTACGTCTCCGGGCAGTTCGCCACGGCCACAAGATCCCCATCGGCGTCGTAGAGGCCAATTTCTCGGATGTACCAGCCGCCCGCGTCTTCCGGGATCACCTGCTCGGCGATTAGGTAGTTCGGATTGTTCTCGTCCTGCTTCAGCGTGTTCAGCGGCGCCCGCCGCTTCTCGTCGATGAGCGCCGTCTGCGCTCGATCGGGGATTGGCGTGGCGCCGCCGCCGTCGCCCACGGCCATATGCGTAATTTGCACCAGCCGATTAATGGCCTGGGCGGCTGCCTGTTTGTTCTCTCCGATACGGGTCAGGAGGCCGAAGAATTGTTGAGTCATGGGTATACCGTCACGGTGTCGATGATATGTTGACCGATAGCCGGGGCGGCGGTAGCGGTGGCCACCAGCTCTTCGGGGATGTAGGGGTAGACCGTCATGGTGTCGCCGTCGTAGGCAGCGACCGCATAGTTCACCTGTGCCTCCGTCTGCATGGTGATGGACAGGCCGATCAGGTGTCGGCTGAGCGGCTTTGCGTCGTCGATCAGCCGCTCCAGCTCGTAATACAGATCCTCGGTGATCCCGGTATCGAGCACGCCCACGGACAGGCGGAATGTGCCCGGCACGCCCCTCGGCGCCATGCGATACCACTCGATGAATTCCACCACGAAGCCAAGCGGCTCGACGGCTTTGCGAATGGCCGCTCGCGTTCCCTTGCGCTGGTGCAGGTTGAAGGACTCGGCGATGACCCTGCGCTTCACGTCCACCGGCCAGGACTCTACCCAGCGGTCGACCGACCACGCAGAGGCCAGATGTACCAGGAATGGTTCAGGGCAGTTGTACGGATCCCACAAGGCGCGCAGCGGGATCTCGACGCGCTCAATACCGGCCGCCGCGAGCGCGGTGCTGCGCTCCAGCGGCGTGGCGTTTGCGGGCAGCATGTCACGTTTAGCCATTGTCGGTATCCACAGCAGCGGTGACGATCACGTCGGTGCAGGTCGCCGCCTGCGCGGCGGTGAGCACGATGTCAGCGGCAGGCTCTTCCAGGTCAAGGTGGGACACGCCTTCGACGTGGAGAAGCGCGGAGATCTGGGTGCGCCAGACGGACGCCCCTTGGCGCTGCGCACGCGACACGAATGCCTGCACGCGCGAGATGGCGGCGTTCACCGCCTCGGTCTGGCCAGGGCCGGAATTGCGCAGGTACAGCGTGGCCTTGACCTGGAACGGCACGATCTCGGAGGACTGGACGATCACCTCGTCGGCAAGCGGGCGGATCGTTTCCAGGTCCAGGGCGGCGTCCACCTTGGCGAGCAGGTCGGCGCTGGCTGTGCCGTCGCCCTCGCGTGACAGCACGGAAACGACTACTTGGCAGGGCGTTGGAGATACCGCGCTCACGTCGGCGATCGCGCCGTCAGCAGATCGGGCATGGTAGAGGTATGCGCCGCGCGGGCCAGCCACCGACATTCCCTCAAACGCTTCCGGAACGCGCTGGCGCAGAGAATCGTCGGTCTCGTAAATCGCAGGCACAGGAGGATAGGCAGTGTCGTCGCCTGGGGAGACAAGGAGCCGGGTGACGTTGTGCCGGGCGGCCAGGTTGTCGAGGTCGGCCTTGACCGCCGTCGCGACCAAGACCGCGCGGCACGCCTCGTTCACGCGCTGGCGCCACGTCAGTTCGCGTAGCGCGTTTTCCTGCAGGAGAATGGTCAGCGGCTCGGATTCTAGGGCCAGCACCGCGGCGATCGCCGGCTGCATGTCGACCGGGCACAGCGCGAGCAGGTCTGCCTTGCGTGTCGCCAGGATGGTTTCATAGTCCAGCGTCTCGACCACGTCGGGAACGGGGAGCAGGGACAGGTCGATAGGCGTCGATGCAGCGGCCATGCTATTGCCTTAAGGATGAGGTGGCGGTGAAGGGTTGCGTCTGGCCGTCGATGTCCGCGTCGCCCTCGACCGTGAGCGCGTAGGCGCCCGGGCTGCCGGCGTCCGCCGTCGCCGACACGCGCTTGACCGTGACGCGCGGATCCCACGTCATGATCGCGGTAGCCGCCACGGCGTAAAGGCGAAGCAGCGTGGCTTGATTGCCGGGCTGGTCAATGAGGTCGGGCGCCTTGCTGCCGAATCGGCGCCGCATCGTGCGCGAGCCGATCATGGTGGTCAGAATCTTCCCGATCGACTGGACCAGATGGTCCAGTCCGGAGATCCAGCGGCCGGTCGCCGCGTTCATGCCGGTGTAGCTCATTTATTCGGCCCGTCCGTATTGGAGCCGCCGCGCTGCACGCCGCCGTGATCGTGCGTGTCCAGCACGACGCCATTACTCGACAGCTCGCCATTGCTTTGAATGAAGTCGCCTTCGATCGAGGTCCTGTTGCCTTTGCCGTTGGTGCCCGACATGCCGGCCTGGTACGTGAGCAGATCCTCGATAACCACCTTGCCCTTGAAGGTGGTCAGCGGACAGTCGAACTCGGCCGATACCGTGGCCTGCACGCGGGCGGTCTTGATGCCGGTTGCGGATAGCGCGCCCGCCGCGAAGTCGTATTCGATTCGCGCGCCGTCCGGATACACGCGGAGATGCTTGTCCGGGCTGTTGGAGGGAGCATCCTGGCCGTCGCTGTACAGGGACATCAGGACGATGGCGCCGGCAAGTTCTCCCTCCGGGCATGCAAGCAGTACTTGCTCGCCGACGGTGGGCGGGTCCCATGTGACCGAGGTGCCAGCACGCTGGACCTTCCAATCGATCCAATCGGTTAGGTTTTCGCCCGTTTGAACGCGCACCTTCTTCGCGTCGTAGTCGGTCTGCGCGACATAACCGATGCGAAGCAAATTCGAGATGAGGCGGATGATTTCGGCGGCGTTCATATACCGCCCATGTTGCCGGGCAACCCTCGCGCGCGCACGGAGTGCGGGCCGTTGCTCTCGTTTCTACGTGCCGTGCCCGGCGAGATGGCGAAGGATGGAATCCTGGATCGTCGAAAGGTCCGCGTCGGTGAAGGCGAGCAGCACGCGCTGCGGGTATCGAACGGACTTGCCTCCGCGCTCGACCAGGTCAACGAGACCATCCTGGTGAACGCGGGCGATCCGCGCGGCGCGGCCGAAGAAGCCGACCGTAAGATCGGTGTCGGTTGCGGATACTCGAAGGTATCGCGCCGTGCGCAGCTTGGCGAACATCGCCCGCCGGCGTATGGAACCCTTCTTCGTGGCGCGGCGTGCCTTGCGTGGTTCGTAGGCGCTCCCATCCGGATTGCGCTGCTGCGCGATGCGCTTCCCTTGGCTGCGGCGCAGGTCGGTACCGACCTTTCGATTCAGCCTGCGCCGCTCGGCAGGGTCTAGGCGCGCGAGCAACCCTTGCGCCCAGGTCGCGACGTGCTCGAAGTCGCTCACAGCTCGGGATCCCATTTCTGCATGGGCAGCTCGGCAAGCTTCTGATCGCCTGCCCACACCTCCGTGATGCTGTCCTCGGTCGGCATATCCGGGTTCAGCGGCTCGGGCACATATTCGACCGTCAGCCGAGCATCGACGCCCTTGGTGACGCGGACGCGTTCCGTCATATCGACTTCGATCTCCACGTCCACGGTGTCGTGGTTCAGGATGTCGGCTTCGAAGCGGATCGCATCCTTACGCTGGGTCGTGTTGTCGAATATCTCCGGCTGATTTCGACGCAGCCAAACCAGCAGCGGCACCATGAGCGCCTCGGGCTCGCCGTTAAAGTCCGTCGCGAACAGGGTCAGCGTGTAGCGATACTCGTACGAGAGTGACGCGGTGCCGGTGCTGACAAGGTGACCCTTTCCGACGAAGACCTGCAGCTTTTCCGGGCTCGTGCGAAACGTCTCGATCGCGGCAGTCATGAACGCGCGCAGTTCAACGGGCTTTTGCATCGGCCGGCTCGGATTGACATTTCACGATGCTGTCGACCACCGCGGCGCATATCGCCCAGTCATTTTCCGCCCGTTCCAGCTGCAGGTTCAGGTCCCCCGACGTTCGGGGGTTGCTGGCCGTCAGGCTGCAAGGGCTGACGATGGGACAAGTACTCGGAATAGGCGGCAGATCCGGTGATGGCTGGACGCTGGCGCAGCCGGATAACAGCGTCAGGCAAAGGCTGATCAGCCCAGGCTTGCAGTTCTTCGGTGGCATGTTGAAGGCTCCGTATTTCGATCTCGCGTTGTGAAAGCGCGCCGCGCAGCTGGTCCTGCCCACGCTGCAAATCGCGGGTGTTCTGATCCGCCACCACCTGTGCGTCGTGGATCTGGCCGAATCGCTTCGATACGGTGGCGGCGTGCTCTTTCAAACCGGCTATCTCGGTATCCTGCGAAGCGATGGTGCCGTGCTGCGACCACAGCGCCCAGCCCAGCAGCCCGCAGCAAAGATACGGGCCGAGCCGGGCCAGGAATGACATCAGGGCAGCGCTCATGCGGGCTCCTCGGCGGGATGCATGGCTGTGAACCGGTCGAAAGCACGGGCCAATTTCGCGTCGTAGAGGTTGGCCGCATAGTCGGCGCCGTTGTAGCCCTTGGCGAACGCCGGCCATTTCTGGGCGCGCAGGGCGTTCAGTAACGTGGGATTCGCGTTCAGGAACCGCACGAGGGCCTGAAGCTGTTCGCCTTCGCCCGCCTTCTGCCGCTCCACGTAGTCGGCAACGCTGCTGTAGCCCATGGCCTGCCAGTGATAGCCCATGATCTGAAACAGGCCCCAACTGGCCGACTCCAGGGCCGCTGCTTCGTGTATCCGCATGGCGATCGCCAGGCGGCCATACTCGGCCGCGCCGCCGGCGTAGCCGCCGCGCTCTTGGCATAGGACGGTGGCGGGCGCCGTCACCGTCGCGGGATCGATGCCCGCCTTCTTCAGGCGGTCCCAGAACACATGCCGCTCGAACAGGATGACCGGCCGTCCGTCAGGCAGGAAGCCCTCCCCGCGCGATTCAACGTTGTTCACGGCTTTGATGGCCGCGATCGGCACGTCAAGCGCCCGCGCCGCGTCGGCAATATCCTGCTCGGTCAAGAGCCGGCCGGAGGCTAGGCCGGCAAGGTAGGCGCGGGTCTTCGGGCCGCAGATGCCGTCCTCTACCAGGCCGGCGCGCTGCTGAATGGCACGGACGGCCTGCGCCGTCGCTTCGTCGTACAGGCCCGTGGCCGGTGCGCGGACGCCTGCCCGGTTGAGTGTTTGCTGCAGGTCCGCCACGGCGCGGCCGGTGGCGCCGAGCGTCAAAAGGTTATCCATCAATCGGGCTCCGTATAAGGTGTGCCAGGTTGCCGCGTGAGGCCATGGCCGCGCGCCACAGCGCGATTGCGATGATGAGTTCGGGGAGAGAGACCGGATCCGCGCGAAGCAGGATGCTCGCTGCGCGGCAGGCCAGAGCCGCCACCACGATCGTCACCGCGGCGGACAGGCCGTGCCGGTGGCGCGACCCGTTCGGGCGGAAGCACAGCAGGCGCAGCGCCGTCGCCATGTAGACGAGCACCGCAGCCGTGGGGACGGCATGCGACGCGAAGGAAAGCAGGGGATGGATCACAGCTTGCCTCCCAGGGAGCGGAAAAACGCCCCGATGTCGAATTGATCGATACGGGCCAGGATGGTGAGCGATATCGGCATGACCATCAGCGCGCCCACGAAGGCCGCCGTGAAGGACTGGTCGATGATGGTCTTGCTGACGATTTCGGGCGCCATGAAGTACCCGCAGATCGCCGAGATCAGGAACGTCATCGCGCGCGTCCAGCCCCGGACGTCTTTCTTGGTGCTTGCGACCACCGCGGCGCCCATGAACGCGCCGAACACTGCGGTGGCATCGACATAGGGCAGGATCAGGGCCAGCGACAGGCCGGCGGACGTATTCAGGACGGTCGCCGTCAGCGTTGAGGGTTCGGCCATTGGTCAGGTCACCAGAGTTTGACGGAGGGAGCCGTCGCGGGTTGGGATTGGATCTGGGGCAACTCGACCTCGGTGCCTTCGGGCAGCACCGTACCGAGGTCGGCCAGGCCGGGATTCAGTTCGAGGGTCAGTTCCACCATGCCGGCAGTAATGCCGAAGGTGCGATAGCAGATGGCATCGACGGTGTCGTTCTGGCGCGCGTAGGCGATCATCAGATCAACTCCACCGTGCTGCGGGAAGCGCCCACCAGCTGCCGCGCGGCCCAGCGGCCATTGCGGCGGTGCTCGTCGGGGGAGCATTGCTGCAGCTCGCTACGCTTGATACCGGACGCCGTGGTGTCATAGTCCACGTAGCGTTCGATCAGGTCGGCGGTGGCGAACGAATAGATGGCCCGCCGATACAGGTAGACCAGGCGGCTGACGCCGTCGACCTGGGGCGCGCTCACGTCTTCGAGTTTCGTCTTGCCTTCCGCCGCGCGCGCCGTCGCCCAGGCTTGCACGGGGCCGTCCATGTTCACTTCCAGGATGGCGCCGGCCAGGGCGTGGTGCAGCCGTTCGTCGGTGACCGTGCCATCCAGCCGCATGGTCTGGCGCGCGGTGGCGAGATCGAAGTCCGGCCACCAACCATCATTCGTGATGGTCGCCGCGCTGGGTTCGTTCGTCGGAGGGGCGGATGCGAGGAATGGCATGGTCGAATAAGACGGCGGTGGGGGGGGCGTCCGGGATCAATCAAGAACCTTCAGCCCCCCGCCGCCGAGCGTGCGGGGGCACTCGGTTAGCCGGGGTTTCCGGCGTGATTCTTCAGGCGACGTTGCAGACCTTCGATTTCCTTCTTGACGCCGATCTTCGGGAACAGTTGCATGGCACGCTCGAAGGCTTCGAGGGCGCGCTGCGCATACAGCAGGGTCGTTTCCGTCTCGGTGACGCCAGGGCAGCTCAGGGACAGCAGGGCGGCGCCCATGACCTTGAACAGCTTTGCGCGGGCCTGGTCGGGAGCATCGAATTTCTGGGTGAGGCGATCCGTCGCGTCGGCGATCTCGAAAACGGTCTTCGGATCCTCAACCTTGCCGATCAGCAGGGCGTCGGCCACCTCGTCGATAAGCGCGGTATGTAGGTCGCGCTTGTATCGTTGTGGCAGCTTGATGCCATGCGCCAAGAGGTAAGCGCCAATCTCCAGGGCACGAGCGAACCGGCCAGCGTCGATGTTCCAGATGCACAGGGTAGAGAGAACTTCGTCCTGTGCGCCTGAGCCGCCCAGCAGCACGCCGTCGATGTAATCGTCGTACTCGGGCACCAGCGTGGCCTTGGCCTCGATCTTGCGCTCGGTGGACTGAATGTCCTTGAGCCGGCGCATGTCGGTGATCAGCTTGGCCAGGAACAGATCGTAGATCGCGCCCGAGGCGACCACCTGGCCGGCCTCGGTTGCGGCGCCGCGCGCCCGGGCCAGCTCGCGCTCGCGATGACGTTGAGCAGGGCTGACCATGTTAGGCGCCCGTCACGATTTCGATGTTCTCGGCCAGCGCGACAAAGCCGTAGTCTTCGACCACATAGTCGTCGTTGGACGATTCGTAGAACTCGACGCGATCGCGTTTCGCCGCGTCTTGGATATGAGTGCGGCGCGCGCCCTCCTGCCAGTACAGCGACAGGTTTTCGAACGCGGTGAGCAGCACCTTCCCCGGCGGGAAGTACGGCACGCTGAATGCCGGCCGGCCGCCCAGGCGCTTGGTGCTCATGATGACGTCGGCCGCGACCTTCTCCGTCGCCTTGTCGCTGGTGTTGACGATCGGGAAGTACTTGTCGTGCAGCAGCCCGCTGCCGACGATGGCAACGAGGCGCGGATCTTCCTGATACCAGGGGTCCAGCAGCTGGACCATGTCGAACACCAGCGCGTCCAGGTTGCCGTAGTCGCCGCCCGGGCCGACCTCGATCTTGCCGGAGGCCGCGACCACTTCCTTCATGACGTGCGCCGGCGCCCGCTCCCGACACTTTTGCAGCCAGCCCTTGTTGACGTCCTGCAGGAGCGGGTTCGCGTCGAGGTCGGTCGTGGCGGCGATGCTGGTGCCGTTGAAGCCGATCATGATGCGGTCCAGCTGCTGGCGCCGGATACGCGCGTTCGTGATGCGCACCTGGAAGTCCGGGAATTTCGCCCAGGAGTCCAGCAGCGCGTAGGGGATGTGCGTGTCGAAGTTGGTCTTTTGGCAGTCGTAGCCGTCCGTGTTCAGCGTCGTCAGATCGCGGGTGCTGCGCTCGGCGCCGCCGGACGTATTCGTGCGGCCGGAGGCGGGGCCGGAAACGCCCAAGCCGATTTTTTCGCCGGCCTTGTCCTGGACGCCGATGACGTTGATGCGCGTGAGGAAATCGCTGCTTTCCTGGATTCGGGTTTCGAGGGTCTGCTGCACAGACGGAGCGGCGCTGAATTTGACCGACGCGTCGGCGATGCCGTTCAGTTCGGCTTGGCGGGCCAGGTAGCCCGAAAAGAGGGTGCGGGTAGCGTTACGCATGGAAGCGGTAGTCCTGTGTGGTGGCTATGGGCGTGAACTGTCGTTTCGGTCAGCAGTCGGCGCGCTGGGACGCGTCGGTGCCAGTGGCCGGTTTCAGCGGCGTAAACGAGCGCGGGGTGTTGTCCAGCTGTTCCTTCAGCTGGTTAAAGGCTTCGGCCGACACGTACTTGGAGGCGAACGACTCGAAGCGGTCGGCCATTTCCTTGAGCAGCTTGTCCCCCGCGGTGAACTTCGCCGTGACGTGCTCGGCCAGTTGGGTGACCGCTTCTTCGACCTGCTTGAAATGGTCGGCATCGTTGGCCTTTTCCCGGCTCAGCAGTTCACGCAGGCGCTGGAACAGCTTCGGCGTTTTATCGTCGGCGGGCGGCTCTTCGTCCGCGAAGTCGAAGACCGTTTCGAGGGCCGACGAGAAGAGGCAATCCGCGTTGCGTTTGCGGCTCGCGTAGGGGTGCTTGTCGGGGTTCTGCGCGGCGAATGCCAGAATGTCCGTGCCCAGGCTTGCCGGCGTGTCGGTAACGGCCAGGCCGGTCAGGTAGGCTTTGCCGCTCTTGGCGAAGTTGGGATCCACCTCGATCGAGGTGTAGATCTTCTGCCGCGACTTCGACAGCGCCACCAGTTCGGGCGTGGGGTCGATCTGGACCTGCAGCTGCAGCTTGCCGTCGGTCTCGATGGTCTGGGCGGCGGTCACGTCGCCATACGCGCGGAAAATGCTGTCGGGAATGAGGCTGATGAGGTGTTCGACCGAGACGCGCGCGCCGTAGGTCTTCTGGCTGTAGGTTTGGGCGATCTGTTCCAGCCAGGCGCGTTCGATGACGCGCCCGTCAGTGGTTTGGCCTTCGGTGGCAACGGTGAACCATTTCGGGGTCGGCATTGTGGTCTCGCGGGTGGTTGTTCGGGATGTCTGCAAGGAGTGATGACATGGTGGCCCCGCTGCCGCGACTGATCAACGCGCCCAAAGCGTAGCGTTATCAGTCACATACGGCAGTCTCGCGCGCGCGTGAAAAATTCCTTCAGGATGGCGGCATGTTAGAAATTGCCAACGATCTTGAGCCGCGGCGCGTGGCGCGCACCCTGTATTTCCAGGGCTGGCGCGTGTCATCTATCGCGCGGCATCTGGGTGAGCGGCGTACCACGGTGCAGAGCTGGAAGGCACGCGACAAGTGGGATGCTGCGTCCGTTGTTGAAAAGGTCGAGACCGCGCTCGAAGGGCGCCTCGTGCAGCTGATCGCCAAGGACAAGAAGGAAGGCGGCGACTACAAAGAGATCGACCTGCTCACGCGGCAGATCACCCAGATGGCTCGTGTTCGGCGCTATGACGCCGGCGGTAACGAAGCGGACCTGAACCCCAACCTCGAACGGCGCAATGCTGGCCCGAAGACCAAGCCGACCAAGAACGCCTATAGCGATGCGCAGAAGGACAAGCTTTTCCAGGCGTTCAAGGCTTCCTTGTTCGATTACCAGAAAGTCTGGTACCGGAATGGCGATCAACGCACTCGCATGATACTGAAGTCGCGCCAGATCGGTGCGACTTGCTACTTTGCCCGAGAGGCGTTTATCGACGCCCTGACCACCGGGCGCAACCAAATTTTCATGTCTGCGTCGAAGGCGCAAGCCCATGTTTTCAAGCAGTACATCATCCAGTTCGCGCGTGAAGAAGCGGACCTTGACCTGAAGGGCGATCCGATCGTCCTGCCGAATGGCGCGACCCTGTATTTCCTAGGCACCAATTACCGCACGGCGCAGAGCTATCACGGCAACCTCTATCTGGACGAGGTGTTTTGGATCCCGCGCTTCACCGAGCTGTACAAGGTCGCCAGCGGCATGGCGATGCACAAGCAATGGCGCAAGACCTATTTTTCGACGCCGTCGAGCATGGCGCACGAAGCCTACCCGCTTTGGTCGGGTGCCGCGTTCAACAAGCGGCGGGCGAAGAACGATCAGAAGATCATCGACGTTTCACACACTGCGCTGGCCGAGGGGCGGCTGTGCAACGACAAGATCTGGCGTCAGATCGTCACCATCCTGGACGCGGAGAAGGGCGGCTGCAACCTGTTCGATATCGACGAGCTGCGCGACTTCGAATACAGCCCGGATCAGTTCGATAACTTGCTGATGTGCAACTTCATCGACGACACGGCTTCCGTGTTCCCGCTGTCGATGTTGCAGGGCTGCATGGTGGACAGCTGGATCGCATGGCGTGATGTGCTGCCGTTGATGACGCGGCCGTTCGGGTTCAACCCGGTATGGATCGGCTATGACCCTTCGCACACTGGCGACTCCGCGGGGTGCGTGGTGATGGCGCCACCGGCCACGCCAGGCGGAAAATTTCGCATTCTGGAGCGCCATCAATGGCGCGGGCTGACTTTCGCGCAGCAGGCCGAGAAGATCGAACAGTTGACGAAACGGTACACGGTCGCCCACATCGGCATTGACGTTACGGGTATCGGCCAAGGCGTTTACCAACTGGTCAAGCAGTTTTTTCCTGCCGCGCGGGCAATCACGTATTCCGTCGAGGTGAAGACGCGCCTCGTTATGAAGGCTGTCGAGGTGATGCGGACCAAGCGCCTGGAATTCGACGCGGGATGGACCGATATCGCGCAGTCCTTCATGGCGATTCGCAAGACGATGACGGCCAGCGGGCGGAGCGTGACGTACGCGGCCGGCAGGTCGGAAGAGGTGAGTCATGCGGACCTGGCCTGGGCCTGCATGCACGCAATTGATAACGAGCCCTTGGAAGGCGAAACCCAGATGAACCGGAACGTAGTGGAGATTTTTTGATGAAAGCTACCCAGCGCGCAGCGAATAAAATGGACGTGCCGCAGGCGCCAGCACATTCGACAAGCGTTCAGGCATTTTCGTTCGGCGAGCCCGAGCCAGTGCTGAATCGGCGCGAGATCCTGGACTATATCGAATGCTGGAATAACGGCCGATGGTACGAGCCGCCGGTCAGCTTCGCCGGCCTCGCGAAGTCGTTCCGGGCCAGCACGCACCACAGTTCCGCGATCTACTTTAAGGCCAATATCCTGGCTTCGACGCTCCGGCCGAATCCCTACTTGAGCCGTCTCACGATGAAGAAGCTGGCCGTCGATTTCCAGATCTTCGGCAATGCTTACCCGGTGCGCTCTCTGAGCATGACCGGCAAGCTTCTTTCCGTTGAATCGCGGCTCGCCAAGTACGTGCGCCGTGGCTTGGACATGGACACCTATTATTGGGTGCCGGCCTACAGCCAAGAGCAGCAGTTCGCGCCCGACGAGATCTTCCAGCTGATCGACCCGGACGTGAATCAGGAGGTCTATGGGCTCCCGGAGTATCTCAGCACGCTCCAGTCGGCCTGGCTGAACGAATCGGCGACGCTGTTCCGCCGGAAGTACTACAACAACGGCAGCCACGCCGGGTTCATTCTGTACATGAACGATGCGGCCCAGAATCAGGAGGACATCGACAACGTGCGCGAGGCGATGAAAAACGCGAAGGGGCCGGGCAACTTCCGGAACCTGTTTATCTACTCGCCCAACGGCAAGAAGGACGGCATCCAATTGATCCCGGTCAGCGAGGTCGCGGCGAAGGATGATTTTTTCAACATCAAGAACGTCACGCGCGACGACATCCTTGCGGCGCATCGCGTTCCGCCACAGCTTATGGGCATTGTGCCGAGCAACACCGGCGGGTTTGGCGCAATCATTCCCGCGGCTCAGGTGTTCGCCACGAATGAGATCGAACCATTGCAGGCCAGATTCATGGAGATCAATGATTGGCTAGGGGTAAAGGCGATCGCCTTCGATCCTTATCGCGTGGACGTTACAGTATCGAGTGGCGAGAAGCCATCGGTCACCTAAACCCGCGCGGCGCGTTCACCGGTGACTTTCCGCGCCGGCTTATCTTCCCGCACGCCCTGGAACGATGCCTGCCGCAGAATGCCGCCATCCGTGATGGTGGTGTAGGCCACTTCCACGACGAGTTCCGGCCGCACCCAGTGCATGGTGGGCTTGGAATTGCCGCCCCACCGATCGGACAGGACCGGCCGCTCCGTGAACGGCATCTCGTCCGTCGCCAACGGCGCCAAGCGCTTCATGAGCATGTCGATGGTGCCGCCGCTGAAACCCGTGCCGACTCGGCCGGAATAGCGCAGCTTGTCGCCCTCACGCAGCCCGACGAGCAGGGCGCCGAAGCCCGTGCGCGATCCGCCCGGGTTTGTCCAGCCACCGACGACGAATTCCTGACGCGGCCGGCATTTCAACTTGATCCAGGTATCCGTGCGGCCGGCGCGGTACGGCGCGTCCTTGCGCTTGCCTATCAGCCCTTCCAGCTGCCGCCGGCAGGCTTCAGCCAGCAGCTCGGCCGCGTGATCGCCCGTATCGACGTCGGCCACCACGCTGCGGACGATGGCTGCGTTCTCCGGCACGCCGGCCAGCACCGCCTGCAGGGCCTTGGCACGCTCCGAAAAAGGGTAGTCGCGTAGGTCCTTCCCGTTCCAGTACGGGACGTCGAACGCGACGAACTGCACCTGCTTCGCTACGCTCTTGTCCATCGCGTTTTGCAGGCGCTGGAAGCTGCTGATCCCGTATTCATCCATGACGACGATCTCGCCGTCCAGCCAGCCGGTGCCGGTGCCCAGCTCCAGCGCTCGGATGCGCGCGACCAGGTCGGCGAGCTTCGGCGTCCAGTCCTTTGCCTCGCGGCTGTAGAAGCGCGCGCCCGCGTCGTCGATCCGGCACAGCATCCGATAGCCGTCGAACTTGACCTCGTAGGCGTAGCCGCCGGAGGGCGGCTCCTTCACCAGCGTGGCCAGTGGCGGCTTGACGAAGTCGGGCAGGGCGGACATGGCTATTTCTTGAGCGCCGCGCGGACCTTCTCCGCCGAATTACTGCCGGCGTCCTTCACTGCCTGGCGCAGCTGCTCCGGGCTGCAGCCCAGCTCCTTGGTCCAGTACCGGACCTCATGGTCCTGCTCCAAGCTGATACGGGCACGGTCGCGGGGCCCACGGTCGTTTAGATTGTCCGACATGATTTGCTCCTGGGTGAATGCGGCAATGCCGCAGAGCAAAGTGCGTGCCGTCGCGGCCGCGGCGGTTCCCGGCGCGCCTCACCGCCGCCGCGGCTTACGCTTTGCCGCCCCGATCTCAGCCGCGCGGGCCTGCCATCGTTCAGGCGGCCCGACGAATCGGTCGACCATGCTGCTGCCCAGGACCTGGGGAATCTCCAGGTGTGGACGCCCACCGGGCTCGGCCTCCAGATCCCGCCGAAACTCTTCCCAGATCGAATCGAGGCAGCTGCCCGGCCGAGGGAAGCGGTCGCGCAGCTCTCTCGCACGCTGGACGATCTCGCGCAGGCGATCGACCTCGCCAAGCAGGACGGCCATGTCCCGCTCCACCGCCGCGCCGTCGAACATGCATGGCGCGCGGGCCGGCGTCACCTCGTAGCGTAGGCGGATGCGGTGCAGGTCGTCATGCGTGAGCGGCGGCCGGGCGGGCATGGTCGGGTAGAGAGGCTGTATGGATATCCAGTGTATCGCTACTCCAGGGCGAACGGCTGCTGGCCCTGCTCAACCGGTTCTATGGCGTCGGGCCGCTCGTAGCGATAATTGCCGACTTCCTGGCGCACGCGGTGCCAGGTGAAGGCGGATTCCGGCAGCGCATGCGCGAGTATTTCCCGGGCGCGCGTCAGCGTGGTCGCGGGGTCGACCCATTCGACGGCCAACTCCGGCGGCAGGGCCACCGGGCGCCGGTCATGCATGTCCACCATGCCGCCCTGGGTATCGTTCGTCACGATGGCCATGCCGTGTTCCTTGCCGTGCTCGCGGCCAGGGCGCCAGGCGCACACCGCGGCTAAGAACAGCGGTTCGTCGTTGGCGTGGTGGATGAAGTAGGGCACCTTCGGCCCCTTGGGATCGTCGGTCAACCACTTCCATTCGTACCAGCCATCGGCCGGCACGATCGCGCGGCCGCCTTCCTTCAGCAGCCAATTCCACGGCCATTTGCCCGCGGCGATGGTTTCGGTCTTGGCGTTGCTGATCGGCGCGCGGCGCCAGTCGCTGGGCTTGTAACCCCAGTAGATGCGCTCCACCTCCAGCTGCCCGCCGCTGAACCGATGGAAGGCCATGGGCCGTGCGCCCGGCGGGATGTTGTAGCGCGGGCCGACAGGGTCGGGCGGGAACAGCTCGCCCGCTCTGGGCGCCCTGATGATCTTTTCCAGGTAATCGTCCGGGTTGTTCTTCTGCACGATACGGCCACACATGAGGCGCTCCGATTCGAAGGGGTACCTGGACATGGTATCGCAGCCGACAGCCCAACAGCGGGCCCGTATTACGGCCCCAGGGGCATCGGCGCTCGGGTGCGGCGCCGGCCCGCGGGCCGCGGCCCATCCCAGCCCGGCGCGCGCCGTCATCCCCCCACCTCGCCCGCTCGCCAAACGGAGCGCTTTTGACTCAGACCTGCGTCGTCCCGCCAGCCCGGCGCCATGCGGCGCTTTCGGGCATTGAGGCTCGCCTATTGGTGACGCAAAAAGACGCAGTCTGAGCCCGGCTCCGACCATGGATCGCCGGGGCATCGGCGGTGTACTCTCAGCGTTTTACAAATTGACCGGGTGACCCATGAAGGACGAGGTGCAAGGGTTTTTCAAGATGCTGGCCACGTCGCCTAAGACGGTCTCCCTTGCAGCCGGGGTCGCCTGCATGACGCCCTATCTGTTGCGCGAGAAGAGTGGCTTGCCGGCGACGTATACCGGCTTTTTCTCCGTCGCCGCGATTTTCTTCCTGACCTTGTTCGCTGTGCTTGTTGTCCGTGCTTGTACTGACGGTCTGCGGGAATCTGGACGGGCGAAGAAAGCGCGCAAGGCCCGCTTCGAGGGGCTGGCGCTTGAAGAGCTTGAGGTGCTGGCTGCGTTTGTGATTCAGCAGGTGGACTCCCTGTTTTATCCCAGCGATCTGGTTGTCATCTCACGACTCTGGCGACGCGAAATGTTGGTGTGCCTGCACACGCCTGACCTGATACAGCGATTCGAGATCGCCGACTGGGCACGGAAGGAACTCGAACTCGACCCGTCATTGCTTAAGGGGACGGACGGCGCTCACGCTGTGTCGGTCTCTACCGACTATTTCGATCGAAAGAAGAACGGCGAGTACGCCGCCCGTCGGTGAGCAAATCCTCGACAATCAGCTTTCTCTCAAACGTCGCGGCCAGGCCGGTGAGGCACCCTTCCCGAGAGACAAGGCAATTAAGCCCTGGGGGCGGCCGTTATCCGTTTGGCCGCGTGAAGTGCAAGTACGTTGCACACAAAACGGTTGCCACTGTTGCGAGAGGCCAGCGCCGTCAAGATGTACTGCACTGCAAATAGCACAAGGCTCGCCTTTACTATCAAGGACGTCGCGTCGAAACACCATAGAACGAAGGGAACGACAATGGACAGCAGCAGCGATAAACTTGCGGCGTCCCGCCACAGCAAGTATGACTTGTGTGCCCCAACTACCCTGGTATCCGACTCGACACGTTTGTACAGCCTGTACCACGTGGCATTTTGCTCTTTGGGATCGACGGGAAGTTTTCCCACGTGCCGTTGTAAAGCACTCATGTCGATGCGTGGGTCTGACGGCCCATGCGTTGTGAATGCGGCGTGCCCGGGTAACGCATTCTCGACCTTCCAGAAGACCAGGACGGCCTTGAGGTTGGGCGAGGCAACCTCGACCAACAAAAGTATTGCTACCGGAAGCAAAGTGACAACACTGCCTTGTACAACCCGCGAAATGGTCATCGCCTCCGCGATGTGTGGATACGCAAAGGAAAGCGCTATCGCCATGTCTAAAGCGGCCAACGATACGAGCAGCTTTAAGTTTGAATTCTTTAGGCTGTCTTTCATCCGTTGTACTCGGTCGAGATCGTAAACGCACCGGCGGAATCTACATCAAACTGGATCCATCCATCGCGCCGTGTAGTTAGGACGTGGCGGCGTTTTCCAGTGGTGGCAACATAAACTCCGGCCGGGTGCCTATCTATCACGCGCTGTCGGTACGTCTGGGTCATGCGTTGCGTATCGTGATGAATGGCCTTGTCCGACATAACGATCGCCCTTGGCGAGCAATAGTCAAAGAGTTCCGCGCAATAGCCGTTTTCGCGGCCATGGTGTGAAGCCACCAGTACGTCAACGTCACCGAGGTCTGCTCGAAAGGCCGGCCGTTCCAAGAGCGCCCTCCAGCCAGCCACTTCAAGATCTCCGGGGAAAAGGATTGAAAAACCGCAGTACTTGAGGAACACCACCAAGCTGAGATCGTTTGTAGTCTTAAACTCCGGGTAACGGTTGAAGTAGTAGGTCGCCGTGATGCCGCCCATTCCTTCATTAAAGGGCAGTGCCACGGGCGCGGTGTACCTTCCATGCATGGACAAGAATTCGTCGATGTCATCGGTCGGCGTGCCGCCAGCTTGCTTGATCGAGCGAAGGGCGTCAGCGGGCGGGTGCGGATTCCGAATCAGTGTCTCGACCGATATGCCCGCACGGCGTAAACCGGCTAGATCACTCATATGGTCTTGGTCCGCGTTCGTGATGAACAGGTAATCGACATTCGTCCGTTTGAGTGTGCCGCGGATATAGTCGCTGGGCCGCCAGTCGGGTGTGCATCCAGAGTCGATCATGGCTAGACGGCCCCCGTAGGTGCCAATTTGGTGCTGAACCATAGCGCAGGCGCCGTGCTCTACATCCCAGACTCTCAATCGCATCTGACCGACCACGAACTCTCTCCCATCGCAAATTTGTACTAGATGCGTCGAGAATTTACACAAAGCGGCGTTTTTTCGCTGGACCGAGCTACAGCCGCGATCCTATAAACGTGCAGACTTGTTGTGATATTTGTTGTTATTTATGGTTTACGAACAACGGAGAGCGAGCAAAATTGACGTTCTTCGGCCTGTATTCGAAGGCCCCTCTGTCCGCCAAGAACATTCCTCAGGTTGCCCCGCGTTGCCCCACAACCCGCATGAACATTGGTTCTGCGGGTTTTTGTTTGCCCCGTGTTGCCTCACGTTGCCCCTATGTGACCCATTTGGGCGATGGGGGCGGCCTGTCGCTGTTGGCAAAGACTGAGGGGGCTAAGCACTGGTGGTACCAGTAGCGCTATCACGGCAAGCAGCAGACGATGGCGCTGGGCGTTTATCCCGCGGTCTCGGCCCGCTCGGCGCGTGAGAAGCACGCGGTTGCTCCTGAACAGCTGGCCAGCGGCCTTAATCCCACAGCGGAAAAGCGACTGGCGAAACTCAAGGCGACCGAGGACGTGCGCAAGTAGCCCAGGTCCTGTGCAACCCGGGTCACGGGCTACCCTCCACTCAAACGTTCGATGGCTGTGAGTAGACAGACCTGCTGGCGCCACGCGGCAGGCTCGCGCCGGTCTGCCCACGGAAAAGCCGGGTGAATGTCCGCCGGCTCATTCCCACTTCGGCAGCCATCACGTCGAGCCCGATGGCAATCGAAGGCTCATCCCGTCCTTGTTCTACACGGCTCGTTCGGTGACGCCCACTCGTTCGAATCGAGCGAACCTTGGTTGTCCCCGATGAGTTTAGCTACGTGTTCATGGACGTGGGGTACGGCTTTCGTAACCACGAACTGGTTCGAGCCATTCGAACCGCCGCTCGGACTTCAGCAGCTTCTTGAGCTTAGCCTCGTAGTCGACACGATAGTCCTTCTTCAGATGATGCTCTTGAAAGTATTGCGCACTGCATGCCCAAGTTTCGTAGAGGACCAGCGTGTCGGGATCTTCCGCCGACCGGTGCAGGTAGGTGTTGATGAAGTCCGGTTCGTGTGACATTGCGTCGAGTACCTTGATGAGGCTTGTATAAAGTTCATCGCGTACCTCCGGTTTGCCGGGCAGGTGGACGATAAACGAGATGCTCTCGCTCATGATGGGCTCCTAATGGATGACGCTTATGCGTTGACCCGCGTCACGTTCGGCGACGCTTGCTGATTAATGTACTGCTTGGCTCCTGATTCGCATCGAGAAAATTCGTAAGCGCTTATTTGACAGCGTCTTGCAGGCTAGGACGGCTTGTTGTTACTCGCCTGGGCTTGCCCTGTCTGTCTGAACCGCCCCGGGGCGGTTCAAGGTGCCTGGCTTCATACCTTTGGCAGCTACCGCGCCCGTTTCGCGCAGAGTGGCCGCCCAATCGCGGCGAGTGGTAATGGTCAGTTTACGTTCCATGGTTATTTTCTCCGGCCGTCTTCCGCGATGAAGTAATCGATCAACTCGCCCACACGGGACGAATGGTGCGAGTTAGAGCATTGGAGAGGCTTGACGGGGAAGAGGCCGGTGCCGGCCTCTCAATGTAGCGGCTTAATGTTGCGCATCCGCAGAATTCCGTTCCAACGGTCAGTCTCTTCGACGATGAGTTCCTTGAACGCGGCCGGCGTGTTGGGTTGCAGCGGCGTAGCAAAGGCCTGTTGCGCCATGGCGTCGTGCAGTGCCGGGTCCATCAGCGCTGCATTGATGGATCGGTTGAGTTTTGCGATCACATGGGGCGGTGTGCCAGCCGGCGCGACCAAGCCGCTCCAGTCCCCAAGCTCGAGCCCCGACAGTTCCGACACGCCGGCTTCATCCAGCGTCGGCACATGAGCCATGGCCGGTATCCGTCGAGGCGACATCGCGACGATCGGCCTGAGTTTTCCCGCCCGGATGTGGGGCAGCGTCCCGGCAACAGGCGCGATATAGATGTCTATCCGACCGCCCATTACGTCCGTTAGCGCCTGCGCGCCACCGCTGTATGGCACATGCCGGATGTCGAGATCCATTTCCTGTTGCAGCAGTTCACACAACAGATGCGCGGTTGTCCCTGTCCCGGGGGACGCGCAACTCAGCGCCCCTGGATACGTACGGGCGATCCTTACCACATCCTGTACGGTAGCGATCGGGCTGTGCGTGGCGCTCACCATGACGAACGGTAGTCTGGCGACCAGCCCAACCGGGACCAGATCGCGTGCGAAGTCATACTTCATGGTTCCATACATCGATTTGTGTATGGTGTTCGGCCGTCCTCCAAGGAAGACCGTATAGCCGTCCGGCGTCGCGCGGGCGACATATTCCGCGCCGATGTTGCCGCCGGCGCCAGGTTTGTACTGGACGATCACTTTTTTTCCGAGGGCTTCGCCCATGGAATGCGCGAGGAGCCGGGCCAGGGCATCGGCACTGCCGCCGGGTGGGAAACCAATCACCAGCGCAACCGGACGCTGCGGGTATACCGCTTCCTGGTCGGCCGCCATAGCTCCCCATGGCGCAGCCGCGGTCATCAAGGCAATGGCTGCGAGGTCCTGCTTGAGATGCTGCATCTTGTCTCCGCTCTACTCTTATTTGCAACATGCCGGCATGAACCCGCGAAGGTTGCCGGCATGATTTCGGGAAGATGATCCACCCTGAATCGGGCGACCGTGGGTAACGGCGTGCAGTCACGCGTTCCTGGCGCGGAAAGCGGGGGGCGATACCTTGCCGTTTCGTGCGGGCATCGGCATGTGAGCGCGCACACGGTGGCGCAGGCTTACCAGCAGGACTGCGCAATCAAAAAATAACGGCGCGTAGATGACTACGCGCCGTACAGCCCCAGATGCCGGGAGCATATCCTCGCAAGAGGGATGTATCACCGAGAGCTGTGTTGACGGACGCGGAGTGCAGCGTCCCGTCTACTAGGCCAGGTTCGTATAGACCCTGACTTCCACGTTATGTTTGTTGCGGAAATCGTCCCTGGGGCGGCCGCACCGCTTTGCGCCGGTTTCAATATCCTTTGTGACCCCCGCGCCTTGCAAATAGGTGTCCAGGAAATGTTCCGCCGCGGCCGCGCTTCTCTTGGCGCCTTCATTGACGTACTTATAGCAACCGTCCATCTCGATCTTCGTATATTTGCCTGGATCCTTTTTGATCTCGCTGCCCAGTTCGGTCAGGGTGTTCCGGACGGCATCTCTCAGCTTTCCCGTTTCAGCGACGTTCTTCAGTTCTATCGTTTGCGTCGCGGTGTCGCGCTTTGCGCGTTCCTGATGCGACTCGGATGACTTTGGGGGTTGGTAAGCCGCGAAGGCTTCCTGCGCCGAGGTATGTGGGGTGGGGGAAGTCTGCGAACTCGGGGCGGAGTATGCGTCGAAACGAGCCGGATTGACGTTGGTTACTTGCATAGTCATAACCTCCTACGATGGGCCACTGAATGCGGAAGGGACATCCCTGCGCGCAAGGCGCAGGTTCTTCCAACCATGCGGTGTCCGCAGCATGCGTAGAGAAGTTCCGGACTCAATTACCGTTCGTCCCTTGGCCCGTCCGAGTTCGTTCGGCGCGGCAGCATCGCCGAAGCACGTCACCAGCGTAGCGTCCGGTGATGGCTCTTCAATGTAGCGGCTTGATATTGCGCATCCGCAGGATTCCGTTCCAGCGGTCGGTCTCTTCGGCGATGAGTTCCTTGAATGCAGCCGGCGTGTTGGGTTGCAGCGGCGTAGCGAAAGCTTGCTGCGCCATGGCGTCGTGCAGTGCGGGCTCCATCAGCGCTGCGTTGATGGATCGGTTGAGTTTTGCGATCACATGCGGCGGCGTGCCGGCGGGCACCAGTAGACCGCTCCAGGCTCCAAGCTCAAGTCCTGACAGTTCCGACACGCCGGCTTCTTCCAGCGTGGGCACATCGGGTATTGCGGGTGTCCGTAGAGAAGACATGGTGACGAGCGGCCTGAGCCTGCCTGCGCGGATGTGGGGCAGCCCCTCGGCAACGGTTGCGATATATAGGTCTATCCGACCGCCCATCACGTCTGTCAACGCTTGCGCGCCACCGCTGTAAGGAACATGCTGCATGTCGATGCCCACTTCCTGTTGGAGCAATTCGCAAAGCAGATGGGACGTTGTTCCCATGCCGGAAGAGGCACAACTGAGCCCCCCGGGATACGTTCGGGCCAGCCTCACGACATCGTGTACGGAGGCGATGGGGGCATGGGTGCTGGTCACCATGACGAAGGGTATCGTTGCGACCAAACCCACCGGGACCAGATCGCGCGCAAAGTCATACTTCATGGTCCCGTACATCGTTTTGTGTATGGTGTTCGGTCTTCCACCAAGAAAGACTGTATAGCCATCCGGTGTGGCGCGCGCGACATATTCCGCACCGATATTGCCGCCGGCGCCAGGCTTGTACTGGATGATCATTTTTTGGCCAAGCGCCTCGCCAACGTGGGCCGCGAGGAGCCGGGCCAGCGTATCCGCACTACCGCCGGCCGGGTAGCCAATTACCAGGGTAACCGGGCGCTGCGGGTATACGGCTTCCTGGTCGGATGCCATCGCCCACCACGGGGCGATGGCGCTTGCCAGCACGACGGCGGCGAGGTTTCTCTTGAGAAGGTGCATCTGGTCTCCGTTCTACTTTTATTCCGAGCATGCCGGCATGAGGCCCAAGAACCGTTCCCGGCATGATTTCGGAAAGATGATCCACGCTGGGATCAGCGCGCGCGTGAGTGACGGCGGGCACTCGCACGTTCCGGGCGGCATGTCGCACCCGGTGTGGCTTCCATGTTCCGGCATGTGCGGCATGTGAGCCCGCCGGCAACGGTAGGCTGACAACCCCAGGGGCCGTGGTTCCGTCCGTTCATTATCGGGTGCTAACATTCCGCGCGCATCGGAAAAGCACGCATCCGCAACCCATCCAACGTCCTCGTGGGCGTAAGAAAAAATATGCCAGACAAGCGATCAACGGACGCCTCGATCCCGTTGCGGCGCCAAGGACAGTTCTCCCAACGGCGGGCCCACGGGCCCCGCGGCGGAAGGCGTCCATGACGGTCAGGAAGGTGGCGATCGTCATTCATGAAGGCGTTCAGGCCCTGGATGTGGCAGGACCGGCCGATGCCCTGCACGGCGCCAATGCCTACCTGCCCGCGGCCGAGCGATACGAAACCGTACTTGTCGCGGGACATCGCTGCCCCTTGCGGGCCTCCAACGGAATGCAGCTGGTTGCGGACCTGAGCTTCGATGACGCGGTCGGTGATTTCGACATGCTGCTCGTTGCCGGCGGTCCGGCCATGCCGGATGCGCCGCCGGATCCTGCACTGACGGCTTGGCTGCGCAAGGCGCCGCAGATTGCCCGTCTGTATGGGTCGGTGTGTACCGGCGCTTTCGCGCTGGGTTATGCCGGCCTGCTCGACCAGCGCCGTGCCGCGACGCATTGGCAGCATGCCGGGAAGCTGTCCAGGCGATTCCCGGAAGCCAGGGTCGAGCCGGACGCGATCCATATCCGCGACGAGCGGCTGATGACGTCCGCCGGCGTCACGGCTGGCATAGACCTGGCCCTGGCGGTGATAGGAGAGAACCACGGGCATGGCCTCGCATTGGCTGTTGCCAAGCGATTGGTGATGGTTGCCCAGCGCCAGGGCGGCCAGTCGCAGTTCAGCCCTTACCTGACGGCGCCTTCGGACCCGGACTCACCCGTGGCGCGCGTCCAGGCCTTGGTGATGGGCAATATCGGCCAGCGGCATACCCTGCAATCGCTGGCGGCCGCCGCCTGTATGAGTACCCGCAACCTGACGCGGTATTTCATGCAGGAAGCCGGCATCACGCCTTATGCGTTCGTGCAGCAGGCGCGTGTGGACGCGGCCCGCAAGATGCTGGAGGCCGGCGATCAGCCCCTCAAATCCGTGGCCTTCAGCTGCGGCTTCGGGACCGTCGACAGGATGCGCATCGTTTTCAACGAACGTTTGGGCGTGACGCCGGCCCAGTATCGCGCCAGTTTCCACCGGCGCATTGGTCACAGGCCGAGCGCCTTCGCGACGCCGCCGCCGTAGGCAGGGTCTGCCTTCGCGCAGTTTTCAATGTGGCGCCGCTTCACTTCCTCGCGTGCATCGCCCATCGCACGTGCCGTGTTTTCGAATAGCAGCTGTTGCTGCGCGGGCGTCATCAGGCGGAAGAGATTTCCCGGCTGCTCGTAGTGATCCTCGTCCACCCGGTGGTCCCAGTGCGCGGCCGCGCCGTCGAGCTCCAGTGGCGGCTCCTGCAGCGACGGATCGTCGCCTATCCACGCCCCCTTGCTGTTGGGCCAGTAGGTAGGCGTACCGCCCAGGTTGCCGTCGGTGCGCATGGCGCCGTCGCGGTGATAGCTGTGGAACGGGCATTGTGGCGCGTTGACCGGGATGTGGTTGAAGTTCACGCCCAGGCGATAGCGCTGTGCGTCGCCGTAGGAGAACAGCCGCGCCTGGAGCATTTTGTCGGGGGAGAACCCGATACCGGGCACGACGTTCGCGGGCGAAAAAGCGGCCTGTTCGACTTCGGCGAAGTAATTTTCAGGATAGCGGTTCAGTTCCATCACGCCGACTTCGATCAGCGGATAGTCGGCCTTGGGCCACACCTTGGTCAGGTCGAACGGATTGTGCTTGTGGCGCTGGGCCTGGCCCTGTGTCATGACCTGGATGTATAGCTTCCAGCGGGGGAAATCACCGCGCTCGATGGCCTGCAGCAGGTCGCGGCCATGGCTTTCGCGGTCGCCTGCCACCACGCTGGTGGCGCCCTGGTCCGTCAGGTTCTCGATGCCTTGCTGGCAACGGAAGTGGAACTTGACCCACACGCGCTCGTTGTCGGCATTGATCATCGAGAACGTGTGGCTGCCGAACCCATGCATGTGCCGGAAGGTCTTCGGAATGCCGCGATCCGACATTACGATGGTCACCTGGTGCAGCGCCTCGGGCAGCAGCGACCAGAAGTCCCAGTTGTTGTCGGCCGAGCGCAGCCCCGTGCGCGGGTCGCGCTTGATCGCGTGGTTCAGGTCCGGAAAGCGGAACGGATCGCGGAAGAAGAACACCGGGGTGTTGTTGCCCACGATGTCCCAGTTGCCTTCCTCGGTGTAGAACTTCACGGCGAAGCCGCGGATGTCGCGTTCGGCGTCCGCCGCGCCGCGTTCGCCGGCCACGGTGGAAAAGCGGGTAAACATAGGGGTCTGCTTGCCCACTTCGGAGAAAAGCTTGGCCTTGGTGTAGCGCGTGATGTCGTGCGTGACCGTGAACGTGCCGTACGCGCCCCAGCCCTTGGCGTGCATGCGGCGCTCGGGGATCACTTCACGATCGAAATGGGCCAGCTTCTCGATCAGCCAGATGTCCTGCAGCAGTACCGGCCCGCGCGGCCCGGCGGTCATCGTATTCAGGTTATCGGCCACCGGCGCACCGGTCGCGTGCGTGAGGGATTGCGTTCCAGTGATGTCGGGGGATCGCTTGTCGGTCATTCGGATAGCTCCAATAGGCGGTCGGGTTGCCGTGGCGGAAGTGGATATGCGGCGTCTGGCCCATCGCTGCCGGGCCCGGCGCCGCGGCCATTTCAGCATGGGCATTCCGGGCGATCAACGATCATGTGACGCCGGATCTGGACAACCCGACGCCGTTTTGCGCCAGAGCTGGGTCGCGGCATGGTGGGACGGCCGCCATGGCGGCCGTGTTTTTCGGTCGCCCGGGGGACATTGGGGTTAATCTGGCGTGTGCGCCGATATCGTTATCCGTCCGGCGCGGGGATAGCGCCTGGGCACGGCGATGCCACGCATCGGCGCGGGAGCGTCACGGAGGGCTTCCATGCAGCCGAACTCCATGAATGAAGCCGACAGCGACCTCCCCGGAGGCGGGCCTCCCTTCGACAGCGTTCGCTTCGCGGCCAACCTGCTCAGCGCGACCCTGATCGTCGCCGGCCTTTACTACGGCCGCGAAGTCCTCATACCCCTGGCGTTCGCCTTCCTGATCAGCTTCGCCCTCAGCCCCCTGGTGACCTGGCTGGGGCGCTTGCGCCTGCCGCGCGGCGCGAGCGTCATTGGCGTCATGGCGGTGGTCATCGTCGTGCTGGGCGGGCTGGGGCTGTTGCTGGGCACGCAGCTGCGCGCCCTGGGCGAGCAGCTGCCTACTTATCAGTCGACCATGGAGGCCAAGGTGGTCGACCTTCGGACACGCCTGAAGGCGCCCGGCGTATTGGACCGCGCGCTGGAAACGATTACGTCGCTCCGCAAGGAAGTGGAAAGCACGACGCTTCCGTCGGCCGACGAGGCGCAGCGCGTGGCGGTGGTTCCCGGCCCGGAGTCTCCGCTGAAAACCGCCGGCGCCTGGATCGCTCCGGCGCTGCAGCCGCTGGCGACGATGGGCATCATCCTGGTCTTCGTCTTCATCGCCCTGTATGACCAGGGCGATCTGCGCGATCGTGCGCTGACGATCCTCGGTGGCGACCTCCATCGTTCCACCGATGCGCTGCAGGAGGCCGCCACGCGCATCGCCAAGTATCTGCGGATGCAGCTGCTGGTCAATGTGGGTTATGGCGTGCCCATGGCGCTGGGCCTGTGGCTGATCGGCGTGCCGGGGGCGCTGCTGTGGGGCACGCTGGCGGCCGTGATGCGCTTTGTGCCGTATGTGGGCCCCATGATTTCGGCGATATTTCCCATCGGCCTGGCCTTTGCCGTCGACCCCGGGTGGCACATGCTGCTGTGGACCATTGCCTTGGTGGTCGTCCTGGAGCTCATCAGCAACAATGTGGTGGAGCCTTTGCTCTATGGCACCAGCACCGGCTTGTCGGCGATGTCGCTGATCGCCGCGGCGACCTTCTGGACCGTGCTGTGGGGGCCAGTGGGGCTCATCCTGTCCACGCCCTTGACCGTATGCATCCTGGTGATCGGGCGCCACCTGCCGCAGCTGCAATTCTTCGAGACCCTGCTGGGCGCGGCGCCCGCCCTGGACGCGCCGACACGGCTCTATCAACGCTTGATCGCGGATGATGCCGACGAAGCGATCGAGCTCGCGAATGCCGAAGTCAGGCGGTCATCGGTTCAAGCGTTCTACCATGACATCGGCATCGAGGTGCTGCGTATCGCCAGCCGGGAGCACCTGCGCAGTGCCACCGCCGCCCATCGCTGGCGCGTGGCAAACGGCATGGAAAGACTGCTCGATGACCTGCGCGAGGAGTACCCGCCGCAAGGCGAAGGCGACAATGCCATGGCCGTCGTTTGCCTGGGGGGAAAGTGGGAGCTGGACAACCTTGCGTCCGAAATGCTCGCGCACGCGCTCCAGATGGAATCCATCCGCGCGGACTCCCGGCGTGTCTTCGCCATCACGTCGAAGGCCATCGAAACGCTGGCCCTGGATGAGGCGGATCTTGTCTGTGTGAGCTACTTCGCCGCGAACCCACAGGCGCCGGCGCGTCACTTCTGCCGGCGCTTGCGGCGCCGCTGGCCACGGCTGCGGATCATGCTTGTGTTGTGGAACGCGCCCGCCGACTTGCTGGAGAACGACTCTCACAAGACGCTAGGCGCGGACGAAGTCGTCACCACGGTGAACGAGGCAGTCCTGCGCATCCAGGCCATGGCGGCGCCGCCCGCCGCGAAGCAGGAGCGGAAAACCGACGCCGTGCCGATCGACCCTGCACGGGAGGCCGCGCTCGATGTCTCGGGCATCGTTGCGGGCCAGGTGCGCGAAGTGTTGGACGGGCTCGCGCAGCGCGCCGCGGATGTGTTTGACGTCGGCTACGCCGTGATCGTGTTGACCAGCGGGGATCGCGAGCTTGTCGTCGGCCAGAATCGGCCATTACAGGGCACCTTGCCCCGCGACGAGGGAAATATGATCGCGATGCCGCGGGACGAAGCGATCGGCAAGCCCGTCGTCGGCCAGGACGAAGCGCTGGTTGTCCCGGACACGGAGCGCGATCCGCGCTTCGCCGGCCATCCCGTGGTGCGGCTATGGGGCATGCGCTTCTTCGCGGGTGTGCCGCTGCGCACCCGGGATGAACGTGTGTTCGGGGCCCTGTGCCTGTTCGACAAGGAGCCGCGCACGCTGGACGAGCGGGCCATCGAATTGCTGGACAGCATGGCCCTGGAGCTGGCGGCGGTGATTATATCGACCCTGGCCGTACCGGAGGCGCCGTCGCCGCAAGCGGAGGCGACCTCGGCGACGGTGGCGCAGCCGCTGCCCGAATAGCGCCGGCGATGCGTCCGGCATCGGACACCGCCATGATTCAAGCTCCGAACTTTCGCATTATTGGGACGGCCTTGCGCCCGTATGGTGGTTCCTTTTACGCGGAAACCGACGCATGCCATTCCATCCTCCGTTCAAGCAGGAGTTCGAACCCGGCGATCTTGTCTACGGCCTGGCGCTTCCGCGCGGTAGATATCCATACGAATATCCTCACTTTCACCAAGCCCACGATTGCGATCCCGTTTCCGGGGTGCGGCAGATCAGCCGCATCGACCAATATGCGGCGATACGCAGCGAACAATGGGAGCAGAAGTGCTTCAACAGGCATGTCCCGCCGAACCAGGCGGAGTTCCTGGCCAGCATAAAGCGGCATCCCAAGTACAAGAGCGTGCTCGCGGCGCAGCAGGCGACCGTCAAGGCCGTTTCGCGCAAATGCAAGGCGGGCCTGGCGTGGGCGACGAACTCGGAGATGTCGGTCCATTTCATCCTGGACCGGATCGACATGGAGCAGGTCGTCGCGAAGTCCCATCCCCGGGACAAGGATGGGGCCTCGTATACCGGCTGCGAATTAAGGTGGATATACCGGAACAGGCACCATGGCCAGGTGCAACAGTGCGTCCAGTTCTGGATGAACGGCAGTGCCACCCTGCCTCCTTGGGAGGGCAGGGACGCATCGATATGGTCGCGGTACAAGCCGTCCCACGAGTCTTCCAGTTCGCCGTCGATGTTGTCGACGCTTTTCGGCTGCTGGCGTGCGGGCGTTCGTTGAATACCAGGCGGCGTGCGGATGCGGCGATAGGTAGGCGGCCGGGCGCCGTCGCGGGGCCTATCGCGCGTGCAGGGCGTTGACGGCGGTCGCTTGCCGGGCGCGGGCCAGCCAGCCCCGGCATGTGGCCGGTTGCGGCAATTGGAAGGAGGCATTAACTTCTGCAAGCGCATTCTCCGCGGGCGCCTGTCCTTGCGCGCTTGTCGCGGCCCACATCGTCGGATTGCTGACTGGAGCTTGAAACGTGAAACTTGCCCTTGTGCTATTTGCCGCCTCCAGCTTCGCGCTGGCGTCCTGCGCCCAGGCGCCGCATGGCCGGCCCGATGCCGCCATTGCCGCGGCCGTCGCGTCGCCCGACCGTCCCGCCGCGGACGTGCAGCGCGATGCCGCGCGCAAGCCCGCCGAATTGATGGCTTTCGCGGGCATCAAGCCGGGCGATCGCGTCGCCGACCTGATCCCGGGCGGCGGGTACTTCACCCGTCTCTTCAGCAAGACTGTCGGTGCCACCGGGCATGTCTACGCCGTGGTACCGGAAGAGATCATGAAGATCGCGCCCAAGTCGCTGGCGACGGCGCAGGCCATTCCCACGGGTGCCTACGCCAATGTCAGCGTCATCAGCCAACCGCTGTCCGCGCTTTCCCTCCCCGAGCCGCTGGATGTCGCCTGGACTTCGGACAACTATCATGACGTGTACGGGTTTGCAGGCGCGGCGGCGGCCGCGCAACTCGATGCCGCGGTGTACCGGGCACTGAAACCCGGTGGCGTGTTCATCGTCGTGGACCATGTGGCCAATGCGGGCACGAGCGACGCCAGCTCACATACCCTGCACCGTATCGACCCGGAAACCATCAAGCAGCAGGCCCAGGCCGCGGGCTTCAGGCTGGAAGCGGAAAGCAGCGTCCTGCGCAACGCGCAGGATCCCCATGACGTGCCGGTGTTCGCGCCGACGATCCGCGGCCATACCGATCAGTTCGTACTCAAGTTTCGCAAGCCGGGCTGAGCCTGGGCGAACCGCCGCGGAGCAGGCAACGCAGGCGTCGCGGCATCGCGCCATGTAGATCCCATGCAGATCGTCCCGGGCGCCGGTGGTATGGCGCTTGCGGCGGTGCGTCGTCGATTGCACGCATGGGAGTAGATGATGAATCGCTTTGAGGGAAAAGTCGTGGTGGTGACGGGCGCCGGCTCCGGCATCGGCGCGGCCACCGCGCAACGCTTTGCGCGGGAAGGCGCCAACGTCGTCCTGGCTGGCCGCACCGAGTCCAAGCTGCGCCAGGCCGCGCAAGGGCTCGATGGAGGCAGGGTGTTGATCCATACCGCGGACGTGTCACGGCTGGACGAGGTGGAAGCGCTCGTGCAGGCCGCGGTGCAGCGCTTCGGCCGGCTCGATGTCATGGTCAACAACGCCGGTACGGCGGTCGAAGGCACCGTGACCGAGGCGTCCCCGAACGACTGGCGCACGGTCATCGCCACGGACCTGGACGGCGTGTTCCACGGCTGCCGGGCGGCGATGCCGGAATTGATCAAGACACGCGGCTGCATCGTCAATGTCTCGTCCGTGTCCGGATTGGGCGGGGATTGGCGCATGAGCTTCTACAACGCCGCCAAGGGCGCCGTCACCAACTTCACGCGGGCGCTGGCCATGGACCATGGCAGGGACGGCGTCCGCGTGAATGCCGTCTGCCCGAGCCTGACGCGCACGGAGATGACCAAGGACATGTACGCCGACAAGGCGCTGATGGACAAGTTCGCCGAACGCATTCCGCTGGGGCGGGGTGCCGAACCCGAGGAGATCGCGGCGGTGATCGCCTTCCTGGCCAGCGATGACGCCGTCTTCGTGACCGGCGTCAATCTTCCCGTGGACGGCGGGCTGAGCGCCTCCAACGGCCAGCCTCCGCAAGCCTGACGCCGCGCACGCAGCCGGGCGCAGGCCCGGCGGTGCCCGGAAGAGTCAGCAACGCCGCATGCATGCATCGGCTCGCCCGGACATGCCGCCTTGTGCGTGGCTCGCGTCAACGCCGCACTGCACGCACCGCATAGCCGACGGCCAGCATGGCCAGCGCGCCTACCGTGAAAGTGGCCACGGGCATGCCGCGCGCCATGTCGCGCGCGATCTGCGTCGTGCGTGGGCCGGTCAGTTGCAGCCGGCGCCGCGTCATTTCCGCTCCCAGCTCCTGCAGGCGCGTTTCGGAGAACAGCCGTTCCGCTTGCGGCAGCAGCACCGTTTCTTCATCCGCCACGTGGTGGATGACGTCGCGCATCAGCGCCAACAGCGTTTCGTCGTAGCGCGTATCGCTGGGGGTCATGGCGCGCAGTTCATCGATCAGGCGGCGCATTTCCATGTGTTCGGGAACGCTCTTGCGCAGCACCTCGTCATCCGTGACGGCGCGCAGGGCGGGGTAGAAGATTTCTTCTTCGAGCGTGGCATGGATTTCCAGCGCGGTACAGATGACGCCGACCAGCCCGGCCTTGCGCGAGAGCGGGATGTCGCGGCGGTAGCGGTGGAAAGTGGTCAGGACATGGGTGTGATCCAGGCGGATCATGCTCGTGGCGCGCGGGATCAGGCGCTGGTACAGCGGCTGGCCGCTGCCGTCGGCGGAGTAGGCGGCGTCGGAGGGGAAGTCGGTAGCGTTCATGGGAGGCTCGCGGGATGGGGCGGCCGGAAGTCGGCCGCAGCCGGCGCGACGCGCAAGCCTCATTCCCATTGATTGCCTCGCAAAAAAAAGCCGCGTCGCCTTATCGCGACGCGGCTCTCCCTTGCGGCGGGGCCGTCAGGACCGACTGCTCATCGATAGTCCATCTCGGATGCCGGGGCGGCGGCCTTTTCTTCCTTGGGTAGGTCGGCCTCTTGATTTCTCGCATCGGGCCTACGACGCGCACCGACGGCACGCCGGTGACGGCGTCGCGGTCCTGCTGGGCCTTGTGGCATCCAGGACGGATTACGTCCCTGCGAAGTAACCTCGCTAGTTTGCGCCGTGGCCGGCAGCGCGCATCCGATCCACCATGCGGGGCGCGGCCCCCAAGTAGTTGGCGGGGTCGCACAGCCGTTCGATCGCGGGCTGGTCCAGGTGCGCCGTGACGCGCGGTTCCCGCGCCAGCACGTCGGCCAACGGACGTTGCTCCGCCAGCGCCAGCCGGCAGGCGTCGTATACAACGTCGTGTGCCGTCTGGCGGCCCAGGCAGGGCGCCAGGCCCATCATCACCGCCTCGGAGACGATCAGGCCCCCGGTCAAGTCCAGGTTGCGGCGCATGCGCTGGGTGTCGACTTCCAGGCCGCCCAGCATGAACTTGGCCTGGCGCAGCGCGCCGGCGGTCAGCACGAAGGACTCGGGAATGGCCGACCACTCGATATGCCAGGGCCCGGTGGCGCGTTCGAAGTCCTGCACCATGGCGTCCAGCGCCAGGCCGGCGTGCTGGCGCACCACTTTCGAGGCGCTCAGCATCAGCTCGCAGGAGATGGGGTTGCGCTTCTGCGGCATGGTGCTGGATGCGCCCCGGTTCTTGACGAAAGGCTCGAAGGCCTCGGCCACTTCGTTGGTCATCATGAGCATGACGTCCAGCGCGATCTTGCCCAGCGACCCGGTAAGCAGCCCCAGGAACTGGACGGTCTCCGCCAGGCCGTCGCGGGCCACGTGCCAGGTCACCGGCGCGGCATGCAGGCCCAGGTCGCGCATCAGCGCCTCCTGGACAGCGATGCCTTGCTCGCCTAGCGATGCCAGCGTTCCCGCCGCGCCGCCGAATTGCCCGACCAGCACGCGGGGGCGCAATTGCGCCAGGCGCTCGCGGTGGCGCCGCACCATCAGCAGCCACACGGCGGCCTTGTAGCCGAAGGTGATGGGCAGCGCGTGCTGCAGATGGGTGCGGCCGGCCATGGGCGCGTCGCGATAGCGCTGCGCCAGCGCATCCAGGATGCCGTCCAGCTCGGCCAGGTCGGCCTCGACCAGATCCAGCGCCTCGCGTATCTGCAACACCGTCGCGGTGTCCATGATGTCCTGCGTGGTCGCGCCCCAGTGCAGGTATTCGCCTTCGTCCCCGCACATTCGCGCCAGCTGGTGCACCAGCGGCAGGATGGGGTAGCCCACGATTTCGGTTTCGTGCTTGAGTAGCGCCATGTCCAGGCGCGACGCGTCGGCGCGCGCCGCGATGGCATCGGCGGCCGCCTGCGGGATGATGCCCAGCCCGGCCTGCACGCGCGCCAGCGCGACCTCCGTTTCGACGTAGCGCCGCAGCGTGGCCGCGTCGTCGAACACCGCGCGCATCGCGGCGGTGCCGAACATGTCTTTGAACACGGCGGATTCGATTACGGATATGGGCATGTTGGCTCTGTCGCTAGATTGGAAAAAGGGGCTGGCGCATGCCGGCGGTCGCTCCCGGCCATGGAAGCCGGCGCGCATGGCCGGGATGAGGATCTCGGCGGCGGATGGGACACGGGGCAGGACCACAAGGAGAAAGCGGCGGCGGGCGGCCGCACGCCGAGTGGGCGGGGCCGCCCGTGCGCCGCTCTATTATGTATAGACATAATATTAAGTACAGGACATATATGATGTCAACCGCGGCGCGGCGCAGGTAAGCCGCGCCCCGGGACATCAGGCGGCACACGCCACCGCTCGCCTGGTCGGCGAGCGGATCGTTGCTGTCTTCAGGTCCAGGCCCGCGGGCGCGGCACCTCGCAGGGGCCCTGCACCGGTATGCTGGTGAAGTCCGCCGGGCCGACGATTTCCAGGTATTCCATGTCGCGCGAATAGTCGAACAGGAAGTGGCGGATGCCCGGCCGCTGGTGCACGCAGTCGCCCGCGCTGACGAGGGTCTCGCGGTCTTCATACATGAAGCGGGCCCAGCCCTTGAGCATGTAGACGATGTGGAACTGCGCCTCGTGGATGTGCCAGCCCGTCCCGGCCTCCGGCGCTTCGTTGGCCCTTACCAGTTGGGCGATGACCTTGCCGCGCGTCGCCGCGGCGATGCCCAGGTCCCGGTAGAGAAAGAAATCCCGTAATCCTCCCGATCGGAATTCCGTATCGCCCGGCCGGACGTGTGAGAATAGGCCGCCAGTATCCAGGTCTGCCGTGTCGTTTGCCATTGCTCTTTCTCCAAATGGGAAGTAGGGCGTCGAGCCAGCGGGGTCAGGTGGAGCGCGGTCGCCCTGAGGGCGCGCTCCCTCCCTTGGGGAGGCAGTCGCGCAGCGACAGGAGGCCAGTCTAGTCAGCGCGCCTGGTTGGCGGCAATACCGTAAAACTACGTTGTGGCGCCCAGGGGTGGCGGTGGCCCCGCGTTCCGGAGATCGAACGATGAGCCCGTCCGATATCGACTACAAGGAAGTCCTGATGCGCGCGCCCGTCGGCATGTGCGTGTCCCGCAACCGCGTGATCCAGTTCGCCAACCCGGCGCTCGAGGCCATGTTCCGCTATGGTGCCGGCGCGCTGGACGGCATTTCGTTCGAGCCGCTGTATCCCACCGCCGCGGAATTCGCCCGCACCGGTCGCCGCCTGCTGCGCCTGCTGGGCCAGGCCGATGCGTATTCCGACGAACGCATCATGAAGCGCCGGGAAGGGGAGCTGTTCTGGTGCCATACGAGCGGCCGTTCCCTGGTCTCGCGCAACCCTCACGCCGCCGTCATCTGGGTGTTCGAGGACTTGAGCGCGAAACGGCCGGTGGCCTCCGGACTGAGCGCGCGGGAACGCGAAATCGCCGCGCTCATCGCCGAAGGCAAGACCAGCAAGGTCATCGCGAAGCAGCTGGACCTCAGCCCCCGCACCGTCGAAATGTACCGGGCCCGGCTGATGGCGAAATTCGCCGCCAGGACGTCCGCCGGCCTGGTCCACAAGCTGATGAGCTTTTCGGCGGCGTAGCGGATACGGCCGCCGACAAGGTCATCCACCCACGGAGCGGTTCTGCGCCGTGCCGAGCACGTCGTCGACGCGCTCCTCATAGGCCGCCCGTGCCTCGTCCGGCCATTGCGCGGCGTGCCGGTCCATCCACTCCAGCACATCGACCTTCATCTGAGCGATGAAGGTTTCAGGGTCCTGCTGCTGCCTTGCGATGAGGCGCACGAACTCCGAGAGGATGCGTGCGTCGGCGGCCAGGAGAGCGAAATTCGGATCCATCATCACATCACCATTTGGCGTGTTCTGTCGTGCCGCATCGTCCGGATCAGCTCACGGACGGCGACCCGACCTGCAAGGCGGCCAGCGAGGCGTTCAAGGTATAGATCGCCGTCAGCGATGCCTCGTCCAGCACATGCCCCTGCATGGCGTCCAGCACGTCCGTGGCCTTGAACGGGTCCGGCAGCGCGAGGGTGGGGACGGACAGCGCATATACCGTGAAGCGGTAGCGATGCGCGCGGGCGTCGTTCCACGGCGGTGCCGGCCCGCCGTAGCTCTGGCCTATGGCCGCGCTCATCTCCGGCATGTCGGCGTAGTCGTTGTAGCCCAGGCGGCATGGCGGTGCGGCCATCACCGCTGGCGCGCCGTCTTGCGGTAGGGAGACGAAAGCGCCTTCCTCGATCTCCCGGACCGACACGGGCAGATCGACGACGACCCAGTGATAGAACTCGCAGCGGGGAATATCGTCCGGCGGCACCGTTCCGGCTTCGTTGACGCGCGAGCGGTCGCGGGGAGCGTCCAGGTCGGCGCACAGCAAGGCGAACGAGGCGGTGCCTTCGGGCACGTCATCCCAGGCAAGGTGCGGATTCAGGTTCTCCGCGGGGACCAGCGTGGTGGGACTGCTGTTGCGGGAGAGGGCGTACCGGTCCGGAATGGCCTCTCCCTCTAGAAACGAAAGACTGTTGAGTTTCACTATTGCGCCGCCTTCTCATGCCGTGGGGACCGCCCACCTCGTGCCGCGGGCGCGACATCGCGCCACGGCGTGGCGTGCATGCAAGCCTCGTTCCTATCGCCGTGCATGGCCCGCGGCGCGCAGGTCATCGGCCGTGATGGTGACGTCGCCGGCGTGCGCGGCTCCCAGCTGCTGGGCCAGGGCGTGGATGGCGCGGAAGTTGGCACGGTAGGCCTCCAGCATACGGCTGCCGCCGCTGTCGGCCCCGAAATACTCGGCCAATGCGTCGCCGCGAATGCGGACGGTGCGCATGCCGTCGGGAAAATGCATCGTGAAGCGGACATCGCCGCCATCGATGCGCGCATCGGGATCGAAACTCATGGCTGCTCCAGGAATGGGCGCCCGGAAATTCCGGCGCGTCGCCGCCCATGGCATGGGCAAGCGCCATGCGCGGGCCCGGCACGGCTGGCGTGGCCGGGGCATGCGACGAAAGGGAGCTCATCCGTGGCACACGGTGCCTGGGCCCCTGTCCGGATGGCCCGGCCGGCCAGGCCATCCGGACAGGGTACGCATTGCCCCCTCGGATTTCTCGCGCGGCGCGCGATCGCGCTGACGAGCGATTTGCAGCCGAATCCGACGCCACGGGGAACGTGGTACAAGCATAGGCGCCCGCGCGCCATGCGCGGGCCTGCCGCCATTTCCGGATTCCCGATGAAAAAGACCGACCTCGAAAAAAACAAAGCCCTGAAGCTGATGGGCAAGCTCAACGCCGCCGTCCCACCCGGACGCTACGCCGGCACCACCCCCGTGCCGGACCGGCGTGAACAACGCAAGCTGGACCAGGCCGCCGGACTGGTGCCCTTCCCGGTCAAGCTGCAACAGCGGCTGGTGGATGCCTTGCGTGCCAGGGCGGATGCCGAAGGGGTCAGCCCCAACGACCTGATCAACACGCTGCTGTCCGAGGCGTTGAAAGACTGACGCCATGCATATCTGGGTCGACGCCGATGCCTGTCCCGCGGTAGTCAAGGACATCCTTTACCGCGCGGCGCAGCGGTCGCAACGGCACCTGACGCTGGTGGCCAACCAGATGCTGCGCACGCCGCCGTCGCCGTGGTTGCACGCCGTGCAGGTGCCGCGCGGTTTCGACGTGGCGGACGACTACATCGTGCAGCACGCCAAGGCCGGAGATCTGGTCATCACGGGGGATATCCCCCTGGCGGCGCAGGTACTGGAAAAGGGCGCGCTGGTGCTCAACCCGCGCGGCGAGCGCTATAGCGCCGATACGATACGCGAGCGCCTGTCGATGCGGGACATGATGGAAGAGTTGCGCAGCGCCGGCGTCGATACGGGTGGTCCCTCGGCGTTCAGCCAGGCTGACCGCCGCGCCTTCGGCAATGCACTGGATAGCCTTATCGCGGCGCGCGACCGCGCCGACCGCGCCGCCGCATCCGTGCCGAAGTAGCCGCCTTGCCTGGTATGCAGGGCTGGCGCTACAGCCTCGTGTCCGGCCGCAGATAGGTCAGCAGGCAGCAAACCACCAGGCCGAACCCCAAGTAGGGATGCCACAGCGCCAGTATGCCGCTGAGCGTGAAGATCGCCAGGGTCAGCGAGGACCGCCGGTGCATGGCGGTCCTGCTGGTCGCCGATACGTCGGGATGCGCCGTCCTGTCCATGGTTTCACGCATCAAGGCGATATAGCTCAGATTGACCAGCGCGAACGCGCCCGCGTAGGCGAACACCGGGACGCTGGAAAGGCTGGTTTCCGCCATCCACGACGTGGTGAAAGGCAACAGCGATACCGTGAAGAGATGGCCGAAATTGCACCAGATCAGCCGCGGCGTGGCCAGGTCGGCGAAGCGCATCAGGTGATGGTGATTGATCCACACGATGGCGACGAACAGGTAGCTCGCGGCGTAGCTGATCGCCACCGGCCAGAGCTCGAACAGGGCGGACCAATGGCCATCGGTCGGCGCGCGCAGATCCAGCACCAGCACGGTGATGATGACGGCGAAGACCCCGTCGGAAAATGCGTTCAGTCGTTCGGCGGACGCCGGTTTTATGGTCATGGCGGGGGCCTGTCCGCAGCGGATGCGCTCGTGACCTTGCGGGTCGGTCCCGCAAGTTAGCAATCCCCACTGGCCGGGTCAAGCGTCGTCCGCCGGCGCGCCGCCCAGTTGGAAACGCTCGAAGGGCCCCAGCGCGGCCTCGATCGCCGCTTTCGTGTCGGCGCGCTTCTTCGCCAGCCAGGTCCACTGCTTCATGACCAGCTTGCCTGCCTGGCGATCCGCCTTCAAGTCGATCGCGGCGACGATCTCGTCGCCCGCCAGTACCGGCAGGGCGAAGTAGCCCAGCACGCGCTTGGCGGGCGGCACATAGGCTTCGAAGCGGTGCTCGTAGCCGAAGAACAGGTGCAGGCGCTTGCGCTGGATCACCAGCGGGTCGAAAGGCGACAGGATATGCACCAGCGGAGGGCCCTCGCGGGCGGGGAGCGTCTCGAGCGTGGCCGGCTCGGCCCAGTGCTGGATCGCGGCGTGGCCGTCGATATGGACGGGTATCAGCTGTTTGCGGCGGACCCGGCCGGCGATCAGTTCGGCCACGCGGGCCTTCATCGGCAGATTGCCGTAGCAGATGGAGTCCAGGCTGGCCATGCCCTGCGCGAGCATTGCCCTGTCCAGCAGGTACTGCGCGAATTGCCCCTCCGTGGCCGGCCGCGGACGCGGCGGCCAGCCGAAATGGCGCTGCGACAATTCATAGGTCTTGACCATGCCGGCGCGCCGGCTGATGGTCAGGTCCCCCATCAGGAAGCCCAGGCGCAAGGCACGCCTGGAAGGCTTGCGGCTGTCCCATGGGTGGGTTTTCTCCACGAGTTCTTCCTCGATGTCGCGGATGGAAAGCGCGCCTTCCTTGCGGATGCGCTTGAGCAAGGCCGCATAGTCGGCCTCGGCGACCGTGGTGAACGCGGTGCGCGGTCCCTCGCGATGCCGCGCCATCGCCGGCATGAAGTAGCGGTAGTGCGCGGTCGGCACATACGACAGCGCATGCGTCCAGTATTCGAAGACGGACTTGTCGAGCGACTGCGCGCGTTCCAGGTCGGCGCGCGCGTATCGCGGAATGCGGGTGTGCAGGATGTGATGGTGGCTGCGCTCGATCACATGGATGGTGTCGATCTGCACGTAGCCCAGATGCTCGACGGCCTTGCGGGTGGCCTCCGGGCCCGCGCCGAACGGCGCGCCCCGGTCCAGGCACTGCGCGCGCAGCCAGATCGCCCGTGCCTGCACGGGCGCGATGGCATAGGACGGTTTGCTCAAGGAAACTCCGGTCTAGCGGTAGGCGGCCAGGGATATGCCGGTGATGCGCGCGACGCCAATGGCCCTTCCCGAACCTTGCCGGCGCCGTCGCCCCCTGCTGCTTTGTAGCGCAAACCGGGGGCGCGTGGGCCGGCATCGCCTACCGAGAGGCATACGGTGCGACGCATTGAGCGGGATGTGTACGAGCAGCGAGAGGATGGTTCCGCGCGGTTCGACGCCGGCGGCAACGGGGCTATTTGGCGCTGGCGATGAACAGCAGCATGGAACACGGCCGCTCGGTGGGGTTTCTCCAGCCATGTTGGGTGGCGCGTTGGATGAAGATATCGCCCGCGTGCAAGGCCGTTTCGCCATTTTCCAGTACCGCGACGATTTCGCCGGACAGGACGACCGCGAAATCGATGGTGGGCGTGGTGTGGAGCGCGTAGTCGCCGCGGGGCGGGAAGACGATATGGCGGACATTGAAACCGGCCGAACCGGCATCCACGTTCGGGCCTACGGTATGCGTGTTCGCCGCATGCGGGATCTCCAGCGGGGTCGGCAGGCTGCCCGACTTCCAGAGGTCGCTGATTCGTATTCCCTGGTATTCCGGGTAGTCCTTATAGGCGGAGATAGGGCCGTCCAACACGACGGCCGAGCGTTTATCCTGGCCGACGCCCGTGATGACGAGCCTGGGCATAACAATTTCATCATCCATCGCAGAATGTCCTTCATCACATGGATGCGCCGCTGACCGGCGCATTGCTATGTAAAGACAGAGTCTGCGTGCCGGTGTTCCGCGCCACAAGGCGTCGGACCGTAATTTCTGGTGAGCCGGCGACGCCGCGATTCAACGGTTCATGAAAAAAATCGCCACGCGTTCCCGCGTGGCGATCATTGCGTCGGTGGACGCCGGCGGCGTCCTGGTCCGATGCGTCCCGGTGTTGCGGCCGCTTATTTCGCGGGCGCCGCGCTGGCCACCAGGCGGTTGAAGTCCTTGTCCAGGCGGCCCAGCGCGTCATCGATATACGCCCGCCGTTCCTTGACCCACGCAGCCTGCGCGGACAGCCTTTCGCGCGCTTCCTTGAGCATGCGCTGCATTTCGGCCGGCTGCGGGCCGCCGGAGGTCGCCCGGCTTTTTACGATGGCGACCGGGTCCAGCGATGCGCGGAATTCCGCTTCGCTCATGGGCAGTTCCTGCGGATACTTGCTGTCCTTGACCACCTCGGCATAGATGCGCCTGGCGTCCGCGTATTTGAAATCCAGCGGCTTGATATTGTTCTGCCGGGCGTACTCCACCACCTCTGATGCGAAGTGGTGGCCTTCGCGGAAGGGTAGCTTGTACTTGCGCATCAGCAGGTCCGCGAGTTCCTGGGATGCGGTCCAGTCGCTGTTCAGTTCTTCCAGCGCGCGGTCCGGGCTGATGACCAGCGCCTTCATCACGCGGTCCCATTTCTTCAGGGCCTTGATGGCGCTGTCGACCATGGCCGAGTTCTGTTCCACGTCCTTCGGATCCGGCATGCCGGGCGTGATGTTGTGCGTCTGGATGATGGGGCCCATGGCCAGGGTGATGGCGGTCGAGGCGTCGCTGCGCGTCGAATTCAGCAGGCCGGGATTGCGTTTCTGCGGCATGGCGCTGGATACATAGGTGTTGCCGCCGCCTTCCTGCAGCAGGATCCATGGACGCGATTCCGCGTACTGCGTCATGATGTCCTCGATGAAGCTGCCGGTGTGCAGCGCGACGCTGGTCACGATGGACGCCACTTCCACCGGCTCGTCCATGGAGGATATCTGCGAAGCGTCATAGGCGTTGTCGACCAGCTTGCCGAACCCCAGGTAGTCGGCCATGCGCTTGCGGTCCAGCGGCCAGCTGGTGCCGTTCAGCACGGTGGTGCCCATGGGAGAGCGGTCCACGCGCGCGTAGGTTTCGCGGATGCGCTGCGCGTCGCGATCCAGCGCCGCCGCATGGCCAAGCAGATAGTGGCCGTAGCTGTTGGGCTGGGCGGCCACGCCGTTGGTGTAGTTGGGAACGATGGTGTCGACGTGCTTGGCCGCCAGGTTCACCAGCGTGGTGGACGTGGCGTTCAGCTGGTCGGCGAGTTCCAGCAGCTTGTCGCGCAGGATGGCGGCGCGATAGGTGGCGTGCATGTCCTGGCTGGAACGTCCGGCATGCAGCAGCGTGACGTCCAGGCCGCCGGCCTTGATCAGCAGCGGTTCGAAGGTGATGACGGTGGACGGACGCTTGCCGCCGGGCTGGTTGCCGTCCTGGATGACCTTCGCCACCGCCGCGGCCAGGCGCGGCGCCATGGACTTGTCCAGCAGTCCTTCGTCGGTGTTGATGACGGCGGTCGCTTTGTTGATCTCGCCCAGCCAGAAAAATTCGTCGTGGCCGGGCGCGTTGGCCGGCTTGGCGCCGGCCGCAGGGGGTGCCGCGGTGCCGGCCTGGGCGGCGCTCGCGGCGCCGGCTGGGGCAGCACCGGAAGCGCCGCCCTGGGCCGCGCCGCCAGCGCCGGCCGGGGTGGAGGAGAGGCCGTCGCCTTGTGCCGGCGCGGCGGCGCCGCTTTGCCCGGTCACGGGGGCTGGCGCGGGCTGTGCCGCGGCGATCGCGGCGTAACAGGAAAGCGCGATGGCGAGGCAGGTGGGCGCGAAGTGTTGTCTCATTGGAGGCCTCCTCTTTCGTATGGGGGCTTCATTCTATCGGAGCGTCTCGCGACCGCCGCGGCGCATCGATCCATCGCAGCTCGCGCCGCGCCTTATCGGTGGACACCTGGCCGTTGGCTTCCGCGATGTTGTAGACGCCCGCGCGCCCGTCCTCCATGGCCAGCAGCGTGGCCCGCGCGGCGCCGTCGACGTGCAGGGGCATGCTCAGGCCCTGGGCGGTGTCGCTGCCGGTGCCCGGCCCGTACAGTTGTCCGAAGCGCAGCACGATCCCTGTGATGCCGGGGGTATGGAGGACGGTGTCTTCCAATGCCCGGACGCCGCGGACGGTGACGCCCCGCCTGCCTTCGGCGTGGATGTCCAGCGGCGCGCTTTCCGCGTGGGGCAAGGGCCCATCGGCATAGGCCCAGGCGATGCTTTGCGCCACCATCAGGCCGGCGCCGCTATCGACCGCGGCCCTCATCAGGTTTGCCGTTCCTTCCGCCCGGATGCGCGCATTGCGGCCCGCTGCCGCCTCCATCAGGGCAGGATCCAGTCCGGGCGGCAGGTCGGTCAGCTGATGGATGACGATGTCGGGGCGCGCGGCCAGCAGGGCGTCGGATAGCCGGGGCGCATCGAACACGTCGCCGACGACGGGAATGGCGCCCAGGCCACGCAAGGCATCGATGCGCGATTCCCGCCGGGTCAGGCCATATACCTTGTATCCGCGGGCGACGAGCAGCGGAAGCAGGCGGCTGCCGATGGCGCCGGTGGCGCCGGCGACGAAGAGGGTCTTGGTCATGGTCGCTATCCTTTCCTCGCCGTATGCGGGCGGCGGGTGGCCGCGGCGATCGGGAAGCGCCGCCGCGCAAGGCCACAGCTTAAGCACCCCGTGTCCTGCTGCCCAGGGCCATATTTCGTCAACACGACCAGGACATGCCGCCGCGCATCGTGGCCCCGGCAGGGCCTGCGCGACATCGGGGGGCCGGCGCATTTCGCTGGCGGTGTCGCCGGCCCGGTTTCGACACTTCGCCATCGGCCCGCCGTCCTTGGCCGGCGGCTCGCTCGCGCCCTACAGGATCCCTTCCTCGGCATACGGCCGGTTCGCTTCGACGCGCTCGTATCCCAGCCGCGACAGGTCGATGGTCTCGAAGCGCCCGTGGACGATCAGTTCGGCGATGCCGCGGCCGGCGGCGGGCGCGTGCATCATGCCGTGCCCGGAGAAGCCGGCGACGGTAAGCAGATTGGGCAGCCGGCTGTTCCAGCGCCCGATGACGGGGTTGCCGTCCAGTTCGCTCTGCTCGTAAAGACCCGACCACGTGCGATGGCATCTGGCTGCCTCGAAGGGCGGGAAGCGGTGGGCGACCGCGGGCCAGACGACTTCTTCGAAGTAATGGTGATCCACGTCGAAGTTGTAGCCGCGCGCCGCGTCGCCGGCGACGAGTCCGCCGGAAAAGCCCTTGCCTTCGGACCGGAACGCCAGCCGCGCGACGTCCTTCACGTAGGGTAGCGGTTCGACGGGGCTGCCGGCGGTGAAGTAATGCTCGAAGCGCCGCAACGGCGAAATGGGCAGTTCCATGCCGAAGAAGCGCGCGACCTCGCCGCTCCAGGCGCCAGCGGCATTGACGAAGGCATCGGCGCGCAGCACCGCGCCGCTTTCCAGCCGCACGGCTTTGGCCTTGGCGGCGTCCGCTTCCGCACCGATGACGCGATCCTGGACGTATTCGACGCCCAGCGCCACCGCCTTGCGCCGGAAACCCCACAGCAGGCCGTAGGGATCGCACCAGCCGTCCAGCGGTGTCAGCGCGCCTACCCCCAGGTCGTCGACGTTCATGGAGGGAAAGCGCTGCTTCAGTTCGGCCGGCGTCAACAGCTCCACCGTGCAGCCATGCGCCTGCTGGCGGCGGACGTTGCGCTCCAGGTTGGCGGCGTATTCGGGCGGGACGATGAACAGATAGCCGCCTTGTACCCAATCGACGTTGGCCGGATGCGTGGCGGTCGCCATGGTCTGCGCGAAAGACTTGATGAAGTCGATGCTGAACAGCGACATGGCGATGTTTTCGGGGCAGGTGAACTGCACGCGGCAGCCGCCGGAGGCCCTGAGCGCGGAGGCGAACTCGTAGGTGGGATCCGGTTCGATGACGCACACGGACATGCCGGGCGCGGCGCGCTTCAGGAAATAGGCGGTGCTGGAGCCTACGATGCCGCCGCCGATGATGGCGACATCGTAGCGGGAGTGTTCGGCGGGCATCATGCTGGCATCCTCGGGCGGGGAAGCGCTCCATGATGCCATTCTTGCGCGGCCCCGGCCAGCGCGAGGCTGCTTCCAGCGTTAACAGGCCCTAGTGCTTTTCCTTGATCACGAACGACTCCTTGGCGCCGTGATACTTGCGTTCCAGTTCCGCCTCCGTCAGCAGGCTGGCTTCCAGTTCGTCGATAAAGGCATACCCCATCAGCGAGGTAATGTCCTCGATCCCCACCAGCAGATCCGGACGGTCATGCCGGGTGCCGGATACCGCGCTGTCCATCAACAGGTCCAGCGCCTTGCCCATCGCCATCAGCGCGGCCGCGGGCAGCATCCGGGCATAGCTGACGCGCGCCACGCCCATGGCCTGCAGTTCCACGGGCGTGAGCAGCGGCGTGGTGGGACGCGAACGCACGCCGAAGCCCATATTGATGCTGACGGGCGCCTTCACCGCGTCCACGAAGCGCTTGATATCGTCGGCCGAGGCGATGGCGTCGGGATACACCATGTCGGCCCCCGCGGCCAGGTACATCCTGGCGCGTTCGATCGCCTTGTCCAGGCCTTCCACCGCGATGGCGTCGGTACGGGCGTTGATGATGAAGCCGGCGTTGCGCTTTGCCCGCGCGGCGGCCTCGATTTTCTGGGCGGCTTCGCGCGCGTCCAGGACCTCCTTGCCGCGCATATGACCGCAGCGCTTGGGGTTTACCTGGTCTTCGATATTGATCCCGACCAGTCCCGCTTCCTCGAAGTACTGGACGGTGTGATAGACCGTCACCGCGTTGCCGTAGCCCGTATCCGCGTCCGCCATCACCGGGATGGAGACCGAACGCGCGATGTGCTGACAGGCGTTGGCGTTTTCCAGCAGCGACATGATGCCGATGTCCGGCTGGGAGAAGCGGGAATTGGACGTGGCCGATCCGCTGATGGCCGCTGCCTGGAAGCCTTTGCGTTCCGCCATGCGCGCGCTGTAGCCGTCATAGATGCCCGGCGCGACGATGATCTTGCCGGACTTCAGCATGTCGCGCATGCGCTGGATCTTGTCGGCCTGGCTGACCGGATGGGCGATGTTGTTGGGAAAACCTGGGGTATTCGGGGTGTCGTTGCTCATGGTGTTTCTCTTTTTAATCAAGTAGACCGGGGGAAAACCCGTAAAGTCGCGCCGGATTGTCGACCAGAATGCGGTGCCGCGCCTGCGCATCGGGCGCCCACAGCGCCAGGGCGTCCAGCAGCGCGGCATCGCTGGGCATGACCCCGTGGAAGGAGGAATGTGGCCAGTCGCTTCCCCACAGCATGCGGTGCGGGGCGGCATCGACCAGTTCGCGGGCGAAGGGCGCCAGGCTGGGATACGGCGCGGCGGGGTCGTCAAAGCGGTTCGGTGCGGACAGCTTGAGCCAGCAGGCGCCGCCCCGCAATAGCGCCAATAGGGTACGCCCGCCGGCGTCGGCGGCGCCCGCCGACAGCCGCACGCGCGCGAAATGGTCCAGCACCACCGGTACGGGCAGCGCGCGGATCCATTCGGCCAGCCGCAGGAGTTCCGCGCCCGCCACGTGCAATTGCAGGTGCCAGCCCAAAGGCGCGATGCGGCCGGCCAGCCGATCCAGCGCGCGCAGGCGGTCCGCCAGGGGCAGCGCGTCGCCAGGGCGGCCTTCAGGCGTGCCGCGCAGATGGGCGCGGACGCCGCGGACGCCCGCATCGTGCAGCAGCGCCAGCGTCGCGTCGGAGATGCCCGCGTCCGCCAGCGCCACGCCGCGCGCCTGGATGCCGGCCTGCTCCAGGGCCCGCATGCCGTCCAGCGTCAAGCGGTTGTCGTGGTACAGCGTGGGCTGGACCAGCACGGCGCGCGTCAGTCCCAGGCTCCCCAGCATGCGGATGTAGGCCTGCACGCCGGTGCCGGCGGCCGGGGTATAGCGGCGCGGTTCCCGATAAGGATAGGCCGGTGGGCCGCCGAAGACATGGGCGTGGCAGTCGCAGGCCCCGGCCGGCACGGCAAAGCCGGGCTGCTGGCCGGCCGGCAGGGGCGCCGGGCAGGGCGGTGGGCCGCCGTCGGCATGGGCGGGGGCCGCGTGGGCGTCGGCGCTTGCGGATTCAGCGGACATGGGCGGGCTCGGGAGCGGGAAGCGGATCCACGATGGCGATTCATTTTCCTTGCAGGGTGGCGGTCTGCATCGTCCTGCGCGGCGTGGCATGGGCCAGCGGCAACGCCAGCAGGACCAGCAGTGAGATCAGCGACATGGCGGCCACGGACAGCAGGCCGCCCTGGAAGCTGCCGGTTTCCTGGCGGATCGCGCCGATCAGCCAGGGCGCGAACAGCCCCGACAGCGCGCCCAGGCAGTTGATGTAGGCGATGCCGCCGGCGGCGGTGCGCGCATCCAGGAAGGCGCTGGGCAGCGACCAGAACACCGGCAAGGCACCGAACACGCCCAGCGACGCGACGGCGAAGGAGGCAAGCCGGGCGACAGGCTCATCGAAGACGGCCGACGCCACGAAGCCCGCGGTGGCCAGCAGCAGCGCGGCGGCGGCGTGCCACTTGCGCTCGGCATGGCGGTCGGAATGCCGGCCGAACAGCACCATGCCGATGGCGCCCGTCAGGTAGGGAATGGCGGTGACGAAGCCGGTCTGCGTGTTGGACAGGCCGAAACCCTTGACGATCTGCGGCAGCCAGAACGACATCGTCTGGTGCAAGGCCGTGGTTCCGAAGTAGATGACCACCAGCGCCAGCACCCGCGGGTCGATGAAGGCGCGCAGCATATTGCCGCGCGGCGCCACGCCGGCCTGGTCGCGGCGTAGCGCCTCCTCGCGCATCTGGCTGGCGATCCAGGCGCGTTCCGCGTCCGTCAGCCAGCGGGCCTCATCGGGACGGTCGGTGAGCCACACCAGCAGGACGATGCCCAGCACCACGGCGGGCAAGGCTTCCAGGATGAATAGCCACTGCCAGCCTTGCAGCCCCAGCGCATCCAGCCGCAGCAGCAGCCCGGACAAGGGGGCGCCGATCAGGCTGGACAGCGGGATCGCCACCATGAAGTAGCCGATCATGCGGGCGCGGTATTGCGGTGGAAACCAGAGCGTCAGGAAATAGATGATGCCGGGGAAGAAGCCGGCTTCCGCGGCGCCCAGGATGCTGCGCATGACGTAGAAGCCGGTGGCACCCGTGATGAAGGCCGTGCCCGCCGACACGATGCCCCAGGTAATCATGATGCGCGCCAGCCAGCGCCGCGCGCCGAAGCGCGAGAGCGCCAGGTTCGAGGGGACTTCGAAAATGCAGTAGGTGGCGAAGAAAATGCCGGCGCCGAAGCCGAACTGCGCCGGCGTGATGCCCAGGGCGCTGTTCATCGACAGCGCGGCGAAGCCCACGTTGACCTTGTCCAGGTAGGACACGAAGTAGCAGACGATCAGTAGCGGAACGAAGCGCCGTGTGATTTTATCGATCGCGCCTTGTTCGGGGGTGGGGGTGGATAACGAGGCTTGCATGGGTCTCCTCCGCTGCCTTGCGGCGATGGCGGCGCTTTGCTGCGCCGTCCGTTGTCATGGGTGGGCGGCAAGGGGCCGGCGAGCCCGCGCGAAGCCGAATACGCGGGCCGGTGTATCGCGCAGCACCACGTCGCGCAAGCGGCGTTGCGGTAGCCATGCGGACAGCCAGTCCAGGCAGTCGGCGTAGCGTATGCCGCCGCCATGCGCTTCATGGCCGACCCACGGAAAATCGCTGCCCCACATCAGCCGCTGCGGCCCGCCCGCGTCCAGCAGCGCGTCGACGTAGCGGCGCGGCTCCGCGCCCCCCAGGCGATAGGGCGCCGAGAGCTTCACCCACGCCTGGCCGGCCCGCACGGCCTTGAGCACCTGCACGAATCCCGGCCCGGATACGCCCTGTTCGGGATCCGGGCAGCCGAAATGATCCAGCACCACGTCCACCCCATGGTCGACCAGGCGCGGCAGCACGCGGGCGGTGGGCGCGTCCTCCAGGAACAACTCCACATGCAGTCCCAGCGCGCGGACGTGGCGCAGCAGCCCGGCATAGGCCGGCGTATCGATGTCGGGCAGGGTAGCGCGGCGCACCCAATTCAGCCGGATCCCGGCCACGCCCATGTCGCGCATGCCGGCCAGCGTTTCGACGTCGATGGCCGGATCGACGATGGCCGTGCCGGCAAGCCGTCCCGGATAGCGGCTCAGCGCATCCAGCAGCAAGGTGTTGTCGGTGCCCAGGAAGCTGGGAGCCGTCAGGACGCCGTGCGACAAGCCGTGCGCGTTCAGCAGACCGATGAATTCGTCGACGTCGACATCGCGATGCGGCGCCGAGTGGCGCTCCGGAACCAGCCGCGCCGCCTGCCGCATCACATGTGCGTGGGCATCGACGCCGGTCACCGCCATCACGTCTGCTGTCGCTTCCATGTTTTGGATTATGTGATAGGGTTTCCGATTCATCCAATTGGATATCTGGCCCTTCTTTGATAAGGAATTCCAATGAGGAAGTTTTCGCTCGCGCAGTTGGAGGCCTTCCTCTGGATCTGCCGGCTGGGCACCTTCCACGCGGCGGCGGAAAGGCTGAATTTGACGCAGCCGACGGTGTCGCTGCGGATACGCGAACTGGAATCGGCGCTGGGCGCGCGGCTGTTCGAGCGGCGCGGCAATGGCATGCGCCTGTCGGCCGAAGGCACCATCCTGCTGCGCTACGCGGAGCGCGGGCTGGACCTGTTCGACGAAATGGAGGACCGCCTGCGCACCGGCGACGTGCTGCAGGGCTCGCTGCGCCTGGGCGTCTCGGATACCTTCGCGATGACCTGCCTGCCTGAGCTGGTCGGCACGCTGGAAACCGGATATCCCCGCCTACGTATCGAGCTGACGGTGACCAACAGCACCGTGCTGTCGGACCTGTTGATGCGCAAGAAGCTGGACCTGGCTTTCCTGACCGAGCCGCGCCAGCATCGCAGCATCGTGGTCGAGCCGCTGGGCAGCACCGACGTGGCGTGGGTGTCCAGCGCCAGTAAACCCATCGGTCCGGACGTGCTGCGGCCGCGCGACGTGCTTGGCGTTCCCATCCTGAGCGTGACGCCGCCCTCGCCGCTGAACGATCTGCTTATCGATTGGTGTACGTCGGATGGTTCGCCGCCACCTTCCTTCAGCACCTGCAACAACATCGCGGTCATTGCCAGGCTGGTGGTGGCGGGCGTGGCTGCCAGCGTGCTGCCCGTGTGCGTGGTGCAGCGCGAACTGGACTCGGGGCAGCTGAGGCGCTACCGGCAGGATCCGCCCTTGGCGCCGCGGGTCATGTGCGCGGCCTATCCCATGACGTCGCGCGGTTCGGGCATGGATGCGGTGCTGGGCATCGCGCGCGCGGCGTTTACCCACACGGGCCTGTTCGATCCCGTGTGAGGGCGCGCAGTCTGTCCGCGGGGCCGGCGTTCGCCATCCGGCTGCCCCACGGCGCCTGCTGGAGGATGATGTGGGCGGCCGTTCAGGAGCGGTCGCATTCGCGGGACATGCCCCGCGCGGGAACGGAGAGGATGGCCTCCACGGTCAGCCCCACGGCCAGCAGCTGGCGGTCGCCATGCGGCGGGCCGTCGATTTCGATGCCCACGGCATGGCCCTGCGCGGTATATCCCGCCGGCATGGCCAGGCCGGGCAGCCCGGCATTGCTGGCGGGCAGCGTATTGCGCAAGTAGGCATAGTTGGCCGAGACGGGCTGGTCGTTCAGCGCGACAATGCCATGGGTGGCCGCGAGCGGCCCCGCGACGGTGATGGTGGTCGGCAGGACGATGCCGTCCAGCTTGTGCCGGCAGAACTGCTCCAGGAACATGCGCCGCAGTGCCGGGCGGTGTACGCGGATCGCGGTTTCGTAGCGTTCGGGGCAGACGCGGTGCGGCGATCGTGGCGCGATGAAGTTCTCGATGAGTGCGCGGACATCGCCGCTTGCGGCATCGCGCGCCAGTTCCGCCATCGACACGCCGGTTCCATGGCTGCGCAGATAGCGTTCCATGGCGGGCCAGAACTCCGCGAAGCCGATGGCCGCGCCCGTGGTTTCACTGAGTTCCGCCAGCCCGGGCATGTGCAGGTCGATCACGCACACGCCGCTGTCGCGCAGGCGTTGCAGCGCCGCCTGCGTCAGCCGCTGCACTTGGGCGTCCAGTCCTTCCAGGAAGAAATCGGGCACCACGCCCAGCCGTATGCGTTCCGGCCTGGCCGCCACCACCGGCCGCTGCGAACCCGTAATGACCTGGTCCAGCAAGGCGACGTCCGCCACGGTGCGCGCCATGGGGCCCGGTGTGTCCCGCGTGGGACTGACCGGCGCCACGCCGTCGCCGGGATATCGGCCCACGGTGGGACGCAGCCCGACGATGCCGTTCAATGCGGCAGGAATGCGGATCGATCCCGCGGTATCCGTGCCGATCGCGGCGTAGGCCATCCCGAGCGCCACGGCCACCGCGCTGCCGCCGCTGGAACCACCGGCCAGCCGCGATGGATCGCGGGCGTTGCGCACATCGCCGAAGCAGGCGTTGTGCGAGGTCACGCCCAAGGACAATTCATGCATGTTGGTCTTGCCGACAAACAGCGCGCCGGCCTCGCGCAAGCGGTGGACCAGCGTGGCGTCCCGCGCCGGCCGGAACCCCTGCAATCCTGGCGTCCCGGCGGTATTGGCGAAGCCCGCCACATGCACGTTATCTTTCACTGCGATGGGCAGCCCCTGCAGGGATACGGGCGCCAGCGCGTCGCCCTGCATCGCGCCATGGGACCGTTCCAGTTCGGCGTCGTATGCCGTTGCAATGAAGGCGCCGAAGTCCCGGTATTGCGCATGGCGGCGTTGCGTCGCATCGACCAGGTCGCGCGGCTGTATGGCGCGCCGGCGCAGGGCCGCGATCGCCTGGGTGAGCGTGAAATCGGCAACATTCGCGGGCAGCGCCGCGGCGCGAAACGGCAGTAGCACGGGGTCTTTCCTTCAAGCAAGGCGCTTGCGAAGCGCGAGATAAAGCGCGAAGTTGGCCACGCCGAACCCCAGCATGGCGCAGCCGAACGCGGCTGGCCGATGCCCCGTCAGCGGGCCGATCATTTGCGCGGCCAGTGCCGCGCACGAAAGCTGCAGGAAGCCGGCCAGACCCGACGCGCTGGCGGCGTGGCCCGGCACGGCGCCGATCGCGGCCGCGGTGCCCAGCGGCAACAGGAAACCGTTGGCGAAGGTCAGCGTGGATACACCGGCCAGCAGAAGCAGCGTGGACGCCGGCAACAGCGCCAGGCCGGCGCCCAGGGCCACGCCGGCGCCCAGGAACAGGCTGCAGCCCTGGCGGTACAGCGCCGCGCTGCCGATGCGCGGCGCCAGCGCGCGGGCGACGATATTGCCCGCCACATACGCGAGCGACAGGCTGATATAGGCATAGCCCAGCCCGCTTGCCGGCACGCCCTGCGCCAGCAACAGAAAGGCCGATTCCGACAGGTAGGCGAAATAGGCCGCTTGCGATACCGCGATGATGGCAGCGTTGAGGCGGAAGTCCGGCGTCCGCAGCACCGTGCGGTAGGCAGCCAGCGCGCCGCGCGCCCATGCTGGCGAGGGCGCCGGCCTGGGCAGGCTTTCGGGCAAGGTCGCATAGACCAGCAGCCCCAGCGCGGCCCCGAACGCGGCGGTGAAGAGAAAGCATGCCTGCCAGCCCAGCGCGGCGTAGAGCAGCTGTCCCAGCACCGGGGCAAGCGCGGGCGACATGCCGACCACGATCGATACGCCCAGGAAGAAGTTGCGCAAGCTGTCGCCCTGATGGAAATCGGCCGCGATGGCGCGGCCGACCACGATGGCGCCGCAGGCGCCGGCGGCCTGCAGCGCGCGCCAGAACAGCACCGCGTCGTAGTGCTCGGTATAGGGAATGGCCAGGGACCCAAGGGCGTACGCGGCCAGCGACGCCAGCAGGGGAATACGCCGCCCGATCGCGTCCGACAGCGGTCCATGGATCAATTGGCCCACGGCCATGGCATACAGGAACACGCTGAACAAGGCCTGGATGTCGGTGGCCCCGCGGGCGTAGACCGCCGACAGGGCAGGCACGGCGGGCAGGAAGATGTCCGTGGCGACGAAGCCGCACACGGACGTCAGGGCGACCAGCAGAGACAGATGGCGCGGCGCGGCCGCCGATGCGCCGCTAGGCCATGGCATGGGCCGTCCTCTGCGTCGAACGCTGGATCGCGGCTTCGATCAGGACGGCGACGGACGCGGCAACCGGTTGCCGATATACCGTGTAGTGGTCGGCGGGCACGTCCTGCACGTGCAGCCACTTCAACAGGGCCGGCCATCCTTGCAGGCTGTCGCGGGTGTTGCCGGTGCAACGTATGAACAGCGACTGGCCTTCGAAGGCGTCGCGCGGCGTGTGCGTTTCTGCCGCCTGGTTGTTGGCGATCCACATGGCCAGGCCCTGTTCGACGTCGCGCAGCGTGGCGTCCGCGGGCAGGTGCCCGCCACGGATGCCCATATCCCGCAGCAGCACATTGCGCTGGCCGACCGGCATGGCGGCCAGCGCGTTGCGGGTCGGCGCCTGCGCGCCGCCGTTGACCAGCTTGCGCGCATAACTGGCGATGAAGTCCAGGGTATCCGCGCCGGTGGGCCGGCTGATGTAGGTATCCAGCAGCACCAGCAAGGCCGGCACCTTGCCTTGCGACTGCAGGTGGACGGCCATCTCGTAGGCGACATTGCCGCCGAAGCTGTAGCCGCACAGCACCAGCGGGCCGTCCGGCTGCCGTGCCAGCACGTGTTCGGCATAGCGTCGCGCCATGCGCCGCAGGTCGGTTTCATAGGCGCCGCCGTCGTCCAGCGGCTCGCACGCGATGCCGTAGGATTCCATGGCCTGCGCGGATTCCGCGATGTCCCGGTAGCACCAGATGCCGCCGCCGGCCGGATGCACGAACCACACCGGTTGCGCGCCTGCCGGTCCACCCAGCCTGGCGGCCGCCATCGGCAGCGGGCGCGTGCCGGCGTCGTGGACGGCGGCTTCCACCATCCGGATCAAGGCGCCCAGCGTGGGCTGTGCGAACAAGGCGCTGGCCGACAGCTGCAGATCGAAGTCCCGGTTCACCGTGGCGATCAACTGCATGGCAAGCAGGGAGTGGCCACCGGCACGGAAGAAATGGCTGTCGTCGCCGCTGCCATGCGGCAGCAATCCGGACCAGGCGGCCCGCACACGCGCCGCCACGTCGTGCGCGGCCGCGTCTCGCGTACCGGATACGGCATCGGCCGTGGCTGCCCCAGGCGCTTGCGTGGCGTCCGGCGGGGCCGCGGGCACCGCGCGCGCGGTGCTGAGCGCCCGTACGGCGGCGCGGTCCCGCTTGCCGTTGGGCAATACCGGAAACCGTGCCAGCCGGGTATAGACCAGCGGTTGCATGAAGCCGGGCAGCGCCGACGCCATGGCCTGCCGCGCGGCGGCCTCGTCCCAGTCGGCCGCATCGATATCCAGGAACACTTCGATCTGCTGCGCATCGTTGACGATGGCGACGGCGCCGCGCAGCGCCGGTGTCGATCGCGCGAGCGCATGTTCGATCTCTTCCAGTTCGATCCGCAGTCCGCGCAGCTTGACCTGGTTGTCGGTGCGTCCCAGGAAGACATAATCGCCCTGGGCGTCGCGCCGGACGCGGTCGCCCGAGCGGTAGGTGCGGCCGCCGGTATCCGATGCGCCGAAGCGCGCCGCGGTCAATCCCGGCTGGCCGTGGTAGCCGCTGGCCACGCCGGGCCCGTCGATGATCAATTCGCCCGCACCATCCGTCCCGTCGGCCGCATCGATGTGAAAGGTCGTGCCCGGCAGCGGACGGCCCAGCGGGACCGGGTCGCGCGTATCGGTGTCGCCGGGCGTGCAGATATGGAAGGCGCATTGCACGGTGGCTTCGGTCGGCCCGTAGAGATTGACGACCGGGATGGGCAGATGGGCCTGGATGCGGCGCACCAGCGGCCGCGGCAAGGGTTCGCCGCCGCTGAACAGCAGGCGCAGGCTGGCCAGGTCGCGCAGCGCCGCGGGTTCGGCCAGCGCGTGCAGCATGGCGGGCACGGCTTGCAGCAGGGTGGCGCCGTGCTGGCGTGCCGCATGCGCGATGGCCTGCGGCGTGTTGTCGGCGATGACCATGGTGGCGCCGACCATCAGCGGCGCCAAATACTCCCAGACCGACGCGTCGAAGGCCGTGGGGGTTTTGTGGAGGAACACGTCTTCGGCGCTGCACGCGAATTCGCGGATGAACCAGTTCATGTGGTAGGCCAGGGCGTCGCGGGAAACCACGACGCCCTTGGGCCGGCCGGTGGAGCCGGACGTATAGAGCAGGTAGGCGGGGTGCCCGCCATCGGCCGCTGTGCCGGCCAGGATGCTTGGTTCGTCCCCGGCCGCGGACGGCGCCGCAAGGACCTCGATGGCCAGCGTCTCCGGCGCGCCGAAGCCGCGATGCTCGCTGTCGCCGATGACGTAGCGGGCTTGGCTGTCCGCGATGTACAAGGCCAGCCGGTCTTCCGGGTAGGAAGGATCCAGCGGCAAGTACGCCGCGCCGCATTTCAGGATACCCAGCATCGCCACCACCCATTCGATGGAGCGGTCCAGCGCGATGCCCACCATGGTGCCCGGGCCGGCGCCCAGTGCGTGCAGGCGGGCCGCCACCCGGTCGGAGGCGATTCGTAGTTCCGCGTAGGAGCAGGCCTGGTGGCCTTGCCGGATGGCGGGATGGGCCGGCAAGGCGCGCGAGGCAAGATCGAAGTGATCGAGAGGGAAGGACATGCGCATGGCGACCGCCCCCTTTAGCCGTTGACCACGCGGGGCCGATCGTCCGCGAAGTGCTTCGCATGCTGAGCCAGCGAGCGTACGTTGACCGTTTTCATCAACCAGCGATTGCGCAAGGCATCCGGGTCGGGCACCTGTCCCACGTCCTTGTTGTGCAGGCAATCGTTGTTGGCCGCGCCGACCAGGTCCCCGGGCAGGATCTGGACGCGTCTCTTGAGCTTGTGCAAGGCGGTGATCAGCGCTTCGACCGCGCGCGTGGCGCGGGGAGTGAGCCCGCGCGTCCGGTTCTCGAAAAAGCGGATATCCGTCGGCGTCGCGCCGCCCAGCACGGGGTGCACCTCGGCTTCGCCCAGCTGCACCTTGCTGTTGTGCAAGGTCAGGTCGTCATAGGGCGTATGAAACTCTTGCCGGCGCAGGTCGGCGCAGACGTCCTCGCCCAGTTCGGCCAGCAGTTCCTTGTTGCGGACGTAGGAGGTATAGACCTGGTTTTGCGGCGAAGCGCGCAGGCCCAGGATGTTGACCCAGTCCGGCCGCACGAAATGATTGGCCAGGTCCTTGTGGAAATAGATGGGCTTCATCGCCTTCTGCGATTGGGTATCCGCCAGGCTTTTCTTGGGATGTATGTCCTGGAAGATGTCGCCGTCGTTCACGTTGGCGTAGCCGATGGGCTCCTGGCCCATCAGCCTGGCGTACAGCAGCAGGAAGGCTTCGGCGACGTAGGTGCGCTTGCGGGCGCGCTTGTCGCCGACCGGGTCGTCGAAATCCAGGTAGGGCAGTGCCTCGTCGATGGGGCAGTTGCGCAGGACGACATAGGGGTCTTCATAGCTGTCGGCGTCGCGGCGTGCAGCGCAGCAGTCCAGGAAAGCGTCGGGCACGTGGCCATCGCGGATCACGGCGTCGACATGCGCTTCGAACTGGCCATAGCGGGCATAGGGATTCACATCGATCGCCGTCAGCGCGCGCTGCAGGCGGGCGGAATCCTGAGGGGTGAAACAAAAGTCCACGGTTAATTCCATCATGGGGAGACCTCGTGCGGCAGGAAGGCCGGATGGGTGCATCCGGTTTGGCCGCGGCAGAGTAGGAGAGCCGCCGCGCCTGAGTCGGTCCCGGAATGGAATATCGGACAGCATTACTTCAGGCACTGTCGATCTCGGACTGATCGCGTGTCCCCTGACATCACCGTTATCAGAGGTATCCCTAGTTCTCGCGTCAGGCTACCGTCAGCTACGATTTATTCAGTTAGAAGTCAGTTTACTGTGGGTTGTTTGAAAGATATGCGGCCAGGGCAGCGGCCCGCCGTCGCGCCAGCGCGCTTTGCCGCGGCGCAATAAGAGCAGCTCCGGGCGGACCGCCGTCACGGTGCACCGCTCCCCCGGGACGCTTCAATGTCCCGGGACAAACAAATCAACGACAAGGGAGGCAGCGTGGAGCTTCTACAGAATCTTGCACTTGGCTTTTCCGTGGCCGTCTCGCCGGAAAACCTTCTCTATGCGCTGCTCGGCTGCATCCTCGGCACTCTGGTGGGCGTGTTGCCCGGCCTGGGGCCCGTGCCGACGATCGCGATGCTGCTGCCCATCACCTATGTGCTGCCGCCCATCGCCGGCCTGATCATGCTGGCGGGGATTTACTACGGGACGCAGTATGGCGGCTCCACCACGGCCATCCTGGTGAATCTCCCGGGCGAAACCTCGGCGGTGGTCACCACGCTGGACGGCCACCAGATGGCCCGCAACGGGCGCGGTGGGGCCGCGCTGGCCCTGGCCGCCATCGGCTCTTTCTTCGCCGGCACGGTGGCCACCACCATCATCGCGGCGTTTGCCCCGCCGTTGGCCGAAGTGGCGTTCAAGTTCGGCCCGGCCGAGTATTTCTCGCTGATGGCGTTGGGGCTGATCGGTGCCGTGGTGCTGGCGTCCGGATCCATCGTCAAGGCCATCGCCATGATCATCCTGGGCCTGCTGCTGGGCATGGTCGGCACGGACGTCAATTCTGGTGTCGCGCGCTACGACTTCGGCATTCCCGAACTGCAGGACGGCATCGATTTCGCCATCGTGGCCATGGGCGTGTTCGGCTTCGCCGAAATCATGACCAACCTCGAATTGAAGGACAAGCGCGTCGAGATCTCCGACAAGGTGGGCTCGCTCTATCCCAGCCGGCGCGAATTCCGCGAGGCGGCGCCGGCCATCCTGCGAGGCACGGCGCTCGGGTCCTGCCTGGGCATCCTGCCCGGCGGCGGGGCGACACTGTCGGCATTCGCGTCCTACACGCTGGAGAAGAAGGTATCGCGCCAGCCGGAGCGCTTCGGCAAGGGGCATCCGGCCGGACTGGCCGGGCCGGAATCCGCCAACAACGCGGGCGCGCAGACGTCGTTCATTCCGCTGCTGACGCTGGGCATTCCGGGCAACGCGGTGATGGCGCTGATGGTGGGCGCCATGACGATCCACAACATCCAGCCCGGGCCGCAGGTCATGTCCAGCCACCCGGACCTGTTCTGGGGCCTGATCGTGTCGATGTGGATCGGCAACCTGATGCTGGTGATATTGAACCTGCCGCTGGTGGGCCTGTGGATCAAGCTGCTCAAGGTGCCGTACCGGATCCTCTTTCCCGCCATTCTGGTGTTCTGCACCATAGGCGTCTATTCCTTGAACTACAACGCCTTCGATATCTTCGTCACGGCGGTATTCGGCGCCGTCGGATATCTCTGGGCCAAGCTCAAGTGCGAAGGTGCGCCGCTGCTGTTGGGCCTGGTCCTGGGCCCGATGATGGAAGAAAACTTCCGCCGCGCGCTGCTGCTGTCGCGCGGCGACTTCCTTACCTTCGTCCAGCGCCCGCTGTCGGCCAGCCTGCTTGGCGCCGCGCTGGCGCTGGTGGTCATCGTCGCGCTGCCCGCGATACGCAAAAAGCGCGAGGAAACCTTCGTCGAGGAAACCTAGGGCACGTTGACGCTGGAAAGAGTTCGGCCGGCGCCAACAGGCCCTAGGCCTCCGCCGCCGGGCCCGTCGTGCCTTGCAGCGCCAGCCGCTGCAGGCACTCCATATCGAAGGTCTCCACGCACTTGGCGACTTCGTCGTAGAAACCCGTGTAGCGCGGGTACAGCACGCGCGTCTCGACGACCCAGTTCTCGATTTCGGACAGCTCGCCGTCGCGCGCGAGCCGGGACAGGACCAGCCGCGCCGCAAGGGGCGGCGCCTCCAGCTGGGGCGCGGCTGCCGCGTACGCCGGCGTGCGGCCCATCGGGCGGGTGGCGACGACGGACGGCCCGATCAGTGTGATGGGGATGACCAACGAGAACCGGTTGCCGCGCTCCGGTGAGCTTTCCAGCTGGACGGTGCCGCCCATCCCGTTGGCGATGCGTTCGACGATGAACAGGCCCAGCCCCAGGCCCGATTCGCGGCGGTGTAGCTGCCTGAACGCGGCGAAAATCCCGGCCTGGTCTTCGGCCGCGATGTGAGCTCCGTTATTGAATACGCCAAGTTCAAGCTCGGCCTGCCGGTCGGCGTGGCGCCGTAATCGCGCTTCCAGACGTACCGTGCCTTCGGTGGTGAATTTCGCGGCGTTGCCCAGCAGGTTCAGCACCGCTTGCCGCAACCGCTTCCCGTCCAGCCAGACCCGGGCGGGCAGCGTCGGCGCGGGCAGGTATTCGAAGGTGTTCCGTTGATGTGCGCACAGTGCGATGCCGAAGTGCGCCAGCTCCTCCAGCAACGCCGGAAGATCGACTTCCTCAGGATGCAGTGTGAAGGGCTGCAGCTCTGATTTGCTGTAGGCGAGTACCTCGTCGATCAGGCCGAACTGATGGCCGATGCTGCGTTCGATCACGTCCAGGTAGGCATGCTGTGCCGGCGCGGCCGCTTGCCGCAACAGCCGGATATAGCCGCTGATGATGGCCAGCGGCGCGCGCAGGTCATGGCCGACATAGCTCAGGATCGTGGCTTGGCGGTCGGCATCCCGCGCGGGCAGGATGCGCGGCGCTACGGCCGGCGCAGCCGCCGTCGATCCATGCGTCGTCGCGGCGCGGGCAGCCTGGGGCGCCGTGTGGGCCGCGGCGCATGCGGGCCGGACGTCCGCCCCCGCGGGCCGTGCGCGATCCGCATCCGGCGCGCCGGCGGCGGGCGGCAGGGCGCGTGGGCGGCCGGTCGCCAGGGTGCGCCGTCGTCGCGATTGTCCCGGTTGACGCGCCGCCCACAGCGTCAGCACGCTCAGGTTGCCCATCGTCGCCAATACCGCCAGGACCGGCGAGCCGGAACGCAGGATGAATGAAACGGGGATCAGCGGCGTTTCCAGGCGTGGACCCGTCGTCCTGATGAGGCCATCGGCGGCGATGAAGCAGGCGGACAAGCCCAGCAGCAGGGCGGTGGAGCTCGCTCCCCGTGGCAGCGGCGGGGACAGCGCGGTGCGCGCACGCCGCGCCAGCAGCATGGCCGATACCAGCATGTATGCCGCGAACGCGCAGCACAGCGCCTGGAACAGCCCGACGGCAACAGGCAGTGGCAACCGTGCGGGACCGCGAGGCAGCAGCATGGCCAGCAGCAGGCATCCGGCCAGCATCGCGGCCACGGCGGGATACACCCGCGCACCGGGTATCGGGGCAGTGTCGCGGCGCGCCGCGCTGCGCACGAACATCGCGCATAGCACCAGGTAGACGACGTCCAGCGTCAGTTCAAGCCGATAGCCCCAGGTGCCGTCCAGCGGCCATAACAGGCGTTGCAGGTATTCGCGGGCCGTGGCCTCACGCCACAGCGCCGCTGCGGCAATCACGGCTATCCATACGAATTGACCTCGCCGCGTGATGACGCCGGCCAGCAGCATGCACCAGACCAGTGCGCCGGCCACGCCGACCAGGACGCCGTCCGCACTGGTGGTCATCGTGACGGCCGCGCTGTACAGGCGCGAGGTGTACAGCACCGGGTTCAGTGCAGAGGGGCTATGGCTTTTGATTTTTACCCACACCGATACCGTTTCGCCGGGCGCCATCACGAAAGGGAGGATGGGAAAGCGGCCTAGATCCGCCTGCTGCAGGATAGGCACCAGCGTGCCGGCCCTGGCGTGCCGGATTTCATTCCCTTGCCGTAGGTAGAAATCGACATTCTCGAGATGTGGCGCGCCTGCCACCAGCACCAGGCGCCGCGCCGCGCCGGTGGTATTGGTCATCGCGATGCTCAGCCACCAGGCGGAATGCGGGTGCGTGTTCGTTCGCATTCTGCTTTCCGCCGGGTGAAAAAAATCCGGGTTCTCGTCTGCGAGTTTTCGTACTTGGTCGAAGTCGAGTGTGCCGGTACGGTCTTCGTAGACCATGGCGGAGGAACGGAGGGGAAGGGCGAATTCCTGGGCGCTGGGCAGGGGCAGCATGTCGGCGGCGCCCGCGTGGGTCGCCATCCCTATGCCGAGCAAGGAGGCGAGGGTCAGGATGCCGTTGACAAAGCGTGTTCTGAGTGCCCGCATCTTGTGGTGTAGGGATGCGCGTCGACGTGACGCTGTACGCAATGCACGTTGTTCGGACCCCAGGGGCTCGCCCAAAAGTAGGCCACCGTAAGGACACCTTAGTGCTTAATACTGCAACAGATCCTCGCGATGCGCCAGGGTTTCCTCTGCAGCCGCCGCGTGCCGGCTGTGACTCCTTTCGTATAGAACCGCAAGAAACCGTGATGCCGCCGCTTGCTGCACCGCGTTCAGCCCGGCGAAGGGGCCGGGTATGTCACTTGCCAACACCGGAAGTTTGCGAACCGGCACGTGGTAAGCCGGCTTTCCCGGAGATGTCCATGCCTTCTTCCCCCAGCAACCCCTTAATGCAACGGCCGCCGTCCGGCGGTGCCGATGACGGCTTGAACCGTCCGGCGCGACGCACTTTCCTGGCCGGCATCGGCGCGGCGGGTCTTTCCGCCGGCGCGGCGGCGCATCTGGTCGCCGAGGCGGCCCCGCAAGGCGCGTCCACCACGACCGATGTCCCCCTGAACCATCACCCGGCCGCGAGTGCGCCGGAAGGAACTGTCCCCATGCGCTTGTCGGTGAACGGCCAAGATCATGAACTGAATCTGGATCCCCGCACGACCCTGCTCGACGCGCTGCGCGAGCATCTTCAGTTGACCGGCACGAAGAAAGGCTGCGACCACGGGCAGTGCGGGGCCTGCACGGTGCATGTGAACGGCCGCCGGGTGAATTCCTGTTTGAGCTTCGCCGCCGCGCATGAAGGCGACACGATCACCACCGTCGAGGGCCTGGGCCAGCCCGGACGGCTCCATCCGATGCAGGCCGCGTTCGTGGCGCACGACAGCTATCAGTGTGGCTATTGCACGTCCGGCCAGATCATGTCCGCCGTGGCCATGATGCGCGAGCCGTGGGGGCCGGCGGATGCCGACGTGCGTGAAGCCATGAGCGGCAATATCTGCCGTTGCGGCGCCTACCCCAACATCGTCGCGGCCATCCAGGACGTACGGCGCAAGGCCTAGGAGAACACCATGCAAATGTTCCAACTGACGCGCGCCGACGATATCCAGGACGCCGTGCGCGCCGGCGCCGCCGCGCGTACCGCGCAGCAGGGCGCGGACATCCGCTACCTGGCGGGCGGCACGACATTGATCGATCTGATGAAGCTGGACGTGGAGCGCCCGGTCCGTGTGGTCGACATCAGCCGCCTGGCCCTGGACCGCGTCGAAGCGCAGGCGGCCGGCGGCGTTCGCATCGGCGCCATGGTGCGCAATGCCGACCTGGCCAATGACGAAACGATCAAGCGCGACTATGCGGTGCTGTCGCAGGCGCTGCTCGCCGGCGCGTCGGCGCAGCTGCGCAACATGGCCACCACGGGCGGCAATCTGCTACAGCGCACGCGCTGCGTGTACTTTCGCGATACGGCGGCCGCGTGCAACAAGCGCGAGCCGGGCTCAGGCTGTTCGGCCATCGGCGGCTACAACCGCAATCTGGCCGTGCTCGGCACGAGCGACCACTGCATCGCCAGCAATCCGTCGGATATGAATGTGGCCATGATGGCGCTGGAGGCCACGGTGCACATCCAAGGCGTGCAAGGCACGCGGACGGTTCCGATCGGCGAGTTCTATACCTTGCCGGGCGACACGCCGGATCGTGAGCACGTCCTGCAGCCGGGGGATCTCATCACGCACGTGACCCTGCCGCCCCCGGTCCCCGGCAGCCGCTCGGTTTATCTCAAGCTGCGCGATCGCGCGTCGTATGAATTCGCGCTGGCATCGGCCGCGGTCGTCGTCGCGGTCGGCCAGGGCGTGATTTCGCATGTGCGCGTGGCGCTGGGGGGTGTCGGGACGCGGCCGTGGCGATCGACCGAGGCGGAAGCTGCCCTGCAGGGGAAGGCGCCCGGCGAGCAGGCATTTCGGGCGGCCGCCGATGCGGCCTTGAAGGACGCGCGGCCGCAAAGCCAGAACGCGTTCAAGCTAGAGCTGGCACGGCGCTGCCTGGTCCATGCCCTGAAACAGGCCACGCAGGCCGCGTAACACAGGAGTCCGACTCATGAATACCGTTGCAGAGGGTTCCCGCGCGAAGCAGGCCGACGTCATCGGCCGCGAAACGCCGCGCATCGACGGTCCGTTGAAGGTCAGCGGCAAGGCCTTGTATACCTCCGACTTTCATTTCCCCGGCATGCTCTACGCCGTTCCCGTATGCAGCACCATCGCCAACGGGCGCATCGAGGCGCTGGATACGTCCGCGGCGCAAGCCATGCCCGGCGTGCGCCTGGTCCTGCACCAGGGAAACATCGGCAAGCTTTACCGCGTGCAAGGGGCCAAGGTGGACGAAGGACGTCCGCCTTTTCACGACGACGTCATTCGCTATTACGGCCAGTACGTCGCGGCGGTCGTCGCGGATACGTTCGAGCACGCCACGGCGGCCGCCGCGGCGGTCAAGGTTCGCTACAAGGAGGACAAGCCCTCCGTGGATACGCGGTTGTCGGCGGATACCCCGCCCAAGGTGGGCAGCGAACGCGGGCAGGCGCAGTCCGCCTTCGATGCCGCCGCGGTGAAGGTGGACCAGACCTACGTCACGCCGGTGGAAACCCACAATCCCATCGAGCTGCATGCCACCGTCGCGGTGTGGGACGGCGAAAGCTATACCCTGTACGAGACCTCGCAGGCCGTGGACAACCACAAGTCGGTCATGGTGCAGTCGCTGGGGACGACCCCCGACAAGGTCCGCGTGATCACGCACTATCTGGGGTCCGGCTTCGGCGGCAAGTTGTGGCCGTGGCCGCATTGCATGGTGGCGGCCGTCGCGGCGCGCCAGCTGGGCCAGCCGGTCAAGCTCGTGGTGACGCGGCAGATGATGTTCCAGAACGTCGGCCATCGACCCATCACGCAGCAGCGCATGCGGCTGGGCGCCACCGCGGACGGCAAGCTGGTGTCGCTGCAGCAGGACTATGTGACCCAGACCTCGATCCTTGACGATTACGAGGAAGACTGCGCGGAGGCCACGCCTCACATGTACAGCACGCCCAACCTGCGCGTGACGGCGGCGCTCTGCAGACGCCACATGGGCACGCCCACGGCCATGCGCGGACCGGGCGCCGTGCCGGGCCTGTTCGCGCTCGAATCGGCCATGGACGAACTGGCGCTGGCCCTGCATATGGATCCGGTGCAGCTGCGCCTGAAGAACGAGCCCGATCATGACGAAGGCAACGGCCTGCCGTTCTCGTCGCGCCATCTCACCGAATCGATACAGCGGGGCGCCGAAAAATTCGGCTGGTCGCGCCGCACGCCCGGGATCGGCTCCATGCGGCGCGACGGCAAGATCCTGGGCTGGGGCATGGCCTGCTGCTCGTGGCTGGGGGCGCGGCAGCCCACCCATGCCCGGGTGGAGCTGCGCGCTGACGGCTCCGCGCACGTGGCCTGCGGCACGCAGGACATCGGCACGGGCACCTACACCATCATGGCGCAGCTGGTCGGCGCTGAAACCGGCATCCCGCTCGATCGCATCGAAGTGGCGCTGGGCGACACCAACCTGCCGCCAGGACCGGTTTCGGGCGGGTCCACGGTGACGTCATCGGTGATTCCCGCGGTATTGCAGGCCACGCGGGCAGCGGTGAAGTCCATGCTGCAAACAGCCTGCGAGGGCGACGCCACGGCGTTCGCCGGACGCAAGCCGGAGGATCTGGCCTTCTCGCACGGCCAGGTACACCTGAAGGACCAGCCCGCGGAAAGCGGGAGGTCCTACACGCAAATCCTTGCCGGCGCCGACCTGCGCGCCGTCGCGGGAGAAGGCAGCGAGACGGCCGGCAACTTCGGTGACGATCCGCTCAAGCGCAAATACTCCATCAATTCCTATGGCGTGCATTTCGCCGAGGTGGAATGGCAGCCGGAAATCGCGCGGCTGCGCGTCAGCCGCGTGGTGACCGTGATCGACGCGGGCCGCATCCTGAACCCGCGCGCCGCCCGCAACCAGATCGAGGGTGCCGTGGTGATGGGCGTGGGCATGGCCCTGTTCGAACACACGGCTTATGACCCGCGAACGGGCAAGCCGGTCAACAGCAACCTGGCCGACTATATCGTGGCTTCGAATGCCGACACGCCGGATATCGACGTGACCTTCCTGGACTATCCGGACCCGGTGCTGAACGAGCTGGGCGCTCGCGGGGTAGGGGAGATCGGACTGGCCGGGACCGCGGCGGCAATCACCAACGCGATCTATCACGCCACGGGCATCCGGGTGCGCGAGCTGCCCGCCATGATCGAGGACCTGATGCAGGCTTGAAGGGAATCCGCCGTGTGGCGATACACGGCGGCCCCCGGTAGTGTGCCGTCGCACGCCACCGGGGGCCGCGGTCCCGGATGCGCCGTTATCGCCGCGCGCTCAGACCGGGAAGGGATTGCGTTCCGCGAAACCTGCCTGGTGCCAGTACGGATAGGCGCGATCCACGGTGCTGGCCTCGTCCAGCCTGGCAATCTGTTCGGCCGTCAGGTTCCAGCCCACCGCGCCCAGGTTCTGGCGCAGCTGGGTTTCGTCGCGCGCGCCGATCAGCACGGTGCTGACGGTGGGCCGCTGCAGCAGCCAGTTCAGCGCGATCTGCGGGATGGTCTTGCCGGTTTCCGCCGCCACCTTGTCCAGCGCGTCGACCACGCGGTACAGATACTCGTCGGGTACGGGCGGGCCGTAGTCCGCGGTCTTGTGCAGGCGGCTGGTGGCGGGCAGCGGGTGGCCACGGCGGATCTTGCCGGTCAGGCGGCCCCATCCCAGCGGGCTCCACACCACGGCGCCCACGCCCTGGTCCACGCCCAGCGGCATCAGCTCCCATTCGTAATCGCGGCCGATCAGCGAATAGTAGGTCTGGTTGGCCACGTAGCGCGGATACCCATATCGATCGGCCGCGGCCAGGGACTTCATCAGGTGCCAGCCGGAGAAATTCGATACCCCGGTGTAGCGGATCTTGCCCGCGCGCACCAGCGTGTCCAGGGTCGACAGCACTTCCTCTACCGGGGTGCGCGCATCGAAGCCGTGCAGCTGGAACAGGTCGATATAGTCCGTGCCCAGGCGCTTGAGCGCATTGTCCACCGCGCGGATCAGGTGAAAGCGCGAGGAGCCGACATTGTTGGGTTCATCGTCGAAGCGGAAGGTTGCCTTGGTCGACAGGATGACCTTGTCGCGCCGGCCCTTGATGGCTTCGCCCAGGATGGATTCGGAGGCGCCGCGCGAATAGATATCGGCGGTGTCGAACATCGTCACGCCTTCGTCCAGGCAGATGTCGATGAGCCGCCGCGCCTCGGCGACGTCGGTCTTGCCCCAGGCTTCGAACAGCTCGCCCTTGCCGCCGAACGTGCCGGTACCGAAACTCAATACGGGAACCTTGAATCCCGATGCACCCAGATGTCGATATTCCATGTATAGCCCCTATGGAAAAGTCCACGTAACGTGCGCCTTGCCGGATGGCCCGGGCGCGCCGCGAAAGACGTTGATTCTCCGCCAACCACGCTTGCGGAAAAACCCTGCTCGGCAGAAAACACTTGTACCCCCGGGTAAAGAATCTTCCTCCGTATAATGCGTAGCCGCGCGGCCCGGCGCCTGCCGCCGGCCCCGCCGTCTCCCGTTCGCCGTCCGGTGCGGCAATGTTGCCATTCCCAGCTGACCCTTGACCGAATCCATCGAAAGCCGCGTCTACGCCGAACTCGTCGCCGTCCTCGTGGCCGTCACTGACGGCCAGCCACGGGTGCTGACGACGGAGGACGCGCGTGCGCTGCCCGCCGGGCCTTTCCAGTCGGCCCATCGTTCCCTGCAGGCCGGACTGCGGGCCTGGGTGGAAGCGCGCACGCATCATCCGCTGGGCTACGTCGAACAGTTGTACACCTTCGCGGACAGCGACCGCGCGGACCAGGCCGATACCCGCATCATTTCGATCAGCTATCTGGGCTTGACCCGCGAGCAGGCCCATACCGGCGCGGCGGGCGTGGGCTGGCAAAGCTGGTACCGCTATTTCCCCTGGGAAGACCGGCGCGAGGGCGCCGCGTCCTTCGTGGCGTCGGTGATCGAGCCGCGCCTGCGGGCTTGGGCCGCGAGCGGGCCGGCGGCCCAGCGCGGTCGCCGCTATGACCGCGTCGCGATTACCTTCGCGCTGGACGGCGCCGCCTGGAACGAGGACATGGTGCTGCAGCGCTACGAGCTGCTGTACGAAGCCGGATTGGTGCCGGAAGCCGGCCGCCGCCCGATCCGGCCGGCCCTGCCTGGCACGCCCATGATCCATGACCATCGGCGCATTCTCGCCACCGGTATCGCGCGCCTGCGCGCCAAGATCAAGTACCGCCCCGTGGTGTTCGAATTGATGCCCGAGGCGTTCACGCTTCTGCAATTGCAGCAGACCGTCGAGGCACTGGCCGGCCGCGGCCTGCACAAGCAGAACTTCCGACGCCTGATCGAACAGCAGGAATTGGTGGAAGAAACCGGCGGCATGACCAGCGGCGCGGCCGGGCGGCCGGCCAAGCTGTTCCGCTTCCGGCGCGGCGTGATGCTGGAGCGCGCCATTTCAGGCAGCAAGCTGCCCTTGGCGCGCGAACCGCATCTGGTGTAAGGGGAGCGGAGCGTGCGCCGCTCCGCACGCGCAAGACACCACGCCCGCGGGGTACGCCGACGACCCAGGTTTTTCCGCATCGCCGCAAAAAAACCCGTTGACAGCGCATTATGCTCAGAAATAGTATAAGTCCATTCCTTTACTCCGCCGACTTAATACTCAAAATGAGCATAAGCATATTACCGCGCGAGCCCGCCGCGCATGCGGGTGGCCTGCAACGCAACGTCGCGACCGCGCAGCCAGCCGCGCACGCGCCTTCCCCTTTGCCGGCCGTGATGCTGGAACCCTTGGTGCGCGCCGCGCTGCTGGAGGACCTGGGCCGCGCCGGCGACATCACCACGGATGCGATCGTCGACCCGGACACGCAGTCGCGCCTGCGCTTGGTGGCCCGCAAGGCGGGCGTGCTGGCGGGCCTGGACCTGGCGCGGATGGCATTCACACTGACCGACCCGCGTATCGAGGTCCTGCCCGGCATGCGCGACGGCACGCGCCTGCGACCGGGCGACGAGATCGCCGTCGTGGCCGGCCCGGCACGCGGCATTCTGACGGCGGAGCGAACGGCGTTGAACCTGCTGTGCCACCTGAGCGGCGTGGCCTCGGCCACGGCGGCCATCGCCGACGCGATTCGTCCTTATGGCACGCGCGTCACCTGCACGCGCAAGACCTTGCCCGGCATGCGGGCCTTGCAGAAGTACGCGGTTCGCGTCGGCGGCGGCAGCAATCATCGCTTCGGCCTGGATGACGCCATGCTGATCAAGGACAACCACGTGGCCCTGGCCGGCGGGATCCGCCCGGCCGTGGAGCGGGCCCGCGCCGCCGCGGGCCATCTCGTCAAGATCGAACTGGAAGTCGATACGCTGGCCCAGCTGGAGGAGGCACTGCGACTGAACGTGGATGTCGTGCTGCTGGACAACATGTCGCTGGACGAATTGCGCCAGGCCGTGGCCATGGCCAAGGGCCGCGCGGTGACCGAGGCCTCGGGCGGCGTGACGCCGGACACCGCCCCCGCCATCGCCGCCACGGGCGTGGACCTGATCGCGATCGGCTGGATCACGCATAGTGTCCAGGTCCTGGATATCGGCCTGGATGCGTGACGGAGCCCAACATGGAAATCTTGCAGCGGCGCGAGCGGCGCCGCGCTGCCGCCGGCCGCCTGCGCGGCGCGATGCTGGTCGCTGCCGCCTTGCTGGCGGCCGTGGGCGCGATGCGCGCGGCGGACAGCCAGACCGGCGGACGGCACGCCGACAGCCCTGCCGCCTTGTCGCCTGAGGCCGGCGCGGGCGGCTATCCCTCACATCCCATCACCATCATCGTTACCTTCCCGCCGGGCGGCGGCACCGACCTGCTGGCCCGCCGCATAGGCGCGGCCCTGCAGCACGATTTGGGCCAGACGGTCATCGTGGAAAACCGGCCGGGCGCCAGCGGCAACATCGGCGCGCGCGACGTGGCGCAGGCCGCGCCGGACGGCTACACGCTGCTGATGGTGAACAGCTCTTACGCCATCAACCCCGGGGTGTACCGGGACTTGCCGTTTTCGCCCAAGCAGGATCTGAAGGGCGTGATCAACGTGGCGTTTGTTCCGTCCGTGCTGGCCGTGCCGGCGTCTTCGCCGTTTCATACCCTGGCGGAAGCGCTCGCGGCGGGGCAGGGCGGCAAGGCGCCTAGCTATGCGTCCTGCGGCAACGGTACGCCGCAACACCTGGCCGGCGAGATGCTGCGCATCGCCAGCGGCCGCCCGCTGCAGCACGTGCCCTACAAGGGTTGCGGCCCCGCGCTGACGGACGTGCTCTCGGGCCAGGTAGGCATGGGGATAGTCACCGCCTCCAGCGCGGCGCCTTTCCTTGCCTCGGGCAAGCTGCGCGCGCTGGCCGTGACGTCGCCACGACGCACGGAACTGATGCCCTCCGTACCCACCGTCGCCGAACAGGGATTTCCGGGTTTTTCGCTGGACCAGTGGCATGGCCTGCTGGTGCCGGCGGCCACCCCGCCCGCCATCGTCGCGAAGCTGAACGCCGCGGTGGCTGCCGTCATGCATCGCGCGGACACCCGCCAGGCATTGCTGCAACTGGGCTACAGCCCGACGGCCAGCACGCCGGCGGAATTCCAGTCCCTGATCGACGCGGACATCGACCGCTTCGGCCAATTGACGGCGCGCATCGGCCTGCACGCCGACTGAGCGCGGCCGCTTATCGCGATCGCGCGGGCCCGGTCATCACTCCATGCCGGGAACGATGGTGGAAAAGCCCGCGTCGACGTGGGTGATTTCCCCCGTCACGCCGGCGGCCAGGTCCGACAGCATGAACGCGGCGACGTTGCCGACATCGTCGATGGACACATTGCGGCGCAGCGGCGCATTGCTTTCCACGAACTTCAGGATGGACGAGAAGTCCTTGATGCCGCTGGCGGCCAGGGTCTTGATGGGACCGGCCGAAATGCCGTTGGCGCGGATGCCGAGGGGGCCCAGCGCCGTGGCCAGGTAGCGTACGCTGGCTTCCAGCGAGGCCTTGGCCAGGCCCATGGTGTTGTAGTTGGGAACGACGCGTTCCGCGCCCAGGTAGGTCAGCGTCAGGACCGAGCCGTTGCGGCCCTTCATGAGCGGCAGCGCCGCCTTGGCCATCGCCGGGAAGCTATAGGCCGATATGTCGTGCGCGACGCGGAAGCCTTCGCGGGACAGCCCTTCAAGGAAATCGCCGGCGATCGCTTCGCGTGGGGCGAAGCCGATGGAATGGACCAGTCCGTCCATGCCGTCCCAGCGTTGGCCCAGCTGCGCGAAGGCGGCATCGATCTGCGCGTCGTCGGCGACGTCGCAGGGCAGCACGATATCGCTGCCGAATTCCCCGGCGTATTCGGTGACCCTATCCTTGAAGCGGTCGCCGACGTAGGTAAAGGCCAGTTCCGCGCCTTCGCGGTGGCAGGCCCGCGCGATGCCATAGGCGATGGAGCGGTTGGACAGCACGCCCGTGACCAGTATGCGTTTGCCGGCAAGAAAACCCATTTGTCGAATCCTCGAGACTGAAACCGCTATTTTAGGTGAACGCCGCCCGCGGCGCCTTGGGGCGCATGGCCCTTGCTCAACGCCGCCGACGGTCGCGAGCCGGCGTCTTGCGTCACTCCAAAAAAAAGCGCCGGCGCGAGGGCCGGCGTTTCATTCGAGCCAGCGCGGCCGAGCCGCGCCGGCCAGCGTGCTCAGCCGCGCACGTTGGTGCCCGGCACGCGCAGGGTGCTGCCCACCTTCAAGGCATTGCCCTTCAGGTTGTTCAGCGCCCGCAAGGCATCGACCGTGGTGCTGTACTGCCGCGCCAGGGAAAACAGGGTATCGCCCTGCTTGACCTTGTGCTGGCGCACGTTCGGACGCGGCGCGTTCATCTTGGCCGAGGCGACGTGCGCGGTGGCCGAACGCACCGAACCGCGCTGGGCCGGCGCGGGGTCCGGGGCCGGGCCGGCCGCATCCAGCGAAGCGACCTGCACGCCGCCGCGCGCGGGCACCAGCAGATGCCGCGCCGTGGCGATGCGTTTTTCCCGCGCGGGAATATCGTTCAGGCCTTTCAGGGCCGCTTCCGTGATGCCGAAGCGGCGCGCGATCGACGCATACGTATCGCCACGCTGCGGCTGGTACACCTTCCAGCTGGAGAGTTCGCCCTTGTAGTTCTCCATGTTCGCGTTGAAGATGTCCACCCGGTCCGCGGGCAGGATCATGGAGGCATGCTCGCCGCGGATCACCGGGCGGTTGAACGAGGGGTTCAGCGCCTTGAATTCGTCCACCGGCATTTCCGCCAGCCGCGCGGCGACCTCGATGTCGATGTCGCGGTTCTTCTGTACGGTGGCGAAGTACGGCGTATTGTCCACGGGCGGCAGCACCACCGCGTACTTCGAGGGGTTCGCGATGATGTTCTTGATGGCCTGCAGCTTGGGCACGTAATTGCGCGTTTCGTCCGGCAGCTGCAGCGACAGGTAATCGGTGGGCAGGCCCGCCGCCTCGTTCTTCGCCATGGCGCGCTGTACCGCGCCTTCACCCCAGTTGTACGAAGCCAGGGCCAGGTACCAGTCGCCCTGCATTTCGAACAGGTTTTCCAGGTAGTCCAGCGCGGCGTTCGTCGAGGCGATCGGATCGCGGCGTTCGTCGCGCCACCAGTCCTGCTTCAGGTTGTAGTGCTGGCCGGTAGCCGGCACGAACTGCCACAAGCCGGATGCCTGGGCTCGCGACAGTGCCTTCGGGTTGTAGGCGCTTTCCACGAAGGGCAGCAGGGCCAGTTCGGTGGGCATGCCGCGCTGGTTGATTTCGTCGGTGATGAAGTAAAGATACTTGCCCGCGCGTTCAGCCATGCGCTGCATCGCCTCGGGATGCGAGGCGTAGTAGTCGGTCCATTGATCGACCAGCGGGTTGTGCAGATTGGGGATGGCGAAACCGCGGCGGATGCGGTCCCAGACGTCGCGCGAGGGATGGGTCAGGTCGATGGTGCGTGACGTGACCGTGGCGACGTAGCGGGTCGGATATCCGGGTTGCTGGGTGTCGAGATCGGTGGCTTGGAGGGGAGTCTCTTTGTGCGTCGTTCCCGCGCATCCGGCCAAGACGGCCAGTAGCACGGGAAGGATGAGCCGGAACAATTTCATCGATGGGTCACTTGAAGTTGTTTTTCCATTCGCGAAGTACGGCGAATACTTCGACGGGCGAGTTTAGCGAACGCCCCGCTTGGGCCGCGGCAGCTCGGGTAATTTCAACTTGCCGGGTGCGCAAGAATGGATTGGTGTCCCGCTCCAGCCCGATGGACGAGGGAAGCGTGGGACGGCCTTGCTCGCGCAGTTGCTGGGCCCGCTGGTACCACTGTTGCAGGGTGCGGTTGGCCGGATCGACGGCCTGTGCCCATCGCAAGTTGGCAAGAGTGTACTCGTGTGCGCAGCAAACTTGTGTTTCAGCCGGTAATGTTACGAATTTACCCAGGGAATCCGCCATTTGGGCGGGCGTCCCCTCGAAAAGCCGTCCGCAACCCCCTGCAAACAGGGTATCCCCGCAGAAAAGCACCGGTTCCACCCCCGAGATACGGCCGAAATAGGCAATATGGCCCGCCGTATGGCCAGGGACGTCCAGGACATCCATCGACAGGTCCAGTTCCGGGATCCGGACATGGTCGCCTTCATTCAACGCAATATCGCAGCGGGGCAGGGACTCATGCGCCGGGCCGTATACGACCGCCCCCGTCGAGAGCGACAATTCCAGCACGCCGCCGACATGGTCCTGGTGGTGGTGCGTGAGTAGAATGGCGCGCAATTGCAGGCCATGCTCGCGCAGGGCGCGCAGCACGGGCTCGGCCTGGCCGGGGTCGACCACGGCCGCCAGCCCTTGCTGGCGCGCCAGCCAGATGTAGTTATCGGAGAATGCCGGCAACGGCACCAGTGAAGCAAACGAGGAAGGTCCGGGCACATCGACGTCTGCGGGGGCGGAGCTGGCTTGCATCATCAAAGGAACCCATAGCGTGGCAGAAGAGAGTGCGCCGATTGTAGAACTGGCCGAGTGGTTTCAAACACCACCCGGGCAGTATGTGCTGCGTTGGGAGCAAGCCCAGTTCGATGCCGTGGTGGCCGACGTGTTCGGCTATAACGCCTTGCAGGTGGGCTTGGCCGAACTGGACCTGCTGCGCAACAACCGCATGCCCTTCAAGGCCTATGTGGGCACGGTCATGCCCGAGCCCGACGTGGCGGCGCGCTGGCAGGCCTGCGCGCTGGCCGATCCCCACGCGCTGCCTTTCGCCTCGCAGAGTATCGATCTGCTCGTGCTGCCGCACGCCTTCGAATGCACGGAGGCGCCGCACGATGTCCTGCGCGAGGTGGAGCGGGTCTTGATGCCGGAGGGCCGCGTGGTGATTTCAGGGTTCAATCCCTGGAGCCTCTGGGGCGCGCGCAACCGGATGCCCGGGATGGAGCCGTGGCTGCCGCACGCGCCCGCGGCGCAGGTGTCGCTGGCGCGTGTCAAGGACTGGCTCAAACTGCTGTCCTTCGAGGTCGACCGTGGCCGCTTCGGCTGCTACGCCCCGGCCTGCCAGACCGATATCTGGCTGCAGCGTTGGCGCTTCATGGAAAAGGCCGGCGACCGCTGGTGGGCCGTGTGCGGGGCGATATACATGGTGTCGGCCGTCAAGCGCGTGGCGGGCATGCGGCTGATCGGCCCCGCCTGGAAACAGAAGCGCAAGACGGCACCGGCGGCGTCCGTGGTGGCGAATCACCGTTCCGGGCCGGTCGAGCCTGTTTGACGGCGGCCGGCCTGGGGCCGCCTGGTCGATTCCGTCCGGATAACCCTGTCGCTCCAAGCCGGGACATACACTGGGATATCCTCATCGCCTAAGCCGCGTGCACGATACTCCGGGGACATGTCGTCTCCGCATCGGCGACCATGGCGACGGCGTGACAGAAACACTTGCAGGAACAGCAGATGAACGAAAGCGGTACGGAAGGGCCGGATACGATGCAGGAAGTCGTGGAGCTGTGGACCGACGGCGCGTGCAAGGGCAACCCCGGCCCGGGCGGCTGGGGCGTGCTCATGCGCTCAGGGGCCCATGAAAAAACCCTGCATGGCGGGGAAATGGCAACCACCAACAACCGCATGGAGCTCATGGCGGTGATCCAGGGCCTGACCGCCCTGAAGCGGTCCTGCACGGTGACCATCCACACCGATTCGCAGTACGTCATGAAGGGCATGACCGAATGGCTGGCCAATTGGAAGCGGCGCGGTTGGGTCACGGCCGACAAGAAGCCCGTCAAGAACGCCGAGCTCTGGCGCATGCTGGACGAACAGGTGTCGCGCCACCGCGTGTCCTGGCGCTGGGTGCGCGGTCACGCGGGCGATCCGGGCAACGAACGCGCGGACCAACTGGCAAACCAGGGCGTAGAGGAAGCGCGACGCGGGCGGGCGGCCTAGCCGGCCGCCGCCTGCGGGTACACTAACGGCCATCTTTTGCTGCCACGCAGCCCTGCGTGGCGAGTCCTCGAATCCGCAAGCGCCTTCCCGTATTCCACGTCCTCACATGCGCCAGATCATCCTCGATACCGAAACCACGGGCCTTGAACCCGCCCAAGGCCATCGCATCGTCGAAATCGGCTGCCTGGAAATCGTCAACCGCATGGTCACGGGCAATACCATGCACGTGTACCTGAACCCAGACCGCGAAAGCGACCCGGAAGCCTTGGCGGTACACGGCCTGACCACGGAATTCCTGTCCGACAAGCCGCGATTCGCGGACGTCGCGGACGAGCTGGTGCGTTTCCTGGACGGCGCGGAGATCATCATCCATAACGCCGCGTTCGATACGAAGTTCATCAACGCGGAATTGGCGCGCATCGGCCGCTCGCCGATGCATGAGTTCTGCGCCACGATCACCGATTCGCTGCTGCACGCCCGGGAACTGCATCCGGGCAAGCGCAATTCCCTGGACGCGCTGTGCGAGCGGTATGGCATTTCCAATGCGCACCGGACGCTGCACGGCGCCTTGCTGGACGCGCGCCTGCTGGGCGAGGTCTGGCTGGCCATGACGCGCGGCCAGGACGCGCTGCTGATCGACCTCGACGAATCCGAACGCAAGGGCGAGGCGGATGGCTTGGTACTGACCCGCTTCGATGCGTCGGAACTGCCTGTCATCCGCGCCACCGCGGAGGAATTGGGCGAACACGAGGCCTACCTGGCCGCACTGGACAAATCCGTCGGCGGGGCGTGCCTGTGGCGGCAATGGGATCCGGCGCCGGTCCCCGCGGAAAGTCAGGCGGCGTAAGGCAGGGGCTGGGAAAGGCTATCGCTTTGCCTGCCCCGATTTGCGCCTTCAGAAAATCGCGTGCTAGAATCACGGTCTCTCTTGGGGCGGTTAGCTCAGTGGTAGAGCACTGCCTTCACACGGCAGGGGTCACTGGTTCGAAACCAGTACCGCCCACCAAGAAACTCAAGGACTTAGCGGACCCCGCGAATCGGCCGGGATGTTGCGCGAGCCAAATGCGAGACAGTGGTGCCATAGGGGCGACATGCCCCGGACAGGCACTATAGCAAACGGCAACAGTCACTTCGCCGCTTGCGCCCCAGCTCCTCCAGCACCGAGATGTACTGGATCGTCTTATCCCGGGTTGCCGCCCAGACCTCGCCTATCAACATGCCCTGTGTGCTCACGGACTCGATGCATGCGCCAACGCCCTCCCTACATAGGGGCTACTACGGCCCAATGCTGAGGAGGACTGTGGCGGAGGCATGAACGCCTTTTTCGCAGACTGATAACCGCAAAATGGCGCGTCAAACTGTGCTAGGCGGCCTGTTTCGATAAAATCGGAAATCAAGGTGGTTATGAGGGCTGCGCAATTCATGGACATTCACGAGCTTCTGCCTAAAACAGGATGGGCCTGGGCGCTAGCAATTTTTTCTCTTTTTGTGGCCCCCACACTTGGCAATCTGTTCTATGACTACGCCGCCAAGCCGATAATCGTCCGGCTTGCGCGAGTCAGCATTGTGATTTTCACGTTCGGTCTAAAACGAACTAGGCGGCGGTTCTTTCGAGACATCGCCACAAGGGCTGTTCCGAACCCTAGCGTCCTGATGTATTTGGCCGGAGCGATGTTCCTGTTTCAGTTGATGGGAGGCACATGGGCTATTTATTCACCGGCTGAGTATAGGTTCAAGGGTCTAACATTCGCAGACATCGACACGATGACGGCTGAGGACCACTTGTCCAAGTTGTCACCCGAAGACGCCGAGAAAGAGCGCAAGGCCGCTCGTCAGTACAGAGACGATTCACGTAAAGACATAGACCTGACTCGCCAACGGCATGCGGCATACGAGTTGTTGATCTTCGGCTTCCTGGCGCTTGGTCTGGTTTATCAGACCTTCCGGCATTGGGTGATCGTCCTCATTATTCGTGACTTCGACCATAGATTGACGCTGTTGCTCCCGTTAATAGATGTTGCGCGGGAACGAGAATTGAAAGCTAGATTCGCCGGAATCACTGACGAGGTGTCATTGACATCACTGTTTGACGAGATGGGAGCGATAAAGGCGAAATTTCCCGCTCAACCGGAACAGCAGGCCGACGCAATAAAGACTGAATAGCCCTTCCCGAGCATCGGCGCGCCGGCGCGGGCTGAAATTTGCTGCGATTTTCTGCGGGGGTAGCGCCCCTCGCGCCCACCCCAGTTTCCCCCGTGCCGGGGTCGCGCCTTATCCCAAGCCACTACAGCCCCGCCAAGGGCATCGGGCACGTCGCCGCTCCCCCTTTTTGTCATCCCCCCACTTGGAACGAGCATCCGGAAGCGCTGTAAGGCCTGCCTTTCGCATTATCAACTGCTCGGGATGGCAAGGGCCACTGCTTGGAGAGCCGCGGCTACGCCGGTAGCCAGGGCTGCCAGCTTGTTCCAGCGCCCCTGCGCTATCAGGGTGCCAATGACGTCGTAGCTCTGCCCGTTGGGGCCGCCGACCATGATGCCGCCCCACATTTGTGCGTGCTCGCCTTGCTTCTGTTGGCTCGCAGGTACCGATACCACGCACGCCTTCCACCACAGATAGGCGGCGATTAGGGCTATCAGTGCGCTCAAGCCAACGATTGTCGATTTGTACGAAGATAGAAAAGCGAGAACGGCCATACGAACCTCCGATTTGTTGGGCGCGAGTATCGCGCGAGCCCACACGGATTACTAGCGTGCGGCCCTATACAAAAAACCTCTCATAAAAATGCCCCTTCAGTACCAAGGCCGTTTCCTGCCAAATCATCTATACAATAAACACTTGATTTCCGTATAGCAAGCCGATAAGCTTCGCCCCATCCCTGAACCGGAGGCGAACATGAAAGCCAAGCGCGTTGCCATCTATGCCCGTGTGTCTACGGACATGCAGACCAGCGAGAACCAGTTGGTAGAGCTACGCGCCGCAGCGGCACGCCATGGCTGGGAGGTAGTGGGCGAATTCGTGGACCACGCGGTGAGCGGAGCAAAGGGACGCGACCAGCGCCCGCAGTTCGACCGGCTGTTGAAAGGGGCGGCGCGCCGGGAGTTCGACATTATCGCGGCGTGGTCGGTAGACCGCCTGGGCCGATCCCTCCAGCATCTGGTGGGCTTCCTTGGCGAGATTCAAGCCAAGGGCGTCGATCTGTACTTGCAGCAGCAGGGCATAGACACCACCACGCCGGGAGGCAAAGCCCTATTCCAGATGTGCGGCGTATTCGCTGAATTTGAGCGCAGCATGATTCAGGAGCGCGTTAAATCCGGGTTGGCCCGCGCGGTAGCTCAGGGCAAGCGCCTGGGCAGGCCCGAGGTGGCCCCGAGCGTTGTCCAGCAAGTGCGCGAGTTGCGCGCGCAGGGCCAGGGCATCATAAAGATCGCCAAGGCTGTCGGCTGCGGCGTGGGGACTGTGCAACGCATCGTGTCGGAAGCCACGGCCTAGCTATCCGCGGCAGGGCGGCATCGGGGTCGGTTCGGGAAACCGGGCTGGCCCTTTTTGCGCTTCCGCGCCGGAAGTGAATCGGCGCCCATAACGACACAAGCCTGGTACACCGCTATAGAGCCGCGCACGGAGGAAAGAGGCTCAGCTCAGTACACCAATCGGCACCCATTACGACAAGGGCAGCGCGGCCTTTTCCGCGCACTAACCGAGGAAAGGCATGACTCCCCAACACCCACTCGAAAACAACTCTGAGCAGAAGTCCTACTTTGCCCGCATCGCAAGACCGGGTACCGGCCTGGGTGCAGCAGCTTACCGGCAAGCCGTGATCGCGACGACTGGGACGCTTCCCTCGTGGTGCCAGCGCAGAAAGGCGGCCCGCAAGGCCAAGGCAGGCAGCGTTGAATGAAACCCTAAAGGCGCGCCTAGGCGCAGCGGAGCAACAACACGCTGAAGCACTGCGACAAGCGGCCGCGCATGCTGCCCGCCTTGCGGTGATTTACGCAATGAGCGACGACGAAGTAGCCGGCCTGCGGCAGCGCCTCATTGATGACGCGGAGCACGCCTGGGACTCCTGGCCGTATGCGGAGCAAGCGTTTGCCGTACAAGAACTAATGCGCATCGACGCCTCTCAATTGCGCAGGGCCATCAACGGGGAAATTGCGGCCGGTCGTGACGCTTACGGGCCAGCCGGCGCGCTAGATCCGAACTTCGAACTCCACGGCCCCGAACTGCCCCGCCGGCTATCAACCCTGGGGGCAGCGGCCAAACACTATCGGCAGTATCAAGGCCCTTCCCCGCTGAAAACCTGCGCAGTGGTTTCTGACCTTCAGCGGCAGATGGCAGAGGGAACCGAAGCGCGATGAACAGCCGCGACATGCCTACAACCAAGGAGCGCCTTGCCGCACGCCTGGATTGGCGGATGGGCGCAATGATCCGCAGGGCTGAGCGGTCATGGCCCGCGCTTACCCTACAGCAACGCCGCGCGCACGTAGAGGCGTACATCCTGCTGCGGGACTGTCTGGCCGCCCTATCCGGGGAGCGTTGTCCGCAGATCACCTCCCCGTGGACCCAAGCCGAGATTGAGCGATCCACAATAGAACCCCTGCCCGGGGAGTGGTCCGGCCACGGAGTCCTAGGTGTAGAAGCGTCCCCGCTGGTAATCGCCGTTGCATTATCCGAGTGCGAGATGCGCAGCACCGGACTTCCGCCGCAAGCACTGCCAGCGCGGCACAAGCCCGTGGAAGGATTGCCGCGGGTGGCCCACGCGCTCACTGTAGATGAGGTATTGCACTGCCGGCGCGGCAAGGGTCGGCGGGCGCATCCCGCACCAGCAATCACCCCGGCTGCGAGGGAGCGGGAATGGCGGGCCAAGGCAGAGGCAAAGATACGACCGCGCTAGATTGCCCCTGCGTACGCGCAGGCGTACGTACCCGTGTCGGAGCAGGGCGGGTGCGTATTGGGCGATAGCTGCGGTGTTGCCACAAGAAGTCACCATTCCGCGCTCACCCGTCCACTTATGTAGTGTGACAAGCGGGCCCGGCCCCTACATTTTCCCCCTGAGCCTGGTACCGGGCGGGCCCTGTACGGGAATGCACGCCGGGCCCTCTATTCACAAAGGAGAACATTTGCTGGCACACATAGACCGCCCAGCTATTCCACGTTTCATCCGCAAGGGAGCTGCCTTGGCGGCAGAGCGTGCCCGCATTCAGCAGGTAAAGGATACGTGGGAGACGTATAGGGCGCGTGCAGAGCGGCGAATCAGAACCGCCACAGATGACATACTCAGGGAAGAAGCCAGGGCGGCGGAGCTGGAGCTACAGGGGCACGGCCACCTGATTGATGCGGGGGACATTAGCTACGCTGCCACGCCCACTCGCGTATACGAGCGCAAAGAGACGGGGTATTACCAAGCGGCAAAGGCTTGCGCCGATTACATGGCGACTCACCCGCATACGCTTCTGCTTCCTACCGCGAAGCTATTGAGCACGATGCTGCCGCACATAGAGGCAGACTTGGCGTTATGCACACCGTTACCCCTCAAACAGTTCTTCTACGGCAGTATGGCCCTGCCGGTGCGGAAACACGTACGCCGCTTGCTTGAGGCGCAGCACTATGTACTTCCACGCAGGCACCATAGAACACTCAAAGAGCTGCGTGACTTTTTGCGCGATAACCGGCCCCCGGGACGGGAGACTGGCAACGCCGCTTATCAGTTCTTCAACGGCACGCACGTTAGGATGCAGCAAGGCGGCAGGCTGCTAACCATCCGGGATAAACGGGGAATTCCATGCGTCCGTGTTAAGGGGACCGACAAAAACCTGTACACACTGCTGGCGGGCGACGGCATCAGCAAAGAGACAATGGACGCCTGGATGAATAACTCGCGCCAATCCGCACCACCAAAGGTAAACCGCGAGCAGTCCGCTTGGCAACTAACCGACGCGGAGATAGGCAGCATTGGTGCGCCTTTCCCAAAGATGCAGGAGGAGGCCGCCTGATCCCACGGAAGCCAGATCCGCGCTTCGCCCTTCACTCGAGCCAGCCGCGCGCCAAGCACCTTACCGCCAAGCTGAGGAAGGTATGCCTGCGTGACCATGCGTTCAGAGAAGCGCTGCGTGTTCGCGTTTCATCTGCGGATCGCTGGCGGGCATTCATGGACGGGAGCCCGCACTATCCCGGCAACAAGTGCAAGCGCTGCCACAGCACAGCGCGACGCCCTGTAGACGCGGCGTGCTACAGATGCATGCTGGCGCGGAACGCTTCGGACTTCGGGCTGATACGTATCCGGCATCATCCGCCAGCACAGCGGTCAATCGATAGTCTGCGGGACTTGCAATCGCGCAAGCAGAGGGAGAAGCGCGGAGAGCACATAGAACACCGCTCAGGCCAGTACGTAGCCCTGCAATACCCCAGTGGCCGCGTGCAGCTCACCGCAGCTCTACGGGGCTGGCAGTACGACGACCTAGCGAAGGCAATGCCGCCCGAAATGCTTTACCGCTACGCCGAGGCGGACCCGTCTCTACAAAAACTTCTCGTACGCCTCGGCTGGGTGTCCAGCTTCGACGCGGCGGAGCAATGCGAGGCAGAACCCGGGGAGCAACCGTCAGCGCGCCCCGCACTGCCCGAATGGCTAGGAAGCATGCAGGTGCGGCCACACTACAGCGTACTGGCTGGCAGTCCTCTCGGCGGCCCCGTAGAAATAGTCATACGGCGGCGAGATGGCTACGGCTACGTGACGCGACTCCAGTACTTGGAATCGCACGAACGGGATGCCCTGCTCGCGCACTTTTGGAACGCCATCCCCGCATGCATTCGGGCATTGGGCGGCACACCGGAGGAGGCGTACGCGACGTATGTCGCCGGTAAGCGGAGGGGCTACCTTCGTGGATGATGTGCGCAACAACGATTGACGCGGCGAAACGGCAGGCGCAGAATTAGCGCGCCGTGGACCAACTGCGGCCCAGTTTGGCGACTGGGAAATGCACAAGGCGGATGACCGCCGGCAGGCGGTTTTTTACGTCCGTACGCTGCTGCGCGCCTTCTATGGGCGGGCGATAGTGAGGAGGGGTTCGCCCCTGCCGGGTTCCTTGTGCCTCCGGTTTCGCCAAACTCGCTATCATGCCCGCCCACCCCGTTTGGCGACGGGATGCGGGCTTACCTGCACAAGGAAGCCGCTATGAAAATCGCACGTCTCGCAAAACACCGTATGAATGCCGTGGACCGGGGCGACCCCGGCCGCCCGCGCCACGACAAGCGCAGTTCGAGCATGACGCACGCTGCGTGCTGGATGACGTACGGTAAAGGGCTGTCTCGCATGACCCCAGCTCAGCCACGCCGTGTACCAAGCGACTACAAGCAATGGGACCCTGCCGTCTTTGCGCTTGGGCGCGTAGGCGCAACTTTCGGCCCCATGCTGCACCCGCTCGAACACATAACAAGCCGGCGACCACGTATACCCGAGCAGTTGCGTGCCGGGACTATCAAGCGGCGCGATGCACGGATGCGCGCGCCCGCACCGTGAATTAGCGGCATAGGAAATCGGTACAAGGTAAGCACGACGGCGGGCATTGCGCTCGCCGTTTCTATTGTTCACGCCCAATGTAGTCGGGCGACTTCACAACAGGAGACCTCGTGACTTCAGATTTTCAATCCAGCCGGGGCGGCATTGCTACGGCCTGACCAGTGGGATCCAACCCAATGGGGCGCAGTGCGAGCAGCCTTCTTGCAGCACTTCCAGCGGGCCACGCAGGCGGGCCACCCCATGGCGCAGTACGTCGACTGGGACGCCGCTTACAGCGCCCTGCTGACCGGTAAGGTCTATTCCGTTATCTGCGATGGCTACCTCGTCGTATACGACGTGGGCGCGCCTTGGTATTCGAGTACACCGCTGCTGCTTGAAGAGATGGTGTGCAGACTCGGCAGCAAGCCGGGCAACTTCCGCACGGTCATTGCAACGCTGGAGCGCTTAGCGGTGCTCCACAGCTGCAAGGCCATCATTTGCGGCAACGCCATAGGCCGTCGCAGTCTGACTACGGCGTACTCGCGCGGCGGATTTAAAACAATCGCAGTTCAAATCTACAAGGAAATAAACCATGGGTAGTATCAGGAAAATCGTGGACAAGGTGGACCCGTTCTCGGCCGCACTAAACAAGCAAGTGGATCCCGTTCTCGGTCAGGCAGGACTGCCGAACATTTCGGGCAATGACGGCGGCAAAGCTGCGGCGGCGCAGAGGGCCGCAGAGGAGCAGGCTCAGGCCACGCGGGACGCCGCGAATACCCAGGCAGCGGCCGTGCGCGATGCGTCCACCCAGCAGGCCGCGTCCCTGCGGGACCAAGCGTCTGCGGCGGTCGCCGCGCAAACGGCGGCCATCAACCAATCCGCCCAGGCTGCGCAGCTGGCCTCCCAACAAGCGGCCCAGCCGCAAGAGGGTGCGCCGGACATCCAGCTTAACGGCTACGGCGACTCCAGCGACCCGCGGCGACGCTATCAGGGCGGCAGCGCCCCGGCCATTGGTGGAACCAGTGGCGGTGTGGGTATCCGCATCTAAGCAGGCTAGCCAGAGGACCATGGGTTGGCGGTGCACGCGCCACCCACCCGCTTCGCAACGCTGTACATCACAACGACTCAAGGAGATTTACCCATGTGTGGAATTTATCGCCCACTAAAAAAGGTAGCACCCCCGCCCGAGGTTTCCATTGCCCAGGCGCAGAAAATTCTAGAAGCGGCGGAGGCCGCCCGTATAGCCGCTGCCGCGCCAGACGTAGAAGCGCGTACGTCTGCTGCAATCGAACACAGCGCGGACGCGGTGGGCAAGTAACCGCCATTGAATGCTACGGGGGCCGCTAGTCCCCGGATGTCCTCCGCTTTTTCCAGCGGCCTAACGTGCCGCGCTTGCGCCGGGCCTGGGCACGTTGTCGTCGTCGCTTGGCGCTGTCAGCCTTTTCCCACTGCTGCGCCTCAGGTTCAGCCGCGTCTAGCTTCTGCAGTAGATGGGACACCGATAAGTGCGTGTAGCGGCTTAGCATTGACAGCGTCAGATGCCCGGTGATTCGCGATACCTCTATCTGATTCAAGCCCTTTTCGAATAACCGTGAAGTGGCCTCGTGCCGAAGATCGTGGAATCGAATGTCCAGCACGCCCGCCCGCCTAGCGGCGTAGCAGAACATTTGACTTACGGAATCGGGCCGCAGGGTAAAGACTGGGCCGGTGTCCTTGGAGGCCGCACTCCGGAGGAGTTCCACCGCCCATTTAGAGAGCGGCACAGTACGGCTGTGACCATTCTTCGTCACGGGTAAAAACACGGAGCGCTTGCGTAGGTCTACGTCCTCCCATCGCATAGCCGTAAGCTCGCCGCGGCGCATGGCTGTCGCCAAGGCAAACCTAGCGATAATGCGCAGCTCTGCGGATTCAGTGGCCGCAAGTACACGGTCTAGCTCCTCATCAGATACCCGGCGTGTTCGCCCTTTCGGTTGGGGCGGTTTGCGCGTGCGCGGAATGGGGCCGGGGAAATCAATCCCCCATTCCTCCCGCGCCAGCACATAGGCCCGATGCAAAATGGCGAGTTCCTGCGATACCGTGCCTGGCGCAACGACGCGTAGGCGCTGCGTCTTGTACTGGCTCAACGCACCAGCGGTTAGCGCGGTAATGGGCATTTGTCCGAAGTCCGCGACCAAGTGGCGAACCCTCGACCTGTCGCCCTTGCCGGACTTCTTTTGTGGCGTGACCTCTGCCAAGTAGCGCCGAATCAGGTCCCCTACGGTATACGCGTGCGGAGGAGGCGCAGCGGGTACGGCGCTCTGCGCTATGCTGCGAGAGCTCCCAGTCAGAATTTCTTCTGGTGGGCGGCCAGCTATAAGCGCGCGCTCTGCCCACTTACCCCACGCTGCAGCGTCCGCTCGCCGCTCGAACGTCTTGGATAGCTGCGGGTACCCCTTGCGCCGAATCTGACAGCGCCATTTATTTCGGAACTGCATAATGCTCGCCATCCGAACTTCTCCAAATGTGGAAAAGGCCCGGCGAGCCTAACTGCCCCGCGTATGTCGAATCGTCGCCCTCTACAGGACGCGCCAAGGGACCACGAGTGCGAATGCACTCATGGGTGCAGTGTTGCACGCTTCGCTGTGCCGTTCAACACGGTATGGGTCAGTCGAGCTTATCCGCCAGCTTCCAGGCTTGCAGGTGGACATACACCTGCAGCATGCTGGCGCTCGAATGTCCCGTGATGCTGGCGGCCTCCGCTATCGACAGCCCCTTTTCAATGAAGCGGCTTGTGGCCTCGTGTCTCAAATCGTGGAATCGTAGGTCCCTGATCGCCGCCCAAGCGCATGCACGCGGGAAGGACTGCTTCACGGCCTCATACGTCACGCTGTCGAATACCCGCCCGGACTGCTGGGGGACGCGCAGGAGTACCGTGACCGCCTTGCGCGATAGCGGAACGCCGCGTCCCTTACCCGTCTTGGACATGCGAATGTGTGCCGTCCTACGCTCTATGCTGACATCGCGCCATTGCAACGCTAGGAGTTCCCCACGGCGCATTGCCGTTTCTAACGCTAGCTCAATCATGTTCCGAAGGTATCCGCCGCGTGTGCGGTCTGCGGCGGTCAATAGCGCTTCCTCCTCGCCGGGCTGCAATCGTCGGTCGCGGTGTGGTGGATTCTTGGGTCGGCGTATCTGCTGTACGGCGTTCAGAACGATGGGGTATCCCCATTCCTTCCGGGCGGTTTCTATGACATGGCCGATGAGGTTTAGCTCTCGGTTTACGGTCGATCCCAGCACATCCCGGAGGCGGTCATCCCGCCATTGGCGCATCACGTCGCCGGTCAGGTTGGCGAGGCTGTAGGACGCCAGGGGCGATTTCAGCAGTCGCGCTATTCGCAGCTTCTCCAGGTCGCCCCCGCGCTTCAGCGGGGACACCTCAGACGCGTAGCGCTCGAATAGAGCGCGCATAAGGGTCCGGTGTAGGTTGCGGTCGTCTATGAACGTTCCGGCCTCCTGTGCGGCCTCCTGGGCCGCCACCCAGCGATCCGCTGCGGACTCGGTGCCGAAATTGCGGGAAAGGGCGGCATGGCCCTTTCGGCGGACCCTGGCCTGATAGGTTGGGCGTCCGGCGTTATCGGTGCGCTTTACTACGGTGCCCATGCGGTGCTCCTTGGTAAGAGCACCACTGTTCCGCGAGTCATTTGCGAGCCAAGGGCGGTTAGCTCAGTGGTGAGCAGAAGCGCATAAGTCCTTGCTTTTTAAGGACTTGTGCGCGCCCGGACGCCTTCACACGGCAGGGGTCACTGGTTCGAAACCAGTACCGCCCACCAAGAATCCTTAGAGAGAAAAATTGCCGGCAAATGCCGGCTTTTTTCATTTCTGCGGGCTCTTTCGTGGCCCCGTCGGGTTATTTGTCCTTTCTGGAAGCGGGCAATTGCCACCTCGCAGCTTCGGCCGGTGACGAACGCATTCGTCGCAAGGGTTTCCACCTATCATGGCTCATGTCGATATCGGCGCCGATGAGCCGTCGTCAGGATGTACCCCTTCACCGCTACCCAAAGGCAAACCACCATGGCTACTGGAACCGTCAAACTTCACCGTGTCCTGCGCGCGCCGCCCGAACGCGTGTATCGGGCTTTCCTTGAGCCCGATGCGATCGCGAAATGGATTCCCCCTTACGGTTTCACGTGCCAGGTCCATCATATGGAGGCGAGGGTCGGTGGAACCTACAAGATGTCCTTTCGCAATTTCGGCACGGGGAACAGTCATTCTTTCGGGGGCGAGTATCTGGAGTTGGTGCCCAACGAAAAGATCCGCTATTCCGACCACTTCGATGACCCAAACCTGCCCGGCAAGATGCAGGCGACGATTTCCTTGCGCCAGGTGGCTTGCGGTACGGAGCTCAATATCCTGCAGGAGGGACTGCCGGAGGTCATCCCGGTGGAGATGTGCTATCTGGGCTGGCAAGAGTCGCTGGCGCAGCTGGCCCAGCTGGTGGAGCCGGACATCAAGGAATGATGCGCGGCTGTTCAGGGGCCGAGGCGGCCGCTTGCTTCAGGAGCGTGCATTGCCAGAGCGTGCATCCGCCCGACCGTGCATTTGCCGGACCGTGCTGCTACGACGTCGACGCGTTTGCTGAGCCGTCCCGCCGCGGGGCCGCCGCGCTCCGGGGCGGCTGGCCGGCCAGGTGGCTGCGTGAGCCGTGCTCGTTCGCATACACCCAGGTAAATTCCGCGCCCAGCAGGAAGACCTGCGCGGCGTAGTACACCCAGATGAGCACGACGACCAGCGATCCCGCGGCGGCATAGGAAGAGGCGACCGACGCCTTGCCGACATACAGGCCGATCAGGAACTTGCCGATCTCGAACAAAATGGCCGTGACCACGGCGCCCGTCCATACGTCGCGCCAAGCCACGTGTGCCTTCGGCATGAAGCGATAGATCATCGCGAAAAGCACCGTCATGATGGCCAGCGCCACCACGGTGTTGATGATCTGCAGCAGGATTTCCCAGCCGGGCAGCAGCCCGGTCGCCCAGCCGCCCAGGGCGCTGATCATCGCGCTGACGATCAACGACACGATCAGCAGGAAGGCCAGCGCCAGCACTAGGCCCAGCGATAGCAGCCGCGCGCGGATCATGTTCCAGACGCCGGATTGCTTCTTGGCGTCGGGCACGTCCCAGATGCGGTCCAGCGCGCTCTGCAATTCCGAGAACACCGTGGTGGCGCCCACGATCAGCACGATCACGCTGATGATGGTGGCGGCGATGCCCTGCTTGGGTTCTTGCGCGCCCTGGACCACGCTTTCGACGGCCTTCGCGCCGTCGGGACCGACCAGCGCGTTGATTTGCTCGAACAGTTGTCCCTGCACGGCTTCCCGGCCCCAGAAGAAGCCGGCGATGGCGATGACGATGATGACCAGCGGCGCCAGGGAGAAGACGGTATAGAAGGCAATGGCGGCGCCCATGCTGGGGGCGTAGTGGTCCAGCCACGCGTTGACCGCTTTTTTTGCCAGCTCGTAGAAGCGTTTGATATGCATGGCGAACTCCCCCATTTGATCTGGGGCGCCCCGCGCAAGCGCTGTGCCGTCGCCCCAGCGTCGCGCAACGCTATGCGCTGCGCTCGTCCGCCTGGCCCAATATGCGCTGGTTGCGGTTTTCGATCACCCGCTCGGTCGTCGAGGTCGCACCGGGACCCGGTTCGAAACGCAAGTCGCGAAAGGATAGGGGGCTGCCGTCCTTGCCATGGACGGTGATCCTTTCTATTGGCTCGCCGGTTTTTCGATCCACCAGCTCGAGCGGGGGCTTGCCGTTGGGCGCGAGCCAGTCGTCCCCCCACTGCTTCAGGGCGACCAGCACGGGGTACAGCGCTTCACCTTTCCCGGTAAGCCGGTAGCCGTCGGTGTTGGCCCGGTCTTGCAAGGGGAAGCGTTCGAGGATGCCGGCTTCGATGAGCCGCTCCAGCCGGGCGGTCAGGACGTTGCGCGCGATGCCGAGCTCGCGTTGGAACTCGTCGAAGCGGGTCGTGCCCTGGGTGCATTCGCGCACGATGAGCAGGCTCCACCACTCGCCCACCTCGTCCAGGGCGCGCGCGATGGTGCAGTTCATGCCGGTAAAGCGTTTTCGGTACATGGGGTTTTTTACCACTATAAGTTTCGTCATGCAACTTTTCTGCCGAGGATAGTTGCTTCACGAAACTTCGCGGTTTATAGTCCGAGAATAGTTTCGTCACGCAACTTATTGCGTGGGACGCACCCCATCGAGGAATAGACCCATGGATCGCCGCCTTCTCGTATTGGCCTTGGGCATGTTCGCCCTGGGGACCGACAGTTTTGTCGTCGCGGGCATCCTGCCCCAGCTTTCGCGGACCTTCGGCGTGGGCATCGGCGCCGCGGGGCAGATGACCACGGTTTACGCCCTCACCTACGCGTTGCTGGCGCCGACGATCGCCGCCCTGGCGGCAGCCGTGCCGCGCAAGCGCCTGCTGCTCTCCGGCTTGGGGTTGTTCGTCGTATCGAACTTGGCCACGGCGATCGCGCCCACCTTCGGGCTTGCCTTGCTGACGCGCGCGCTGGCCGGCCTGGGGGCGGCGATGTTCTCGCCTACCGCGACCGGCGCCGGCTCGATGCTGGTGCCGGCCGAACGGCGTGGCTATGCGCTTTCCATCATCGTTGCCGGCTTGACGGCCGCCACGGCCTTGGGGTCGCCCATCGGCGCGGTGATCGGCGGCCTGGGAGACTGGCGCTGGACCATGGCCTTCGTCTCCGCCTTGGGCGCGGGGTCCTTCCTGGGTGTCTGGCTGCTGTTGCCGGAGATGCCCCTGCCGCCGGTGGTAACCCTGCGCAAGCGCCTGGCGCCGCTGGCGGACAAGCGGGTCGGCCTGACGCTGGCCACGACCCTGCTGGCGATGAGCGGGCTGTTCACCGTCTACACCTATTTTTCGGTGGTCTTCGCAAACGCCGTGGGCGGAAGCGCCGCCGTGCTGGGCGCGCTGCTGGTGGTCTGGGGCGCGGCGGGTACGTTATCCAACCTGGTGGCGGGACGGCTCATCGATACGATCGGATCGCGCAAGGTGCTGGTATCGATGCTGACCGTGCTGGTGGTGGACATCGCGCTGCTGCCTTGGACGGGATCCAATGTCTGGACGGCGGCGCTGGCCATCGCGCTGTGGGGCGGTTGTGGCTGGGGCCTGCTGGTGCCGCAGCAGCACAGGCTGGTGACGCTGGCGCCTGCCGTTGCGCCGGTGTTGCTGGGCTTGAATACGGCGGCGACCTATATCGGCGTATCGCTGGCGGGCCTGATCGGCGCGGGCTCCATTCAATTGCTGGGCGCGGGCAGTCTGGGCTACGTGGCGGCGATATTGCTGGTGTTCGCCTTGATCGCTTCCGAGTTTGCGACACGGCGCATCGCGGTGGCGGCGACGGCCGGCGCGGCGCGGCCCTCCGGCGTTCCGGCTTGACCAGGCCGCCCGGATGGCAATGCGGCCCCGCGCCCGCGACCGCTAGGCGCGCGGCCGTTCAGTCCTTGCCGGGCGGTGGATAGACGCCGCCCAGCATGTGGGTCAGCTTGCGCGCGGCTTGCATGACGGGCTTGTCGTAGTCGGCCTTGAAGCGGTCGGTGGGCATCGTCAGCGTCATCGCGCCCAGAAGCTCGCCGTCGGGATTGAATACCGGCGCCGCGATGCCGGCGATTTCCGGGATGCGGTCGCCGACGAGCACGGCGACTTGTTCGCGGCGTATGCGCGCATACAGGGCGCCCGCCGCGCCGGCATAGGCGGTGATGATGCGGCCGCCCGCGCCGCGATCCAGCGGGAGCAGGTCCCCGGGGCGGATGTGGTCCCGAACGGGGCGAGGTGAGTCCACCCGATGCAGGCAAAGGCGGCGATCCCCCTGCCGTACATGAAAGGCCGCGCTTTCCTGGGTGAGCGCGACGAGTTCGCGCAGCGCCGGCATGATGACCGATTCCAGCGAAAACGAGGCGGCGTAGACCTGGTGCAGGCGCACGATGCCGGCGTCCAATGCATAGCGGCCGTCCGGCTGGCGCCGTACCAAGTGCGCGTGCTCCAGCGAGGCGAGCAGCCGCAGCACGGTGCTTTTGTGCATTTCGGTCAGCACGGCGATCTCCGCCAGGCTGAGCAGCGGCGTGGCGGCGGAAAAGACCCCTAGTACGGATAAGGCGCGATCCACCGCCGCGACGCCGCCTTCCGCGGCATTCCGGTCTGCAAGGGAAGGAGTAGCGGACTTGCGCGGCATGGCTCTGGGAAAAGAGGGCGGGATACCCGGGCGGGGGATGCGGCGGTATGCGTGCGCCATTACCGATCGCGGCACTTGCGTGGCCCCGATGCTGGCGATCACAGGCGAAGTTCGCCCCTGGGGCGCATAGGCCGCCACATTGACATCGCGCTATCCCGCGTTCATCATAGATAGAACACCATTCTATCTAATGAAACCCATGGAGACAAGTCCGGACAACGCAGCGGCGGCCCCGGTGGAGGGCTCTCCCCATGTCGTCGTCGAGCGTCGCGAGGGCTGGGCCATCGTCCGCCTCGCGCGCGAGGCCAAGCGCAATGCCTTGGACCGCCGCACGCGCATTGCTTTGTTGCGTGCCTTCGATTCCCTGCAGGGGCAGGCCCGCTGCATCGTGCTGACCGGAACGGGCGCGAGCTTTTGCGCCGGGCTGGACCTGAAGGAGCGCGCGAACGAGCGCGCGGCCGGGCAACGCGATACCTCCGGCGATGAATGGATAGCCGTGAACCTGGCGATACGCCGGCACCCGGCGGTGTTCATCGCCGCCGTCAACGGCATGGCGCTGGGGGGCGGCATGACGCTGGTCAACTCCTGCGACCTGGCGCTGGCGGCCGAGGACGCCTGGCTGGGCTGTCCGGAGCTGGCGTCCTCGGCTTATGCCGGCGCGGCCGGGCCGACCGGCATGCTGTCGTGGCCGCGCAAGCGGGTGGCGTGGATGCTGCTGACGGCGGAACGCATCGATGCCCGCACGGCGGAGCGCTGGGGCGTCATCAACGAAGTCGTGCCGGCCGGCGCGCTGCTCGCGCGGGCCGCCGAATTGGCCAGCCGCATCGCGGGCTTCGACGTCGCGGCGCTGGAAGAAACCAAGAAGTCGCTGGACCACGTGCCCGCCCAAGTCCGCGACTGGGAAGGCGCGATGCGCTACGGACAGAGCGTGAACGAGGCGATCCGCGCGCGCCAGGGGCGGGAATAGGCGCCTTCGGGCCTGGCCATCCGAACCATCATTCCGCTGACGGGCCACGTGTACATGCCGCCCACCCAGGCCCCACCGGACATACCGATACACCGTCGCACCCATAACCATACTGACCACGAAGGAGACATCATGAACCCACAACGCCGCACCCTGCTTGCCGGCATGGCGGCCGCGCCGCTGCTGTCGCTACCTGGAATGGCGCGCGCGCAAGCCAAATATCCGTCGGGCCCGATCACCTTGATCGTGCCGTTTCCGCCAGGCGGCGGCACGGATGCATCGTCGCGCACCATAGCCCAGGCCATCACGCAGTTGACCGGCTGGAACATCGTGGTGGAAAACCGCCCCGGGGCCGGCGGCAACATCGGCCTGGGCCTGCTGTCCCACGCCAATCCCGACGGCATGACCATCGGCATGGGCCAGACTTCCAACCTGGCCATCAACCCGTCGTTGTACAAGACCATGCCCTACGACGCGCGCAAGGACTTCGCGCCCATCGCGCTGGTGTCGGGCCAGCCGATGATCCTGGTGGTGCGCCAGGGGTCGGCCTACAGCACGCTGAAAAGCCTGGTGGAAGCGGCCAAGGCCAATCCCGGCAAACTGAACATGGCCTCCGCGGGCATCGGTACCGTCGGCCATCTGGCGGGTGAAATGTTCGCCAAGCAGGCGGGCATCAAGATTTTCCATGTGCCTTATCCGGGCGCCGCGCGCGCGCTGGCGGACCTGGCAGGCGGGCAGGTGGACCTGTATTTCGGCACGCCGGCCAGCGTGCTGCCCCTGATGCAGTCGGGCAAGCTGCAGGCGGTGGCCGTGACTTCGCTGCAAAGGCTGCCGGTGGCCAAGGACGTGCCCACCATCGCCGAACTGGGCTACGCGGGATTCGAAGCGGAAGACTGGAAAGCGCTGGTCGCGCCACGCGGCACGCCGGCCGCCATTGTGGAAAGCCTTAATCGCGCAACGAACGAGGCGCTGAAGCAGTCGCTGACGCAAACCCGTTTTGCCGCCGAAGGCAGCGTGACCCTGGGCGGCAGCGTGGCGGACGCGTCCAAATTCATGGCGAGCGAGTACGAACGTTGGGGCCGCGCGGTGCACGACTCCGGAACGAAGATGGAATGAACGGGCGATAAAGCCCATACGCGCCGAATCGCGGCGGCCGAAGGCGCCGGATATCGGCGCACGGATTGCGCATAGCGCGGTGCGCGCGCAAAAACGAGGGAGGAGACCTCATGAAGCAGCCTTGGATCACCCGCCTGTTCGGCGCCTTGCTGGCGTTCTGCCTGGCCGGCGCCGCGTCGGCGGCCGACGACTACCCCAGTCATCCGATCAACATCATCGTGCCGTTCAGCGTGGGCGGCGCCACGGATCTCGTGGCGCGCCTGGAAGCGAAGGCGCTGGGGCAGGCGCTGAACACCTCCGTCGTGGTGGAAAACCGCACGGGTGGCGGCGGCGTCATCGGCTGGGGCGGGGCAGCGCGTTCCGCGCCGGACGGCTATACCCTGCTGACGCTGGAGATGTCCTACGCCATTGCGGCCAGCCTGATCAAGAGCCTGCCCTACGATCCCGACAAGGCATTCACCAACATCACCACGCTGGTGCAGGTGCCGCACGTGCTGGTGGTGCATCCCTCGGTGCCCGCCAAGACGGTGCAGGAATTCATCGCCCTGGTGAAGGCGCATCCGGACAAGTACTTCTTCGGGTCGGGCGGCGTGGGCACCAATACCCATCTGGGCGGTGAATTGTTCAACAGCCTGGCTGGCGTGAAGATGTCGCACATTCCCTTCCGCGGCGCGGGGGCGGCCCTGCAGGACCTGCTGGCAGGCCGCGTGCAGGCCATGATTACCTCCGTGCCGACCGCGTTGCCGCAGATCCGCGCGGGCAAGCTGCGCGCGTTGATGGTGGCCAGCGATCATCGCATCGAGGCACTGCCCGACGTGCCGGATGCCAAGGAAGTGGGCCTGCCCGGCATGAACATGCAGTTCTGGGTGGGCTTCGCCGCGCCGGCCGGCACGCCGCGGCCAGTCGTGGACAAGTTGAACGCGGCGATGGTGAAGTCGCTGCAAAGCCCGGACATGCGCGCGCAGCTGAAGGACCTGGCGCTGGAGCCGGTCGGCAGCACGCCGGCGCAGGCCGCCAAGCTGGTCCAGGACGAAATCGCCCGTTGGCACGCGGTAATGGAGAAGGCCGGCATCAAGCCGGAATAGCATGATTCTGAAGTACGGCGCGGCGCCCCACCGCCCCCGGCATGCGGGCCGCCGCGCCGCCGCATCGTAAAGAGGAAACACGACATGTCCAAGCCCCTGGCAGGCATACGCGTCCTGGACCTGACCAATGTGCTGGCCGGCCCGTTCTGCTGTCATCAACTGGCCCATATGGGCGCCGACGTCATCAAGGTGGAAACGCCGGGCAGCGGCGACCTGGCGCGGCAACTGGGCGCCGATCCCGAATTGAACAAGGCCCATATGGGCGTTTCCTTCCTGGCGCAGAACGCGGGCAAGCGTTCGATATCGGTGAACCTGAAGCATGCGGCCGGCAAGGAAGTCTTCCTGCGCCTGGTGCGCGGCGCCGACGTGCTGGTGGAGAACTTCCGGCCCGGTGTGATGAAGCGGCTGGGCCTGGGATTCGACGTGCTGCGCGAACACCGGCCCGACCTGGTGTACTGCGCGATCTCCGGCTTCGGCCAGGATGGGCCCCTGAAGGACTATCCCGCCTACGACCAGATCATCCAGGGCATGTCTGGCGTGATGAGCATCACCGGGGACCCAGAGACGGCGCCGTATCGCGTGGGTTATCCCATCGCCGACACCATCGGCGGCATGACGGCGGCGTTCGCGGTGGCCGCCGCGCTGGCGGAAAAACCCCGCCCGCAGGGCCGCTTCATCGATGTCTCCATGCTCGAGGCCACGATGGCGACGATGGGCTGGGCGGTGTCGAACTACCTCGTGGCCGGGCGCACACCCGGGCCCATGGGCAACGAGAACATTACCGCCAGCCCGTCGGGCACCTTCCGCACCGGAGACGGCCTGTTGAACATCGCCGCCAACAAGCAGGAACAGTACGAGGCACTGTGCCGCGTCGTGGGGCGCGAGGACCTGATCGCGCATCCCGACTACGCGGAACGCCACGCGCGGCTGCGCAACCGCTTCGCGCTGAAGGCCGAGCTGGAATCGGCGCTGGGTGCGCGCGGCGCGCAGGAATGGTGGCCCTTGCTGACCCAGGCCGGGGTGCCCTCGGGCCCGGTCTATACGGTGGAGCAGGCGCTGGCGCATCCCCAGGTGAGCGATCGCGGCATGGTGGCCACGTTCGAAGACGTGCCCGGCGTGGGACGCGATGTGCGGGTGGTGCGCACCGGCTTCAAGCTGGACGGCGCGGCGCCGTCCGTGGACCACCCGCCGCCCATGCTGGGGCAGCACAACGACGAGTTGCTGGCCCAACTGGGCTATGGCGCCGACGAAATACGGCAGTTGAAAGCGCAGGGCGCCGTATGAGCGGCCGGTGAAATGACGGAACAAGGTGCGATATGAACGAAAACGAAATCGGCGGCGAAGGGCTGGAAAGCCGCAAGTGGTGGCATACGGAAATCACGGACATGCGGCCTGGCGTGATCCGCTATCACGGCTATGCCATCGAGGACCTGATCGGCAATGTGGGCTTCGCGCAGATGGCTTGGCTGATGCTGCGCGGGGAATTGCCCACGCCCGGGCAGGGCAGATTGCTGGACGCTGCCTTGATGGCGGGCGTGGACCACGGCCCGCAAGCGCCCAGTATCGCCATCGCCCGCATGGCCGCGACCTGCGGCGTGGGGCTGAACAACGCCATGGCGTCGGCGGTCAACGTGCTGGGCGACGTGCATGGCGGGGCAGGGGAGCAGGCGGTCGGCCTGTATGAGGACGCGGCCGCGCGCATGCGCGCAGGCGCCTCGCGCGTAGCCGCGGTGCAGGGCGCGCTGGACACTTATATCGAGAACCACGGCAAGTTCGTGTCCGGGTTCGGCCATCGCTTCCATCCCATCGATCCACGCGCGCCGCGCCTGCTGGCGCTGGTGGACGAGGCCGCGCGGGCGGGCGAGGTCAGCGGCGAGTACGCGGCCATCGCGCGCGCCATCGAAGCGGAACTGGCCGCGCGCAAGGACAGGACCATCCCGATGAATATCGACGGCGCGACCGCCGTGATCTACGCGGAGCTGGGCTTCCCCGCGCCCTTGGCGCGCGGCCTGTTCTGCCTGTCGCGTTCGGTGGGCATCCTGGCGCATGCGTGGGAACAGACGCGCCAGGGCGGCCGCAACAAGGGGCCGATTCCGCGGCAGTACATTCCCGTGTACGAAGGTCATCCGCCGCGTCCGCTGCCGCCGGAAGCGGTGCGGGAAGGCCAGGGCTGACGCCGCCATGAGCAGGCGTGCGCTGTGGGCGCGACCGTATGGGAAGGCCCGCGGCACCGTTTGCATCGCAAGTGACTCCAGGAGCAGTAATGCGCATCGAACGCATAGAAGCCATACCCCTGCGGATGCCGCTGCCGCGGCCCTTGAAGGCGGCCACTGCCTTCATCACCCACCGCTGCACGGTGCTCACGCGCGTCTACACGGACCAGGGCGTGGTGGGCGAATGTTTCGGCAATAACGAGGACACCGGGCAGGCGGAAATCCTGCGCCTGATCCGCGACGAACTGGCGCCCGTGCTGGTCGGCCGCGACGCCTTCCTGGTGGAATCCTGCTGGCAGGCGATGCAGCCGGCCACGCGGGACATCCTGCGCGATCGGCGGATGGCGATACGCGCTATCGCATGCATCGACGCCGCCTTGTGGGACGCCGTGGGCAAGGCCCTGAACGTGCCGCTGCACAAGATGTGGGGCGGCTACAGCGACGACGTGGCCGCCTACGCGATGGGCGGCTATTACCGCGCGGAAGACGACCTGGGCGCGGTGGCGCGGGAAATGTCGGCCTTGCGCGACCAGGGCTTTGCCGGCTGCAAGCTGAAGGTGGGTGCCTTGTCACCGCAGGCCGATGCCGAGCGCGTGCGCGCGGCGCGCGACGGCGCCGGTCCGGGCTTCAAGCTGATGCCGGATCCCAACCAGGGTTGGAACTACGAACAGGCCCTGGCCTTCGCACGGCTGGTGGAGCCCCTGGACATCTTCTGGTTGGAAGAACCCTGCTACTGGGCCAACGACCGCCAGGACCTGGCGCGCCTGCGCCGTACGGTGCCCATTCCCATCTGCGCAGGGCAAAGCGAAATCAGCGTGGCCGGCTGCCGCGAACTGATGGCCGCCGGGGCGATCGATATCTGCAACTACGATCCCAGCTGGGGCGGCGGGCCGACGGCCTGGCGCAAGGTGGCGGCCGTGGCCCATGCCTATGGCGTGGGCGTGCTGTCCCACCTGGAGCCGCAGGTCGGCGCGATGCTGGCGGCCTCGGTGCCCAACGGCGTGGGCGTGGAAGTGATGCAGCCGGATCGCGACCCGCTGTATCACGCGCTGGTGGCCAACCGGCCCACGATCGCGAATGGGCGCTTGACCCTGCCCGACGGCCCGGGATGGGGACTGCAACTGGACCGCGACGTGGAGAAGCGGCTGATGGCCTGATCTCGCAATGCAGGGATCGTCCTTTGCCGGGACCTGCGTCCGGCCAGGGACGCGGGCTGGATAAGGAAGTGCTGGAATTGCCGGGAACCGATATGTGGAATATGAGCTTTACCCCGCCGGTCGTCATCGAAGCCCGCGCGCTGACGCGCCTGCCCGATCGCTACCGCGAACCGCGCGAGAACCCCTGGGCATCGGCGAACAAGCCGGGCCATCGCGTCGACTGCTTCCTGGAAGGTCCGGCCTTCGACCGCGACGGCAACCTGTACGTCACGGACATCCCCTATGGGCGCATCTTTCGCATCGGCCCGTCGCTGGATTGGGAACTGATTGTCGAATACGACGGCTGGCCCAACGGCATTGCGATCCACGCGGACGGATCCTTGTGGATCGCCGACTACCGCCGCGGCATCGTGCGCCTGGACCCGAAGACCGGCGCGATCGATACGCCCCTGGGGCACCGGAATTCCGAAGGCTTCAAGGGGCCCAACGACCTTACCTTCGATGCCGCGGGCAATCTGTACTTCACCGACCAGGGGCAGACGGGACTGCATGATCCCACGGGCCGCGTCTATCGCCTGGCGCCGTCCGGCAAGCTGGACCGCCTGCTGGACAACGTGCCCAGCCCCAACGGCATCGCCCTGGACCGCGAAGAGTCCTTCCTGTACACCGCCGTCACGCGCGCCAATTCTGTATGGCGCGGTCCGCTGCTGGCGGATGGATCCCTATCGAAGGTGGGCGCCTTCCGTACCTTCTTCGGCGCCAGCGGTCCGGATGGCCTGGCGGTGGATGCGGACAACCGGCTGGTGGTGGCACATGCCAGCCTGGGCGGCGCCTTCCTGGTCGAGCCCAACGGCGACGTCACGCACTTCATCCGCAGCCCCATGGGCGGAACGGTCACCAACATCGCCTATCGGCCCGGCACGTCGCGCCTGGTGATGACGGAGTCGCGCAGCGGCACCGTGCTGGAGGCGGAATTGCCCGCGGAAGGGCTGCCGTTGTTCTCGCATTCGCCCGTGCGCTAGCCTGCCATCGGCACGGGGCGGCATCAGCAAGGCGGCGCGGGATTGCCGACGCGCCGCCTCGCCCCTCACGCTTTTTCTTCCGTGGCCTTGCCCAGGAACTGCCGCAGGATGGAGTTCGATTCGCCCTTCAGGCGCTGGCGCAGCACCGGTTCGGGCGTGCCGCGCTTCAGGAACTGGCCGCTGCCGCGCTGCACGTGCAGCTTGCCGTCGCGCACGGCGATGCGTCCGCGGCTGACCACGGTTTCGGGCCAGCCGCGCACCGTGCGGCCTTCGTACGGCGTATAGCCCACCTGGTCGTGCAGCATGGCGCTGCTGACGTGAACTTCGCGATCGGGGTTCCAGATGGCGAAGTCGGCGTCCGCGCCGACCGCGATGGTGCCCTTGCGCGGATACAGGCCGTAGGTACGCGCGTGATTGGCGGACGTCACCGCGACGAAGCGCTCGATGCTCATGCGGCCCTTGAGCACGCCTTCGGAAAACAGCAGCGGCATGCGCAACTCGAGGCCCGGCACGCCGTTGGCCATGTCCTTGAAAGTGGTGTCCTGGCCCTTGGGCAGCTTGCCGCTTTCGTCGAAGCGATACGGCGCGTGGTCGGATGAATACATCTGCAGCGTGCCGTCGACCAGGCCGGCCCAGACGGCTTCCTGCGAGGCCGCATCGCGCGGCGGCGGGCTGCAGCAATACTTGGCGCCCTCCAGGCCGGGCAGGTCCAGGTCTTCCGCGCGCAGGAAGAGATACTGCGGGCAGCTCTCGGCCAGGATGGGCAGGCCCAGCGCCTGCGAGGCATGCACCACGCGCACGGCTTCCAGGCCGGCCACGTGCACGATCAGGATGGGAACGTCCATCAGCCGTGCCAGGGCCACGGCGCGATTCGTCGCCTCGCTTTCGGCCAGCGGCGTGTGCGCGACTGCATGGTACTTGGGCGCCGTCATGCCGCGATCGACCAGCTTGCGCGCGATCCAGCGGATCATGTCGTTGTTTTCGGCGTGGACCATGACCAGCGCGCCTTCGCGGTCGGCCACTTCCAGCACGTCCAGCAACTGGTAGTCGTCGATCTTCAGGCGCTCGTAGGTCATGTAGACCTTGAAGGACGTGATGCCCTCGCGGATCAGCGCCGGCAAGTCATGTTGCAGGGCATGCTCCGTGGGGTCGGACAGGATCAGGTGGAAACCGTAGTCGATGACCGCCTTTTCCGCAGCGCGGCGGTGGTAGTCGGCGACGACCTCCGGCAGGGCGTTGCCGCGATGCTGGGCCGCGAACGGGATGATGGTGGTCGTGCCGCCGAAGGCGGCCGAGACGGTCGCGCTGTAGAAGTCGTCGGCGCACATGACGCCCATGCCGGACAGCTGTTCCACATGGCAATGGCTGTCGATGCCGCCGGGCAGCACCCAATGGCCGGCGGCATCGATATCCTGGCGGCCGGGCGGCAGGCCGCGGCCCACCGCGGCGATGACGCCACCGCGCACGCCGATGTCCGCGTGGAAGGTATCGCTGGCCGTGCTGATGCGGCCATTGCGTACGGTCAGGTCGAAATCGCCGGACGAGCTCATCGGGAAGGAATCCTTGGTTGCGTCTGTTTCTCGGGAGCGCCGCAACGAATGACGGCCGCGCTGGCGACCATGCTAATGCTTTCCCCGGACGCGCCGCTTGCTTTTTTGTCGCGCGCCTATAACGCGCCGTTAAGCCGCGATCCGGTCAGGCTTCGGACGGTTCCAGGTGCCCGCCCAGGGAAGCCAAATCAAAGCGAGATAAGTCGCCAGGGCCGCCTTCAGGCTGTGCCCCGAGTGTCAAGCCAGGTTTCTGCCGGCGGGGCCGGGGGAAGGTTCCGCCGGCGCCGGGGTGAATCCCTGTGCCTTCATCGTTACGCGCAGCGTATCGACGAAATCCTGGGCCAGCCGGGACAAGGGCTCGAAGCGCGATTGCAGCAGGCTGGCGGTCAGCACCTTGGCCTGCGCGATGGGGCGGACCACGAATTCGCCGTCGGTGCGGCTGCGCACCGAGAATTCGTCGACGATGGCGATGCCGGCGCCCGCCTGCACCAGGGAACAGGCATTCTGCGGCGAGCTGACTTCCACGGCCAGGCGCCGCGGTTCGCCGGCTTCCTGGTACATCTGCTCCACCAGCGCGCCCAGCGGCGTATCGGCGCCGTAGGACACCAGCGGGTAGGGCAGCAGGTCGCGGACGGTCAGGCGCGGCAGCTGGGCCAGGGGATGGTTGTAGGGGCAGATGCAGACCAGGCGGGCCTCGCCGATGGCTTGCGCGACCAGGTTGGGATGCTGGGCCGGCTGGATGACGACGCCGATCTCGGCGCGGTTGTCCAGCAGCATCTGGGTCAGCGGCCGGAAAGCCAGCGACTGGAAGGTAACCTTCACGTCCTCGTGGGCTTTCTGGAAGGCCGCGATGGCCAGCGGAATCAGCATATGCCCGATGCTCGGGCTGGACACGATATGCAGGATGCCGGTGCGCCGTTCGGCCAGTTCGCCGGCCAGCTCGCCCACGCGGCGCACGCCGGCGTAGACATGCTCCACTTCACGGAACAGCTGCCTGGCCTCCGGCGTGGGATACAGGCGGCCCTTGATGCGTTCGAACAGGGCGAAACCCAGGCGCTGCTCGGTATGCGCCAGCAGGCGGCTGACGGCGGGTTGCGACACGAACAGCAGCTTGGCCGCGCCGCTGATCGAGCCGGTGGTCATGACGGCACGGAAAACTTCGATCTGCCTGAGATTGAGCAACATAGGACGTTCTGGGTTGAAGCGCTCGGGGCGGTGCCGCCGAGGCGGGTGTCGGGCAGCGGCGCCGGCCGCCCCGTCATAACGCGATGTTAAGCCCGAACGATAAAACGTCATGCCGGCAGGGCGCGGCGCGCTGCTAGACTCGCGGCTATCGGCCGGCCCTCCCGGGCCGATGCCCCGGCGCGCGCCGCACCGCGAGGAATGCCATGGAACGGACTCTCTACGTCATCAATCCAAATTCCACCCAGGCCGTCACCGACGCCTTCGACGCCGGACTGGCGCCGCTGCGGGTGGCGGGCGGCCCGCGCATCGAATGCCTGACCCTGCGCGAAGGCCCGCCGGGCATCCAGACGCAGATGGACGTGGAAAACGTGACATTGCCGATGGTCCGCCTGGTGCAGGACCTGGACCGCCGGCACGGCGACGCGGCGGCGGGCTACGTGATCGCCTGCTTCAGCGATCCGGGCTTGCACGCGGTACGGGAAGCGACTTCAAAACCGGTGCTGGGCATCAGCGAATGCGGCATCCTGACCGCCATGACGCTGGGCCTGCGCGTCGGCGTCATCGCCATCCTGCGCCAGTCCATTCCCCGCCATGGCCGCATGTTCGGCGCCATGGGCGTGCAGGGGCGCATCGCCGCGGAACTGCCGCTGGGCCTGGGCGTGGTCGAACTGAGCGACGCCGCGCGCACCCGCGACCGGCTGGCCGAAGTAGGGCGCGCCTTGCGCGACAGCCACCAGGCCGACGTCCTGGTGCTGGGCTGTGCCGGCATGGCTTCCTATCGCGCCTGGCTGCAGGAAGAAGTCGGCCTGCCCGTGGTCGAGCCCACCCAGGCCGCCGTCGGCATGGCGCTGGGCCGCATTTTGCTGGATTCCGCGGCGCGTTGAGCGGCGTGGGAGCGCTTCCTGGGATATCGCGCTAAGGAGTGGGCAATCCAGGCCGATCCGCGATGAAGCGGCCCGGCCGCGCGCCGGTGGCCGCGCCGTCCTGCCATGTGGCGATACCCCCCACGAAGACGTGGCGCATGCCGGTGCAGGCTTCGGTCGGGGTATCGAAGGTGGCGTTGTCGATGATGGTGTCCGGGTCGAACACCGCCAGGTCGGCATGGCAGCCGGGGGCGATGCGGCCGCGTTCGCGCAGGCCCAGGCGCATGGCGGTCAGGCCGGTCATGCGGTAGACGGCGTTCTCCAGCGGGAACAGGCCCAGCTTGCGGCCGTAATGGCCCAGCACGCGCGGGAAGGTGCCCCACAGGCGCGGATGCGGGCGGCCTTCGCTGGCCAGCCCGTCCGAACCGATCATCGTGTCCGGATACTGCAGGATGCGACGCACGTCGCCGTCATCCATGATGAAGTACACGGCGCCGGCCGGCAGCAAGGATTCGGCGGCTTCCCGGGGGCTGCAATTCCATTCGCGCGCCAGGTCCTCCAGATAGCGGCCCGCGGCTTCGGGGTGCGGCTCGGACCAGGTGATCAGGGTACGGTCGCAGATCTCCACCCGTTCCGGCCGCAGGATGGTCGAAGAGGCATCGTAGGGATAGCAGTCCAGGCAGACGGACTGCGTGCGGCCGGCATCGCCGATGCGGGCCAGCGTCTGCGCCGAGCGTCCGTGATTGTGCTTGCCCACCAGCTTGTGGTGCGAAATCACGACGGGCACGTTCAAGGCGGCGCCGATGCGCAGGCTTTCATCGATGGCCTCCATGACGCGATCGCCTTCGTCGCGCATATGGGTCGCGTATATCCCGCCCAGCCGCGTCAAGGGTTCGCAGACCGCGATGATTTCCGCCTCCGGCGCGGCGGCGGCGGGGGGATAGAAGGTGCCGGTGGATACGCCCAGCGCGCCGTCGTTCAGGGCCTGCTCCACGTCGCCGCGCATGGCGTCGATCTCGGCGGCGGTGGCCGGCCGGGTCACGTCCGCCATGCGCATGACGCGCAGGGTGGAATGGCCCACCATCGCCGCGACGTTGACCGCTGGCCGGGTGGCGTCGATGGCCTGGCGGTAGGCGGCGAAACTGCCGTAGCTGTCGCCGCGGCCCAGCAGGTTCAGCGGCGGCACCAGCGGTTCGCCGCCGCGCAGCGGCGCCAGGCTGATGCCGCAATTGCCGTTGACGACCGTCGTGACGCCCTGCGACACCTTGGGCAGCATGTCAGGCATATCCAGCACGGCGCGATCGTCATGCGCGTGGCTGTCGATGAAGCCCGGCGCGACCGCCAGCCCGGAGACATCCAGCCGCCGCGCGGCGGGTGCGGCGGCAAGGTCGCCGATGGCCGCAATGCGACCATCCCGCACGCCCACGTCGGCGCGTCGGCGCGGCGCGCCGGTGCCGTCGATGACGTCGCCGCCGTGCAATACCAGGTCGTAGGGCTGTTGCGTCTCGTCCATGCTTGCGATCCTTTCTTGGCTCGATTTTCCGATTCGGCTTTCCTGCGCGACCTTGCCCGCGCAGCGTCATGCGGCATTGTGCGCCCGGGCACCGTCGCGGGCCAATGCCTATACAGGGGCGCGACATAACCTTTTGGCATGGAAGTAAAACGCGCGGCCGCATGGGACGTCGGCAATATAGGCGTTTACCCTAATGAGCAGGTCTCTGCATAACCATCGGTTATGGGCCATGCCAGAATTGCTATTTGTACGAGGGCACGGGCAAACGGCATGATGCGCGCAAGATCCCGGGGGAGCGTCCCCGGCGCCTTCAAGCCCCAAAGGACCCACAGCATGCGTATCTTCAGCGCCGGCCTCGGCACCGAGACGAACACCTTCGCGCCCTTGCCGACCAGCCTGGCTTCGTTTCGCGGGCGCGAATATTTTCCGGCCGGCACGCATCCCGACACGCCCACCTCGCAGGGCGCGCCGCTGTGGGTGGCGCGCAAGCGCTGCGGCCCGCTGGGTTGGACGCTGAAGGAAGGCCTGGTGGCGTCCGCCCAGCCCAGCGGCATCACCACCCGCGAGGCCTATGAAACCCTGCGCGAGGAGATCCTGGCCGATCTGCGCGCCGCATTGCCGGTGGACATCGTGCTGCTGGGCCTGCATGGCGCCATGGTGGCCGACGGCTACGACGATTGCGAAGGCGACCTGCTGGCCCGCGCACGCGAGATCGTCGGGCCGGACGTGGTCATCGGCACCGAGCTGGACCCGCACGCCCACCTGAGCCCGCTGATCGTCCAGAGCGCCGACGTGGTGGTGCTGTACAAGGAATATCCGCACACCGACATCGTGCATTGCGCGGAGCAGCTTTTCGACCTCTGCGCGGCCAAGGCACAAGGGAAAACCCGCCCCGTGGCCGCGCTGGTCGACTGCCAGATGGTGGTGCCCATGCACACCTCGCGCGATCCGGCCCTGGCCTTCGTCAACAAGCTGCGGGCAATGGAAGGCAAGGACGGCGTGTTGTCGCTGTCGTTCTCCATGGGCTTCGCCACGGGCGACGTGCCGGAGATGGGCACCAAGGTCCTGGTGTACACGGACGGCGACCAAGCGCAGGCGGACCGGCTGGCGCGCCAACTGGCCGACGAGCTGATCGGCCAGCGTGAGGCCCTGATGGTGAACTACCGCACGGTGGACCAGGCCATCGACGAGGCCCTGGCCTTCGATGGCGGCCCCGTGGTGCTGGCCGACCGCGCCGACAATCCCGGCAGCGGCGCGCCGGGCGATTCCACCTACGTCCTGCGGCGCCTGCTGGAGCGCGGTATCGCCGACGCCGCGCTCGGCCCCCTGTGGGACCCGATGGCCGTGCGCATCGCCTTCGATGCGGGCGAGGGCGCCACGCTGCCCATGCGCCTGGGCGGCAAGATCGGTCCCCTGTCGGGGGATCCCGTCGATGCGTCGTGCACGGTGCGCGCCCTGCGGCGCGACATGACGATGACGGGCCTGACCGGCAGCCCGATGGCCATGGGCGATTGCGCGCTGGTGCAGGCCGGCGGCGTGGAGATCGTCCTGGTGTCCAACCGCAACCAGGCCATGAATATCGACCTGTTCACCCAGCTTGGTTGCGATCCGGCGGCACGCAAGATCGTGGCGGTGAAGTCGGCCCAGCATTTTTATGCCTCGTTTTCCAGGATCGCGAAGCATGTGATCTATGTCGGCGCGCCGGGCGTGGCCACGCCGGACTGGAAAACCCTGACCTACAAGAAAATCCGCATGCCCAAGTGGCCGTTGTAAGCCGGGCCGCAGTACGCTCGCAGCATTTTCCATTTTCGATTCCGCTCACGGAGCTGTTCCATGAAACGCCGCATACAATCCGCGCTCGCCGCCTTGTCCATGGCCGCCGCCTGCCTGGCCGGCGCTCCCGCCCAGGCCGAGGGCAAGACCTTGCGGCTGGTGCCCTACGCCGACCTGAAGGTGCTCGATCCCTTCTTCACCACGGCCTACATCACCCGTAATTTCGGCTTCATGGTGTACGACACGCTGTTCGCGCCGGACGCCAAGGGCAACCCGCAGCCGCAGATGGTGGCCAACTACAAGACGTCGCCGGATGGCAAGTCCTGGACCTTTACGCTGCGCGACGGCCTGAAGTTCAGCGACGGCAATCCGGTCAGGTCGGCCGACGTGGTGGCCTCGCTGCAGCGCTGGGAAAAGCGCGACAACATCGGCCGGGCCATGGTGGCAGCCGGCGGCAAGTGGGCCGCCGTCGACGATAAGACCTTCACGCTGACGCTGGACCAGCCCTTCGGGCCGGTGCTGGACGGCCTGGCCAAGGTGGCCAGCTATCCCGCTTTCATCATTCCCGAACGCCTGGCGAAAATGCCCGACACCTCGCCGCTGAACGAAGTGGTCGGCTCCGGCCCTTACCTGTTCAAGCGTGACGAATGGGTGCCCGGCAGCAAGCTGGTGTTCGTGCGCAACCCGGCCTACGTGGGACGCGGCGACGCGCCGTCCGGCCTGGCCGGCAACAAGACCTCGCACGTGGATCGCGTCGAATGGGCCATCCTGCCGGATTCCAACAGCGCCATCGCCGCGCTGAAGAACAATGAAGTCGACATGATCGAGGAAGTCCCGCCCGACTACATCGATGCCTTGCGCGGCGACAGCGATATCCACGTCGGCGTCACCGGCAAGTCGCAAGCCTACATCATCATGAATTTCCTGAACCCGCCGTTCGACAAGGTGCAGGCGCGCCAGGCGCTGCGCCACGCCATCGACCAGGAGAAATTCGTGACGGCCATGGGCTATCCCGCCGATATGCGCATGGCCTACTGCGCCACGTATTTCATCTGCGGCAGCCCCAACGACACCAGCGCGGGCGCCGAGCCCTATCGCAAGGTGGACATGGCGCTAGCCAAGAAGCTGCTGGCCGAATCCGGCTACAAGGGCGAGAAGATCGCCGTGCTGCTGCCCACCGACGTGGCCTACCTGAATTCCGCCACGCTGGTCGCCATCCAGGCCATGCAGGACCTGGGCATGAACCTGGACATCCAGTCCATGGACTGGGCCACCGAAACCGCGCGCCGCGCGAACAAGAACCCGGTGGACAAGGGCGGCTGGAGCATCTACCTGTCGTCGGCCGCCGACTACAGCGTGAATTCGCCGATCAACAATACCTACCTGGGCGCCGCCTGCGGCAACAGCCTGCCCGGCTGGCCCTGCGACAAGCAGCTGGATGAATTGCGCAACCAGTGGATCGCCGCGACCGACCCGGCCCAGCGCAAGACGCTGCTGGACAAGTTCCAGGAGCGCGCCTACGAGGCCATCCCCTACATCGCCGTCGGCCAGTACAACCGCGTGCATGCGGTGCGTAAATCGGTGCAGCACAGCGACCTGCTGTGGGGCTTGCCCAATGTGTGGGTATTGGACAAATAAGGCCGGCCGGCGGCCTCCGCCGGAGGCCGCGTGCGCGGCCATGGCGCCAACGTAGCAATAGAAGCCCGGAGTCTCCATGGCTTATGTCTTGCGGCGCATCCTGGCCACCCTGCCTGTCATGGCGGTGGTGGCGGTGATCGTCTTCCTGCTTATTCACCTGTCGCCGGGCGATCCGGCGGCGCTCATCGCCGGCGACCTGGCCACGGCCGAGGATATCCAGCGCCTGCATGTCGCGCTGGGACTGGACCAGCCGCTGTGGCAGCAGTTCTTCCTGTGGGCCGGCAAACTGCTGCGCGGCGACCTGGGAACCTCGCTGTTCACCCAGGTTTCCGTCACCAGCCTGCTGGCGCAGCGCCTGGAGCCCACGCTGTCGATCGCGGTGCTGACCATGGGGCTGTCCATCGCGGTGGCCATACCGCTGGGCGTGCTGGCGGCCTACAAGGCCGGCACCTGGATCGACCGCCTGGTCATGGTGTTCGCCGTGCTGGCGTTTTCCGTGCCGGTGTTCCTGGTCGGCTACCTGCTGATCTACGGCTTCGCGGTGCAGCTGCACTGGCTGCCGGTGCAGGGCTATACGCGGCTGTCCAGCGGGCTGTGGCCTTGGCTGCGCAGCCTGATCCTGCCGTGCGTGAACCTGGCGCTGGTGTATATCGCGCTGATCACGCGCATGACGCGCGCCACGGTGCTGGAAGTGCTGCACGAGGACTACATCCGGACGGCCCGCGCCAAGGGACTGGGCGTGATGCCGGTGCTGGGCCATGCGCTGCGCAATGCGGCGATCCCCATCGCCACCACGGTGGGCGTCGGGATCGCGCTGCTGATCGGCGGCGTGGTGGTGACCGAAACCGTGTTCGCCATCCCCGGCATCGGCAGGCTGGTGATCGATTCGGTCCAGCACCACGACTATCCGGTCATCCAGAGCGTGCTGCTGCTGTCGGCCGGCGCCTATGTGTTGATCAATCTGCTGATCGACCTGAGCTACCGCCTGTTCGATCCGCGCATCCGCTATTGACGCGGTACCTGGGAACCACGAGATGTCCGACACTTCCTCCGCAACGCATGCCGCCGGCACGCCGGCGCCCGCCGCGCTGGCCGGCGTCGACACGGCCAGCGCCGCCGCGGCCATCGAGGCGCCGCCTTCGCTGCGCTGGCGCTGGCTGCGCAAGCATCCGACCCTGATCCTGGGCATCGTGCTGCTGCTGGCCATCGCGGCGCTGTCCCTGGCCGCGCCCTGGATCGCCACGCACAATCCCACCGCCATCAATCCGCTGCAGCGCCTGAAGCCGCCGTCGGCCCAGCATTGGTTCGGCACCGATGCACTGGGCCGCGACGTGTTCAGCCGCGCGGTGTGGGGGGGCCGCGTCTCACTCATCGTGGCGATATCCGTGGCCGCGTTGGCGACGGTGCTGGGCGTGGCGCTGGGCCTGATGGCCGGCTTCGTGCGCTGGGCCGACTCCATCATCATGCGCATCATGGACGGCATGATGGCCATCCCGGACATCCTGTTGGCCATCGCGCTGATGGCGGTGATCCGCGCCAGCCTGTCGACCGTCATCCTGGCCATCACCATTCCGCAAGTGCCGCGCGTGGTGCGCCTGGTGCGCTCGCTGGCGCTGACGCTGCGCGAGCAGCTGTTCGTCGAGGCCGCGCATGCCATCGGCACGCGCCTGCCGGTGATCCTGGTGCGCCATGTCCTGCCCAATATCGTGACGCCGCTGATCGTGCAGGCCACCTTCATCGCCGCCACCGCCGTGCTGACCGAAGCCGTGCTGTCCTTCCTGGGCGTGGGCGTGCCGGCGCAGGTGCCCAGCTGGGGCAATATGATGGCCGAAGGCCGCAACTTCGTGGCGGTGGCGTTCACCGTCATCCTGTATCCGGGCACGCTGCTGGCGCTGACCGTGCTATCCATCAACCTGATGGGCGACGGCCTGCGCGATGCGCTGGACCCGCGCCTGGCGAACCAACTGTAAGGGGTGGGTGCGACATGACCGAACACCCGTCGTCCGCGCCGGTCCTGCTGGACGTGGACAATCTGTCGACCTGGTTCGATACCGTGGCCGGCACCGTGAAATCCGTCAACGGCGTCTCCTACCAGGTGCGCGCCGGCCAGACGCTGGGCGTGGTGGGCGAATCCGGCTGCGGCAAGAGCGTGACCGCGCTGTCCATCATGCGCCTGCTGTCCATGCCGCCGGCGCGCTTCGCCGGCGGCGAGGTGCGCTACCGCGGCACCAACCTGCTGGCGCTCAGCGAAAAGCAGATGCGTGCCATCCGGGGCAACCGTATCTCCATGATTTTCCAGGAGCCGATGACCTCGCTCAATCCCGTGCTGACGGTGGGCCGGCAGATCGCCGAAACCGTCATGCTGCACCAGAAGGTGGGCCGCCGGGAGGCCATGGCGCGCGCCACGGAAATGCTGCGCCTGGTGCAGATCGCCGAACCGGAACGGCGCGTCAACGAATATCCCCACCAGCTGTCGGGCGGCATGCGTCAACGCGTGATGATCGCGTTGGCCTTGTCCTGCAATCCGGAGGTGCTGATCGCCGACGAGCCGACCACCGCGCTGGACGTCACCATCCAGGCGCAGATACTGGAGCTGCTGCGCGGCCTGCAGCAGAAGCTGGGGATGGGCATCGTGATGATTACCCATGACCTGGGCGTGGTGGCGGAATGCTGCCAGCGCGTGGTGGTGATGTATGCCGGCCGCAAGGTGGAAGAGGCTTCCGTGGTGGATCTTTTCGATCGGCCTTTGCATCCGTATACGCGGGCGTTGATGGCATCCATGCCGTCGATGAACACCGCCGAGCGCCTGACCGAGATCCCCGGCATGGTGCCGCCGCCCACGCAACTGGGCATAGGCTGCAGCTTCGCGCCGCGCTGCCCCTACGCCACCGAGCGCTGCCGGCGCGAAACGCCCGCGCTGCGCGCCCTGGGCGACGATCATGTGGTGGCCTGTTTCGAGGCCGAGCGGGTAGCTGCCACGGCGGCGGAAGGAGCAGCGGTATGAACGGAGCATCCATGCAGGCCGATGCGCCGCGCGCCGGCGGAAACGGCGGCGAGGCCAACGCGCCGCTGCTGCGCGTGCGCGACCTGGTCAAGCATTATCCCGGCTCGTCGAGCTGGCTGGGCCGCGCGCGGCCCACGGTGCAGGCCGTCGACGGCGTGTCCTTCGACGTGGCGCGTGGGGAAACCCTGTCGCTGGTCGGCGAGTCCGGCTGCGGCAAGACCACGACCGGCAAGTCCATCCTGCGCCTGATCGAGCCGACCTCCGGTTCGGTCATGCTGGAGGGGGAAGACATCGCCCGGCTGGACCCCGCGCGCATGCGCGAGCGGCGGCGCGACATGCAGATCATTTTCCAGGATCCCTATGCATCGCTGAACCCGCGCATGACCGCCGGCGCCATCGTCGCCGAGCCCATGCGCAATTTCCGCGATGCGCGCGGCCATGGGGCGCGCGAGCGCGCGGAACGCGTGGCATGGCTGTTCTCCAAGGTGGGCCTGCGGCCCGAGGCCATGAAGAAGTTCCCGCACGAGTTCTCCGGCGGCCAGCGGCAGCGCCTGGGCATCGCGCGCGCCCTGGCCCTGCAGCCCAAGCTGATCGTGTGCGACGAACCCGTGTCGGCGCTGGACGTCTCGGTGCAGGCGCAGGTGATCAACCTGCTGATGGACTTGCAGCAGGAGTTCGGTATCGCCTATCTGTTCGTGGCGCACGACCTGGCGGTGGTGCGGCACATCAGCCATCGCGTGGCCGTCATGTATCTGGGGCAGCTGGTGGAACTGGCCGACCGCGACACGCTGTTCGCGCGGCCTCGCCATCCCTACACGGAGATCCTGTTGTCCGCGGTGCCGGTGCCCAATCCGCACGTGCGCAGCCAGCGCATGCTGCTGCGCGGGGATCCGCCCAGCCCGGCCAACCCGCCCAGCGGCTGCCGCTTCCATACGCGTTGCCCGCTGGCCCAGGATATCTGCAAGCGGGAGCGGCCGGCCCTGACGCCGCGGCCGGTGCAGGACGGCGGCCCGGGCGCGGCGCAGTGGGTGGCCTGCCATTTCCGTTGAGAGCACGGGAGACGAGGTGGACGACCCGATAGGCCAGGACCTTACCCACATCGGCGCCGCGCTGGCCGCGCAGGCGACGAGTTCAACGAAGCTCGTGGACGCCTTCCTGGCGCGCATCGCCGCGCACGACAAGCAGGGCGCACGGATCAACGCCATGATCGCGCTATGCCCCGACGTCCACGCACAGGCGCAACAGCTGGATCGCGAACGCGCCGTGGGGCTGGTGCGCGGCCCGCTGCATGGCATCCCCATCGTCGTGAAGGACAACATCGATATCGCCGGCCTGCCCACCACCGCGGGTTGCGCGGCGCTGCGCGAACATCGCCCGGCGCGGGACGCGCAAGTGGTACGGCGCCTGCGCGAGGCCGGGGCCATTGTCCTGGGCAAGACCAATATGTCGGAGTTCGCCTGCTCCAACGGCCGCTATGGCTACAGCTCGCTGGGCGGGCTGACCTTGAATCCCTATAACCGCGCGCGCAATGCGGCGGGATCGAGCAGCGGCAGCGCGGCGGCGGTGGCGGCCGGGTTCGCCGCGGCGGCGCTCGGCACCGATAGCTTCGGCTCCGTGCGCGCGCCGGCCTGCGTGACGGGCCTGGCCGGCCTGCGGCCCACGCAGGGGCTGGTGCCGATCGACGGCGTGCTGCCGCTGGCGCTGTCCTTCGATACGGTGGGCCCGATGGCGCACTGTGTGCGCGACGTGGCCTTGCTGCTGCGGACCATGGTCTGCGCGATGCCGGGCGCGGAGCGTGGCGAATACCTTGACGGCCTGCGCGTGGAGGCCCTGCACGGCGCGCGCATCGGCGTGGTCGAGGATTTTCCGGGGGACGATGAAGAAGTGCGCGCCATGATGCAGGATGCCTTGGCGCGCCTGCGCGAACGCGGCGCCACGCTGGTGCCGGTGCGGTTGCCCGCGCTATCGTCCGAGCCGATCGCCGCGCCGCATGCGGGTCAGCCGGCGCCTCCGTCTTCGCCCATCACGACGCTGCATACCAGCTTGCTGGCGCCGCTGGCCGATGCGGAGTGGCCGGGCCAGCTGGATGCCTATCTGGCCGCGGGTATCGGAGGCGGACCGCGCGACATGGCGCAACTGCTGGCGGCCGCGGCCGCCTGGTCGGCCGCATGTCCGTCGCGCGCGATCAATCCACGCACGCTGGACGGCATGCGGCGCGCGCTGGACAAGGCGCGGACGCAAACGGCTCTGGAGCGTGCGCGGGCGCAGGCCGCCTTGGCCGGCTATCGCGCCGCCGTCGTGCACGGCCTGCGGCAGGACGACCTGGCCGCGCTGGTTTTTCCGACGCTGTCCTGCCCCGCATCGCCACGCTACGACCGGCCGGATCCCGGCTACGTCGACTACCCCGTCAACCCCTATGCCGGCCTGTACGTCGCCAGCGTGGCCGGTCTGCCCGAAATCAGCGTGCCGGCCGGCATGGCGCGGGCCGGCGTGCCCATGGGCCTGTCGTTCATGGCCGCGCCGTATGACGAAGCGCGCTTGCTGGGCCTGGCGTATGCCTTCGAGCAGGCGCGCGGTCCCATCCCTTTGCCGACACTCGATTAAGCGCGGCTGGTGGGGTCAGGATCTTCTGCCCACCAACATGGAACTATTGCGCGACTTCCAAGCGCGGAGCGCGCAGCGGTGCGCTGTCCTTCAATCAGAACCCGTACAGATACGCTGGATTATCCACCAGGATCTTTCGACGGACCGCTTCATCCGGCGCCCAATGCAGCAGCATGTCCAGCATATCCGCGTTGTCGGGCGTATCCTGGCGTCCCGGGTGCGGATGGTTGCTCGCCCACAGGCAACGATCCGGATTCGCCGCCACCAGCGCGCGGGCCAGCACGCTGACGTCGTCATAGCCAGGCGGCCCGGACACCGACGTTTCATAAGGCGCGGATAACTTCACCCATACCTTGCCCGTATCCAGCAAGCCCAACAGGGCTTGGAAACCCGGATGGGATACCGGCACCGGCGTCTGGAACTTGCCGTTGTGATCGATGCTGATGTGGCAGGGCAGGTCGCGTAGCAGCGTGGCGTAGTCCGCCAGTTCGCGGCCGTCGAGTTGCAAATTGATGACCCAGCCCAGGTCGGCGAGGCGCCGGGCCATCGGGGCCAGCATGTCCCAGCGCATCAGCCCGCCGCTGTTCGGGATCATCATGAAGCGGACGCCTCGCACACCGGCCTCGTGCAGGCGCCGGAGTTCGCTCTCGGGCGTATCCACGGGCAGTGTCGCGATCATGCGGGCGGAGCCCCGCGATCTTGACAGTGCGTCCAGGGCACAGCGATTGTCGTAGCCATATCCGGTGGCCTGGACGATCAGCGCGCGCGCCAGGCCCAGCGAATCACGTAGCCGCACGTAATCGTCCCAGGACGCCTCCGGCGGCGGGAACGTGGCGGTCGATGCGAGCGGGTAGCGCGAGAGCTCGTACACGTGCATATGGCAATCGCAGGCGCCTGCCGGCGCCTTCAGACGCGGTGTCTTCATTGCGGCTTTCCTTTCCAAAAGGGTTCAGCGGCGCAGCCGTGCCAGCCGCGTGGCATGCGGCAGGTTCACGGCGTGGGGCGGCGTCTCGCCGCGCAGGATGGCGCGCACCTGGGCGACGGTATCCATGGCCTGGTGTTCCGCCGCCTGCGGCGTCAGGCCGCCGATGTGCGGCGTGGCGATGACGCGCGGGTGCGCGGCCAGCCCCAGCGAGGGCATCTGGTCCTGCGCGCGCCCCACGTCCAGGGCGCAGCCCGCGATGGTGCCGCTGTCCAGCGCATCGCGCAGCGCTTCCTCGTCCACCAGTTCGCCACGCGAGGCGTTGATGAAGACCGCCTCGCGCTTCATGCGTGCGTAGGCGTCGCGGCCCATCAGGTTTGCGGTCTCCGGCAGGGCAGGCGCCAGGCAGACCACGTAGTCGGAATCCGCCAGGAGGGCATCCCGTTCCACCTGCCGCATGCCGTCGGGCAGGGTTTGCGGTTGCGGGTCCTGCACCAGCACGCGCATCCCCAGCGCCTGGCACGCCCGCGCCAGATAGCGGCCGATATGGCCGTGGCCGATGATGCCCACCGTCGCGCCGCGCAGCTCGCGGCCCATGACGACCGGCGCCGCCTGCCCACCCCAGTAGGCCGCCGCGGCGCGGCTGATGTTGCGGCTGGCGTCGATCATCACGCCCAGTACCCATTCGGACACGGAGGCATCGAAGCCCGGCGTCGCCTGCGTGACCAGTACGCCATGGCGGCTGGCCGCGTCCACGTCGATATTGCGGATGTCGACGGCCACGCGGCAATAGGCGACCAGGTCGGGCAGGGCCTCGAACACCGCCGCCGGCGCCGCCGCCAGCCGGCTGGAGATGACGATCTGGCAGCCCTGTGCCAGGCGGATCACGTCCTGTGGCGTGGTCGGATCCGCGCCCGGGTTCAGGCGTACCTCGCCGAGTTCGCGCAACGCGTGCAAAGCGCGCTCGCCGTAGTAATTGGCCAGGGCCTGCGGGGAATGCGTCAACAGTATCGTGGTCATGCGGGGGATTTCCTTGGGGACCGCGCGCGTGGGCGCGGGGATGCGGCGAGGGCCGGCGGCGCGGCCACGGACCGGCGTTCGACCAGCCGCGGCTGGAACAGCACCTCGCGCGCCGGCAATCCGGGTTGGGCAAGGCGCTCGACGACCATGGCGACCATGGCGCGCGCCATGTCGGCGCTGGGCATTTCCACCGTGGTCAGCGGTGGATTGGCGTAGGCGGTCATCACCAGGTTGTCCATGCCGATCACCGACACGTCGCCCGGCACGGACAGCCCGGCGCCATGCAGGCCGGCCATCAGGCCCAGGGCCATCATGTCGTTGATGGCGATGATGCCGGTGGGCCGGGTTTTCATCGCCGCAATGCGGCCGGCCATGGCATAGCCTTCGTCGGCCAGGTGCGAATCGCCATAGCCGGACCCGGTCGCGCCTTCCAGCACCTGGGCGTGTGCGCCCGCGCCGGCCTGCCGCGCCGCTTCCAGAAAGCCCCGGCGCTTGAGCTCGCGGCTTACGGTCTTGACGTCCGGGGTGACCAGGGCCAGCCACTGGTGACCGTGGGCCACCAGATGTTCGACCGCCAGCCGGGACGCCAGCGTGTTGTCGGGAGAAACATGGTCGATGCGCGAATGCGCGTCGCCGTCGCCGCCGCGGTCGTAGCTGACGATCGCCAGGCCTCGCGCGATGGCGGCTTCCAGGTGACCTTCGTCGGTACGCGACGACGCCAGGATGACGCCGCGCACGCCCAGCGCGATCAGGTCGTCGAAGGTGCGCGATTCCTGCTCCTGGTCACGGTGCGTGTTGCCCAGCAACACGCGGAATCCGTGCGCGTCGCGCGCGGCCGCCTCCACATGCACCGCCAGTTCACCGAACATGGGGTTGGCCGTGGAGGGCACCAGCAGCCCGATCAGCGGCGCGTAGCCGGTCTTCAGCTGGCGCGCCGCCTGGTTGGGGCGGTAGTTCAACTCCCGGATGGCGTCCTGCACCCGCTGGAAGGTATCGCGACCGAGACGGTCCGTGCGGCCGTTCAGCACATTCGATACCGAGCTTACCGACACGCCCGCCAGCGCGGCCACATCCTGGATCGTCGTCATTCTGTTTTCTCAAGCCATGTTCATCATGCGGGGTACCCACAGGCTGATCGCGGGCACGAAAATCAGCACTATAAGCATGATCACGAGCAGGGCGAGGTATTTCACCATCGGCCGCGATACCTGCTCGACGCGCGTGCCGGTCATCGCGCAGGTGGCGAACAGGCCCAGGCCGAAGGGCGGGCTGAACAGCCCCAGGCCCATGGCGATCACCACCACGGTGCCGAAGTGCAGGGGATTCACGCCGACCTGCTGCGCGATGGGCGTGAGCAGCGGCCCAAAGATGATCAGCGCCGGGGCGCCTTCCAGGATGGCGCCGAAGACGACCATCAGCAGCGCCGACACCAGGATGAAGGCGGTGCTGCCGTAGTTGTGCGCCAAGTGCGTCATGGTGTCGGACAGGAAGCTAGGCAACTGCTGCACCGTCAGCGCGAACGCCACGCTGGACGCCGCCGCGATGATGAACAGGATGCCGCCCGCCATGGACGCCGCTCGCACGAACAGGGCCACGATGGCGCGCGGGGTCAGCTCGCGGAAGGCCAGCGCGCCGGCAAGCAGCGCATACACCACCGCGAAGGCCGAGACCTCCGTCGACGTCGCCACCCCCGAGGTCACGCCCTTGCCTATCATGCCCACCATCACCAGCGCGATGAACGCGCCGCCCAGCAGCTGCGGCCACGGCATGCGCACCGGAAAGGCGCGCATGGGGTCCACTTTCTTGCCGAACCAGATCGCCATGGCCGACAGGCCGGTGGCCAGGACCGCCGCCGGTACCAGCCCAGCCAGGAACAGCCCGCCGATCGAGATATTGGCAACGAAGCCCATGATGATCAGGTTCACGCACGGCGGAATGGTCTCGGCCATGACGGCGGAGCAGGCCAATACCGCAGCGGTCTCGTTGACGTCCTGCTCGGTGCGGCGAACCGCCGGCACCACGATGCCGCCCACGGCGGCGATATCGGCCAGCTTGGAGCCCGATACGCCGGAGAAGAAGGCCGTGGCCAGGATGGAGATCAGGTTCATCGAGCCGCGCACGCGGCCGAACATCCGCACCAGCAGTTCGATCAGGCGGGTCGACATGCCGTTGGATTCCATGATCAGGCCGGCCAGCACGAAGAAGGGGATCGCCAGCAGTACGAAGTGGTCCATGCCCGCCATGACCTGCTGCGAATAGATGATGAGCGGCAGCGTCGGTTCAGCCATGAAATACACCAGCGAAGACAGCGCCAGCACGAAGGCGATGGGCACGCCGGCGATCAGGCTGCCGAAGAAGGCCGCGGTCAGCAGCAGCCACGGCCTGATCGCCCAGGCCTCGGGCATCCAGGCATTCCAGGCCCAGACTGCCGCGCACAGCGCGACGGCCCCGGCCAGCGTGCCATAGACCGCGCGCCGCGGGCCTGACAGCGCATTGGCGATGCCCACGACCGTCATGAACAGCGCGCCGACGAATACCGGCAGCACGCTCATCCATTGCGGCGTGCCGATGGGCGTGGTCACGTTCACGGAATCGAGCAGCAGTTCCCAGGACGAAGCGCACAGCGCCGCCGAGGTGCCGGCCACCGCCCAGCCTGCCAGCTGCATGGCCGGAACGCGCCACGGCCGCGGCAGCAGGCCGCGGAAGACTTCGATGCCGACATGCTGGCGCCGTGCCAGCACGGTCGCGCCGCCCAGGAAGACCAGCGTCACCATCAGGCCGCGCGCGGCTTCCTCCGCCCAGTCCACCGGGCTGTGCAGGAAGTAGCGCAGGATCACGGACACGAAGACCACGCCCACGTCCACGGCCAGGACCAGGGCGCAGAAGTGTTCGATGACGGTGCAGATCCGTCCCAGCCAGCGCGCGGGCGCCGCCGCGCCATCCGCGGCGGCGTGCCCATGCGCCGGGCCGGCGCCTCCTGGCAGTACATGTGCGTTCATGCGGTGCTCCCAGCCGCGGGGCGGCATCGTCGGTGCTGTCGGGACGCTCAGGCGCGCGATTTATTGATGATGTCCAGCATGGGCTTGGTGACCGGGTACTGCGCGGTCACGCTGGGCCACAGCTTGTCTTCCATCGCCTGGCGCAGCCGCTGGCGTTCGCCGGGCTCCATGGGGTGGAACTTGATGCCCTGTTTTTCCAGCTCGGCCAGGGCCTGCTTGCCCTTGGTACCCGCCACCTCGCGCTGGTACAGCGACGCTTCCTGGGCCGCTTTCAGGAAGACCGGCTGCAGGTCTGCCGGCACCTTGCCCAGGCCGCGCTTGCCGATGGCGGTAATGGATGGGCTGAACAGGTGATTCGTCAGCCAGCAGTTGCTGACGACTTCGTTGAACTTGCTGGACAGAACCGTCGCGGCATCATGCTCGAAGCCGTCGACCACGCCCGTCTGCACGGCGGTGTAGAGCTCGTTGATGGGAATGGGCGTGGGAATGGCGCCCATCAGCTTGAAGGTCTCGACGAAGATGGGCGTGGGCAGGACGCGCAGCTTGACGTTTTTCAGGTCGCTGTCGTGCTCCACCACTTTCTTCGTGTAGACGCTGCGGGCATTGAAGTGGTTGCCCCAGCCGATGAAGGTGCACCCCGTGCGCGATTGCAGCAGCTTGTTGAACTGATCGCCCACACCCGCGTCCACGGACTTGTTGACATGCTCCCAGCTATCGAACACGAATCCCATGTCCAGCAGCGCCAGTTCCGGCAGGGCGGTTGCCCAGATCGAACTGCCTGTGATCATCATGTCGATGGAGCCCAGGCGCACCTGCTGAACCACGTCGGACTCCTTTCCCAGCTGTCCGTTGGGAAAGATGTCTACCCGGATACGGTCGCCGGCGGACTGCTTCAGGTCGGCGGCGAAGCGCTCGTACCAGATGTATTGGGCGGATTGCTGGTCCGCCGGCTGCGAAATCGAGCAGCGCAGGGATACCGTGGCCGGGGCCGCCATGACCCCGGGAGCGGCGATCGCGGCGGCGGCGCCGGCCGCGGTCTTCAGGAAGCCGCGACGGGATACGGCGGCGGGCAGGCGTGAAAAATCGTGCGATCTCATGCTTTTGTCTCCGGCTTATAGGTTTAGGTATAACGATTTACTAAATCGTTCTACGCATCCTAGGTGTTTTGCCGTTTCTTTACAATAGGGGCCTGCCATGGGCTTTCCAGCCCGCCACGGGCCCGCGCCAAGGGCCGCAAGAGGATCGAGCATGCCCAGTGCAAGATTCACCCTGCGACGCAACCAAATCGCCTCGGGTGTTCCTCAACCCGCTGCTCGCCCATTTCATGAAAATTCGACGTCGCCAGGGCGATACTGCGCCGCAGCAGTTTCCCCCCCTGCGATCGACATGCATATCGAATCCCGTTCCGAAGCGTTCGCTGCCCGCACGCTCCCCGCCGAAGCCTCGCGAACAGAGGAAGAGCGGGATATCCGCATTTCCTGTGTCGTTCCTTGCCTGAACGAATGCGACAACCTGCGCGTGCTGCTGCCCGCGCTGATGTCCATGCTGGGCAAGCTATGCACGGCGTGGGAGGTCATCGTGACCGACGACGGCAGCACCGACGGTACGCCGGAGCTCATGCAGAAGTGGACGGCCATCGACGGCTTTCGCTACCTGCGCCTGTCGCGCAATTTCGGCAAGGAAGCCGCGCTCAGCGCCGGCCTGGAAGCCGCCACCGGCGATGTCGTCATTTCCCTGGACGCGGACATGCAGCACCCGCCGGCGCTCATCCCGGAGATGCTGGCGCGCTGGCGCGCGGGGGCCGACATGGTCTACGCCGTGCGCGAAAACCGCGACAGCGAGTCGTGGTTCAAGCGCGCCGGCTCGCGTATGTTCTACCGCATGCTCAGCGAAGGCCGCGGTGTGGACGTTCCCCCCAATGCGGGCGATTTCCGCTTGATGGACCGCCGCGTCGTACAGGCATTGAATGCCCTGCCGGAACGCACGCGCTTCATGAAGGGCCTGTATGCCTGGGTGGGCTTCCAGGCGGAAGCCCTGCCATACACGCCGGACGAGCGCGCCTACGGCAATACGAACTACAGCAAGCGCAAGCTCTTCAAGCTGGCGTTTGCCGGGCTGACGGCCTTCACCACCTGGCCGCTGCGCATGGTCAGCATGATAGGCCTGGCTTTTGCGCTGCTGTCCTTCGCCTACGGCTGCTATCTGGTGGTGGACTTCCTGCTGTACGGCAACGCAGTGTCTGGCTGGACCACCATCGTTGCCGCCCTGATGTTTTTCGCGGGCATCAATCTGCTGTCGCTGGGTGTCGTCGGCGAATACGTCGGCCGCATTTTCGACGAAGTGAAGGGGCGGCCCCTGTATGTCGTGCGCGAACAGCGCGGCAAAGTTTTCACCGAAAAAAATAATTCCCGATAAATATGTCGCGTTTGCTTGATGCATGGATGCGCCGCCTGGAGTCGCTGTCCAGGGGTTGGCTTTTCCTGATCACCGGTGTCTGGTTGTGCTGGCTGTCGTGGCTGCGTCCCATGATGCTGCCCGACGAAGGCCGCTATGCCGGGGTCGCATGGGCCATGCTGAGCACCGGCCAGCATGGCGTGCCGATGCTCAACGGCATGCCTTTCTTCCATAAGCCGCCCCTTTACTATTGGCTGGCGTCCACCGCGTTCGATGTGTTCGGCGTGCATGCCTGGGCGGCGCGGCTGCCGTCGTGGCTGGCTGCCTGGCTGGCGACGATGGCCGTGTACGCCTTCCTGCGGCATTACCGCGGTGTCCGGACGGCAACGGTGGCCTTGCTGGTATTGGCCACCCAGCCCTTCTTCTTCGGCGCCGCGCAGTTCGCCAACCTGGACATGCTGGTGGCGGGCATGATCACGCTGACCACCGTCGCGGGCGCCAGTACGGTGCTGAACGCCATGCGCGGCAAAGACTGGCGCTGGCTGGCCGTGGCGACGGGGGTGCTGGCCGCGCTGGGCGTGCTGTCCAAAGGCCTGATCGGCGTGGTCCTGCCCGGCGGCATCCTGCTGATATGGATCGTCATGCTGCGCCAATGGCGCGGCCTGCGCGCGCTGCTGTGGCCGCCGGCCATCGTCGCTTTCCTGGTGGTCTGCCTGCCCTGGTTCTGGGTCATGCAGGAGGACTACTCGGGCTTCTTCAATTACTTCTTCGTCTACCAGCAGTTCGACCGCTTCGCCGAAACCGGCTTCAACAACCGCCAGCCGATCTGGTTCTACCTGCCGGTGCTGGCGGGCCTCATCCTGCCCTGGACTTTCTGGTTGGGGGCCGTCTTCCGCAAGACGTTCTGGATGGAACGCGAAGGCGATGCGTATGCGGTGCGCCTGCTGATGGGCATCTGGGTCGTGGTGGTGCTGGCCTTCTTCTCGCTGCCGGCCTCCAAGCTGGTGGGTTACGTGCTGCCGACGCTGGCCCCGCTGGGCGTATTGGTGGCCGAGGTCATCGTGGCGGGGCTGTCCAGGGCCGATGACGGGGAGAGCACGCGCCGAAGCTATCGTGTCTGCCTGGCGACCGCGGTCGGGCTGTGCGTGCTGATGACCGTATTCGTGGCCATCTACTCGCGGCCCAACTCCGCGCCGCTGGGCGCGGCCGCGCGCCCGCAGGCCAAGCCGGGGGACCAGATCGTCATGCTGCACGCCTACGCGTACGACCTGCCCATGGCGATGCGCAATGCGCGTCCCGCCTGGGTGGTGGATGACTGGAACAACCCGGACATCCCCCGGCGTGACAGCTGGCGCAAGGAGCTTTATGACGCCGGCCAGTTCAGCCCCGACGTCATGAAGGACGCGCTCATTTCCGTGCATGAACTGCAGGCGCGCTTGTGTGCCGCGCCCGCGGGCCAGACATTCTGGTTCTGGGGCCAGCCGGCGGAAGACCAGGATGCCTATCCCGCCCTGCGCGGCCTGGCGCCGTTCGCCGTCAGCGGCAAGCGGGCGCTGTGGCGCTTCGTGCCCGACGCGGCATTCAGGTCGCAGTACTGCGGCGGAACGCCCAAAAGCGGCTGAACAGGAAGGTCAGGACCGCGATGCCGATCAATATCAGCGCGAGCAGAACGTCGTATCGCAGCACCGTGCGGCGCAGCAGCCAGGCATACGCGGCTTCATTCACCAGGAATCCGGCGGCCGATATACAGAAGAACCGCCGCGCCGCCACATGCCAAGCACTGGCCTGGTGACGGAAAGTGAGTCGATAGTGACCGCTGAACGAAACACAGAACGCCACCAACCAGCCCACGACGTTGGCCCCCAGGGGCGGCATGCGCAGGATTTCCACGCAGGCGACGACGGTCGCCCAGTGTGTGGCGGCCGCCGCGCAGCCAACGGCGATGAACCAGCTCAATTGTCGGATCAGAACCCGCATTCCAAAACTTCCATGGCGATGACGTCAGGGGGGCCCGCGAGTACATACGCGGACATCAGGCGCATTGTCGTATGCGCGGACGATTTTGGCATGAATGCGGCAATCAACGAGGGCGTGCTTGGCCTGGCGCGGGCCCAGCGGCTCAGCGCGGTAGGTTGCATGTCGCAGGCGCCGGCCTTCCGGCGCGACGCGGCGCAGCTGCGCGACCTGGACGTGGACGCCGGACTGCATCTGAATTTCACGGAAGCGCTGGGCGAGTCCGGGCTCTACCTGCCGCTGCCGCGCCTGATCGCCTTTTCGTATGCGCGCATGCTGGACGCCGGACGCGTCAAGCGCCAGATCGAGCGCCAGCTGGATGCATTCGAAGCGGCGATGGGCCGCGCTCCGGATTTCATCGACGGGCACCAGCACGTGCACCAGCTGCCGCAGATCCGCCACGCGCTGTTCGCCGTGCTGGCGCGCCGCTACCCTGGCCAGGGGCCGTGGCTGCGCTATACCGCGCCGGGCTGCCTGGATGGCGTGCCTACGCCCCTGCGGCGCAAGGCCCGCATCATCGCCGCGTTGGGCTCGGCCGCCTTTGCCCGCGCCGCCGCGCAAGCGGGGCTGCGCACCAACCGGCGCTTCCTGGGCGTGTACGACTTCCAGGGCGGGGCGCAGGCCTACGACGATCTGCTTACCCTGTGGCTGCGCAATTCCTGTGATGGCGATCTCTTGATGTGCCATCCGGCGCTGCCCGCCGGCGGCAGGTCTGGCATGGATGCGCAGCGCGGCGCGGAATACCAGGTGCTGTCCAAGCCCGGCCTGGACGAATGGATGTCCGCCATCGGGCTGCGCATCGTGCGCTACGCCGACGCCTGATGCGCCCGGCCATGCGGTGCCGGGCTTCGTGGCGCCGCATTTCATGGCATCGTTGTCCCGGGTGGGCATGCGCCGGTACAGCGCCACGGCGCGGCGCGCGGCTAGGCGTCGATGACCTTGCGCGCGAACCCTTCCAGGTAGTCCATCAGCGCATCGGCGCCGCGCGCCGCGGCCCGCTCGTCGCCGCTGGCGATGCCTTCGGCCATGGCCATGTGGTGGCGCGCGCCTTCCTTGACGTCGCCTTCATGCTGATACGCGTACCAGAAGCGGCGGCATTGGATCAGCAGCGGCGTGATGGCCGTGACGGCCGACACGTTGCGGCAGGCGTCGTGGCAGGCGTGGTCCAGCATCTGGTCGGCGCGCATATAGTCGTCCAGGTCGCCGCCGTCGGCAGCGCGCATCATATTGGCCGCGCAATCGAGGATGCTGCTGCGCTGCGGCGGCGTGGCACGCCTGGCCGCGGACGTGGCGATCAGTTGCTCCAGCGCGCGGCGCGTCTGGATCAGGTCCAGGTGATCGGACAATTGCACATTGGAGACGCGCAGGCCGCGCCTGGGCTCCTGGGTGATCAGGCCGGCCGACACCATGCGCAGCAGGGCCTCGCGCAAGGGCGTGCGTCCCAGGCCGGTGCGGTGGACCAGTTCGGCTTCGACCACCGGGCTGCCGGGCTGCAGTTGCAAAGTGGCGATCATGCTTTCGACGGCGTCGTAGGCAACATCGGCGGCGCGGCGTTTGGTCGGGACTGCGGTCATGGTCCAGGTGGGCGTAGTCTTATCGTTATCGGACAGCGGCCGTATGGTACCCGAGCCGGACGGCCGCCGCGACGCCGGTGACGGCGCGGCGGCGGCACCCACGCCGGCCGCGTCGCGATATCAATGGCGGCCGGCGCCTGGCGGCCGGGACCGGAATTCCTCGGGCCGCTTTTCCAGCGCCGTCTTGATGATGGCCTCGACGCGCGCGCGTTCCTCTCCGGCCAGGGGCAGGCGGGGACGGCGCACGTTTTCATTGCCGACACCGGCCAGGGTCTCGGCCAGCTTGATGTTCTGCACCAGCTTGGTGGAGACGTCCAGGTGCAGCAGTGGCGTGAACCACTGATAGAGCTTGAGCGCCTGCGCCCATTCACCCGCCTTCATCAGATCGTAGAGGGCGACCGTTTCGCGCGGGAATGCGGTCACCAGGCCGGCCAGCAGCCCGTCGGCGCCCAGCGCCAGCGCTTCGAAGGATAGATCGTCGACGCCGATGAACAGCTGGTAGCGCGTGCCCAGCGCATTGCGCAGGTCGGTGATGCGACGGATATCGTCGGTGCTTTCCTTGATGGCGGCCAGCCATTCGCAGTCGGCCAGCTGTGCCATGTGTTCCGGCTTCAGGTCGACCCGGTAGGCGACCGGGTTGTTGTAGATCATGCAGGGCTTTCTGGCGGCTTCCGCGATGGTGCGCACGTTCTGCATGGCTTCGCGCGCGTCGGCCACGTAGAGTACGGATGGCATCACCATGAAGCCGTCCACGCCCTGGTCGACGGCCGCCTTGACATAGCGGAGGGCGTCGCGGGTGCTGGTTTCGGAGACATTGGCCAGGACGGGGACGCGGCCGCCGCTGACGTCCACGGCGGTCTTGGCGACCGCCAGCTTTTCTTCCATCGACAGCGTGCTGGCTTCGCCCAAGGAGCCGCAGGTCACCAGCCCGTGGACGCCGTTGTCGATCAGGAAACTGAAATGCCGCCGCATTTCCTCGTGGTCCAGCGATTCATCGTCGCGGAATTTGCTTGTGACGGCGGGAAATACTCCTTGCCAGCGCGTACGGTTCAAGTCGTTCTCCAAACGGAATGGGCGCTCGGTGCGCCTCGATGGGGCAGTCTAATGGCGCCTTAATATATTTACAAGACCGGGTCTGCCCGAGGTCGGGCCCCTGCCTCAGGCCGTGGATGCCGGGCGGCGCGGTGGATCGCGATGAGCAGATCGTCGAGCGGCACGGTCTAGCCGGGCGGGGTCTCCAGGCCTTCATGCCGCCTTGCGAGGCCACCTCTTCCGCCATGATGCGGAATGCCCCGCCGGCCTGCCGCCGGAAATCCGGCGTTACGCCGGCCTGGAAGTCCTGCGGGTGAGGGACGAGGCGATGTTCCGGCGCTGCCTGTGGTTCGACCTGATGCGCGCGCTGCTGGGCGGTGCGCAGCCTTTCCTGCAACACGCAGCCGCCCTGGTGATGCGAGATCCCTTGACCGGCGTCATTGCCAGTGAATCCTACGTGGTCTCGTCCTGGCGCTACGCCGAAATCGGCACGATCACGCATCCGGACTATCGCGGCAAGGGCTTGTCCACCGTGCTCTGCGGCCAGGCCATACGGTGGGCGGCCAGCCAGGGGCGGGTATCGATCTGGTCGTGCGACGAAGCGAATACCGCTTCCTGGCGCGTGGCGGAAAGGCTGGGAATGCGGGCCGGCACACCCTACTGCTTCTACAAGCGCTCCCTATAGCGGTTCCGCGCCGTGGGTGGACGACCCGGCGGTGCGCGCGTCCAGCGGCGGGCGCTGCGGCATGGGTGCGCCGTGGTAGGCCGCCACGGCGTCATGCACGAAGGATTCGACGGCATCGTCGTAGACGGGGCCGCTACGCACGGCGCCCGAATGCGATGCGCCGTCTATCTTCACCAGCCGCTTCAGGTTGGGCGCCACGCGTTGCGCGGCGGCGAACAACTGGTCGCTCATGGTGTGCGGCACCACCTGGTCCTCGGTGCCGTGCAGGAAGAGCACGGGCGTGGTCAGCTCGGCCAGCTTGTCCAGCGAATCGAAAGGCTGCGTGACCAGCAGGCTCGCGCCGGGCACCCAGCCCCACTTCAGCGTCTGCAGCATGGCGGCGATGCTGGTGAAACTGGATTCGACGATCAGCCCCGCGAACGCCGGCATGTCCTTGCGCGAGGCCAGGTCGATGGCGATGGCGCCGCCCAGGCTGTGGCCGTACACGAAGCGCCTGGACGGATCCGGCTGCCGCCTGGCCAGTTCGCGCAGCGCTGCGGCGGCGTCCTGGCCGGCGCTTTCCTCGGAGGGCAGCATCCGTGTGGAATCGCCGAAGCCGCGATAGTCGATGGCCAGCACCGAATAGCCCAGCCGCGTCCAGCTCGCCATGCGGAAGGCGCTGCCGTTCAGGTTCCAGCGCGCGCCGTGCAGATAAAGAACGGCCGGTGCGTGGGGGTCGGGGCTCTGCCAATACCAGGCGCGCACGTGCTGGTCCGGGGCGACGGCCAGGTCGAAGACCCGGGTGCCGGCCGGCGGTTCGCTGAACCAGCGCTGGTCGCCCTGGGCCGGCGAGAAAATGGCCTCGCGCTGCCAGGTGTCCAGGTGCGTGCAGCCCACGACGGCGGTGCCGGCCAGCAGCGCGCATGCAATGGCGCGGCGCAGGTGGATGCGGATGGGCAGGCGGGGGAACGGGACCATGGACGATAGACCGGCGGCCACGGCCGCGGTTCCCGTGCCGGCTATCGCCGGCGACCGGCGAGGGCGCCGATGGCGACGGCGAAGACGGGGAGTAGTACCGATCGACGATTCATGCTGATGTGTGCACCGGCTCTAATACGTACTTACATTTAAGCCTTCAGGCAAAGCCGTCCCCCGAAACCGAGTCATTCCCGCGTGATCACTGCTGCTGTGTCGTCCCTCCCCTCGCCCTTCTGGAGTTGTTCATGAGAATACGCACGATGCTCTTCACTGCCTTGGCGCTTGCCTCGACGGCCGCCGCCGCCGCGCCCACCCAGCACGTTCGCGTCACGCCGCTGGGCGGGATCGACGGCGAATTCTGCCCGCAGGACCGCGCCATGATTTTCGAGGACCCGAACGGCACGCGCATACTCTACGATCCCGGCCGCACCGTGGCGGGCGCCGCGGATCCTCGCCTGGGCAAGATCGACGTCATCCTGGTCAGCCACATGCATGGAGACCATGTGGGTAACGCGCACAACAAGGCGCCCAATTCGGGTAGCTGCGAGAACCCGGACGTGTCGGTTTCGGACGTACCCAACACCAACGCGGTCAACATTGCGCTCGCCAAGAAATCGAAGATCGTCACGGGCAGCGACATGCCTCCCTTCTTCGCCGCCAAGCTGAAGGCCAACGGCGGCGACCCCGCCAATTCCATCCTGGCGCGCTTTGGTGGCAGTGTGGTGGTGGGCGGCGTACGGATCGCCACGGTGACCGCGATGCACAGCAATGGACTAGACCCCGACTTCATCGGGGGAGAGCTTGGCAAGGAGATGAAGGCGGCTGGCATCTACGGCGACGTCGGCTTGGCCACCGGCTACGTGCTGCAGTTCAGCAATGGACTGGTGGCCTACTTGTCCGGCGACACAGGCGTGACCGCGGACCAGGCCTCCGCCGTGCGGGACCTGTATCACGCCCAACTGGCAGTGATGAACATGGGCGACGGATTCAGCACGGGCCCGCGCGAAGCCGCCTACGTCATCAATGACCTGGTCAAACCGGCTTCGGTCATCCCTTCGCACGCGAACGAGGTGGGCACCGTCAACGGCAAGGTCCGGCCAGGCAGCAAGACCGAGGCCTTCCTGAAGGCCGTGCACGTGCCGGCCTATGTGCCCTTGTCCGGTCGGACGATGGAGTTCGACGCGCAAGGGCACAGTGCCGCCGCGTATCAGTAGCGCGACCGCCGCATACCGCATACGCCGCCACGAAAGTCGATACGCGCTTGGCCGGACCCGGCAGCGTATGTGGGAAGGCCGTCCGCCCCCGGAAAAGGGGCGGGCGCCGTCTACCGCAGGAGGCCCGCCACGTCCTGGGCGATGGGATACAGCGATAGCACCAGCAGCGCGGCCATGGTCAGGTTGAAGGCCCGCACCGCGCCCGGCCGGTGCAGCACGCGCCGCAGCGCCGTGCCGAAGGTGACCCAGACGCCGATGCTGGGCAGGTTCACGATGCCGCACACGACGGTGGCCACGAGCAGGTTCATGAAGAAGCCCGATTCGGGAATATAGGTGGCCGCCACGCCGACCACCATGACCCAGGCCTTGGGATTGATCCACTGGAACGCGGCGGCCTGCAAAAAGGTGAAGGGCCGTGCGCGCCGGCCGTCTTCGCGGATCTGGCCGGCGGTGGCGATTTTCCACGCCAGATACAGCAGGTAGGCCGCGCCGCCGTATTTCAGCAGCGTATACAGCAGCGGGACGCTGTGGAAGACGGCGCCCAGCCCCGCGCCCACCAGCAGGATCATCAAGGAAAACCCGATGTTCACGCCCAGCATGTGCGGCAGCGTGCGCCGGAAGCCGAAGTTCAGGCCGGAAGAGGCCAGCATGATGTTGTTGGGGCCTGGCGTGATCGAGCTGACGAGCGAAAACAAGGCCAGCGGTCCCAGCAGGCTGGCGGAAAGCAGCGGAATGGTATCGGTCATGTCTTCATATCCATGCGGGTCTTGCCGTAATGCCGCCGGGAACTCGCCGCGGCCCGTCCGCCCGCGATCACTCCAATGATGGCCAGCGCGAACGCCAGCGTGGCCGGCGCGACGTGTTCGCCGAACAGCAGGGCGGCGGCCGTGACCGTGATGAAGGGCTGCAGCAGCTGTACCTGCCCGACACGCGCGATGCCGCCGCGCGCCAGCCCGCGGTACCACGCGAAAAATCCCAGGAACATGGAGCCGAAGGACAGGTAGGCCAATGCCATCCACGCGAGGGGCGACGGCGCCGCCGGCGTGTGCGCCGCCATCCAGGTCACCGGCGCCGCGATGAAAGGCGCGCTGATGATCAGCGCCCAGCAGATCGTACGCCAGCCGCCCAGCGTGCGCGACACGCGCGCGCCTTCGGCGTAGCCCATGCCGCCGAGGGCGACGGACAGGATCAGCCACAGGTCCCCCGCCTGCGGCACGCCCCCGCCTTCGCGCAGTGCGAAGGCGGCGACCAGGCCGGCGCCCGCCAGCGCCCACATCCAGAATTGCCGCGACGGGCGTTCACCACTGCCCAAGGCCGCGAAGGCCGCTGTCGACAGGGGTAGCAGGCCATTGACCACCGCGCCGTGCGCGGCCGGCACCGACTGCATGGCCAAGGTGGAGGCCACCGGCCAGCCCACCACCACGCCCAGCGCGGCCAGGATGATGCCCGTCCTTTCCTCGCGCCGCGGCAGGCGGCTGCGCGTCACCCACAGCAGCAGGCCCGCGGGTACCGCGGCAACCAGGGCGCGGCCCAGTCCGACCAGCAGCGGATCCAGTTCCGCCACCGCGATGCGCGACATCGGCAGCGTCAGGCTGAATATCAGGATGCCGAGCAGGGCGGCGCCGTAGCCTTCCCAGCCTTGGGGCGTATTGGGGGCGGAGGACAGCGATGCAACGTTGGCGGGCGGGCGTGTCATGGTTTGGACCTGGGTTCGGGGCATGCGGCCATCCCGGACGAGTCGGCGACGTCGGCCAAGGCCAGCCTGCCCGTCGGGCGGCCGTCCCCTTGCATGGCGATGCGGGAAGTGACACTCTACGCATGTGTCCCGGTACAGTACCGGTACACTTTCCCAGTTCACCGTGATAACTGGCCTGGTGCCTTCACCATGACACTTTCCTCGACTTCGGCGGCCTGGCGCCCCGTGCGTGGCAACGACGTCACGCTGGCCTCGCAGCTGGCCGACGACCTGACGCGCCGCATCCAGGACGAAGGCTTGCGCCCGGGGTCGCGGCTGCCATCCATACGCGCCATGGCGCAGCAGGCCGGCGTGAGCCGCTTCACCGTGGTGGAGGCCTACGACCGCCTGGCCGCCAGCGGGCTGGTGCAATCGCGGCGCGGGGCGGGCTTTTTCGTGGCGGCGCGCGATACCGCGCGCGCCGCCGCCGCGGTGCCCGCACCCGAAGCCACGCTGGATGCGCCCACGCGCATCGATATTTCGTGGCTGCTGCGCAGCATGTTTCGCGAAGCCGCCACCCCGGGCATGCCGGGCGGCGCGGGCCTGCTGCCGGCCGACTGGCTGGACGCGGACATGATCGCCGGCGCGGTGCGCGCCGTCGGTCGCACCGTGCGCGGCAACTTCCTGTCGTACGGCCAGCCCCAGGGCTTTCCCGCGCTGCGCCAGCAGATCGCGGCCTTGCTGCAAGGAAACGGCGTTCCCGCGCATCCTGAGCACAATCTCCTGACCACCAACGGCGTCACCCACGGCCTGGACTTGATCGCGCGCCTGCTGGTGGGGCCGGGCGATACGGTGCTGGTCGAGGACCCGGCCTGGTTCGTGATATTCGGCCGCCTGGCGGCGGTGGGCGCGCGGGTGATCGGCGTGCCGCGCACCCCGGCCGGGCCGGACGTGGAGGTGCTGGAAAAGCTGGCGGCCCAACATCGGCCGAAGCTGTTCATCGTGAACAGCGTGGTGCACAACCCCACCGGCCATACCTTGTCGGCCGGTGCCGCCTACGACATCCTGCGCATCGCCGAACGCCATGATTTCACGGTGGTGGAGGACGATACCTATGCGGAATTGCACCCCGGCAACGCCATGCGGCTCTCCGTGCTGGATCGCCTGGACCGCGTGATCCTGGTGGGCGGCTTCTCCAAAATGCTGGCGCCCAGCCTGCGCGTGGGCTACGTCGCGGCCGCCCCGGCCGTGCTGCAGAAGCTGGCGGACTTGAAAATGCTGGCCGGCCTGACGTCGCCGGAACTGGGCGAACGCGTGGTCCATCGCATCCTGGCCGACGGCCTGTTCCGCCGCCACGTGGAACGGGTGCGCGCACGCGTGGACGATGCGCGCGAACGCTGCGCCAGGCGACTGCTCGAACTGGGAATGCGCATTGCCGATATGCCCCACGCCGGCATGTTCATCTGGGCCGACTGCGGCCGCGACGCCGAAAGCCTGGCGCGCGCGGCGGCCGCCCGCAACATGCTGTTGGCGCCTGGGTCGCTGTTCTCGCCGTCGCAGGCGCCGTCGACCTATCTGCGTTTTTCCGCCAGCATGGTGGACAATGCGCCGGCCTGGCAGCTGCTGCGGCAATTGATGCGCGAGGCGCCGTAGCGGCCGCGCGCGCCGCATGCCGTCTCCCGCATATACTCGGCGGATACGCCGCACCTTCAAGGAAGATCATCATGTCCGTTCCCATCAATCGCCTGACCGAATCGTTTGCCGTCGCCCCGCAGTTGTCGCCCGACGATATGGCCGCCGTGGCCGCCGCCGGCTTCAAGAGCGTCATCATCAACCGGCCGGACTATGAAGGCGGACCGGACCAGCCGACCGCTGCGGCGGTGTCCGAGGCGGCCCTGAACGCCGGCCTGCAGGTCGAATACCAGCCCGTGATCAGCGGCGGGATGACGGCCGATGACGTGGCCCGCTTCGGCCAGCTGCTGGAAAAGCTGCCGCAGCCCGTCCTGGCCTATTGCCGCACCGGGACCCGCTGCACCAATCTGTTCGTTGCATCGCAGCAATCGACGTCCCGCGGCTAATTGCCCGGCAAGGGGTAACGCCCGCGGGAAGCGGTCGCCCGGACCCCGGGCGCCAAACACAGGACGGCCTGCCCGGTCGATGCCGGCGCCGCGGGCCACCTGGGGATGCTGCTCTGCCGCCGTGTGCGCTTTTCCGGTAGGATGGGATACACACACAACCGTGTAAGGAGCAGGATATGTTCAAGAAAATCCTTATTCCCACCGACGGGTCCCCGCTGTCCGCCCAGGCGGCGAACGCAGGGGTTTGCTTCGCCCGCTCCACCGGCGCCGAGATCGTCGCCCTGCACGTGACGCAGCCCTTCGCCGCGACCATCGGGTTCGACGGCATGGCCGCTGCCTATGCCATCACCGACGAGGACTATGAAAAAGCCTCGGCCGAACAATCGAAGCGCTATCTGAAGCATGTGCTGGATCGCGCCGAGACCGCGAACGTGAAGGCCACGTCGCGCGCGGTGTCCAACTTCAACGTCGCGGACGGCATCGTGCACGCCGCGCAGGACAACGGCTGCGACCTGATCTTCATCGGCAGCCATGGCCGCAGCGGCCTGTCGCGGCTGCTGCTGGGCAGCGTCACCGCGAAGGTGCTGTCGCTGGCCCACGTCGCGGTGCTGGTGTACCGCGTCAAGGAAGAAAAATCCTGAGCCCGGCGCCGCATCGCGCGGCGCTGGGATCCAGCCGCCGGCGTTCTTCGGGACGCCGGTTTTTTTTTGGTGCGACCGGCATGAATCGACCTCCAGACGTTGGATCAAATGTCCAACTTCTGGAGGTCGGTTCGGCAGGGCGTACTCGCGGGTGCCGCGGCGCGGCCGGGTTGCTTATTTGAACAACACCACGGCCTGCTGCAGCGTTACCCAGATGCCCCAGGCCAGCGGGATGCCCACGCAGGCCCAGCCGAATGCGATGACCGACCTGGGCGTCTTGAAGGTGGACCGCGATTCCCCGTGGACCTCGGTGGCGATGGCGCGCTCGTGCGCCAGCGCTTTTTCCCGCGCCAGTTCCTCGTCGTTCATGAAGTGCTTGGGATTGACCGGCCGGATGGCCAGGTTGCACAGCAGGCCGATCACAAGAAGCCCGGCCAGGATGTACATCGTGATGTCGTACACCTGGGCGCGCGGCACGCCGATCGACAGCTGGTATTCGCGCAGATAGCTGATCAGAACCGGCCCGAAGATGCCGGCCGCGGACCACGCCGTCAGCACCCGGCCGTGGATGGCGCCCACCATCTGGGTGCCGAATAGGTCGGCCAGGTAGGCCGGCACCGTGGAGAAGCCGCCGCCGTACATCGACAGGATGATGCAGAATGCACCGACGAACAGCGCCAGGTGGCCGGCGTGCGCGGACCATGGCACGGAGGCGTACAGGACCAGGCCCAGCACGAAGAAGGTGCAGTAGGTCAGCTTGCGGCCTAGCTTGTCCGAGAGGCTGGCCCAGACGAAACGCCCGCCGATGTTGAACAGGCTGAGCAGGCCCGTGAAGCCGGCGGCGATGGTGGCGATGGCGGCGAGCTGTTCCTTGTTCAATTGGGAAAAGGTCAGCGCGTCCTGTCCGATCAGTTTGCCGGCGAACACTTCCTGCAGCAGCGGCGATGCCATGCCCAGGATGCCGATGCCCGCCGTCACGTTCAGGCACAGGGCCCACCACACCAGCCAGAACTGCGGGACGCCCCAGATCTTTTTCACGTGCACGTGGCCGTGCGTGATCATGGCGTTGCCGCTGCGCGTCTCGGGCGGCGTCCAGCCTTCCGGTTTCCAGTTGGTTGCGGGCACGCGATAGGAAAGCGCACCGGCGATCATGAACATCGCATAGATCACCGCCAGCGTCAGGAAGGTTTCCCATACGCCGGGCGAGCTGGCCGACGCGTAATGGCGCATCAGCAGATTGGCCAGCGGTGCGCCCACCATGGCGCCGCCGCCGAAGCCCATGATGGCCATGCCGGTTGCCATGCCGCGGCGGTCCGGAAACCACTTGATCAAGGTACTGACAGGCGAGATATAGCCCAGGCCCAGTCCCACGCCGCCGATCACGCCGGAACCGACCCACAGCATCCATAGCTGGTGCACGTAGATGCCCAGCGCGGAAACCACCAGGCCGCCGCACCAGCACACCGCCGACACGATGCCGGCCTTGCGCGGGCCGGCGCGTTCTAGCCAGCCGCCCCACAGGGCCGCCGAGCAGCCCAGCAGGACGAAGAACAGGATGTATGTCACCGTCATGCTGGAGATACGCCAATCGCAACGCTTGGTGAAGAGTTCCGCGGCCAGGCTCATATCGGCCGGGCAGGCCAGCGGCGCGGCGCCGCCCAGCGATTTGGACAGCGGCAGCCAGAATACGGAAAAGCCATAGGCCATGCCGATGCACAGATGGATCGCCAGGGCGGCGGGAGGCACCAGCCAGCGGCTGAATCCCGGCCCTGCAATGGTTCTTTCCTTGTCCAGAAAGCCGGGTTTGCCACCCGGGAGGTCCAGCGTGGTCGCTGAGCTCATGTCCTCTCCTAGTCTTTGGTTTGAGCGGAATGCAGCGGGACGGCCTGCCGGCGCGCCGCCACGGATTCCGGTTCTTCTACGTGCGCTTCAGGTCCTGCTTGCTTCAATGCGCCGCCACCCTGGGCGTCAGGCGTTCGCGGTTTCCGTTGACGGCTTCCAGCACGATGGGACTGAGCCGGACGTCGCCGTCGATGCCGTCCGGATGGCGATCCAGGAAGGCCAGCAGCTGTACGCGCATGCGGGGCTCCCAGAACTTCTGGATGTGGTTGGCGACACCTTCGACCGCTTCCGGGCGGTCCGGCATGGCGTCGAAGAAGTCGCCGATGCGGTTGGCCATGCGTATGAGATTGGCGATCTCCATGCTTGCTCCTGTTTTCCTTATGCGGAGATGCGTTCGGCGTGCGCGTACAGCGTGGTGTCGTTGTCGCGCATGAAGCCCAATAGTGCGATGTTCAGCCGGTCCGCCAGCCGCTGCGCCAGGGCGGTCGGCGCCGAGACCGCGGCCAGGATGCCGACGCCGGCCGCCGCGGTTTTCTGCACCATTTCAAAACTGGCGCGGCTGGAGACGACGATCAGTCCCGTGCCCGGCGCGGGAGCGTCGTCCGCGCGCCGTGCCAGCGCGCCGATCAGCTTGTCCAGTGCGTTGTGCCGTCCGACGTCCTCGCGCGCCAGCGCGATCGCGCCGTCGGCGTCCGCCCAGCCGGCGGCATGCGTGGCGCCCGTCAGCGTGTGCAGGGACTGGCGCACGCGCAGCGCGCGCATGGCGTCCAGCACCGCGCGGGCGCGGACCGGCGCGGCCGGCGGCACGGGCGGGATGTCGCGCAGCACCTCCGGCAGCGTTTCCACGCCGCACAAGCCGCAGCCGGTGCGGCCCGACAAGGCGCGGCGCCTTTCCTTCAGGCGCGCGGCGCACGCGCTGGAGATGGTCAAGGACAGCACGATGCCGTCCGGACTCGTGCGCGATTCGATATCCCGCACGTCGCGCGCGCCGTCGATGATGCCTTCCGTCAGGGAGAAGCCGACGGCGAAGTCTTCCAGGTCGGCCGGCGTCGCCAGCATGGTGGCGTGGCTGATGCCGTTGTATTCCAGCGCGATGGGGGTTTCCTCGGCCAGGACGTCGTCGTCCGGCGCCGGCGCCAGCACGCCGTCCCGGATGCGCAGCACGCGTGCTCGCGTGGAGGTTTCTTTTTCCATATCGCCGCGATGTCCGCCTTGCGTGCGCGCCGTCTATTTCCCGGCCGGCGCGGTTTCGCGTTCGGCCAGCAGCTTGTGCTGGATGTCGCTGAAGCGGCTCCATTGCCGCTGCCACTCCGACGGCTGCGACACGCGCATCACTTGTACGGCCGTCACCTTGTATTCGGGGCAATTGGTGGCCCAGTCCGAGTTGTCCGTCGTCACTACGTTGGCGCCCGACTCAGGGAAATGGAAGGTGGTGTATACCACGCCGGGCTGCACGCGGTCGGTCAGGACGGCGCGCAGCACGGTTTCGCCCGCGCGGCTTTGCACGCCCACCCAGTCGCCCTCGGAAATCCCGCGGTCTTCCGCGTCCTGCGGATGGATCTCCAGCACGTCCTCGCCATGCCACTGGACGTTGGGCGTGCGGCGCGTCTGCGCGCCCACGTTGTATTGCGACAGGATGCGGCCCGTGGTGAGCAGCAGCGGGTACTTGCGGGTGCTGCGCTCTTCGCTGGGCACGTACTGCGTGATGATGAACTTGCCCTTGCCGCGCACGAACTCGTCGATGTGCATGATGGGCGTGCCCTCCGGCGCCTCGTCGTTGCAAGGCCATTGGACGCTGCCCAGCCGGTCCAGCTTTTCGTAGGTGACGCCGGCGAAGGTGGGCGTCAGCCGCGCGATCTCTTCCATGATTTCGCTGGGATGGCGGTAATTCATGGGGTAGCCCATGGCGTTGGACAGCGCGACGGTGACTTCCCAGTCCGACTTGCCGTTGCGCGGCTCCATCACCTTGCGCACGCGCGAGATCCGACGTTCCGCGTTGGTGAAGGTGCCGTCCTTTTCCAGGAAGGAAGAGCCCGGCAGGAAGACGTGTGCGTACTTCGCCGTTTCGTTCAGGAACAGGTCCTGAACCACGACGCATTCCATCGCCGCCAGGGCCGCCGCCACGTGCTGCGTGTTGGGGTCGGACTGCACGATGTCCTCGCCCTGGCAATACAGGCCCTTGAAGGTGCCTCCCAGCGCGGCCTCGAACATATTGGGAATGCGCAGGCCGGGCTCCGGCTGCAGCGTCACGCCCCAATCGCGCTCGAATTCGCCGCGCACGACGTCATCCGAAATATGGCGGTAGCCCGGCAGCTCGTGCGGGAAGGACCCCATGTCGCAGGAGCCCTGCACATTGTTCTGGCCGCGCAGTGGATTGACGCCCACGCCTTCGCGGCCGATGTTGCCCGTGGACATGGCCAGGTTGGCGATGCCCATGACGGTGGTCGAACCCTGGCTGTGCTCGGTGACGCCCAGCCCGTAGTAGATGGCCGCGTTGCCGCCGGTGGCGTACAGCCGCGCGGCGCCGCGCACCGCGGCGGCCGGCACGCCGGTGATGGCCTCCATGGCCTCCGGCGAGTTTTCCGGGCGCGATACGAATTCACGCCATTGCTGGAAGGGCCGCGTCTCGCAGCGTTCGGCGACGAAGGCTTCGTTGATCAGGCCTTCGGTGGCGATGACGTGCGCCAGCGAGGACAGCAGGGCGACGTTGGTGCCCGGCCTTACCTGCAGGTGGTAATCGGCCTTGACGTGCGGCGAGCTGACCAGTTCGATGCGGCGCGGGTCGATGACGATCAGGCGCGCGCCTTCGCGCAGGCGGCGCTTCAGGCGCGAGGCGAACACCGGGTGGGCAGCGCTGGGGTTCGCGCCCATGACGACGACCACGTCGGAGAACATGACGGAATCGAAGGTCTGCGTGCCGGCGGATTCGCCCAGCGTCTGCTTCAGCCCGTATCCCGTGGGCGAATGGCACACCCGCGCGCAGGTATCGACGTTGTTGGTGCCGAAGCCGGCGCGTACCAGCTTCTGCACCAGCCAGGTTTCTTCGTTCGTGCAGCGCGACGATGTGATGCCGCCGATGGAATCGCGGCCATATTGGCCCTGCAGGCGCTTGAATTCCGAGGCGGCGTACGAGATCGCCTCGTCCCACGAGACCTCGCGCCAGGGATCGGTGATGTGCTTGCGGATCATGGGCTTGGTGACGCGCTCCTGGTGCGTCGTGTAGCCCCAGGCGAAACGGCCTTTCACGCAGGAGTGGCCGCGATTGGCCTGGCCGTCCTTCCACGGCACCATGCGCACGACTTCCTGGCCTTTCATTTCGGCCTTGAAGCCGCAGCCCACGCCGCAATAGGCGCAGGTGGTCACCACGGAGTGCTCGGCCTGGCCCATCATGATGACCGTCTTTTCCTGCAGCGTCGCGGTGGGGCAGGCCTGCACGCAGGCGCCGCACGAAACGCATTCGCTCTCCAGGAAGGGCTGGTCCTGGCCGGCCGATACGCGCGAATCGAAGCCCTTGCCCGAAATCGTCAAGGCGAAGGTTCCCTGCGTTTCCTCGCAGGCCCGCACGCAGCGGTTGCACACGATGCACTTGGACGGATCGTAGGCGAAGTAGGGATTGGAGTTGTCCGTCGCGTCCTTCAGGTGATTGGCGCCCTGGTAGCCGTAGCGCACATTGCGCAGGCCGACCACGCCGGCCATGTCCTGCAGTTCGCAATCGCCGTTGGCCGGACAGGTCAGGCAGTCCAGCGGATGGTCCGAGATATAGAGCTCCATGACGCCGCGCCGCAGGTCGTGCAGCTTGGGCGTTTCCGTACGCACGACCATGCCTTCCTCCACCGGCGTGGTGCAGGAAGCGGGATAGCCGCGGCGGCCGTCGATTTCCACCAGGCACAGGCGGCAGGAGCCGAAGGCTTCCAGGCTGTCGGTGGCGCAGAGCTTGGGAATGTTGATCCCGGCTTCCGCCGCCGCGCGCATGACCGAAGTGCCGGCCGGCACGCGGATTTCCTGGCCGTCGATGGTCAGGCTGACCTGCGTTTCGGACACCCGCGCCGGGGTGCCGTAGTCCCGGTCTCGCTTGATGACGGTTTCCAACATGGTGGTGTCTCCAATCTTTCTCTGCCGGCCCGGACCCTGCGCAGGTCCCGGGCCGGGGGCTAAGTCCTGGGCCCTAGGCCGGCTGCGCCGCGTCCGCGGTCGACACGCCGAAATCCTGGGGGAAATGATTCAGGGCGGACAGCACAGGATACGGCGCCATGCCGCCCAGCGCGCAAAGCGATCCGCCCAGCATGGTGTCGCACAGGTCACGCAGCAGGTGCACCTGCTGTGCGTGGTCTGGTCCGCGCGCGGCGATGCGGTCTATCGTTTCCATGCCGCGGGTCGAGCCGATGCGGCAGGGTGTGCACTTGCCGCAGGACTCGATGGCGCAGAACTCCATGGCGTAGCGCGCCATCCATTGCATGTCCACCGTGTCGTCGAAGGCCACCAGGCCGCCGTGGCCGATCATCGCGCCGATCTTCACGTAGGCTTCGTAATCCAGCGGGACGTCCCACTGCGATTCGGGCAGATAGGCGCCCAGCGGGCCGCCGACCTGCACCGCGCGCAGCGGCCGGCCCGACGCGCTGCCGCCGCCGAAGTCGTAGAGCAGTTCGCGCAGCGTCAGGCCGAAGGCCTTTTCCACCAGGCCGCCCTGCTTGAGGTTGCCGGCAAGCTGGAAGGGCAGGGTGCCTTGCGAGCGGCCCACGCCGAAGTCGCGGTAATAGGCCGCGCCGCGCGCCAGGATGATGGGCACCGAGGCCAGCGAAATCACATTGTTGATGACCGTGGGCTTGCCGAACAGGCCGGCGATGGCCGGCAGCGGCGGCTTGGCGCGCACCACGCCGCGCTTGCCTTCCAGGCTTTCCAGCAACGAGGTTTCCTCGCCGCAGATATAGGCGCCGGCGCCCTTGCGCACTTCCAGGTCGAAGCGCTTGCCGCTGCCGAGCATGTCCGCGCCCAGCCAGCCCGCGGCGCGTGCGCGGGCGATGGCGTCTTCCAGCGCGGCGATGGCGTGCGGGTATTCGGAGCGTACGTAGATATAGCCTTGCGTCGCACCGACGGCGACGCCGGCGATGGCCATGCCCTCGATCAGCACATAGGGGTCGCCTTCCATCAGCATGCGGTCGGCGAAGGTGCCGGAATCGCCTTCGTCGGCATTGCAGACGATGTACTTCTGGTCGGCCGGCGTGGTCAGCACGGTCTTCCACTTGATGCCGGTGGGGAAGGCTGCGCCGCCGCGGCCGCGCAGGCCGGAATTCTGCACTTCCTCCACGACCTGGGCCGGCGTCATGGCCAGCGCGCGCCGCAGGCCCTGCAGGCCGCCATGCGCTTCGTAGTCTTCCAGGCTGAGCGGATCGGTGATGCCGACACGGGCGAAGGTCAGGCGTTCCTGGCGCTTCAGGTAGGGGATGTCCTCCGTCAGGCCATGGCCCAACGCGTGCGCGCCGCCGTGCAGCCAATCGGCGTCGAACAGCGCGGGCACGTCGTCCGCTTGCACGGGGCCGTACGCGACGCGGCCCGCGGGCGTGGCGACTTCCACCAGCGGTTCCAGCCACAGCAGGCCACGCGACCCGTTGCGCACGATGCGCACGGACAGGCCGCGGCGCGCCGCTTCCGCTTCGATGGCGCGGGCGACATCATCGGCGCCCACCGCCAGCGCGGCGGCGTCGCGCGGCACATAGACGGTGATGCCGGGGAGCGTGTCGCCCCCTTCGGGCGGCCGGGCGGTCGCGCCGGATGAGCCCTCCTGTCGCTGCGCGACTGCCTCCCCATGGGAGGGAGCGCGCCCTTCGGGCGGCCGGGCGGTCGCGCTCATGACCCCTCCTTCACATATCCGAGGATGGTATCGAAGCGCTTGGGGGTGAGGCGGGCGTAGGGTACGCCGTCGACCAGCATGGCGGGCGACTGCGCGCACAGGCCCAGGCAGTACACGGGTTCGAGCGTGTACGCGCCGTCGGGGCTGGTGGCGTGGAAATCGCAACCCAGTTTCTTGCGCGCATGGGCGGCGATGTGCTCGCCGCCCATGGCCTGACAGGACTCGGCCCGGCAGATTTCCACCACGTGGCGCCCAGGCGGCGTCTGGCGGAAGTGCGGATAGAAGGTGATGACCCCATGCACTTCGGCACGCGACAGGTTGAGCGCTTCGGCGATGGGCTGCACCGCTTCGGGCGGAATACAGCCCAGCTCGTGCTGCACGGCGTGCAGGATGGGCATCAAGGCCCCCGGCACGCCCTTGTGCGCTTCGATGGCCCGTGCTGCCGCCGCGATCGCGGGATGCGGGGATAGGGCGGCCGCCTGGCGGGCGAGTTCACCGCCGCGGGCACCCGCGTTGGATGCCAGGTCGGCCCTGGCTTGACCTTCTCGCATGGGAGTCGGACTCCTGTCACATTATTGGGGTGGCCCACCCCCGAAGCGCTGCGCGCTTGCCCCCTCAAGGGGGGCGACGCGCGCGGACCGGCAAAGCCGGCTCCGCGGCGTCCCGGGCGGGCAATACCGTTGCCTGCGTGGGTCGTCGCGCGACGCGCCGGAGGGCACTAATATGTGATTTGGAACATAATAGTGGGCGCTGTTGTCTCTGGAACAGGACTTTATCCCTGGAAGCCGTGGGGTTTCAATATGCACGTTATTTCCTATAAAGCGTGGTGGCAAAGGCGTCGGCGCGCCGGCGTTCACGCGGCGTATGGCGCGCGTATCGCGGCGCCAATGTCCATGCCTATGCCGATGCCCATGCTGGTGACGATGCCGGTGACGGGGACGATATCGGCGGCTACCCGGGTGACGCGGGCGGCGCCTATGCGGGTGACGCTGCCGGCGCGCATGCCGGTGATGGTGACGGCGCCGATGCCGATGCCGATGCGGGATGCGCGTGCCATGTCGCGGAGGCCGTCTTGACTGACGGCGCCTTCCGCATCGCCTTGCGGCCGGGGTGGTGGCTGACGCAAGGCAGCGCCGACGACGGCGTGCCGCTGCAGGAAGTGCTGGCGCTGCTGTCGGCCATCGACGCCGTGGGGCACATCGCGGGCGCGTGCCGCGCCTGCGGGTTGTCGTATCGCCACGGCTGGGGCGTGCTGCGCCGTTTCGAGGCGGTGTTCGGCACGCCGCTGCTGATCACGCGCCGCCGCCAGGGCACCGAGCTATCGCCTTTTGCCCAGCGCCTGCTGTGGGCCAACCGGCGCATCGAGGCGCGGCTCATGCCCATGCTGGACAGCCTGGCCTCCGAACTGCAGGAAGACCTGGAACGCCTGTTGCCCGAAAGCGGCCCGCATCTGCGCCTGCACGCCAGCCATGGCTTCGCGGTAGAGGCGCTGATGCAGCACATCGGCGCGGGTGGCGGCGTCGCCGCGCGGCCCGAAGGCGGTGCGGCGCCCGGGTCCGCCTTGTCTCCGGGCCTGGAACTGCGCTATCGCACCGCCACGGAAGCGCTGGCGTCGCTGGACAGCGGCGAGTGCGACCTGGCGGGCTTCCAGGTGCCGCAGGGCGATTTCGAGGCCGCCATGATGCAGCATTACGCCCAGTGGCTGCATCCCGCGGAGCACCTGCTGATCCATCTGGCCGTGCGCAACACCGGCCTGTTCGTCACGGCCGGCAATCCCAAGCACATACGCGGCATCGCCGACCTGGCGCGTCCCGATGTGCGCTTCGTCAACCGCCAGATCGGCTCCAGTACGCGGCACCTGATCGAATTGATGCTGCGCCAGCTCGATATCCCGGTCGCGCAGGTGCACGGCTATGAGAACAGCGAGTTCACGCACATGGCGGTCGCGGCCCATATCGCCAGCGGCATGGCCGATGCGGGCTTCGGCGTGGAAACGGCCGCGCACCGCTTCGGCCTGGACTTCATTCCCCTGGCGCGGGAGCGGTATTTCTTCGCCATCCGCAAGTCCGCCCTGGAGCAGCCGGCCATGCAAGCCCTGCTGGCCATCATGCGGGGGACGGACTACAAGGGCTACGTCGGCCAGCTCACTGGCTACGACGCCAGCGAAACGGGGCGCATACAAACCCTGCAGGAGGCATTTGGCTGAGCCGGCCTGCAAAGGCCCGCACCTGCGGCTATCATGACCATCATGTCGAAAGTCATCTATCTGACCGATCAGCGGGCCGCGGCGGCCGCGGGCGATGCCGCGCCGGCGGGCACCGCCGTCCTGCCGCCGGCGGGCACCGCCGTCCTGCCGCCGGCGGGCCAGCCCGCCCTGGATACGCGCGCGCGGCCGCTGCGCGACCTGCGTATTTCGGTCACCGACCGCTGCAATTTCCGGTGCACGTACTGCATGCCGCGCGATGCGTTCGACAGCAATCACGTCTTCCTGCCGCATGCCCAGTTGCTCTCCTTCGAGGAAATGGCGCGCGCGGCCGCCGTGTTCGTCCGCCTGGGCGTGCGCAAGATTCGCCTGACGGGGGGCGAACCGCTGCTGCGCAAGAATATCGAGACCCTGGTCGGGCTGCTGGCGGCCCTGCGTACGCCGGAAGGCGATCCGCTGGAACTGACGCTGACCACCAACGGCAGCCTGCTGGCGCGCAAGGCTCGCGCGCTGAAAGAGGCCGGCCTGACGCGCGTGACGGTCAGCATGGATGCCCTGGATCCCGCCATGTTCGCGCGCATGAGCGACACCGATTTTCCCGTAGCCGATGTTCTGCGCGGCATCGACGCGGCGGCCCAGGCCGGACTGGCGCCCGTCAAGGTGAACATGGTCGTGCGGCGCGGCGTCAACGACGACCAGATACTGCCCATGGCCGCGCATTTCCGCGGGTCGGGCCACATCCTGCGCTTCATCGAATACATGGACGTGGGCAGCACCAACGGCTGGAACATGGCCGAGGTCCTGCCCAGTGCCGACGTCATTGCCCGCATCGGCGAGCGATTTCCGCTCACGCCCTTGCACACCGACCCGATGGGCCGCGTCGCGCAACGCTGGGCCTATGCCGACGGCGCCGGTGAAATCGGCGTGATTTCCAGCGTCACCCAGGCGTTCTGCGAAGGCTGTACGCGCGCGCGCCTGTCGCCGGAAGGGCGCCTGTTCCTGTGCCTGTTCGCCAGCCGCGGCCACGACCTGCGCGCCTTGATACGCGGCGGCGCGGATGACGATCAACTGGCCGCGGCCGTCGCCGGCATCTGGGCGGGCCGTGGAGATAACTATTCCGAACGCCGCCTGGCGGATACGCCCGGCGCGCCCCGGGATCCGAAGGTGGAAATGAGCTATATCGGCGGCTAGGGCCCGGCCACGGGCAGGGCCACGCCCGCCGCATTCTGGAAGGAGCCGTGCATGAACGCGCAGACAGGCCAGCCGGCACTGGCACCGGCACCGGCGCCGACGCCGCAGGGACAGGACGCCTTGCACACGCCGGGTATCGCCGGCCTGATCCTGGCTGGGGGCCGTGGTTCCCGCATGGGCGAGGTGGACAAAGGCTGCATGCTGCTGCGGGGCCGCCCGATGGTGGAACATGTGGCGGCGCGCCTGGCGCCCCAAGTGGGCGCCTTGTTGATCAGCGCCAACCGCAACCACGAACGCTATGCGGAATACGGCAAGGTGGTCGCCGATGATCTCTCGCACGGCGAATGGCAAGGGCCGTTGGCCGGGGTGGCGGCGGGGCTGGTGGCGTCGCGCTGCCCATGGATCGCGACCACGCCCTGCGACGTACCCTTCCTGCCGCACGATATGGTTGCCCGCCTGCGCGAGGCGCTCCGTGCGCGCGGACCGGACGCGCGCCTGGCGGTGGCCGCCTGCGGCGGCAAGCGCCAGCCGGTATGCATGCTGCTGTCGCGTGACCTGTTGCCGGACCTGCTGCAATACCTGGCCGAGGGCGGGCGCCGGGTGGACGCCTGGCAGTCCCGCGTCAACTGCGTCGAGGTTTCTTTCGACGACCAGCCCGACGCCTTCATGAACGTGAATACGGCACGCGAGCTGGCCGACGCGGACCGCGCCGCGCCGTGAATGGTTCAACCCAACCAGTGCTTGAAGTCGTAGTAGGCGACTTTTTCACCGTCATAGACGGTGTGGCCGGCGGGGATGCGCGCCAGGCCCGTGGCCCAGGGCAGCGAGCTGAGCACCCCTGAACCCTGCCGGTCGTAGGCGTGCAGCTCGCCCACGCCGCCGTTGTCCAGCTCGCGCCGCACGCGCAGGAATTCCTCGCGGCTGTCCTGGCGCGGGACGTCGGTGCGCAGCGTCAGCATGCTGACCTGCGGGAACAGCTCGCGCCGGCCCTGCATGCGCCGCACCAGCGGCGACACCAGCACCGCGAACACCGCGAAGGCGGATACCGGGTTGCCCGGCAGGCAGACGACCGGTTTGCCGTCCACATGCGCCATGGCCACCGGCTTGCCGGGCTTCATGCGCACGCGCCACAGGTCCAGCGGCGCGCCCAGGCTTTCCAGCACCGGCTTGACCAGGTCCTTGTCGCCCACGGACACGCCGCCGATGCTCAGGATCAGGTCGCAATCGCGTGCCAGCGTCTGGAAGGCCGATTTCAGCGCCGCTTCGTTGTCCTGCGCGTGCAGGACGTGCGTGGCACGCGCGCCCATGCCCTCCACCAGCGCCGCCATCATCGGCCCGTTGGAGTTGTAGATCTGATGCGTGTCGCGCGGTTCGCCCGGGGCCACGAGCTCGTCGCCCGTGGTCAGGATGCCGACGCGGACCGCGGGATGCACCGTCACCCGCGCGATGCCTTGCGAGGCCAGCAGGGCGACCTGCGCGGGGCCGATGCGCGTACCGGCGGCCAGCAGGGGGCTGCCGGCGCGGGTGTCCTCGCCGCGCCGGCGCACATGCTGGCCTTCCCGCGGGGCGCGCGTGATGTCGAGCTTTCCGTCGGCTTCGCGGGTGTCTTCCTGCATGACCACGGTGTCGGCGCCCGCCGGCATCAGGCTGCCGGTGAACAGGCGCGCGGCGTGGCCCGCCCGCAGCGGCTGCGGCGCATGGCCCGCGTAGACGATCTGGTCGATAGGGAGAGCGGCGCCTTCGCGATAGTCCGCGTGGCGCAGCGCGTAGCCGTCCATGGCGCTGTTGTCCGCCGGGGGCAGGTCCAGCGTCGCGGTCAGGTCGTGCGCCAGCACCAGGCCCACGGCGTCGCGCAGCGCGGCTTCCATCGTGGCCTCGGGCCGAGGTGCGCCATTGGCCAGGCGTGTCTGGGCGTCGTCGAATTCCAGCATGTCAGCGGCCGTTCCTTTCCTTGCCTTCCAGTGCCTTTTTCTGCAGGTGACTGGCGAAGTTGCAGGGCTTGTGGCGGCTGTCCAGCTGTTCGCGCAGGATGTGGTTCCACGCGGTTTCGCAGGCGGCGGTGGACCCGGGCAGGCAGAAGATCACCGTATCGTTGGCATAGCCGGCCAAGGCGCGCGACTGGACGGTCGAGCTGCCGATCTCCTGGTACGACACGTGGCGGAACAGTTCGCCGAAACCGGTGATCTCCTTGTCCAGCAGGACCGCCACGGCTTCCGGCGTGGAGTCGCGATGCGAAAAACCCGTGCCGCCGGTGATCAGGACGACCTGCACCGCGGGATCGGCGATCCATTCGCTGACGACGCGGCGGATTTCATAGACGTTGTCCTTCACCAGGTCGCGCCGCACGCAGTCATGGCCATCGCGCGCCAGGGTCTCGGCCAGCCAGTTGCCGGAGGTGTCGTTGCCCGCGGTGCGCGTGTCGCTGACGGTCAGGACGGCGCAAGCCAGGCATGCTTTTTTGTCGTCTTTTTGCTCGCTCATGTGCTTTCCTTCGATGAACCGCTGCCGGCGTCCCACGCGTGGGTCCGATCATGATCCGATTGGCGTTGTTCGACCCAGAAGCTGCGCCCGCTTGCCAGCGTTTCACGCTTCCAGAAGGGCGCACGCGTCTTCAGCGCGTCGATGATGTATTCGCAGGCGCGGAAGGCGTCGCCGCGGTGCGCGCTGGCGGTGCCCACGAACACGATCTGGGCATTGCGCGATAGCGCGCCCACGCGGTGGGCGATGACGAAATCGATGACGCGCCAGCGCTGCATGGCCTGGGCGCCGACGTCTTCCAGCTCGCGTTCGCACATGCCTGGATAGTGCTCCAGGAACAGGGTTTCGGTGGCCTCGTCCGCCGAGAAGTCGCGGACGTAGCCCGTGAAGGTGACGATGGCGCCGGCCGCGGCACCGGCGCGCTCGCGCAGGGCGGCCTGCAGGGCCGCCGCATCGAAATCGGCTTCCTGTACGACGACCATGGCGATCAGCCTCCGGTGACGGGCTCGAAGACGGCGACCTCGTCGCCGGCCCGTATGGTGACGGTGGACTTGGCGTGCGTCTGGTTCACGGCAAGCTTGAGCCGCGCGGCCGGCGCCAGCTGGGGATAGCGCTGTTCCAGGCTGTCGAGCAGCGCAAGGCCGGTGATGCCCTCGTCGGGCAGGGGCCAGGCTTCCGCCCGGCGGCCCGTCAATTCGGCGACGCGCGCGAAATACAGGAGTTGGATGGCCGGATTCATGCCGGGATTCACAGTCGAACCGCTCACCGCGCACCTCTGGGCCCTCGGCCCGAAATCGTCCGCTTACTCTGCCCTGCCGCGCCGGCACGCCGGCGGAAACGGATGCGGTGCCGGCCGGGGACGTACCGGTTCTCAGGACTCACGCATTCTACTCCGTCGGCCGGGGCCGTTCAGGTGTCGGCCCGCCATTCGCCGCTTTTGCCGCCGGACTTGTATTCCAGGCGGACCTGCTCGATGACGATGCCCTTGTCCGCGGCCTTGCACATGTCATAGACCGTCAGCGCGGCGACGCTGCAGGCGGTCATGGCTTCCATCTCGACGCCGGTGCGGAAATCCGTGTGGCAGGTGGCGCGGATATCGATGCTGTGCGCGGCGTCGTCCAGCGCGAAGTCCACGCCCACGAAGGACAGCGGCAGGCTGTGGCACAGGGGGATCAGCTCCGCGCAGCGCTTGGCGGCCAGCATGCCGGCCACGCGGGCGGTGTTCAGGACCTCGCCCTTGCCTTGGCCGGGCTGCGTCAGCAGGCCGTAGGCGGTGGCGTTCATGCGGACGCGCGCAGCCGCGATGGCCACGCGCGCGGTGACGGCCTTGCCGCCGACGTCGACCATGCGAACCTGGCCGGATTCATCGAGATGGCTCAGGGCCGGAGGAGTTGTGGACATGCTGATGCATCCGCCGTCGGCGGTCCGTTCAATTTGAAACGAATTTACGCGCGGAGCGTAATTGTTTGATCTTGCACTCGAACGCCCTGAAACCGGCGGGCGCATGCTGCCTATGATAATGGACGCCCTCCGGCCCGGGGGCGATAATGCCGCAACTTGGACAGGAGATGATGGATGCCCTCGTATTTGCCCCGAATTCGGTTCACGCGGCGGTTTTTGCGGATCACAGGGGCGATAGTCGGGTTTATCCTCTTGCTGCTGGCGCTGGCCGCCTGGCAGGTACCGGAAATCACCCGCCGCGCGCTGACGCGCGACGTCGCCGCCATGCTGGGACGCGACGTCCAGGTCGGCAAGATCACCTTCAATCCCTTTTCGCTGACCTTGCGCGTCCATGATTTGGCGGTGGCGCAGCCGGGCGGGGCGCGGCCGCTGCTGACGGTCGCCGAAGCCGACGCCAGCGCTTCATGGAAGTCGCTCTTCTGGTTTGCCCCGGTCGTCGACGCGCTGGTGCTGCGCGAACCGCGCCTGGCCCTGGTGCGCGATGCGCAGGCGCATTTCAATTTCTCGGACGTCCAGCAAAAGCTCGCGCAGTTGGACGCCGGCAAACCCGAGCCGCCGCCGCAGGAAAAGGACAAACCCCTGCCGCGGTTCTCGCTGAACAACATGCGGCTGGAGAACGGCTCGATCACGCTGGACGACAAGGTGACGGGCCGGACGCAGGTGATCGATGAGATCGCCCTGGGCGTACCGTTCATTTCCGACTTCGGCTATGCGACGGATATCGATGTCGTGCCGAAATTCCATGCCCGGATCAATGGCAGTCCCTTCGATCTGAACGGCACGGCCCGGCCGTTCGACGTGACGCCCACGTCGACCCTGGACGTGGTGTTCAGCGGCCTGGAACTGGAAAAATGGGCGGACGCCTGGGGGGTGCCGCTGCCGGTGAAGCTGAATCGCGCCCTGTTGGATTCCGACTTGCATATCGCCTTCGAACAGCCCAGGGACGCGGCGCCCAAGCTGCGCATCACGGGCGGCCTGAGCCTGCGCGAACTGGATCTGCGGGAAGCCTCGGATGAAAGCCTGGCGGCCTGGCAGGCGCTGAACGTGCGCGGCGTGGACGCGCTGCCGCTGGAGCGGCAGCTGCGGATCGGCGAAGTGGAACTGGTCGAACCGAACATCCAGACTCGCCGCTACGCGGACCAGCGGATCAATTGGCTGGACGCGATCGACAAGCTGCAGCGTCTGGGCGCGGGCGCCAGGACGGAAGGACCGACGCCGGTGTCCACCGTGAAGACCGCATCCGCGCCGCCCGTGGCAGCGCCTGCGTCGGGGACGCCGGCGTTGCCTGGGTCGGCGTCGTCCGTACCGCCAGCATCGGCGTCGCCTGGGTCGCCAGCATCGCCGTCGTCCGCGCCGCCTGCGTCGGCGCCGCCCGCATCGCCTGCATCGCCGCCGTCTGCACCGCCTGCGTCGGCGCCGCCCGCACCGCCGGCATCGGTGCCGCCTGCGCCGCCCGAATCAGCGTCGTCCGCACCTGCGGCATCGGGAGCGCCCGCGTCGCCCGGGGCGGCGCCGGCCGCCGCGCCCGTATCGCCAACGTCCGCGACGGCGGCGGCCGCCGAGCCCGATCCTTGGCGCGTCAATGTCGGCAAGGTCTCCATCGTCAACGGCAAGCTGCGCCTGCGTGACGCCCCCAACCAGCTGGACTATGCGCTCGACAAGCTGTCGGTTTCCGTGACCAATGTGCAGCTGCCCCAGCCGAAGGACCAGCCCATCGCCATCGAGCTGGGCGCCCAGAACCCCGACGGCGCGGCGCTGCATGCCACCGGCGGCGTCATCCTGCAACCCCTGGCCGTGAACCTGGATGCCAGGGCGGAGCGCCTGCCGCTCGCGCCCTTCGCCAGCGCGGTGCGCCGCGCCGCGCCGATTACCTTGCTGGGCGGAACCGTGGGTGCCGCCGCCAAGGTCGACATCAAGGACCATAACGGTACCTACGCCATCCAGGCCTCGGACATCAAGCTGGACCTGGCCGGCGTGTCGGCGCGTGACGAAAGCCTGAATCCGCCCGTGACCGTGGGCGTGAAGACGCTGGCGCTGGGCGTCGACAGGTTCGTGCTGGGCTCCGGCTCGTCGAAATTCGACTTGCGCGCCGCCGGCATACTGGGCGAAGGCAAGCTGTCGTCGCAGGGCAGCCTGACATTGCAGCCCTTGGCCGTGAAGGCGAGCGTGGATCTCTCCGACCTGAACGTGGCGACGCTGGCACCGTATGCGGCGTCCCGCCTGAACGCCACCGTCCGGTCGATCCGGCTGGGCGCGAAAGGCGACGTCGACTTCACCGGCGCACAGGGCAGGGCGCCGATGAAGGTGACGTGGAAGGGCGGCGTGGATGTCAACGACCTGAACCTGCAGGACCGCGTGAATCGCGCGGACTTCCTGGCCTGGAAGCTCCTCAGCCTGCGCAACATGGCGATCTCGCTGGCCGGCGGCAAGCCCACCATCGACCTGGGCGACGTGACGCTGGACAATTTCTACGGCAACGTGCTGTTGAATTCCCAGGGCAGGCTCAATGTGCTGGATCTGGTGGCCGAGCCCGGCCGGGCGGGCGGGTCCATCACGCAGGACACCGAGACGCGGGAATCCGCGCCCGCGCGGCCGCCGGCATCGTCGTCCGGTGCGCCGTCGTCCAAGAGCGCCGCGCCGGCGCGCGATGGCGAAATGCCGGACATCGCGGTGCGCAGCGTCACGTTGAAGAACGGCCGGGCAACGTTCAACGACCGCTTCGTGCGGCCGAACTACACGGCGGAACTGTCGGCCATCGAGGGGTCGGTGTCCGCGGTATCGTCCACCGACCCCAAGCCCGCCAAGGTCAGCGTGAATGGACGGGTCTACCGGACCGCGCCGCTGGCGATCAGCGGTATCGTGCAGCCCTTCGCCAAATTCCTGACACTGGACATCAAGGCATCGGCGCGAGGCGTGGACCTGCCCCGGTTCACGACGTATTCGTCGAAATACGTGGGCTACCCCATCGAGCGCGGCAAGCTGTCGATGGATGTGGAATACCGCATCAAGGACCGCCAGCTGCAGGCCAGCAATCGCGTGCGGCTGGACCAATTGACCTTCGGCCCCAAGAGCAACAGTCCGCAGGCGACGACCCTGCCCGTCATGCTGGCCGTCGCATTGCTGAAAGATCGCTCCGGCAATATCGATATCAACCTGCCGATCTCCGGGTCGCTGGACGATCCCAACTTTTCGGTGGGGGGCATCATCCTGCGGGTCATCGGCAACCTGATCGTCAAGGCGGTCACCTCGCCGTTCAGCCTGCTGGCCTCGGCCTTCGGCGGTGGCGACGAGCTGTCGTACATCACCTTTGCGCCAGGCAGCACGGCCCTCACCGACGACGGCAAGGAAAAGCTGAAGAAGCTGGCCGCCGCGCTGGCCGACCGTCCATCGCTGAAGATGGACATCGCCGGCCGCGCGGATCCGGTTTCCGACGAGGCCGGACTGCGCCAGGCCTGGGTGGACACCCGCATTCGCATCGCGCGCTCGCGCGCGACGGGCAAGAGCGGCCGCCTGGATGGCGATGCGCCGCTGTCCGACGCGGAGCGAGCCAAATACCTGGAAGCGGCGTACGACAACACCCAGATCGACAACAAGCCGCGCAATTTCATCGGCATGGCAAAGTCCCTTCCGCCGGACCAGATGGAAGCGTTGCTGAAGCAGGCCGCGCCCGCGGGCGAGGAACAGCTGCGCAAGCTGGCCGACGCACGGGCCCAGGCCGCCTACGAGCAGCTGCAGCAGGATGGCGCGCCGATGGACCGGGTATTCATGGTGGCGCCGACGCTGTCGGCCGAGGGCATCAAGGATGATGGGCCGCCGAACCGCGTGGAGTTTTCATTGAAGCGCTAGGGCTTCGAGCCGTTGAGTCGTTGAGTTGTTGAGTCGTTGCGCATTGAACCATTGGTGCAGTGCATTGGTGCGTTGCTGCATTAAGGTATCGAAGCGCCAAGGCATGGATCACCGCCCGCCGGACGTTGCCGGCATACGCACAAGAACGGAGTTCACCAGCATGGATGACAAGCACTTGGATAGTCTACTGCCGCCGTTGCGCTTGAACCGCCGCGGCTTCATCACTGCCGCCGCCGCATCGGGCTTCTGCGCGGCGGCCGGGCCCGTGATGGCGCAGACGGCCATCAAGACGGACGCCAAGGGACTGACCGCGGGTTGGGTGGAAGTCCCCGCGGCCGGCGGCAATATGCGCGCCTATCGCGCGCAGCCGCAAAAGGAAACGCGGTTGCCGACGGTGCTGGTGGTTCCGGAAATCTTCGGCCTGCACGAATACATCCAGGATGTCTGCCGGCGCCTGGCCCACCGCGGTTATCTGGCCATCGCACCGGACCTGTTCGCGCGCCAGGGCGATCCCACGAAGTACACCGAGATCGCCAAGCTGCAGGCCGATATCATCAGCAAGATGCCCGACGCCCAGGTCATCGGCGACCTCGACGCCACCGCCAAATGGGCGGCCGGAAATAACGGCGACGCCGGCAAGCTGGGCATCATCGGTTTCTGCTGGGGCGGGCGCTTCGTGTGGCTGTATTCCGCGCACGATCCGAAACTGAAAGCCGGCGCGGCTTTCTATGGCCCCTTGCGCGGCAAGCGCGACGAGACGCTGCGGCCGAAATTCCCCGTCGACATCGCCGGCGACATGCACGCGCCCGTGCGCGGGGCGTATGGCGCCGAGGACACCGGCATCACGCAGGACGACGTTGCCGCCATGCGAGAGGCGCTATCGAAAGGATCGGCCGCCGCCAAGGCTTCCGTCATCGACGTCTACCCGGGCGCCGGCCATGCCTTCCACGCCGACTATCGCCCCAGCTATCGCAAGGCGCAGGCCGAGCAGGCCTGGGAACGGATGCTGGAATGGTTTTCGCAGCATAATCTGGCATCGTCCCCGCAGGGATAAACTGCGCGCGCCCCGGCCCACGGGCGGGCGATGGACGTGGCGCCGCGTCCCGCCGTTGCCGGTACGCGCGCATGAGCGGCCTTTTTCACTGTTTCACTGGAGATATCAATGACCATCAAAGTCGGCGACCGGGTACCGGACGCCACCCTGACCGAATTCATCGAAACCGAGACCCAAGGCTGCGCGCTGGGCCCCAACAATTTCCAGGTCGCCGACCTGGTGAAGGGCAAGAAGATCGTGGTGTTCGCCGTGCCGGGCGCTTTCACGCCGACCTGCTCGAACAAGCACCTGCCGGGTTTCGTCCAGAACGCCGATGCCTTCAAGGGCAAGGGCGTGGACGAGATCTGGTGCGTGTCCGTCAACGACGCCTTCGTGATGGGCGCCTGGGGCCGCGATCAGAAATCCGGCGGCAAGGTGCGGATGCTGGCCGACGGCTCGGCAACCTGGACCAAGGCCCTGGGCCTGGAGCTGGACCTGAACGCCCGTGGCATGGGCGTGCGCTCGCAGCGCTACGCCATGGTGCTGGACGACGGCGTGGTCAAGGCGCTCAATATCGAAGCCCCCGGCAAATTCGAGGTCAGCGACGCGGCCACGATGCTGGCGCAATGCTGACGCGCACCACCGCTTGCTGAGTACCGCCAACGCGAGAGCCGCCCCATGCGGCTCTCGCCGCTAAGGGCTTTATGTTCGCCACGATTTCCTCTTTTTCCTCCCTGTACGCGGCAGCGCTGCTGATGCTGTGCGGCACGGGGCTGTTCAATACCTTCATGGGGCTGCGGCTGACCGCGCAGTCCGTCAGCCCCTTCTGGGTGGGCACCCTGATCGCCGGCTACTATCTGGGGCTGGTGTGCGGCGCGCGCCTGGGCCACCGGCTGCTTATCCGGGTCGGGCATATCCGCGCCTTCGTGGCGTGCGCGGCGATCGCCGCCGTCATGGTGCTGGCGCAGGCTTCCATCGAAGTGCTGCCGCTGTGGCTGGTGTTTCGCCTGATCGCCGGCATCGCCATGGTGACCCAGTTCATGGTCCTGGAAAGCTGGCTGAACGAGCAGACGGAAAACCGCCTGCGCGGTCGGGTGTTTTCCGTCTACATGCTGATGTCCGGGCTGGGCACGGTGCTGGGCCAATTGTCGCTTACGCTGTTTCCCACGCTGGACCTGCGGCCCCTGACGCTGGTCGCGGTGTTCCAGATCCTGTGCCTGGTCCCCATCGCGCTGACCGCGCGGTCGCATCCGGCCACGCCGGTGCCCGCGCCGCTGGACCTGAAGTTTTTCGCCGCGCGGGTGCCGCTGTCGCTGACGGTGTTGTTCGTGGCCGGCCTGCTGTCCGGCGGCTTCTACGGCCTGGCGCCGGTGTATGCGGCGCGGCATGGGTTTTCCACCGCGCAGGTCGCGGTGTACGTCGCGGCCACGGTGACCGCCGGGCTGCTGTCGCAGTTTCCCATGGGCTGGGTGTCCGACCGTGTCAACCGCGCGGGCTTGATACGCTTCAACGCGACACTGCTGACGGTGCTGCCCGCCTTGATGTGGGGATGGCTGTCCCTGCCGTTTCCGCTGATGCTGGTGTTGTCCTGCATGTTCGGGGTGCTGCAGTTCACGCTGTACCCGCTGGGCGCGGCGTTCGCCAACGACCATGTCGAGCCGGAGCGGCGCGTGGGGCTCAGTGCCATTCTGCTGATGGCCTATGGCATCGGGGCCTGCGTCGGGCCCTTGATCGCGGGCGGCTTGATGTCGGTGGCCGGGCCGAATATGTACTACGTGTTCATCTCGGGCTGCGCCTTGGCCCTGGTGCTGACGGTGCGGCCGATCCGGGTCACCCACGAACATCAGGTGGACGCGGCGCCCATGCATTTCCAGGCCATGCCCGACGCGCTGCAAAGTTCGCCGGCAGCGGCGGCCACCCTCGATCCGCGCGTGGATCCGGACGTCGACCAGGAATTGGTCATGGTGGAGCCCCAGGCCGACGTCGTCGCGCCGCCCCGTGCCGCGGTGGCGGAGGCGGACGATGCGCTGGCCAAGGAAGCGGCGGCGGAGGACGAGACGCGCGTGTAGCGGGCCGGACATCCGGAAGGCACCGTGGGCGACATGGCGCCTTGCCATGTCCCGTGATTATTCAAGTTTCTGGAAAAATGATTTCCTGATCCTCGGGTTTATCCCTAGGTCTTGGCGGCGCAGAATGCGTTTCATCGGGAACAGCAACGGACATCGCGGAACCCTCCCCCCTCTCCGCGGTGTCCGTCCCGAACCACTAACCAGGACCAAGGAGTACTGCCATGAAAGCCAAGACCATCGTTTCCGCCCTGATTCTTTCCTTCGCCGCCATCGGCGCCGCGCAAGCCGCCAACAGCGAACCGGACAACGTGCCGTTCCAGGGCGTGTACGGCCAAGCCGCAAATAGCGTGAGCCGCGCGCAAGTCGTCGCGGAACTGCAGCAAGCGCGCGTCGCGGGCCTGAAGGGCAACAGCGAATTGAACAACGCGCCCTTTACCGCGCAAGCCGATAGCAGCGTGACGCGTGCTCAAGTGGTCGCCGACATCGATCGCGGCAATACCACGACCAGCATCGCGTTCGGCGACCTGGACAACCAGCCGTTCCAAGGTGCGTAAGCACCCGCGGGATTCGACGCCCGCCTTGCGCAATCGCGGCGATCGCCGCGTGGATAATCGGCCCCGCTTTTCGCGGGGCCGATTTTTTTGTGCTGGGCATCCTCGGTGTTCGACGCGGGCGGACGTGTTTGACGTCCGTGGCGTTTTGTATTGCGGCAGCCGCCGCTATTTGAACGTGTGCGAGATGGTGGCGCCTTTTCCCGCCGTGATGGTCAGGTTCTGATGGACGTCCGGGCCGGCGTTGTTGCGGATGGTGATGTCGTAGGTTCCGGGCGCCAGCGTCAGGCTGCTCAGGGGCGGGCTGACGCCGCGAGATTTGCCGTCGACCAGTACCTCGCCCCAGGGCCGGATGGCGATGGATACCGGGACGGGCGTTTTGCTGGCCACGGCGGTGCGCGGCTTGGCCGTGGCGTCGGCGGGCGCGGCGGCCGCGCTGGGTTTTGCGTCGGGTGATGTAGCCGGTTTTGCCGCCGCCGGGGCAGCGGGTTTTGCCTCGGATGTCATCGAAGCGGCGCTCGCGACCGACATACTGCCGTTGCCGTTGGCGTTAGCGTTGCCGTTGGCGTTGGCGTTGGCGTTGGCGTTGGCGTTGCCGTTGGCCGCGCCGACGCCGCCGAGGGCGCTATTGCCGCCATGGTCCGAACCGGGCGTGACGGGGCTCGATGTGCTCTCTGCGGTGCTGATGGCCGACGCGGCGGACGTGGTCCTTGCCGACATGGATGGCGCACCGTTGGCGGGCTGTGCGGTGGATGACGCCGGCGCCGACGCCAGCGCGCCGGGCGCCGGCTTATCCAAAGCGGGGCGATTCAAGGCCGGATCGTTCGGGATCGTGCTGTCCGGAGCGGCTTTGACCGGAGCCGAGGCCATCGACGTCGTGGTGTTCGACGGTGAAGCGCTCGACGCCGATGGATTGGACACCGATACGCCGGACGCATTCGCCGCCGCCGCCGGCGCCGCATTCGACGTGCGGGCGACGGACTTGATCCTCGGTGGTGGCGGCGGACGCAGCCACACATAAAGCGCCACGGCGACCAGGGCGCACACGGCCAGGACCAAGAGCCGCGGGGCGCGTTGCTTTGGGCGGCGCTTGTGTCGCATGGGCTCTCGCGGCGCGGCCGCCTGCCGCGGTCGGCCCGTGGGACGGCGCGGCTGGCGATCTTGCCGTGCATGGACGGAGGCGACCGCTGCTTCGTATTGGGCGGCCGCGGGGTCGCGTGCCGGTGCCTCCGGCGCTCCCGCCTGTGTTCCAGCCACCTGTCCTTCCCGGTACAGCGCGACGTGGGCCGGCGGGCGGGACGGTGTTCCTTCGGCATCAGGGAGGGGCTCCAGTCCGTCCGCGTCTTCCAGCGCGCTTGGGCGGTCCGCGGGACTCGTGGCCGCTGGCGGCGGCTGGATCGGTGCCTGGTCCGCCGGCGCCATCGCGGCCGCCGCACGGTTCATCCCCGCCCCTGTCGCCGGGTCCATGGTGTCCGCCGACGGCCGTTTCATCGTCGCCACGCCCCCCGGCGCCATGGCTGCCGCCGTCGCCGCCTTCATCGCCGTCGGATCCGCGTCCTTCATCGCCGTCAGATCCGCCGGCTGTATCGCGGCCGCCGTCCCGGACTCCGTCCTTCCCTCGGCCACGGCTTCCGTTTCCGTCGGCACCAGGTCCAGCCGCAGGGCGTGCGCGAACTCGTCCAGGGTGCGGGGACGCGCATAGGCGTCCATGGCCAGGCCGCGGTCCAGCACCGCGCAGAATGCCTGTTCATCGCGTCCGCGCCGCTGGGCCAGGGGCACATAATCGTCCCGCACGCAGCGCGCCAGCGCGGATGGCGGGGCAAGGCCGGTCAGCAGGGCGCAGGCGGTGGCGGACAACGCATAGATGTCCGTCCAGGGCCCGCACGGCATGTCCGGGTCGTCCGTGTACTGTTCGAACGCGGCATAACCGTCGCGGCGCGTTGCGTCCTGGGCGTTGGCGGCGGGCGCCAGGGGCGGCGTCAGCAGATAGGCCCGGCCGGATGGATCCAGTCCTATCGTCGGCGGGGCGATATCGCCGTGGACGCGTCCCGCCCGATGCAGCGCCTGCAGCGGGAACGCAAGATCGGCCAGGACGCGGCGGATGCGCTCCGGCGCCATGCCACCGGCGGCGGCGTAGCGCTCCAGGGTTTCGTGGCCGCCGCCCCGCGATGCGGAATCGCGATCCAGCGTTTCGTGACCGCCGCGCTGCGATGCGGAAAGTGGGGGCATGTTCGGCTCCTGAGCTTGCGTCGTCATGGCCGCCACGCGGGCAGCGAGGAAAACAACCGGGAAAACAATGTTGCGTTGAGCGCGCCGCCGTGTACATAGGTCTGAAGCGGGGCCCCGTCAGCCTGGTTGGTCCACCAATAGCTGGTATGAGAACTGGGGTTGAAGCAGAACGGCAGGTCCGGCCAGGCCGCCAGCGAACGTGCCGCCAGCGGCGTGGCGGGCTGGTTCGTGCCGGCGTTCAGGATATCCATGATGTCGTTGCCGCCCGATAACGGCGCCTCCGGTCCGATCCGGGGCAGGCTGACATACAGCAGCGACCGGTCGAACAGTTCGGGCGTGCAGCCATGCCGCACCGCCGCCAGCATGTTCATGCCGATCTCGCGGTAATAGTCCCCGGCGCCGTCCAGCAGGCTGCTGTGGTATTCGTCGGCCCGCATGGGCAGGGCCACGCACAGCGGGTAGCCTCGGCCCACGCGATCGCGGCTGGGCGCCAGGCAGCCCAGCTGCGCCACGCCGGCGCCCAGGCCGGCCGGAATGGCGAAGTTCCAGATCGGCGCGCCCGCGAAGCCGCGCGCCGTCTGGGCATCGCTGGCCTGCTTCAGGCCCGCCACGCCGTGCTGCAGCCAGCGGTCCCACCACGCGATCAGCTCGCGCGGCAGCCGCCGGTGCACGAAATCGCCCGATGCCGGAATTTTCCCGTACCAGCCCAGGCGTCCGTTCAATCCGTTGGGGTTTGCGCCTTCCATGGTTTCCATCTGCCTGCCGTCGATTCGCCTGGCCATGCCTTGTCCGTCCACATCCGCCCAGGTCAGGTCCGGCCGGGGCAGGCGTAGCCCTGCATCTCGGCCAGGTGGAACGGGCTCTTCACGCTGCTGGCGGTGATTTCCAGCACGACCTTGCGGCCATTGAAATCGAAGGTCGCCACGGTGGTCTCCGGCGACTTGCCGCGCGCGAGCGCGGCCTTGTCCAGCATGCGGTTCAGCGCCCACGGGCCGGACGTGGTCATGCCGGCGGTCCCGACCTGCGGCGTGAGTTCGATGCTGACCTGGTTGGAGCCGCGCGGGCCGGGCCATTGCACCGTCGTCGCCACCTGCGGCCCGTGGACGTAGCGGATGGTCTGGCCGTCCACGTCCATCAGGAACTGCGTGATGCCGGCGTCCATCTCCAGCGGCCGGATGGAGACCCGGTAGGAGGGCATGGGGTTGCCCGCCGTGAAATACACATCGCGGATGACGCCGGCCTTCTGGAAGGCGTCCAGATAGCCGGAGGAAATGCCGGCCTTGCCGTCGATGCCCGGCTTGAAGCGCCACCGCGCGCCCGATACGTCGATCTGGTTGACCAGGTTCTTCTGGAAGAAATCGTCCATCATGCCGTTGGGCGCGAACAGGCGCGCCATGTCGTTGGGTGCCACGTCGCGGTTGGATTGCGGGGCGAAGGGGTAGCGCCCGGCGATGGACTGGCGGCAGAACAGCCCGATGGTGGCCGACACGGTTTCCCCCATGCGTTCGCGGGCCACGCCGGACACCTGGCCCGATGCGCTGACCGACAGCGTGGTCAGCAGATCGCGAACGGGCTCCGGCATGCGGCCCGCCTCGGCCTGCAGCTTGGTGACCACGTCCGAGCCCGGTGCCGGGCTGGCGCTGCGCAGGGCAGCATCGGCGGCGGTCAGGTAGGTATACAACTCGTTGATCAGCCCGGTGGTGGCGGCGATGGGCGGCGGGCTGCCGGCTGCCGCGCTCTGCGTCAGGCGCCGATAGGGTTCGAAATGCTTGTCGACGATCAGTTCCAGCTTGTCGTCGCTGGCATCCGCACGGGTGGCAGCGCCTGGGCCGGTGGGGCCAAACATCTGTTCCAGCGCATCGCGGGTGCTGCTGACGCGATCACGCGCCTGGTCCATCAGCGAGCGCTGGTCCGCGTTGGAATCGCGCAGCAGCGTGGTTTCGCGGGCCACGCCGCGCACCAGCTGGGCCAGCGGCGAATCCGGCGCGGACAGGGTGCGCGCCATCTGGATGTTCTGCAGCAGCGACGTGCTGGGGACCAGTTGCAGGTCGTTCAGGTAGCCGTCCCAGCGCGCCACGTAGTCGTTCAGGTACAGCCGCTTGATGTCCACGATCAACTGCCGCCGCGAGGCATCGTCCAGCAGGCCCGGCGGCGGGATGTCCAGCACCCAGGCGTCGTCGCTGCGCAGCACCTCGGCGACGCGGTCCACCCGCTTGTTGAAGACGTCCCAGTAGCCGCGATAGCTGTACAGCGCGGGGATGCCGTCGGTCAGCGGCTTGCCGCTCTTGCGCACGAAGATGGACGTGGCCGACGGCCCGCCCAGCGTCACCGCGGTATTGTCCGGCGCGTCCTCGTCATTGGCCAGCATGCGCCGCAGGCGGCTGTAGGCGCGTTGCGCCAGGGTGTAGCGCGCCAGCCGTTCCCGCGCCGCGCGCACCAGCGTGTCGTCGCGCGGGAAGGGCGAGGACAGCACCCGGTCCCGCACCAGGTTGCGCAGGTGCAGCGATAACTGGTCGTACGCGCGGCGCGTATAGCCTTCCGGCAGTGTCTTCTGCATGTCCGACAGCAGCCAGGCGTGCATGAAGTCGGCGTCGTAATGGTTGGCCTCGTAAAGCATCAGGTAGGCGCGCAGCGCTTCGTAGGAGAACTCCAGGTCGTTGGCGGGCGCGTTGCGCAACGCCGTTTCGACGCGGCGCGCCACCTGCGGCAACAGCGTCTGTTCCAGCGTGCCGCGATAGACGCCCAGCGCCGCCGATTCCATCTTGCGGCCCTGGTACAGGCCGAAGGTGTAATCCAGCGGCGGGTCGTTCAGCTCGAAATTGGCGTCGCGCGGCAGATACCACAGGCTGTCCAGGTAAGGCATCAGTCCCAGCACGTCGCCGGCCTGCGTGATCTTCAGTTCGCGGCCCAGCTTGTCCACCGTGGGCACGCGGCGCGCCACCTCGTCCAGATAGGTGGCATTGTTCCGGTAGCTGACGATCCACCCCGCCGTCAGGGCCAGGAACAGCGCCGTGATCACCCCATAGCCGGCCCAGTGCAGCTGCCGGTAGCGCCGTTCCCAGCGCAGGTTGCGGCCGGCCAGGCCGGATTCGCGGAAGATCACGTCCTGCAGCAGGTTCTTCAGGAAATAGCTGCGGCCTTCGCCGTCCGCCGGCGCCTCGGCGGCCGTCGCGGCCCCCGTATCGATGCGCAGGTAGCGTTTCAGGTGGCCGGTGACCTGGTCGAAGGTCTCGCCCCCCTGCGTGCCGCTGGTGAAGTACACGCCGCGCGGCAGCAGCCGGGCCTCGTACTTGGACGTGGCGAACACGTCGCTCAGGAAGTGCCCCAGCACCGCCTGCAGGCCGGCGAACTGCTGCGGCAGCATATAGGCCAGCGCGCGGCGAGCGGGATCGGTCTCCGCCGCCAGGACCTCCGGCAGGGCGTCGTCCAGCCGGCGTTGCAACAGGCGGTATTCGGCGTGGAAGGATTCGTACAGGTCGAAGCCGGCTTCCTGCGTGCGCGCGTAGGGCAGGGTAAAGCCCCACACCTGCGCCAGGTCGTCGCGGCTGAAGGACGCGAAGTATTCCTCGAAGCCCGACAGCAGGTCTGTCTTGGTGACCAGCACGTAGACCGGAAACTGGATGCCAAGCTGTTCGCGCAGCTCCTGCAGCCGACGTCGCAGCACGGCGGCGTGCTGGACCCGTTCGGAATCGGAGGCGCCCAGCAGGTCTTCCACGCTGATGGTAAGCATGGCGCCGTTGATGGGCTGGCGGCCGCGGTACTTGGCGAGCAGGCCCAGGAAGCCTTTCCATTCGTCTTCGTCGCCGGTGGGATCGCTTTCGTGGGTGGTGTAGCGGCCCGCCGTATCGAGCAGCACCGCGTCGTCGGTGAACCACCAGTCGCAGTTGCGCGTGCCGCCCACGCCGCGCAGCGCCACCTTGCCGAAGCGGTCGGCCAGCGGGAAGTTCAGGCCCGAATTGACCAGGGCGGTGGTCTTGCCCGCGCCCGGCGCGCCGATGATGACGTACCAGGGCAGCTGGTACAGATACTGCTTGGAATACCGGTGCAGGCTGAACCGGCCGCTTTCCTGGAAGCGTGCCTTGCGCAGCAGTTCGACGGCCTCGTCGAAGCGTTCTTCCAGCTGCCGCATCTGGTCGTTGTCCGCCTCCTTCACCACCGGCTTTTCGCGCGCGGGCCTGCGGAGCTGGCCCAGCAGCTGGGCGTTCAGGCGGCCTTCGCGCCATTTGCGCCACAGCAGCCGCAGCAGCCAGATGCCGAACAGCGCCGCGATGACGACGATGCGCACCGTCTCGCTTTCCAGCGGACGGGTCGTGCCGATCGCCAGCAGCGGGCCGATGATCCAGACCAGGATGGATACGGCGACGACGCCCAGGAAATTCCACAGGCCGCGGCTGAACAGGAAGCCGAAGAATCGATAGAACAGCGAGGCGATCATGGTTGCGCACCCTCTAGGGTGGTTTCGCGCGGGACGGGCGGGATCATCAGCGTGATTTCGACGCGGCGGTTCAGGGCGCGGCCCGCAGGCGTGTCGTTGGGCGCCATGGCGTCGGCATCGCCGCGGCCCTCGGCGCGCACGCGGCCCGGCTGGCCCAGGCGCTGTTCCAGGATGGACTTGACCGTGTCGGCGCGGGCCTGCGACAGGTGCCAGTTGGACGGATAGCGCGCGCTGCGCATGGGTTGGTTGTCGGTGTAGCCGCGCACCAGGATGATGCCGTGCGTCTCGCGTAGGGCGTCGGCCACGCGCGACAGCACCGTCATGTACGCGCCGCGCACTTCCGCCGCGCCCGACTCGAAGGCGCCGTCGCCGCGCAGCACGACCACGCTGCGGTCGACCTGGTCCTGCACGGTGACCAGGCCGTCGCGGATTTCCGGCGCCAGGAATACGGCCAGCCGCGGCGACGGCGCGGGGCGTGGGGTGGGCGGCGCGGCGATCTGCACGGTGGGCGCCTTCAGCCCGTTCACGGCGGCGAACACCTGGTCGGACTGCCCGCCCAGCCGCCAGCCCAGCAGCAGGTACAGCAGCAGCGCCAGCACCGCCGCCAGCGCGCCATAGGCCCACAAGGGCACGGGCAGGCGGCGCAGCTGGGCCTGCGCCGGCGCGTCGCGCCAGTGCGGCGACAGTTCGCGCGCATACTCGCCGCGCGCCGAGCGCAGAATGCGCAGCAGGCGCTGGCGCAGGGTTTCCAGCTGCGAGCGGCCGTTGTCCACCACGCGGTAGCGGCCTTCGAAGCCCAGCAGCAGGCAGTAGTACAGGAGCTCCAGCAGGTCCAGGTGCTGGCTGGGATTCTGCGACAGCCGGCTCAGCAGCTGGAAGAACTTCTCCCCGCCCCAGGTTTCGTTATGGAAGGTGACCAGCAGGCTGTGGGCCGACCACACGCCGCTGCCGCCCCAGGGCGTCAGCGCGGCCGCTTCGTCCAGCGCGGTGCACAGGCAGTAGCGCGCGCCCAGGATGGTTTCGTTCGGGATGCCGGCCTGCTGCGCCCGCAGTTCGAACTGCCGCACTTCATCCAGCAGGTGTTCGCGCAGCATGGCCGGCGAAGGATGCGTGGCGGTCGCACGGATCTGCGGGATCAGGTCCAGCAGGGGATTGGCGGCGGCCACCAGCGGGTTGGACCCGCTGATCACGTATTCGTGCGGCCGCAGCCGGCTGGACGCCGTGGCGCCGTCGTCGTCGATGCCGCCCAGCGGGCCGGGCAGGGCACTGTCCGATGCATGCATTGCGTTTCTCTCCCAGTGGCCCTAGTCGCGCAAGGCCCAGAATTCCATCGCCAAGCCGGGGAAATCGCCGGCCAGGTGCAGTGCCAGCGCGCCCGTCCGCTCCAGCTGCTTCCAGAAGTCGCCGTTCTTGTCCAGCTCGAAGTACACGTGGCCGGCGCTGTACGGAATCTGGCGCGGCGCCACGGGCAGGGCGCGCACGGTCACGCCCGGCAGCTGCAGATGGACCAGGTCGCGGATCTTTTCCACGGGGCCGATCTTGACCTGTGACGGAAAGCGCGTGCGCACCGTATCCGACGGCATGTCGGCGCGCACGGCGAGCACGAAGCCGGCGCTGCGCAGCAGGTTCAGGTCGGGCACCTGGGCCACGCTGACGCCCTGCCCGCGATCGTGCAGCGGGATGCGCAGCGCGCGCTGCTCCAGCACGGCCGACAGCGAACGGCGCAGTTCCTCCATCAGCGGCAGGAAGGTGGCTTCCAGGTCATCGTGCGCGTACTCGGGCAAGACCTCGGGCCGGCGCGTGGGCGAGGTGTAGGTCGCCAGGTCGCAGGCCAGCATCAGCCAGTCATGGAACAGGCGTTCGGGATGCAGGCCTTCCACTTGCCGGGCATGCCACAGCGCGCCCAGGTAGCGGTTGACCGTCTCCAGCAGCATGAAGTCCGAGGCTTCCGCCACGCCGCCGCGCCCGGGCTCCGACACGCGCTGCGCCAGGGCTTCGCTGCGCGCGTCCAGCAGGCCGTAAAGTTCCTGCACATAGCCGCGCAGCACCGGATGGGCCCCGCAGGCCAGCCACGGGGCGATATAGCGCTCGTCCAGCACGACGCGGTTGTCGGCGCGGCGTTCGACCACGCGCGCCACGCCCAGCCCCAGCCATTCGTCCGTCATCTCGCTTTCCAGCATCAGCCGCAGCCGCAGCCGGCCCACCTGCAACAGCGCCGGCTCCAGCCCCAGGCCGCCGCTGTCCTCGACTTCGGTCTCCGCCACCAGGTAGCGGGCCAGGGTAGCCTGCGCGTCTTCGTAGGCGACGTCGCCGGCGCCGGCGCGCACGCGCGGCAGCGCCAGCATCACGCGCGCGTCGCTGGCGCCGGCCGGCACGTCCAGCGCCGGGGGCGCTTCGTCGGCCTGCCAGAATTCGAAGGGCGTGCCGTCCGGCAGCACGCCGCGCGCTTCGGTCAGCGCGATCTTGCCCAGCGCCAGCGCGTCGCGGTCCAGGGCAAGATGCGTATAGCCCCAGAAGAAGGCCTGCCCCGCGGACGCGCGATGCTGTATGGCATGTTCGAGATAGCGCTCGAATTGCTGGAAATGCTGGGGACGCAGGAACATCCCCTCGGACCAGATGACTTTGTTCCGCTGTGCCATGACGTAGGGTTCGGGTTATCGCTCAGAAAGGCCACCAGGATCGATCGCGTTCGGTCTCGGACAGGCCCTTGGTGCCGACCGCGATCTGGATCTTTTCTTCGTTGGGAGAGAACTGCCAGACCTTGTAGATATTGGTGTTCTGCGCCTCGGGCAGCGGGATCACCAGGCGCCACTGGCTATGCTCCAGGTCGCGGTAGCCGGCCACGATGCCCACCACGCGCGCCTCGGGGTTGCCGGGGCGCTCCACCGTCTGCGTTTCGCCCGGCTTGACGATGACCTGGTCGCTATTGAGCAAATCCTTGCCCAGCGCGGCCTGCGGGTCGGCCTGCAGCGAGAAGTAATCGCGCGACTGGAAGGTGCCCGGCGATTTCAATTCGTAGACGGTGACCTGTATGGGCGACGGGCGCTGGTTCGTGTCCGGATTGACCTGCGGGTCCGCGCTCAGGACGATGGCATAGGGGACGGGTACTTGCCGCGCGGTCGACGAACATCCGGCCAGCGCCACCGTGCCGGCCAGGCAGGCAGCGGCCATTGCGCGTGCGAACAGCCTGCCTGGCTTCATAACGCGCCCCCTTGCACGATTTCCCGTGCGTGCTTGAACACGGGGCCCCACATGGGATGCCCGGCTTCGTTGGAGGGCAGCTGGAAGGAAGGCTCGATGCGCAGGATGCGCACGAAACCGTCCTCGCACAGCTGCGTGTATTGCGTCAGGCAATAGCTGTAGGCCTGCAGCTTCAGCGCTTCGACGCGCGTATCGTCCGGCGCCTTGGTCAGCGTCTCGGACGTCGCCACGGTGCGGATCACGCCGCCATAGTCTGCGGCCATGTATTGCTGGCGAACTTCGTCCAGGGCCTGTCGCGCGGCGGGGTCGGGGGTCGCGCAGCCGCCCATTGCCGCCGTCACCATGAAGAACGGGATCAGGAGCTTCTTCATCATGCGTACTCGTAGCGGAATTCGCCGTCCACGGCATCCAGTGTGATGGCGGTGATGCCGCGGTCCTGCGTCGATGCGGCCAGCAGGGCCTGGCTGATGTGGGGCAGCACGCTGTGGGTCAGGATGGCGTCGACCATGCGCGCGCCGGATTCCACTTCGGTGCAGCGCTCAGCCACCAGGGCGGTGGCGCGCGGCGACGCCGTCAGCGTGATGCCGTGGTTGTCCATCAGGCGCTGGCGGATGCGGCCGAACTGCAGGTCCACGACGCCCGCCAGCATGGCGTCGCTCAGGGGCAGGTAGGGCACCACCACCAGGCGTCCCAGCAGCGCCGCGGGGAACACGCGCAGCAGCGGTTCGCGCAGGGCCGATGCCAGGCCTTCCGCGTCCGGGGCAAGCTGCGGATCCTGGCACAGCCGGGCGATCAGGTCCGCGCCCACATTGGACGTCAGCAGGATGATGGTGTTGCGGAAATCGATGTGGCGCCCTTCGCCGTCTTCCATCCAGCCCTTGTCGAAAACCTGGAAGAAGATTTCGTGCACGTCCGCATGGGCTTTTTCGATCTCGTCCAGCAGCACCACGCTGTACGGCCGCCGCCGCACGGCTTCGGTGAGGACACCGCCTTCGCCGTAGCCGACGTAGCCGGGCGGCGCGCCCTTCAGGGTGGACACGGTATGCGGTTCCTGGAACTCGCTCATGTTGATCGAGATCAGGTTCTGCTCGCCGCCGTACAGCGCCTCGGCCAGCGCCAGCGCCGTTTCGGTCTTGCCCACGCCGCTCGGCCCGCACAGCAGGAAGACGCCCACCGGCTTGTTAGGATCGGTCAGGCGGGCTCGCGAGGTCTGCACGCGCCGCGCCACGGTGTCCAGCGCATGGCGCTGGCCGATGACGCGGCGTTCCAGCGTGCTGGCCAGGTCCAGCACGGATTGCGCTTCATCGCGCACCATGCGGCCCACGGGGATGCCGGTCCAGTCGGCCACCACGGCGGCCACGGCCGCGGCAGTGACCGACGGATGCACCATGGGCGCGTCGCCCTGCACCCGCGCCAGGTTCTTCTGCGCGCGGCCCAGTTGCTCGCGCAGGTCGGACGCCCGGGCCGCGGGCAGGTCGGCATCGTCCAGACTGGCGCGTAGCTCGAGCACGCCGGCCCCCAGCGTGCGCTCCTCTTCCCAGCGCGCCGCCAACGCGGCTTCGGCCTCGCGCGCGTCGGCCAGCAGGCGGTCCAGTTCCTGCACGCGCGCATCGCCGCCGATGCCCAGCCTCGCTTCGCGGCCGGCGATATCGCGCTCGATTTCCAGTACCTGGATGCGGCGGCGCGCGTCCTCCAGCGCCGGCGGCACCGCATGCTGGCTGACCGCGACGCGCGCGCAGGCGGTGTCCAGCAGCGCCACGGCCTTGTCCGGCAGCTGCCGCGCGGGGATATAGCGATGCGACAGCTTGACCGCGGCGTCGATGGCTTCATCAAGCAACAGCACCTTGTGATGCCGCTGCAGCGTGTCGGCCAGGCCGCGCAGCATGTCCAGGGCGCGCGATTCGTCAGGTTCATGCACCTGCACGACCTGGAAGCGGCGCGTCAGCGCGGGATCCTTCTCGATGTACTTCTTGTATTCCGACCAGGTGGTGGCGCCGATGGTGCGCAGCTGGCCGCGCGCCAGCACGGGCTTGAGCAGGTTGGCCGCATCGCCCGTACCGGCCGCGCCGCCGGCGCCGACCAGCGTGTGGATTTCATCGATGAACAGCACGATGGGTTTCTCGCTGGCCTGCACGTCGTCGATGATGGCGCGCAAGCGCTGTTCGAATTCGCCCTTCACGCCGGCGCCGGCCTGCAGCAGCCCCAGGTCCAGCAGGTACAGCGACACGTGGCGCAGCGCGGGCGGCACATCGCCCGCCGCCAGGCGCAGGGCCAGGCCTTCGACCACGGCGGTTTTGCCCACGCCCGCTTCGCCGGCCAGCAGCGGGTTGTTCTGGCGCCGCCGCATCAGGATGTCGACGATCTGGCGGATTTCCTCGTCGCGGCCGGAGACTGGATCGATGTCGCCGGCGGCCGCGCGCGCGGTCAGGTCGACCGCGTAGCGCGCCAGCGCCTGGCCGCGTCCGCCTGGCGCTGCCGCGCCGGCCGCCGCGCCTGTGCCGCCGGTCGCGGGTGCGGCGTGGTCGGCCGTGTCCTCCGGCGACCCCGCGACGATCGCTTCAAGCTGCTCCAGCAGCACGTCCGGCACGATGCGCGAGAACTGCGCCGACATGCCGAGCAGCACGTTGCGCAGCGCATAGGTCTTGACCAGCGCGAGCACCAGGTGGCCGCTGCGTATGCGCGTGCGGCCGTAGCGCAGGGACGCCAGTATCCACGCGCGTTCGACGGCATGGTCGATATGTTCGGACAGGTCGGATACCGAACCCGCGCCGCGCGGCAGCTGTTCCAGCGCGCCGGCCAGGTCGGCCTGCAGGCGTTCGGCATCCAGTTCGAAACGCCGCGCGATGCGGTGCAGGTCGCTGTCCTGCCCTTGCAGGAGCTGGTGTATCCAGTGGACCAGCTCCACATAGGGATTGCCGCGCAGCTTGCAGAACACGGTCGCGCTTTCCAGGCCCTGGTAGAGCAGGGGGGCCAGTTTGCCGAAGAGATCGATACGGCCGATGTCGGACATGTATGCCTTTGGGTCAAGAGAACTGTCGCGTGCTTGTCGGGAGGCGACGCGGGCGCCGCACCTTTGAGGCTGTCATCACCATCGCCGCCGTTAATCCGGCGCCGCGCATTCGAAGGACAGCGCGATGGGGCGATCCCCCACCAGCGTCGCATCGCTGGCCAGCGGCAGCGAGCGCGGTCCCGATTGGCGGGCATTCAAGCGCCCCTGCAGCAGCAGGCTACGCGCGCCGCCTTCCAGCACGACGCGCGATGCATAGCCCATGACCGCGGACTTGCAGCCGCATTCGCCGATCGGTTTCCTGACGTCCAGCGTGATCTCCTGCAGCAGCAGGCCGCGTTCGGCGGTGCGCGTGCCCGCCTGGATGACGACGCAGGCCTGCAAGCGGTTGTCGACCGTCACGGTGCCGGCGGCGCTGGCAGGCACCGTGCCGGCGAGCAGCACGCAAGCCGCGGCGGCGAAGGCGGATAGGACGCGATGGCTAAACACGCGTGCCTCCGTACGTCGGCCGGCCGGGCACGTACTGCACCATCAGGATCATGGAATCGCGATGGCTGCTGCGCACATAGGTACGCAGCAGCGGAAAGATGCGGCCTTCCACTTCGATGCAGCCGTGGCTGTAGCCCTTGATGGAGTCGTGCAGGTAGAAGCCGCCGCGCGCGGCCGTGCAGCGATGGCGCGTGGCCTGGTCGGCGGGCTCCATGCGGGCGCGGTTCCAGCCCCAGTTGGCCCAGTAGCGTTCGCATTCGTCCACCGCGGTGCCGCGCGGGATCGATTGCATGCCCCAGGCGGGCTGGAGCGTGCAGGCTTGCCGTCCATCGTCCTGAGCCTGGCCGCGGTCGGCCAGCATGAGCTTGTAATAGCCCGGCGGGATGGGGCCGCTTTCCCCGGCGCAGAATTCGTCCGGCAGCTGATGTCCGGGCAGGCCGCTGCTGGCGCGGAATTTGCCGTGGCCGGGCCAGTCCAGGACCTGGCCGTCGTAGAACATATCGTGCCTCACTGCATGACCTCCTCGGTTTCAGGGTTGAGCGCAGCCATCGCCGCGGCGGCGGCGCGGGCCGCGCGAGCGCTGGCTTGCGCGGAACGCTCGCGGCTTTCGTAGTCCAGCAGCAGGTCGCCGGCATCGCCCTGGGCGGGCCGCCGCGTGCCCAGCCAGGAGGCCAGGCCCAGCGGCTGGGGCGAGCCCAGGCGCACGCCGCGCACGTCGGCCGCGCGCAGCAGCGGCCGCGCGTCCCAGGCGAACTCGATGCCGATGTAGTGGCGCACCCAGTGCATCAGTTGTCGTCCGCGCGCGCCGCCCGGCAGGAAGGCCTGGTAGCTGGCCAGGTCCAGCGGCCCGATGTCGATGCGGAAGCGGTGCTGCGCATCGCGCACCGCCGCGCCCAGCACGGTGTCGCGCCCCAGCCCCATGGCGCTGCCCAGCGTCAGGCGCTGTGCCGGTTCCAGCCGTATCCACTGCGGGACGAACTCGCCGATGCGCACGGGCACCTGGAAGAACTCCTGCAGGATGTGCTTCAGCCCTTCCGGGTTGCGCGTCTGGCGCAGCAGGTGGCCCGACATGTAGTACTTGGCGTGATCCATCACGGCGTCGCGCCGGCGCATGGACGGCTGCCCCATGTGCAGCAGGCTGGCCACGTAGCGGGTGAAGCGTTCCTCGCCGCGGTCCAGGCTGACCGTGCTCTGGGCGTCGGCCCACGCGCGGTAGAACAGCAGGATCAGCCGGTGATGGAAGATGTCGGCAAAGGCCGACAGCGTGCGGTCGCGGTGATGATGCATGCGCTCGCGCGCGTGCTCGGTCAGGTGCAGGGGCAGCGGGCCGTTGGGGCCGAAAAGGCCGAAGCTGTAGATGGACAATTCGGCCGGACGCCCCGGCTGCGCGTCCTGGGCGGCGGCCAGGGTCGACGGCGCGAAGGCCATGGACGGTTCCTGGCGCAGGCGCACGGGCTCGTTGCGCGGCAGGCTGTCGCGGCCCAGCGGCGCGCGCCCGCCCGCCCGCGCATCGATCCAGCGCAGGGTATTGAACAGGTCGTGCGAGTAGGGCTGGGCCTGCAGGCGGCGCCAGAAGTCGGCGGGCAGCGCGGCGGGCGCGGCGCCGCGACTCGCCTTATCCCATGTGGATCTGCTTGGCATCGACCTTCACCAGCTCGCCACCGGTGACCATGGTGTAGTTGCCGTGCAGGCGCGCCGCCTGCTCGGCCTGGTAGTCCAGCGTGCCGGCGCGCACCTGTTCCACTTCCTCGATGGTGCGGAAGCTCAGGCGGCTCATCAGCGTCATGCGGTCCATGACCGCTTCGTAGGCCTTGCCCACCAGACGAGTGGTGCCCACGGTGGCCTGCAGCTCCGTGGCGACGTAGCGGATGCGATCGGCCACGCAGCGGGCATCGCGCGCGTGCAGCGCCAGTTCGTCCGTTTCCACCCGCACGGCGGCGCCGCCGCGCAGATGGATCGTGCCGGCGCTCTCCAGCGACAGGTTGCCGTCGGCCGATTCCAGCGCCACGTCGCCAGGCAATTCCAGGCGCGCGCGGCCGGCGTCGGCCTGGGCGATCACCGCGATCAGGTACACGCGCGCGGGATCCGGCCCGCTGATCAGCACCTCGTCGTCCACGGCCGGGGCCAGCAGGCAGCTGGCGGCGCGGCGCGCCCGCCAGGGGCGGCCGTCGCACTCGACGCGATAGCTGCCGTCGTCTTCGCGCGCGATGACGCGGCCCAGCAGGTGGACGGGATCGTAAGCGGGATAGCGGCGCGCGGCGGCGGTTTTCATGGCGGGTTTCCTTTCAATGTTTCATGGGACGCTAGACCGCGGGCCGGGTCCCCATGCGGGGCTTCCATCGCGCGAGCTCGCCGCGCTGCAAGGTGGACAGCACCAGTTCCGACATCATGTTGATCGACACGTGGCGCGCGAAGAACTTCTCGAGCACGGCGCCGAACAGATACGGGCTGATGCCGGAAAAGGCTGCTTCGTCGACGTCCAGGCCGATGCGCACGCCGCGGCCGTAGACGATGGGCCCCGGCGCGGGCAAGCGGTGGTGCATGGGCGAGATGCGAACGTGGCGCACGCCGGCGATATGCTTGCGCACCACCGGGTCCGCCAGATTGCCGTACACCGTCAGCATTTCGCGCAGCGTTTGCGCGCCCGCTTCCTCGTCCAGGTCCATCAGGCTCAGGTAGTTCAGGCCCAGGTGGCTGATCAGGTGCCAGGTGGCGGCGTCTTCCGCCAATGCCGCATGCGGCCGCGTCGGGCCGTGCAGCACCTTGATGGCGCCCACCGGTGCCGAAATCCGCAGCGTCAAGTCGGTCTGCGTGCCCAGCGGCAGCAGCACCGCCAGGTCGCGGTTGGTGCACAGCGTGTCCAGGGTCAGGTGCCGCAGCTGCCCGGAAAACGGCGCTTCGTGGCGGTCGACCAGCGACAGATAGACTTCGCTTCCCGTATAGCCGGTGCGCGTGCCGTTGCGCCGCGCCGTGTCGGAGATCAGGCGCGGTTCCCGGCGCATCGAATAGTAGGCGCCGTAGTCGTCCGGATCGCTGAACACGGAGCCGTAGAAGGGACGGAACTCCTGTTCCGGGCGGTCCGCCGAGGCGTGCCCGGTGACGCGCGTCATGCCGTAGATCTCGTAGTCCAGCGGACGCGTGCGGTCCACCACCACGTGGTATTCGGAGGTGCGCGCCGTGACCGCCACGCGGTCGGCGCGCTTGGGGAACAGGTTGATGATCGGCGCGCAGTGCAGCGGCAGGTTGTCCGCGGTAATGGCGCCTTCCAGTTCCGGTGCCGCGGCCGAAAACAGCAGCGTCAGGTCGAAGGCGCGTGTTTCGCGTGGCGTGCCGCCGGGACCGGCTGCCCGCAGTCCCCGCTTCAGGCCATTGACGCTGAAGAACAGATAGCGGCGCGGGAAGGCGAAGTATTCCTGCAGCAGCCGGTAGCCCTGGAACACCCGGGCGTCCGCGGGCAGCAGCGCCTGGTCGTCATCGAAGCCTTCGTGGCGTACCGCGTCCGCGGACATGCGGTTGATCCAGCCGACCGGCCGCGCGCTGTCGTGGCCCAGTACCGCGACGGTATTGCCAATGACCATCTCCAGCAGGCGCTGCATCTGCAGATCCTGGCCGTTCAGGTAGAACACCAGCTGGTCCAGCTCCAGGTCCTCCAGACGCAGGCCGCCGCAGACCTCGATGCGGATGCGCAGAGCGCTCAGCACGCGCGTCCCGCGGCCGGCCAGGCCCAGGCGGCTTAGCGGCAGGTCCGGCGGCGGCGCGCCGAAGGACGCCTCCACCACGCGCAGGGGCCACAGCTTCAGGTGATGGCCGGTCATGAATTCGGCGGGCGTCTGCTCGCCACGCGGTACCTTGCCGCGCAGCAGCGTGCCGCGCGGCAGGTCGAATCCCCGGGCCAGGGTGCCTTCGTTCATGCTGGGCTCGAAGCGCACCACCGCCATGGCCGGCGTGGGCGCCAGGTAGTTGGGATAGACAACCTCCAGCAGCCGCTGCGAAAAGCGCGGGAATTCCGCGTCCATCTTCATGTGGATGCGCGCGGTCAGGAAACTGAAGCCTTCCAGCAGGCGCTCCACATAGGGGTCCGCGACTTCGGTGGCGTTCATCCCTAGCCGCCCGGCGACCTTCGGGTAGTGTTGCGCGAACTCCGCGCCCATCTCGCGCATGTAGACCAGTTCGCGGTTGTAGTAGTCCAGCAGCCGCGCGTCCATCAATACCCTCCCAGGTCGCGCAGGTCCATATGGCCGCTTTCCAGGTCGATGTCCGTGCGGAACAGGAATTCCAGGGGATGCGGCACGCACCACAGCATGCCCTTGATCTCCAGGCTGAGTACGTTGTGGTGTTCGAGCGTGCCGGTGTCGGTCACGCAGCGCACTTCGACCGACGAATCGAGGATGCGCGGTTCGAAGGACGCGATGGCGCGGCGGATGGAGTCCTCGACGTCGATCCAGTCGATGTCCGACATGCGCTTGCCCGCCATCGCGCGTACGCCGTAGTTCAGCACCGAGGCGGCCACGGGACGGTGGGCGTCCAGGTCGTCGGTGGTCTCCAGGTTCACCGTATTCAGCAGCCAGCGCAGGTCGCGCAGCACGACTTCGCGCAGCTGGGCGTGCGTCAGCATCGACGATTCGCGCGGCTCTTCGCGCCTGCCCGGTTCATCGTCCAGCAGGCGGTCGAGCAGCGAGGGCTGCAGGCGATCGCGCGCGGCAAGCGCTCGGGTATCGCTATGGCCCATCGGCGTGCTCCACGGCGCGGATGTCCAGCAAGGCGTATTCGCCCTGGTCTGTCAGCCACATCTTCTGCCCCAGGCCGGTGTAGGTGTCGCCGTGCAGGGGCTCCCATTGGGTCAGGCGGCCCAGGCGGATGCGCTCGTCCTGGTCCGCCATGCGGCGGCCAGCCGGCGCCGGATAGCGCGCGGGTATCAGCGCATGCAGCACGCGGGCGTCCGCCAACGTGATCTCGGCCTGCGCCCAGATCACGTCGCACAGTGCTTCGGGCCCGACCAGGCGTACCTTGCGCAGATAGGAAAAGGGTAGCCACGCGTAATGCTCACCCTGGATGAATTCGAAAATGGGTCCCAGGCGGCTGTCGCCGTCGCAGACCCACGGAAATCGCAGCGGCCCTGCCTCGCCCGTGTGTTCCAGCGTGCCCGACAGCGGTTCGGCGTCCTCCAGCGCCTGGGCGCGCAGCGCCGCCGCGCGGGTAACGTCTACCGTGTCGTGCCGCAGGGCCGCCAGCAGCTGGTCCAGCCACGACGGGCGCGGCCCGGGCACGGCCGGGTCTGCCTGGCCCGCCAGCACCGCCTCGCGCTGGCGCTCCGCCGCGATGGCGCGGTCGTACATCAGGGCGGTGGGCGCGGCCTGCGGGTTCAGTTCGGCGCACAGCTTGAGCTGTTCGGCCGCGCGTTCCCATTCCCCCTGCACCGCCAGCAGCTGGAACAATTGCGCGCGCAGATCCGCATCGCCGGGCTGGCGGCGGATCCGCGCGGCCACCGTATCCATGTGGGCCGCGATGCTGGCGGTATGAAGCGGAACGGCGGTCGTGGCCATGGGGATCAGCCGACTTCCTTGTTCTGCTTGATATCCCAGGCCACCAGGGTTTCGGCGCCCTTGCCGCCCTGGTCGGTCTGCTCCCAGTATTGCTGCTTGACCTTGGCGGCCTGGAAGGCGAAGTTGGCGATCACGCCGGCGTCCGAACCGCCGTCGCCGGACAACTGCACGGAGGACACCAGCACGTCTTCCAGGGTGATCTTGGAATACTCGATCTGCGTGCCGCCCGCCTTGCACATGGACAGCTGCACCATGTTCAGGTGCTTGCCGCTGGCGCAGTGCTTCATGACCGCGGGCGCGGCCTTGTCGATGCGTGCCACCACGTGCAGGTCGTTGAAGCTTGCCTTGCCCGCGCCCAGGCCGCCGCCGCTCGACAGATTGCCGGGCTGGGTGGCACCCCAGGAAAACGACAGTACGTCGGTCCAATCCTTGTGATTGGCATCTTTCGATTCGCCATTGGCGCCATCGATCTTCATGAAAATATCAACAGCCACTTGCTTCTCCTGATGTGAGGTCCAGTCTGGGTCCTGCTGGGAAAAAGCCACGCCGCGGGCTTTCTGCACGAGAACATCCCGGCGGAATCGGCAATGAAGAGCGCCTTCGGAGGGCACCGACCCTGTCGGATGCCCGCTCCTGGGACGTCAGGCCACCGGCGCCGCGCCCGCTGCCTCGGCAAGCCGCACGCGAGGTGCGGCCGCCCTGGCGCGGCCCCGGATGGCGTAGGGGTCCAGTCAGCCCTCGTTCTGCTTGAGCGAGGGCAGTTTGGACACGAGGCGCAGCGACACCGTCAGCCCTTCGAGCTGATAGTGAGGCCGCAGGAAAAACTTGGCGGCGTAATACCCGGGGTTGTCCTCGACTTCCTGCACCTGTACCTCGGCGGCGGCCAGCGGCTTGCGCGCCTTGGTTTCCTGCGAGGAATTCACCGGATCGCCGTCGACATAGTTCATGATCCAGTCGTTCAGCCAGCGCTCCATGTCGTTGCGCTCGCGGAAGGAGCCGATCTTGTCGCGCACGATGCACTTCAGGTAATGCGCGAAGCGGCAGCAGGCGAACAGGTAGGGCAGGCGCGCCGAAAGCTTGGCGTTCGCGGCGGCATCCGCGTCGTAGTAATCGTGCGGCTTCTGCAGCGACTGCGCGCCGATGAAGGCGGCGAAGTCCGTGTTCTTGCGATGCACCAGCGGCATGAAGCCATTCTTCGCCAGTTCGGCCTCGCGGCGGTCGCTGATGGCGATTTCGGTGGGGCATTTCATGTCCACGCCGCCGTCATCGGTGGGGAAGGTATGGCAGGGCAGGTTCTCCACCGCGCCGCCGGACTCCACGCCGCGTATCGAGGTGCACCAGCCGTACAGCTTGAACGACCGATTGATATTGGCCGCCATGGCGTAGGCCGAATTGGCCCAGGTGTAGCGGTCATGGTTGGAGCCGTCGGTGTCTTCCTCGAAATCGAAATCGTCGACGGGGTTGGTGCGCGCGCCGTAGGGCAGGCGCGCCAGGAAACGCGGCATGGCCAGGCCGATGTAGCGCGAGTCCTCGGATTCGCGCAGGCTGCGCCAGGCGGCGTACTCGGTGTTGGTGAAGATCTTGGTCAGGTCGCGCGGGTTGGCCAGCTCCTGCCAGGTGTCCATCTGCATGACGTTGGGCGATGCGCCCGCGATGAAAGGGCAGTGCGCCGCGGCGGCGATGCGCCCCATCTCGCCCAGCAGTTCCACATCCGGCGGGCTGTGGTCGAAGTAGTAATCGCCCACAAGGCAGCCGATGGGCTCGCCGCCGAACTGGCCGTACTCTTCTTCGTACACGCGCTTGAAGATGGGGCTTTGATCCCAGCCGACGCCCTTGTGGCGCTTGAGCGTGCGGCCCAGTTCCTGCTTGGAAATGCACATCACGCTGATCTTCAGCAACTCGTCCGTCTCGGTGTTGGAGACCAGGTAGTGCAGCCCGCGCCAGGCGCCTTCCAGCTGCTGGAAGTCCGCGTGGTGCATGACCAGGTTGATCTGCTCGGACATCTTGCGGTCGATCTCGGCGATGATCGCCTGGATCGTGCGATAGGCGTCCGAGGACAGGCCGACGCCGCTGTTCTCCAGCGCCTGGTGCGCCAGGGTGCGGACGGCATGCTCCACTGCTTCGCGCGCCTGCTCGGTCTTGGGCTTGAATTCCTTTTTCAGCAGGGCGGACAGGTCGTCCGCTTCCAGCGCTTCGTCGACGCGGTTCGCCGCGCGTTGGGCCGTTGCGGTCATGGTGTTCTCCATCGTTATTGATTGGCGTCGCGGCCGGCGCGGGTTTCGCCGTCCGCATCCGTCGCGGCGTCCGGCCCCGCCTTCGTCCCGGCCTCGGCGGGCTTGGGCGAGGCGGCCAGCGCGTTCAGGAGCGCGGGATCTTCGAGCACCTTGCCGATCAGCTCCTCGGCGCCCGTCTTGCCGTCCATATACGTCAGCAGGTTCGCCAGCTGGGTGCGCGCATTGAGCAGTTCATTGAGCGCGCCCACCTTGCGCGCGACCGTCGCGGGCGAAAAGTCGTCGATGCTCTCGAAGGTGATATCGACGTTCAGGTCGCCCTCGCCGGTCAGCGTATTGGGCACGTGGAAGGCGGCGCGCGGCCGGATGGACTTCATGCGCTCGTCGAAGTTGTCGATATCGATGTTCAGGAACTTGCGCTCGCCGATATCCGGCTGCGGCGTATCCGAACGACCGGCGAGGTCAGCCAGTACCCCCATCACGAAAGGCAGCTGCACCTTGCGTTCCGCGCCGTAGATTTCGACGTCGTATTCGATCTGTACGCGGGGCGCGCGGTTGCGCGCGATGAATTTCTGGCCGCTGCCTTTCAGAGTGGTTGCCATGCGGTTCTCCTGGTAGAGCTGGATACGGGGTGTCAGGGCGCGGGCCTGCCGTCGGCGTCACGGGGCAGCAGCAGTTCGAACTGCTCCAGCCCTTGGGGCGCCAGGTTGCGGATGATGTCGTGGAAACTGAGCGGAATCAGCTGCTGGGCCCGCCGGATCACATAGGGCGCGGGATGGCCGGGCTCGTGCACTTCGAAGTAGGCGCAGACCTTGGTCAGCATGGCCATCGCTTCGTCGCGCGTATGGATCTGCGCGTCCTGCCAGCGCACGCCATCGGCGCCGGATGCCGCGCGCGCCGGGGCGGCGTCCGGCACGGCGCCGGTGCCATGCGCCTGCCCGTCCGTCGCCGCGGCGGTCGCCGGGACGCCGTCGGGCAGTTCCTGCGCGACGATATCCAGCCCGCGCAGGATGGCCGCGTAGTCCGGTATCCATTCGCCGCCCAGCCGTCCGGCGACCATGTCCTGTATCCGCCGCAGCGTGCGGGCGGCGGTCAGCAAGCCGTCCAGGTGCGGGTCGCCGGCTTGCCTGGCCTGGCGCATTTGTTCGACCAGGTGGGCGCGGCCGCCCGGATAGGCGTCGGCCTGCGCGCGGCTGCCGTCCAGGATGGATTCCGCCTCGCGCAGACTCAGTTTGCCGTGGACGCCTTCCACCAGGGTGGCCGAACGCGCGCTGCGCGCACAGCCCTGGACGTCCCCCAGCGAGGCAAGGGCATTCATGCGCGGCAGCGGGTCGTTCTCGCCCACGCTGTCCAGGCGCGGATGCACCGCGTCCCAATAGCGTTCCAGCGCGTCGGCGCACAGCGTCAGGCCGTCGGCGTAGCCGGCCAGCCCGCGCGTCTCGGTCCACGCGCGGGTGAGGTGGCTGATGACGCGGATATCGCGCGTGCGTTCGAGCAGGGCCAGCGCCTGTTTTTCGACGTCCCGCCAATCGGGCGCCTGCGCCGGGATGATGGTGCTCCCGAACTGCTGTTCGCTGCGTTCGGCGGCCGATTGCTGCAGCCGCAGAAAGTCCGCGTCGTACTCGAGGTCCTCCCCGCACGGCAGCCGAGGGTCGAGCGTGCTCAGTATTTCGGCGAATTCCATGGTCATAGTTATCAGGCGTTGCCCTCGTGGGGGCGTTGCCGGTACACGCAACCCGGTGTCCGTCTGGATCTAGTCTGTCCGTGTGGCTCGTCACGGAATGCGAATTCTATGCAGTCGGATTAGTCTGACTATGGCAACTCACACACGCTGTTTTTTCTTACGATTGCTTAACACCCGCGAAAAATTTAGAACAATTTCTTCGCTCGAAAGTTGACGTCCTGTAATGAAACTTACGTAGTTCATAGGCTCGTCTCTAGGTGCAGACAAAGCCACGGCAACAAATCGGAATTTTGGATTTCTACGATCGCTAACATTTAAAGGTGACTAAGTATTTCGATATCGTAAAAAGGACAAACGCTTGTGAGCCGACTTCTCCTGGTCTTGCAAGCTGTTTAGAATCGCCCGTCTCGCGCATCGGCAGCGATGGTGCGGCGATTCACTGACGCACGGCGTACGCGCGTAACCCTCACAAGAAGAAGATAGGGGCGACCGCGGTGGACGCTGTCTCTCGAGGAGAAGAGATGGACCGCATGGTGGACAGCGATCGGATCATCAAGGCGCACACGCCGCTGCCGGAAGACCAGTTGCGCTTTCGCGCCATGCATGGCGCCGAAACGATCTCGCAACTGTTCGAGTTCGAGCTCGACCTGGTGGCCGAGTCCTATACCCTGGACATGAAGGCGCTGCTGGGCAAGCCCATGACGCTGGAAATCGAAACGCCAGGCGGCACGCCCCGTTTCCTGAGCGGCGAGGTCACGCGCTGCGTGCTGGTGGGGCGCGATACCGACGGCGGCGGCTACTACGTGTATCGCGCCACGCTGCGCCCGTGGCTGTGGTACCTGACCCAGACCTCGGACAGCAAGATCTTCCAGAACAAGAGCGTGCCGGACGTGATACGCGAGGTGCTCGCGGACTACAAGTATCCCGTCGAGTTCAAGCTGGCCGACAGCTATCGCACGTGGGAATACTGCGTGCAATACCAGGAGACGGACTTTGCCTTCGTCAGCCGCCTGATGGAACACGAGGGCATCTACTATTGGTTCCGCCACGACAACGGCAAGCACACGCTGGTACTGGCCGACGACGTGACGCAGCACGAAGCCGTTCCCGGCTACGAAAGCATTCCGTACTACGGACCGGACCGCAACGCCGTGCCGCGCGAGGACTACGTCTACGAATGGGAGCTGGCCGAGCAGATCACGCCCGGCGCCTTCGCCACCACCGACTACCATCCCCTGACGCCGGCCGCCAGCCTGGAGGCGCGACGCAACAACCCCGGCGCGCACGATAACGGCGACCTGGAAATGTACGAATGGCAGGGCGGCTATACCAACCCGGAGGACGCGGAGCACTACACGCGCGTGCGACTGGAGTCGCTGCAGTGCCAGCGCGAGGAAAGCCGCGGGTCCTGCAATGCGCGCGGACTGGCCCCGGGCCATCTGTTTACGCTGCGCAATCATCCGCGCCAGGCCGAGAACCGCGAATACCTGGTCGTCGGCGCGTACTACCGCATGCGCGAAGCCGCCTACACCACGGGTGCCGGCGAGCCCGCCACCCTGGACATCGACTTCGTTGTCCTGCCTTCCTCCGTCCAGTTCCGCGCGCCGCGCATCACGCCGGTTCCGCGCACCCACGGTCCGCAGACGGCGACGGTGGTGGGCAAGCAGGGCGAGGAGATCTGGACCGACAACCTGGGCCGGGTCAAGGTGCAGTTCCATTGGGACCGCTACGGCAAGAAGGACGAAAACAGTTCGTGCTGGGTGCGCGTGTCCAGCCCATGGGCGGGTGGCGGCTTCGGCGGCATCCAGCTGCCGCGCGTCAACGACGAAGTCGTGGTGGACTTCATCGGCGGGCAGCCGGACCGTCCCCTCATCATCGGCCGCGTGTACAACACCAACAACATGCCGCCCTGGAACCTGCCGGACAACGCCACGCAGAGCGGTTTCCTGAGCCGGTCCAAGAATGGCACGCCGGCCACGGCCAACGCCTTCATGTTCGAGGACCGCGCGGGCGCCGAGCGCATCTGGCTGCATGCCGAACGCAACCTGCACACCGAGGTCGAGTGCGACGAGTTCCACCACACGGACGGCGAGCGCAACACGGTCATCGGCGGCAACGACATCAAGCGGGTGCTGTGCAACCGCGATATCGACGTGACGGGCACGGACAAGCTCACCGTCGGCCAGTCGCGCACGGTGGAAGTGACCGGCCACGAGGACTACACCGTCAAGGCCTCGCGCACGGTACATGTGAAGAGCGGCCTGATGGAGGAGAAATTCGACAACGGCTTGAAGACCACGGTCGCGGCCAGCGGCGAAACGCGGGAGATCACGGGGCTGTTCGACGAAACGCTGAAAACCGGCGAAAAGATCACCGTCAGCGGCGGCGATTCCCTGCATGACGTGCAGGCCGGTACGCTGACGGCCCAGGCCACGGGCCAGGTGGTGGTGAAGTCCAGCAGCGCGGGCCTGGAAGCCACCGCCCCGCAGAAGATCCGCGTGGAGTCCACCGGCAATGCGATGGACGTCAAGTCCCAGGGGGCCATGCTGGTGCAGTCCGTCGGTTCCACCGTGGACGTGCACGGCAACGCCGACATCACGCTGAAGACGCCGACGGCCATCGTGCTGAACGCGCCCGAGGTCAAGAACATGGCGAACGGGAAATGGCTGACCACGACGCCGTACGGCCTGTCGCTGGCCGGCTTCAAGGCGGAAATCGGCGTCAGCCGCATCGCGCTGTACCGCACGACGGTCATGCTGAATTTGTCTTTCACCAATTACTCCGCGATCAGCAATATCGGGGCGCTGACGTCGTACCGCACCTCCGGATCCAGCTACGCCTTCGATTCCATCAAAGTCCAGCAGGTCGGCTTGAAGCAATCCATGGTTGGCCTGTGGAGCATCCTGTGATGGCGGCGTGGGGCTTGCCCGGATGGGCCTGGGCGGTCATCCTCGTGCTGGTGTTGTCGGTCGTCCAGGTCGGCTTCATGCTGCGCGGCGAATTGCGCCGCCGCGCACAGGACGCGGCGCTGGTGGCGCGCCAGGACCAGGTGCGCCAGACCGGCCGCCCCGGCACGGGGGTGGTCATACGCACCACGGATACGGGCACGCGCCTGGGCGCCATCAAGTTCTTCGTCATCGACATCACGCTGCGGGTGGAAGCCCAAGGTGCCGAACCGGCTTTCGACGCCACGCTGCGCGTTCCGGTATCGCCGGTGCGCCTGGCGGAGTTCGCGGAAGGCCGCATCGTCCGGGTCCGAGTGAATCCGGACACCCGCGAGGTGGCGCTGGACCAGCGCACGGAATAGCACCGTGAAGACAGCATCGTGAAAACCGTCAAGCCATTTCGCCTGAGCCTGCTCACACGGCCCTATCGCTGGCAGCGCGCCAACCATCTGGGCGTCGCCGTGCTGGCCCTGGTGGAACTCGGCGATACGCCTCGCCTGCTGCCGGAACAGGATTTGTGGATCCTGGCGGGAGAGGAGGCGGGCGGCGTGCTGGATACCGGCATGCCCAAGCCCGTACCGGAGGTCCTGGCGACAGGCTATGCCTACGCGCGGCATCAGCAGGAACCCGGGGCGTGCGCGGTGCGCCTGAAGGTGGACGGCATCGTGGACAAGCCGCTGCTGGTATTCGGCGACCGGTATTGGCTGGACGGCCGGCCCGACAAGCCACGTCCCTTCGAGGCCATGCGCGTGGATTGGACGAGAGCCTACGGTGGCCCGGACGTGCCCGACAATCCCCACGGTATCGGCGCGGCCGATGAAATCGTCAACGGCGTGCGGGTGCGCCGGGTGCCCAATATCGAGTCGCCGCAGGAGCGCCTGTCCGCGCCTTCCCAGCGGCCCGCGCCGGCCGGCTACGGCGCGCTGGGCATGGACTGGCCGCAGCGGGCGTGCCATATGGGCAGTCGCTACGACCAGGAGTGGCTGGAGAACGATTTCCCGGGCTTCGCGCCGGACATGGACCCGCGCTTCTTCCAGGCCGCGCCGCCTGACCAGCGCGCCGCGGTGCCAGGTACGCCGCTGGGCGGGGCGGCCTATGAAATCTGGAACATGCATCCCGAACGGCAGGTGCTGCGCGGGCGCCTGCCCGATTGGCGGGCGCGCTGCTTCGCCAGCCTGCAGGCCGACGGCACCGCGCTGCACGAAATCGCGCTGAACCTGTCCACCGCCTGGTTCTTTCCGCATCGCGACCGCGTGGTCCTGATCTGGCACGGCTGCATGCCGATCGGCGAGGACGATGGCGCCGACGTCCGCTTCATCATGCCCGCGATGGAGCTTGCGGATGCCCCCCGCGAGATGGCGCATTATGCCGGCGTCATGGCGCGCCGCCTCGATTCCCGGCATGGCGCGCTCCATGCCATGCTGGACGAGGACCTCGTCCCGCGTGAACTGTGCGCGCCATGGATGGACGGCACCGCGGCCGACGCCGGCAATCGGCCGTCGCAGCGCAACCAGCGCGCGGGCGCCGAACGTCGCCACGCGCAGGCGCGCGCCGAGCTGCTCGCGCAAGGCCTGGATCCCGAGCGGTATCTGCCCGCGTTGGAGCCTGCGCAAGCCGCGCCCGCGCTGGCCGACCTGCCGGAGCACATCCTGCGGATGGAGCAGGAGCTGGAGAAGGCCAGGCGGGGCGAAGGTGACATGGCGCGCGTGTACGCGGACCCCGAGCTCGATGGGCTGGCCGCGACCGCGGGCGTCGATGTGCAAGCACTGGGGCGGCTGGATATCGGCGCGCCGCCGGCTGCCTTTGATCCCGCCGTACTGCGGCGGCAGTTGCGGGAAGCCCGGGCCCAGCCGTGGATGCGCCAGAACCAGAATGGCGGGGCCAAAGCCATCGCCAGCGCCGGCTATCTGCAGGCGGCCCAGCACTTCGCGCCACCGCCGCCGATGCCGCCGCATCGCGCGCGCCGCACGCGCGAGCGCCTGAAGGCGCGTGCCCTGGCAGGCCGGGACGCCAGGGGCCTGCCGCTGGCGGGCGCGGATCTGTCGGGCATGGACCTCAAGGGCATGGATTTTCGCGGCGCCGACCTGGCCGGCGCCGATCTGACCGATGCGCGCCTGGATGGATGCGATTTCACCGAGGCCGTGCTGGCGGGCGCGCGATTCATCCGCACCTCCGCGCGGGATGCCTGCTTCAAGCGCGCCAATCTTGGCCGCCTCACCTGCCAGCAGGCGGACTTCGAGTGCGCCGAGCTGGGCGAAGCGCGGCTGGATGAAGCCGTGCTGGAAGACTGCGTGCTGCGCGGCGCATCGCTCGGCGGCCAGTCGACCAGGACATTGCTGCGTGGCTGCGACCTCGCCGGCGCCACGCTGTCGCAATGGATGGCCGCCAACGTGATCCTGGAGCGCTGCAGCCTGGACCACGCGAATATCCGTATGTGTGCCTTCATGGAGAGTGCCTTGCAGGACTGCGATTTCACCTCGGCTCGGCTGACACGGGTGGGCTTCACACGATGCCTGTTCTCCGGCAGGACGACGTTCGCGCATGCCGATGTGCAGGCGAGCGCCTTTGCCGGAGGCGCGGATCTTACGGGAGCCGGCTTTACGGGCGCCACCCTGCGCAACAGCAGCCTGCGCGGCGCGATCCTGGACGGCGCCGACTTCACGGATGCGATGCTGGAAGCGTGCGATCTCTCCGAATGCCTGTTGCGTGGCGCTGACCTGTCGCGCATCCGCGCGCCGCGCAGCCTTTTCGTACGCGCGGATCTGGATGCCGCGTCGCTGCGCAAGGCCAACCTGATCGAAGCCAGCCTATCCAAGGCGACGCTGCGCGATGCCGGCCTGGAGCAGGCCAACCTGTTCCGCGCCGATGTGTCGCAAGCCTTGATCGACGCATCCACGCGCATGCAGGGCGCCTATACGGCGGGCGCCAAGCGCTATCCCCTGCGCCGGACGGAGTCCGCCGCATGAAGACCGAGGTCTTGCTGGATAAGGTACGCCACGGCGAAGTCGTCGAAAACGTGGATCTGCGCGGCGCCGACCTGAGCGGCCTGGACCTGGCCGGTGGCTTCTTCGACGAGGTGGACTTCAGCGGTGCGCGCATGGCCGGCTGCCGGCTGGACGACAGCCAGTTCACGCATTGCCGCTTCGACGGCGCCGACCTGTCGGACGCGAAGCTGGAAGAAGCACGCATCGTGCTCGGTTCCATGCGGCAGGCCGACCTGAGCCGCGCGGCGGCGCGGCAGTTGATGGTCAGCGAATGCGACCTGGCGGGCGCCCGCCTTGCCGGCGCGATGCTGGACCGCGCCAGCTTCCATGCTGTCTGCCTGCGCGATGCGGATCTGCGCATTCCGCGGCTGGATCGCGCGATGTTCTCGAAGACCGATCTGCAAGGCGCGGATTTCAGCGGAACGGTGCTGTCCTTCGTGACCTTTTACCAGCTGGACCTGCGCCGGACGACGCTGGCCGGTGCCAGCGGGGAAAGCGGCATGTTTGTCGAATGCGACCTTAGCGGACATCGCTTCGCCGGGCAGCATTTCACCCTGTGCCAGTTCACCGACAGCAAGCTCGATGGCGCGGATTTCAGCGGCGCGCAGCTGCGGCAATCAAACTTCAAGGGCACGTCGCTGCGGCAGGCACGCTTCACCGGCGCCGTCGGGCCGCAATGCCTGTTTCCGCAGGCGGAGCTGGCGCACGCGATCTTGCGCGGCGCGCACTTCGACGGGGCCATCTGGGCCGACGCCAATCTGGACGATGCCGACCTGCAAGGCGCCAGCCTGAACCTGTGCGTCTTTCACCGGACCCGCTGTGCCCGCGCGGACCTGCGCCATGCCAGCCTGGTCGATGCCGATTTTTCCACCGCCGACCTGACGGACGCCGACTTGCGCGACGCACGGTTCACCCGCACCCGGTTCCATCGCGCCGTTCAGGACGGCGCCCGGCTGTCGAGCCGCACGGGCATCATCGAAAACGATCCCGCCTTGCTGGAAGCCGAGCTCTGGTCGGCGGGCAAGGCTTGAACCGAGGAGGCCGACATGCTCGCTGTATGCCAACTGCCGGGAGTGGCGCTGGGCTTTCCCGATGTGTGCAAGACACCGATACCGCCGATCCCGCACGTGGATGTGGCGACGTCCAGCATGGGCGTGCCGGTGGCGTGGAATGTGCTGCTGCTGGCGGCGCCCGTGCACAACATGGCGACGCCTGTGCCCATCACGCTGGGCGACACGGCCGGCGTGGGCGGGGGCGTGATATCGCAGACCTTCATGGGCAGTTCGCGGTATATGACGGGGGCGTTTACCGTGCTGGTGATGGGCACGCCCATCGTGCGCATGACCAGCCTGACGGTCCAGAACACGATCAATACGGTGGGCATGCAGGTGTTTTCCCCGCAGCCCAAGGTGGTGGTGCTGGCGCCCTGAGCAGCCCGTTGGATCGGGCGTTATGAGCGCGCGCGCCGTGTGACGCGTAATCGGCCCGATGCATCGCGGCGCGGCGGGATGGGTTCCTATCCACGCCCTTTGGCGATGCCGCGCGCGGACAGGCTGCGAAACGTGACCGACCAGCGCCGCTCGGCCATCGGCGCGATGCTGTGCTCCCATTCGTGCCGGATTTCGCCCGCCAGATGATAGGCAGACCGCGGCGCCAGCAGCGCGGCGCGGCGCTCGAAACCGCCGTCGGGGCGGCGGCGACGAAACCGCATCGTCGCGGCGGCCCCCAGCGATACGCCGATCACTTCTTCGAATTCGGGCCGGTCGCGGTGCCAGCCGATGCCGGCGCCTGGGTCGTACATCGTCACCAATGCCTGCACCAGCGATGCCGGGTCCAGCCCGGCGAACGCGGCCGCGCGTTCGCGCAAGGGAAGCAGAAATCCAGGCAGGCTCTCCGCCGGCTCGAAGGTACCCGCGCCGAAGTCGTATTTCCAGCCGAATGTCCGCGTGCGTCGCTTGCCTTCCCATTGCTGGAATTTGAAGCGCTGCAGCTCGATGGTCGCGAAAACCGCCAGCAGGTCGCGCTCCTCGGCTACCGTCACGATGTCGTTCAGGATCGGCGGCCCCGGCAGGCCCGAAGGCCCTGACGGTCCTAAGGGTCCTGATGGCCCTGACGGTCCGGGCGGTCCGGACGATCCCGGAGGACCTGACGGCGCCGACGGCTCCGCCGGTGGCGTACCGAAAAGGTCCCCTTGCGCGGGATCGTGGCGACGTGGCATGGCCGGTCCCTACTCCAGCCCCGCCAGCCGCAACTCCGCGCACAGCCCGCCCCCTTCGCGGTTGTGCAGGGCCAGCGTGCCGCCCGTGATGGCGGCCAGTTGGCTGGCGATGGCCAGGCCCAACCCGGTTCCGCCCGTATCGCGGTTGCGCGAGCCCTCCAACCGATAGAAGGGCTGCAGCACGTCCTGCAGCTTGTCGTCCGGGATGCCCGGGCCGCGATCCATCACCGATACCGTCAGGCCGCCGTCGCCGCGCGGTTCGACGTGGACCTCGGCCGCGCCGCCGCCGTATTTCAGGGCATTGTCGATCAGATTGCCCAGCAGCCGCCGCAGCGCGTGCGGACGCGTCGTCATGGGCGCCGCGCAGGTGCCCGTCAGGCTGACGTCCTTGCCGGTGTCCTGGTAGTCGCAGGCCAGGCTGTCCAGGAAGGCGCAGATATCCAGGCGCGCGGGCTTTTCCAGTGCGCCGTGGGCCGTGCGCGCGTAGGCCAGCCCTTCGCGCACCAGGCGCTCGACTTCGTCCAGGTCCTGCGCCAGCTTGGCCTTGTCCATCGATTCTTCCATCAGCTCGGCGCGCAGCTTCATGCGGGTGATCGGGGTCTGCAGATCGTGCGAGATGGCACCCAGTATGCGCATGCGCTCGGCCAGGTGCGCGGCGATGCGGTCCTGCATGGCATTGAAGGCGGTCGCGGCGTGGGCGACTTCCGTGGGCCCGTGCTCGGTCAGCCGCGGGCCGGTCTGGTTGGGGTCCAGTGTATCGGCGGCATGGGCCAGCTGGGTCAGGGGCCGCACGGCCAGCCGCACCGCGTACCATGCGCAACCGACCAGCAGCATCAGTTGCAGCGCGAGCACCAGCGGCAGCCACATCGCCATCGGCATCAGCGACAGATGGATGTCCAGGGTGACCGGGCTACCGTCACGCAGTCGCATGATCGCCTGGATGTGCTTGGGATCTCCCGCCATTTCGCGTACCGCGACGTCGCGGTCGCGCAGGGCCTTGCGGATGGCGTCGGCGGCCGACCGGGCGGCCGAGCTTGTCAGGGGCTGGTCCGCCTCGCCCGCGCGCAGCAGGTAGACGCGGTTGGTGCTGCCCAGCCGCGGTAGCCAGGCGGGACGCTCGGCGGCCGGCAGGCGGTCCAGGATGTCCATGGCGATGGAAACGTCGCTTTCCAGGTTGCCCAGCATCATGGACTTGCCGGCCTCGTAGCGTTCGTAGAACAGCAGCGCCATCGACAAGGCCTGGGCCACGACCAGGCCGATCAGGAAAATCACGAACAGCCGCACCACCAGGGTGCGCGGCCATAGGGCGAAACGTCGTGCGGCGCTGTGGGCGGACATCGCGGTTCCCGTTCAGGCGTCTTCTTCGGTGACTTCGACCGAAGACGCGAACACATAGCCTTCGCTGCGGACGGTCTTGATGTACATCGGTTCGCGCGCGTCCTCGCGCAGGCGCTGGCGCAGCCGGCTGACCAGCAGGTCGATGGAGCGCCCGAAGACGTCGGCATCGCGGCCCTGCGTCAGGTTCAGCAGCTGGTCGCGCGTCAGCACGCGCTGCGGATGGTCCAGGAAGACGCGCAGCATGCGGTATTCGGCGCCGCTCAGCGAGACCACCGTGCCGGTGGTGTCCAGCAGATGGCGCGCCGTGGTGTCCAGGCGCCAGTCCCCGAAGCGGATCTGCCGGCCCGCTTCCGTCACCTGGAAGTTCGGCGGCAGCATGCGCGTGCGGCGCAGGACGGCCTTGATGCGCGCCAGCAGTTCGCGCGCCACGAAGGGCTTGACCAGGTAGTCGTCCGCGCCCATTTCCAGGCCGATGACGCGGTCCATGTCGTCGCTGCGCGCGGTCAGCAGCACGATCGGGATGCGCTTGTGCTTGCCGCCGCGCAGTTCGCGGCACAGAACCAGGCCATCGTCGCCGGGCATCATGATGTCCAGCACGATCAGGTCCACGGTCGTGTTTTCCAGCAGCGAGCGCATCTGCCGCCCGTCGGCCGCGAAGGTGACGTTCAGGCCGTTCTTCTTCAGGAAATTGCCGGCCAATTCGCGGATCTCGCGATCGTCGTCGACGATCATGATGTGATCGACATGGTCCATCGGGTGTGCCTTTGTTCGTTAGCCAGGATGGATGGCGCGAGCCGCCGTCCAGGAAGTGTATTTAAAAACCGCGGCGCCGGCGTTCCCGCTCGTCCAGGCGATCCCGATCGTCCCGGCGTTCCCGCAGCCGTTGCGTCCCGGTATCGGACAAGAGCTGGCAGGGTCCAGGCCGCACCGACTCGGCCCCCACACCGCCCAGCATCAGCAGCAATACGGCCAGCCAGCGCTTCATGATTGCACCACGGACAATGCCGCGCCGTGGGCGACGTCGACGGGCAGGCTGTATATGTCGACGCCGTCCAGGCATCCCAGGTTGACGCGCCACAGGGCGGGATTCGTGCGCGTCTGGTGGAACGGGTAGATGCCGCAGTGCTTGCAGAAGTAATGCCGCGCCACGCGGGTATTGAACTGGTACAGGGTCAGGTCGTCCTCGCCGGACAGGATGTGCAGGTCGGCGCGCGCCAGCGGCGGGGACATCAGCGCGCCCTTGCGGCGGCACAGGCTGCAGTCGCAGCGGGTCGCCGGCAGCAGCGGCGTCGTGACTTCGAACTTGACGGCGCCGCAATGGCAGGCACCGGTATGGCGGAGGGCGGTCATCGTTGGCTCCTTGGCGATGGTGGCTCGTGCCGGCCGGTTGCGAGACCGGCGGCGGTTCGGCTGCATCCGGATACGCGGTCCGGGCGTTTCTGCAGCGTCGATGCACGCTTTATACCGTCGGCGCAGGCGCCTTTTGTGTCGTACTGTATACGCCCTGGCAGGGGATACAAAAACGCGAAAAAATCCCGCTCGCCGGCACAGACGGGATACGTGGGCGCGGTGCAATGCGGGCTCTGAAACCGGAGATCCGTCATGGACCTTATCGATCCTCCCGTCGCGCTGCTGGCCGGCGTGCTGACCATCGCATCGCCCTGCGTACTGCCGTTGCTGCCGGTAGTGCTGGGCACGTCGGTCGAACGTTCGGGCCGGCTGCGCCCCCTGTTCATCGTGTCGGGCTTTGTGCTGGCCTTCGCCTCGCTGGGCATCCTCCTGGGACTGCTGTCGCATTCCTCCGGCCACGTCCAGGAGGCCGTGCGCTCGGCGTCCACCGTGCTGCTGGCCTTGTTCGGCCTGAGCCGCATCTGGCCCCGGCCCTATGACTGGCTGATGGCGCGCCTGAGCGCGCCCGCCCGGCCGCCCGAAGGGCGCGCGTCCTCCCTCGGGGAGGATGTCGCGCAGCGACAGAAGGGCACACCAGTAAGCGGTCCGCTGCAGCGCGTGGCGACGCTGGGCGGTGAGGGCAGCGGCAATGCCGGCGGCTTCCTGCTGGGCGTGTCGCTGGGGGCCGTGTGGACGCCTTGCGCCGGGCCGGTGCTGGCGTCCATCCTGGTGCTGGCCGCCCGCGCTCAGGATATCGGCCATACCAGCTTCCTGCTGCTGCTGTACGCCGTGGGCGCGGGCATTCCCATGCTGGCGATTGCCTACGGCGGCAAGTTCGTCTTGGGACGCGTCGGCCGTATCGCGCGCCACACGGGCGCGCTACAGCGCGGCTTTGGCGTATTGCTCATCCTGACCGCCGTCGCCATCCATTTCCAGTACGACGTCCTGGCCTACGCCTGGATCTCGGGCCTATTCCAGTGATCCCTTGCGGTCCGTGCCTGCGCGCGACGTGTTCCATTGACTTGTCCAGCCCGCCCGGGCCGCCGAAATTTTCTCCCACGAAGGAGTCCATCATGTTTGCCCAGCTTAAGAAAATCGTCCTGGCCGCCGCCCTGGCCGCCTGCGTGCTTCCCTTGTCTTCCACCGCGCAGGCCGCCGGGCCGGCGGTACAGGCCCCGGAATTCACCGGCATCGAAAAATGGCTGAACAGCGAGCCGCTGGATCTGGCATCGCTGCGCGGCAAGGTGGTGCTGGTGGACTTCTGGACCTATACCTGCATCAACTGCATCCACACGCTGCCGTATGTGAAAACCTGGCACCAGAAATACAAGGACCAAGGCCTGGTGGTGGTCGGTGTGCATACGCCCGAGTTTCCCTTCGAACGATCCATGCAGAACGTGCAGGATGCGCTCAAGCGCTTCGGTATCACTTATCCGGTGGCGCAGGACAACAAGTACGCGACCTGGGACGCCTACCGCAACATCTACTGGCCTGCGTTCTACCTGATCGACAAGCAGGGCAAGATCATCTACACGCATTTCGGCGAAGGCCAGTACAAGGAGACGGAAGCCATGATCCAGCAGGCGCTGGCGCAGGCGGGCTGATGGAGCGGCGGCAGCTCGGGCCGCGACAGTGCCTTGCGCCGTCGTGACCCGCGGCTAAACGGATGAATGAATCGAGCGGCCCTAACGCCCGGGCGCCGATGTGCCAGACCGGGGCATCAGCACATCGACGTCCAGCCACGCCGCGGCGTTCGCCCCCGTTGGGTCCGGCAGCCGCGGGATCATGCCCAGCAGAGGCGCGGCATGGCGCCGCGCGAAGCGTTCGCGCAGCGTGCCCAGGTTTTCCGCCGCCAGTCGCATGGCGGGATCCACCGTGTTGGCAATCCATCCCGCCATGTTCAGCCCGCACGCCGCGATCGCTTCGGCCGTCAGCAGCGCATGGCTCAGGCAGCCCAGGCGCATGCCGACCACCAGGATGACGGGCAGGCCCAGGGCCCGGGCCAGGTCGCCGGTATCGCGCGTGTCGTCCAGCGGCACGCGAAAGCCGCCGACTCCTTCGACGATGGTGATGTCCGCGCGCGCGGCGATCTCGCGGTGGCAATGCACGATGTGTTCGATATCCAGCACGACACCCTCGTGCGCCGCGACCAGGTGGGGCGCGGCGGGCTCGCGCAGCAGGAACGGCGTGGACAGCGCGCGCGGCACCGCCACCGTGGCGCTGGACGCCAGGGCTTCCGCATCCTCGTTGCGCCATACGCCGTGCGCGTCCAGCACCGCGCCCGCGGCGACCGGCTTCATCGCCGCCGTGGACCAGCCTTGCGCGGAAAACGCATGCAGCAGCCCGCAGCTGGACAGCGTTTTGCCGATCTCCGTATCGGTGCCGGCAACGAAATACGAGCTCATGCGGTGGCGACTCCCACGCGCGGCGCGGTTGCGGTGGCGGCCCGACTCGCGCGCAGCGCCTGGCCCAAGCGTTGGATATCGTCCGTCTCGTGCGCGGCCGACAGCGACAGCCGCAGGCGCGCCGTGCCGGGCGGCACCGTGGGCGGCCTGACCGCCGGGACCCAGAAGCTGTGTTCCAGCAAGGCGTCGGCCAGGGCCAGCGCCGCTTCGTTCTCGCCCACCACGATGGGCTGGATGGCGGTCGTGGACGCCATCGCGGAAACCCCCGCGCCCATGGCCTCGATGCCGCCTATCATCGCGCGCACGGCGTCGATGTGGCCGTGCAACCGCGCCCGGCGCGCATGGCCTTCCTCGCCGCGCATCAGCGCGACGCTGACCCCGGCGGCATGGGCCAGTGCCGGCGCGGCGGCCGTGGTGTAGATATAGCTGCGCGCCTGCTGTATCAGCCATTCGATCGCCGTCGACTCCGCAACGACAAAAGCGCCCGCCACGCCCGCCGCCTTGCCCAGCGTGCCCATATAGACCAGCAGCGGCGACCGCAATCGCAGGTCCGCCACCGTGCCGGCGCCATCGTCGCCATGGATGCCGAAACCGTGCGCGTCGTCCACGACGAGCCACGCCTGATGCTTTTCCGCCAGCGCGGTCAAGGCTGCCAGCGGCGCGATATCGCCATCCATGCTGAACACGGCATCGGTGACGATGACCTTCATACCGTCGCCGCGATCCTCATCGAGCATCGCGGCCAGCGCCACCGCATCCGCGTGCGGATAGATGCGCACGTTCGCGCGCGACAGGCGGGCGCCGTCGATGAGCGATGCATGGTTCAAGGCGTCCGAATACACGGTCGCGCCGCGTCCGGCCAGCGCGGTCAGGATGGCCAGGTTGGCCATATAGCCGGTGGAGAAGGACAGCGCGCGGGGATCGCTCGCGAAGCCGCCGGCGTAGCCGGCCAGGACGTCCTCCAGCAGCGCGTGCGCGCGAGAGTGGCCGCCCAGCAGGTGCGATCCACCGCTACCGGCACCGTAGCGCCGCGCGCCTTCGGCGATCGCTTCGATCAGCCGCGGGTGGTTCGCCAGCCCCAGGTAATCGTTGCTGGCGAAGGCCACCAGATCCCTGCCGTCGATACGGATGCGCGGCGCGCACGGGGTGTCGGCGATACGGCGCCGCCGCGTCAAGGCTAGGGCCGCCCGGTCCGCCAGGCCCGCTTCCAGCACGTCGAAAGGGTGTGTCATGGGCTCACTCCATCGTATGCGCGCTTATCCGCGCGTCGCTCTCGTCCAATGTCCGCTCCAGCGCCTCCATGGCCGCGCCGGCCAGCAGGCCGATTTCCTCGTCGTCCAGCACGTAGGGCGGCATCAGGTAGACCGTGCGGCCGATGGGGCGCAGCAGTGCGCCCGCCGCCAGCGCGTGCCGCGCATAGCACCGCGCGAAGCCGCGCCGGGCACGGTCGTCGTCGAGGACCACGTCGAAGGCCAGGATGGCGCCGCAGCGCCGCATATGCTCAACGCGCGGATGCGTGGCCAGGCCGCTCAGGCGCGCCGCCAATGCATCGAAGCGCGCCTGGTTGGCCGCCAGCACGTCATGCGCCTCGAACAGGTCCAGCGTGGCGAGCGCGGCCCGGCAGGCCAGCGGATTTCCCGTGTAGGAGTGCGAATGCAGGAAGCCACGCGCCACGTCGTCGTCGTAGAAGGCGTCATGGATCGCGTCGCGCGAGAGCACCACCGACAGCGGCAGGTAGCCGCCGCTGATGCCCTTGGACAGGCACAGCAGGTCCGGCCGTATCCCCGCCTGTTCGTGCGCGAAGAAGCTGCCCGTGCGGCCGAAGCCCACCGCGATCTCGTCCGCGATCATATGCACGCCATGGCGGTCGCACAGCGCGCGCAGCCCGCGCAGATAGGCGGCATCGTGCATGGCCATGCCGGCCGCGCACTGCACCAGCGGCTCGACGATGATCGCCGCGATCGCGTCGCCACGCGCCTCGAACAGCGCCGCCACATCGCGCAGCGCCCGGGCCGCGGCATCCGCCGCGGTTTCACCGGGCAAGGCCCGCCGGGCGTCCGGCGATGCGACACGGTGCGCCTGCCGCAGCAACGGTCCATAGGCGTCGCGGAACAAGGCCACGTCCGTGACGCCCAGCGCACCGAGCGTTTCGCCGTGATAGCCCTGTTCCACGCACACGAATTCCTGCTTCGCCGGGCGGCCGCTATTGCGCCAGAAGTGGAAACTCATCTTCAGCGCGATTTCGACGGCCGACGCGCCGTCGGAGGCGAAGAAGGCATGTCCCAGCATGCCGCCCGTCAGCGCCGACAGCCGTTCCGCCAGCGCCACGGCGGGTTCGTGCGTGCAGCCGGCCAGCATGGCGTGCTCCAGCGTGCCCAACTGGTCGACCAGCGCCGCGTTGATGGCGGGATGCGCGTGACCGAACAGATTCACCCACCATGAGCTGATGCCGTCCAGGTAGCGGCGCCCGTCCGCGTCGTACAGCCATGCACCCTGGGCGCGGGCGATGGGCAATAGGGGAATGCGTTCATGGTGCTTCATCTGCGTGCAGGGGTGCCAGACGGCGCGCAGGCTGCGCGCCACCCAACTGTTGCCCTGGCTGCTCGCGTGTATCGCGCTTGCAGGGGCCGCTTCCATCTCGCCTGGACGGTCGGCAGTGCAATGTCCTGGGCGCATCAAGCCATGCATACGCCATCCCCCGTGTGCATGCCTAGCCGGGCGAGCAACCGCCGATCCGCGTCCACCCGCGGATTGGCCGTCGTCAGCAGCACCTCGCCGTAGAAGATGGAATTCGCGCCGGCCAGGAAACACAGTGCCTGCGTCGCATCGTCCATGTGTTCGCGGCCCGCGGACAGGCGGACCATCGCGCGCGGCATGGTGATGCGCGCCACCGCGATCGTGCGCACGAACTCGAAGGGGTCCAGCGCCTCGGCCCCGTACAGCGGCGTCCCCGCCACCTGCATCAGGTTGTTGATCGGCACGGATTCCGGATAGGGATCCAGGTTGGCCAGCTGCGCGATCAGGCCGGCACGCACGCGGCGGTCTTCGCCCATGCCGATGATGCCGCCGCAGCACACCTTGATGCCGGCTTCGCGCACGCGCTGCAGCGTATCCAGCCGATCCTGGTAGGTGCGGGTGGTGATGACCTTGCCGTAGAACTCCGGCGAGGTATCCAGGTTGTGGTTGTAGTAATCCAGCCCCGCGTCGGCCAGCTCGCGCGCGTGGGCATCGTCCAGCATGCCCAACGTGACGCAGGTCTCCAGCCCTAGGGCCTTCACTTCCGCCACCATCCGGGCCACCGCCGCCACCTGCCTGGGCTTGGGCGAGCGCCATGCCGCACCCATGCAGAAGCGGTGCGCGCCGGCGGCCTGTGCGGCGCGCGCCGCCGCCAGCACGTCCTCCAGCGGCATCAGGGGCTGCGCCGCCAGGCCGCTGTCGTGATGCGCCGACTGCGAGCAATAGCCGCAGTCCTCGGGACAGCCGCCGGTCTTGATCGACAGCAGGCTGGACAGCTGGATCGCGCTGGGATCGAAGTGCTCCCTGTGCGTGGTGTGGGCGCGGTGCACCAGCGTGGGGAAGGGCAGCTCGTACAGCGCCGCGATGGCGTCCACGGTCCAGCGCGGGGAAGTCGGTGGTTCGCGCCGCGCGGCGCCGCGTGGCGTGGGGAGGGGGACGTTCTGGGTGTGCGGCATGCGGCCTCCGGCGGTCGGGAATGAAATCGGCCGGATCGTAGGAACCTGCCTTCCGTGGCGCAAACCCCCGATATCGGCGGAATAGCCGCCACGTTGTCGTCAACTCCGAGAAATTGAACGAAGTTGGCGCCGGCTGGGGCGGATCCTGCCGTGTACGTCCGGATGGCTGATGGGCCGGGTTTCTGGTTTCAAAATGTGTCTTCGCCGGCCGCGTGCGTCGCTATGTGGCTGTCCAGCGACGGCCGTATCATCTATTCCGCGCAGCCCGCCCGCGGCTCGCTGCGGGTTCCTGCCGATGCGTACGCACGGAGGGCCAAGGACTGCGCGCATGCCCAGCGAGGCCCGCTCATCGCTCGCGAGGCCCCATTCCAACACCAGGAGACTTCATCGTGCTCTATGCCATCCACATGCTCGACAAGCCCGGCGTCGCCGACATCCGCGCCCGTGTGCGGCCCGAACACCGCGCATACCTTGCCACCAAGGCGGAACAGATGGCATTCGCGGGCCCCTTGGTGGGGGAGGACGGCGAGACCATGATCGGCTCCCTGCTGGTCATCGACTTCCCGTCGCGGGACGCGGCCGAGACGTGGCTGAAGGACGAACCGTTCACCCGGCATGGCGTGTACGAATCGACTTCCATCCATGGCTTTGTGAATCTCTGGCCGCAGAAAGTGGGTTTCCCGCCGGCTTGATATCGGAAAGCCGGCCCTTGGGCGGCGGATTCGATTGCCCGCCGCGGTGAGCCATGCGCCGCTGCGGGAAACACCCTATCCTCCCCATCCCCGTCCCGGTGCATCCTGATGCCCGATGCGTAAAGCGCAAAACTGGCGCGCATATTGCTTTATTTGGCGCATCGATGTGGCAATGGATGGCTGGAATGCTGAATCTGAATGAATTCACCACTTTCGTGGCGATCGCCGACGCGGGCAGCTTTTCGTCCGGCGCGGAACGATTGGGCATATCGCGCCCGCTTGCCACCAAGCACGTCGCCGACCTGGAGCAGACGCTGGGCGTCAAGCTCATGCACCGCAGCACGCGCAAGATCGGCCTGACCGCGGCCGGCAATCTGTTCTACGCGCGCTGCAAGCGCCTGATGTCCGATGCCCAGCATGCCGTGCACGAGCTGGAGCAATTCCGGTGCGCGCCGGGCGGCCACGTGAAGGTCAGCGCCGCCATCGCCTTCGGACGCCTGCATCTGGTTCCGGTCATCACACGCTTCCTGGCCCGGTACCCGGACATCACCGTCGAACTGAACCTCACCGATAAGTTCGCCGACCTGATCACCGGCGGCGAAGACGTCGTCATCCGCACCGCCCAGGAGCCGCGGCTCTTGTCGCTGGTCGCCCGCCCGCTGGCGCCCTGGCGCTTCGTGTTGTGTGCCGCGCCATCCTACCTGGCGCGCAACCCCGCGCCGCTCGCCCCGGGCGATCTGGGCCGCCACAACTGCATCCTGTACTGCTCCAATGCGCAGGGGGAGTGGACCTTCAAGCATCGCCAAGGCGAGGAAACCGTGCGGGTCAAGGGGAATTTCAAGGCCAACAACGCAGACGGTGTCCTGCAAGCCACCCTGGCCGGCCTGGGCGTGGCCGCCATCAGCACCATGGCCGCCGCCGATGAAATCCGCGCGGGCCGCCTGGTACGGCTGCTGCCCGGCTACCTGCTGCCCGAAGGCGTCATGTACGCGTCCTATCTGCCCAACCCCACCATGGCCAATTGCGTGCAGACCTTCGTGCGCTTCCTGGAGGCGGCCTTCGCGCAGGGACCTTACTGGGAGCGCGACCTGGTGTTTGCCAGGGCCTAGGCAGCCGGGGGTGCGGCGGCGGATTTGGAAAATCCGATGAATAGTGAGTTTCCCAGGCCGCATTGTTCTCGGACCGGTGCCGCCGCAACATGCGGACATTGCCGTTCTTCGCGCAGGAGTCTGTCGTGGATGCTTTGTTGCCCCGCCGCATGCCGGCCGCCGCCGTGTCGTTACCGACCCGGCTTGCTTCCTTCGCCATGGCGCTGATGGCCCTGGCCGCCATCCTCGCCGCCCCCGTGGCCCGTGCCGACGACTATCCCTCGCGGCCCATCCACATCGTCGTGCCGTATTCCGCGGGCGGTTCGTCGGATGCGCCCATGCGCGTCATCGCGCAGCAGATGGCGCAACAGATGGGCGAGGCCATCGTGATCGAGAACAAGCCGGGGCAGGGCGCGATGATCGGCGCCGAATACGTCGCGCGCGCCGCGCCGGACGGTTATACGCTGCTGCTGGCTTCCAATCCGCAAGCGATCAGCGCGACCCTGTACAGCCATCTGAGTTTCGATCCCGTCGGCGATTTCGCCGCCATTTCGCTGTTCGGGCGCGAGCCCGGCGTGCTCGTGGTCAATCCCAGCATGCCGGTGCGCAGTGTCCGGGAATTCGTCGATTATGTGAAGGCGCGCCCGGACAAGATCGACTATGCGTCGTCGGGCAATGGCAGCGCCCAGCATCTGTTCACCGCCATGTTCCTGTCGGCAGCCGGCCTGCGGATGATGCATATCCCGTATCGCGGCAGCGCGCAGGCTGTCACCGACGTGGTGGCCGGCCAGGTCCTGGTGGCCATGCCCGGCCTGGCGGCGATGATGCCGCACATCCGCGAAAAGCGCCTCATCCCGCTGGCGGTCACGGGCGACCAGCGTTCGCCGCTGCTTCCGGATGTGCCCACGCTGGCGGAATCGGGTTTCCCCGGGTTTTCCGCCTATGTCTGGTCGGGCCTGGTCGCGCCGAAAGGAACGCCGCCCGCCATCATCGAACGGCTGAACCGCGAGCTGAAGAAAGCCATGGCGTCGGATACCGTGAAGGCATACATGCACAACGCCTCGGTCGAAATCGTTACCGACACGCCCGCTGAATTCCAGGCATTCTTCCAGCAGGAAAAGGCGCGCGACGCCAAGGCCATCCAGGACGCCGGCCTGAAAATCGATTGACAGGAGACAGCATGACCTTCCAACGCTACGGCGCCCGGCGCTACGGCAGCGGCGACATCATCCACGTGCCGTTCGTGCGCGCCGGCAATTGGGTGTTCGGCACCGGCCTGCGGGCCGTCCTGCCCAACGGACTCGCGGATCCGGCCGTGCTGCGCGCCGATCGCCCCTTGGGGTTGGCGCCGCAGGCGCAGCGCGAAGCGCAAGCGATCTTCGAGACCATGCGGCGGCAACTGGAAGAGGCCGGCAGCGGCATGGACCGCGTGGCCCGCCTGGACCAGTATTACCCCGAGGCGCGCTTCGTCGATCCCTATCACGTCGCCCGCAAGCAGGCGCTGGCGGGGCAGGTCGCGCCCAGTACCTCGGTCATCGTGGATCGCCTGCTGAATGTGGATGTCTCCATGGACGTGCAGGTCATGGCGGCCACGGCCGCCAGCGGCTACACGGCGGAGAAAGCCGGCACCGGCACCTTGAACGTGCCGCAGACTTCCGGCTACGCGCCCTGCCTGCGCATGGGCGACATGATTTTCGTGGCCGGCCAGCTGGCGCGGGACGGCACCGGCAACATCGCAGCCGAGGCCCGCGTGGCGGATGGCCAGATGTGGAACGGCACCCGCATCAAGCTGGAGACCGACTACCTGGTGCAGAAACGGCTGGTGCCGGCGCTGGAAGCGGCGGGCAGCCGGCTGGACCTGGTGCTGAAGGCCCAGGTTTACCTGAGCCACGGCGAGGACCTGGCCGCCTTCTGGCAATCCTGGTCGCGCGCTTTCGATGGCCACGTGCCGCCCACGACCGTCGTGCCGGTGCGCCATCCCGCCTTCGGCACCCGCGACGCGACCATCGAAGTGAACCTGGTCGCCGCGCACGCCTCCGCGGCCGATCGTGTGCGCGATATCGATTGCGACGTTTCCCTGATCGCCACGGACATGCTGCCGGCGCGCGTGTTCGATGGCGTGTTGTTCGTGGCCGGGCTGATGGGCATCGAGGACGGCGGCCTTTGCCGGGCCGCCCATGTGCAGGCCGGCGCGCCTTACTATGACGACCCGGTCCACGCCCAGATGGCCGACATCCTGGAAAAGGCCGCCATCATCTTCGCCGCCGCGGGCACCGACCTGGGCCGCGTCGTCCGCGCCCTCCATTTCCATACGGAGCTGGCGGACTTCCGCCGTGGCTACCTCGCTTGGGATCCTTCCCTGCGGCGAACCGGCCTGCCCTTCAGCGCCATCCAGGTCGCCGACGAACTATTCCTCGCCGGCGCCGCCGTCATTCTGGATTTGTGGGGGTATGTGCCGTGAAGGAGCGGAATGCCATCCCGATGGAGGCGTAATTTCCTGTTCGATATTGTGGCGGCGCGACGCCCAGATATTGGTCCTCGATGGAGGTACGGGCAAGCCGGTAACCGGATCACCCATCAGCGCGCCCAATTGCGACGAGTGGGCGAGCAGGCCGGCGATATCGCTCGATGGAAAGCAAGCCTATTTTGCAAGCTGCAACGAGGCGCCGACGTCGGTGTATATCGTTGATCTGGTTCATCTGCAGGCCAACGGTAGGGTAGGCGGTTTCAGAGCTGCGGCGGTCGCGGTCTGCCCATGGCTCGGAATGGAAAACTGCTGGTCCTCAGCGGTGACAGCATCATTCCCGTGGACAGCATAACGAATACCGCCGAGCCTGCAATGGCGATCGATAATGTAAACGGCCTCGCCAATGCATTGAGTTGCAGTCGTGTCACGGACCGGGCGGCGGTGTCCGTCGAATTGAAAAATATGCAGGGCGGGATCATGAATGTCGATGTGCTCAACATCATCCCGGGCGTTCATCCCCCCTTCATCCCCCTCAAGGCTGGTGGCGCTTACGCCGACGGGCCTTTGTGTTTCGATCGTCTCGGTAATCTTTACGTCGCGGATTCGGGGGAGGAAGGTTTCGTAGCCGCAATACCCGCGTCCTATCTGGAGGCGCCGGAAAGCAAAAAAGCCCTGATTTCTCAGGGCTTTCAGCATGATCGTTGTCGTCAACAACGTTCTTGAATTCTGGCGGAGCGGACGGGGCTCGAACCCGCGACCCCCGGCGTGACAGGCCGGTATTCTAACCAACTGAACTACCGCTCCGCAGCGGTGTATTTGGACAACATCGCGAACGACGCTGAACCTACAACCTTGCCAACATTTAAGTTGGCGTCCCCTAGGGGATTCGAACCCCTGTACTCACCGTGAAAGGGTGATGTCCTAGGCCTCTAGACGAAGGGGACCTTGAACGTGATACTGCAACTTCGCTTTCGACTGGTGGAGGTAAGCGGGATCGAACCGCTGACCTCTTGCATGCCATGCAAGCGCTCTCCCAGCTGAGCTATACCCCCGTGTACTTCTAGCGAAATACCAGGCAAAAGTCCTGCAAAATCAGCGCTGGGAATTGCAGCATGACTGCTCACTGCGACTGTTCTTGCCGGCTTTTTGACTGTGCCGTTGGCGAAGAAACGAGATTATGCACGACTTTTTTTGGGCGTGCAAGTTGGCCCGCTGCGGTGCGCAGGCATGGCAAATGCCGCCCGGCAGGCCCGCTGAAGCCTATGAGACCGCGCAAGGAGCATCACATGAGTCCCACTTCCTTTCTGGTCCGCCCGCTGGGCCGCACCGACATGCAGATTACGCGCGTGGGTTTCGGCGCCTGGGCCATCGGGGGAGCGGGCTGGGCTGCGGGAGGGGGGGCGCAGGACGATGCCGATTCCATCGCGGCCCTGCGCCACGCGGTGGCGCGCGGCATCAACTGGATAGACACCGCGGCGGTATACGGGCTGGGCCACTCCGAGACGCTGGTCGGCCAGGCGCTGAAGGGCATGGGAGCCAGCCAGCGGCCCTATGTGTTCACCAAATGCGGCCTGGTGTGGGACAAGGACCAACCGTCCGCGCCGCCACGCCGCGTGGGGGCGGCGCGCAGCCTGCGCGCCGAGGTCGAGGCCTCGCTGCGCCGCCTGGGCGTGGAGCGCATCGACCTGTACCAGATGCACTGGCCCGCGAACGACGGGACCGCGCTGGCGGAATACTGGCAGACCCTTCTGGACCTGAAATCGGAAGGCAAGGTCCGCGCCGTGGGCCTGTCCAACCACAACGCCGCGCAGCTGGAGGATGCCGAGCGCCTGGGCCACGTCGATACCTTGCAGCCGGCGTTTTCGGCCATCCGCCGCGACACGGCCGCCGACCTGCTGCCCTGGTGCGCGGATCACGGCACGGCTGTCATCGTGTACAGCCCGATGCAGTCCGGGCTTCTGAGCGGGGGCTTCAGCGAAGCGCGGGCCGCCGCGCTGCCCGCCGACGATTGGCGATCGCGCAATGCGGAGTTCGCCGGCGAGAACCTGCGCCGCAATCTCGCCCTGGCCGACGTCCTGCGGCGTGTCGCCGAGCGGCATGGCAGCACGGTGGCCGCCACCGCCATCGCCTGGACGCTGGCCTGGCCTGGCGTCACGGGTGCCATCGTGGGCGCACGGTCGCCTGGACAGGTCGACGGCTGGCTGGGCGCCGCGACGCTGGAATTGGACGACGACGACATGGCGGAAATCGCCGCCTTCATCGAAACCAGTGGCGTGGGAACCGGGCCGTCATCGCCAAGGCGGCAGGCCGGCGCGGACTTGCCGCTGCGCGGCCAGTAGGCTTGCGCTGGGCGATGACCGGCGTTCCGCCGCAACGCGCCCGTAGCCGCTACACCGTGGGCCGCCGCCGCGTCCCCAGCAGGACCAACAGACCCAGCGCCACCGCGCCCATGATCGCCATGTTGCCGGTGCGGACATAAGGCGTCAGCCCGGTCATGCCCTGCACGGTGGTTTCCAGCGCCGTCATCCGCATGGCCGGCGCCTGTGCCAGCACGCGGCCTTCGGGGTCGATCGACACGGTAAGCCCGGTATTGGTCGCCGCCAGCATCGGCCGCGCGGTTTCCAGGGTGCGCATGCGTCCGATCTGCAGGTGCTGGCGCAATGCCCAGGTGTCGCCGAACCAGCCCAGGTTGCTGATATTCACCAGGATGGAGGCGCCCGGTTCGCCGTTCGCGCCTGGCCGTATCGCCGGCAGCAGTTCCTCGCCGAACAGGTCCTCGTAGCAGATGTTCAGCGCCAATTGCTGGCCCGCGATATCAAATGGCGCCTGGCGCGTATCGCCCCGGTCGAAATCGCCCAGCGGGATGTCCAGCAGGCGCACGAACCAATGAAAGCCCGGCGGTACGAACTCGCCCCAAGGCACCAGGTGCTGCTTGTCGTAGCGCATGGCCACGTCGCCCGTGCGCAGTGCTTCCACCGGCGTGGTGCCGTCGAAGGCGACCGCACTGTTGGTGTAGCGGTCGCGGCCATCGACCACGCGATGCAGCGGCACGCCCATCACGATGGTGGCCTGGCGTTCCTCCGCGATGCGGCGCCACAGGTTCCAGGCGCGCGGATCTAGCTGGTCCTGGAAGACGGGCAGCACGGTTTCCGGCAGGATGATGATCCGCGGCGCGGGCGAGCCCGTCGCCGGCGGCATGGATGCCTGGTTCATATGCTGCAGCAGGCCTTTTTCCATCAGCCCGGGATCGAATTTCTGCGACTGTTCGATGTTGCCCTGGATCAGGCGAACCTGCAGCGGCACACCCTGGGGGCGGGACCATTCGATGCGCGACATGCCCCAGCCGGCCAGCGCGACGACGACGGCCAGCGCGGCGGCCACGCCATCGCGTGGATCGCGCGGCACGTCGGCCGGCCGCCACAGCGCGGCCAGCGCGGCGGCCGCGAAGGCCGCCAGCCAGGCGATGCCGTACACGCCCACCACCGGCGCCCAGCCGGCGTAGGGGCTGTCCACGTGCGCGTAGCCGATGTTCAGCCAGGGAAAGCCCGTCCACAGGGTGCCGCGCACCCATTCCAGCGCCGTGAAACCGCAGGCGAAGGCCAGGGCGGCGCGCAGCCGGCGCGCCGGCGCGGCATCGGCCGACAGCGGCGCCAGCCAGCGCGCGAGTACACCGCCCGCGGAGGGAAACAGCGCGATGAATCCCGACAGGGCCAACACGCCGGCGGCGGCCAGCGGCGAGGAAAGGCCGCCATAGTCGTGCATGCTGACGTACAGCCAATACAGGCCTAGGGCGTAGCACGCGAAGTGGAATATCCAACCGTCCCACAAGGCCCGCCGCAGCGTGGGCGCGGCCAGCTGCCGGCGTGCCAGGATCGCCAGCATCACGACCTGCACCAGCGCCAGCGCGCCGTCGGGCAGGGGATCGGGCGCGAATGTCAGGGCTTGAACGGCGCCGGCCACGGCCATGCAGGCCGCGCCCGTTGCCCGGGGGTGGCGCGTCATCAAGGAGGTCATTCGGCGTCGGCGGGGGGCGTTGCGGGCGGGGTGGCAGGCAGTCGCTTCACGCGCAGCCACAGGGCGCGGCGTGCGTCGGCGCGCACCACCTCGAAGCGCAGCCCGTGGCGTTCGGCGACGTCGCCGCGGCGCGGAATGCGCCCCAGTTCGCCGCCCAGCCAGCCGCCGATGCTGTCGTATTCGTCGTCGGGCAGCGCCAGGCCGAAGGTCTCGTTGAACTTGTCGATATCCGTCGCGGCCTGGACCCGCCACTGGTTCTCGCCTTCGGGGAAGATGGTGGCTTCGTCGTCTTCGTCGAATTCGTCTTCGATGTCGCCGACGATTTCCTCCAGCACGTCTTCCATGCTGACCAGGCCGGCGATGCCGCCGTATTCGTCGATGACGATGGCCAGGTGGTTGCGGCTTTCGCGGAAATCCCGCAGCAGCACGTTCAGACGCTTGGATTCCGGCACGAAGACCGCCGGGCGCACCAGCGAGCGCAATTCGATGTTGGGCTCCAGCATGCAGCGCAGCAGGTCCTTGGCCAGCAGGATGCCCAGGATATTGTCGCGGTCGTCCTCGAACACCGGAAAACGCGAATGCGCCGTGTCGATGATGACCGACAGCAGGTACGGCAGCGGCTGCGCGATATCCAGCAGGTCCATGCGGGAACGCGGCACCATGATGTCGCCGACGGTGCGTTCGGACACAGCCAGCGCGCCCTTGATCATCGCGTACGACTCGCTGTCCAGCAGCTGGCGTACGTGGGCGGCCTCGAGTATGGCCTTGATGCCTTCACGGTCCTCGGGTTCGCGTCGAACCAGGGACAGCAGGCGGTCGAGCAGGGATTTGTTCGCAGGCTTGGCTTGACGCGGGGTATCCGCGTCGTTCGCAGGGTAGGGGTCAGGCATCGTCCAGCGGACAAGTTACAAAAAACCCAGCATAACCGATGTTGTGCGGCACTTTTGTAACGTCGCGGCGGGGATTACCCCAGGGATGCGGCAACGTACGCGGCGGTCACCGCGGCGCGTAGGGATCGGCGATGCCTATGTCCCCCAGCACCCGGGTCTCCAGGCTTTCCATGCGCTTGGCCTCGCGCGCCTTGATATGGTCGTAGCCCAGGGCATGCAAGGCGCCGTGGATAGTCAGGTGGGCGGCATGCGCCAATGGGGTCTTGCGCTGTTCGCGCGCCTCGCGACGCAAGACCGGCAGGCACAGCACGATATCGCCGCGCGCGACAGAGTCGGGGCCGACCCCGTATTCGAAAGTCAGGACATTGGTCGCGTAATCCCGGCCGCGGAAGGCATGGTTGAGCTGACGGCCTTCGGCCAGGCCGACCACGCGCAGGCTGATCTCCGCGCCGCGGAAGGCCACGAGTCCGTCGTCGCGTGCGGCGCAGAGCGCGCGTGCGATCCAGCGCCGCAGCCGCCAGCGGGGCAGGGCAGCGGCCTCGACGGCATATTGCACGGACAGCGAAAGGGCGATGGAATCCGCATCGGCCAGGCGTGTGCCGCCTTGTGCCTGCCGTGGCGCGTCCTGCGTCACGCTGCGCGCGCCACGGACTTGCCGCCGCTTCGCCTGTGCCCGTTCGCCGCCCGTCCGGGCGCGCGGGGCGTCACTCTTCATCCGCCGCGGCCTGTTCGTAGGCGTCGACGATGCGCGCCACCAGCGGGTGGCGCACCACGTCGCGGCTGGTGAAGCGCGTCGTCGCGATGCCCTGTACGTCCTGCAGCACGCCCACCGCGTGCGCCAGGCCGCTCTGCTGGCCGCGCGGCAAGTCCACCTGCGAGGGGTCGCCCGTGATGACGGCCTTGCTGCCGAAGCCGATACGCGTCAGGAACATCTTCATCTGCTCCGGCGTGGTGTTCTGCGCTTCGTCCAGGATCACGAAGGCATGGTTCAGCGTGCGGCCGCGCATATAGGCCAGCGGCGCGATTTCGATGGTCTGCTTTTCGAACAGGCGCTGCACCCGTTCGAAACCCATCAGGTCATACAGCGCGTCGTACAGCGGGCGCAGATACGGATCGACCTTCTGCGCCAGGTCGCCCGGCAGGAAGCCCAGGCGTTCGCCGGCTTCCACGGCGGGCCGCGTCAGCACCAGCCGCTGCACTGTGTCGCGTTCCATCGCGTCGATGGCGCAGGCCACGGCCAGCCAGGTCTTGCCGGTGCCCGCCGGGCCGATGCCGAAAGTGATGTCGTGCTTGAGGATGTTTTCCAGGTAGTCGCGCTGGCGCGGCGTGCGTGGGCGCAGGTCGGACCGGCGGGTGCGCAGGGCGATGCCTTCGCTGTAGTCCTCCAGCGCCGGCAGCGCGGCGGCATGCAGCGCGGGCCGGCCGCCGTGCGCGGCCGTGTCGCGGCCGATGCCGATTTCGACCAGGCCCAGCTGGATATCGTCCACGGACAGCGGCTTGCGCGTGGCCTGCTCGTCGAAGCGGCGCAGGGCCTGGGCGGCCAGTTCCGCCTGTTCGCCTTCCAGCGTGATGCGGTTGCCACGGCGCGACAGCTTCACACCGAGCCCGTCGGCCAGCTGGCGCAGGTTTTCGTCGAGCGGGCCGCACAGGTTGGCCAGCTGGGCGTTATCGCCGCCCACCTGCACCGTGACGCCAGTCGGCTTGCGGGGCGCGCGCGCGCGTGCGCCCGTCATGCGGCCTCCGCGGCGTCGGCCAGGACGACCCGGGCGCGCAGCGAATTCGGATAGGCCTCGGTGATGGTCACGTCGATCATGTGGCCGATCAGCCGCGGCGGCGCCGGGAAATTGACGATGCGGTTGTTTTCCGTGCGGCCCATGAGCTCGTTTGGATCGCGCCGCGACGGTCCCTCGACCAGCACGCGCTGCGTGGTGCCCACCATGGCGCGGCTGATGGCCGCTGCCTGCTCGGCGATGCGCGCCTGCAGCCGCTGCAGGCGCTGCAGCTTGACCGTCTGCGGCGTGTCGTCGGCCAGGTCGGCCGCCGGGGTACCCGGACGGCGCGAATAGACGAAGGAAAACGACGTATCGAACCCGATGTCGTCGATCAGCTTCATGGTTTTCTCGAAATCTTCTTCGGTTTCGCCGGGAAAGCCCACGATGAAGTCGGACGACAAGGTCAGGCCCGGGCGCGCCTCGCGCAGGCGGCGGACGATGGACTTGAATTCCAGCGTCGTGTAGCCGCGCTTCATCGCGGCCAGGACGCGATCGCTGCCCGCCTGTACCGGCAAGTGCAGGAAGGACACCAGCTTGGGCAGGCGCGCATGGGCCTGGATCAGGCGCGGCGTCATTTCCTTGGGATGCGAGGTCGTGTACCGGATGCGCTCGATGCCGGGGATCTCGTGCACGTATTCCAGCAGCATGGCGAAGTCCGCGATCTCCTCGCCGTCGCCCAGGCGGCCGCGATAGGCGTTGACGTTCTGCCCCAGCAAGGTGACTTCCTTCACGCCCTGGTCCGCCAGGTCGGCGATCTCCACCAGGATATCGTCGAAGGGGCGCGATACTTCCTCGCCACGCGTGTAGGGCACGACACAGAAGCTGCAGTATTTGCTGCAGCCTTCCATGATGGACACGAAGGCGGTCGCGCCTTCCACGCGCGGGGGCGGCAGCGCATCGAATTTTTCGATGCTGGGGAAGCTGATGTCGACCTGGGCGCGGCCTTCGGCCTCGCGCTGGCGGATCAGTTCCGGCAGGCGGTGCAGGGTTTGCGGGCCGAAGACCACGTCCACGTAAGGTGCGCGCTTGACGATGGCTTCGCCTTCCTGGCTCGCCACGCAGCCGCCCACGCCGATGACCAGGCCGGGCTTGGTTTTCTTCAGCTGCTGGACGCGGCCCAGGTCCGAGAACACTTTTTCCTGGGCTTTTTCGCGCACGGAACAGGTGTTGAAGAGGATGATGTCCGCGTCTTCCGGGGTGTCGGTCAGTTCCACGCCCTGCGATTCGCGCAGCACGTCGGCCATTTTGTCGGAGTCGTACTCGTTCATCTGGCAGCCGAAGGTGCGGATGAACAGTTTGCGGGGAGAGCCGGAAGCGGAAGCGTCGGCAGGCGCGGCCGCGTCGTCGCGCGCGAGGATGGTTTCTTGCATGTCGGAAGCCGTGGCGGGTGTAGATCCCGGGGGCGCAGAGGGGAAAAACAGAATTTTACCCTGGATGCCATCCGGTCTTGGTATTGTCTCGGTCCGGCCCGGACAGGAGGCCGGATACGCGTTCGACCGCACGGGGCGGCGCCGCGCAATCACCGATGGCAGAGGGAATATGTTCCAGAACAAGGGCTCGCGCGGCAATGCGCGTCGCGACCGGACGGCGCGCCGCGCACGCGTCGATGCCAGGGCACGCTGGGTAGGGGCCTGGGTCCTGGCGCTGTTGCTGATCGGCTGCCTGTCGCTGTTCGTGGACCTGCCCCTGGCCCGGTGGCTGCATGCCAACGTGACGCCCACCGTCGACCAGGTATTCAAGTGGATAGGCAAGGTGGGCGACAGCAACAACTACGCGTGGATCGTCCTGCTGGTCTATATCGCCGCGATGGCGGGGCTGCGGCGCGGCCGGGATGGTGCCGCAGGCGGCGCCTATGAGCGCGTGGCGCGCGGATCCCTGTTGCTGATGGCGGCGTGGATCGCCGGCGGCATCGTCACGGGCCTGCTCAAGCAGACGGTGGCGCGCGCGCGGCCCGAATTGTTCTTCGAGCAGGGCTTCTATGGGCTGGGGCAGGCCTTCCAGGGCAAGCCCTTCAATTCCTTCCCGTCCAGCCATGCGCTGACGGCCTTCGTCCTGGCCTCGGCGATCGCGGTGGCGGCGCCGCGCTGGCGCTGGCCCGTCTATGCGGTGGCCGTGCTGGCGGCGGTGAGCCGCCTCGTGAACCTCGATCATTTCGCCTCCGACGTGACGGCATCGGCGTTGATCGCGATCACGGCCGTGCATGCGATCAGGCCGTGGGTCATGGACGGCGCCTACCGCTGGCCCACCCGCCCGCCCTGGCGCTGGTTCGCCCGGGAAGCCGGGGGCTGAGCATTGCGGCACCGGTCCCGCGATGGCATCGACGTCCGCGGGCACGGAACGGTTCAGCCGCCGTCCTGCTCCAGTTTTTTGGCGACGCGCCTGGCCAGGTCCAGCAGGGGATCATCGGACGGATACAGTTCGTGCCTGCCCACGATGGGAAAGCTGTGGCCTTTCCAGAATGTCCGTGGGTCGAAACGAAACTTGGCGACCAGGCGCCGCCCGAAGTCCATTTCATGATGCAGGTACAGCGCTTTCTGGCCGATGCCGGCGATCTCCGGATATTCCCCCAGCAGATAGCCTTCCTGCAGATGCGGCCGCACCGCGGACGGCGGACACACGCTGGACAATCGCACCGTCTGCAAGCCGGCTTCCGCGCTGACCGTGATGCCGCCGCTTAGATAGGGCACGCCCAGCACGAACACATAGGCTTCCCGATCCGCGCCATGGCTGGCGAAGGACGCGGCGATCCGCAGGGAGTGCGTGACGTCGAGCAGGGGCGTGGCGCACACCTCGTAATGCTGGAGTATGGCCCAGCGCACGATGCCGTGGCGTCCCATGCGCTCCATGCCCAGCAACCCCGCCGCCAGGTATTCCTCGGCCAGGATTTTTTCGGCGGCCGTCAGCCTGGCGAAGCGCTTGCGCAGCTCGTCCAGGCTGGGGTTCTTATGTCCCGTGCCGCGCAGCAAGCTGGGCTTCAGCGAGGAGTACCCGGCGCGGTTGCGATAGTCGCCCCCTTGGCCGCGGAACAGCAGGATATGGTCGCGATTGTGGAATTGCAGTTCGGCGACCTTGGTCGCCAGATCGAAATACGAGGCCACTTCATAGGCCGCGGCCTTGCGATAGTCCTGCCGCTGCACGACGGTCGCGCCCGGCGATCCGTTGGTGAAGGACCATAGCTTGTACTCGGTAATGGTCTCCAAGGCATTGTTCCTTCGTCGCGGCGCCCGCGGGTGCCGCGGGACGCCGTGCTGAATGCGTGCGTTACTGGCCCAGCCACTTCGTCCGGATCTGCGCGTATTCCCCGCTGGCCTGGGCCAGGTGCAGCCATTGATCCACGAACTGCTTGAACACATCGTCGCCCTGGGGCAGCAGATAGGCCATCTCCGCATACTGCAGCGGCTTGTCCGGGTTGACCGCGCACAGCTCCGGGTGGGCCTTGCTTTGCACGATGGCCTCGGCCGCCTCGGTGACGAAGACATCGGCCTGGCCCTTGATCAATTCGTCGAAGATGGTCAGGTTGTCCGGATGCATCGTCAGTTTCGCATGGCTCAGCCGCGTCTTCGCGAAACGTTCGTTGCTGCCGCCGGGATTGGCGATCACCCGCACCGAGGGCTGGTCGATGGCCTCGACGGTCTGGAACCGGGACACGTTCTCGCAGCGCGTCAGCGGCGTCTTGCCGTTGATCATATAGGGGATGCTGAAATACGCCTGCTTCTGGCGCTCCAGCGACACCGAAATGCCGCCGGCCGCGATATCGCATTTGCCGGCGACGAAATCGGGCAGCAGGTTCGCCCACGTGGTCTTGATGTACTGCGGCTTGGCCTTCAGCGCGGTCGCCAGTGTCTGCATCAAATCCACGTCGATGCCTTCGAACTCGCCTGGCGCATGCTGGAAGCTGAAGGGCTTGTAGTCGCCCGGCGTGCAGACGCGCAGCACGCCGCTTTGTTCGACGCGGGCCAGCGCCGAGCCGGCGGCGGCCGGCGGGGCGGCCGTGGGGGCCTGGGCGAAGGCCAGGGCCTGGATGGACAACAGGGTCAGGGCGGCAAGGATCTTCATGGGCGGGATTCCATCGTGACGGGAAAGTGCAAGGTCCGCCCACTTTAATCGCGCCGCCGCTTTCCTTCAGTGCGGGTTTGCACGGCTTGCCAAGCCGGGGCGCCATCCGGCCGGCCGTGTTCTCGTCAGCCATCTACAATGGCGACGGTTTCGCCGCCTTCGGTCCCGACGGCCGCTTGCTGGCCACCCAGCCGCTGCCGGGCAGCCATCATGCCAATCTTGCAATTTCGCCGGATCAGGCCTGGGTCTATGGCACTGTCAATGACAGCGAAGGAAGCCCGGGCCGGGTACACAATCCCGTCCGGGCCGCGGCTGACGCAGGAGGATCGCCATGACGGGCAGGATACGGCTGGACAAATGGCTCTGGGCGGCGCGCTTCTACAAGACGCGCAGCCTTGCGGTGGAAGAAATCGGCAAGGGGCGGGTGCTGGTCAACGACCAGCCCGCCAAGCCGGCGCGCGAAGTCGGCGAAGGCGACTACATCACCATACGCAAGGGCGAACCGCCCATCCGCGTGCTGGTGCGCGCCGTCAGCACCATACGCGGGCCTGCCGCCGCGGCGCGGCTGATGTACGACGAAACCCCGGACAGCATCGCCGCGCGCGAGCGCGCCGCCGAAATGCGCCGGCTGGCGCCGGAGCCCGCCCTGGATATCGCCCAGGGCCGCCCCACCAAGCGCGACCGTCGCCTGATCGACCAACTGCGCGGCAAATAGCGGGGCTCGGCCCGTCGGTATGCCGCCAGTGCATCCAGGTGCATGGCGGCCGCGGTCCGCGCCGCCATGCACACTGGCATACACATCGCCATTCAATCCGCGCCGATTTCCGCGGCTGCCGGTGTCGGCGCGGGAACTTGCCGGTTCAGCACCGAATGGTGCCGCGAGTAGGCAAAATAAACGACCAGGCCCACGGCCAGCCACGCGCCGAAAGCCAGCCATGTGATGGCCCGAAGGTAAGACATGAGCGTGACGCATGCCACCACGGCCAGGGCCGGCACGACCGGCACACCCGGGCAGCGAAACCCGCGATGCAAATCGGGGCGGGTCTTGCGCAGGACGATCACGGCGATCGAGATCAGGCTGAAGGCCGACAGCGTGCCGATGTTGATCAGCTCGGCAAGGGTGCTCAAGGGCACGAATGCCGCGACCACGCCGAAGAGTATGCCCACGACCCAGGTCGCCAGGAAGGGCGTGCCGTACTTCGGATGTATCGTGGAGAGCCTGCGCGGCAGCAGCCCGTCGCGCGACATCGCGAAAAGGATGCGCGTCTGTCCGTAGGTCATGACTAGGATCACGGTGGTCATGCCCAGGATCGCGCCCACGTCGACGAAGCCGGCCACCCAGTTCTCCTTCGCGTAGTTCGGCGCCAGTGCGATCGGATCATTGACGCCGAGGAAACGCTGGTAAGGCACGATGCCCGTCATGATGGCGGCCACGGCCACATACAACACGGTGCAGACGGCGAGCGAACCGATGATGCCGATGGGCAGATCCCGCTCGGGCCGCGCCACTTCTTCCGCTGCCGACGTCACCGCATCGAAGCCGATGAATGCGAAGAAGACCAGTGCGGCGGCGCTGAAGATGCCCGTATATCCAAACGGAGCGAAGGGATGCCAGTTCGCCGGTTGAACGTGATGCACGCCCACCGCGATAAACAGCAGCACCACGGCGACCTTGATAATCACCATGACATTGTTGACGCGCGTCGATTCCTTGATGCCGATCGACAGCATGGCCGTGAGCGCGAGCATGATCAGCAGCGCGGGCAGGTCCATCCATGTATGGACGCCGGGCAGCGCGCCTGGCGCGGCGCTCAGCGCCACGGGCAGCTTGAGCCCGAAGCCCGCCAGCAGCGATTGAAAATAGCCTGACCATCCGGCGGAAACGGCCGATGTCGCGAATCCATATTCCAGGATGAGGTCCCAGCCTATCATCCACGCGACGAACTCGCCCAGCGTCGCATAGCTGTAGGCGTAGATGGAGCCCGTGACCGGCACCGTGGACGCGAACTCCGCATAGCTGAATGCCGCGCAACCACAGGCCAGCGCGGCGAAGATGAACGAGATTGTCAGCGCCGGCCCAGCCGTGACCGCGCCGGTTCCGGTCAGGACGAAAATGCCCGTTCCGATGATCGCCCCGATTCCCATCAGGATCAGATCGAACGGTCCCAGCACCTTCTTGAGGTTTCCAGGCACACGACTTGACGCAATCATGGCATCTATATTTTTTGTTCGGAAGATATTCACCGCATGCCTCCAAGAGAAATGCTGTCCCCTCCCCCGAGCTCGTGTGGGCGGGCAGCATATCACCGCGGCAATGCGGTCAGGATGGATACGGTGGTCGTGGATTTTTTTTGATTCAACGCCTGTGTGTACGGACGCTGTGGCGATGGGCGGCGCGTGTGCGCCCCGCATCTGCCTGCCGCCTGACCGTGGCCTGGGCGGCATCGGCGTGATCGCGGGCGCAGCGCAACCGGGCCGGTGGCGCCGCGCCCGTGGCCATCACGCCGGACAATTGAGCTGCGTGGCCAGATGCCCCATATCGTCGGCGATCCAGTCCCAGTCCTGTTCGGCGCGCAGATTGGTTTTCTGCGCCGGGCCGTATTCCGAGGGCCGCAGGATGAAGGCTGTCCTGAAGCCGCACTTGCGGGCAGCGGCCAGATCGGAATTGTGGGCCGCCACCATGCAGATTTCCTCCGGACGCAGGTCCAGGACCTCGGCCGTCCTGAGGTATGCCTCGGGCGAGGTCTTGTACGCCTTGACCACTTCGGCGCCCAGGATGGCGTCCCAGGGCAGGCCCGCATGCTTGGCCATGTCCGTCATCAAGCGGATATTGCCGTTGGACATCGGCGCGATGATGAAGCGCTGCTTCAGGCGGCGCAGGCCCGCCACCGAATCGGGCCACGGCTGCAGGCGGTGCCAGCTCAGGTTCAGGTCGCTCAGCGTTTCCTCGGGCAGGGCCGCCACGTCGATGCGATAGTCGGCCAGCAGCGTCTCCAGATTCTCCCGGTGCAGCACATCCAGCTTCACGAAGGGGCGGCGTCCGGTGCGGACTTCCTCCAGCGCCGGCTGGTACTTCTTGCGCCATGCATTGGCCACATCGTGCGGGTCGTCCTTGATGCCGTGCTTTTCCAGGAAAGGACCCAACTCCCGGGCGACGCTGGTACGCCAGTCCACCACCGTCCCAAACACGTCGAAGAGCAACGCCTTGATCATTTTTTCGTCCGCCATGGTCTCCACCATTCATCGAGAAACGTCGATGCGGAAGTCTAACCCCGGTGATATTCTCGCGGCTTAATCGTCGCTGAACCTCAGGGCCGGGTTGGCCGCGGGAGCACGCAATGGCGCATGGCGAACACAAATACCAGGTGCAAGTACGGTGGACGGGCAACCGCGGCAGCGGTACCTCGGGCTATGGGGCATATGGACGAGACCACGTCATCCGGGCCGACGGCAAGCCCGAGATCGCCGGCTCGGCCGATCCGGCATTCCGGGGGGACGCCCGGCGCTGGAACCCGGAGGATCTGCTCGTTGCGTCCGCATCGGCGTGCCACAAGCTCTGGTATCTGCACCTGTGCGCCGATGCCGGCATCGTGGTGCTGGATTATGTGGACAACGCGGAGGGCACCATGGCGGAAGCGCCCGGCAGGTTCACGGCCATCGTGCTTCGGCCGGATGTCGTCATCGGGGCCGGTGGCGACCCCGATGAGGCGAAGCGCCTGCATCATGTGGCCCACGGGAAGTGCTATATCGCCAACTCGGTGAATTTCCCCATCACCTGCGAGCCGACGATAAGGCTCGCCTCGGGCTGACGGCGGGCCGGCGCGGACGAGGTAGCGCGTCCTTCGGGCGGCCGCGCGGACGCGCTCAGGGGTGTGCCCTCCTGTCGCTGCGCGACATCCTCCCCGTGGGAGGGAGCGCGTCCTTCGGGCGGCCGCGCGGACGCGCTCAGGGGTGTGCCCTCCTGTCGCTGCGCGACATCCTCCCCGTGGGAGGGAGCACGTCCTTCGGGCGGCCGCGCGGACGCGCTCAGGCCACTTCCGGCCCGTCTTTCTTGGCGGGCTTGACCAGGTCTTCGCGCTTGACGCCGAACCACATGGCCAGCGCGGCGGCCACGAAAACCGACGAGTAGATGCCGAACCAGATGCCGATGGTCAGGGCCATCGCGAAGTAGTGCAGGGTGGGGCCGCCGAAGAACAGCATGGACAGCACCATCATCTGCGTCGAACCGTGCGTGATGATGGTCCGGGAAATCGTCTGCGTGATGGCGCCGTTGATGATTTCGGGCACCGGCGCCTTGCGCTGCTTGCGGAAGTTTTCGCGGATCCGGTCCATGATGACCACGGATTCGTTGACGGAATACCCCAGCACCGCCAGCACGCCGGCCAGGACCGACAGCGAGAATTCCCACTGGAAGAAGGCGAAGAAGCCCAGGATGATGACCACGTCGTGCAGGTTGGCGATGACGCCGGCCAGGGCGAACTTCCATTCGAAGCGGATGCCCAGGTAGACGATGATGCCCAGCACCACGAACAGCAGGGCCATCAACCCGTTGTGCACCAGTTCCTGGCCGACCTGCGGGCCGACGTATTCCACCCGGCGCAGCTCCACCGACGGATCGGCGGCCTTCAGCTCCTTCAGCACGGCATCGCTCTGCGCCGAGGACGTCTGGCCGGACTGCAGCGGCAGGCGGATCAGTACGTCGCGCGACGTGCCGAAATTCTGCACCTGGAAGTCCGTGTAGCCCAGCTTGGCCACCGCGCCGCGCACCGATTCCAGCTGCGCGGTCTGCGCATAGTTGACTTCCATCACCGTGCCGCCGGTGAATTCGATCGACAGGTGGAACCCGCGCGTCAGGATGAAGAACACGGCGGCCAGGAAGGTCACCGCGCTGATGATGTTGAGCACCAGCGCATGCCGCATGAACGGGATGGTGCGGTGGATACGGAAGAATTCCATGTTTCGCCTTGCTTTGGTTGGGCCCCGCGCCTGTGACGCCGCGTGGGCCCGGTCCTTGTCGTGTTATGTCGCGATACCGTTCAGGCCTTGGCCTTGGCGTCTTCCGACGGTTTCCACACCTGGCCGATGGAGACGCTCGCCAGCTTCTTGCGCCGGCCGTACCACAGGTTGGCCAGCGCCCGCACGCCCACGACCGACGAGAACATCGAGGTAAGGATGCCCAGGCAGTGCACCACCGCGAAGCCGCGGATGGGACCGGAACCGAAGGCCAGCAGCGCCAGGCCGACGATCAGCGTCGTCAGGTTCGAATCCAGGATGGTGCCCCAGGCGCGCTCGAAGCCGTGATGGATGGCCTGTTGCGGCGACGCGCCATTGCGTAGTTCCTCGCGTATCCGTTCGTTGATCAGCACGTTTGAGTCGATCGCCATCCCCAGTGTGAGCGCGATGGCCGCGATACCGGGCAAGGTCAGCGTCGCCTGCAGCATGGACAGCAACGCCAGCAGCAGCAGCACGTTCACCGCCAGGCCGATGGTGGAGAATACGCCGAACAGGCGGTAGTACAGGATGATGAAAACCGCGATCGCCAGGAAGCCGTACAGCGTCGATGCGAAGCCCTTGGCGATGTTGTCCGCGCCCAGGCTGGGGCCGACCGTGCGTTCCTCGATGATCGACATCGGGGCGGCCAGCGCGCCCGCGCGCAGCAGCAGCGCCGTGTCCGCGGCTTCCTCGGCCGTCATGCTGCCGGAAATCTGCACCTGGCCGCCGGGGATCTCGCCGCGGATGACCGGCGCGGTGACGACTTCGCCCTTGCCGTTTTCGAACAGCAGGATGGCCATGCGCTTGCCGATGTTGTCGCGCGTGACGTCGCGGAAAATGCGCGCGCCCTTGGCGTCCAGCGTCAGGTGGACGGCGGGTTGCTGCGTCTGCTGGTCGCGGCCCGGCTGGGCGTCCTGCAGGTTTTCACCGGTCAGGATGACCTGGCGGCGCACCAGCAGCGGCCGGCCGTCGCGATCGGCGTAGCGTTCCAGGCCGAAGGGGACGGTATTGGCGGCCAGCGCGGACTGCGCGGCAGGCGAATCGTCCACCATGCGGATTTCCAGGGTGGCCGTGCGGCCCAGCAGTTCCTTGGCCTTGGCCACGTCCTGCACGCCCGGCAGTTGCACGACGATGCGGTCGTTGCCCTGCTGCTGGATGACCGGTTCGGCCACGCCCAGTTCGTTGATACGGTTGTGCAGCGTGTTGATGTTCTGCGTCAGCGCGCTTTCCTGGACCCGCGTGATCGACGCCGGGCTGAGCGTGCCCACCAGCTGCGGCTTGGCGCCGTCGTTCTGGTCGACGAACTGCAGGTCCGGCATGCGCGAGCGCAGGATGGAGACGGCCTTGTCGCGGCTGTCCGCATTGGGGAAGGTAGCGGTGATCGCCTGGCCGGTGCGGTCCACGGTGGCGCCGGCCACGTCCTGGTCGCGCAGCACGCTGCGCACGTCGGCCGCCAGGGAGTCGTAGCGGGCGGTCAGGGCGCCCTGCATATCGATCTGCAGCAGGAAGTACACGCCGCCGCGCAGGTCCAGGCCCAGGTACATGGGCTTGGGCTCGAACCAGCCCAGGGCGCGCATCCAGGGGGGCGAGGCGGGCAGCAGGTTCAGCGCCACTGTGTAATGCGGGTCGCCGGGGACGGTATTCAGCGTTTTATCGAGCAGGTCGCGCGCCTGCAGCTGCTGGTCGGTGGACGAGAAGCGCGCGCGGATGGTGCCTAGCGGACCGTTCTGTTCGTAGTACGCGCCGGCCGTGGGTATCTTGGCCTGGTTCAGGATCTGTTCCACCGTGCCGAGCAGCGCGTTGTCGACCTTGACCGTGGCCTTCGCGCTGGAAATCTGCACCGCGGGGGATTCGCCGTAGAAATTGGGCAGCGTATACAGCAGGCCGATGACGACCGCGATCAGGACCGTAAGGTACTTCCAGAGGGGATAGCGGTTCATGGCCGGCTACTGACTTTTGACGAATGACGGTTGGGCGGAAAGCCGGGACACTGTGGGGCGCGCCGCGCGGCATTCGCACCGCCCGGCCACCCCCTGGGACGCTTACAGCGCCTTGATGGTTCCCTTGGGCAGGACGGTCGAGACGGCGGACTTCTGCACGACGACTTCGACCGGCTTGTCCGCGGCTTCGGCGATTTCCACGGTGATATAGGTGTCGGTGACGCGCGTCACCTTGCCCAGCACCCCGCCGGCGGTGACGACTTCGTCGCCCTTGCTCAGCGCGGCCAGCAGGTTGCGATGCTCCTTCTGCCGCTTCATTTGCGGGCGGATCATCAGGAAATACAGGATGACGAACATCAGCACGATGGGCAGGATGTTCATCAGCGCGCTTTCGGTAGCGGCTGCTTGGGCAACGACAACGCCGAGGGTGTCGGAAAAGGACATCGAATTCTCCTGGTGGGATCCGCCGTGCGGATCCGGTTATTGGGTTTTTGGTCTGGTTCTGGGTTTTTTTGCGAGCCTGCGCATACCGGGCAGCCCGCTATTGTAGCGAAGCTGTCCGCCCGGGGAAGCGCCGCCCCCCAAGGTGTTACGGCCTGCCGCCCTCGAGCGGCAGGCCCGGCGCCGGCGGCGGGGGCGCCGCTAATCGACGCCGCGCGCCCGATCGGCGGCGAATTGCGCCCGCCAGGCGTCGAAGCGGCCGGCCGCGATGGCCTCGCGCATCTCGCCCATCAGGGTCAGGTAGAAATGCAGGTTGTGCAGGGTGTTCAGCCGCGCCCCGGTGATCTCGTTGGCGCGTTGCAGATGGTGCAGGTAGGCCCGCGTGAAATGCCGGCAGGTATGACAGGCGCAAGTGGGGTCCAGCGGACGCGTATCGTCGCGGTAGCGGGCGTTGCGGATCTTGACGTCGCCGTAGCGGGTAAAGAGCCAGCCGTTGCGCGCATTGCGGGTGGGCATGACGCAATCGAACATGTCCACGCCTTGCGCGACGCCGGCCACCAGGTCTTCCGGCGTGCCCACCCCCATCAGGTAGCGCGGCGCCTGGGCAGGCAGCCGCGGCGCCACGTGCGCCAGGATGCGCATCATGTCTTCCTTGGGCTCGCCCACGGAAAGGCCGCCAATCGCGTAGCCGTGGAAGCCGATATCCAGCAGGCCCGCCAGCGATTCGTCGCGCAGCCGTTCGTACATGCCGCCCTGGACGATGCCGAACAGCGCATTCGGGTTGGCCAACTGGTCGAAGGCGTCGCGCGAGCGCCGCGCCCAGCGCAGCGACATGCGCATCGAACGCGCGGCTTCTTCCTCGGTCGCCGCGCGGCCCTCGATTTCATAGGGCGTGCATTCGTCGAACACCATGACGATGTCGGAATTCAACGCGCGCTGGATGCGCATGGATTCCTCCGGCGTCAGGAACAGGCGCGCACCGTCGATGGGCGAGGCGAAGCGCACGCCTTCCTCGGTGATCTTGCGCATGCCCTGCAGGCTGAACACCTGGAAACCGCCCGAATCGGTCAGGAGGGGCTTGTCCCAGCCCATGAATCCGTGCAGGCCGCCATGCTTTTCCATGATTTCCGTGCCCGGGCGCAGCCACAGGTGGAAGGTGTTGCCCAGCACGATCTGTGCGCCGATCTCGGCCAGTTCGTGCGGCATCATGGCCTTGACGCTGCCGTAGGTGCCCACCGGCATGAAGATGGGCGTTTCGACGACGCCATGGTTCAGCGTCATGCGTCCGCGCCGGGCGGCGCCGTCGGTGGCAAGGAGTTGGAAGTCGAGTCCGGTCATGATGTCTGGGCCGCGGCCGCTTCGATGAACATGGCGTCGCCGTAGCTGAAAAAGCGATAGCGCTGCGCCACGGCGTGGGCATAGGCGCGGCGGATGGGCTCCATGCCCGCCAGTGCCGACACCATCATCAACAGCGTCGACTGCGGCAGGTGGAAGTTGGTGATCAGGGCGTCCAGTGCCTTGAAACGATAGCCTGGCGTAATGAACAAGCGGGTGTCGCCCTGCGTGGCACGCAGTGGCAGGTGCTGCGCGGCCGCCGATTCCAGGGCGCGCGCGCTGGTGGTGCCCACCGCGACGACCCGCCCGCCGGCGGCCTTGGCCCGGGCGATGGCGTCCGCCGTGGCCTGCGGCACGGTGTACCACTCCGCGTGCATGACGTGGTCGGCGATGTTTTCCACCCGGACAGGCTGGAAGGTACCCGCGCCGACATGCAGGGTGACGAAGGCTTGCGCCACGCCCTGGTCGCGCAGCCGGTCCAGCATGGACGCGTCGAAATGCAGGCCCGCGGTGGGCGCCGCCACGGCGCCGGGCTCGCGCGCGTAGACGGTCTGGTAGCGCGTTTCGTCCTGCGCATCGGCGGCGTGGGCGATGTAGGGCGGCAGCGGCGTGGCGCCGTGGGCCTCCAGCAGCGCGAGGACGTCGCCGGGGAAGGTCAGGTCGAACAGTTCGCCGGCGCGGCCTTCGACCACGGCCTCGAAGGCGTCCGCCAGACGCAGGATCGTTCCCGGGCCGGGCGATTTGCTGGCGCGCACGTGGGCCAGCGCGCGGCGCGGGCCCGTGATGCGTTCAACCAGTACTTCTATCCTGCCGCCGCTGGCCTTGTGCCCGGTCAGCCGCGCCTTGATGACGCGCGTGTCGTTGAACACAAGCAGGTCACCGGGGCGCAGCAGGGCGGCGATGTCGGCGAAGCGGCGGTCGTGCAGCCCGCCTTGCCCATCCAGGTGCAGCAAGCGGCTGCCGCCGCGCTCCTCGCTGGGATGCTGGGCGATGAGCTCGGGCGGCAGTTCGTAGTCGAAGTCGGCGAGGCGATGGGAAGAGGGAATGGAGGGGGACACGCTCGGATTGGAAATCGTCGAAAGCCAGCCCGCCATTGTAGTAGGCCGGGCGCACGGCCTGGTTCATGCAAGGTATCCTTGGCGCTTTTGGCGTTTCGGCGACGGAAGCGGGCGGGAATGATCGACCAGTGGGGCATGCGGATGGCAAGGTTGGGGCGGCGGGCGATGGCTGGCCTGCTGGTCCTTTCCATGATGGGCGTGGCGCCGGGCGCGGCGCGCGCCCAGGGCCTGGCGCCCGCCTCGGCCAATGCCTTGCCGCATGACCTGGCGGCGGCCTGGCGCGCCAGCAAGCTGCCCGGCGGCTCGCTTTCCCTGGTCGTCCAGGAACTGGGCGGCCAGCGCCTGCTGTCCATCAACGCCAAGGAGCCGCGCAATCCCGCGTCGGTGATGAAGCTGGTCACCACCTGGTCCGCCCTGTCCAGCCTGGGGCCCGACTACGTCTGGCGCACCGAATTGCTGTCGGAGCCCGGCGCTCGCCTGGGCGCCAACGGCGTGCTGCCCGGACCGCTGTACCTGCGCGCCAGCGGCGACCCCTTCTTCCTGATGCAGGATCTGTGGACGCTGCTGCGCGACCTGCGCCTGCACGGCGTGCGGCAGATCAACGACCTGGTGATCGATCGCACCATATTCGGCCCGGTCGCCACCGACCCCGGCGCCTTCGACGGCGCGCCGGACCGCCCCTACAACGCCAGTCCCGACGCCCTCATGGTGGGTTTCGGGGCGGTGCGCCTGGTGTTCATGCCCGACGCCGCCGCGCGGCGCTGGCGGGCGGTGATCGACCCGCCGCTGCCCGGCGTGACGGTCGGCGGGCAGGTCGAATGGAGCGACGCCGCCTGCGCCGGCGCGCCCGAAGTGGCTACCGAACCGGTCATCACGCAAGAGGGCATGACGCTGCGGCTGACCGGCAAGGTCGCCGGTTCCTGCGGCGAATTCAACCTGTACCGGCTGGCGCTGTCGCAGCCCGATTTCGCCACCGAGGTGTTCCGGCTCCTGTGGCGCGAGCTGGGCGGCACGTTCACCGGCCAGGTGCGCGCCGGCATGGTGCCGCCGGACGCCGTGCCGCTGGCGGCCCACGAATCGCCCCCGCTGTCGGACATCATCCGCACCATCAACAAGCGCAGCAACAATGTGATGGCGCGCCTGCTGCTGCTGACCCTGGGCGCGGAAGGCGGCCGCCGTCCGGCCACGCCGGCCACCGGCGCGGCGGTGGTACGGCGGGTGCTGGACCGCCAGGGACTGGCCATGCCGGAGCTGGTCATCGATAACGGCTCCGGCCTGTCGCGCATCGGCCGCGTCTCCGCGGACAGCCTGGCCTCGCTGCTGACCGTGGCCTGGAATTCGCCGTACATGCCGGAATTCATGTCCTCGCTGGCGATCGCCGGGGTCGATGGCACCGTGCGCCGGCGGCTGCGCGACAAGGACACCCGCGGGATGGCCCACCTGAAAACCGGTTCCCTGGCCAATGTCCGCGCCATCGCGGGCTACGTGCTGGGCAACAGCGGCAAGCGCTACGTGGTGGTCAGCATCGTCAACGACGAGCGCGCGGACGCCGTCCGGCCTTTCGATGACGCGCTGATCAAGTGGCTGGCCGATCGCTGAACGCCCGGCTACGATTCGATCATCGACATCGGAGAACCGCAATGCCCGTGCATGAAATTCGCCATCCGCTGATTCGCCACAAGCTTGGCATCATGCGGCGCGCCGACCTGAGCACCAAAAGCTTTCGTGAACTGTCCCAGGAGGTCGCCGCGCTGCTGACCTACGAGGCCTGCAAGGACCTGCCCCTGGAGCCCTGCCAGGTGCAGGGCTGGAGCGGCACGGTGGACGTGGAAAAGCTGGCCGGCAAGAAGATCACCGTGGTGCCCATCCTGCGCGCCGGCATCGGCATGCTGGACGGCGTGCTGAGCCTGGTGCCCGGCGCCAAGGTCAGCGTGGTCGGGCTGGCCCGCAACGAGGAAACCCTGGAGGCCCATACGTATCTGGAGCGCCTGGTGGCGGAACTGGACCGGCGCGTGGCGCTGATCGTGGATCCCATGCTGGCGACGGGCGGCTCGATGTGCGCCACCATCGATATGCTCAAGCGCGCCGGCTGCCGCGATATCCGCGCGCTGGTGCTGGTGGCCGCGCCCGAAGGCATCGCGCGCCTTGACCGCGCGCATCCGGACGTGCAGGTCTATACGGCGTCCATCGACCAGGGCTTGAACCAGGACGGCTATATCATCCCCGGCCTGGGCGACGCGGGCGACCGCATCTTCGGCACACGGCAGAAGGCCGAATAAGCGGCTTCCCGTGCCCGCCGGAATGGTGGACGGCGGTCCTCTGTGCTTGGCCCATGATGGAATGCTGGCCGCCGCAGGGCGCGCCACGCGCGCGGAACAGGTTCTCCCGGGCCGGGCCGGCGCGCCGTGCGCCGGCTTGCTCAGGCCGCCGGCGCCGCCATGCCGTCGATATGCTGACCGAACCAGTGCAGTTCGTTGGCCAGCGCCGCCACGCTGCCCACAATCAGCAGGGCGGGCGCGCGGATGGCATGGGCCACCGCCAGGCCGGCCAGGTCTTCCAGCCGCCCCGTCAATACCCGTTGATCCGGCCGGCTGCCGTTTTCCACCAGCGCGAAGGGCGTATCCCCCGGCCGGCCATGTTCCCGCAGCCGCCGCGACAGCGGTTCCAGCTGGCTGACACCCATATAGAAGGCGAGGGTCTGGTTGCCGGCGGCCAGCGCCGCCCAATCGGGCGCCTGGCCGTCGTCGCGGCAATGGGCGGTAATCAGGTGCAGCGATTGGGCGTGTTCCCGATGGGTCAGCGGTATGCCGGCGTGCGCCGCGCAGGCCAGCGCCGCCGTCACGCCCGGGACGACCTCGTAGGGGACGCCGTGGGCGCGCAGGTACTGCAGTTCTTCTCCGCCCCGGCCAAAGATGAAGGCATCGCCCCCCTTAAGCCGCACCACGCGGCGGCCGCGGCGCGCATGTTCGACCATCAAGGCGTGGATACGGGCCTGCGTGGCGGCGTGATCCTCGCCGGGGCGCTTGCCGACATCGATGCGTTCGGCGTCCCGCCGCGCCAGCGACAGGACTTCCGCGCTGATCAGGCGGTCGTGAAGAATGACGTCGGCCTCGTTCAGGGCGCGCAGCGCCTTCAGCGTCAGCAGTCCCGGATCGCCCGGGCCCGCGCCCACCAGCACCACGCTGCCCACGGGGGCATCTTGCGGCTGCGCCAGCGCGGTCTGCAGGGCCTGCTCGGCTTGCGCCGGACGCGCCTGGCGCAGCAGCGCGGCCACGGGGCCATCCATCAGGCTATCGTAGAAGCGCCGCCGGGCGCCCAGGTCCGGGCGCCGCTCGCGGATGCGCGCGCGGTAGCGCGCCGCCAGTTCGGCCAGCGGCCCCAGCGCATGGTCGAACATCGATTCGATGCGTTCCCGCAGCCGCCGCGCCAGGACCGGCGCCACGCCGGACGAGGAGATCGCCACGATGAGCGGCGACCTGTCCACGATGGACGGCACCTGGAAAGAGGACAAGGCCGGATCGTCCACCACATTGGCCAGGATGCGGCGCGCGCCCGCGGCTGCGGCGACCCGGGCATTGACCTGTTCGTCGTCGGTCGCCGCGACCACCAGCCAGGCCTCGTCCAGCCAATCATCCTGGAAGCGTCCGGCGATATGGACCACCTTGCCCTCGCGCGCCAGCGCGGCCAGTTCGGCATTCAATTCGGGCGCGCCCACATGGACGCGCGCGCCGACTTCGAGCAGGGCATGCGCCTTGCGAGCGGCGACTGCGCCGCCGCCCACAACCAGGACCAGGCGCTGGTTCAGGTCGGCAAACAGGGGAAATAGCTTCATGGCGGATGCGGAGATCGAACGGCGCACGCCCGTCTCCGCGGCGCGGCGTGGGCAAGGGGTCCATTCTAGAAAGCCGCCACCCGGGCGGGAAAGAAGTTGTGGGTATGTTTATATAAACAAAAGAAATATTTATGTCGATTGTTATGGCCCTTCGATATAAGCACGCGGCATACGCGCCCCAAGTGGCGCGGTGTAGTATCGGTGCACCCGCCCGCTTTCCGGGACGGGTGTTTCTGAAGAGGTCTTCCACCGTGTATCCGCATTCCGCTCTCGATGCCGCGCCCGCCTGCCGTCCCTCGACGGGATGCTTTGCGCTCCGCCTGGCTCGGCGCGCGGCCGCCGTCCGTCCCCGCGCCGCCCTTGCCGCTGCCGCCATGATGCTGGCCGCCGGGGCCGCGCAGGCGGGCGTTTGCGACGCCCAGTTCATCCGCGACGGCGGCCAGGTGCAGCTGACGGGGTCCGGCAACCTGCAACTGGGTGCCGACCTGGCCTTCGCCGACGTAACCAAAAGCAATGGCGAAAACTGCCGCGCCCGCGTCACGGGCGTCGCCACGTTTTCCTATGCGGGCCTGCCGCCGGGCAAGTCCAAGCTCGATTACCTGATGACCGTGCGCAATGGCCAGGCCACCTTCGTGCGCTATGAAAGCGCGGGTGAGAAGCCCGCCTCGGACGGGCAGTTCGACCTGCGCATGCTGGGCCTGTTCGCCTATGACGGCAAGATCACGGGGCCCGGACAAAAACTGCCGGGCGCCAACTTCCGGCTCAACATCGGCAAGGAAGCGCCCGTCGGTGGCACGCCCAGCACTACGGTACGCATCAGCCAGAAAACGGTGGGGACGCGGCGCAGCATGGACACGGCGCTGGGCAAGCAATCCTGCTGGCCGATTTCCTATCGCCGCGATACGGATCCGACCATGGCAACTTTCAAGGGATTGACGATACCCATCCCGGCGTTGAACACCACGGTCACCGATTGGTATTGCCCGGCCGTCAATCTCGTCATGAAGCAGGACATCGACCAGCAGGGCATCAAATCGGCGGTGGAAATCACCAAGATCAAGTAGGGCCGCGCATCGTCCGCGTTTTCGGCGCCGCGGGCGTAGCAGTCGGTAGCAATAGCAAGCTTGAGGCAAAGCGCCGCTGGTATCATTGTTTCCGTCCAGGACATGCAACAGAAGAAAGGAGCGAATATGAACACGACATCTCCCGAAGGCGCTAAAGACAACCTGATCGACAGCGTCAAAAGCAGCCTGAACGATGCGGAAAACCTGCTGCGCGAAGCCGCTGCCAGCACCGGCGACAAGGCCGCCGAACTCCGCGACCGCGCCATGACCTCGCTCAAGCGCACGCGCGAATCACTCTATGAAGTGCAGGACGCCCTGATGGAACGTGGCCGCAAGGCGGCACGCGCGACGGACGACTACGTTCACGACAATCCCTGGCAGGCAATCGGCATCGCGGGCGTGACCGGCCTGCTGCTGGGCCTGCTGATCAGCCGCCGCTGACTTGACGGCATAAGCGGCCGGCGGCGCGGTTTGCTCGCGCTGCCGGCGGCTTGCCCTTCCTCATATGCCCTTACGCAAATCCCTGCTCGGTGTTGCCTCCAGTCTGGTCGAACTGGGGCGCACGCGCTTCGAGCTGCTGGCGCTCGAAGCGTCCGCGGAAAAAGGCCGCTTGCTGAAACTGCTAGGCTGCTCATTCGCGGCCCTGCTGTTTCTGACGCTGGCCGTGCTGGTGTTCTCTATTTGGGTGGCCGTGTATTTCTGGCCGACGGATGAGCGCTATATCGCCTTGGGCGTGCTGGCGGCCGTCTATGCCGTCCTGGGCGTGATCCTGCTTTACATCGTGCGCCGCACGTTGACGCAAGGACCCGCGCCTTTCGCGGCCACGCTGGAGGAACTGGCGCGCGACGCCCAGTTGCTCGAGCGTCTGCGCATCAAGGCGCAAGAGGAAGAAGAGGCGGAACGGCGCGCCGAGGCCGAACGCCACGCCCATGCCGTCCGCCGCCGGGAGTCCGCGCCATGAACAAATTGTCCCCCGAGGTCGACCGCCAGGTGCGCATCGAGCTGCTGCGCGCCCGCGCGGCGGTCGAACGCGAAGCCCTGGTGCACAACGTGGCCGGCCTGACGGAATCCCTGTCGCCCGCCCACCTGGTCAGGGGCCTGATGCCGCGCCTGGGCGCCAGCAACATCCCCGGGTTGGCGTGGCAGGCGTTTTCCCTGGTGCGCCGCTATCCGGTGATTACCTCGTCGCTGTCGACGATTTTCCTGCGCGGCAAGCGTTCCAGGCTGCTCAAGCTCGCCAGCGCGGCCGCGGTCGGCTGGCAGGTCTATCGCGGCTGGCAGGCGCGGCAGGGGCAGCGGTACGCCACCCGCGCCGCCGCCGTCACAAGCCCAATTCCCCCCACATCGCGTCCACCTTCTGTTTGACGGCGGGGTCCATGGCGATGGGCCGGCCCCATTCGCGGTCGGTCTCGCCCGGCCATTTATTGGTGGCGTCCAGGCCCATCTTGCCGCCCAGTCCGGAAACCGGCGAGGCGAAATCCAGGTAGTCGATCGGGGTGTGTTCCACCAGCGTGGTGTCTCGCACCGGGTCCATGCGGGTAGTCATGGCCCATACGACTTCCTTCCAGTCGCGCGGGTTCACGTCCTCGTCGACCACGATGATGAACTTGGTGTACATGAACTGGCGCAGCACGCTCCATAGCCCGAACATGACGCGCTTGGCATGGCCGGCGTACTGTTTGCGGATGGAGACCACGGCCAGCCGATAGCTGCAGCCTTCTGGCGGAAGGTAGAAATCGACGATCTCGGGCAGTTGGCGGCGCAGCAGCGGCACGAAGACCTCGTTCAGCGCCACGCCCAGCACCGCCGGTTCGTCGGGCGGCTTGCCGGTATAGGTGGAGTGGTAGATGGGATCGCGGCGCATCGTGATGCGATCCACCGTGAACACCGGGAACCAGTCGCGTTCGTTGTAATAGCCGGTGTGGTCTCCGTACGGACCTTCCAGGGCCATTTCGTAGCCGGTATCCGGCGGCGGCGCCACGCCCTCGGGCACCGACGGCGCCAGGGCGCGCGGATCCGTAGCCGGCAGCAGATGCCCCTCCAGGACGATTTCGGCATACGCAGGCACGGAGAGCTCGCTGCCCAGCGCCTTGGCGACTTCGGTGCGGGATCCGCGCAGCAGGCCCGCGAACTGGTACTCCGACAGCGTATCTGGCACCGGCGTCACCGCGCCCAGGATGGTCGCGGGATCGGCGCCCAGCGCCACGGCGATAGGGAAGGGCTGGCCGGGATAGGCCTGGGCGTGTTCGCGGAAGTCCAGCGCGCCGCCCCGGTGCGATAGCCAGCGCATGATCAGCTTGTTGCGGCCGACGGGCTGCTGCCGGTAGATGCCCAGGTTCTGGCGGCGCGCGCGCGGTCCCTTGGTGATCACCAGTCCCCACGTCAGCAGCGGGGCGACGTCGCCCGGCCAGCAGGTTTGCAGCGGCAGCCGGGAGAGGTCGACATCGTCGCCTTCCAGTACGACTTCCTGGCATGCCGGCGCCCGTACGGTCTTGGGGCTCATGTCCCACAAGGCGGCCTTCAGCATCGCCACTTTGGCGAAGGCATCGCGCAGGCCCTTCGGCGCTTCGGGTTCGCGCAGGGATGCCAATAGTTCGCCGGTATCGCGCAGGGCCTCCACCTGGTCCGCGCCCATGCCCCAGGCTACGCGCCGCGGCGTGCCGAAGAGGTTGGCCAGCACGGGCATGCCCGCCCGCTGGCCCTGGTGACGCGCGTTCTCGAACAGCAGCGCCGGGCCGCCGGCGCGTAGCACGCGGTCGGCGATCTCCGTCATTTCCAGGTGCGTCGACACCGGCGCGGCGATGCGCTTGAGGTCGCCGCGCGATTCGAGCTGGGCGATGAAATCTCTTAAATCTCGGTATTTCACAGGAGGCCTACGGGAAAGCAAATGTGAATTCGCAGAAGTTAGGCTAAATTGCCCAACGTTGCATGGAACTTGCGGGATTTGTTACATATGAGCAGCCGATAAGAGGTTAACATCCCCTTCCCTTTAAAACGCAGGAGGTCACCAATGCCTTATGCGTCAGTGGCCAATTACCCGCTTCGGCAGTTGGCACAAGGCGTTCACCGCTATCTCGGCGAATGGCTGCGGACCTGCGCTGTCTACCTGGGCATCGCCGTTATCGTCACCGTTAGCATGGGTTTGGCTTTGCCCGGTCTGCGCGACCAGGCGCTGCAGGTACACACCGCACTGCTGGCGGCGCTCGCGCCGGCCACGGTCCCGCCGGCGGGATCGGACACCAGCTATGCCGACGCCGATACATCGGCCGACATCGACCTGGACGTCGACAAGCCGTCCGGCACGCCGGGCGCGGTGGCGCTCGCGGTGCCGGAGGCGGGCAACAATGCCACCGCCTTTCTTACGCCGCTGCCTCATCCCGGGATCAAGACCGCGCCCCATGCGGACGTCGTGAGCAACGCGCAAACGGAAGCGCTGCGCAACTATATCTCGCGCAAGTACAAGGTGGCCTCGGATGCGACCGCCGTCCTGGTCAATACGGCCTACAAGGTCGGCCGCGATTTGAAGATCGACCCGCTGCTGCTGCTGGCGGTCATCGCCGTGGAATCCCGCTACAACCCCTTCGCGGAAAGCAGCGTGGGGGCGCAAGGCCTGATGCAGGTGATGACCAGCGTGCACCAGTCCAAGTTCGATGCCTACGGGAAGAAGGGCGCGCTGGACCCGGTCGCCAATATCCGTGTCGGCGCCGGCATCCTGAAGGACTGCATCAAGCGGCGCGGTTCGGTCACGGGCGGCCTGGCCTGCTATGTCGGCGCCAGTGGCGCCAACGATGGCGGCTATGGCGACAAGGTGCAGGCGGAACGCCGCCGGCTCGCCCTGGCGTCGGGCATCCCCTTGGCGCGCGACTAGGCCCTGGCGTCGGGCATCTCCTTGGCGCGCGACTAGGCTCTGGCGTTAACCACCGCGCAGGCCTTCCAGGAAGCCGCCAATGCGGCTGACAGCGGCCTCCAGCTGTTCCATGCCCGTCGTATAGGCGAAGCGCAGGGTACGGCTGGCGTGCGCGGGCCCGAAGTCCATGCCCGGCACCGCCGCCACGCCGGCCTCGTTCAGCAGCCGGGCGGCGAACTGGGCGCTGTCCATGCCCCAGCGCGATATATCGGCATAGATATAGAAGGCGCCGTCGGGTTTGACCGGTACGTCGATGCCCAGCCGCTGGAAGGCATCCAGCAGGAAATCCCGGCGCTGCTGGAACGCCAGGCGCCGTTCTTCATAGAGCGCCAGCGCATCGGGCGTGAAGCAGGCCAGGGCCGCGTGCTGCGCCAGGGTGGGTGCGCAGATCGCCAGGCTCGCCGCCATCTTCTCCACGGTCGCCACCATGGCCGGCGGCACGATCAGCCAGCCCAGCCGCCATCCGGTCATGTTGAAGTACTTCGAAAAGCTGTTGATGACCACGACGTCGTCGTCCAGGGCCAGCGCCGAACGCGGTTGCCCGTCGTAGGACAGGCCCAGGTAGATCTCGTCCATCAAGGTGAAGCCGCCGCGTGCCCGGGTTTCGCCCAGGAGTCCGGCCAGTTCGGCCTGCGCGATCGACGTGCCGGTGGGGTTGCTGGGCGATGCGATGATGGTGCCGCGGGTGCGCGCCGTCCAATGGTCGCGCAAGTCCGCCTCGGCCAGCTGGAAGCGCCGGGCCGGCGTGCTGGGAATCAAGCGCGGCCGTCCGCCGGCGGCCAGCACGAAGTTGCTGTTGGCGGGATAGGACGGGTCGGGCATGAGGACTTCGTCGCCCGGATTGACCAGCGCTCCGCAGGCCAGTGACAGGGCGCCGGAGGCGCCGGCCGTGACGATGACACGGGCGGGATCGACGCGGGCGCCGAAGCGGGTGTAGAACGCCGCGATCGCCTCGCGCAAGGCGGACAGGCCGGCGGGCGGGCTGTACCCGCTTTGTCCGGCGCGCGCCGCGCGTTCCAGCGCTTCCACGACCTGGGGGGGCGCGGTAAAGTCCGGTTCGCCGATGCCCAGGCTGATAATGTCCCGGCCGGCCGCCTGCAGCGCCTGCGCCTGCTTGAACACCTCCACTGCGTGGAAGGTCAGGAATTCATGGGTACGGTAGGCAAGGGAAGACATACGATGCTGGCGTGCGGTCGGCGGATAGGAAGAAGGGAATTGTAGTCATGCAGCCATCGCGACGTGCGTTTCTTCTGGGGCGGGCGGCGCCGCGCACGCCGTGGCAGGTTTTCTGCCGCGAGCTGGGCCGCGTCTGCGGCGGGGATCTGAAGCCGATCTCGCCCGACGCCTTGCCGCCCTCCGCCGCGCCGCAGGCACGCTGGGCGCCCCTGGTGGGGGCGGACGTGCGGCGGGCCCGCGCGCTGTGCGCCGAGCATGGCGTCCAGTTGGCGCTGAGCGACACCACGGTGTCGACGGAAGGGCGGCCCGTGCTGTGGGTGGATCCCGTGTGGTTGAACGATCTGGTACGCGAGCCCGGCCCCGTGCCGCGCTGGCGCACCGGGCCAGGGGTAACCCTGGGCGCGCTGGCCGGCGTCGGCTTGCGGCAGTTCGCCGGTGCCCCGCCGGACCGTACGCTGGCCGCCTGGTTGGGCGATCGGGGCGCGGCCACTTGGCCGACGGGCCGCGGCGATCTGTCCGGCGTGCATGCGGCGGATGTGCTGCTGGCCGATGGCGTGGCCGACACCCTGGGGCCTTTCGGCGCGGACGACGGACTGCCGCTGCGCACCGCGGCCTTGCAGCAACTGGTGCCCGCGCTGTTCCGCCTGGCCTCCGGCACGGAGGCCCAGTGGTGCAAGGAATTGCCGTCGTGGCCCGCGCATTACCGCATGGACGCGCTGCTTCCGCGGGCACCCGCCACGCTCAACCTGGCCCACTTGCTGCACGGGCATGCAGGCACGCTGGCATGGGTGGAAAGCGTGGTGCTGCAGATGCCGGAAGGGGAATCCGCGCCCGCGGACGCCGATGCCGCGAAAGGAGGTGGCCCGTCGCCGCGGGCCGATGCCGGGGAGGGGCGTGGCCAACCGGCAAACGCCGGCGGCGCGGATGGCCAGCTGCCGCCGGCGCAGGCGCGCGCCTTGGACCGCCGCGTCAAATCGAACTTCGATCCGGCCGGCGTTTTTCCTGAATTGGCATGATGGCTGCCGTGCTTACGGTGCGGCATGCCCTTGCCCACGGCGCCTTGTGCGGCCGGATTTCGCGGGCGGAGTAAGATAAAAGACTTTCCAGATGTAAGAAATGATGTGGCGGACACGCGTTTGCCCATCGTTTCTTCGTGATGCCCGGGCGACGCGGCGGCAGGCACGGCGGCGGTTTCACGCGCCGTTTCCGGCACAGGCCCCTCAAGGGACTAGAATCCTGCGTTTTCGGTTTTCAACTTTCTTCACACGTATCAAGCGATCATGGACGCCAATCTGCGCAAGGCCGCGCTCGAATATCACGAGCAAGACCGCCCCGGCAAGATCTCGGTCACGCCGACCAAGCAACTGACCAACCAACGCGATCTGGCGCTGGCCTATACGCCGGGTGTCGCGGCCGCCTGCGAAGAAATCGTCACGGATCCGGTGAACGCCTTTCGCTACACCAGCCGCGGCAACCTGGTTGGCGTGATCTCCAACGGTACGGCGGTGCTGGGCCTGGGCAACATCGGCGCGCTGGCGTCCAAGCCCGTGATGGAAGGCAAGGCCGTGCTGTTCAAGAAGTTCGCCGGCCTGGATGTCTTCGACATCGAGATCAGCGAGACCGATCCGGACAAGCTGGTCGAGATCATCGCCGGCCTGGAGCCCACGTTCGGCGGCATCAACCTGGAAGACATCAAGGCGCCTGAATGCTTCATCGTCGAGCGCAAGCTGCGCGAGCGCATGAAGATCCCGGTCTTCCATGATGACCAGCATGGCACCGCCATCACCGTTTGCGCCGCCTTCATCAACGGCTTGAAGGTCGTCGGCAAGGAGATCACCAAGGTGAAGGTGGTGACTTCCGGCGCGGGCGCCGCGGCGCTGGCGTGCCTGGAATTGATGGTCGACCTGGGCCTGCCCCTCGAGAACATCTGGGTCACGGATATCGAGGGCGTGGTGTACGAAGGCCGCACCACGCTGATGGACCCGGACAAGGCGCGCTTCGCGCGCAAGACCGACCTGCGCAAGCTGGGCGAAGTGATCGAAGGCGCGGACGTGTTCCTGGGCCTGTCGGCCGGCAACGTGCTGAAGCCCGACATGGTCGCCGCGATGGCCGCGCGGCCGCTGATTCTGGCGCTGGCCAACCCCACGCCGGAAGTGCTGCCCGAAGTGGTCAAGAGCGTGCGCGACGACGCCGTCATGGCGACCGGCCGATCGGACTACCCGAACCAGGTCAACAACGTCCTGTGCTTCCCGTATATCTTCCGTGGCGCGCTGGACGTCGGCGCCACCACCATCACGCGCGGCATGGAGAAGGCCGCCGTGTACGCCATCGCCAAGCTGGCGCAGGAAGAACAGAGCGAAGTCGTGGCGGCCGCCTACGGTACCTTCGACCTCTGTTTCGGCCCCGAATACTTTATCCCCAAGCCGTTCGATCCGCGCCTGATCGTGCGCATCGCGCCCGCCGTGGCGCGGGCCGCGATGGAAGAGGGCGTGGCGACGCGCCCGCTGGCCGATATGGACAACTATATCGAGCAGCTGCAGCAGTTCGTCTACCACTCCGGCGCCTTCATGAAGCCGCTGTTCGCCGCGTCCAAGCGCCTGGTGCGCGAAGGCGGCAAGTCGCGCGTGGTCTTCACCGAAGGCGAGGACGAACGCGTGCTGCGCGCCGTGCAGGTCGTTGTGGACGAAGGCCTGGCCAAGCCCATCCTGGTGGGCCGTCCGGCGGTGCTGGCCGCGCGCATCGAGCGCCTGGGCTTGCGCATACGCCTGGGCGAGGACGTCGAGGTCACGAATCCCGAGTACGACGAGCGCTTCCATCGCTACTGGACCACGTATTGGGAATTGATGTGCCGCCGCGGCATTACCAAGGAGATGGCGCGCGTGGAAATGCGTCGCCGCCTGACGCTGATCGGCGCGATGATGGTGCACCTGGGCGATGCGGACGCCATGGTCTGCGGCACGGTGGGCGCCTATGCCGACCACCTGCGTTTCGTCGACGAAGTGATCGGCAGGCGTCCGGGCTGCAACGTCTACGCGGCCATGAGCATCCTGCTGCTGTCCGAGCGCACTGTCGTGCTGGTGGACACGCATATCAACGAAGACCCCAGCGCCGAACAGATCGCGGAATTCACCATCGCCGCCGCGCAGGAGATGAACCGCCTGAACGTGGCGCCGAAGGTGGCGCTGCTGTCGCGCTCCAATTTCGGGTCGGGCAGCTCGTCGTCCGGCGAGAAGATGCGCGCGGCCTTGCAGCTGGTGCGCGAGCGCGCGCCGGAAATCGAAATCGATGGTGAAATGCACGGCGACTGCGCGCTGGACGAAGAGCTGCGCCTGCGCATCCTGCCGTCTTCCACCTTGAAGGGCAGCGCCAATCTGCTGGTGTGCCCCAATGTCGATTCCGGCAACATCGCGTATAACCTGCTGAAGACCGCGGCGGGCGGCAATGTGGCCGTCGGGCCCTTCCTGCTGGGGGCCAACGCGCCGGTACACATTCTTACCTCCAGTTCCACGGTGCGGCGCATCGTCAACATAACGGCGCTTGCCGTGGTGGACGCGAACAACCGCCGCTAGGCGGTCGCACGCGGCGACAGGGCCGCAAGCAGGCGGGCCGCCAGGCCGGCCTGCTTGCGGCCCTGTCCATTTGCGGCGCCGATCGGCACCCGTCGCGCCATTGCAACTTTTCCGCCCGTTTTTGCCGCGCTCGGTGTATCTTCCGAATCCACAGCGCCGAGCGTGGACGATGCGTGTATCGGGATGGCGCAAAAACATGCCGCGACGTGATTGATCGATCGGGTTTATGCCGATACGATGCAGCGTATTCCGCGGATGGATCGCGGCGGATTTTTTTGCAGGAGGTCCGAGCATGGCCAGAACCGGTCAGCCCGCATTGCAGCGACAGCTGCAGCGTGGCGGCGAGCTCGATGCGGCTACGCTGGACAAGCAATCAGTGGTCGAGGCCACTGGTGAATTGCGCGCGGCCTTGTACGTGGCGGACTGCGATCGGGCGCGCAGCCGCTCGGCCGTGTTCCGTGCCATCGCCAAGGCGGTGGACTTCCCCATGCATTTCCGCAGTTTCGACGAACTGTCGGACTGCCTCTCCGATACCGTGCTGGATCAAAAAGTGGGCGTCGTGCTGTGGCTCTACAAGCTGCATTCCGGCGACCCGGCACTGGAAGAAGACGCGGCACGCATTCTGTCCATCTGCCAGGACGTCACCGAATACGCGCGCGAAAACGGCCGGCTCTTCGCCTACATCGTCGAACATGCGGGCGCGCATCCCGCCGCGGAACCGGGCGTGGCGGCGGCGCCCTACGGCGAAGCCGATTAGATCCGTCCTTCCGGTTCAGCGGGACGCTGCTTCATCCCAGCCCAGCAGCGCGGTCGTCGCCGCGACCAGGGCCAGGCCCGCGGTTTCGGTGCGCAGCACGCGCGGGCCGAAGCTGGCGGTGACGACGTCCGCGGCGCGCGCGGCATCGCGTTCCGCATCCGACCAGCCGCCTTCCGGGCCGACCAGCAGGGCGATCGACCGGGTATCCCGCGGCTCGCCCAGGGCGGCTTTCAAGGGCGTGCCGTCTTCCGGATGACACAGCAGGCGCCGTCCCAGGGGCGGTGTTTCCAGCCAGCGCGGCAACGCCATCACGGGTTCGATGTGCATCAGCCGGTTGCGTCCGCACTGTTCGCTGGCGGCCTCCGCGATGCGGCGCCAATGCGCCAGCCGCTTGTCCTGCCGCTCGCCGTTCAACTGCAATACGCTGCGCTGCGCCGCGATGGGCACGAGCTGGCGCACGCCCAGCTCCACGGCTTTTTCCACGATCCAGTCCATCTTGTCGCCCGATGGCAGGCCCTGTACCAGCGTGATGCCGCCGGCCAGCTCGGCCTCGCGCGGGTCGTGCGCGCCCAATTCGGCATGGACGGTCTTGCCGGCGATGCGCAGCGTCGCGGGATATTCGCCGCCGTTGCCGTCGAACAGCACCACCGTGTCGCCGTCGCGCAGGCGCAGCACCCGCGCGGCATGATGGGCGATGGCATCGGGCAATTCGATGCGGGCATGGGGGGAAAGCGCGAAGGCGCAATGGAAGCGGGGACTGGGCATGGCAATGAGGGTAAAAGCGTGCGTGCCGGGAATCTTACCCGGCCACGGCGCCGTGTCCACCGCATGGCCGACCGACTCTACACCGCCCGGCGGAGCCCGCGCCGGCGGGCGTTTCGCGACCCGGTGCTAAAATCGTGAGCTCTTCAAACCCTATGCCCGGCCCTTTTTTTTATCCCCGCCGGCAGACGAGCCCTTCCAGAATGAGCAATCCGACCGCCCGACAACCCTCCTTGGCGGATGCCATCCGCGCTTTGGCGATGGACGCCGTCCAGCAGGCGAATTCCGGGCACCCGGGTGCTCCCATGGGCATGGCGGAGATCGCCCAGGCGCTGTGGACGCGGCATCTGCGCCACAATCCCGCGGATCCCACCTGGCCCGGCCGTGACCGTTTCGTGCTGTCCAACGGGCATGGGTCGATGCTGCTGTACGCGCTGCTGCACCTGACCGGCTACGACCTGCCCATCGAGGAACTCAAGCAGTTCCGCCAACTGCATTCGCGTACGCCGGGCCACCCCGAAGTCGGCATCACGGCGGGCGTCGAAACCACCACCGGCCCGCTGGGCCAGGGCCTGGGCAATGCCGTGGGCATGGCGCTGGCCGAAGCCCTGCTGGCGGCGGAATTCAACCGCCCCGGCCACGCCGTGGTGGATCATCACACCTATGCCTTCGTCGGCGACGGCTGCCTGATGGAAGGCATCTCGCACGAAGTCTCCTCGCTGGCGGGCACGCTGCGCCTGTCCAAGCTGATCGTGCTGTACGACGACAACGGCATTTCCATCGACGGCAAGGTCGAAGCCTGGTTCGGCGACGACACCGCCAAGCGTTTCGAGGCCTACGGCTGGAACGTGATCCGCGGCGTGGACGGCCACGACGTCGACGCGGTGGACGCCGCTCTGCGCCAGGCGCGCGCGAATGCCGCCAGCCATGGCGGGCCGACGCTGATCGCCTGCCGCACCGTCATCGGCAAGGGCGCGCCCAACATGGCGGGCACCGACAAGGTCCACGGCGCGCCGCTGGGCAAGGATGAAATCGCCGCCACCCGCGCGGCCTTGAACTGGCAGCACGATGCCTTCGTCATCCCGCCGGTCGTCTACGAAGGCTGGGACGGGCGCCGTGCCGGATCGGTCGCGCAAAACGAATGGCAGGGACGTTTCGACGCCTATGCCCGTCAGTTCCCCGCCGAAGCCGCGGAATTCACCCGCCGCATGCGCGGCGAGCTGCCGGCCGATTTCGCGGACAAGGCGCGCGCCTTCATCGCCGCCACCGTCGAGAAAGCGGAAACCGTCGCCACGCGCAAGGCCTCGCAGTATGCGATCGGCGCGCTGGCGCAGGCGCTGCCGGAATTGCTGGGCGGCTCGGCCGACCTGACCGGCTCCAACTACACCGACTGGAAGGGCGTGGCGCCCGTGCGTGCCGGCGACGGCGCCATCCAGTTCGGCCGCCACATCAACTATGGCGTGCGCGAATTCGGCATGGCCGCCATCATGAACGGCATCGCCCTGCATGGCGGCTACCTGCCTTTCGGCGGCACCTTCCTGACCTTCTCCGATTACTCGCGCAACGGCCTGCGCATGGCCGCGCTGATGAAGCAGCGCGTGATCCATGTCTTCACGCACGATTCGATCGGCCTGGGCGAGGACGGCCCCACGCACCAATCCATCGAGCATGCCAACAGCCTGCGCCTGATCCCCAATCTGTCGGTGTGGCGCCCCTGCGATACGGCCGAAACCGCCGTCGCCTGGATCGAGGCGGTCAAGCGCCCCGCCAGCATCGGCATGGCCGTACATGACGGCGGCCCGACGGCGCTGCTGCTGTCGCGCCAGAACCTGCCCTTCGTTCCGCGCGACGAACAGACGCTGGCCGCGATCGCCCGCGGGGGCTACGTGCTGCGCGATGCCAAGGATGCCCGCGCGCTGATCATCGCCACGGGCTCCGAGGTCGCGCTCGCGCTGGCAGCACAGGAATTGCTGGCCAAGGACGGCGTGGCCGTGCGCGTGGTGTCCATGCCCAGCACGGACGTGTTCGACAAGCAGGATGCGCAATGGCGCGCCAGCGTGCTGCCCAAGGGCTTGCCGCGCGTCGCCGTCGAGGCCGGCACCACCGGCCTGTGGCACAAATACGTGGGCCTGGAAGGCGCGGTGGTGGGCATCGATCGCTACGGCGAATCGGCGCCCGCCGGCGCGTTGTTCCCCTTCTTCGGACTGACCGCCGAGAAGGTCGCCGAGGCCGTCAAACAGGTTCTGTAAACCAGGAGAGCGAGTCATGACCATACGTGTTGCCATCAACGGCTACGGCCGCATCGGACGCAATGTGCTGCGCGCACATTATGAAAGCGGCAAGAAGCACGATATCGAGATCGTCGCCATCAACGACCTCGGCGATCCCAAGACCAATGCGCACCTGACGCGCTACGACACCGTGCATGGCCGCTTCCCCGGCACGGTCGACGTGGACGGCGACTACATGGTCGTCAACGGCGACAAGATCCGCGTGCTGGCCAACCGCAACCCGGCGGAACTGCCCTGGGGCGAGCTGAAGGTCGACGTGGTGCTGGAATGCACGGGCTTTTTCACCAGCAAGGAAAAAGCCGGCGCCCACCTGAAGGGCGGCGCCAAGAAGGTGGTGATCTCCGCGCCGGGCGGCAAGGACGTGGATGCCACCGTGGTGTACGGCGTGAACCACCAGACGCTGAAGGCCTCGCACACCGTCATTTCCAACGCTTCGTGCACGACCAACTGCCTGGCGCCGCTGGTCAAGCCACTGCATGACGAACTGGGCGTGGTGTCGGGCCTGATGACGACGATCCACTCCTATACCAACGACCAGGTGCTGACCGACGTGTATCACGAGGATCTGCGCCGTGCCCGTTCGGCCACGATGAGCATGATCCCCACCAAGACCGGCGCGGCCGCCGCGGTGGGCCTGGTGCTGCCCGAACTGAACGGCAAGCTGGACGGCTACGCGATTCGCGTGCCGACCATCAACGTGTCCATCGTCGACCTCTCCTTCATCGCCAAGCGCGAAACCTCGGTCGAGGAAGTCAACGGCATCCTGAAGGCCGCCTCGCAGGGCGCGCTGAAAGGCATCCTGGACTACAACACCGAGCCGCTGGTGTCGGTCGACTACAACCACAACTCGGCCTCCAGCACGTTCGACGCCACGCTGACCAAGGTGTCCGGCACGCTGGTGAAGGTGTCGTCCTGGTACGACAACGAGTGGGGCTTCAGCAACCGCATGCTGGATACCACCGTTGCGCTGATGAACGCGAAGTAAGCCGCGCATCGCGCATGCAACGACCATGAACAAAGGGGACGCGCGTCGTCCCCTTTGTTTTCCGTACGCCTGCGCGGGCCTGGCGGGCCCGCGCCCAGGGGAGAAGACAAATCATGTCCAAGGTAAATACGCTGTCCGCGCTGGCCAAGGCCGGTGCGCTGAAAGGCAAGCGGGTGTTCATCCGCGCCGACCTGAACGTGCCGTTCGATGACGCCGGCAATATCTCCGAAGACACGCGCATTCGCGCGTCGGTGCCCGGTATCCGGATGGCGCTGGACGCCGGCGCGGCGGTGATGGTGACGTCCCATCTGGGCCGTCCGAAGGAAGGCCAGCTGACCGACGCCGACAGCCTGGCGCCGGTGGGACGCCGGCTGTCCGAGCTGCTGGGCATGCCGGTGCCGCTGGTGCGCGACTGGGTGGATGGCGTCCAGGTGGCGCCGGGGCAGGTGGTGCTGCTGGAAAACTGCCGCGTGAACGCGGGCGAAAAGAAGAACGACGAAGGCCTGTCGCGCAAGATGGCGGCGCTGTGCGATGTGTACGTGAACGATGCGTTCGGCACGGCTCACCGCGCCGAGGCGACCACGCATGGCATCGCGCGCTTTGCCGCCGTGGCGTGTGCCGGGCCCTTGCTGGAAGCGGAACTGGACGCGCTGGGCCGCGCGCTGCACGAGCCCAAGCGCCCGCTGGTGGCCATCGTGGGGGGGTCCAAGGTCTCGACCAAGTTGAGCATCCTGCAGTCGCTGGCGGAGAAAGTGGATCAGCTGGTGGTGGGTGGCGGTATCGCCAATACGTTCATGCTGGCGGCGGGCAAGTCCATCGGCAAGTCGCTGGCCGAGCCCGACCAGCAAGGCGAAGCGGTGGCGGTGATGGATATCATGCGCAAGCGCGGCGCGGACGTGCCGGTTCCGACCGATGTGGTCTGCGCGCCGACCTTCGGCGCGGACGCGCCGGCGACGGTGAAGCCCGCGGATGCCATCGGCGCGGACGACATGGTGCTGGATATCGGACCGCAAACCGCGCAGGCGCTGGCCGAGATCCTCAGGAAGGCCGGCACCATCGTCTGGAACGGCCCGGTCGGTGTCTTCGAATTCGAGCAGTTCTCGCACGGCACCGAGGTGATCGCGCGTGCGATTGCCGACTCCGCCGGATTCTCCATCGCCGGTGGCGGCGACACGCTGGCGGCGATCGCCAAGTTCGGGATCACCGACAAGGTGGGGTACATCTCCACCGGCGGCGGCGCGTTCCTGGAGTTCCTGGAAGGCAAGACCCTGCCGGCCGTGGAGATCCTGCAGCAGCGAGCGGCCTGAGCGCCGGGGGCGGCGGCCTGCCGCCGCCCGCGTGCGCCTCCCCGTGAGAGGGCGCGCCGCCTTCGGACGGCCGTGCGGTGGCGTTTACGGGTGTGCCCTCCTGTCGCTGCGCGACATCCTCCCCGTGGGAGGGCGCGCCGCCTTCGGGCGGCCGCGCGGCGGCGCGCTGGGTTCAGGCGCGGTTTGCCAGCCAGTGGCGGACGGCGGGGTGGTCCCATTGGGTGCGCGCATAGGTGCGCAGCGCGTCGGGAAGGCTGTCGCCGGGGATGGCCAGGCGGTTGAGCATCACGGCAAGGTCCAGATCGGCCAGGCTCCAGGCGCCGAACAGGTGTGACCGGCCGTGCGCGAGCAGCGCGCTGGCGACGCGGATCAGGCGCGCGGCATCGCAGTGGCCGGCGTCGCTCAGCGGGGCAGGGCGCGCCCCTTCGAAGATGACTTGCGTCGGACGTTCGCGGCGCAGGGTGTGCAGGTCGCTGCGCAGCCAAGCCTGCACCTGCCGCGCCCGGGCGCGCGGACGCGGGTCCGCCGGGTAGAGGGCCGCGTATTCCGGTGGCGGGAAGGCCTGTTCCAGGTATTCGGCGATGGCGCTGGATTCGCTCAGATAGAAGTCCTGGTGCGCCAGGACGGGGACCTTGCCGATGGGCGAGCGGTGCAGGAAGGGCGCGGTGCGCTGGTCGCCCTGATCCAGGTCGACCAGCCTGACCTCGAAGTCCAGGCCTTTTTCCTCCAGCGCGACGTACGCGGACAGGGCGTATGGGCTCAGGAATTGGGCATCGACGTATAGGGTCAGCGGCACGGCCACGGTCTCCTCGGGGTTGGCGCGAACAGGAATACTAGCAGCGCGCGGGCAGTTCGTCCGGGATGAGCACGAGCAGGTCCGTCACGCCGACGTCCGCGCCCGCCTGCGTCAGCAGCGTCGCGGCTTGCGCGCGCTCAGGCCGACAGGACCGCGCGGTTCCGCCCCCGTTGCTTGGCGCGGTACAGGGCGTGGTCGGCGCTTTCGATGATGGCCTGGATGTCGCCGTCGCGCGCGCCGGCCACGGCGATGCCCAGGCTGATGGTGATGCGGATGGTCGCCTGGTGGTATTCGATGGGCGTTTCCTGGACATTCCTGCGCATGCGCTCGGCGGTGGCCAGCACGGCATTGGGCGATGCCCCGGCCAGCAGGATGACGAATTCCTCGCCGCCGAATCGGGCGACCAGGTCGTGCTCGCGCACCGATGAGGTCAGGATCTCCCCGACCTTGCGGATGGTGGCGTCGCCGGCGCCGTGCCCATGGTTGTCGTTGACCAGCTTGAAGAAATCGATGTCGGCCATGATGACGGCGACCTGGCCCATGCGAGCGCTTTGTTCGGCGATCAGCATGGCTGCGGCATACAGGAAAGAACGCCGGTTCAGCAGGCCGGACAAGGGGTCGATGCCGGCGGCCTTGCGCAGTTCGCTGATCTCCTGGACGTAGCGCTGTTCTTCGATCTGCGCCCGGCGCTGGGCGTGTTCCGCGCGCGCCTGCTCCACGTCCAGGCGCCGCATCAGCGATCGCAGCGCGGCGGACAGATCGACGATTTCGCGTGCGCCGGCCAGGCGGGGCAGCATGGTTACCGATTCGTCGCGGCCCAGGTGGCTGGCCGCCCGGGTCAAGGCGCGCAGCGGACGGGCGATGCGGTTGGCAATGGTCCACGTCAGGGCAATGCCCGCGATGCTGATCAGGATGCTCAGAATGAGGACGCGCCATTCCAGCCGCCGGACGGCGACATAGGCGTCGCGGGCGGGCTGCTGCGCCACGATGATCCAGTTGCGCCCGGGGTAGTCGCGATAGCCGGAGGCCAGGGCGTAGCCCGTGAGCATTTCGCCGTTGTCGCTCTGCAGCTCGAAGTAGCCCTGGCGGCTTTGGCGCATGCGGGCGACCTGCGCGTCAGAGAACGGCTTGCTGCCCAGCCGCGGACCCAGCAGCATCGTGCCGTCGGACGAGAGTATCCACAGATCGCGCACGCCGTTGGAGGTATCGGCTTCCAGCATGGAGCGGCGCACGTCGGCGGCCCAGGTCCAGCTCAGGTGCGCGCCCAGCACGCCGACCAGGCGGCCGTTGTCCATGACGGGCGCAGAGATCTCCACGAAGCGGAAGCCCTTGCCGCGCGGACGCTCCAGCAGTTCGTTCAGCATCCTGGACTCGTGCACGTCGCCGATGTTGGGCGATTCCCGGCCGCGCTGGAACCACTGGCGGTCCGCGACGGAATCACCCTCGAGCTTGCGTTGGGTGGCGGCGATGACCCTGCCGTCCGGGTCGATGACGCCGATCCACGCGTAGTCCGTCATGGATTGCTGGCGGCCGGTGAGCAGTCCGCGCAGCGTGCCGGGATCCATGGTGCGCATGGTCGGTCCTTCCGCCAGGCTGCGGATTTCCCGGAAGCGTTCGAACATGTCGCGGTCCAGCGTGTGGGCCATGGCGCTCGCGATATCGGCAACGTGCTGTTCGATCAGGTCCCGCGTCTGGCGCTGCCCCATGTAGGCTGCACCCCCCGCGGCCGCGGCCACGAGGGCCAGACAGAGGGTGCCGGCCAACAGGAGGATCTGCTGCTGGATCGTGAGTGTTTGACGGCGGAACAACCTGGGTTCCCGGCTGGTATGAACGGCACCCATTCTGTCGCAAACACCGTCCGTGCGCTACATAATGTTCCTAATGTTGTATCAGTCTCCGCTCCTCCGAAAGCAGGGCGGTTTACAACCGCCGCCTACCGGCGCATGCGCCGCGGCGGCTCGGCAATCGGCCGAACGGTTGATCGTCCGGACGCTGCCAACGGTGTAGCGTTCAGGGGCCCATGTTGCTGCTTTACGTTGAAATCAGCCCGCCCAGTCCCGATATATCCACTATCTGAAAATTTTGTCCGGGAGCGGTAGTCTGGCGCATGGGGGTACGTGTGGAACCGACAGCGTAGGCAGCCTCACCGCGGCGGCGTGGGCCCGGCGGGCCAAGGCGCGGTCACCCGGAAGCGAGAGCGGGCAATATGGAGTTCAAGGACTACTACGACATCCTGGGCGTGGAGCGGGGCGCGGGCGAAGAGGACCTGCGCCAGGCTTACCGCAAGCTGGCCCGGCAATACCACCCCGACGTCAGTACGGAAGCCGATGCCGAAGTCCGCATGCGGGACATCAACGAAGCCTATGACGTGCTGCGGGATCCGGAGAAGCGGGCCGCCTACGACAACCTGGCCGCCGGCGTGTCGGCGGGAGCCGGCTATCGGCCGCCGCCAGGCTGGGACCAGGGCTTCGAGTTCAGCTCGGCCAACGGCGGCGAGGACGCCGACTTCAGCGAGTTTTTCTCTTCGCTGTTCGGCAATGCGACGCGCAAGCGGCCGCGCGGTTTTCGCGCGCGCGGGGAAGATCATCACGCCACGATCGAAATCGAACTGGAAGACACCTTGCATGGCGCGACGCGTGAGATCAGCCTGCGTTCCATGAAGATGGACGAGCACGGACGGCCGCGCCTGCAGGAGCGCAAGCTGAGCGTGAAGATACCGTCGGGCATCCGCGAGGGCCAGCGCATCCGCCTGGCCGGCCAGGGAATGGCGGGCTATGCGGGCGGTGCCGCGGGCGACCTGTATCTGGAAGTCCGCCTGCGGCCGCATCGGCTGTACCGCGTCGACGGGCGCGACTTGACGCTGACGCTGCCCGTGGCGCCATGGGAAGCCGCGCTCGGCGGCACCGTGACGGCGCCCACGCCGGGCGGACCGGTGGAAGTGGCGATACCGGCCGGGTCGCGCAACGGCGGCAAGCTGCGCCTGAAAGGGCGCGGCCTGCCCGGCAAGCCGCCGGGGGACTTGTACCTGGAACTGGAGGTCGCCCTGCCGCCCGCCGATACGCCGGCGGCACGGGAGGCTTACCGGAATCTGCAGCGACAGGCGCCCTTCGATCCCCGGGCCAAGCTGGGGCGCTGAGGGCATCGGCGCTGCGGCGGTATAGTTCGCCCCATGTGTTCCGACCTTCTCAGGTACTTCCCATGAGCGATACCGCCACGCGCCTCGCGCGCCGCCATCCCGATGAATTGATCGTGGGCCTTGTGTCCGTGTCCGACCGGGCCTCGCAGGGCGCCTACGAAGACCTGGGTATCCCGTCGCTGCGCGACTGGCTGGGGCAGGCGCTGTCGTCGCCGTGGCAATCGGTGGCGCGGCTGGTGCCCGACGAGCGGGCGCTGATTTCCGCCGCCCTGATCGAGCTGGTGGATGGGCTCGGCTGCGATCTGGTCCTGACCACGGGCGGGACGGGCCCCGCGCGGCGCGACGTGACGCCGGAGGCGACCCTGGCGGTGGCCACGCGCGAGATGCCGGGCTTCGGGGAACAGATGCGGCAGATCAGCCTGAAGTTCGTGCCGACCGCGATACTGTCGCGCCAGGTGGCGGTGCTGCGGGAAACCGCCGATCACGCCGCCCTGATCATCAACCTGCCCGGCCAGCCCAAGGCAATCAAGGAAACCCTGGAGGGCCTGCGCGCTGCGGACGGCGCGGTGGCGACGCCGGGGATTTTCGCGGCGGTGCCGTATTGCATCGACCTCATCGGCGGCCCCTACATGGAAACGCATCCCGACGTGGTCAAGGCGTTCCGGCCGAAGTCCGCGCTGCGCAAGTAGACCTGCGACAGCGCGGACCCGCCGGCGGACGCGGATCAGGGCTTGGCGACGTGCCAGCTACCGCCGCCCGCCCCATCGCCGGTGACGTCGCCCGGCTTGTTGTCTTTCTTGAACGTGTACAGCGGCATGCCGTCGTAGGCCCATTGCCGGCTGCCGTCATCGCGCGTGACGACGCTCCACTTGCCGGTGGGCTTGGCGTCGCTGCCCGCGGCAAGCGGCGGCCAGTTGGCGGCGCACTGCCCGGTGCAGTTGGACTTGCCCTTGGCGTCCTTGTCGTAGGTGTACAGCGTCATGTTCTTGTGATCGACCAGGGCGGGGCCCTTGTCGGTCTTGCCTTGCATGGCCGGCTGGGCCTGCACGGCGGAAACGGCGATCGCGCCGCAAAACAGGGTAAGGGCGAGGTAGGAGCGTTTCATGGGGATTCCTTTTTCGGCTGACGAAGCGGACGTTCGAAACCGCGGTAAGGGCATGCAAGGTCCCGCGCGCCGCGGCGCCACGGGACTGCTTCAGCATACTCCTACTGCGCTATAGTCCGGGATCGTTATCGCATCGAATGGGAGTTGCAATGATCCGTCGCGCAGGGGCGGCCGCCGTCGTGCTGGCCTTGGTGGGTTGCTCGTCGAGTGGCGACCTGTTGAAGAAGGACCCGGTGTTCTTCGGCCATACGAGCAAGTCTCCGCAGGCCTACGCGCAATGCGTGGCCGACGGCTGGCGAGGTCAGGGGGAACAGGTGAAGATGGTGGCCATCGACAATGGCTACGACGTGATCGACAACAGCGCGATGGGCATCAGCTCCGTGCTGCGCGTCATCCAGTATGCCAACGGCAACGTCGACATCCGCATGTCGTCGCGTTCGTCCTACGGGGCCCAAGGCCTGGTTCAGACGGCGAACCTCTGCATGTAGGGCGTCAGTGTCCGGCGATGGCACTCGCCCGGACATCCGAGCGGGAATCGGTGGTGGGCTCGCCGCCGGCCCCCGCCGTCAGTGCGGCGTGGTGAGCGCGCGCCGCTTCCAGGGCCTGGGTCAGGTATTCGTACAGGCGGCGCTGCTCTTCCACGAAATCATCGAACTTGATTTGTGCGTGGGCGTACGAGAGCCCCGTATGGCGCAGGCTGCTGATGAAGGCCGCGCGGGAGCGCCCGAGCAATTGCCAGCCCCGGTCCGCCAGGGCAAGCTGCTTTTCCAGATCGGTGACGCGCGCGAGCGCGGCGCGCAATTCCTGTTCGGTCGCCATGGCGGGCCCGTCGATATTTCCGCAAAAGCCGCAACATTAGCGCACGCAGCCACCGCGCATTCGATGGAAATCGGGCGGAAACCGCGGCTGTTTCAAGGCCCCCGCATGGCGGCGGGATCCCGGCCCGGGCGGTCCGGCAAGCCTTCCGCCGCGCCGATCGGGCGGGGTGGCTGCGGCCGGCGCGGGCGCCGGGGTGCCCGGCTTAGCGGCGCGAGGCCGAGGGGCGGTAGCCGGTGCCGCTGGGACGCGGTGCCGGCGTGGCATCCTTGTGCCGGAAGTTGATGCGGCCCTTGGTCAGGTCGTAGGGCGACATCTCCAGCGTCACGCGGTCGCCGGCCAGGATGCGGATACGGTGCTTGCGCAGGCGGCCGGAGGCATAGGCGCCCACTGCCACGCCGTTGTCCAGCGTGACGCGGTAGCGCGCATCGGGCAGCACTTCGTCGACGATGCCGTCGAGTTCGATTAGTTCTTCTTTCGCCATGGAAGTCTCCAGAAAGGGGTAAACCGTCCGGTCATGCCGCCGCAACGCAATGGGCGCCGCGGCCGAACAGCCGGCTCGGTCGCGTCCGGGGACGCGAAGGATGGAAGGGCGAGGACGCTGGCCGTCAGGGCGGCGAACCCGTCAAAACGGGTGCTTGGTCGCAGTCCGCTCATGCGGCAGGACTGGAAGAAGCGGTTGGGCGCGGCAGAACCGCTGTAAGGGGTCGGAAATCGCTCCAGGCGATGTCCGCGCTATGGAAATACAACACGCGATAGAGTTTAATTCAATTTTACCCTGGTGTAAACCCCGGTAGCGTTATCGTCCACGCAAGGAGCGAAGGAAGTGATTCCGTGGAAGCAAGCCCCATCGATTTCGGGTAAATGGACGCGCGATTGAAGCATTTATTTACGGTGGCTAACGGCAAGCTGAACCATCCGCTTATTTACCGCGCGCGCGCAGGGTTTTAATTGCGACGCGCCGATATACGGGAGTATTCTGCGGCCTCGCCGGCGGTGCGTTATCCCGCCTCGTTCGGCGTTCATGTCCGATCGCGAGACAAAATCGAGAGACAACCTTCTAAAAGAGTCTAGGCATGTGGATTTTGCTTTTGCTGCCGTTCATCGGCTTGCTCTGGGTACCCTTCTATAACCAGCCCCTACCCGAGCTGTTCGGTTTCCCCTTCTTCTATTGGTATCAGTTTCTGTGGGTGCCGATCACCGCGTTCCTGACGTGGATCGTCTATCGCAGCCAGCGCAACCGGGGAGACGAATAATGGCCGGTCAAATCAATTGGACCGCCCTGGGCGTGTTCATCTTCTTCTTCTTGCTGGTCACGGTCATGGGTTTCGCGGCATCGCGCTGGCAGCGCGGCGATACGGCCGCGCATCTGGACGAGTGGGGCCTGGGAGGGCGCCGCTTCGGCACCTGGATTACCTGGTTCCTGGTCGGCGGCGATTTCTATACCGCATACACCGTGATTGCGGTGCCCGCACTGGTCTATGCCGTGGGCGCCTACGGTTTCTTCGCGCTGCCTTACACCATCCTGGTCTATCCCATCGTGTTCACCATCATGCCGCGCTTGTGGCGGGTGGCGCAGAAGGCGGGACACGTAACATCGGCGGACGTCGTGTATGCGCGCTTCCAATCGCGGCCGCTGGAGCTGGCCATCGCCGTCACCGGCGTGCTGGCGACCATGCCCTATATCGCGCTGCAGCTGGTCGGCATGGAAGTGGTGATCAAGGCGCTGGGCCTGACGGGCGAGCTGCCCCTGGCCGCCGCCTTCGTGATCCTGGCCCTGTATACCTATTCCGCCGGCCTGCGCGCGCCCGCCCTGATCGCCTTCGTCAAGGACCTGATGATCTATATCGTGGTCCTGGTGGCGATTGTGCTGGTGCCGGCCAAGCTGGGCGGCTATGGCGCCGTGTTCGCCTCGGCGGGGACGGCCTTCGCAGCCAAGGGCGGCGCGACCGGCCTGACGCTGAAGGCCTCGCAGTTCCTGCCCTATGCCACGCTGGCGCTGGGCTCCGCCCTGGCCGCGTTCATGTACCCGCACACGCTGACGGGGATCTTCGCGGCCAAGAGCGCCGATACGATCCGCAAGAACGCGATCTTCCTGCCGGCCTATACGCTGCTGCTGGGCCTGATCGCGCTGCTGGGCTACATGGCCTATGCCGCCAACCTGCATCCGCAGACGCCCAACGACGTGGTGCCGCAGCTGTTCAACACGCTGTTCCCCAGCTGGTTCGCGGGCTTCGCCTTCGCGGCCATCGCGATCGGCGCCCTGGTGCCGGCGGCGGTGATGTCGATCGGTGCTGCCAACCTGTTCACGCGCAATTTCTGGAAGGCCTACGTCAACCCGTCGGTGACGCCGGCGGGCGAGGCCAAGGTTGCCAAGGTCTCGTCGCTGGTCGTCAAGGTCGGCGCGCTGATCTTCATCCTGTTCGTGCCCACGCAGTTCGCGCTGGACCTGCAACTGCTGGGCGGCGTGTGGATCCTGCAGACCTTCCCCGCGGTGGTGTTCGGCCTGTTCTTCGGCTGGTTCCGCGGCGGCCCGCTGCTGCTGGGCTGGCTGGTCGGCCTGGCCACCGGCACCACGCTGGCGTACATGGACGGCATCAAGCCCGTGCACGCCTTCGTGGTGGGCGGCGATACCTATGGCATCTACACGGGCCTGATCGCCCTGGTGGTGAACATCGTGGTCGCGATCGTCGCCCAAGCGGTGTCCAGCGCGGTCTCAGGCTCGCAGGGGGCGCGCCGGAGCGCCTGAGGCATCGCCCGACTTGACGCGTTCGCGCACCTTGTCGACCCGGCTGTCGATCATGGTCCACAGCAATGTGGCCAGCACTAGCGACAGCAGCACATTCAGGGTCGAGATCGCCAGCGCGTTGGTCAGGCCCACCCAGCTCGTCGCCTGATGCACCAGCAGAATGGCGACGGAATGAGAGATATAAATCGGGTAGCTCAGCTGCCCGATTTTTTTATCCAGCCGGTGCCGGGCCTGGTAGATGAAAGTCAGCGGCAGGATGCCCGTGAAGAGGGCCAGCGCCAGGGCGTCGCGCACGTTGTGATTGAAGTTCAGCGAGAAGTGGAACAGGGCGTAGACCACGAATAGCCCGGTGGCCACTTCCGGCAGGTAGTGGAAACGGCCGCTCAGGCGCTGCCACAGCGGCAGCAGCAGCCGGTGCGACAGCGCGCCGGCCAGGAACAGGGCCAGTTCCAGCGGAAAGAAGCGGTAGCTCCAGGGATCGGACTGGGCGACGCCGGCGTGCAGCAGCAGCAGGCGCAGCACCACCGAAGCCGCGAACAGGGCCAAGACCCAGCGCATCGAACGCAGGATGAACGGCGCGATCAGGTAGAAGCTGAGCTCCACGCCGAGCGTCCACGCCTGCGGCACGAGCAGCCCCTGGTACAGGGGCACGTCGCTGTCGGCATAGTTGCCGGTGAGGGTGAGCGATCCCCCCTTGATGCCGAAGAACATCAGCCAGTCCTGCCCGAAGATGAACAGGTTGGCCAGCACCAGGAACAGGTCCGCGCTGTTGGGACTGCGCCGGTAGACGTCCAGGAATTCCGGGTTGGCCACCCAGTTCAGCGCCAGGGCGACCACCGCGACGGCGAGGTAGGTCGGGAACAGGCGCAGCAGGCGGTTTTCGTAGAAGCGCCCCGTGCTGCGGTACGCCTCGTTGGTGTTCAGGATGTAGGAGATCAGGAAGCCTGAGATTACATAGAAGAGCTGCACCGCGAGCCTTCCTCCCACCAGCATATGGCCGTCGTTGAAAGGAGAATGGTCCAGTACAACCGATAGCGCGAACAACGTCCTGAGCAAACCCATGGGCGACCTCCTGGCCCGACTGCATGCCCTTGATTCTGCGCGCGCCGCGAAGGCAGCGGCCTCCTCCATAAGGACCGTAGTTGTCGCATATGCTTTGGCTGCATGGAAGGACTACACCCCGCGCGCACCCGGGCGGCCTTCATGTCATTTTGATGACAGGCACACAAACCGTCACGAATATCGGGCTGAATGTCGTATGACACCGTCATGAGGCTGTCATTGGGGCTGGCCAGACTACTCGCATCTTTGGAATGCGAGATCTACGTCATGACTTATGCGATCGATGTGCGCGGCGTCAGCAAGTCCTTTCGCGCCGGCCAGAAAGCCCTGGACGGCGTGAGCTTGCAGGTGCGCGACGGTGAAATGGTGGCGCTGCTGGGCGCTTCCGGCTCGGGCAAGTCCACGCTGCTGCGCCACCTGGCGGGCTTCGTGGCGGCCGATGCAGGGGGCGGCGAGATCCATGTCAATGGCGCGCTCATCCAGCACAACGGCCGGATCAGCCGCGATGTGCGGCGCGCCCGCGCCGGCATCGGTTTCGTGTTCCAGCAATTCAACCTGGTGGGCCGGCTGCCCGTCATCACCAATGTCCTGGCCGGCATGCTGCCGCGCGTGCCGCTGTATCGCAGCTTGCTGCGCTGGTTCCTGCGCGGTGAAGTCCAGGTCGGCCTGGACGCGCTGGCGCAGGTCGGCATCGAAGGCCACGCCTTCCAGCGCGCCTCCAACCTGTCCGGCGGCCAGCAGCAGCGCGCGGCCATCGCCCGCACCCTGGTACAGAACGCCCGCACCATCCTGGCCGACGAGCCGATCGCTTCGCTGGACCCGGAATCGTCGCGCCGCGTGATGGACACGCTGGCGCAGATCAACCGCACCCGCGGCGTCGCCGTCGTCGTGTCGCTGCACCAGGTTGACGTGGCCATGCGCTACTGCCCCCGGGTCGTCGCACTGCGCCATGGCAAGGTGGTGTACGACGGCCCGTCGGCCAACCTGACGGCCGAAATGCTGCAGGACCTGTACGGCGCCGAGCTCGGCGAACTGATGCCCGCGGCGCCGTCGGCCGATGCCGTGGCGCCGCTGTCCCCGGTCGGACGTCCGCAACTGGCGGCGGCCTGACTTTTCCTTTTCCTTCCTCTTGCAAGACACGGAGTTACCCTCATGCTTCGCAGAACTTTTTGCGCCCTCATCGCCACGGCGGCCCTTTCCGCGCCGGCGTTCGCCCAGGACGCGAAGACCCTGAATTTCGGCATCATCTCGACCGAATCGTCGAGCAATCTGCGCAGCGCCTGGCAGCCGGTTATCGATGACCTGAGCAAGGCCATCGGCGTGCAGGTCAAGCCCTTCTTCGCTTCCGACTACGCCGGCATCATCGAGGGCATGCGCTTCAACAAGGTGCAGATGGCCTGGTACGGCAACCTCTCGGCCATCGAGGCGGTGGATCGCTCGCAGGGCGAAGTGTTCGCCCACGTGATCGACAAGGACGGCAACCCGGGCTACTGGTCGGTGTTGGTTGCCGCCAAGGACGGCAAGGTCAAGTCGCTGGACGACGTGCTCAAGAACGGCAAGACCATGAGCTACGGCGCGGGCGATCCCAACTCGACGTCCGGCACGGCGGTGCCCGGCTACTACCTGTGGGGCGCCAACAAGATCGATCCCAAGTCCTTCTTCAAGAACTTCCGCATCGCCAACCACGAAACCAACCTGCTGTCGGCGATGAACGGCCAGGTCGATGTGGCCATCACCAACACCGAAGCGATGGAGCGCTACAGGATCAACACCGGAAAGTCCCCGGAAGAGAAGGTTCGCGTACTGTGGAAATCGCCCCTGATCCCGGCTGATCCGCTGGTGTGGCGCGCCGATCTGCCCAAGGACCTGAAGCAGAAGATCAAGGCCTTCTTCGTGAACTACGGCAAGACGGGCCCGGACGCCGCGCAGGAACTGGAGAAGCTGAAGACCTTGAGCTACAAGGGCTTCGTCGATTCCGACAATACGCAGCTGCTGCCGATCCGCCAGATCAGCCTGGCCGGCCAGCGCGCCAAGATCGAAAACGATACGACGCTCAGCGCGGAAGCCAGGCAGAAGCAGCTGGCCGAGATCGACGGCAAGCTGGCCGAGCTGGCCAAGCAGGTCGCCTCCGTCAAGTCGCAGCAGTAAGCGGCGCCGCCGCATATAGGTAAGAGAACCCATGAGTGCCACCTTGTCCACGGCGCGGCCCGCGCCTCAACCGCCCAAGGGCTCCCTGCCCGCCATGCTGACATGGGCGATCATCATTGCCGTGCTGGCCGCGTCGTGGCAGGGGGCCGACATGCGCCCGCTGGACCTGTTCCGCGATTCCGGGAACATGTCGCAGTTCCTGCAGGATTTCTTTCCGCCGAACTTCCGCGATTGGCGGATGTATCTGGAAGAGATGCTGGTCACGGTGCAGATCGCCATCTGGGGCACTTTCCTTGCCGTGGTGCTGGCGGTGCCGATGAGCCTGCTGTGCTCGTCGAACATCGTGCCGGCCTGGGTGCACCAGCCCGTGCGCCGGCTGATGGACGCTTGCCGCGCCATCAACGAAATGGTTTTCGCCATGCTGTTCATCGTGGCGGTGGGCTTGGGGCCGTTCGCCGGCGTGCTGGCCCTGTGGATCCATACCCTGGGCGTGCTGGCCAAGCTGTTTTCCGAGGCCGTGGAGGCGATCGATCCGCGGCCCGTGGAAGGCGTGCGGGCCACCGGCGCCGGTGCCATCGAAGAAATCGTCTTCGGCGTCATCCCGCAAGTTCTGCCGCTGTGGATTTCCTATTCGCTGTACCGCTTCGAATCCAATGTGCGTTCCGCGTCGGTGGTAGGTATCGTGGGTGCCGGCGGCATCGGCATGGTGCTCTGGGAAATCGTCCGCAGCTTCCAGTACGGCCAGACCTGCGCGGTGATGATCATCATCGTGCTGTTCGTGATCGCCATCGACGTGCTTTCGTCGCGCATACGCAAAATCTTCATCTGATCGCAGTCATCATGTCCGAAGCACTCACCCTATCGCGTGTCGAAAGCCTGTTCGCCGGCTATGGCAGCGCCTATTACGGCCGCGAGGCCGTCACCCAGACCGAACACGCCTTGCAATGCGCGGCGCTGGCCGAACAGGCGGGGGAATCGGCGGCCACGATCGTTGCCAGCCTGCTGCATGACGTCGGCCATCTGATGATGGCCGAGAGCGCGCTGGAGGACAAGCGCCACCAGGACATCGGGGCGCGCGCCTTGCTGGGCCTGGTCGGCGAAAGCGTGGTGGCGCCGGTGCGCCTGCACGTGCCGGCCAAGCGTTATCTCTGCGCGGTGGATCCGGCCTACTGGTCCACGCTGTCGCAGGCGTCGAAGGACTCCCTGGTGCTGCAGGGTGGCGCTTTCACGCCGGAGGAAGTGCAGGCGTTCGAACGCTTGCCCTATTTCGCCGAAGCCGTGCGCCTGCGCAAGTACGACGACTTGGCCAAGGTGCCGGGGGCGGCAACGCCCCCGCTGCGGCACTACCTGGAATTGCTGGAAACCGTCGCGGCCTGAAGCGGCCGCGCGGCCCTGCCGAGCCACCGAGGCCCCGCGTCGCCCGTTAATTCATCTTGATGTTCAGCGACGTGATGATGGCGTGCCACTTCTCGGTATCGTCGTGCACCTGCTGCTGAAACTTCTGCTGTGTCCAGGTGGAAACGGCCAGTCCCTGCTCCAGCATTCTTTTCTGCGTATCGGGATCCTGCAGGGCCTTGTTGATCGCGTCATGCAGCTTGGCGACGACGGCCGGCGGCGTACCGGTGCGCACGAACACCCCATACCAGGGCTCGTAGTCGAAACCCTTGATGCCGGCCTCCAGCATGGTGGGCAGGTCGGGCAGGGACGCCGCGCGCTGCGCGCCGGACGTCGCCAGCGGCCTGACCTGGCCGCTACGGATGTACGGCAGCACCGCCGGAATGGTAAGCAGCATGGCCTCGATGCGGCCGGAAATGAGATCCGTGATGGCGGGGCCCGATCCCTTGTACGGGATGTGGGTCAGCTTCAAGTCCTGCTTGGACTGCAGCCAGGCCATGGGCAGGTGGCCCGCGCTGCCGACGCCGCCCGATCCGTAGTTGACCGCCCCGGGATGCGCGCGGGCATAGTCCAGGAATTCCTTGATGTTGTGCACCGGCATGGAGTTGGTCACCACCAGCACGTTGGGCGTCTGCCCGACGTAGGCGACCGGCGTGATGTCCTTGAGCGGCTCGTAGCTCAGGTGCGGATACAGCGTCGCGTTGAAAGCGAAGCCGATGTGCTCGAGCATGATCGTGTAGCCGTCGGGATTGGACCGCGACAGCATGGTGCCGGCGATCGTGCCGCCCGCGCCGCCGCGATTGTCCGCGACCACGGTCTGCCCCAGGATGCGGCCCACCTTGTCCGCCAGGATGCGGCCGATGATGTCGGTCGTGCCGCCGGGGGCGTAGGGGATCAGCAGCGTCAAGGGCTTGCTGGGCCAGTCGTCCTGCGCCCGCGCGGGGCCTGGGGCGATCAAGGCGGCGCACAGGGTCGCGGCCACCGCGGCCATCCATGCGCGCGCGATGCCGGCGCGGCGAGTTGTCCCGGCCCGCGGCAGGGCGGCGGGCTGGTCCCGCCGCGTTGCCTGTCCTGGCGGGAAAGACGCCCTTGATGGGTGGGCCGCTGCGTTCTCGCCGCCGTTCTTATCGTGGTCCTGCATCGCTGCCTCCGTTGATGCGCGTTGTCTCCGTGCGATTCCGCCGTCCGGGGCGGAATGCCGTGTTTCGCCGCGATGGTCGGTGACGGGTCGCGGCGTCTCCCCGTGCGCGCTGTCGCGCGCCGAGGGTTATCGTTGTCGCAGATACAACTACTAATTTGGCGATTGTGATCCCTGAATGCGCGCCGCGTCAATCGGGTAAAAACGCATATGCATATAGGGGCCAGGTTTGCCGCATTGCAATAATCGATTATTCACCGTTGCGGCACGCGGATTATCGTAGTAGTGTACGCAACAACCATAAGCGGAATAGGCCGCCGGGCCCCCCGCATATTCCCACCCGAGGTTGCATGAGCAAAATACGCAAAGTCACGCTGCGCCGCCTGCGCCTGCCGCTGACCACCCCCTACCGCCTCTCCTATCGCACGTTCACCGAGTTCGAACCCTATCTGGTGGAACTGGAAGACGAGGCCGGCCGGCGGGCGTTCGCCGACGGCCATGTGTCGCCCGGTTCCAGCAGCGAGACGCGCGAGGGCGCATGGGCGTTCTGCCTGGAGCAGCTGGCTGCGCTGCCCGGACGCGATGCCGGCGACGCCAAGGCCGCGCTGCTGGCCCGCTTCCTGGACAGCAAGGTGGCCGTCACCGCCATGGTGTGCGCGATCGAGGCACTGGAGAACTCGCCCTTCCTGGACGTGGTGCAGGACACCGTGCTGCCGTTGCTGGTACCCGTCAGCGCCCTGGAGCCGGCCGCCATCGCCGAGGAGATCGACCGCCGCATCGCCGCGGGCTTCCGGGTCTTCAAGGTCAAGGTCGGCAAGGACGTCGCCGCGGACCTGGAGCGCGTACGCGCCATCCAGCGTGCGGCGGATGGACGCGCGAGCCTGCGCCTGGACGCCAACCGCGCCTATAGCCGCGACGACGCCGTGGCCTTCGTCGGCAAGCTGGACCCGGAAGGCATCGAGCTGTTCGAGCAGCCCTGCGATGCCGATGATTGGGACGCCAATGCCGCGGTGGCGCTGGCCAGCCCCGTGCCGCTGATGCTGGACGAACCGATCTGCGCGCTTGCCGATATCGACCGCGCCGCCACGCTGCGCAATGTGGGCTACTGCAAGCTGAAGCTCAAGCGTTTCGGCAGCCTGGAACGGCTGGCCGAAGGCCTGAATCGCGTGCGCGCCAACGGCATGCGCCCGGTCCTGGGCGACGGCCTGGGCAGCGAAGTCCATAACTGGATGGAAGCGTGCGTGGCGCGCACCACGATAGACAACGCCGGTGAGTTCAACGGCTTCCTGAAGCATCCGGACAAGCTGTTTCGCCAGCCGCTGGGCTTCGAGCGCGGCGCCGTCGTCATGCCGGCGGGCTATCGGCCCGAACTGGATCATGCCGCCATCGACAGGTTGACGGTCGAGCGGCGCGATTTCGGCGCCTGAACCACGCTGGCGCCTAACGAGAAGGAGAAGACCATGCCCCATGAAGCATTGCTGGCGGAACTCGATCGCCGGCGCGAAGCCGCGCGCGCCATGGGCGGCGAGGAAAAGCTGGCCAAGCGCCGCGCGGGCGGCGACCTGAATGCGCAGGAACGCCTGGACAAGCTGGTCGACGCCGACAGCTTCATCGAACTGGGCGTGCTGGGCGCCTCGGCGCGCTTCGAACTGGACGCGGACGAGACGCCGCGCGACGGCAAGCTGGTGGGCTTCGGCCGCATCGACGGGCGTGACGTCGGCGTGGTGGTGAATGACTTCACCACCAAGGGCGCGTCCACCAGCGCCACCAATTCGCGCAAGATGGGCTACGTCCGCAAGGCCTGCACCGAGCGCGGCATGCCCTTCGTGCACGTCGGCGAATCCACCGGCGCGCGCCTGCCGGACGCCATGGGTTCGCGCGGCATGGGCGCGCTGCTGGGCAACGACACCTCGCAGTTTCGCCGCATGCGCGATACGCCGTGGGTGGCCGCGGCGCTCAATACCTCGTTCGGGTCGTCGGCATGGCTGTGCTGCTGCTCGGATTTTTCCGTGATGAAGAAAGGCTCGATCATGTCGGTATCGAGCCCTCGCCTGGTGTCGATGGCCATCGGGGAAAAGGTAGACCTGGAAGAATTGGGCGGCTGGCGGCTGCACGCCGAACAGACGGGCCTGATCGACTATTTCGTCGACACCGACGAAGAGGCCATGCAGGCCATCCGCCGGTTCCTGTCCTATATGCCGTCGCACAACGGCCAGCTGCCGCCGGCCGCGGAGGTTACCGAAGGCTCGGGGGAAGGGCAGGAGCGGATCCTCGAGATCCTGCCGGAGAAGCGTACCCAGGTCTACAACATGAAGAAGATCCTGGAGATCATCTTCGACCGCGGCAGCCTGCTGGAAATCAAGGCCCGCTTCGGCAAGCCGCTGATCGCGGCACTGGCCCGCCTGCAAGGCCAGGTCGTGGGCGTCATTGCCAACAACCCGATGTCGGGCGGCGGTGCGCTGTCGGCCGAGGCGTGCCGCAAGGCGGTGGACTTCACCGTGATGTGCGACAGCTTCAATATCCCGCTGATCCGCTTCATGGATACGCCGGGCTTCGTCGTGGGGCTGGACGCCGAGCGGCGCGGCGCGCCGGGCCACATCATGAACTTCATGAACGCCACCTGCCTGACCACCGTGCCGCAGATTACGGTGCTGTGCCGCAAGGCCTATGGCCGCGCCTACGTGGCCATGGGCGGCGGCGCGCACAACGACGTCATGGTGGCGTGGCCGATGGCGGAGGTCAGCTTCATGGACCCGGTGTTCGCCACGAATATCGTGCACAACAAGGCGCCGTCCGACGAAGGCTTCGAGGAAGCGCTGGCCGACATCCAGAAGGACCTGGAAGTCTGGGACATGGCCCGGATCTTCTCCGCGCAGGACGTTATCAAGCCACAGGAAACCCGCGCATTCCTCATCCGCATGCTGGATGTGCACCGGCGCCGCCGTTCGGGCGGCATCGGCGAACACCTGATGCGTACCTGGCCTACGAGTTACTGAACCCCACCCCCCGAAGCGCTGCGCGCTTCCCCCCTCAAGGGGGGCGACGCTGGCGGACCGGCGGAGCCGGATCCGCGGCGTCCCGGATCGGGGCAGACCTGTTTATTGCGACGATGAAACCCACCCCCCGAAGCGCTCCGCGCTTCCCCCCTCAAGGGGGGCGACGCTGGCGGACCGGCGGAGCCGGATCCGCGGCGTCCCGGATCGGGGCAGACCTGTTTATTGCGACGATGAGACCCACGCTTAAGCGGTTTGCACTTGCCTCTCAACGGGCGATACCTGTTTCATGCGGTGAAGGTGGTGCGGGGCGCCATGGAGGACTGAAATGATGGAACGCAATCAGGCGCGCGGCATTATTGCTCGCGCGCGCGAGGAGAACCGGCAGGCCTTGAGCGAAGCCGACGGCAAGGCCTTGCTGGCGGCCTTCGGCATGGCCGTGCCGCGCTCGGTGGTGGCGTGCGACGCCGATGACGCCGCCGCGCAGGCGTCCGCGCTGAGCGGGCCTTTCGTGGCGAAGGTGGTGTCGCCCGACATTCTGCACAAATCGGACGCGGGCGGCGTGGCGCTGAACCTGCGCGATGCCGATGCGGTACGCGATGCGGTGCGCGCCATGGCGGCCAGGCCGGCGATTGCCGCGGCCCGCGTGGACGGTTGGCTGGTCGAGGAAATGGCGCCCCGCGGTATCGAAGTGGCCGTCGGTGCCGTGCGCGATCCGCAGTTCGGGCAGATGATCATGGTCGGCTTGGGCGGCATCTTCATCGAAGTGCTGAAGGATGTGGCCTTTCGCATCTGCCCCATTACCGAGGCCGATGCGTGGGCCATGCTGGACGAGCTGCGCGGCGCGGCCCTGCTGGATGGCGCGCGCGGCCAGGAAGCGGCGGACAGGCAGGCCCTGGTGCGCGCCTTGATGGCGGTAGGCGGCAAGGGCGGACTGCTGGAGACGCTGGGCGACGATCTGGCCGAGCTGGACATCAATCCCCTGATCGCATCGTCGAACGGTGTGCGCGCGGTGGACGCGCGATTCGTGTTGGCGCCGGTGCGGGAAGCGGCACCGGCCGAGCGTGCCGTCCCTGCGTCGCCCACGGGCAGCGATGTCCTTGAGTATTACCGGCCGCTGTTCCGGCCACGCACGGTAGCCGTGCTGGGCGCGTCGACGCGCAGTGTCGCGATCGCCAACACCTTCATCCGGCGGCTGAAGGCCTACGGCTACGACGGCGCCATCTACCCCATCCATCCCAGCGCGCCGGAAGTGGAGGGGCTGCCCGCCTATCCCAGCCTGGCCGAAACCCCGCAGCCGGTGGACTACGCCTACGTCGCGATCGGCGCCAGCCAGATTCCCGAGGTGCTCGGCGCGGCCGCGGGCCGGTGCCGGTTCGCGCAGGTGATTTCCTCCGGTTTTGGCGAGACGGAGGAGGGCCGCGACATGCAGCAGCGGCTGGTGGAACAGGCGCGGGCCGGCGGCGTACGCGTGCTGGGACCGAACTGCCTGGGCACGTATTCGCCGCGCGGCGGCCTGACGTTCCCATCCGACGCGCCCAAGGAAGCGGGCGCCATCGGGATCGTGTCGCAATCGGGTGGGTTGTCCACCGACATCATCAAGCGCGGCCAGTGGCGCGGCTTGCGCTTCAGCGGGCTGGTGACCATCGGCAATAGCGCGGACATCGCGCCGCACGATCTGCTCGAATACTTCCTGTACGACCCCGACACCAAGGCGGTGGGCCTGTACCTGGAGGACATCAAGGATGGCCGCGCCTTCTTCGACCTGCTGCGCAACGCGCCGGTGGCCAAGCCGGTGGTGATCCTGAAGGGCGGCACCACCAGCCTGGGACGTCTGGCAGCCAGCTCGCATACCGGTGCGCTGGCCGGCCATGAACGCGCCTGGGATGCCGTGGCGGCGCAGACACCGGTGGCGCTGGTGCAGACCGTCGACGAATTCATCAACGCGCTGCTGGCGCTGCAGCATTTGACGCTGCGTCCGGAACGGCCGACGCGCGCCGTGACGCTGTTCGGCAACGGCGGCGGCTCCAGCGTGCTGGGCGCCGATACGTTCGCGCGCGAAGGCCTGGCGGTGGCGCCTTTTGGCGCGTCCGCGCGCGCGGCACTGGAGTCCCTGGGCTTTCCACCGGGCACCAGCGTATTGAATCCCATCGATACGCCGGTGCGCTCGCTGCAGGAGAAAGACGGCTGGGTGGCGGGGGAAATCCTGGACCTGGTCTACGAACACGCGCGTCCGGACGCGGTCGCCATGCACCTGAACCTGGCCGCCTTCGTCGGCCGGGGGGCGGTCGATCCGATCGGCAATCTGCTCAGCGTGGTCGAACAGACGCAACGTAAATGGGCGGGACAGGCGCACTTCCTGCTGGCCTTGCGCGGGGATGGTTCACCGGAGCTGGAAGACAGCAAACGGGCCTATCGGGAGCGGGCACGAGCGGTGGGCGTGCCGGTGTATGACGAAATTCCGGATATGGCCAAGGCGTTGGCGGTGGTGTCGACGCTGGAGACGCGGATGGCGGCCTGGCGGGCGGCACTGGGGCCTGTCAACAGGCCCTAGCAAGCCACAACGCTACACCACCCCGGTATTCTTCTTGAACGACGCGACCTGCTCCGGCGTGAAGCTGGGCAACCGCAGATCGCGCAGATACGGGCCGAACGCTTCGTCGATCTGGCTGCCGAAGCGGGCGAAGATCTCCGCCATGTAATAGTCATGGCGTATCAGCGACAAGGCCATCGTGACAATAGGCATGTTCTTGGAGTGCGCCGCAATGACGTCACCCTCGACGTTGGCGGTGAGCATCTCGCGGTAATCGACGGCCAGGGTGAACAGGTTGTCCGCCGTGCCCATGCGTACGCCGTTGTTTTCATGGATATAGACGCTGCACTTGTCGGTGTAGCGGAATTCCTCCGCATTGTTGCCGAACAGGACGATCAGCAAGCGCACCCCCCGCGTGACGGCGGCCTCGCGCAAGCGGTCGGCATGGCGCCGCAGCACGTGGTCGGCGGCCTTGATCCAGACCGTCTCGGTGCTGCGCTCGATCAGCATGTCGATGTGTTCGTGCACCGCCGGGTCGCCACGCAGCGTCCAGACGTAGTGGTCGTCGCTACGCGGGGTGACGGCCTCCAGGCGTTCGGTCAGCCCTGAGCACAGCGAGCGCGTCTGACGTGCGATCGCGTCCAGCAGTTCGCGTGGCCGTGCGGCGACATAGCAGGTAGGGTTCTCGCGCACCGGCAGTACGGCGCCGCGCCGCGCCAGGCTGTCCAGCGCGCTGTAGGTATTGGGCCGCGGCACGCCCGCCTGCTTGGAGATCTCGTAGGCAGTCGAAGGCGGCATGCCCAGCAGCTGCACATAGACCTTGGCTTCATACTCGGTGAAGCCCAGTCTTTTCAAATCGCCGGAAATGTTGTCAGTGGACGCGTCGTCCCTGGCCACATGCTTGACGCTCATCGGGGTACCCCGTCGAAAACCGTGCGAGTTTAGCAGAGGGCTTGGCGGTGCGACTCGACGAAACCGGTATGGACATCGCCGGCGGCGAAGTCCGGATGTTCCAGGCAGGCGATCAGGAAATCGCGATTGTGCCGTATGCCTTCGACCGCGAATTGCCGCAAGGCATCCGCCGCGATACGGCGCGCGGTATCGCGGTCGTCTCCATGCGCGATCAGCTTGGCGACCATGGGATCGTAGAACGGCGTGATCTCGTCTCCTTCCCGGTAGCCGCTGTCCACCCGGACACCGGGCAGGTCCGCCGGCGGACGGAACACGGCCAGCCTGCCGGGCGACGGCATGAACATGCGCTTGGGATCCTCGGCATACAGCCGGCATTCGATGGCATGTCCGCGCGTGGCGATCTCGTCCTGGGCCAGTGCCGGCAGCTGGCCGCGTGCCAGGTCGATCTGCATGGCCACCAGATCCCGGCCGGTGATCATTTCGGTCACCGGATGCTCCACCTGGATGCGCGTGTTCATTTCCAGAAAGTAGAACTCGAAAGAGGCCGCGTCCACGATGAATTCGACCGTGCCCGCGCCCTGGTAGCGGGTGGCGCGGCACAAGTCCACGGCCGCCTGGGCCATGCGGGCGCGCGTCGCGGCGGGCAGTCCCGGTGCCGGGCTTTCCTCGATGATTTTCTGGTAGCGGCGCTGCAGCGAGCAATCGCGTTCGTACAGGTGTATGGCGTTGCCGTCGCCAAAGCCGAAGACCTGGATCTCGACGTGGCGCGCCAGCGGAATGTAGCGCTCCAGGAATACCGCGCCGTTGCCGAACGCCTTGGCGGCCATGGATTGGCTGGCTTCGACGACGGCCATCAAGTCCTCGGGCTTGTCGACCCGGCGCATGCCGATGCCGCCGCCACCGGCGACGGCCTTGACCAGCAGGGGGTAGCCGACGCGCGCGGCGCTTTCCGCCATGCCGTCCAGGGCACCCGCTTCGTAGCGCTCGCTGCCGGGTACGACGGGCACGCCGGCGGCGACGGCCAGTTCGCGCGCGCGCTGCTTGTCGCCCATGTCCCGAATGCTGTCGGGGCGCGGGCCGATCCAGGTCAATCCCGCTTGCAGGACGGCCTGGGCGAAGGAAGCGTTTTCCGAAAGAAAGCCATAACCGGGGTGGACGGCTTGCGCGCCTGCCTGCGCGGCGGCTTGCAGTATGGCGTCCTGCCGCAAATAGCTTTCGCTGGCGCGCGACGGCCCGATGGCACAGGCCTGGTCCGCCATGGCCACGTGCGCCGCCTCGCGGTCGGCCTCGGAATAGACGGCGACGGTCTCGATGCCCAGCGCGCGGCAGGTGCGCATGACACGGCAGGCGATCTCGCCGCGATTGGCGACCAGCAGACGGTTCAGGGACGCCATGGCGCGCTCACACCGTCAGGCGCGCGACGACGCTGCCTTCGGAAATGGTCTGTTCGGGTTGGACCAGGATTTCGGCGATGGTGCCGGCCTCCGGCGCGACGACCGGGATTTCCATTTTCATGGATTCCAGGATGACGATGGGTTCGTCTTCTTCCACCGTATCGCCCGCTTGCCGCAGCACTTTCCACACATTGCCGGTGATTTCGGTTTTGACGTCTACGGTACTCATGCCGTGCTCCTCCGTATGGCCCCATGGCTGCCGCGTCCGCCTCGCATGGCTGTCGGATACATAAACCGACCGGGCTCGGACGCGATGGAAATCAGAATAGGCGATTTTGGTAGTTGTCGCAACAACAACGTAAATGCAGTAGGCCCCGGCAATGAAACCGTGGCCCAGGGCATGGGCCGTCGGAAACAGTTTCGGCCGGCATGCCAGGGCGTGAACCGTTGACGGATCGTGGGGCCGCGCCGCCGTCCTCCGGATGGCCAGCGGGATCGAATCGCAGCGCCGCGGCACAACAGGGGATCACGTTTCCCGTCATGGGATCCCATCGTCCTGGGTTTCTTCGTCATGATCGCCTGCACTCCTCCCATCCCGCACGTCCCCGCACCGGACGACACCAGCGGCTTCCCCGCATCGCCCGCGCCAGGCGCGGCGGCGCCGGATGGCGCCCATGCGCATGCCGCCAGCGCGGCGCAGCTTTTCGAGGCCGCCGTTCCGGACGACCCGCTCTTCCCGTATCAATGGCACCTGAAGAACACCGGGCAGCACGTCTTTGGGGATACGCGGCCCCAGGCCGGCGTCGACTTGAACCTGGGTACGCTGCACCAGCAGGGCATCACAGGCAAGGGCGTGGTCGTCGCCATCCACGAACCCGGCCGCATCGATCCGGACCACGAAGACCTGGCGCCCAATCTGCTGGCCCGCCATCCGCTGGACCGGGCCACCGCGGGGGATTTCGATGTGGCCCACGCCACCGCCACCGCGGGCATCATTGCCGCCGTGGAAGGCAATGGCAAAGGCGGCGGAAGCATTGCGCCGGGGGCGCAGCTGATCGATATGGCGGCGCCCGGCGCGGGCGATCTGCCCCGGGCGCGGCTGCATAACCTGAGCGGCGGGAGCTCGCCCGTCCTCTTCACGCCGTACTCGGCCGCGGAATATCCGGACCAGGATGTGGACGGCGGCAGCGGCGACCTCTTCATCAAGTCCGGCGGCAATGAATTCGAAAGCGCCGAAAAAATCGGCGTCAGCGCGCAGGCCTGCAGCGCGGCGACCGGCGGCACCGGCACCAGCTGCCTGACCGCGGCGGCGGAATCCATGAACGCCATGGCGAGGGTGGTGACGGTCGCATCGGTGAATGCCGCCGGCGTGAAGGCTTCCTACTCCAGCTCCGGTTCAACGCTATGGGTGTCCGGCCTGGGCGGCGAGTATGGCCATGAAAGGCAGTACGTGACCGATTCCGGTGCCGTGGGGCTTCCCAACGTTGCCGATGCGCACCTATACGCGCCGGCCATCGTGACGACCGATATGTCCGGCGCGGACCGTGGCCTGAACCGCGACCGGCCCGGCTCGCCGCGCTACAACGCCCTCGATGGCGGCAGCCTGTCCAGCGTCGACGCCAGCGGCGACTACACCGCGCGGGCCAACGGCACGTCGGCCGCCGCGCCCACCGTGACGGGCGTGACCGCGCTGATGCTGCAGGCCAATCCCGCGCTGACCTGGCGCGACATCAAGTACATCCTGGCCACCACCGCGCGCCAGATCGACCCCGACCGGCAGAAGATCGTCTGGCAGGGGCTGGTGCTGGACGATGGCTGGGTCACCAATGCCGCGGGCCGCGCCTTCAGCAACTGGTACGGCTACGGACTGGTGGACGCAACCGCCGCCGTGCAGGCCGCGCAGCGCCACACGCCCCTGGGGCCGCTGCGCAATACCGGCTGGCTGGCGACCGCGGACAAGGAAGCGCCCGTCGCCGCCAGGGAGGCGGCGGCGTCTGGGCCCCGCATCACCGTGGATGACGATATGAAGATCGAGACGGTACAGCTGCGCTTGCGGACGACGCACAAGAATCCCAACCAGCTGCATATCGTGCTGACGTCTCCATCAGGCACGTCCAGCATCATCCTGCCGGCGCATACCCTGGTCGCGCTGCCTGACGGCGCGTTCTCCATAGACCTGACGGCGTCCAATGCCTTCCTGGACGAGTCGGCACGCGGCACCTGGACGCTGCGCGTGGTCGACGCGAAGGACCCGGCGCCCACAAGCGCGGTCGTGTCCTGGGAACTGCGCGTACTGGGGCATTGAGCACATGGCCCGCACGACGCAACCATCCGCGCGCGCCGGGCGCCTGCGCCCCTGCGCCGGATTGTTCCGGCGCGTGGGCGCATGGAGCCTGCTGGCCGTGGGCGGCGTGTCTTTCTGGATCTACGTCGGCCGTACCGACAAGACGATCTTGCCGAAGATACCGCCCGCTTCCATCCATGCGTGGGCCTGGGCGGCCTGCGCCAGAGGGAATACCTTTTCCACGATGGGCGTGGCACGGCCGTCCGCGATACCAGGCAGCGCGCGCTCGCTGAACTCCCTGACGATGGCGGCCTTTTCCGGCGCCGGGCGCGAGCGCAGGACGCTGCCGATGATCTGTTGACGCTTGACCATCATCAGGGCCAGGTTCAGCTCGGCCTTGATGCCGGACATGACGCCGATGATCACCAGGCGTCCGCCGGCGGCCAGCGAATTCATGTTCGGTGCGAGATAGCGGGCGCCGATATGGTCCAGGATCACGTCGGCGCCTTTCTTGTTCGTGATGGTCTTGACTTCGGCCGCGAAGTCCGGCGTTGCACGGTAGTCGATGACGTGATGCGCGCCCAGCACCTTGAGCCGGTCTTCCTTGCCGGGCGATGCCGTCACGATCAGGCGCGCGCGCGGGGCCAGTGCGCGGCACAGCAGCAGGGCGGCCGTGTTCACGCCGCCGCCACCGCCATGCAGGAGCGCGGTATCGCCGTCGCGCAGGCCGCCCACCATGAACACGTTCAAATAGGCGGTGATATAGGTCTCGCAGACGCAGGCGGCGGTCTCGAAGTCCATGCCCTCGGGGATGCGCATTAGCAGGTCGGCCCGTGCGCGCGCGTATTCCGCATAGCCGCCGCCCCCGACCAAGGTCATGACGCGGTCGCCGGGCCGCCAGTCGCGCACGTCCGGGGCCACGGCCTCCACGACGCCGGCCACTTCCAGGCCCAGGATGTCGGACTCGCCCGGCGGCGGCGGGTAATTGCCCTCCCGCTGGACGATGTCCGGACGATTGACGGACGTGGCGTGGACGCGGATCAGGACTTCGCCCGGTCCGGCGACCGGTCGCGGCGCATCGCCGTAGTACAGGACGTCGGCCGTTCCCGGCTCGCGCATCAATATGGCCTTCATGGTGGCGCCTGCATCGTTGCTCATCCTGGTCTCCGTCTGGGGAAAGGCCGCGGCGCCGCGCGCCGTGTAGCGGGATGCGCCCGCCGGTGGGCGCGTCCCGCCGCGGACATCATGCGGCGATGGCGTCTTGCATATCGTAAGGCACGGTGGCCGCGCCCTTGATCTGCGTGCGGTGCATGATGCGGCTGACGCTGGGATCGAAGGCATCGCGGCGATGCAGCGTGCAGCGGTTGTCCCACAGGATCAGGTCATGCGGCTGCCATTCCTGGCGGAAGGTGAATTCCGGCTGGGTCGCATGCGCCCACAGCTGGTCCAGCAGTTCGTTGCTTTCGTCCAGCGGCAGGCCGACGATATAGCTGTTGCGGCGGCGGCCCAGGTACAGGGCGGCACGGCCGGTTTCCGGATGGCGCACCACCAGCGGATGGCGCGAGCCCGGCGCTTCGCGCGGGTCGGTGACTTCCTTCATGCCCTTGCGCATCATGCCGGCGCTGTTATAGGTGGCGTCGTGGATGGCGCGGCGGCCGGCGATGGCCTGCTTGAGCGCGGACGGCAGCGTTTCGTAGGCCAAATACATATTGGCCCAGAAGGTGTCGCCGCCGCTGGGCGGGACGTCCAGCGCATGCAGCAGCGCGGCCATGGGCGGCGTGTCGATATAGGTCATGTCGCAATGCCAGACCGCTTCGCCGTCGCCCAGGTTGCCGATCGGCACGCCGTCCTTCTTCACGTTGGAGATGACGTTGATCTCCGGGAATTCCACCAGGAAGGGCTTGCCGTAGGGATTCGGGCCCGGGGGGTCCAGTTCGCCGAAGACCCGGCTCAGCGCCAGCAGTTCGGGATCGCTCAACAGCTGGCCGCGAAAGCGCAGGACCAGGTGCTCGCCCCAGGCGCGCTTGAGCGCCGCGACGTCGGCGGCAGCCAGCGGCGCGCGCAGATCCAATCCGGAAATTTCGGCGCCAAGCGCCGGCGCGAGAGGAGTAACGGTAATCGAAGACATGATGTTGGCCTGTGCGTGCTGGTGTGGGGGCCCGTCCCGCGTGATGCCGGGATTGCCTGGCGGGTTGCGGACGGGGCGGTAGCGGGGCCAATATAGCAATGGTGGGTAATGCCGTAAATGATATATATAAGGCATACCGTTATACTGAATTCGTATCTGACGCCATGCCTAAACAGAAATCCCTGCAGCGCCGCCATATCGAAGCCCTGGTGGCCGTCGGCGAGAGCCGGTCGGTGCACCGCGCCGCGCGCGAGCTGGGCGTACCGCAGCCTGTGCTGTCGCGCCTGCTGGCCGAGGCCGAGGCGCTGATCGGGGCGCGCCTGTTCGAGCGCTCCAGCCATGGCAGCGTGCCGACGGCCCAGGGCAGGCTGGTCCTGCCCCGCGCCCGCTTCGCCCTGCGTACGATGGAGCGTCTGAACGACCTGACGGCGGGCGACGCGCCACCGATCCGGCTGGGCTGTATCCCGCGCGCCATGCACACCCTGTTGCCGCATTTGCTGGAGCGCGTCTATCCGGATGGCGCCCTGGCGTCCACGGACAAGGCCGGGACGCAGGACGCCGCCATGCGCTTCGAAGTGCGCGAAGGCAATTCCGTCGCGCTGTTCAACGCCTTGGCCGCGGGTGAGCTGGAATTCGCGATCCTGCGTGGCAGCGTGCAGGATACGAGCGACGAATGGGTGGTCGAGCGCTTGTTCGACGAACGTACCGTCATCTACTGCGCCGCGGACCATCCCGGCATTCCGGAAGGACAGGTATCGCTATCGCGGCTGGCGGCGCTGGGCTGGACCTTGCCCGAACGGGGCACGACCTCGCGCGGCGCCTTCGATGCCTTCTGGAGCGAAAACGGCCTGCCGCCGATCAAGCCGCTGATGGAAACGCGCTCCTTCGAAGCCAACCTGGCATTGGTGGCCGCGTCGCGGCTGGTGTCCATCGCGCCGGAATCCATCGTGCGCCGCCACGTGGGCTTCGGCGTGCTGCGCATCGTCAAGGTCAGGCGCGCATTGCCCATCAACCCCGTGATGCTGGCGTTTCACCGGATGTCGCTGGAAGACCCCTTATTGAGCCGCTTCCATCGTTATCTGGTGGAAGCAGCGCGCATGCGCTGACCCCTGAGCCGGCCCCTGTGCGCCCGGCTCGGCGTGATATGCCGACCAATGCAGGGCACGAATTCAAAAGGGAAAAGGCGCAGCGTAAAAGCCGATCCCCGGGCGTGGCGCCATGATGGCGCCAGGTCGCACGTCCCTCAGGCTAACGCAAGGTGTCGATATGAATCATCCCGCGAAAGAGATTACGTTCCTATGCGCGTTCCAGACGGTTATGGGCAATTATCTTACCGTTCCCTCGGGCGGTGGGCTCGTGATTGGCTCCGACACCAGCCCCGGCAAGTACTCCACCTTTGACTATTTCGGCGACAGCGGTTTGATCGCCCTGGACGAGTTTCCCGATCTTTACCTGGGCTGCACGGGGGACAAAGGCTATCTGACCACTGTGGATAGAAAGTCCGCGGTCCCATTCACAATGCCGCAGTCCGGTACCCAGGACGAGGTCGTTTCCGCGCGCCGAATGGAAGGCGTCGAATGCGCGGTTCGGCTTGGCGCTGCCGGACTGCTGGCCGGCTTGATGTCGCGCTGCGCCCGGTCCGGTGTTATGCATGCCGTTGCCGTGCGATCTCCAGCAGTTTTTTCGCCGCTTGTTCTGGCGCGTCGTTATTGTCCAGGGCGACGTATGCGCAACCCACGGGCACGTCGAATGTCGCCACCGCGCGCGCCAGCCTTTCCGTAATGGCTTGCCCGCTTTCGCGGGCGCGACCGGTCAGGCGCTGTTTCAGCGTCCGCGCATCGACGACGATTTCCACCGCGCACAGGCCGGGATAGCGCGCGCAGGCCTGTGGCAGATAGGCCCTGGACCCGTTCACCAGCACGGTTACGCCCGCGGCCATCCAGGCATCGATTTCCACGCCTATGCCGTAGGCCAGTCCATGGCTGCGCCAGGACAACGCGAAGCAGCCCAGGTCTTCGCGTCGCGCGAATTCTTCTTCCGTCAGTGCCACGGAGGCTTCATCCGCCCCGCTGGGCCGCGTGATATAGCGATGCGCGACCAGCAGGCGATCCTCGGGCGTGCTCATGGCGCGTACGTGCCGCAGCAGCGTGTCCTTGCCGCTTCCCGAAGCGCCCATGACGTAGATCAGGGGGGGCGTATCCGGATTCACCGTTGTACCCTCCTGTCGCCGCGCGATTCGTCCCCCTGTGAGGGAGCGCACCCTTCCGGCGGCCGCGCGGGCGCGTCGGACGATGTGCCCTCCTGTCGCTGCGCGACGTCCTCCCCGTGGGAGGGAGCACGCCCTTCGGACGGCCGCGCGGGCGCGTCGGACGATGTGCCCTCCTGTCGCTGCGCGACGTCCTCCCCGTGGGAGGGAGCACGCCCTTCGGGCGGCCGCGCGGGCGTGCTCATGGACGCCTCATCGTCCATATAACCGGCGCCGGCTGCGTCGCGCACGGAGCCGTCGAAATGGTAGTGCCGCGCCGCCAGGAAGGGATCGTCGGGGCGTGGCTGTACGTACACGCTGACGGCTTCCACCGGCATGGCGCCATCCAGCGCGCGGCCCGCACGGGCGCGCAGCAACTCTTCCGCATGGTCCAGTTCGGTGGGGCCCAGTTGCCCGGTCAAGGTGATATGGAACGTGAACGTGTCGAAGACGTAGGGATAGCCCCATTCGGCCAGCATGCGTTGCTGCGGCAGGGTGAGCTGATCCGGGCGGCGCCGCGCGATCTCGGCGGGCGTCGGCGGCGCGCGATAGGCATCGAGGTCGCGCACCATGCGGTCGGCCAGGGCGCGCACCCGCGCGTGCATGCCGGCGTCGTCGGGCAGGCACCACGCCAGGAAGCCGCGCAGCGCGCGCAGCGTCAGCGCGATGCGAAAGGGTGCTTGCATGCGGGCCAGCGCGCGAACCGCTTCGTCCAGGGCCGCCGCCGTGGTGCCGGGGCGCAGGCGAAAGGGCGGCTTGAGCGTGGCATGCAGCCCGTAGTGCCGTGGCGCGTCCGTCCACGCATCCAGCCGGGGATCGTCCGTCCGGCAGCGCGGGATGCGCCGGCCGGTGTCTTCATCCCGGCCCAGCCAGGCGCTGCCGAGTTCGCGCCAGGGGCCGACGGGCGCCAGATAAACGGCGTAGCGATAAGCCTGCGGCATGGTGTGTGCCCCTCAGGCGGCGGCGCGTGCCAGGCGGTTGTCGAAATGGCGCGCGGCATAGCGCAGGCGGCCACCGACGATGGCGGCGCACACCCGCGGGACCTCCGGTACGCTGTCGTCCACCACGATGGCGTCGGCCGTCATGCCGGTATCCAGGATGCCGCGGTCGCGCAGCCCCGCCGCGCGCGCGGGGTTGCGCGACACCAGCGCCCAGGCCTGTTCCAGCGGCAGGACGCCGCGGCTGGCCAGCTTCATCACGGCGGTCAGCTGGGCCGGATAGTAGTAGTCGGACGCCAGGACGTCGCACAGGCCCGCGCGGATCATCTCCGTGGCGTCGGGCGCGTTGGTGTGGCTTCCGCCGCGCACGACATTCGGCGCGCCGAACACGATGGCATCGCCCAGCGAGCGGGCCACCTGCGCGGCTTCCGCGGTCAGCGGGAACTCCGCCACCTTGCAGCCCAGCTGGTGGTAATAGCGGCGCGTCGCCGGATCCCGGTCGTCGTGCGACGCGACCTCCAGGCCCGCTTCGCGCGCGCAGTCGGTCAGTTCCCGCATGGCGCCGGCGACCGCATCGGCCGACTCCATGGCCGCGCGGATGCGGTCCTGGAAGGTATCGAGGTCGCATTCCGCGCGTTCGGCGTACTGCAGCAGCTTGCGATCGTCGCCCAGCCGCTTGGTCATGCTGGGAAGATGGTCGTTCAAGGCCAGGAAACGCACCTTGCCCGCGCGGATCCACGATTGCGCGACGTCCACGCCGGCCACGTGATGGGTCTCGAAGCGCAGGTGCACATAATGGCGCGCACCGAGCAGCCGCTGCATGCGGTCCAGCGCGTCGAACATGCGCATGGCGTAGGGTTCGCCGCGCAGGCCGCCTTCCCAGGACAGCGTCAGGCCGTGGAATTCGGTGGTAATGCCGTTGGCGAGCAACTGGCGGTCGACGTCGAGCAGCGCGCCGTCGTAGGGAAAGGTCACGCCGGGCCGCGGCATGACGGCGCGTTCAAAGGCGTCGCCGTGCAGGTCCACGATGCCTGGCAGCACCAGCAGATCGCCGGCATCGAATTCGGCGTGCGCCTGACCGGCGCCGATCCGCGCATCGGCGATGCGCTCCTGTTCGAAGGACAGGCAGGCGGGGCCCACTCCCTGGGCCGTCAATACGCGGCTACCGCTGATGCCGCTCAGGAAATGGGAAGGCGAGTTGTCTGGATGCATGGGGTCCACCTGTAGAACCTTGTAGGGTAGCGGTCTTGGATGACGAACAGATGTCTAGATGTCTTCGCGGGGGTGCCGGCAAGGGCGGCGGGCTTTCGTACGGCAACGTCCTAGTCGTCGTCGTTGACCATGAGCTGCACCCAGTCGCCGGAAAAGCGGGTGATGCTGTATTGCAAAGGCAGCTGGTCCTGGTCGATGTTCAGCGCCTCCACTTTCAGGATGGGGCGGGTCTTGGGCTGCGCCAGCAGGCGCGCGATGTCGTCGCTGGGCAGGGTGGCCGTGATGCGCGACCACTTGCGTGTGTAGTCGGCGATGCCGAACTGCCGGTAGGTCTTGGAAATGGAACGCGTGGCGTTCAGCTTGTCCACGAAACCGGGGAAGCGCTTTTCCTCGAAATAGTGCTCGGCCACGCTGATGGTGCGGTTCTCCGTCTTGCCGATCAGCTGCACGCGCAGCAGCGCGGCGTTGCGCGTCAGGCCTAGCTGATGCGCGATGTCCGCCGATTTGACGGTTTCGCTGGCGATGACTTGCGTGTGTCCCAACACGCCCTGGCTGCCCAGGTTTTCCGAAAAGCGCGTGCGCTTGCCGATCGCGTAGTCGATCGCGTGTTCCTGCACGAAGGTGCCGCGGCCCTGCTCGATGCGCACCAGGCCGCCCTGTTCCAGCGCGCCCATCGCGCGCCGTATCGTGTGGCGGTTGACGGAGAACTTCGCGGCCAGTTCCGGCTCCGGCGGCAACTGTTCCCCGGGCGCGTAGCGCTTGTTGCGTATGTCCGTCGCCAGCGCTTCGCCTATCTGGCGCCAGACGGCGATGCCCGATCCTCGTTCCACCATGATGTTCATCCGTTACGCAAGGGTGGTCATAAAAAATTCACCGACAACGTGGTCCACTGCGGTTGAACTTTGCCGCGTGACCGATCATACTACATCTACTCGTATAGACGTTTAGAGGTAACCATGATTCCCGACAACGGCCAACCGCGGCATGCGCCGCGCGCCGACTGGATGCGCGTGATGGCGCTGGCGACGCCGGACGCCCTGGCCCGCGCCTATGCGGCACTGGGCGAATTGCCCGGCTACCGCAAGCTGCGCGCGCCGGAAACCGGCATGGCCATGGTCCGCGCCCGCGCCGGCGGCACGGGCGCCCAGTTCAACCTGGGCGAAGTTTCGGTGACGCGCTGCGCCGTGGCTTTCGACGATGGCACCGTCGGCACCGCCTATATACGGGGACGCGCGCCGCGCCACGCGGAACAGGCCGCGGTGCTGGATGGGCTGCTGCAGATGGGTGCGTGGCACGAGCGCGTGCGCAAAAGCGTTATCGAGCCGCTGGCCCGGGCGCACGCGGACAGCGCCGCCGCGCGCGCCGCGGTCGCCGCGCAGACGCGCGTCGATTTCTTCACCATGGTGCGGGGGGACAACTGATATGGCGATGACTCACACCGCGGCCACCCTGCTGCCCGGCTTCGACGATCCGGTGGCGGGCGCCCAGGCCACCTTCCGCGCCGCGCTGCAGGCGCTGGCCAGTCCCGGACAGATACAGCTGCTGGAGCAAGCCTGCGGCGTGCCCGCCGGCTTGTCGCCGGCCATGACGGCGATGCTGCTGGCGCTGGCCGACGTCGACGCGCCGGTATGGCTGCCGGCGAGCGTGGACGACAGCGTGCGCGGCTTCCTGCGTTTCCACTGCGCCTGCCCGCTGGTCGCGGACCCGGCGCAGGCACGCTTCATCGCCGTGCCCGCCGGCTGCATCGCGCCGGCGCTGGACGGCTGCGATGCGGGCGACCCTGCTTATCCCGACCTGTCCGCCACCCTGCTGATCGAAGTGCAGGCCTTGGGCACTGGCGATCCGCTGACCTTGGCCGGGCCCGGCATCCGCGGTACGCGGGCCGTGTCGGTGGCCGGCCTGCCGCGGGGATTCCGCGAACAGTGGGCGGCCAATCACGCGCTGTTTCCGCTGGGCGTGGACGTCTTCCTGACGCAAGGCAATCTGGTCTGCGGATTGCCGCGCACCACCCGGATGGAGAACTGACATGTACGTTGCTGTGAAGGGCGGCGAACGCGCCATCCTGAATTCCTATCGCATGCTGGACAGCTATCGCCGTGGCGATCCCGCCGTGCCGGCGCTGACGCTGGCGCAGATCCGCGAACAGATGCCGCTGGCGGTGTCGCGCGTGATGGCGGAAGGCTCGCTGTACGACCCGCACCTTGCGGCGCTGGCCCTCAAGCAGGCCGCCGGGGATGCCATCGAAGCGATCTTCCTGCTGCGCGCCTACCGCACCACGCTGCCGCGCTTCGGCTACACCCAGCCGCTGGACACCGCGCGCATGGGCCTGCAGCGCCGCATCTCCGCCACCTTCAAGGACGTGCCGGGCGGCCAGGTGCTTGGACCCACCTATGACTATACGCAGCGCCTGCTTGATTTCAGCCTGGAAGACGACGCCCCCGCGGCGCCGCTGCCGCCGGCCGACGTCCCGCTGGAGTCCAGCATGCCGCGCGTCACGGACCTGCTGCGGCACGAATCGCTGGTGGAAGACGAGGCCGTCCCGCCTGGCGATCCGGCGCCCTTCGACCTGACGCGCCAGCCGCTGGCCTTTCCCGCCTCGCGGCCCGCGCGCCTGCAGAACCTGGCGCGCGCCGACGAAGGCTATCTGTTGTCCATGGGGTATTCCACCCAGCGCGGCTACGGCAACACGCATCCCTTCGCGGCCGAGATCCGCTACGGTACGGTCGAAGTCGAGATGTTCGTCGAAGAACTGGGCTTCGCCGTCACGCTGGGCGAAATCGACGTGACCGAATGCCAGATGGTCAGCCAGTTTTCCGGCAATCCGCAGGAGGGTCCGCGCTTTACCCGCGGCTATGGACTGGTTTTCGGCTATGGCGAACGCAAGGCCATGTCGATGGCGCTGGTCGATCGCGCCCTGCGCGCGGCCGAACTGGGCGAGGCCGCCGACTCGCCGGCCAACGACCACGAGTACGTGCTGTATCACAGCGACAACGTGGAGGCCTCCGGCTTCGTGCAGCACCTGAAGCTGCCGCACTACGTGGATTTCCAGGCCAACCTGGAACTGGTGCGCCGCATGCGTGCCGAACGGGATCGGCAAGCCGGGAACGCCGCGCAAGACGATGCGCCGGCCGCCCGGGCCGCCGCTGCTTCCACCCTGGACGAGGCCATCGCACCATGACCACTGCAAGCATCCCCGCCTTCGCCAGCGCCACGCAGGCCGAGGTGGCGCGCGACCCGCATTACAACTTCGCCTACCTGGATGAATCCACCAAGCGCATGCTGCGCCGCGCGCTGCTGAAGGCCGTGGCGATCCCCGGCTACCAGGTGCCCTTCGGCAGCCGCGAGATGCCGCTGCCCTATGGCTGGGGCACCGGCGGCATCCAGGTAACGGCCGCCATCATCGGGGCCGACGACACCCTGAAAGTGATAGACCAGGGCTCGGACGACACCACCAACGCCATCAATATCCGGCGCTTCTTCGCGCGCGTGACGGGCGTGAAGACCACCGAATCCACGCGCGCCGCCACCATCGTCCAGACCCGTCACCGCATTCCGGAAACGCCGCTGCGCGAAGGCCAGATCATGGTCTTCCAGGTGCCCATTCCCGAACCGCTGCGCTGGCTGGAACCCAGTGAAACCGAAACGCGGACCATGCATTCCCTGGCCGAGTACGGCGGCATGCACGTCAAGCTGTACGAAGACATCGCGCAGCACGGGCACATCGCCACCACCTACGATTACCCCGTGGTCGTCAACGACCGCTACATGATGCGGCCGTCGCCCATCCCGAAGTTCGACAATCCCAAGCTGGACGACAATCCGGCGCTGATGCTGTTCGGTGCCGGCCGCGAGAAGCGCGTCTATGCGGTCCCGCCGTACACCCGCGTCCGAAGCCTGGACTTCGAGGACCATCCTTTCACGGTGGAGAAGTGGCAGGACTGCTGCGCGCTATGCGGTTCGCGCGACAGCTACCTGGACGAGATCATCCTGGACGACCAGGGCGCGCGCCACTTCGTCTGTTCCGATACCGAATACTGCGCGGACCGCCAGTCCGCCGGACACCGCGGCCCGGACGCCGAGGAGGACGCAGCATGATGGCGCCTACGCCTTTGCTTTCCGTGCGTGGCATGACGCACACCTGGGACGGCATCCACGGCTGCCGCGATATCGACTTCGACCTGTACCCCGGCGAGGTCCTGTGCGTGGTGGGGGAATCGGGCTCGGGCAAGACCACCCTGCTGCAGGCGGTATCCTGCCAGGTCGCGCCGCAGGCCGGCAGCGTCCGCTACGACCTGCGCGATGAAGGCTTGACCGACCTGGCCACGCTGTCGCAGGCGCGGCTGCGGCTGCTGGCCCGCACCGACTGGGGTTTCGTGCGGCAGAATCCGCGCGACGGCCTGCGCATGCAGGTCAGCGCCGGCGCCAATATCGCCGAGCGCCTGATGGCGGTGGGCGAGCGGCACTACGGCGGCTTGCGTGAAGTCGCCGGCAACTGGCTGCACAAGATGGAGATCGACGTGGGCCGTCTGGACGACAGGCCGGCGTCGTTTTCCGGTGGCATGCAGCAGCGCCTGCAGATCGCCCGTAACCTGGTCACGCATCCGCGCATGGTGTTCATGGACGAGCCCACCGCCTCCCTGGACGTATCCGTGCAGGCGCGGCTGCTGGACTTGTTGCGGCAACTGGTGTCGGACCTGGGCCTGGCGGCCATCGTGGTCACCCATGACCTGGCCGTGGCGCGCCTGCTGGCGCATCGCACGCTGGTGATGCGCGGCGGCCACGTCGTGGAAAGTGGATTGACCGACCAGATCCTGGACGACCCGCAGCATCCCTACACGCAACTGCTGGTTTCCTCGATTCTTCAGAGCTGATGGATGAGGCCCACCCCCGAAGCGCTGCGCGCGTCCCCCTCAAGGGGGCGACGCCAGCGGACCGGAGGGAAGGCCCACCCCCACGCGCTGCGCGCTTCCCCCTCAAGGGGGCGACGCTGGCGGACCGGCAAAGCCGGATCCGCGGCGTCCCTGATCTGGCGACACCCGTTTCATTCGACGCGTGTGGCGCATGGCAACATGGATAACTGACGATGACTGAACGACACATCATGATGGAGGCGCGGGGGCTGTCCAAGCTCTTCACGCTGCATAACCAGGGCGGCATCACGCTGCCCGTGCTGCGCGACGTCTCGTTCGACGCGGCGCGCGGCGAATGCCTGGTGCTGTCCGGGCCGTCCGGCACCGGCAAGAGCACGCTGCTGCGCTGTCTGTACGGCAATTACCTGGCCACGTCGGGCAGCATCCGCGTGCGCGACGGCGAGGGCTGGGTGGAGCTGACGCGCGCGCCCGAGCAGCACATCCTGCGGCTGCGGCGCGACGTGATCGGTTATGTCAGCCAGTTTCTGCGCGCCATTCCGCGCGTCTCGACGCTGGATGTGGTGGCGGATCCGCTGCGCCAGCGCGGTGTTGCCGTGGCGCAGGCGCGCGAGCGCGCCGCCGCGCTGCTGGAACGCCTGCGGCTGCCCCGGCGCCTGTGGGACCTGCCGCCCGCCACGTTCTCCGGCGGCGAGCAGCAGCGGGTAAACATCGCGCGCGGCTTCATCGGCGGGCATCCGTTGCTGCTGCTGGACGAACCGACGGCCTCGCTGGACGCGGGCAACCGCGAGGTGGTGGTGGCGCTGATCCGCGATGCGGTGGCCGAGGGCCGCTGCGTGATCGGTATTTTCCATGACGATGCGGTGCGCGACGCCGTGGCCACGCGCGTCCTCGCCCTGGAACCGACCGCCGCGGCCCTGCAGGAGTAATCCATGCCCACCACACTGCTGACCCATGCCCGCATCGTGCTGCCCGACGAGGTCCTGGACAACGCTTCGCTGCTGATCGAGGACGACCGCATCGCCGCGGTGGATCCGGTGAACGCCCGGGCCGACCACGTCGTCTCGCTGCGCGGCCACACGCTGATGCCGGGCCTGATCGACCTGCATTGCGACGCCATCGAGAAGGAAGCGGAGCCGCGCGCCCGCGTGCTGTTCCCGCTGGAGTTCGCGGTGGCGCAGGTGGACCGCCGCAATGCCGCGGCCGGCATCACCACGCCGTACCACGCGGTGTCCTTCGCCAATCGCGAATGGGGCGTACGCAACAACGACACCGCGGCGCAGGTTATCCGCATGGTGCACGCCTTCAAGGCCCACAGCCTGGTGGACAACCGGGTGCATTGCCGCTACGAGGTCACCGACGAGCTCGCGGTGCCTGTGCTGACCGCCCTGATGGACGAGGGCATGGTCGACCTGCTGTCGGTCATGGACCATTCGCCGGGGCAGGGGCAATTCAAGACGCTGGATGCCTATCTGGAATACATGATGGGCAATCACGGGATGAGCCGCGAACAGGCGGAGGAAGCCGCGCGCGCGAAGGCGCAGGCGCAGGAGGGCGCGGTGGGACGGGTCGAGCACCTGCTGGAACGGGCGCGCCGCCACGGCATCCCCACCGCCAGCCACGACGACGATTCCGTCCACCGCATCGCGGCGATGCGGGCGCTGGGCGTGGCCATGAGCGAGTTTCCCATCACCCTGGATACTGCCAAGGCGGCTGTCTCGTGCGGCCTGCCCACCATCCTGGGGGCGCCCAATGTGCTGCGCGGCCAAAGCCAGAGCGGCTCGATGCGCGCCATCGACGCCATCCGCGCGGGTGTCGCGAGCTGCCTGTGTTCGGACTACCAGCCTTCCACGCTGATCGCCGCGGCTTTCGTCGCGGCGCGCCAGGCGTCGCTGCCGCTGTCCCAGGCCGTGGCCCTGGTCTCGGCGAATCCCGCCAAGGCCGCGGGCCTGGACGACCGCGGCCGCATCCAGCCGGGCTTGCGCGCCGACCTGACGGCCGTGGCCACCATAGGCGGGCAGCCGCTGGTCAGCCATACCTGGAGCGCCGGGCGGCTGGTTTTCTCCGTGGGGTATCCCGCGCCACTCGAATCGCCCGCCCCGCAACAGGCCCAAGGCGCCGAGGTGCTGGCCTAGGCATAGCGGACGATACGTCCGGAACGATCCCGCATAAACGCCACATAAGGCGTTTTGCGGGAGATGCCCATGTACGCGTGCGCGACCGGCGCAGCCGGTTTTCGACCTGAGTTTTTCCTACCTTATCGGCAAGAGGATGCCGCGGCGCCTGGTACGCAGACCATGCCGGGCACCGGCGCGGGCATCAGTTATTCCCGCGAACTGCACGGTTCGCACAGGGAGTTCTGTGCCGGCCCGTTCTTCGAGCAGTACCGCGAGGAAATGCGCGTCCTGCTGGACACCCTGAGCGAATTCGCGGCGCAAGGCGAGTCGATGGACCAGGCGCGGAAGATCACCGAGGGCTTCAACGGCCTGTTTCGCAAGCGCTTCAATGCCACGTGCCGGGAAGGCTACGCCGAGCTGATCGACGGGCCCGGAAAGCGCACCCTGGAGAATATATGCGCGTTGCTGCGCGATGGCACGATCCCGCTGCACATCAGGAAGTCCGCGGCGGTGAACCTGTCCGCCAGCCTGGGTGTATGCGAAGGCGGCACGCTGTCCAACCTGATCGCGACGGAGCGCGGCCTGCTGATGTCGGCGGGGGGCATCAAGGCCCGGTTCTGGAAGATGAAGGAAGACTGCACGCGCGGTGTACTGCAGGAAGCCGTCCAGGAGAAATTCGGGCAACGCACGAGCTACACCGACTATGAAATCCACTACGTCAATGGCGTCTGGAACGCGCTGGCCGACGAGATCGGCCTGGAGCCGGTCACCGATCCGGGGGCGCCGGCCCTGCGCGTGCAGGAGCCGGCGTTCGTCGATGCATGCCGCACCAAAGTGCTGAACGCGATTACGCCCGACAACCTGGCCGGCCTGCTCGCCGAACAATGCCTGTCCGCCTTCAGGAACGCCGCGCCGCCGGAGCAGCACGGCGTCGAGTATGGTCAGGGCATGCCGGCGTGGTTCGATGCCGCGCTGGACAATATTCTGCTGGACCTGCGCCTGGGCGCCGAGCGCTTGACCCTGCACGCCTTCGTACAACTGGACGAGTTCGCCGAACGCTACAGGCTGCGGACCGATGCCACGCTGATCGCCGTCGCGCTGCTCGACGCCATCCACGCCGAAGGACTGATGGACGACATCCCGGTCCAACGTGCGGAATGGCGTGACGAGCGCGGCCAACGCGCCGTGGCGCTGGCCTATGGCAGGCTGGCCTGGCAGTCCTCGCGGGCGGAGACGGCAACGGCACACTGGAAGAGTCCGGATCTGCTGACGATGGCGGATTTACACAGGTGGAGGGAAGCGCGCGGCCCGGGCACCGCGGAGATGTCGCCCATCGAGGTGCGGGCCGCCATCCGCGCCGACGATCCGCAGGCGCTACGCGATACGCCGGCGGAATGCCTGGTCGATGCCGATACCGTGCTGCTCCTGCTGGCGCGCCTGGGCGACGACGAGGCATGCCGCTATCTGAATCGCCACATCGGCTATTTCCGCGACCATTTCCCGCATGGCGAGCGGGCCGCGCTGATCGACGGCGTGATGCACATGGGCAACGTGGGCTTCGTGCTGGCGTCCAACTGGTACCCCGACATGTATGCATTGCTGGGCGAAGTCAGCCTGACTGGCGGCGCAACGCGCTTGCAGCGCTGGATGGCGCAGCGCAATGTGGCCGCCATCGATGCCGTGCGCCTGCTCGCCGAGCAAGGCTGGGCCGGTGCCGCGCCCGTGCAACGAAAAGGCCATCTGCTTTATCGCTTGCTGTGCGGCAAGGACGATACGCCCATGCTGTACGACGCCATGGTGGCGGACAACGCGGCCGGCATCGGCGCATGGCATCGCCTGGTGTGCTCGCCGGCGGTACTGCCCAGTATCGGCGCGCTATTGCCAGACCTGTTGATCGCCGATCGCAAAGGCGGCGTTGCCGCCCTGACCGCGGCCATGCATCGCGACCGGGCGAGGGCTGTCGGCGCATATCACGCCTTGCTGGCCGACCCTGCGATCCTGCCGAAGATCCGCCGCCGGCTGCCTGGCCTGCTGGCCGGCACCAGCACGCGTTTCGGCCGGTCGCTGCCGCGCGGAAGCCCGCTGGTCTACGCCATGGACGGCGGTAGCGCGGCCGCCATCCTGGCCTACGGCGGCTTGCTGCTCGATCCGGCCATCTTCCCGGAAATCCGGGAGGATATGCCGAAGCTGTTCGGTATCCAGCGCTCGACCGGGCGTGCCGGCGCCCGCGCATATCATCAATCCGCCTTATGGTGGGCGATGGACAAGGGGCAAGCCGGCGCCATCGGCGCATACCACCGCATACTCGCGCGTCCTGCCATTTTGGAATGCCTGAAGGACAGCCTTCCCGCCCTGGTCACCGGCAAGGACCCCCTGGGCCGGGTCACGGCCTTGTACAGCGCACTGGACAAGGGCTATGCGCCCGCCATCGACGCATACCATGACCTCGTCGCCGATCCCGTCTTGCTGCCGTTCATCCGGCATGTGCTGCCCAAATCGCTGCGGGCGGAAGGCGAGTGGGGAGCCCCAGGCCTGGCTATGGCCATGAAGAAGGGATATGCGCAAGCCGTGGTGTCCTATCATGCGATGCTGGCCGATGACGCGATCCTGCCCTTCATCGGCCGCAGCCTGCCAGGGCTGGTGCAAGCCAGGCCATGGGGCGAGCCCGCGGGCGTGGCCCAGGCCGTGGCCGCCGGGCACACCCAAGTCGTGACGGCATTCCATGCCTTGTTGGTGGATCCGAAAATCCTGTCGGCGATCGTGCATGCCTTGCCGCACCTGCTGGTCGCCAAGAACATATCCGGTGCTGCCGGGCTGCCCGCCGCGGCGCGGGAAGGATACGTGGGGACGGTCGCCGCTTATCGCGCCATCCTTCTCGACACCAGGATCGAGCCATACATAGAAGGCCGCATCAGGCGGCGCCTGTCGCGCGCCACGGCTTCCGGCGCCATGCGGCCCGTGCCCGCCATGCCGAAGCCGGCCACGCCGGCGCATGCCGGGTCCGCATGGGAGGCACAAGTAGATCAGTGGCTGGCCTTGCACACCGAGGGACGGCCGCCGCGGCCCGGATTCATCGCCCGAATGGCGTTGCGCGTCCAGCAGTGGGCGGCCGCGTGACGCGGCCTATGCGCGACGTGGAGTCGGCCTCTCTTACTCGGCCGCGATGACGATGGCGACGCGGCGGTTTTCCGCCCGTCCTTCGGTGGTGCCGTTGTCGGTCACGGGCCGGGTCGCGCCCAGGCCGCGGACAGCGACATTGGCGGCCGGCACGCCCGCGCCGGTCACGACGTCGGCCACGGCTTGGGCGCGCCGCAGCGACAATTGCCGGTTGTAGTCCGCCGCGCCCACATTGTCGGTGTGCCCGTCCAGGCGCATGCGGTCCAGGCCCACGCGCAGCAGGTTGCGGGTAAGGCGCTGGATATTCTCCCGGGCTTCGGGCTTGACGGCGTAGGCATCGAAGTCGAACAGTACTTTGTCGGAGAGTCCCAGCTCCCAGCCTTCATCGGTCTGCTTGAAGCCTTCCTCCTGGAGCACGGCGATCTGCGCGGGGGTCAGGCCCTTCTGCACCGTCTGGCAGCCGGCCAGCAGCAGGCCCGCGCAGGCCAGCGACAGGGCCCAGCGCAGGCAGGCGCCGAGCCATGCGGGAAAGCGGGCAGTGCGCGATGAACGGATGGCAAACACGAACGAACTCCTCTAGTTGTATGCGGTGTAGGGCTGGAACGCCGGCCGCCCGGGCAAGCCGGCCGTCGACTGGGTGGCGCCGCCGCGGCGTTTGGCGTGGTACATCGCGCTGTCGGCCGCATCGAAAAGGCCCCCTGCGTTATCGGCATGGTCCGGGAAAACGGCGATGCCGATGCTCAGGGAACAAACGATGTCTTCGCCATTGGGCAGGCGGATGGGCGCCCGCATGCCCAGCAGGATGTCGTCGGCGATGCGCTGCGCGTCGCTGAGTTCGCGCAAGGGCGACAGCATGATGGCGAACTCGTCGCCCCCCAGGCGCGCCACGACGTCGCCTTCGCGCAGCTGCCCCCGCACGCGCGCGGCGATGTTGATCAGCACGGCGTCGCCGGCCGCATGGCCCATGCCGTCGTTGATTTCCTTGAAGCGATCGCTGTCCAGGAACATGATCGCCACGCGCCGGTCCAGCACGGCGGCATCGTGGATGGCGCGGTCCAGCGCTTCCTCGAAGTGCGCGCGGTTGGGCAGGCCGGTCAGGCTGTCGTGCGCGGCCTTGTGCGCCAGCGACGCGTTTTCGTCCTGCCACTGCGTCTGCCAGGCTTCCAGCTCGTCCAGCAGGGCGTTGAAGTCCTCGCCCAGCGCATGCAGTTCCTGGATCCGCGCCGGCGGGACGCGGCGCGCGAAAGCGCGCTCGTTGCGCACTGCATGGGCCACCTCCGCCAGCGTGCGCAGCGGCCGGACGATCTCGCGCGAGGTCCGCCGCGAAAGCCGGTTGGCGACCAGGCCGCTGACCAGCACGCAGGCCACCACGCCGGCCAGGCCTTTCAGCAGGAAGTCGAACAGATTGCCCCCGCGTCCCACCAGCCGCAGGTGCCCCACCGTCTGTCCCTGATGCACGATGGGCAGGAAGACCGGAGGCGGATTGATCAACCGCGCCACCCGCTGCCGCGCCCATGCGAAGCGCTCCTGGCTCGAGTCATGCCATTCGGCCAGGATTTCGTTGTGGGCGTCGAACACCACGGCGGCCGCGACGTCCTCCTTGGCGGCGATCGCGGCCAGGGTCTCCGTCGCGGCCTGGCGGTCGTGGAAGACCGTGGCGGCTTGCACGGTATAGACGATGGAGCGGGCGATCAGCTTCTGATGATGATCGGTGTAGGCTCGCAACGCCACCACGCCCATCACCGTCATGACGACACCGGCCAGGCCGACGGCGAACAGGGTGACGGCAAAGTGCAGCCTGCGCAGCGCCTGGCGCAGGGTGGGGCGGTTGGAGTCCGGGCGCGCGTTCTTCTTCATGGAGATAGCCTGCGACGCGAAAGCTGCAGCACGCTCGGGTGTATGTGAACACCGCTGCGTGCCACGGAATCTAGGTTGATCTGGAAACCGACCTGGCCGGGCCGGACGTCCAGGCAAAACATGCCGCCGACGGCGCATTCGGCATCGTCCTCGACGATGCTGACCACCGGATGGCCGACCACGCGCCGCAGGACCTGTTGCTGCAGCTCGTCATCCATACCGCCCAGGTACAGCGCGTCGCAGTCCCGCGCCAGCGCGGGATCATCCGCTGCGACGAGACGGGGCTGCACGGCCGGTTCGGACTGCCGCGCCGGCGCATCGAACAGGCCGGACGCATAGGCGGGTTGGCCCGTGATGCACAGGCGCACGGGCTCCGGCTGTACCGGCCACCGCGTGTAGCTGAGGATGCCCATGACCACGTGCCGAACCATCGCGGCGCGTGGACCGGCGTCGTCGGGCGAGGGGATAGGGCCCGCGGTCGCATGGGTGGCAACCATCAACGCAGGCAACCAGAAGCGCCATGCGCGGCGGCCTATCATGGGAGCGGCTAGGGATGAGGACAGGGAAACCGTGGAAGTGTAGATTAGTTTCGTTATTTTTTGTCAATCCCCGTCAGGTTCGACTTGCCAGTCCGTTGCGGCGATGCCTGGGCATCCCATTGCACGGCATCACGCGTTACCATGGCCTCCGGCCTTTAAATTCCGGTGGGAGATTTTGCGATGGTGCAGCTCAAATTCAGCCAGGATCCCGAAGAGCCGGAGCTCTGGGCGGCAGAAAAGGTCATGTATTCGGTGGGTCGCCCGCCGATACATGTGATGGTGCAGACCGATGGCGAAATGCCGTCACGCGAGTTCCAGAAGGCGTTGCTGGGCTTGCTGGACACGCTCGACGACAAGGTGCTGGATGCGGCCGAGCTCCTGCTGGAGCACTACTCGCCGGAAGAGTGCGAAAAAATGGGCATCGACCGTGCGCGCCTGCCGCGCGACGGCACGCCGCAGGCCATGGCGCAGGCCGCGGTGCTGCGGGCGCTGTGGCTGTTCGACGAAAGCTGCGAGGATTTCGAGTTGTGGTTCAACGTGCCCTGGGACCACCAGCACACGTACGACGTCGAATTCGAGGCCGGCGAGGCCGTTTCCTGCACCGTGAACGATTAAGCCCGGTCAGGCGGCCCGCTAGGAGCCCGTGCCATCGGGCGATTCGGCGGCATCCGCGCCGTCGGCATCCGCCCCGTCGGCATCCGCGGCCATGCGCTCCCTCAGGTATTCGACGGGTATCCCGGGATTCACCTGGGTTACCCGGTCGCGCTGGATGCGTGTAGTGACGAATCCCACTTTCTTCGTCGCGGCGCCCTGCAGCAGGACCGACAGAATGGCACCCTTGTCCTGGATCCATTGCGTCCTGCCGCGCAAGAGCCTGATGGCGTCCTCGGCGGGCCCCAGCTTGAAGGTGGCGCCGTTGATGGTCGTCGTCTTGCGCGCCGCGAAGTCCGCCTCCGTCAGGTGGGTCATGGACACCGCGTCCAGGTTGCCGCTCATGGCGTCGATGCGATACACGAAGTTGATGCGTGTGTGCGGGTCCTGGACGACGATGTATTTCTCCGAGCCGGAGAAATCGCCGAGCTGTCCGACGACGATGGATTCGACCCACTGATTGCCGCGTTTTTCCTCCGTATACAGGAAGATGGTCGGTGGGGCGGATGTGAAATTCTGCGTCATGGCGTAAGGAAAGGGCCGGCGAACGCGCCGGAGTGTACCCGGGATCGGCCCCGCATGGACGGCCCCGGGGTGCCCCACGCCCCCCTGGGCGGACGGCGGCCGCCGCCCGGGGGGGCGCCGCGCCGCTTCCCAGGGTGGCCGGCCGCCGGGGAGGCGCGCTATTGGCCCTGCGCCCGGCGCTGGTTCAGCTGGTCCAGGCACTGGCCGACGGCGATACGCATCTTTTCCGCCGAGGTTGCCTCGCGGTCCGCGTCGTTGCGGCATTGCGTATACAGGCGCACGCTCTCCGGGGTGTCGCGCACCGGCGGCGGTGGCGGTACGGCCGGGCCCTGGGGGATGACCGTCATCCGCAAGGTGGACGGCGGCGACAGGCTGCCGCCATGGCTGGGGAATTGCATTTCCTGGGTGGTCTGGGTCTGGGCGGTGGCCGTGGCGGCGGCCGCCCACATCAAGGCGGATACGAAGGCGGATGTGGCGCGTAATCTCATACTGTCCTCGTCGATGCGCCGGCGCGGGGCCGGCAGGGGCTGTCGGTCCGGGCGGCGTCCGGACCCCGTTTCGAGCTTACCAGGGCCTGGGACAGGCCGGCCCGGCGATGGTTCAGGCGCCGGATCGGCGTAATGCCCGGAAACAATCGAGCGGCCGGCCTAATTCCTCCGTCCCAAGACCTTTCCTTTCAGCCCCGTTAAAATCGCCCGGTTCCAGAAGTTCACATGACTCAATCCATCGCCTATCAGGAGGACCACCATGGCCCTAGTTTCCATGCGCCAGCTGCTCGATCACGCCGCCGAGAACGGCTACGGGATCCCGGCGTTCAACGTCAATAATCTGGAGCAGGTCCAGGCCATCATGGAGGCCGCCGACGAAACCAACAGCCCGGTGATCATGCAGGCCTCGGCCGGCGCGCGCAAGTATGCGGGCGAAGGCTTCCTGAAGTACCTGATCCAGGCGGCCGTCGAGTCCTATCCGCACATCCCCGTCGTGATGCACCAGGATCACGGCCAGTCGCCCAAGGTCTGCCAGGGCGCGATCGACCTGGGCTTTTCCAGCGTCATGATGGACGGCTCCCTGAAGGAAGACGGCAAGACGATCGCCGACTACGACTACAACGTCGAGGTCACCCGCAAGGTGGTCGACATGGCCCACAAGGTGGGCGTCACGGTGGAAGGCGAACTGGGCTGCCTGGGCTCGCTCGAAACCATGAAGGGCGACAAGGAAGACGGCCACGGCGCCGAAGGCACGATGACGCGCGAACAGCTGCTGACCGATCCGGAGCAGGCCGCCGATTTCGTGCGCAAGACGCAGCTGGACGCGCTGGCCATCGCCATCGGCACCAGCCACGGCGCCTACAAGTTCACCCGCAAGCCCACGGGCGACATCCTGTCGATTTCCCGCATCAAGGAAATCCATCGCCGCCTGCCGAATACCCATCTGGTGATGCACGGAAGCTCCAGCGTGCCCCAGGAACTGCTGGCTGAAATCCGCGAATTCGGCGGCGATATGAAGGAAACCTACGGCGTGCCGGTCGAGGAAATCCAGGAAGCCATCAAGTACGGCGTGCGCAAGGTGAACATCGATACCGATATCCGCCTGGCCATGACCGGCGCGATCCGCCGCTTCTTCGCCGAGAATCCGTCCAAGTTCGACCCGCGCGAGTACCTGAAGCCGGCCCGCGCCGCCGCCAAGGCCATCTGTGTGCAGCGCTACACGGAATTCGGCACGGCCGGCAACGCCAGCAAGATCAAGGTCGTGCCGCTGCAGGACATCGCACGGCAATACGCCGGCGGCGCGCTGGCCCAGGTCGTTCAGTAAGGCCGGCCCGGTGGTGCAGTAAACTGCGCGCATCCGCCGGCATTTCGTTCCATCGGACATTCCCGCCGGACCCAGCGTCCCGCGGGAATGTTTATTTCCGCCATAGGCCTCCCGTGACATCAGCCCTGCATCAATCCAGTATCCGATCCCTGCCCCTGCTGGGGCGCGGCAAGGTGCGCGACATGTACGCTGTCGGCGACGACAAGCTGCTCATCGTCGCGACGGATCGTATTTCCGCTTTCGACGTCATCCTCGACGATCCCATTCCCGGCAAGGGCGAGGTGCTGACCGCGCTGACCGAGTTCTGGCTGTCCAGGCTGGGGCACGTCATTCCCAACCATTCCACCGGCATCGCACCCGAGGACGTGGTCGCGCCCGATGAAGTGGAGCAGGTAAAGGGCCGGGCGGTGGTCGTCAAGCGGCTCAAGCCCATCCTGGTCGAAGCGGTGGCGCGCGGCTACCTGATCGGCTCTGGCTGGAAGGATTACCAGGCCACCGGCGCGGTATGCGGTATCGCGCTGCCGTCCGGCCTGCGCCAGGCGGAAAAACTGCCGCAGCCCATCTTCACGCCGGCGGCCAAGGCCGAGTTCGGCACCCACGACGAAAACGTCGATTTCGATCACGTGGTGCGCGAGGTCGGCCAGGCGATGGCCGAACGCATCCGCGATGTCACGCTGGCGCTGTACGCCGAGGCCTCCGCCTTCGCGACGACCAAGGGCATCATCATCGCCGATACCAAGTTCGAATTCGGCCTGGACGACAACGGCGTCCTGCACTTGATGGATGAAGTGCTGACGCCGGATTCCTCGCGGTTCTGGCCGGCCGACAGCTACCGCGTCGGCATCAGCCCGCCGTCGTTCGACAAGCAGTTCGTGCGCGACTGGCTGGAAACCCAGCCCTGGGACAAGACGCCCCCCGCGCCGCGCCTGCCGGCCGACGTGATCCGCAAGACCGCGGAAAAGTACCGCGAGGCCCTTGATCGCCTGCGGTAATAATCCCACCCCCGAAGCGCTGCGCGCTTCCCCCTCAAGGGGGCGACGCTGGCGGACCGGCAAAGCCGGCTCCTCGGCGTCCCGGGTCTGGCCAGACCGGTTGCATGCGGGCCGGCGCGCTGTTGCGGGGGATTCCGGTGTAGTCGTCTTTCTGGCAAGGATCATATATAGTGCCGCGCAGCCGCGCCCGGAGGGGGTGACGGGCCCCTCATGCCGGTCGGCAGATCGACCGGCAGCCCCAGCCGGGGCTGCTTGATTCCGGGGTGCCCGGAAGGCGGGAAAGGGAAGGGGCACTGAGATGATCATGATGCTGCCGTTTGTTCTCGGCATGCTGGCGGTGTGGTTCGGGATGCGGGGCAGGCGCGAAGCCTGCGTCACCTTGTGGGTGCTGACGCTGATCGTCTTCGCGGTCGGGGCGCGCTATCACATGACCGACGTCCTGCGCCTCGCGCTCTGAGAGGCCGCCCATGCAATTCGCGTCCCGTTCTTCCCATCCCGCGTCCGCGTTCCTGAATACCGTGGCCCTGCTGGCCATCGTGGCCGCGCTGATCCTGGCCCTGGCGTGGCAGATCGTTTTCAAGGAATTGCCTTGTCCGCTGTGCCTTCTGCAGCGGGTGGCTTTCGTGCTGGCCGGCGTGGGGCTGCTGCTGAACCTGCGCTTCGGGGCCTCGCCCGCGCATTACGCCATGGTCATCGCCGCGGCGCTGGCCGGTATCGTCGTGTCGGCCCGGCAACTGTTGCTGCACCAGGCCCCGGGCGATCCCGGCTATGGCTCCACGCTGCTGGGTCTGCATTTCTATACATGGGCCCTGATCGCCTTCCTCGCCCTGATCGGCTATTGCGCCGTGATGCTGGCCCTGGATCGGCGGTCCAGCGACAACAGCCAGCCGCGCCGCGCCGGCATCGTGGGCGGCGCCATCATGTGGCTGTTCTTCCTGGTCGTGCTGGCCAATGCCGCGAGCACGACGCTGGAATGCGGTTTCGGGGCGTGCCCGGATAATCCCAGCACCTATCAATGGCTGGTTCCCCTCCTGGGGGATTGAGGGCCGGACAAGGCGCGAGGGCGGGTAAAATCGAGGACTTTCCCCGTTGCGCCGCGCCGTCCGGTGCCGCGCCGCGGGGCTACACCCTAGCCGCCGCGCCTAGCCGCGCCGTTCAGCCGCCTCGTTATGACAGCCAAATCCACCTCCTCGCCCGCGTCGACGCCCCTGGTCGGCGTGATCATGGGCTCATCCAGCGACTGGGAAGTCATGAAGCACGCCGTCACCATGCTGGATGACTTCGGCGTTCCCTGCGAAGCACGTGTCATCTCCGCGCATCGCATGCCGCTGGATATGGCGGAATACGGCGCCGCGGCGCGGGGCCGCGGGTTGCGCGCCATCATCGCCGGCGCGGGCGGGGCGGCGCATCTGCCCGGCATGATGGCCGCGCTGACCGACGTTCCCGTGTTCGGCGTACCGGTGCCTTCCAAATACCTGCGCGGCGAGGACTCCCTGCTTTCCATCGTCCAGATGCCCAAGGGCGTGCCGGTGGCCACCTTCGCCATCGGCGAGGCCGGGGCCGCCAACGCCGCCCTGCACGTGATCGCCAACCTGGCCACCACGGACGACGCCCTGCACGCGAAGCTGGCGGACTTCCGGGCCCGCCAGACGCAGGCGGCGCGGGATATGCATGTGCCGCCTCCGGGGGCGCAGCAATGAGCACCAACGGTATGATCGTCGAGCCGGGCGGCTGGCTGGGCCTGATGGGTGGCGGCCAGCTGGGCCGCATGTTCTGCCATGCCGCGCAAAGCCTGGGCTACAAGGTGGCCGTTCTGGATCCGGCGGCCGATGGCCCGGCGGCGATGGTGGCGGACCGCCACATCCTCGCGGGCTATGACGATACGGCGGGCCTGGACGAACTGGCGCGCACCTGCCGCGCCGTCACCACCGAATTCGAGAACGTCCCGGCCGACAGCCTGCGCGCCCTGGCGGCCCGTTGCCGTGTCAGTCCGTCGGCCGATGCCGTTGCCGTCGTACAGGACCGCATCGCGGAAAAAACCTTCATTGCCGGGCAAGGGATACCCGTGGCGCCCCACGTGGCGGTGCGCGGCGACGACGACCTGCGCGCCGCGCCCGATACGCTGTTCCCCGGCATCCTGAAAGTGGCGCGGCTGGGCTATGACGGCAAGGGGCAGGCGCGGGTGCAGACGCGCGAACAGGCGCTGGCGGCCTTCGAGGCCTTCGGCCGCGTGCCCTGCGTGCTCGAAGCCCTGATGCCGCTGGATCACGAAATCTCGGTGGTGATCGCCCGCGGCTTCGATGGCGCGACCGTCATGTTCCCCGTGGCCCGCAACGTGCATCGCGACGGCATCCTGGCGGTGTCCACCGTGGACCGTGCGGCCTTGTCCGGCCCCGATGCGGCGCTCGAGCGCGCCGCCGGCGATGCCGCCCTGCGCATTGCCGCCGGCCTGGGCTATCACGGCGTGTTGTGCGTCGAGTTCTTCGTGCTGCGCGACGGGTCGCTGCTGGTCAACGAAATCGCGCCGCGCCCGCACAACAGCGGCCACTACACCATCGATGCCTGTGTCACCAGCCAGTTCGAACAACAAGCCCGCGCGATGGCCGGCCTGCCGCTGGGCAGCACGGACCTGCTGGCGCCCGCCGTCATGCTGAACATCCTGGGCGATATCTGGTACGAGCCGGGCACGGATCGGCAGCGCGAGCCCGATTGGGCGGCGGCGCTGGCCGTACCCAGCGCCAAGCTGCACCTGTACGGCAAGCGCGATGCGCGCCGCGGCCGCAAGATGGGCCACGTGACCATCGTCGCGTCCACCATGTCGCAGGCGCGCCGCGACGCCGCCGCCGTGGCGGCCGCGCTGGGCATGGCCGCGCCCTGACTCCCGCAGGAAATCCCGCCATGGCGCCAGCGTTCGAAGACGAAGCCACCGATGCCCAGATCGCGCATGCCGCCCGCGTGCTGGCCCAGGGCCAACTGGTGGCCTTTCCCACCGAAACGGTCTACGGGCTGGGCGCCGATGCCGAAAACCCGCTGGCGGTGGGGCGCATCTATGCCGCCAAGGGACGGCCGTCGAATCACCCTGTCATCGTGCACGTCGCGCCCGAGGCGGACCTGTCGTACTGGGCCGCCGATATTCCCGCGCAGGCGCGCGCACTGATCGACGCCTTCTGGCCCGGTCCGCTGACCCTGATTCTGAAGCGGGCGCCGCACATCGATCCCGCCGTCAGCGGCGGCCAGGACAGCGTGGGCGTGCGCTGCCCGTCGCATCCTGTGGCGCAGCGGCTGCTGCGCGCGTTCGCGGCACTGAAGCTCAACGGCCAGGGCGGCGTGGCCGGCCCGTCGGCCAACCGCTTCGGCCATGTATCGCCGACGCGCGCCGAACACGTGCGCGCCGAATTCCCCGATGAAGTCGCGCAGGGCATGCCGGTGCTGCAGGGCGGGGCTGCCGCCGTGGGCATCGAATCCACCATCGTGGACCTGTCGCGGGTGGATCGTGGCCTGGGGCCGGTCCTGCTGCGCCCGGGCCATATATCCGCCGCGGATATCGCGCGGGTGCTGGGCGTGTCGCCCGCGCTGCCGGATGCGGCCGCGCCGCGCGCGTCCGGCACGCTGCGCGCCCATTACGCGCCGCGCACGCCGCTGGCCCTGGCCACGCGCGAACAACTGGAAGCGGCGGCCGTGGGTATCGGCCTGCCGGAAGACGGCCGCACGGTCGCGGTGGCCTATACGCCGCGGCCGCTGGAACTCGATCCGCGGCTGGTCTGGCAGCCGGTGGCCGCCGATCCGGCCCTGTATGCGCAGGCGTTGTACGCGCTGCTGCGCGAACTGGACGGCATGGGGTATCGCCGCATCCTGGTCGAAGCGCCGCCGCGCACGCCGGAATGGGCGGCGGTGAACGACCGCATCGGTCGCGCCGCGGCCGCTTTTGAATTCTGACGGCGGCGCGAAAGCCCGCCAGGCATGGCCGGGTTGCCGCTCGTGCGGCCCGGTGCTCCACCTTATCGGCTAAGTGTTCCACCTAATTGCCCGGCGGTCCGGCGCGGCTTACGCTGCGCCGCCTATATGCAGGACCGGCCGGCGGCTAGCCCGGCGATGCGGCGCCCATGTGCCCACAAGGCCGGCGGCGCCGCGCACGAGGAGAACACCCATGAAGAAGTTTCTTACCCTGACGGCCGGCGCCCTGGCGCTGGCGGGCGCCGCGCACGTCGCGATCGCCGGTCCCACCCTGGATGCGGTCAAGAAGAAAGGCTACGTGCAGTGCGGCTTGAGCGATGGCGTAACGGGCTTCAGCGCGACCGACAGCAAAGGCGAATGGGCCGGCATGGACGTGGACATCTGCCGCGCCATCGCCGCGGCGGCGCTGGGCGATGCCGGCAAGTTCAAGGGCACGGCCTTGTCCACCCAGCAGCGCTTCACGGCGCTGCAGTCCGGCGAAGTGGATGTCCTTTTGCGCACCGTGACGCTGACGCAGACGCGCGACACCTCGCTGGGGCTGGCGGCCGTGGCGGCCAGCTTCTACGACGGACAAGGCATCCTGGTGCGCAAGTCGCTGAACGTGAAGAGCGCCAAGGAGCTGGATGGATCGACGGTCTGCGTGCAGCCGGGTACCACCACCGAGCTCAATCTGTCCGACTGGTTCCGCGCCAACAACATCAAGTTCACCCCGGTGGTCATCGACAAGGTGACCGAAGTGGTGCGCGCCTTCGAGTCCGGCCGTTGCGATGCCTTTACCGACGATGCATCCCAGCTGGCCGCGGTGCGGGCCTCGCAGGTGGCCAATCCCAACGACTATGACATCCTGCCGGAACGCCTGTCCAAGGAGCCGCTGGGGCCGATGGTGCGGCAAGGCGATGAAAACTGGTTGGGCATCGTGCGGTGGACCTTGTTCGCGCTGATGGAGGCGGAGGAATACGGCATCACGCAGAAGAACGTGGACCAAATGCTCAAAAGCACCAATCCCAACGTACTGCGCATCCTGGGCGTGACGCCGGGCGCGGGCAAGAACATGGGGCTGGACGAGAAGTGGGCCTATAACGCCATCAAGGCGGTTGGCAACTACGGGGAAATCTTCGAGCGCAACGTCGGTAGCGGCAGCAAGCTGGGGCTCAAACGGGGTGTCAACGCGTTGTGGAACCAGGGTGGGGCGATGTATCCCTGGCCGATACGCTGACCGGGCTCGCCTTGCACGCCCGGATAGCGTTCCAGCACGCCGGGTTGCGCGGCCAGCGCGGCGCTGCTGCCCCGATGCGCCTTGTCGCTAAGTCTTCGGCACGAACGCCTTGATCGCCTCGATGACGGTTTGCGGCTGGTCGCGGTGCGGCGAATGTCCACAATCGGGCAATACCCGCATGGTCGCGCGCGGAGCGCGCCGGGCGATACTTTCGATCTGCGCCAGGCTGCCGTAGTTGTCGTCCGTCCCTTGCAATGCCAGCACGGGGCAGCGTATGTCGGACAGGGCCGATTCGATATTCCAGGCGCGGAAGGCCGGGTCCAGCCAGATGTCGTTCCATCCCCAGAACGCCGAGTCCGGGTCATCGTGGTAGCGCGCCAGCTTGTCGCGCAGGTCCGCTTCCAGATAGGCCCGCCGCGCGGCTTCGATATTGCGCACCGTGATGTCTTCGACGAAGACATGCGGCGCGGCGGCGATGACGCCCGCGACCGCGTCGGGATGGTGGGACGCGTAGAGCAGGGCGATCGAGCCGCCGTCGCTGTGCCCGTAGAAAACGGGCCGGTCGCGGTGCGCGTCCACGCCCAGCGCTTGCAGCAGCGCCGGCAGGACATCGCGGGCCTGGTCGTGCAGGTATTCGACCGGCCATTTTTCTTGCGTGGGCCGCGGCGTGGAGCGGCCATATCCGGGCCGCGAATAGAGCAGGCCGCGGCAGCCGGCGGCCTCGCAGGCGTGGGCGGGCCAGTCCCGCCACGTCGACAGCGATCCCAGCCCTTCGTGAAGGAAGACCAGGAGCGGCGCATCGCCGCTTCCCGGCGTGATCCATTGGTATTCCAGGCGCATTTCGCGGCCCGCGGCCCGCAGCGAAATCCAGGCCGGTTCCTGTCGGTCATCCAGGGGCATCATGTTCTCTCCGATAACGGCGGCTTCCAGGGAAGGCTGCGTGCGGGATCGATACGTCTGCCGCTTCGGCCCGCGATGCCCATGGCTGGCAACCGGTTTCGATTCCGGCATGGTAACCGGCGTGCCGGCCGCCTGGCGCAGCGCGGCCGTGCAAGCCGCCCGGGATTGGTCTATCCTCCACCAGGCCTTGTGCCGCCAAGGCAGGCTGCATTTCGAGACCTACTGACCGCGACGCTTCCCACGCCCACGCGCCCGAACGGCGCATGGCCGGGCGCAGGGGCCGGCGCGGCCGCCAAGGGGAAGCCGTTCCATGAAGTTCGCCGATTTCAAGCAGGGCATGGTGATCCATGCCGGTCCGGTCACCGTCACGGAGGCCGAGATCCTGGAATTCGCCCGCAAATACGATCCGCAGTGGTTCCACACCGACGTCCAGCGCGCCCAGCAGGGCCGGTGGGGCGGGCTGATCGCCAGCGGCTGGCACACGTGCGCCATGGCGATGCGCATGGCGGTGGACGCGGTCTTGCGCGATTCCGAATCCTTCGGTTCGCCGGGCCTGGGCGAAGTGCGCTGGCGCGTGCCGGTACGCCCCGGCGACAAGCTGCGGCTGGAGGCGCGCGTGCATGGCGTGCGGGTGTCTTCGTCGCGCAAGGATCTGGGCATCGTCACCTGGGGCTGGATCGTCCACAACCAGCACGACGAAGCGGTGCTGGAGCTGGACGCGACCAGCCTGTTCGAACTGGGCGAGAGCCCGTCCGCTTGATTGCCGGGATGATGTCGCGCATGTTCGGCCTGGGCGTCCGGCGGGCGGCCAGCATGGCGGACAGGCCGGCGGGCCGGCCGGCCAGGCGCTACACGCCCGTCCGCGCGATTCCGCGCATGCTCGCACCGGCGACGCTTATCGCCGCCCTGCTGTCGGGTATCGCCGGGCCCGCCATGGGCGCGCCGCCACGCGCGGCCGCATCCCGGCCCGCCCCGGCGGAAAACTACACCTTGCGCCAGGCGGTGACGGCCTGGGACATGCTTTACAAGGTGGACATCCTATGTCCCGACGGAGAACTCGAACGCCAGGCTCGCCGCTTGAAGGAACTGGAAGCGGTCGCCAACCAGCGCCTGAAGCTGTCCGCCAAGGCGGTGCTGGAAAAGCTGCAGGACGAGACGCCGCCGGTGCTGATGACGCCGGAGCAGGCCGTGCGCGTGGTGTCGAATGCCGGCGGCTGCAAGACTGATGCCCTGGCCCAGTGGCGCGGCCGCGCGGCTTTCGTGGCCGACACCGCGCGCCAGGTCCTGGCCGGCCAGGCGCGCGCCGACCGGCAATGGCCACGCGATGCGGCGCTGGAACAGCCGGTGCGGATCACCGTATTGGGGCAGCGCAGCGACGCAACGCATGGCGCGGCGGTCTGGTTGCGCTTGGAGAACCGCGGATCGGCCTCCGCGCGCGTCGCGTTGCTCGCGCCGCAAACCTTCGTCGGCCTGTGTACCCGCCTGTCGATTTCCGGAGTGCCGGTGGAACACGGCTATGCCCCGCGCGACTGGCTGACCGTGCCGCCGCGCGGCCATGCGTCGGTCCTGATGGTCCGCGATTCCTCATGCCCGCGGCAGGCGCGGGTGAACGTCGGGGGCGCCGTCGTGGTCGACACAGGCTCCGGGCCGCGCTATTGGCGCTTCCTGGCGCGCGGCGTCGGCGCGCTGCCCGCGGGCATCCAGCCCTGAACCGCCTGCCATCATCTTGCCGCCGCATCGATAAGGCCCGGACGCCGTCATCCGATATCGCCGAAGGGCATCAGAAGAAGTCGACGCGTATCGGGCCCCAAGGCCGTGTCCATGCCGTCGAGTAGGACCAGGCCGCGCTCGTGATCAGGCAGTCCGCCCACATATACCCCCAGTCGTTCGGCCCGCGACGGCGGTAGCCGATCAGGTTCTCTTTCGGAATCCGGCATGGCACCTGGTCGCCGGGCTTGGCGCCCTTGGGCGCAGTGACGGTGTAGACCTGGACGGGTGCGGGTGGCATGCATATACCGCTCTTGTCATAGCCATTGATATAGAGATGCACCGCGTAGCTATCGCCTTCCTGCACGTCGTCGATCAGCGTCACGTTGAGCACCAGTTCGGTCGGGAAGCTGTATGTGTTGAGCTGCGTCACAGGGCCGTTTATCCACTCGGGCGCCGTATACATCGCGCCTTTGTCAGGATCCGGCATGACCAGCCCCTGGCCGGTCGCGACGAAGCCGACCACCGGCGACGATATGGTGTTCTTATCGGCGAGCAGGACATAGGCCAGGCGATTCATTTGGCCCCGCGTCAACATCGCCATGTACGGCACCTGGAAATCGTTGGCGATCATATCGGGATCGCCGATCCGGGCGTAGTCGTTGCATATGAAGGCGGCCATGCGGTAATAGGCGGCAGCCAATGGCGTGTCGGCGGTGACGGCATAGGAAAGGCTGCTCCAGCTGGGAATGGCAAGCTGCCCATTGGAGCGCGGCAGGTTGGGTGTGGGCAGGTCGGCGGGGGGCAGGCCGAATGCGTAAAACAGCAGGTTCAGGGCGCGATAATCTTGCGACGGCAGGTCTATCCGGGCCAGCAAGCTGCACAGGATCTCGGACTTGCAGCACACATAGATGACAAGTTCGCCATTCTTCAGCGTGGGAACGTGGATGAAGGCGTTCTCGTCCACCGGGATGGGCTGGAAATCCAAATCGAAATACAGCAGGGTACCGGGCGGTTGGTCGTTGCCGATGGCCAGCGGCACGACTGCCGGCCGGTTCGCGTCGTCGACGACCTTTAGTGTGATCTTGAACCTTTGCTGCTCGTTGTGCGGGTCCAGTTGTACACCGGGCGGGCCGTCCAGCGGCGCCGCCAGCTGCTTGTCGGATCGGAAGTAAATGATCTTGGCCATGGTCGTTTCCCATCGCGCCGTGAAGGCGGTTCACGAGGTGCCGTCGGCCTCGTTGCCTGTGTCGTCGCTTACTCTTCCTTCGACTTCCTGCTTCGTCGTATCGGTGGCGGCGAAATTGATCAGGATCGGCTGGGTGAAGCTCGGATAGATGCCGGACCGCTCGCGACCATTCACCTGGTAATCGACCCATAGGTAGCCCGGGTTGGCCGAATCCCTATAGGCGAACCCCTCTGACCATTCCTTGGGAGCGGCGATGGTGACCGTGCTGCCTGCTGGCCAGTGGATCGTATCCACGGTGAACGTGAGCACGTTGGGCGCTTGCGGTACACCTGGGATAGGACCACCGTCGCCCAGCAGCAGGGTGTGCGGCTTATCGTCTTTATAGCCATTCTGATAGAGATATATCCGATATACGTCGCCAATGTTGGCCGCGGGATCGATCTTCAACTCAACATCGAAGCCGGCCACGTCGTTCGAGTCGGCCAGATCGGCCAGCGTCAGGGGCTGATTGGGCGGAGGGTCGCCGTACTTTTTGGCGCCCCACCACGAGGGTTTGACGAGCGATCCTTCTGTGTCGGGATTCGGCATGAGCAGCGGCACCCCCGAGACCGCGAATGCCCAGGGCATCGAGGCTTTCGCGTTCCCGTTACCCTCGTCGGTAAAATACAGGATGCAGTTGTTTCTCCCAGGACCCTGTTCCATCAAGTGGTACGGAAGCTTCACGCCGCTTAGCAGATTTCCATATGAGTAATCCAATCTGTCCACCCGCTTGCCATTGATGATGATGTGCATCGTGGCGTTCTGAGACACACTGGGAGACAGGCTGCTCATCGTATATGTGAAGTAGTATTTTTGCGGCTGGTCGTTCCAGTGAGGTATCACGACCTGGTCTTCTGTTTGGGGCAGCACCATAGGCCCCAGGTCCGGATCGGCGTGTGCCATGGCTTCCTGGAACGTGGAGTAGCAGCACGTCAAGGTTTGGTTGATGCCTTCGTCCAGCGGGTCGGGGGTGGGGCTGGCAAACAGGTTGAAGATGCATCCCGGATAGATATCCATCGAGAAATTATTGATCGTGACGTAAATCATCAGAAGGCCGGTTTTGTCCGTGGATACTGCGGTTCCCGCGAGAACGGTCGCCGTGATGTTTACCTTGTCTTCGCTCCAGTACTGCACACGGTTCTTCTGCTGATCGTCGCCGAGATAGACGTCAGTGGGTCCCTTTGCCTTGTTGCCTTGGTCATCGTATACCTGCACCGTCACAGCGTAATACTGGCCGTCCGACGCGGGAAATTCGGGATTGGAAAGGTTTGTGGCTATGGGGGTGGCGACGAATTTATCGACGTCGATATAAGAAATCAGCATGATCCCTCCAACTGGCGCTATTGAGTTGCCGGCCGCCCACGGCCAGCGGATTAACGATCACTGCACGGGGTCGAGCGACGCCGTATCGATGGGCAGCGTGGATGTCGTTTTCGACCAATATGTTTGGGGATTACCCGATCCCGGTCGTACCATCTTGAAATTCATCCGCAACGTCCCTGGAGACCCGTAGCCGGCCAGATAGGCTTGCGGCAACGGTCCCAGTATCTTGGCTTGCCCCGATGTCAGTTCATCGCCGGCCACGACGGTATATTGCAGCGAGGCTATGTTGCGTATGGGCTCGCTAATGCTCGGACACTGCCTGGTGGCCTTGCTGGGCAGCGGGTACTTGCCCGATAAATAGAAGTACACCGTGATCTCGTCACCCGCCTGATAGGTCCAGCCCGGCGTCGTGGCGGTCGGCAAGATCCTTACCCTCAGGCCATCGACCACATCCGTGGCCTGGATCGACTCCACATCAGGAATCAACAGGGAAGGTGCGATGAGCGTCGGCGTGCTGTCGGGGGCGGGATTGATCTGGGCTTGTCCCGGCGCATCGAATTGGAAATATCCCCTCTGCGAAAGGATGCGCCCGGTACCAACCACATAGGACATGGCGTTGCCCGTCGGCTGCAGCATGGCGTACGCGATGTCGACGCTGTTGGGCGATTGGGCATCCGCCACTTTCCCGGTATAGGCGATCCGGTAATTCAGCAGGATCACGACATCATCATCGGAATTCAGATTCAGGTTGCCGCCGTTCGGGGGAATGCTGGCGGTAAACACCGGATTGGGCCACGTCGACGTGCCGGGGATCTTCAGTTGCGGCGGCGTCGTCGAGGTATCCAGGTCCTGGATGATCAAGGGGTAGACGACGGTCCCATAACTTCCGCCCAGTTGCGTCGGCCACAGTTGGGTGCTGCAGACTGGCTGCTGCGTGCCCGGCGGATAGTACGCCTGCAGCGAGAAGAATGAGGGGTAGCGGGCGCTGACCAGGACTTCGGCCGAGCCGCCGGTGGTCTGTACCGTGAAGACATTCTCCTCCGGTGCGATCTCCGTCCCATCGGGGTAAAAAATCTGTATTGCGGGCGAGGCGGGCGTGGGAATCAGTTGGATCGTGCCCGCGCCTTGGGCGTCGGCCAGCGTCATTTTTGCCGTGATGACCTGGCAGGGAACCGATGGATCGACGCCGCCGAAGGCCGGGTTGGTCGCCCACGGCCTGTCGATCATGATGCCCGTCAACGAGGAAACGTACGTGAAGTTCAGGCTGTACTTCGCGAAGTCGGTCTGGCCTGTGACTGGATTGAAGGCGCTGACGACAAGGATGACGCCTTCGAGATCGCTTGTCCCGTTGTAGGTGATCGTGTTGTGCGAAACGCCATCGGCACCGGTTTGAGTGGGATTGCCTTCGCCAAAACTCAATTCGTACTTCGGTTGAGCGCTATCCTCGACATAGGGATATACCGACCACGTGATCGCCGCGCCCACCACCGGGTCCTTCAGGTCGGGCTCCGTGTATTTCACGCTGATGGGGCAGGCGTAGCCGCTCTGGATAGGCTGGGTGCCGTCGACGCTGATCGTCATCACCTTGGATGCCGGTTCGATATTGTTCGCCGTCATGACCAAGGAAATCTGGCCGCTGTCCTGCTGGCTCGTCTGGGGATTGACGGCACTGACCTGGATCGTCGCCTGGATCATCCCGCCGTTGTATGTACCGGGGCCATGGACGAAGTTGGTCGTCACGCCATTTTCATCGGTCCAGGTGGTGTCCTCCTTCAGCTGCGCCCCGCTTCGGCCGGCGCTCCAGGCAACCTGGCGTTTGCCAGTCACGGGACTGCCGTTGTCGTACACATAGCGCGCCTGCAGTACATGCCAATGCAAGCCGTATAGCGTAATGCCTTCCGGCGACAGGACGTCCAGCCGTGCGGTGTTCGTGTCGGGCGGCGTCTGCGCGGCGGCGATGCTGACGGGCAGGCTGCCGGCCACGGTCTCCTTGGTCGTACCGTTATACGAGCTGGCGAAAACCGTGAAGTCACCCGCCTGATTGGGCCCATAGGCTGTCATATGGGTCGTGGCGACGCCGTTGGCATCCGTGGTCGAAATGTCCGGTGAAAAAACCAGCTGGGCTTGCGGATCATTCTTGGGCTGCCCCGTCCACTGGACGGAAGCGCCCGGCACCCCATTCTTGCCCTTGGTGTAGGTGGCCGTCACCGTAGACGGCGAATAAAGCACGGGCGGGGGGCTGATGGGATTGACGACGATCTTTTCGGTTTCGTCGACCTTGACCACGAAGGTGTAGACGTTGCTGGCAGAATCGTATTGGCCGGAGAAGCGGTTATATGCCTCCGCGCGGATCGCTATGCGTGTATCGGCGGACAGGTCATTCGTTTGCATCGCCACCAAGGCCTTGCCGGTGCTGCTGGACATATCCGTCGGATAGGGCGGATTGAACGCGACATGATCCGGCGGATCGGCGAACCAGCGTACGTACTCGCGCTGGCCGACATTCCCGTCCCAGTATTGGGCCGTGAGGACCTGCACCGTGTTCGCAGGCAGAGGGGTGTATGGGTCCGGCCCCATCTGCATGGGCCGGCTATTCATGAAGGCCGGATTGCCCGTCGTGAACAGCATGGTGAAATAAGCGCGTTCGGGCGCGTTCGACGGATATCCGGTATCCACATAGAACGTGGCGTTATAGAGTGCGTCGGTCAATAGCCCGGTGATCCAGTTTTGCGAGATGCCTTGCGATACCGGGGTGGTCAACGAAGAAAACTTCACCCTGCCGTCGACGGATCCCCACGTGACGTTCCTGCCTTCCATTTCCGCCACGCGACGCGTCAGGCTGAGCTTGACGGCAACCTGTTGTCCTGGGGGGCGCGCGCTCAGTCCGGTGTTGGGGGTCAGCGTCGGCCAGATCGAGACGGGCGTCGAGCGGCGCGCGACGCTGACGACGGCGGGCTGGATCGCATCGCCCGGCGCCATCAGTACGTTTGCGGACGTTACCATCAGGCCAATGTTGACGGGCCCGCTGTATCCGTCGCCCGTCAGGATGTAAACCGTGCTCTGGCCCGCTTCATCGGTATATGAGGTGGTTGTCGAGGCGAAGTACGCATTGGGCGGGTTTTGCCCCACCGTGGAATACGCGACCGGGATAAGGCTGCCGGGCAGGCCGCTCAAATTGGTCCAGTGCAGTGCCTTGTGCTTGGCCGGCGTCCCATCCGCAAGCCGGTAGGTAATCGACATCGGCCACCATTCGCCCTGCACCGGCGAGGTGCCCGGCGTCGCGGTCAAATAGCCGCGGCCGCCCATGGTGGTCGAAAAAGTGATCGGGAACTGGCCCTGGTCGGCGGGCGTGTTCTGAGCCTGCACATAAAGATTGCCGGTCGCATCCTGCGCCACGAAAGGCGGGTTGTCCGCCAGCGCGGACGTCAGCTGGATCTTGACCGTTGCCCAGCCGCTCTTGTCGGTCGTGGGTTTCGGGTCCGCCGGATCGATATAGACGGCGCCGTCGCCCCTGGGTATCAGGGTCTGATTGGGCAATGGGTTCCCAGCGCTGTCCTGGTATCGCACCCAGGCATATTGCGGTACGCCCCAGAACAGTTTCTGATCGCCAAGCGGAAAAAAAATCGTCAGGGTGTTTCCGCTCCCGGTCGGCGCCACGGGTTGCGACGCCGGCGGACTGGCGACGAGCTGGGCAGCGGACGGATGGAAAATCAGTGTGCCCGCGCCGTGCGATCCTGCCGCGGTGACGAAGAATGCGCCTACCTGGTAGATATGGCTATCCGGCGTCTGCACACATATGGTTCCCCTGGCCAGTGCGGATGCCGCCCCCAGTGCTACCCTGTTGCGGCTCACCCCGGCATCGTCCGCCGTGGTCACCGCGTGGTCGAAGCGATGCGCATGGCCATGCACCATCCATTTCACCTGGGCACGCGGCACGGGTACGTTTCTTTCATCTCGCACGCATACGGCCACGTCGATGGTCAGCTCGTCCGTGGTCAGGGTATCCCCGCTGGGCTGCAAAGTCTCGATTCTCATCTGAGTTCCTTCGGCATTGAATACAGGATGGCAGCGGATTGCCGGGATAACGGCGCGAGTACGCCGCACGCATCGATGTGCGTGCCGGAGCCGGGACTTGCCATTTACGACCCTGCGGGCGGGTATCCTCGGCCCGGTCCCGCGGGACTGCGACTTGTTGCTTTGCGCAGTAAAGCCGGCTTACCAGTTGCCCGTGGAGATCCGGTACCAGCTATACGAGGGGTCATACGTGCTGTACCACTTCTGGCCCGTGCCATCGCGGATGATGTACTCGAAGCCGACCTTTTTCATTTCCGAGGTAAATGGGTTTCTACCCCAGTCCAGCGCGGCGCCATAGCTCAGCTCCACGTAAGCCTCCGAGAACTTGATGGTGGAGCCGTTTTTCGCGACGGTCGGAACGGTGGTGAACATCGACGACTGCGTCACACTGCTGTACACCTGCGAAGGCCTGTCTTCCCCGCTCTGCTTATAGCCGTTCATGTAGCATTTGAACTCCACGGTCAGCTCTCCCCCGGTATAACCGGTCAACAGCGACGCGGAAAAATCGGTCAAGTCCAGGCGCAGGGTGTTGAATGCCGACAGCGTTCCAAGCGCGATAGTCTTGTCAGTGCCCGGGTCCGGAGTGACTAGCGGTGGGGGGGCCACCCTCGGCGTATTCTTGGGATTCGGCAGGTTGGCGCGGCTGCCATCCACGCCCGCGTCAAACGGCGGGCTGGCCTTGACGTTCCCGTCGGCCTTGTTCATCCGGACATAGGTGAATTTATTCGAATCCCCCGCCGGATCCTGGATCAAGCTTGAATAATCGACGGGCAGCACGCCGTCCAGGTTTAGATCGTAGGCGAACGCCGTCGTATCGTTCATCACGACGTATCGCACATAGGTCCCGTTGTCCTCGTTATTGACCGAGACGTTCAGGTTGAACTGGTCTCCGTATTCGGGAATCTGGATATTGCCGTCCTGGTTGACCGCCGCGGAGGGCGGAATCCAGGCGTAGTCCGCTTGCGGATCGTCATTCCTGGCGAAATAACACATGGTGTTCTTGATTTCGTTTATACCGTTCATTGCAACCAGGCATTCGACAGCTTGATTGAACACGGTTGCTTTGGTCACGATGCGAACGGCTGCCTGACCGGTGGCTGGGTCCGTCGGGACGTAATAGAAGCTGCCTACGGGCTGCAACAATACCCGCGGCGGCGGCGGGTCGATTTTGATATCCACGATGTCGCTCCAGACATCGATATTGTTGCTGGGCTGGGCTGTGAATCGGACCATCGCGCCGCCCAGGGCCGCGTTGCCGGCGCTGTTCTGCGCTTCCATGGCCACGCGCCAGTACCCTCCGGGTGCATCTTTGTCTGCCGGAGTGGTAACGAAACCGGTATTGGTGATGGGGACCGTGCCCGAGATATCGGTGTAGGCCTGGTATGTCAGTTTTATTTGCTTCACCGTGCCGGCGTTATGCTGCTCGTCGTAGGGCGTCGCCGATATAAGGGTGAACGTGCCTGCTGTGGTCGTGGCCGAGACCTGCAGGTCTCCGACCTCTGCGTAATACGACTTGACGCTGCCCGCGGTCGACGACTGGATCGGTATATCGCTGGTCGGCATGCCCGTGAGCGTTGGACCCGATACATAAGCGAACTTGACCGTGCCGGGGCCGTCGGTGGCGACCATAAGCTGAATGTTCTTACTGCCGATGGGAATGGTGTCGCCCGTCAGTGATTCGAGGATGGAAATAGCCATGATGTGCTCCGTATTTCTATTGAAAACAGGAAGTTGACTAACCATGTGATCGTGGGGCGCCATCATGCGGCCAGCCCCGCGATCTTCCCCCGTCGAATTCACCGGCGGGGATTACCAGGTAATGCGTACTCCGACGTTGCCCCTCCATGCACTTTGATTGGGACCCGCAATGCCGGTCAGGTATGACACCGAGCTCCAGATTCCCACGCGTTTGGATATCTGCGCCGACAGTCCGCCCGCGACTTCCAATGCGGTGGTGTCCTGGCCCCCCGTCGACAAGGTCGTGCCGGAAAAGTCGGTCTTGTCCTTCGGGTTGAATTGCTGCCAGATGTTGGTCGTCAGCGACGGCTTGACCAGCGTGCGTCCGATCTGGAAGGAGCTGCTCAGCCTGGCACCGGCGCGCGCCGCGAAGGCGCTTCCCGAACTGAAGTTGACGCTGGAGTAGTCGTCCTTCGTGCTGTCCAGGTCGCTGTACTGCCAGATCAGCTGGGCTTGCGGTTCGAGCGTCAGGTTGGGCGCCAGTGCGATGGGGTAGCCGGCCTCCAGCGAGGTGGTGAGCCCATACCCGTCGATGGGCGCGCTGCTGCCGCGGTGCGACTCCAGCGTTCCGTTGTATCGCGTGCCCATCACGACGCCGTCCAGGTACCACCCCGAAGCACCCAGCCGGGTCCAGGTTGCCCCGAGCGAATAGCTGTCTATGCCGATGTTGCCGGAGTCGTAGTTCTGTTGGCCCAGCGCGAAGCCATGCACCGTGCTGTTAGTCTGGCCATAGGTGAAGAAGCCGCCAAACCGGTCTTCGGGCTGGCCGGGCGCGGTCCCGCCACGCTTGTACAGGTCGGTGCCCACCTGCAGGCCGGTGATGTTGGATTGCGTCCTGGCGTTAAGCTCGCCGCCGTAGCCGCGCTTGCGCTCTTCCCCGATCCAGCGTCCCCAGGCGCCCTTGGAACTGCCCGTCGCGGCGGCGCCGTCTCCATCCGCGCCGTCGCCCGCCAGCCCGCTGTCGCCGACGCGCTCGTGATAGGTGCCCAGCAAGGACATGCTTAGTTCGCGCGCGACGCCGGGCGCGGCCGAGAACACCGGTGCTTCGGGACGGTAGAGCGGCTGCGAATTGTCCGAGGGCGGCGTCGATGAAGAAAGATACCAGTTGTTCGAGTCCGGCCCCGTCGCGCCGAAATCCGAACCCCGATAGAGCTGGTATTCGTAAGGTCCCGCGGCGACTGGAGCGGCGAGCGCAAACGCGCTGTTGGCCGTGGTGCCGCCGTTGGCGACGGTGACCACCGGGATGCCGAACCCCGTCGTTCGCGCGCCGGCTCCGCCGGCATTGACTACCTTGACATTCGTATTGCCGCCAGCCGTGCCGCCGCTGATGACGAGGCGGTCGCTGGGCGACGCGCTGTCGCCCAGCGCGCTCGTGACCTGGTAGACGCCGCCATGTCCCGTATAGTTGCCGGCGATCGTCAATGTGCCCATGGATCCGTTGCCCGGCGCGATCGTGCCGAAATTGTCGACGTTGCCGAAGATGGTGCCGTTGCCGGCCAGCGTGCCGGCCGGCGCTATCGTCGTGGGCGAGGCGATGGAACCATTCACGGCGAGGGTGCCGCCCTTGACCAGCGTGTCGCCCGTGTAGGTGTTCGCGGCCGTCAGCACCGTGGTGCCCGTACCGGCCTGCGTCAGCGTGCCGCTACCCTGGATCAGGCCGTCCATCGTCAGCGCGTCGGACCGATTGAAAACCAGGGAACCGCTATTGAGCACGCCCCCGGCAATCGAGCCGCTGGTACCGCCGTCGCCGATTTGCAGTGTGCCTTCGCGGATCACCGTCCCCCCCTGGTAGGTGTTGTTGCCGGTCAGGGTCAGCGTGCCGAAGTCGCTCTTCACGAGCCCGCCGGTACCGGTCAGCTCGGACGCGATGGTGGCGGTGACGTTGGCGCTTCCTGGACCGCCGGCGCCTGTGCGAATAATCGTTTCGGGCCGTTCCAGGTTGATCGCGCCGCCTTCCACCCGGTATCCGTCTACCGCGAACTGCATGCCGGCGATCGAAACCGCGCCGTTGCCTTCGACCGTGACCGTGCCGGGCTGGCCCATGAATACCGCGAAGTGGCCGTTCGTCCAGCGACCGTTCAGCGCGCCATCGGATTCCGTCCAGTTGGTGTTGGACGCGTTCCAGGTGCCGCTGCCGCCGTCCACGACATTGTTGTTGTGGTTCGCGCTATTGCCGCCATCCCAGAAGTCCAGGTCGACCCCCGTGGTATTGACCAGATTGACCTGGCCGGGCGCCGTTTGCACCGTGATCGCCGCGGCATCGATGCCGGTGGGCACGGTGCCGACATCGATGCCGTTGTTCGTCAGGCTGCCCGTATAGTCGAACAGCCGGTAGATGCCGGGACTGAAACCGCCCAGGTCGGTGACGTTGACGCGCCCGTCCAGCGTCAGGTTGCCGCGGACATTGAACAGGCCGGTGGATTCCGGTATGCCGAGCGAAACATTGACGTTGGAACCGCTGACTAGCGTCAGGTTGCCGCCGAAGTTCAATACCTGCCCCTGCCGGCCGAGCAGCGTGCCGCCGGCCGCAACGCTCGTGTCGCCGCCCACCGTGCCGGTGCCGCCGAGCGCGGCGCCCGAGGCAACATTGACCGTACCGCCCAGCGTCCCATTGACCATCAAGGTGCCGGCGTTTACCGCCGTACCGCCACCGAATCCGCCGCTATTGCCCGTCTGCGTCAGCGTGCCGGACCCGGCCTTGGTAAGCGTTCCGGTTCCAGACAGGGCGCCCGACATGGCCATGGCGTAGCGCTGGGTGTCCACCGTGCCCCCGCCGGCGTTCACGGTAATGGGACTTGCCAGCGCCAGGTTGTTGACGCCTGCGCGCACGGTGCCGCCGTTGAAGGAAAGGTTGTCCAGGCCTGACGGCTGGCCGGTGACGTTCCAGGTGCCCGCGTCCTGCACGGCGACGTCGATGCCCGACGTGCCTGCGGTCGTACCTGTCCATTGGGCCGATCCGCCGATCGTCGAGCTGGCCGCCGATCCCGTGGCGACATCCAGGTCGCCCGTCCATGTCGTCGTTCCATCTGCGATCAAGGCCAGGTGATTGACGCCGACGGCCCCCGGAGCGTCCACCGTTACCTGTCCCACCAGCGTGGAATCCGTCGCGTGCAGGGTAACGTCGGCGCCCACACCCGGTGTCGTGCCCCGCCCAGGGCTGACCTTCATCAAGGCTCCCGTGCTGCCGCCGAACGCGGTAAGACTGGAGCCGTTCGTCAGGTTGATTTGCGAGCCCTTCGTGCCTTGAACCTGAACCACCGGGTTGTTCGCGGATGTCATCGTGAAGTGGGAGTTGTCGAGATTGACGATGCCTCCCCGGTCCTGGTTCAGGCCGTCCTCCACGAGGATGCCGGCGGAAGTGCCATCCGCCACGCCGCCGATATTGAAGGTACTGTTTTTGATATTGATCGTGCCGGCGTCCACGGTGTGCGCGCCAAAGGCCGACATACGGTCGCTGACGGTCGCCGCGTCGAGCCCGGTGGCATCCACTGTCGACGCTGCTTGCTGGCCATCCGCCGTGAGGATAGACAGCCGCTGGGTAGTCCCGTCAAGCTGTATGGTGCCGCCGTTCGTCAGGGCGACGTGGCCGCCGTTTTGCGCGATGGCGAAATATGTCGTGTTCGCGAGCGCCGCGTTGAAGGCGCCGCTGACAGTGATGGTGGAGCCCGCCCCCTGCGCGACCAGGACGTTGGACAGATAGGGGCCCTGGATTGTCGTCGGACCGGCGAGGGTAATGCTGCCGCCGTTCGTGGCATTGACGAACAACGAAGCCGCGGGCTGATTCTGCTTCAGCGTAAGCGGCCCGCTTGATTCTATCGTGCCGCCATCCGCCAGCATCGCTGTTGTGCCCGTGATGCTTCCGCCATCGCCGAGCCTGACTGTCCCGCCGCTGGACGCGCTGAGTCCGGTGGTTGAATTCAGTCGACTAAGAGGGGCGATGTCGATCGGCGTCGAGGCATCCGAGTAAAGCAGCGAGTTGGCGCCCGAGGCAACGAAGCAGGTGGCGATGGTGCAATTGGGGTTGGTGATTCGCACCGTGGCACCGCCCGTCGCGCTTTGCTGTTGCGCGAAAGCCGACGTCGACACCAGGGCGCCGGCGCAGATCGACCCTAGCAAAAGTGCGCACTGTGCCGCAGGAAATGGAATAAGAAAATTCCGAGCCTGATGGCGATCGCCGCCCCGTTCATCGGTGGGAACGCTTGAATGCTGCATGGATTTGTCCTTCGACCGTGTGGGAAAAGCAGAGTTCGGCCTTCGCGCCGCCCGTAAGTTCATACGTGGGCGAAGGTGCGATTCAACGTAGTGCGCGATGTGGCCACGCCCGGCGGCATCGCGGCCGCGTCATGCCGCTGGCTTACGGTTCGAAGGGATGTCTATGGCTGCGGTGGGAAAATCTGACGCGCGCCGGCTGCCGTCTCGTCCCATGACCAGGGCGCTGTCCACATTCCAGGTAAGGGGCGGGGAGACGGATCATGTGCGCATTCCTGATCGTTGGCTGGGTTACCGCACGGTTGCGGCTTGGCTCTATTCTTCAGGAAATGGACGGCGGCAATAGAGTAACTTCGCGTGACAAAATTGCTCGCCGGCGGGACACGCCGAGTCACACCAGGATGCGTTGACGATGCGCCGCGGCGCACGCCGGTGTGCTGATGGGATTGCGGGAATGAAATCGACGCGCGGGACCAAGCCGGATGGCTCCGTCCCGCGGTGGGGGATGCGGCCTTCGGGCTGGCCTTAGCAGAAAGCCTGGATGCCGGTCTGCGCCCGGCCCAGTATCAAGGCATGCACGTCGTGCGTGCCTTCGTAGGTGTTGACCACTTCCAGGTTGACCAGGTGCCGCGCCACGCCGAACTCATCGGAGATGCCGTTGCCGCCCATCATGTCGCGCGCCATGCGCGCCACGTCCAGCGCCTTGCCGCAGGAATTGCGCTTCATCAGCGAGGTGATCTCCACGGCCGCGGTGCCTTCGTCCTTCATCCGGCCCAGCCGCAGGCAGCCTTGCAGGCCCAGCGTGATTTCCGTCTGCATGTCGGCCAGCTTTTTCTGGATAAGCTGATTGGCCGCCAGCGGACGGCCGAACTGCTTGCGGTCCATCGTGTATTGGCGCGCGGTATGCCAGCAGAATTCCGCCGCGCCCAAGGCGCCCCAGGCGATGCCGTAGCGCGCGGAATTCAGGCAGGTGAACGGCCCCTTGAGTCCGCTGACGTTGGGCAGCATCTGTGAGGCGGGGACTTCGACTTCGTCCATGACCACTTCGCCGGTGATGGACGCGCGCAATCCCACCTTGCCATGGATGGCCGGGGCCGACAGGCCCGTCATGCCTTTTTCCAGGATGAAGCCGCGTATCTTGCCGTCGTATTCTCCGCCCACGCACTTGGCCCAGACGACGAACACATCGGCGATCGGCGAATTGGTGATCCACATCTTGCTGCCCGACAACTTGTAGCCGGCACCGGTCTTCACCGCGCGCGTCTCCATGCTGCCCGGATCCGAACCGTGGTTGGGTTCCGTCAAGCCGAAGCAGCCTATCCACTCGCCGCTGGCGAGTTTCGGCAGGTATTTCTGCTTTTGTTCCTCGCTGCCGAATTCGTTGATCGGCACCATGACCAGCGACGATTGCACGCTCATCATGGAACGGTAGCCGGAATCGACGCGTTCCACTTCGCGCGCGATCAGGCCGTAGCAGACATAGTTCATGCCGGCGCCGCCGTATTCGGTGGGGATGGTGGAGCCCAGCAGGCCCAGCTCGCCCATTTCGCGGAAGATGGCGGGGTCGGTTTTTTCATGCCGGAAGGCTTCCAGCACGCGCGGGGCCAGCTTGTCCTGCGCGTAGGCGGCCGCGGCGTCGCGGACCATGCGTTCGTCGTCGGTGAGTTGACTATCGAGCAGCAGCGGATCCTGCCAGTGGAAAGAGGGATTGGATGACATCGAAAAACTCCTGGTCTTGCGGTTTCAAATCGTTGGCCCCGGCGCCTGTCCGTCGTACTGGCCGCTGTCTGGCGGGCAGCCGAGGCGTGGCGACGAGGGGCAGGTGCTATCCGTGGCGGTACGCGGCGCCTCTCAATGCTTGGCCTTCAGCGCCGTGTCGCGGATCTTCCGCAGCGTGGTGGTCGGCGTGATCACCTCGGGGTCGATCAGGCAATGCAGAATGGCCGGCTTGCCACTGGCCAGCGCGCGCTGCAATGCGGGCGCGAATTCCTGCGTGGATTCGACGCGCTCGCCGTGGCCGCCGAAGGCGCGCGCATACGCCGCGAAATCCGGATTGCGCAATGCCGTCGCGGAAATGCGGCCGGGATAATGCCGTTCCTGGTGCATGCGGATGGTGCCGTACATGCCGTTGTCGATGACCAGCACCAGGATGGGCAGGTCGTATTGCACCGCCGTCGCGAATTCCTGGCCATGCATCAGGAAGCAGCCGTCGCCGGCCAGGCACACCACGGTGCGATCGGGATGGATACGTTTCGCGCCCACGGCGGCCGGCAGGCCGTAGCCCATGGAGCCGGACGTGGGCGCCAGCTGCGTGCCATAGCGCTGGAAGCGATGGAAGCGATGCAGCCAGGTAGCGTAGTTGCCCGCGCCGTTGGTCATGATGGCGTCGTCGGGCAGGGTTTCGCGCAGGGTCTGCATGACGGCGCCCATTTGCAGCGCGCCCTCGGTCTGGATGGATGCGGGGTCGCTCCACGACAGATACGAGGCATGCGCCGCCTGGGCGTCCTTGGGCCAGCCCGGCATGTGGCCGGCCTGGTCCAGGCCGGCCAGCGCCCGGGTGAAGGCGATGGGCGACGCATTGATCGCCAGCGTGGCGCGGTAGACGCGGTTCAATTCGCCGCTGTCCGGATGCACGTGCACCAGTTTCTGCCTGGGCACCGGGATGTCGAACAGCGTATAGGACTGGCTGGGCATTTCAGACATGCGACCGCCGACCAGCAGGACCAGATCCGCGTCCTGTACCCGCTTGAGCAAGGCGGGATTCAGGCCGATGCCGACGTCGCCCGCGAAGCAGGGATGATCGGCGGGGAACAGCATCTGCCGCCGGAAGGAAACGGCCACGGGCAACTGGAGGCGCGCGGCGAAATCGGCGAAGCGCCCCACCGCATCGGCGTCCCAGCGCGCGCCGCCCAGGATGGCGATGGGGGCGCGAGCGGACGCCAGCAGCGTTTCCAGTTCGGCCAGCTGCGCCGGCGCCGGCGCGCTGTCGATGACTTCATAATGCGGCGCGTCCGGGACTTCGGCGGTTTCGACCAGCATGTCCTCGGGCAGGGCGATCACCACCGGACCGGGCCGGCCCGAGGTCGCCACATGGAAGGCGCGCGATACCAGTTCGGGGATGCGTTCCACCTGGTCGATCTCGGTGACCCATTTGGCCTGGGTCCCGAAGACCGCGCGGTAATCCATTTCCTGGAAGGCTTCCCGCTCGCGCATGCCGCGCTCGATCTGGCCGACGAACAGGATCATGGGGGTGGAATCCTGCATCGCGATGTGGACGCCGGCCAGTGCGTTCGATGCCCCCGGGCCGCGCGTCACCATGCAGATGCCGGGCTCGCCGGTCAGCTTGCCATGGGCATCGGCCATCATGGCCGCGCCGCCTTCCTGGCGGCAGACCGTCACCTGGATGCGGGCATCGTGCAGACCGTCCAGGACGGCCAGATAGCTTTCGCCGGGCACGCAGAAGACATGCTTCACGCCATGCGCGGCCAGTTGGTCGACAAGTATGTGTCCGCCCAGGCGGGCAGGCTGCGGAGTCTGCATGGAAGTCTTAGTTCACGGAGATTGGGCTAGGGTATCCGTGAGAATAATGTTCCAAACGCGCACAGGGCAATTGATAAAAACGCACAATCAAGTGCGGCGGGGGCACGTTGCCAGGGCAGGCCCGCGTGTGCCCCCGGATGTTGCGGTGCGGAAATGGTGGCCGGTAGCCTGCCGCCCGGCGTTATTGCCCTTGCCGTGCCTGCGCCTGTACTGCCGGCGTGGCGCCGGCATAGCGCAGCGGCAGCAACTCCCGTTCGGCTTCGCTCTGCGTATCGACCAGCTCGATGTTCAGCTTGCTGATGCCGGTGCTGCCCAGGCTGGGCGCCGCGAAGCGCACATAGCGCGTTTCGCCCGCGTTCAGCATGAAGCTGAGACCGTCGTCGGTCCACAGTTTGTCGGTGACGACATAGCTGCCCGCCGGCCTGTCGACATAGAAGAAGCTGCCCGGTTTGGAGCGTCCGACCACTTCCTTGTTGAGGCGGACCTTGGGCTCGCCGGAAGGGCCGGAAGCGGCACCCTGCATGGGGTTGTACAGGACGATGCGTCCTTCGCCGGACTTCAGGGGCGGAAAAGACTGCGCCATGCTGGCATAGCGGGGACCGGCACATCCCGCCAGCAGTACGGCGGCAAACAGTCCGGCGATCCAGGCGCTCAGTCGGTGGGCGGTCATTGCATCTGCTCCAGGCTCAAGGGCGGGGTGTAGGTAAGCGGCGTGAATGAAGATTCGCCGGGGAAGTAGAAACCCACCAGCTTGTCCCCGGAAACCACCGGATAGGCTTCGCGCAGCCGTTTGGCGTCGATGATCAACGTGCCGCCCACCTTGCGGTAGACCTGGCCTTGCGGAATCGACCCTGCCAGGGCCCACTGGGAGCCTCCCGCCAGTGTCACGGTGGCGTCGTTGGTCAAGAGCGCCGACACGGAACGGGACAATTGCAGCGGCTTGCTGCTGGCTTGGCTCGCTGCCGGCGTGAATGGTGCGGGACGGATGACGACCGACATACAGCCGGCCAGGATCAGCGTGGCGGCACCTAAGGCCAGCGCACGCAGCGACGCGCCGGGCTTGCCCGGCGTAAGCGGAAACGGCATGGGAACCCCCTCGACGGCAAAGCGCGGAGTATAGGGACAGTGCTCAGATATTTCCAGCGGTTACAGCGCCGACTGGCGACTCGTTCATGCCCTACTGCACTGCCGCGCCGTTGCGCGCGATGCCTTCCTCATTCCTGGTGCGCGACGACGCACCCCAGAACCGCATGTTTTCCAGTTGCGCTTGTGCGTCCGCGGCCGAGGAAGTCAATTCGGCGCGAAGGAATTTCGCGCCGGCATCCCCGGAATTCGTCGAGATCAGGCCATCCGGGACGAAGCGCACGTACTGCACCTGTCCGGCTTCCAGGGTAAAGGTCACAGGCTTGCCGCGTTGCGCCAGCACGGTATAGGTGCCCGCCGGGCGATTCAGGTAGAAAAAACCGCCGGGTTTGGCGCGGCCGATCAGGCGGTTATTCAGGCGCACGCGCGGTTGCGCGTTGGCCCCCAGGCTGACGTCGGTGGCGGGGGTATACAGGACGATGCGGCCTTCGCCGGGCGCCATCGGCGCCAGCGAGTCGGAGACGTCTTCATAGTGGCGGGAGGCGCAGCCGGCTAGCAGCAGTAGCGCGGCGGCCAGGGCGGGGATCCGGCGGCGCAGGCGGGACAGGGTATTCAGGATTGGTATGTTCACTTTGGTCGCGATGACGAAGTAAGAGAGGGCTTTAAGTAATCATTTATTTCAGTATATAGCGATATATGTGCTAACACCAAGGCCTGGGCCGCAGGCGCGGCCGGTGTGGGAAACGCGCTCGCCGCGCCCCTGGTTTCTAGCCGGCCACACCTGGGATGTGCGCGGCGATTTGCCAAGGACGCACAAACTCATTGATAAAATCGCAAGATTCCAAGCCGAGCGATCCCGCCGGCCGGCCCCGCCTGGCGGTTTTCATGAGAAAAGGCATTCCCAATCTGAGCGCCCTGCAGGCTTTCGAAGCCACGGCGCGGCTGGGCACGTTTTCGCGTGCCGCCGAAGAGCTATCCCTGACCCATAGCGCGGTCTACCGCCAGGTGGCCAGCCTGGAGGCGCGCCTGGGCGTCCAGCTATTCACCCGTGTCCGGCGACGCATCGCCTTGACCGATCACGGCGCGGAATATGCCGGCCGTATTCGACATCACCTGGACCAGATCGAGAAGGACACCTTCGGCCTGGTCAGCCGGACCGGCATGGGCCGAAGCCTGCATATCGCCGTGGTGCCCACGCTGGCCACCACCTGGCTGATACCGCGCCTGGCCGATTTCAACCGCATGCATCCGGACATCACGGTCAGCCTGTCGACCCGCACCCTGCCTTTCCAATTCAAGGACCAGCCCTTCGACGGCGCCCTGTACCACGGCGATCACATCTGGCCCGGTACCCGCGGCGTGCTGCTGTTCCGCGAACGGGAGCTGGTGCCCGTTTGCGCGCCGGCCCTGGCGCGGGGCGGCCAGGCGCAGGGCGGCGCTCCCTTGGCCGGCATGCCCCACCTGCATTTGAATTCCCGCCCGGACGCCTGGCGGCTGTGGTACGCGGAAAACCGCTTCCTGTTCGGGCCGCAGGCGGCCGGCGGGCCGCGCTATGAATTGTTTTCCATGGTGCTGGCGGCGGCCCAGGCCGGATTGGGCGTGGGCCTGGTGCCGCGCTTCCTGGCCCAGGAATCGCTGGACGCGGGGCGGGTAGTCATGCCCACGCCGGCCGTGCTGCCCGTGTCGCACGGTTATTATTTCTGCTACCCCGAACGGGGCCATGGCGCGGACGCGCCGCGCATATTCCAGGGCTGGCTGCAAAGCGTGGCCGGTGAAGGATAAATGGCGCGGCGGGGGGCACAGTGCTTGCCTCGCGGCCTGATTCGGCGAGTCGGGCCGATACAGGGCGTCGAATAAATGTGTGTGGCCCTTTTTGGAATTGATCAGAGGGGTAATACCGATTGTTTCCGTCGGCTTTTCTGAAACAATAGCCCGCTAGTCTCGGACCGCATTACCCGTGTGGTTCGAGTGTTTCTCCTGACCATGGGAATATCTACATGAAAAAAACGCTGCTTTTTGCTGCTGTCGCGGCCGCCACCACGCTGACGTCCCTTTCCGCCCAGGCCGGGCGCCTGGACGATATCAAGTCCTCGGGCACCATCAAGCTGGGTTATCGCGACTCTTCGCTGCCGTTTTCCTATCTGGACGATAACCAGAAGCCCATCGGTTATTCCATGGATATTTGCTACGGCATCGTCAAGGCCGTGGAAAAAAATGTCGGCAAACCGCTGAAAGTGAATCTGGTTGCCGTGACGTCGTCCACGCGTATCCCGCTGGTGGCCAACGGCACCGTGGACCTGGAGTGCGGTTCCACCACGAATAACCTGGAGCGCCAGAAGCAGGTCAGTTTCGCGCCCACCACCTTCGTGACGGCCAACCGCTTCGTCGCCAAGAAATCGTCCAACTTCAAGACGCTGGAAGACCTGAAGGGCAAGACGGTGATTTCGACCGCCGGCACCAGCAACATCAAGTGGCTTACGGAGGCCAACGGCGGCCAGGCCACCTATCTGGACGGCAAGAAGGTACCGGCCCTGGGCATGAACATCATCCCCGCCAAGGATCACGCCGAAGCCTTCCTCACCGTGGAGAACGGCCGCGCCGCCGCCTTCTTCATGGACGACGTGCTGCTGGCCGGGCTGGTGGCCACCTCGCGCAATCCCAAGGATTGGATGATCAGCGACCAGGCCTATTCGGTCGAACCCTACGCCATGATCGAGCCCAAGGACGATCCCACCTTCAAGAAGGTCGTGGACGATGCGGTGGTCGCGATGATCAAGGATGGGACGGTGGAGAAGCTGTACAACAAGTGGTTCATGTCGGCGGTCCCGCCGAAGAACGTCAACCTGAACCTGCCGATGAGCCCGGCCCTGAAGAAGGTGCTGGCCAACCCGACCGATGCGGGCGATCCGGCGGCGTACAAGCAATAATCAGCGCTCGTCTTTGATGAACGGCGAGGACGGCCTGGTGCCGTCCCCGTCGATTTCCCTGCGCCGGCGCATCATCGCCGGCGTGGTTTTTCCGCAGGATCACACATGCATTACAACTGGAACTGGCCCATCTTTTTCGAGATGGCGCCCGACGGCTCCGGTACCTATCTGGACGCGCTGTTGCGCGGCCTGGGCTGGACGGTCTCGACCGCGCTGCTGGCATGGATACTGGCCTTTTCCCTGGGTTCCGTGATCGGGGTGATGCGCACCACCGACAGCAAGACCGCGCAACGCATCGGCACCTGCTATGTGGAAATTTTCCGCAACGTGCCGCTGCTGGTGCAGATGTTCATCTGGTATTTCGTCATGCCGGAACTCGTCCCGGCATCGATCGGCGACACCATCAAGCAGATGGCCCCGCCCTGGGGCATGTTCTGGCCCGCCGTGCTTTGCCTGGCCTTCTTCACGTCGTCCCGCGTGGCCGAGCAGGTGCGCTCGGGCATCGGCTCGCTGCCGCGCGGCCAGCGCATGGCCGGCACCGCGATGGGCCTGCGGCCCGTGCAGGTCTACCGCTATGTCCTGCTGCCGATGGCCTATCGCATCATCCTGCCGCCGATGACCTCGGAATTCCTCAACCTGATCAAGAATACGTCGATCGCCTTCACCATCGGCCTGCTGGAATTGACGGGCGCGGCGCGCTCCATGCAGGAATTCAGCTTCCAGGTGTTCGAGGCCTTTGCCGGCGCGACCCTGCTGTATTTCGCCCTGAACATCGTCGTGCAGTTCGGCGCCCGCGCGCTGGAACGCCGCGTCTCCGTGCCCGGCTTTGTCGGCTCGAAGTCCAGCGGCACCGGCGGCCACTAAGGGGAACGCGATGAACAATGGATTCGATTTCGACGTCATCATACGTTCGCTGCCCTACCTGTTCCGCGACGGGATGGTGTTCACGCTGAAGCTGACCATCCTGTCGGCGGTCGGCGGCCTTATCCTGGGCACCATCCTCGCGATGATGCGGCTGTCCAACAACCGCCTCTTCAACTGGATCGGGACCATCTACGTGAACGGCCTGCGCGCCTTGCCTCTGCTGCTGGTGATCTTCTGGTTCTACTTCCTGGTGCCTTATATCGGCGCCTGGCTGGTGGGATCCGACAGGCCGCTGGCCGTGGGCGGGTTCACGTCTGCGCTCGTCACCTTCACCCTGTTCGAGGCGGCCTACTACTGCGAGATCATGCGCGCCGGCATCCAGTCCATCCCGCGCGGCCAGGTCGCGGCGGGACAGGCGCTGGGACTGCGCTACTTCCAGGTCATGGGAAGCATCATCCTGCCGCAGGCCTTCCGCAACATGATGCCCGTGCTGCTGACGCAGACCATCGTGCTGTTCCAGGACACCTCGCTGGTCTACGTGCTGTCCCTGACGGACTTCATGGGCGCGGCCTCCAAGATCGCGCAGCGCGACGGACGCCTGGTGGAAATGTATTTGTTCGCGGCGCTCGTGTACTTCATCATCTGCTTCACGCTTTCACGCCTGGTCAAGCGGATGCAGACACGCATGGCAATTGTGCGCTGATGCGCGCGGCCACTTCAGGGGTTTATGAATGGCAATGATAGAAATCAAGAATGTCAGCAAATGGTATGGCGATTTCCAGGTGCTGACGGATTGCACGACCTCCGTCGCCAAAGGCGAGGTCGTGGTGGTGTGCGGGCCCTCCGGCTCCGGCAAGTCCACGCTGATCAAGACCGTCAACGGGCTGGAACCCTTCCAGAAGGGCGAGATCACCGTGGACGGAACCTCGGTCGGCTCGCCCAAGACAGACCTGCCCAAGCTGCGCTCGCGCGTGGGCATGGTGTTCCAGCATTTCGAGCTCTTCCCGCATCTGTCCGTGATTCAGAACCTCGCGCTGGCACAGGTCAAGGTGCTGGGCCGCAGCAAGGACGAAGCAATGGCACGCGGCCTGAAGCTGCTGGACCGCGTCGGGCTCAGCGCGCACAAGGACAAGTTCCCCGGTCAATTGTCCGGCGGCCAGCAGCAGCGCGTGGCGATCGCCCGCGCGCTATCGATGGACCCGATCGCCATGCTGTTCGACGAACCGACGTCGGCGCTGGATCCCGAAATGGTCAATGAAGTGCTGGACGTCATGGTGGACCTGGCGCGCGAAGGCATGACCATGATGGTCGTCACCCATGAAATGGGCTTCGCTCGCAAGGTGGCCAACCGCGTCGTCTTCATGGACGTGGGCGGGCATATCGTCGAAGACTGCGACAAGGAACAATTCTTCGGCAACCTGGAAGCGCGCTCGCCCCGGGCGCAGCAGTTCCTGTCGAAGATCCTGTCGCATTGATTTTTCCCGCGATAAGCGGGCCGGGCGCGCCCGGCCCGCCGCCGGACGCCCGTCTGGCGAACCCCACCACCCTGGGCATGTGAAAGCAGATCATGTGGGGGCGTGTCTTTCCCACGCCCATGCCGTCAGCGGAACACCACCGTCCGGCTGCCGTTCAGCAGGATGCGGTGTTCCACATGGCTGCGCACCGCCCGCGCCAGCACCAGCGATTCCACGTCGCTGCCGACCTGGGTCAGGTCCTGCGCCGACATCGTGTGGTCCACGCGTTCGATGTCCTGTTCGATGATGGGCCCTTCGTCCAGGTCCGGCGTGACGTAGTGCGCCGTGGCGCCGATGATCTTCACCCCGCGCTGGTGCGCCTGGTGATACGGGCGGGCGCCCTTGAAGCTGGGCAGGAAGCTGTGGTGGATATTGATCGCGCGGCCCGCCAGGGCGCGGCACATGTCGCCGGACAGGATCTGCATGTAGCGCGCCAGCACCACCAGGTCGATGTGCAGGTCGTCCACCAGCTGCAGGACGCTGCGCTCCTGCGCGGCCTTGGTTTCGGGCGTCACGGGCAGGTGGTGGAAGGGAATATCGTAGGAGGCGGCCAGGCCGGCGTAGTCCGTGTGATTCGAAACGATCGCCGCGACGTCCGCGTGCAGGTGCCCGCTGCGGACGCGGAACAGCAGGTCGTTCAGGCAGTGCCCCTGTTTGCTCACCATGATCAGCAGGCGGGCCTTGCGCCGCGCATCGTGGATCTGCCAGTCCATCGCGTGATCGGCCGCCAGCACGGCGAAGCGCGCGCGCAGCGCGTCGGGCGCCACGCTGGGCGGCAGGTCGAAGTGCACGCGCAGGAAGAAGCGGCCGGTCTCGTCGTCGCCGAACTGCTGCGAATCCAGGATGTTGCATCCCAGTTCGAAGAGCAGGCCGCTGACGCGATAGACGATGCCCGTGCGGTCGGGGCAGGATAGCGTCAGGATATAGTCGTTGTGCTGCATGATCGGTGCTTGCCCCGGGGGGCCTTCCTGGTTTTGGTGAAAGTCGAGGCGTCAGTCCTGGAGCGCGGCCACCGTGCGTTCCGCGATCGCCAGGCTGGAGGTCAGGCCCGGCGACTCGATGCCGAACAGGTTCACCAGCCCGCGTACGCCATGCCGGGCAGGTCCCGCGATGACGAAGTCGGCCGCGGGCTCGTGCGGGCCGGAGATCTTCGGCCGGATGCCGGTATAGCCGGGTTGCAGGGCGCCGTCGGGCAGCGCCGGCCAATAGCTGCGCACGGCCTCGTAGAACACGTCCGCGCGGCGCGGGTCCAGCGTGTAGTCTTCCTGGTCTATCCATTCCGTATCGGGACCGAACTTCGCCTGTCCGCCCATATCCAGCGTCAGGTGCACGCCCAGCCCGGCATGCTGCGGCACCGGGTAGATCAGCCGGGAGAACGGTGCGCGGCCCGCCAGCGTGAAGTAGCTGCCCTTGCACAGGTATTCGGGCGGGATGCTGGCGGCCGGCACGCCCTCGATCCGGCGGGCCAGGCCGGGCGCGTGCAAGCCGGCGGCATTGACCAGGGTGGCGCAGGACAGCGTCATGGCATCCTGGCCGCCGAAGCGCAGGTCGAAGCCGCCCTGGGCGCGCACGCTGCCGGACAGCAGCGGCGTATGGAATACGCACTGGGCCCCGGCGTTTTCCGCGTCGCCCTGCAGGGCCAGCATCAGCGCGTGGCTGTCGACGATCCCGGTGGACGGCGACAGCAAGGCGGCCGTGCATTGCAGCGCCGGCTCCATCCCCATCGCTTGCGCGCCGGACAGGCGCTGCAGGTCGTCCACGCCGTTGGCGCGGGCGCGCCGCGCGATGTCGTCCAGCATGGCGCTTTGCGTGGCATCCGTGGCGACGATCAGCTTGCCCAGGCGGCGGTGCGGGATGCCATGTTCGGCGCAATAGGCGTACAGCATCCGTTTGCCGCGCACGCATAATTCAGCCTTCAGGCTGCCGGCCGGATAGTAGATGCCGGCGTGGATGACTTCCGAATTGCGCGAACTGGTGCCGGTGCCGATGCCTTCGGCGGCTTCGGCGACCAGGACTTCGCGCCCGGACAGGGCCAGGGCGCGCGCGATGGCCAGTCCGACCACGCCCGCGCCGACGACGACGCAATCGATATCCGTGCTCATGCCCGCTTATTCCCGTTCCGCGGCGGCGGGATCGGGTGTCAGATCGAAGCCGCCGGCGTGATAGACCAGCGGCAGGGCGCCGCTGTGGCCGCAGTGCTCCACCTGTCCCACCATGATGATGTGATCGCCTTCTTGGTAGCGGCTGCGGTTGTAGCACTCGAACCAGGCGGCGCAGTGGTCACCCAGCATGCGCGTTCCGCCCGGCGCGCAGGCCTCGCGCATGCCGGCATAGCGTTCCAGTACGCTGCCGCGCGCGAAGCGTTCGGCAAGATGCAGCTGGTCGGCGCCCAGCACGTTGACGACGTAGCGTTCGCAGCGCATGAAGGCATCGCGCGAGCGCGAGTTCGCCGACAGGCTCCACAGGACCAGCGGCGGCTCCAGCGAGACGGAATTGAACGAACTGACGGTCAGCCCCAGCGGCTTGCCGTCGGGCCCGGTGGCGGTGACGACGGTGACGCCGGTCGCGAAGCGGCCCAGCGCGGTGCGGAAGTAGGCGTCGTCGAAATCGGGTGCGGTGGCGGACATGCGCGATGCGTCGTGGGGGCCATCAGGGCGACAGCCGGACGATGCGCCAGGACTGGCCGTCGCCGCTGCCGTCGGGTTCGTACACCAGCCGGTCGTGCAGCCGCGAGGGCCGGCCCTGCCAGAACTCGAAGCGATCCGGCACCAGCCGGTAGCCGCCCCAGTGGGAAGGGCGGGGCGGCTTGTCCCCATAGCGTTGCTCGCAGTCGCGCAGGGAGGCTTCCAGCGCCTCGCGGCTGACCGGCTGGCTTTGCCGGGATGCCAGGGCACCCAGCCGCGAGCCGAGCGGGCGGCTATGGAAATAGGCGTCCGATTCTTCCTCGGACGTTTTTTCGATGGTGCCTTCGATGCGGATCTGCCGTTCCAGCGGCTGCCAGAAGAACAGCAGGCAGGCATGCGGGTTGGCCGCCAGGTCCAGTGCCTTGCGCGATTCGTAGTTGGTATAGAAGACGAAGCCGCGCGTATCCGCGCCCTTGACCAGGACGATGCGCGCCGATGGCCGGCCGCGCTCGTCCACGGTGGCCAGCGTCATGGCATTGGGTTCCGGCACCTGGGAAGCCAGGGCTTCGTCGAACCAGGCAGTGAATTGGTCGAAGGGCGAGGCGGCGGCGTCGCTTTCGAGCAGGACTTTCTTTTCGTAGCTTTGGCGCAGATCGGCAAGGGACATGGCGGGGCTCGGGGAGGCGGCCGCTCATCGCGCGCTTGCAGGGGGCAAGCAGGGACGGGCGGCCTGGCCTGGGACAAGGGTGCAGTTTACCGCCCTTGCCGCGCCGCCGGCCGGGATCCCGCGGGGGCGGCAGGGCATCAGCCCTCCGGCAGCGTATGGCGCTGCGCGGCCAGCAGGCGCGCCACGCGGGCCAGCCGCCGGTCGTGGATGCCCGCCTGGTTCAGGGCCTGCGCCGTTTGCATCACGTAGTCGATGCACGGTCCATAGCGGCCGCTGGCGCGGCGCACGATGGCCAGGATTTCTTCTTCGGGCAGGGCAGGGATATACGCGGGACCGGTGCGGTCCATGACGAACACCAGGGCTTGTACCGCGCCTTCGTCCGTCGAGCAGGACAGCCAGCGCGGCAGATAGGCCCCGGTGGACATCTCCCGCGCCCACAGCTGCGGAAAGCATTTCGGCACCAGGCCGCCATGCAGGCGGTAGACCACGCCGCGGCAGGACCCGCCGCGGTCCAGGCCGAACACCAAGCCGGGACATTCCGGCGTGCCGCGGTTGACACGCGACCACAGGCACAAGGCACGATGGTAGCCGTGCAGGGTGGCCAGCCGCCGTTCCACGTACTCGAATTCCGGTCTCCAGATCAGCGAGCCATAGCCATAGATCCATACGTCCTGGTCTTGGCGCCAGTGCTTCAACGCGTTTTCCATGGAGGCATGCCGTTCCTCCTGCGTCCACAGGCGAAACGGCACGGCGGCGCCCGGGACGCCGCCGGCGTCGTCTTGGGTACGGGGGACCAGGGAGGTGAGGAAGTTCGGGTCAGCCATTTCCATCGGACCCGGCAGGCGGCGCGCGGTTCAGCCAGCCTGCCGCGGCGAGGGTCAAGGCGTAGGCCCAGAACAGGGGGGCGATGCCGATGACCGCGCCCAGCGCGCCGAAGGTCAGCGGCAGGGAGACCTGCGAGCCGTTGATCAGCGCCATGCGCAGCCCCACCGATTCCGCGGCCCGTCCGGGCGGGGAGTGCTGGTGCAGCAAGGCCAGGATGCTGGGCTGGCTGGAGCCCAGGGCCAGCCCGAGGGCAAAAGACAGCCCGATCAGGATGCCAACGTCGGTGAAAAACGGGTAAATCATGAAGTCCGCCGCGGCGGTGCCCATGGCGACGCGGATCAGCGTCCATGAGCGCACGCGCCGCTGGATCAGCGGCAATGCCAGGCGGATGACGAAAGTTGCCGCCGAGAAGGACGCGAGTACGATGCCGATGGTGGTGGCGGACAGGCCGATGGCGACGCCGAACAGCGGCACGATGAAAAGATGGCTGTCCCAGGCGCCCGACAGGATGGTGTTAACTAGCAGGATGCGGCGCAGCGGCGGCACCGCGAATAGCTCCATCACGCGGCGATCCGCTGCCGCGACCTGCACATCGGGGCGCGGCTGTTTGCGCGGCAGATGCCGCCGCAGTCGGTAGAGTCCCGTCGCAGCGCCCAATGGGCCCGCCGCCAGTAGCGCGAAGGCGGCGCCGCTGCCCATGTGATCGATGGCGAAGCCCCCCACCAGCGGACCGCAGAACCCCGACGCGGCCAGCGCGAGCGACATCCAGGAAAAGTTGCGCAGCCTGTCCTTGGCGTGGACCTCGCCCAGCACGTTTTGCGCGGCGACCTGGTGCAGCATGAAGCCGATCCCGATGCAACATGACGCGAACAGCAGGGAAATGCGGGTGGAGGCCATCGCAGGGGCCAGGGTGCCGACCGCCAGCAGCCCGGTGCCAATGAACATGGGCTGGCGTATACCGACTCTGTCCACCCATCTTCCGGCTTTTACCGAGAAAATCATCGGAAGCACCGCGAAAACCGCAATCAGCGCGCCCACGGTGAGGGTGGACAGGCCGATATGCAGGGCGCTGAGAGAAACGGTTACACGTCCCCCCGTCAACGCCACATGGTTGAGCATATTGATCAGGCACAAGGACACCGCTCCGGAGGCGGAGACGGCTATCGGCGCGATCGAGGGGGATGATTCTGGCTGGGACACGGTGAATGTGTCCTATTCTGTCCCTATCTCCCCCCTATGTCGAGTCGACTGAAGTATGAGGGCGTCGCAGTAACATTTAAGCAACATTGTGCAAGCCGGGGCGGCACACCGGTGTGGCAAGGCGTAAACATTGTGGAACAGTGGCGGAACCCGGGCCGGCCGCTTGCCGCTGTGGTTAACATTCGCCGGATTTCCCTATGGACCAGGGGGCGGGCGCCCGCCCATGCGCCTCGCACCGTTCGCCATGAGACTAGGCATTACCTTCAAACTGTTCCTGGCCATCCTCGCCACCAGCCTGGCGGTGACGCTGGCCATGGGAAGCGCCGTGCGCTGGAACTTCGAGCGCCATTTCCTTTCGTACGTCAAGGAAAGGGAACTACGGCGAGTCGAGCGGATGCGGCAATCACTGGCGGACTTGTACCGCGAGCGTGGCAGTTGGGACGCCCTGCGGGGCAACCCCTCGCTGTGGAACCATATCCTGACCGTTCCCCCCGGCGATCCCGCCGGCCGCCGGCATCCGCCGCCCCACGGCGTGCTCGAATGGTTGTCGGAAGTGGATCCCAACCTGGCCCCGCCACCGCCGCCGGACATGGCGGAACCGGACTGGGCCCGCGGCCGCGACTTCCTGGCCTTGCCGTTCACGCTGCTGGACAACCAGATGCGCGTGGTCGCCGGCTATTCGGCGCCGGCGCCGGGCGCGCCGCGGCGCGCCGTCGATGTGGACGGCATGACCGTGGGCTGGCTGGTGACGCCGTTTCCCAACCGCTTGCCCAGCGAAGCGGACCAGCGCTTCCAGCGGGAGCAGTCCGAGGCCACCTGGGTCATCGGCATGCTGGCCGCGCTGCTGGCGGCCGCGGTGAGCATCTTCCTGGCGCGGATTTTCCTGGCGCCGGTGCGGCGCCTCGCCAGCGCCACCCACCGGCTGTCGGCGGGCGACTACACGACACGCGTGAACGTGACGTCGGCCGACGAACTGGGCCGCCTGGGGCAGGACTTCAATCGGCTGGCGCATACCCTCGAACGCAATGAAGCCCTGCGGCGCGAGATGGTGGCCGATATCTCGCACGAGTTGCGGACACCGCTGGCGGTGCTGCGTGGCGAGATGGAAGCCTTGCAGGATGGCGTGCGGACCTTTTCCCAGGACGCGTTGGCATCGTTGCAGGCAGAGGTTTCCTTGCTCAGCAAACTGATCGACGATCTGTACGAGCTGTCGCTGGCCGACGTGGGCGCGCTGTCGTATCGCATGCTGCCGGTGGACATGGCCGGGATTGCCGAGCAATCCGTGGAGACGTATCGTGAACGCTTCGGGGCGCGTCGCCTGCGGGTGGAGACGGACGTCGGCACGGCGCCGTGCGTGATCGAAGGCGATGCGCAGCGCCTGACCCAGTTGATGAGCAATCTGCTGGAAAACACCCTGCGCTATACCGACCCGGACGGCGTGGTGCGGATTTCCGTGCGCACCGAGGGCAATACGGTGGCGGTGGAATGCCAGGATTCCGCGCCTGGCGTGCCGCCGCAGTTCCTGCCGCGGCTGTTCGACCGCCTATTTCGCGTCGACCCGTCGCGCTCGCGCGAAAGTGGCGGCGCCGGCCTGGGCCTGGCGATTTGCCAGCGCATCGTCGAATCGCACCGCGGCACCATCCAGGCCATGCCCTCCGAACTGGGGGGCTTGTGCGTGCGTATCGTTTTTCCCGCGGCCCATGGGGCCGGGGCCTGAGAGACACCATGATTTTGATCGTAGAAGACGAACCCAAGCTGGCCGCGCTGTTGACGGACTATCTGCGCGCCGCGCAATACGAAACGGAATCGCTGGCCGATGGCCGCGAAGCGCTGGCGGCGATCCGCAGGCTGAAGCCGGACCTGGTGCTGCTGGACCTGATGCTGCCGGGACGCGACGGCCTGGAAGTCTGCCGCGAACTGCGTACCTTCAGCGACGTGCCGGTCATCATGGTGACCGCGCGCGTGGAAGAAATCGATCGCCTGATCGGCCTGGAGATGGGCGCGGACGACTACATCTGCAAGCCCTTCAGCCCCCGCGAGGTCGTGGCCCGCGTCAAGGCCATCCTGCGCCGCGCGCGCGCGGGCAGCCACGGCGGGCACCCGCAGTCGCTGCTGGAAATCCGGCCGGAGCATCACGTGGCCACGCTGGACGGCAAGCCGCTCTCCCTGACGCCGGTCGAGTTCCGCCTGCTGCAGGCCTTGGCGGCGGCGGAGGGCAAGATCCTGTCCCGCGATGCGCTGCTCAATCACTTGTACGCGGATCATCGGGTGGTCACGGATCGGACGGTCGATAGCCACATCAAGAACCTGCGGCGCAAGTTCGAGGCCGTCTTGCCGGGGCATGATCTGATTCGCTCGATTTATGGCGTCGGTTATAAGTTGGAAATGCATTAAGGGTTGCCGTCAGTCTTCACGCACGCATCCGGTCAGGCCACGCCCGACGGACCGGACTGGCAATACAACCCTCGGCGACCCGTGGCATGGGCATGAGAAAATGCCCGCATCATGAACAACCCCCACCGATCGTGACATCCTCCCCCGCTGCCTGCGACATCGACGCCGAACGCCGTTTTGGCGGCCTTGCACGCCTGTATGGTCCCGATGCGCCCGATCGCCTGCGCGCCGCGCGCATCGCCGTGGTCGGCCTGGGCGGCGTCGGCTCCTGGACGGCCGAAGCCTTGGCCCGCAGCGGCGTCGGCGCCTTGACGCTGATCGACCTGGACCATATCGCGGAATCCAACGTCAACCGCCAGATCCACGCGATGTCGGACACACTGGGCCAGGCAAAGGTGGCCGCGATGGCCGCCCGGGTCGCCGGTATCAATCCCGAATGCGGCGTCACGCAGGTCGACGAGTTCGTCACCCCCGATAACGTCGCGGAACTCCTGGCGGAAACCCATGATGTCGTCGTCGATTGCACCGACCAGGCGGCCGCCAAGATCGCCATGATCCTGCACGCGCGGCAGCGCGGCATGCCCCTGCTGGTGTGCGGTGGCGCCGGCGGCAAGACCGATCCGCTGGCACTGCGGGCCGGCGATCTGTCCCAAGCGTGCAATGATGCCTTGCTGGCGAAGCTGCGCAACAAATTGCGGCGCGAGCACGGTTATCCCAAGGCCGCGGCCAAGGCCGGCAAGGCGCCCTCGCGCACGCCCAAGATGCACGTTCAGGCGCTGTGGTTCGACCAGCCCGCGATCCTTCCGGCTGCCTGGACGGCCGGCGCGGAAGCGGAAGACGATCTCGGCGCCATGGTGCAGCCGCTCGCGCCGCAAGGCCTGTCCTGCGCGGGCTATGGCTCCGCCGTCACGATCACCGCCACCATGGGCATGGCCGCGGCGGACAGGGCCTTGCGGCAGGTGCTCGGTCAGCGCGAGGCTGCGTCCCGCGCTGACAGGCCCTAGCTAGGCCTTCGCGCCCAGGCGGAACACGACATCCATCCAGCCCCGCAGCGCATTGGACAGGCGGATGCGGCTGGCGCGCGGTACGTCGTCTTCATACAGGATGCGTTCCTGTACGCGTCCCGCGTCCAGCAGCGCGGCGCGCTGCACGCCCGGCAGGCAGCCGCTGGCGATGGGCGGCGTGAACCATATACCGCCCATCTGCAGATAGACGTTGGTGCGGCTGCCTTCGCACAATTCGCCACGCTCGTTGCAGAAGAGCGCATCGAAGATGTCCGGATGCCGCGCCAGCCATTCCGTGATGCTGTCGTACCAGGGCCGATAGGTGGTCTTGTGGCGCAGCAGCGATTCATCGGATGACAGGCGCGTCGTCCACAGGCATACGCCTTGTGGCACGGGCAGGGCCGGCAGCGGCGCGGTGCGGATGGTCAGCGTGCCGTCGGCGTGATGCAGCACCCGCAGCCGATGCGGGCCGGGTCCGTCGACGGTGTGCGCCGCGCCCAGCACGCTGGCGCGGACGTGCGCGGCATCCCAGGCATGGCCCAGCGCGGCGCACGATGCCCGCAGGCGATCCAGGTGCCGGTCCAGCAGCGGCATCTGGCCGTTCTCGTCGACCCGTATGGTTTCGATTAGGTCCGGGTGGGAGACGGGGGTGGGGGCCATATCAGTCGTCCATGATGGATTTCATGCGGGGTCGCGCTCCGGATCCAGTATGCGCGCCTTCCACAGGCATTCCTGCCATTCCGACGCGGGATCGGAATCGTGCACGATGCCGCCGCCCACGCCATAGACGCCGCGGCCCTGGGCGTCCACGGCCAGCGTGCGTATCGCCACGTTCAGGGAAAAATCGCCGTCCGGCGCGAGCCAGCCGATGCTGCCGCAATACAAGCCGCGGGGCGCGATTTCGGCCTGGCGCAGGTGAGACAGGGCGGCAATCTTGGGCGCGCCGGTCACCGACCCGCAGGGGAACAGCGCTCGCAGCACATCGCCCAGCCCTGCCTGGGGCGCCCGCGCGGTGATGGTGGAGGTCATGGTCCATACGGTGGGATAGCGTTCCAGCGTGAACAAGGCCTCCACCTTCACGCTGCCCGGCTGCGCGATCCGTCCCAGGTCGTTGCGCAGCAGGTCCACGATCATCAGGTTCTCGGCGCGGTTCTTCTCGCTGGCAAGCAGCGCCTGGCCCAGGGCCTCGTCCCGCGCGGGATCGGTGTCGCGCGGCGCGGTGCCTTTCATCGGGCGCGTGGTCAGCAGGCCGTCGCGCCGCGCCACGAACAGTTCGGGCGAAAACGACAGGACGGTCTGGTCGGCATCTTCGATATACGCGGCATGCGCCACCGGATTGCGGTGGGCGATGCGGGCGTACAGCGCCCGCTTGTCGCCGCGCACGCGCATATCCAGCGGCATCGTGTAGTTGACCTGGTAGTAGGCGCCCTCGCCGATGCCGTGCCGGATGGCCTCGATGTGTGCCAGATAGCGCGCGCGGTCCAGTCGCGGCACGACGGCCTCGATGCCGCCGGTCGCGTCCGCGCCGGGCGCCCAGGGCCGTTCATCGCGCGCGGTATCGAATACCAGGGCGCGCAGTCGCGGCCGCTCCGGTTGGGGCGAAGGCGGCAGTGGCGAAGACGGCAGGGGCAGCAGCCATTCACCCAACTCGAAATCCAGCAGCAGCGCTACCCACCTGCCTTGCCGGCGCGCCTGCTCGATGGCGTCCAGGGCCGGCTGCAGCTGGCCTGGCGTGCGCGCTTCGATGCGGTCGCGCGCGCCGTCCAGCTGCAATGCCCGCCCGGCCAGGCGGTCTTCGAAACGGCAGAACATCGTCGACCTCTATTGCCGCTCCAGGAACTCGGCCAGTACCTGGCCGGTATGCGAGCGGTCGCGCAGCGCCATCACTTTCTCCGGCGCGCCCTGCGCCACCAGCTGGCCGCCGCCGGTGCCGCCTTCGGGGCCCAGGTCCAGCAGCCAGTCGGCTTCGGCGATGACGTCCAGGTTGTGCTCGATCACCACCACCGTATTGCCGGCTTCCACCAGCCGGTGCAGGACGTGGATCAGCTTTTCCACATCCGCCATGGACAGGCCCACCGTCGGTTCGTCCAGCACGTACAGGGTGTGCGGCGCGCGCGAGGCGCGGCCCGTCGTGATGACGCCTTCGGTCAGGCGCGCCTTGGACAGTTCCGTCACCAGCTTGATGCGCTGCGCTTCGCCGCCGGACAGCGTGGGCGAGGGCTGGCCCAGCGTCAGGTAGCCCAGGCCGACGTCCTGCATCAGTTGGAGGGGGCGCCGCACCTTGGGGTGCGCCTCGAAGTAGGCCAGCGCGTCGTCCACTTCCATGGACAGCACTTCGCCGGCATGCTTGCCGCGCAGCTGCACGGACAGCGTATCGGCATTGAAGCGCGCGCCGTTGCAGGCGTCGCAGGGCACCTTCACATCGGGCAGGAAGTTCATCTCGATGGTCCGCATGCCCTGGCCTTCGCAGATCGGGCAGCGGCCATCGCCGGTGTTGAAGGAAAAGCGCGCGGGCGTCCAGCCGCGCATGCGGGCTTCGCGGGTGTCGGCGAACTGCTTGCGCACCTCGTCCCAGAAGCCGATATAGGTGCTGGGGCAGGAGCGCGGCGTCTTGCCGATGGGGGTCTGGTCCACTTCCAGCACCCGGTCCAGCACTTCCCAGCCGTTGATGCCGGTGCAGCCTTTCCACGCGGGTGCCTTGCCTTGCGAGACGGCGTGCAGCAGGTTGTCCAGCAGGACCTCGCGCGCCAGCGTGGATTTGCCCGAGCCCGACACGCCGGTCACCACGCTCAGCCGTCCGATGGGCAGGCGCGCATTGACGTTGCGCAGATTGTGCAGGTGCGCGTTGCGGATCTCGATGAAGGCAGTGTCCTTGTCGACGGCGCGGCGGCCCTGCAGCGGATGGCGCAGGGGCTGGGCCAGATAGCGCCCGGTAACCGATTCGGATGCCGCCATCAGGTCCTGGGCGGTGCCCTGGGCGACGACGCGGCCGCCGCGCACGCCCGCGCCGGGGCCGATATCGATGATGTGGGACGCGCGCCGGATGGTGTCGTCGTCATGTTCGACCACCACCAGCGTGTTGCCGTTGCCCTCCAGCTTGCCCAGCGCATCGAGCAGGATGCGGTTGTCGCGCGGATGCAGCCCGATGGTGGGTTCGTCCAGCACGTAGCACACGCCCTGCATATTGGAGCCCAGCTGCGCGGCCAGGCGGATGCGCTGCGCTTCGCCGCCGGACAGCGTGGGCGCGGAACGGTCCAGCGCCAGGTAATCCAGGCCGACCTCTTTCATGAAGTTCAGGCGGCTGCGGATTTCCTGCAGGATGTCGCGCGCGATTTCGGCTTCGCGGCCACGCAGCACCAGGCCTTCGAAGAAGGAATGCGCTTCGCTGACCGCCATGCCGGCCAGCTGCGCGATGGAGCGGTCGCGCCAGCGCACGGCCAGGGCGACGCGGTTCAGGCGCTGGCCATGGCAGGTGGGGCAGACCTGCGCCTCGCCGGCGCCGTCCGTCCAGTAGCTTTCCTCGCCGGTCTGTTCCTCGTCGAACTCGGGGATGACGACGCCCGCGCCGAAGCAGGTGGGGCACCAGCCGTGCTTGGAGTTGTACGAGAACATGCGCGGGTCCAGCTCCGGGAAGCTGACGCCGCTGATGGGGCAGGTGCGCTTGGTGGAAAAGTGCGCCTGCTCCAGCGGGGTGGCGGGGTTGTCGCGCAGATTGTCCAGCGGCCATAGCACGCTCAACGCGCCCTGGCCGTATTCCAGCGCTCGCTTGACGGCATCGCGCAGGGCGGCTTCGTTGGCGGGGTCGACCTGCACATCGGCGACGGGCAGTTCGATGGTGTGTTCGCGGTAGCGGTCCAGGCGCGGCCAGGGGCTGACCGGCGTGAACACGCCATCCACGCGCAGATGCGTGTGGCCCTTGCCGCCGGCCCATTTCGCCAGGTCGGTGTAGTAGCCCTTGCGCGCGGTGACCAAGGGCGCCAGGATGCCGATGTGCTGGCCGGCGCGGTCGCGCATGATGCGCGCAACGATCTGCTCCTGCGTCTGCGGTTCCACCGGCACGTTGTAGTCCGGCGAATACTGCACGCCCAGCTTCACGTAGAGCAGCCGCAAAAAATGATGGATCTCGGTCATCGTGGCGACCGTGGACTTCAGGCCGCCGCGGCTGGTGCGCTGCGCGATGGCCACCGTCGGCGGGATGCCGAAGATCGCATCGACGTCCGGCTTGCCGGCCGGCTGCACGATGGCGCGGGCGTAGGCGTTCAGCGATTCCAGGTAGCGCCGCTGGCCTTCGTTGAACAGGATGTCGAAGGCCAGCGTGGATTTGCCCGAGCCCGATACGCCGGTGATCACTGTGAACTTGTCGCGCGGGATCTCGACGTTGACGTTCTTCAAGTTGTGCTCGCGCGCATTGCGGATTTCAATGGCCTGGGTGGCGCGGCGGCGCACGGCGGTCTGCAGCGGCGTGCCCTCGCCGCTGTTGCCGTTGCGGGTGCCATTGCCGTGCGCGTCGCCGTTGCCATTGCCATAGGCCAGCGCGGGTTCGGCCACGGACATTGCCGCGGCCCCGGCGGGCGCCGTGGGCAGGATGGCGGTTTCGTAGTCGCGCAAGGCCGCGCCGGTGTGCGATGCCGGGTTCTTCATCAAGTCCGCGGGCGTGCCCACGCCGACCAGCAGGCCGCCGGCATCGCCGCCCTCGGGCCCCAGGTCCAGTAGCCAGTCGGCCGCGCGGATCACGTCCAGGTTGTGCTCGATGATCAGCAGCGTGTGGCCGGCGCCCAGCAGTTGCCGGAAGGCTCGCATCAGCCGCGCCACGTCATCGAAGTGCAGCCCGGTCGTCGGTTCGTCGAACAGGAACAGGCTGCCCTTCTTGGCCACCTTGGCCGTCGAGATCCCGCTGCGCGCGGCTTCGGCCAGGTGGCCGGCGAGTTTCAGGCGCTGCGCTTCGCCGCCCGACAGCGTGGGCACGGGCTGGCCCAGGCGCACGTATTCCAGGCCTACGTCCGCCAGCGGTGCCAGGCCGGTCTGCACGTCGCGCAGTCCCTTGAAGAACTCCAGGGCCTCGCTGACCGTCATGTCCAGGACTTGGTCGATCGACGCGCTCTTGCCCAGGTGCTCCACGCGGACCTGCAGGACTTCGGGGCGGAAACGCTTGCCGTCGCAGTCCGGGCAACGCAGATAGACGTCGGACAGGAACTGCATTTCGACGTGTTCGAAACCCGTGCCGCCGCAGGTGGGGCAGCGGCCTTCGCCGCTGTTGAAGCTGAACATGCCCGCCGTATAGGCGCGCTCCTTGGACAGGGGCGCCTGGGCGAACAGTTTGCGGATGGCCTCGAAGGCGCCGACGTAGCTGGCCGGGTTGGAGCGCGCCGTCTTGCCGATGGGAGCCTGGTCGACCAGCACCACGTCGGCGATCTGCTCCGCGCCCAGCAGGCGCGCGTGCGCGCCCGGTGCTTCCGACGGCCTGCCCTTGAGTTTCAGCAGCGCGGGGTACAGCACGTCCTGCACCAGGGTGGACTTGCCCGATCCCGAAACGCCGGTCACGCACACCAGCCGGCCCAGCGGGATTTCCACCGAGACGTTCTTCAGGTTGTGCGCGTTGACGCCTTCCAGCAGCAGGCGCGGCGTATTGGCCGCGACCGGCATGGGGCGCGGGGCCTCCACGCGCTGGCGCCCACCCAGGTAGTCGCCGGTGAGGGTGCGCGCCTGGCGCAGCTGTGCCGGCGTGCCGTCGAATACGATGCGGCCGCCGCGTTCGCCCGGTCCGGGCCCGATGTCGATGACGCGATCGGCCGCCACCATGACCTGTGGGTCGTGTTCCACCACCACCAGCGTATTGCCGGCATCGCGCAGCCGATGCATGACCTCGACCACGCGATGCATGTCGCGCGGATGCAGGCCGATGGAGGGCTCGTCCAGGACGAACAGCGTGTTCACCAGCGAGGTGCCCAGGGCGGTGGTCAGGTTGATGCGCTGCACCTCGCCGCCGGAAAGGGTGCGGCTCTGCCGATCCAGCGTCAGGTAGCCCAGGCCCACGTCGCACAGGAACTTCAGGCGCGCGCGCACTTCCGTCAGCAATAGGTCGGTGGCGGCGTCCAGTACGCCGGCGAAGGTAAGGCGGTCGAAAAAGATGCGCACCCGTTCGATGGGCAGCAGCATCAGGTCATGGATGGACAGGCCGTCCAGCAGGTTCAGCAGCTCGTCCGACCAGTTCGCCTGCACGGGCTTGAAACGCTTGTAGCGGCCCTCGGTCGGCGGCAGCACGGCGTCTGCTTCTGTCTTGCTGCCCACGCGCCACAGCAGGGCATCGGGCTTCAGGCGCGAACCATGGCAGACGGGGCAGGGCGTATAGCTGCGGTACTTCGACAGCAGCACGCGCACGTGCATCTTGTAGGCCTTGGTTTCCAGCCAGGCGAAGAAGCGCTGCACACCATACCACTGCGTCTTCCATGCCTGGCTGCCGCCCTTGAAGTCCGGGTCGCCGTGCAGTATCCAGTCACGCTGCGCCGGCGTCAGGCTCTTCCAGGGAACGGATAGCGGCACGCCTGCCTTGGGCGCATATTTCTGCAGATCGTCCTGGCATTCCTTGTAGCTGGCGGTCTGCCAGGGTTTGATGGCGCCTTCCAGCAGCGTCTTGTTTTCGTCGGGTACCACCAGGCCGAAATCAATGCCGATGACGCGGCCGAAGCCCCGGCAGGCTTCGCAGGCACCCAGTGGTGAATTGAACGAGAAAGAACTGGGTAGCGGATCCGTGTATTCGATATCGCAATCGGCGCAGTGCAGCCGGTCGCTGTACTTCCAGACTTGCGCGTCCTTGCCCTCGTCGTCCAGCACGTGCACGGACAGGTGGCCCGCGCCCATGCGCAGGGCCGTATCGAGCGCTTCCATGGCGCGATCGCGTTCCACCGACGCGAAGCGGAAGCGGTCCTGCACGACATGGAGCACGCGCTGCGCGATGCCGGTGTCGCCGGCCTTGCCTGCCTTGGCCTTCGCGGACCTGGACTTTCCTTTCTTTCCGTCGGTGCCGGCGTCGCCGGACGGCATGTCCGGCGCGGAGGCGGCGGCCGGTTCGCCTTCCTGTGCATGAACGCGCGTGTAGCCCTGTTGCTCCAGGAACCCGCGCACTTCTTCCTCGGTGAAGTTGGCCGGTACCTTGATGGGAAAGGTCACCACCAGGCGCCGGTCGTCCGCGCCGGCCGTGCGTTCCTGCACCGAACGGAAGATCGAATCGGCCGTATCCCGCCGCACGAGCAGGCCGCAGCCGCGGCAATACAGCCGGGCGCCGCGCGCGAACAGCAGCTTCAGGTGGTCGTTCAGTTCGGTCATGGTGCCGACCGTGCTGCGCGAACTGCGGACCGGATTGGTCTGGTCGATGGCGATCGCGGGCAGGATGCCTTCGATGCGGTCGACCTGCGGCTTGTCCATGCGGTCCAGGAACTGCCGGGCGTAGGGCGAAAAGGTTTCGACGTAGCGCCGCTGCCCTTCGGCATACAGGGTATCGAAGGCCAGCGAGCTTTTGCCCGAGCCGGATACGCCGGTGACGACGACGAATTCGCCGGTGGCGAACGATACGTCCAGGTTTTTCAGGTTGTTCTGGCGAGCGCCAACGATGCGAATTTCGGATGTCATTTTCGTATCGTAGCCTGGGTGTCAATAGGGGCCGGACTATGCCCGGTTCGCGGTGGGGGTAAGCCGACGCAGGGCCCGTCCGGTGGCCGTCCCCCGGTGACTATGGAATAATCCGCCTATATTGTGGATAGCGTGACCACATTGTGGACAATCCAATACGTGTGGCGGGCACCGCCGCCTTCTCCAAGTTCATGACGGTGTTGCAAAGCGTGGCGGACGCCGCCGGCCCCGTGGCGATGGGCGATCTGGTGCGCGCCTGCGGCTATCCGCGCGGCACCGTCTACCGCATCGTGGCGGCGCTGTCGCAGCAGGGGCTGATCGCGGAAACGACGGGCGCCGCGGCCGGCGGCACCGTGCGCTACGGCCTGGGGCCGCGCCTGCTGCAGTTGGCCAGCCGCGCCTGGTCGCAGCTGGACCTGCGTGCGGCGCTGGCGGACGATCTGCAGGCGCTGCGCGACGAAACCGGCGAGACCGTGCACCTTGCCGTGCCGGCAGGCACCGAAATGATCTACATCGACAAGCTGGAAAGCCAGGGACCGGTGCGCATGGCCTCGCGCGTGGGCGGCCGCCTGGCCCTGCATTGCACGGCCGCCGGCAAGGCCTACCTGGCCGCGCTGCCGCCGGACGAGGCCGAGCCGCTGATCGCCGGCCTGGCGCTGGCTACCCGCATGCCGAACACCATCACGGACCGCGATGCCCTCCGCCGCGAACTGGCGCGCATCCGACAGCGCGGCTACGCCGTCGACGACGAGGAAAACGAACGCGGCATCGTCTGCTACAGCGTGGCGATCTCCGGGCAGGGCGGCAGGCCGCTGGCCTGCGTCAGCGTCAGTACGCTGCAATACCGCCAGCAAGGGGCGGCGCCCTCGCGCTATATCGCCCCCCTTATGCGCCTGCGCGATGCCGCGCAGGCCCGATTCAGCGCCTGGCCGGCCGTCGCCGGGGGCGCCTTTTTCCGAGAGGACACATGAACGCGACGACTTCCCCCCAAGATGCCCGCGCCGCCAAGCGCCAAGCCCTGACGGCCGCCCGCGTGGTGCCGGTGCTGCGCTATGGGGATGCCGGCACGGCGGCCTATGCGGCGGAAGTCGCCATCGCGGCGGGCTGCACCACGCTGGAGCTGACCTGGACCATTCCGGGCGTCATCGACCTGGTCAAGGCTCTGCGCGACAAGCACGGCGATCGCCTGCTGCTGGGGCTGGGTACGGTGCTGACCGAAACCCAGGCGCGCGATGCGCTGGTGGCCGGCGTTGATTTCCTGGTGTCGCCGGGCCTGGTGCCGGAAATGGTGCCCCTGGCGCACGCGGCCTCGGCCCTGTGCCTGCCGGGCGCCTTCACGCCCTCCGAAGTCATCCAGGCACGCCGTGCCGGCGCGGACATGGTCAAGATCTTCCCCGCCGAAACGGGCGGCCCCAGCCATCTGGCAGCGCTGAAGTCGGTCTTTCCCGACACCGACTTCTGTCCCACCGGCGGCGTGACGGAGAAGAACATGGGCGACTATTTCAAGGCCGGCGCCTCGCTGGTCGGGATCGGCAGCAATCTGTACGACAAGGCCGCGTTCGCCGCGCGCGATACCGCGGCCCTGGTTGCCCAGATCTTCCGCATCCGCGAGGCCGCCCATGCCTGATTTCGATATCGTCGCCCTCGGCGAACCGCTGATCGAATTCAACCAGACACGTCCCGGCCATCCGGAGTTCCTGCAAGGCTACGGCGGCGATACGTCCAACGCCATCATCGCGGCGGCCCGGCAGGGCGCCCGCTGCGCCTACCTGACGCGCGTCGGCGCCGATGTATTCGGCGAACAGCTCATGCAGCTGTGGCGCGAGGAAAACGTCGACACCACCGGCGTGATGATCGATCCGCACGCGCATACCGGCCTTTACTTCGTGCAGCATGGCCCGGACGGCCACGTGTTCAGCTACATGCGGCATGGCTCGGCCGCCAGCCACATGAACCCCGAAGACCTGCGGCATGGCATGGTGGAGCGCGCGGCGTTCCTGCACGTGTCGGGGATCAGTCTCGCCATCAGCGCCAGCGCGTGCGACACCGTATTCGCCGCGATCGAGCGGGCGCGGGCGGCCGGGGGCCAGGTGTGCCTGGATTCCAACCTGCGCCTGCGCCTGTGGCCCGTGGATCGCGCGCGCGCCATCCTGCGCGAGGCGATGTGCATGGCCGATGTCTTCCTTCCCAGCATGGACGACATGCGGCACTTCACGGGGCACGCCGATCCGGCCGGCACGCTGGACTGGATCCGCGACGCAGGCGCGAACGGCATCATCGTCCTGAAGCTGGGCCGCGACGGCGCCGTCCTGGATGACGGCCGGCAACGCCATTTCGTCCCGGGCATGGTGGTGGACGCGATAGACGCCACCGGCGCCGGGGATTGCTTTGCCGGTACGCTCATGGCCCGTCGCGCGCAGGGCGACGATTGGCGCACGGCGGTGCGCTACGCCAACGCGGCGGCGGCGCTGTCCACCCGTGGTTACGGCGCGGTGCAGCCGCTGCCCACGCCGGCGCAGGTGCAGGCCTTCCTGCAGGATAGTCACCCCGCCGGCTGATGGGCCGGGCGGATCCACGGAAAAACGGGTAGAATGCCGGGTTCCCCTAATTCGGCGCCACCGGAATCCCCGCTGGGCGCAAATTGCAACCCGGACTGTAGATTGGAGATTCGTCATGGCTGAACGCAAACGCGTGCGTCGCAACACCCTGGAACGCCGTTGCCTGGGCAAGGCTTTCAAGCGCCTGTTCGTGAACGCGCCCAAGGGCGTGTTCAAGATGCTGGAAAAGATCAAGCGCGCCTGATCCGCATCGCGCCCGTGCCGTCACATCGCGGCGCACGGCACAAAAAACCGCCGGTTAACGGCGGTTTTTTGTTTTCAGGGCAGCCCCGGGCAAGGCAGGCGCTACACGGCGTCGCCATTCGCGGGCGCCAGTCTGGGGATGATGAAATCCATGAAGGCCCGCGTCTTGGCCGGCAGGATGCGGGATGGGAATACCGCATAGACCGGCAGCGGCGCCGCGGACCATCCCGGCAGCACCCGATGCAGGGAATGCTCGCGCGAAATCCGGCCATGCGTGGCCGCGTACACCGGCAGTGGCGCGATGCCCAGGCCCATGCTGGCGAAGTCGCTCAGCAATCCCATATTGTTCGCCATCAGGCGTCCATACACAGGAACCCGTTCCACCACGCCGTCGCGGCTCAATACCCAGGTGGAACTCAGTTCGCTGGACCCGCTGCGCAGGCATTCGAAGCGCGTCAGGTCGGCCGGCGTCGCCGGTTCGCCGTGCCGGGCGACGTAGTCCTCCGAGGCGTACAGGTGGCGCTTCAGCACCATCAGCTCGCGCACTTCCATGCCGTCGGCCTGCGGCGGCTCGCCGAAGCGCAGCATGATATCGAAGGGCGCGGCGTGCGGATCCGCGGACCGCAGGCTCAGGTCCAGCTCGCATTCGATTCCCGGGTATTCGTCCGTGAACGCGTGCAGCGATTCGGGCATCAGCAGCATCGCCAGGCTGTTGGGCAGGCAGACGGTAAGCTTGCCTTCCGGCCGGGACGAGCGCGAGAACAGCTGTTCGTGCGCGAAGCGCGCTTCATCCACGAGCCCCTGGCAGCGTTCGAAATACTGCGTGCCCGCTTCCGTCAGGTCCAGCCGGCGCGTATTCCGGTTTAACAGGCGCATGCCCACCGCGCGCTCCAGTTCGCTGATGCGGCGCGACAGGGTGGATGTCGGAATGTTGAGCGCGCGCGCCGCCAGGCTGAAGCTCTTGCGGCGCGCCACTTCCACGAAAAGCGCGATGTCGTTCAGTTGAACCGTGGCAGCGTCCATACGCCTCCGTGCCAATCGGCGCGGTGCGCCAGGGGAATGCGCCGGATTTTACTTCGGCGCGCCGGTTGCAAGGCATGCCTTGCAACGTCTTTCGACGTGAACAGGCCCTAGTCGATGGCGCCCAGGTAGGCTTGCATCACGGCGGGATGGCATTGGACCTCGGCGGGCGCGCCTTCGGCTATTTTTTCGCCAAAGTCCATCACGATGACCCGGTCCGCCAGCGTCATCACGAAATCCATATCGTGTTCCACCAGCAGGATGGCCATGCCGTCGGCACGGAGCTTCGCCAACAGGGCCGCCAACTCGCGTTTTTCCTGGTGCCGCAGCCCGGCCGCCGGCTCGTCCAGCAGCAGCAGGCAGGGATCGGCCGCCAGCGCGCGGGCCACTTCCAGGATGCGCTGGCGGCCCAGGGGCAGGCTGCCCGCTTCGTCGTGCAGGTGGGCGCCCAGCCCCACGCGTTCCACCTGCCTGGCGGATTCCGCCAGCAGGCGCGCCTCTTCGCGGCGATCGGCGCGCCAGGACGATGCCCAGATCCCGTGCGTACCGCGCAGGTGCGCGCCCAGCGCCACGTTGTCCAGCACGCTCATCCGTGCGAGCAGCCGCACGTGCTGGAAAGTCCGGCTCATGCCCAGGGCGGCGATATGCCGCGCGGCGCGGCCGGCCACCGGCTCGCCCTGGAACAATATCGACCCGGATGTCGGCGTGTCGATGCCCGACAGCAGGTTGAACAGCGTGCTCTTGCCTGCGCCGTTCGGCCCGATCACGGCGACGATCTGCCCCGCTTCCACCGCCAGGCCGATGTCGTCGTTGGCCACCAGGCCGCCGAAGCGCCGCGTCAGCCCCGCGGCTTCCAGCACCACGTCGCCGCGCGGCGGCAGCGGCCGGCGCGGCAGCGGTTCCGCGGACATATTGACGCGGCGCGGTGCGCGCGCGACCGGCAGCCGCCGCGCGATGGCCGGCCACAGGCCCTCGCGCGCGCGATGCAGCACCAGTACCATGCCGAAGCCGAACACGATGATTTCGAAGTTGCCGTTCTGCCCGAGCAGGCGCGGCAGTCCATCCTGCAGCCATTGGCGCGCCAGCGTGAACACGCCCGCGCCCGCGAGCGCGCCCCATACCTGCGAGGCGCCACCCACCACCGCCATGAACAGATATTCGATACCCATCTGCAGGCCGAAGGGCGTCGGATTGACGAAGCGCTGCATATGCGCGTACAGCCATCCCGAGGCGCATGCCTGCATCGCGGCGATGATGAAAATGGCGCTGCGCGTGCGCGCCGTGTCCACGCCCATCGCTTCGGCCATCAGGCGTCCGCCGCGCAGCGCACGCATGGCGCGGCCCTGGCGGGAATCCAGCAGATTGCGCGTGGTCCACACCGCCAGCAGCAGGAACGCCCAGATCAGGTAATAGATGCCCCGGTCGCCCAGCGCCAGGCCCGCGATGCGGATGGGCGGGATGCCACCGATGCCGCTGAAGCCGCCCAGCCCCGGTACGGCCGCGAACGCGAAATACAGGGCCAGGCCCCATGCGATCGTGCCCAGCGGCAGGAAGTGGCCCGACAGGCGCAGCGTGATCGCCCCCAGCAGGTAGGCCAGGGCGAAGGTCAGCGCCAGGCCTGCCGCCAGCGACAGCCATGGCATGGCGCCCAGCCACGCCGCCCACGCCGGCAGGGCGGACGCGTGCACGGACAGCAGCGCCGCCGTGTACGCGCCGACGCCGGCGAAGGCGGCTTGCCCGAAACTGGTCAGCCCCGCGATGCCGGTCAGCAGCACCAGTCCCAGCGCGACCAGCGCGTGCAGCCCGACGGTATCGAGCAGGCTGACGTAGAACGGCGGCAGCAGCCACGGCGCGCCGGCCAGCAGCACAAGCAATACCGCGAGCACCCGCACGGGCGTCAGGGCATCGCGCATCGTGGCTTCCCGTGTCCGGTCATTCTGCTTCGTCCTCGATGGCGGGGTGCCGCAGCGAGCGCCACAGCAGGAACGGAATGATCAGCGTAAAGACGATGATTTCCTTGTAGGCGCTGGCCCAGAACGCGGCGAAGGATTCCACCAGCCCGACGGCGAGCGCCCCCGCGACGGCCAGCGGGTAGCTGGCCAAGCCGCCGACGATGGCGGCAACGAAACCCTTCAGGCTGATCAGGAAGCCGGAGTCGTAATACAGCGTGGCGGCTGGACCGACCAGGATGCCGGAACATGCGCCCATTGTGGCGGCCAGCAGGAAGACCGCGCGTCCCGCGAACCCCGGCGAAATGCCGACCAATCGCGCGCCCAGGCGATTGTCGGCCGCTGCCAGCAGGGCGCGGCCGGGCAGGGTGCGGCCGAAGAAACGGTACAAGGCCAGCATCCACAGCAGCGATACCGCCACGATCCACAGCGTCTGGCTGGCGACGCTGGCCGGCCCCAGCGCGTAGCGGGCATCGCTGAACGGCGCGGCACGCGCGCCCTCCGGGCCGAAGGCCAGCAGCCCCAGCCCCACCAGCGCCAGGTGTACCGCGATCGAGACGATCAGCAGGACCAGCGTCGATGCATCGGCGACCGGCTGGTAGAACAGGCGATAGAGCTGCGGCCCCATGGGCGCGACGATCGCCAGCGTCAGCACGCCTTGCACCCAGACGGGCAGGGAGGCCAGGGGCAGCAGCCACAGCACTGCCGCCAGCGCGAAGGGATAAGCCGTCCGTGCGAGCAAGCGGCGCGGGCGCATCGCCGCCACGCCAGGGACGCGCGGGCGCACATCGGCGATGGCTTCGGCCACCGCGAAGCCGGCCAGCAGCCACACCAGCGCCGGCATGCGACCGTTCTGCATCGCGGCCATGCAGAGCGCGCCGTAGACCACGAACTCGCCTTGCGGGATCAGCAGTACCCGCGTGACCGAAAAAACCAGCAGGATGCACAGCGCCAGCAGGGCGTAGACGGCGCCATTGGCGACGCCGTCCTGGCCCAGGATCAGCGCGATCTGCGCGTTCATTGGTGTAGCCTCCTGTCGCCGCGCTCTCCGCGCGGCCGGGCGAGCGCGCGTTGGTGTGCCCTCCTGTCGCTGCGCGACGCCTCCCCAAGGGAGGGCACGCGCTCTTCGGGCGGCCGGGCGAGCGCGTGCATGGCCCCCACTACTTCAGCAGCGTCCAGGTGCCGTTCTTCACCGTGATCAGCACGCGGCCGCGTTCGTCGAAGCCGCTGTGGTCCTGCGGCGTCATCGTGTACACGCCCTGTGTGCCGACCAGGTCGCGCGTCTGCTCCAGCGCATCGCGCAGCGCCGTGCGGAAGGCCGGCGTGCCGGGCTTGCCGGCCTGCTCGGCCACCGGCACGGCGCGCTCCAGCAGCAGGCCCGCATCGTAGACATTGGCGCCGAAGGTGGCTGGCGCCGTGCCGTAGCGCTGGCGGTAGGCGTCGATATAGGCCGTGGCGACCTTCTTGGACGGATTGTCGTCCGGGATTTCGGGAAGGACCAGCATCGGGCCCGCCGCCAGGATGGTGCCTTCCACCTTCTTGCCCCCCAGCTTCAGGAAATCGGCAAGCGCGGCGCCGTGCGTCTGGTAGAACGCGCCGTGGTAGCCGAGGTCCGCCAGCGTGATTTCGGGTAGCACGCTGGCGCCGCCTGGGGCCGCCACCAGCACCGCGTCGGGTTTGGCCGCCAGCAGCTTCAGCGCCTGGCCCGTGACGGAGCTGTCCGTGCGGACATAGCGCTCGTTGGCGACGATGGCGATATGGCGCCGCGCCGCCAGGCCGGAAAAGACCTTGTACCAGTTCTCGCCGTAGGGGTCGTTCAAGCCGATGAAGCCCACGGTCTTCACGCCTGCGCCGGCCATGTGGTCCACCAGGGCCCGCGCGATGATGTCGTCGTTCTGCGTGGTCTTGAACACCCACCTTTTCTGGGCATCCATGGGCAGCACCGCGGCCGCGGTGCCCACGGGCGCCAGCAGCGGCACGCCGGCTTCCGCGACGAAGGGCAGGATGGCCAGGGTGTTGGGCGAGCCCGGCGGGCCGATGATGGCGTCGACGTGGTCTTCATCGATCAGCTTGCGCACGGCCGTGACGGACTGTGTCGTGTCGCTGGCATCGTCCAGCACGATGTATTGCACGGTAAGGTCGCCGATGCGCGTGGGCAGCAGCGGCACGGTGTTCTTCTGCGGGATGCCCACCAGCGCCGTCGGCCCGGTGGACGATGTCACGACACCGATCTTCATTTGCGCCAGGCTTGGCAGGGCAAGGCAGGCGGCCAGCAGCGCCAGCGTGGCGCGCAGGACTTTGGAAGGCATGGTCGACTCCAGCGGCGAGTGTATGGGGATCCGGTCCGGCGCCTATTGAACCATGGGCGCGGTGCAAGGGGCATGCGCCGGACGCGCGCCGGACCATCCCGGCGCATTCCGCTGCGCGTGGGGCCGGCGGGGGAACGACGAGCTAGTGGCGGGGCGTGCGGCCGCGGCCTTCGCCCGGCAGGCCCTCGTCGTCCTCGTCGTCTTCGTCGTCTTCGTCATCGAGCGCGAGGAGGTCTTCGTCGGAAAGCGCGAAAGGCAATACGTCGGCCAGCGTATCCGACCAGGCCGATTCCTCGCCGTCCTGGTCCAGCTTCACGAAGCGTTCGCCTTCCGCAAGGGTGATCTGGATGGCCCACAGGTAGAGGCAGTCGTAGGACTGTTCGTCCGTGCCCGTCAGGCCGCCACGGCTACCGAGCAGCCGCGCGTCGGGGCCCCCCATCTGGACCCGCACCGGGTCATGTTCGCCGCCGTTCAGCGCGTCCGCATCGAGCGGTATCCCGAAGGTGACCCACTCCAGCCCGTCGTCCGCCGTGCCGACTTCCGCCAGGACGGGTTTGCCGAGATAGGCGCTGAGGGCGTCCGCGGTCTTCGCCAGCATCTCAAGCTCAGCGGCCTGGAAGCGGGAAACGGAATCGGGGGGAGTGGCTGAGGCTGACATAAGCTTTCCTGGTGCTGCATTGGCGGCGTCTTGCGAGACGCATGCCTGGAAGCTGTAAGAATATCGAAAGAGCGGCAAAAGGAAAATCGGCCAGCGTGCCGTCCCTGCTTTTTCTTTTCTTTCCGTTGATTGCATCGCGCCGTCCGCGTCACGGTCCCGATCGCCCCGTGGGCCGACACGGCCTACAATTCCGGTTCGATCGGACACTCTTGTACACCCTCCATGGCTCAATACGTTTACACCATGAATCGCGTCGGCAAAATCGTGCCGCCCAAGCGGCAGATCCTGCGCGATATCTCGCTGTCCTTTTTTCCCGGCGCCAAGATCGGCGTGCTGGGCCTGAACGGCTCCGGCAAGTCGACCCTGCTGAAGATCATGGCTGGGGTCGACAAGGACATCGAAGGCGAAGCGATCCCCATGCCGGGCTTGAACATCGGCTACCTCCCGCAGGAACCGCAGCTGAACCCCGCGCACACCGTGCGCCAGGCGGTCGAGGAAGGCCTGGGCGCCGTCGTCACCGCGCGCAAGCGGCTGGATGAAGTCTACGCCGCGTACGCCGAACCCGACGCCGATTTCGACAAGCTCGCGGCGGAGCAGGCCGAACTGGAGGCCATCATCGCCGCCGCCGCCAGCAGCGGCGCGGACGATATCGAGCACCAGATGGAAATCGCCGCCGACGCGCTGCGCCTGCCGCCGTGGGAGGCATCGGTCGAACACCTGTCGGGCGGCGAAAAGCGCCGCGTCGCGCTGTGCCGCCTGCTGCTGTCCAAGCCGGACATGCTGCTGCTGGACGAACCCACCAACCACCTGGATGCCGAAAGCGTCGAATGGCTGGAGCAGTTCCTGCAGAAGTTCCCCGGCACCGTGGTGGGCGTCACCCACGACCGTTACTTCCTGGACAACGCGGCCGAATGGATACTAGAGCTGGATCGCGGCCACGGCATTCCCTGGAAGGGCAACTACAGCTCCTGGCTGGAGCAGAAGGACGCCCGGCTGAAGCAGGAAGAAACCAGCGAATCCGCGCGCCAGAAAACCATCAAGAAGGAACTGGAGTGGGTGCGCCAGAATCCCAAAGGCCGCCAGGCCAAGGCCAAGGCCCGCATGGCGCGCTTCGAGGAACTGTCCTCCTACGAATACCAGAAGCGCAACGAAACGCAGGAAATTTTCATCCCGGTCGGCGAACGCCTGGGCAATGAAGTGGTGGAATTCAACAATGTCAGCAAGGCCTATGGCGACCGCCTGCTGATCGACAATCTCAGCTTCAAGGTACCCCCGGGCGCCATCGTCGGCATCATCGGCCCCAACGGCGCGGGCAAGTCCACGCTGTTCCGCATGCTGGCCGGGCGCGAGCAGCCGGATTCCGGCACGGTCACGCTGGGCCAGACGGTCAAGCTGGCGTACGTGGACCAGTCACGTGATTCGCTGACCGACGGCAAAACGGTGTTCGATGCCATCGCGGACGGCGCCGATGTGCTGACGGTCGGCAAGTTCGAAATGTCGTCGCGCGCCTATCTGGGCCGCTTCAACTTCAAGGGCGGCGACCAGAACAAGATCGTGGGGCAATTGTCGGGCGGCGAACGCGGCCGGTTGCACCTGGCCAAGACACTCATCGCCGGCGGCAACCTGCTGTTGCTGGACGAACCGTCGAACGACCTGGACGTGGAAACGCTGCGTGCCCTGGAAGACGGCCTGCTCGAATTCCCCGGCAGCGTCATGGTGATCAGCCACGACCGCTGGTTCCTGGACCGCATCGCCACGCACATCCTGGCCTTCGAAGGCGATTCGCAGGCCGTCTTCTTCGACGGCAACTACCAGGAATACGAAGCCGACAAGCGCCGCCGCCTGGGCGAGGAAGGCGCCAAGCCCAAGCGCTTGCGGTACAAGCCGCTGAAGTAAAGCGTAAAGCGCGGGAGGCCACGATGCCGATACACGACGCGGCGGATTCCACGGTCCTGATCGTGGACATGCAGGCGCGGCTGATGCCGGTGATCGACGGCGGCGCGGCGGTCCTCGCCGCGGCCGCCCGGCTGGCCGCCGGCGCGGTGCTGCTGGACGTGCCGGTGGTGGCTACCGAGCACCATCGCGCGGCACTGGGTGCAACGCTGGACGACGTCAGGCGGCACGCGCGCGCGGTCTTCCAGAAAAGGCATTTTTCCGCGATGGACGAGCCAGGCTTCGAAAGCTGGCTGCCCAACGCGCGGCAGACCATTTTCGTGGCCGGCTGCGAAACCCATATTTGTGTGCTGCAGACCGCGCTGGGCCTGCGGCGCAACGGCCATCGCGTGCGCGTCGTGGCCGACGCCTGCGGCTCACGCCGGCCGGCGGATCGCGATTTCGCGCTGCAGCGCGCCCGTGCCCACGATATCGACGTCGTGACAGTCGAAATGGCCTTGTTCGAGTGGCTTGCCAGCTGCGACCATCCGCGATTCCGCGAGGTGTTACGTCTGGTCAAATAAGCCGGCGGCCCCGCAACATCATCCGTGTGGACTACGACGTGCCCGAACGTCTTGACACAACTGTTGGGCAAGTCTCACACCCCTTGGGACCGCCATTTGCAATGCTCTAGGTGTCGTCCATGACATTGCGTCATTCATGACGGCATCGCCGAAGGCAACAGGCGGCAACAGGCCTCGCGCCAGCCGTAGCGCCTTCGATGTCCGGAGGAATAAATCATGACAATCAAATCCTTATCCAAACTCTGCGCGGTCTCTTTGCTTGCGCTCTCGGCCGCGGGCTGTTCCACCTGGGATAGCATGGACCATCGGCAAAAAGCCACCGTCACGGGCGCCGGCATCGGCGGCGTGGCCGGTGCGGTCATCACCAACGGCGGTGTGCTGGGCACCGTGGGCGGCGCCGCCGTCGGCGGCGTGATCGGCAACCAGGTCGGCAAGTAGCATCGCGCCGCGAAAACAAGGCCCGCCCGGCGCTTGCGCGTCCCGGGCGGGCCTTTTTGCGTCGACGGCCGACCGGCTTATCGGCACTTCCAGCGCACACAAAAGCAAAAGCCCCCAAGGGGGCTCGCGTGGTGGCCGAGGAAAGCGCGCTGGCCTCAGGCTTGTGGCATCTCGATCTTGACTTCGAGGATCTCCAGGGTGTCCTGGCGCTCCACATGTACCTTGATGTCGTCCGGATTGATCTTCACGTACTTCGAGATGACGGCGATCAACTCCTGCTGCAGCTGCGGCAGATAGTCGGGTGAGCCGTCGCGTCCCGAACGTTCATGTGCCAGGATGATCTGCAGGCGTTCCTTGGCGACGCTGGCCGATGACTTTTTCTGGCCGAGCAGAAAGGACAGAAGGGACATCGATTACTTGCCTCCGAATATGCGTTTCAGGAAATTGGGCTTCGCATAGTCGGTAAAACGCAGCGAACGCTCCTCGCCGAGATAACGGGCCACCACATCCTTGTACGCTTCCGCGACGTCGGTCTCCTTCAGGTGGATCGCCGGCAGGCCCTGGTTGGACGCCTGGAGGACAGATTCGGATTCGGGAATAACCCCGATCAACTTGATGCGCAGGATGTCTTCGATATCCGTCAGCGACAGCATTTCGCCTTCGGATACCCGCTTTGGGTTGTACCGGGTCAGTAGTAGGAACTCCTTGACGGGCTCGTCGCCTTCCACGGCCCGCTTGGACTTGGCCGCCAGGATGCCCAGGATGCGGTCCGAGTCGCGCACGGACGAGACTTCCGGGTTGGTGACGACCAGCGCGTCGTCGGCATAGTAGGCGGCCATCAGTGCCCCCGTTTCGATGCCAGCCGGCGAATCGCAGACGATGTAGTCGAAACCCAGCTCTTTCAATTCGTCGATGACCTTGCCAACGCCTTCCTGCGTCAACGCGTCCTTGTCGCGCGTTTGCGAAGCCGGCAGCACGAACAGGTTTTCCAGCTGCTTGTCCTTGATCAGCGCCTGCTTCAGCGATGCTTCGCCCTGGATGACATTGACGAAGTCGTACACCACGCGACGTTCGCATCCCATGATCAGATCCAGATTGCGCAGGCCCACGTCGAAATCGATCACCGCGGTCTTGTGCCCGCGCATCGCGAGGCCGGAAGAAAAACTGGCGCTGGTAGTCGTCTTGCCCACCCCGCCCTTGCCGGAAGTGACCACAACAGTACGCGTCATGTCGATAGAACCCTTATGTCCTGAGCAGATAAATCGCAGTATCGTAAAGCAAAACTGCGGGTTTAGCGTTTCTTCAACGCCCTCGGCAACCGTTGGTCACCAAGTCCCCGTGAGGGGTCCGTCACGCTTTCAGCGCTTCAATCCGTAAAGTGTCGCCATCCAGGCGAACCAGCGCGGGCTGGCCGTGCAGGTTGGCGTCCAGTTTGTCCTCTACCACCCGGTACACCCCCGCGACCGCCAGCAGTTCGGCGTCCAGGTGCGTGGTGAAAATACGCGCCGTCGTATCGCCGCGCGCACCGGCCATCGCCTTGCCGCGCAGCGGGCCATAGACATGCACGTTGCCGTCGGCGATCACTTCGGCGCCGGGGCTGACCATGCCGATCACGACCAGGTCAGTATGCCGCGCGTAGACGCGCTGTCCGGAGCGCAGCGGACGGCTGATGACCAGCGCCGAGGACGATTGCGGATCGGCCGGCGTGGGCGCCGGCGAGGATGTGGTTGCCCGCGCGGCGCGGGTAGGCAGCGGCTCGCGCGGACGCTTGTCCGGCGTTTGCTGGCCGGCTGGAGTGTCGGCGGCTGTGCCCGCATTGTCCGCGGCGGCGTCGGGTTTTGCGTCGGCCTCTCCGTCGGGCTTTGCGTCGGCCTCTCCGTCGGGCTTTGCGTCGCCCTCTCCGTCGGGCTTGGCGCCGGCCGTAGCACTGTCCGCATCGACCTGCGGCGCCGGCGCGGCGGTCAGGGCGGCGGCGGGCTGGGTCGGCAGGGGAGGCGCGGCGTTGCCGGCGTCGGCGGGCGTGGCCCGCACGGGCGGCGTCGAGAGCTCCACGGGCGCCAGGCCGGCATCCTTGGCGGCCTGCAGGTTCTCGCCCTCCGCCACCACGCCGATGGGCGGCAGGTTGTGCCCGCGCAGCGCTTGCAGCAGCGCGGGCCAGTCCACCAGGCCGTCGACCCGGCTGGCGTCGATCACCACGGGTTCGTTCTCGAAGAAGCTGCCCGCATCGGCCATGCGCTTGTCCAGCGCGGCGGCCAGCCGCCCGATATCGGCGCTATGCAGTACGACGCGCACGGCGTAGAGCGTGGCGCTTTTGAAGTCCAGTGCAAGGGAATCAGAGCTCATCTTTGCGGCGAAAAGACCGGGTAGGCCCCGGTTTACGGGAACGTCGGGCATGATAACCGAGCAGCCGCCGCGCCAGGACCGCCCCGGGACATTGCCGCGACGGTGCGTTGGGGGAGTCGCCACGGGACAGCGCCACGACGGTGTGTTCACCCGGACCGCCACCGCAGTCGCGGCGACGATGCACTCGCGGGTCGCGGCGCGATATCGGGCCGATGCGTCCCGACGGCCCGGCTCGCGGGATATGGCGCCCCCCGGTGGGCACATGCCTTGCGCGACGTGCGGGATGCCGTACGGCGCACAGGAGAATTTTCATGACGGATCGCGATGTACCCAAGCGCCCCGCCGGATTGAGCGGACAGGAGGAAGAAGCGCTGCGCACCCTGGAGCAAGGCTACGACCCCGACGCGGGCGCCTTGCCGGACAGCGAGTTGCTGGTCCACGACGACCGGGACCATAAGCCGGGCGACGGCCCGGTAAACCTGCCGGGCGGTGAACCCGAGGGCCATGGAAAGCCGGACCGGGGCCGCCCGGCGAGGCCGGCCGCGTCCGCAGGGGGAAACCGCGCCGGAGATGCAAATCCGCCGCGGCCGTTGCGGGACGCCGAAAAAAGAGGCATCTTGCCGTCCGACAGCGTGGCGGCTCCGCCGATGGACCGGCCCGACGATGACGCCGCCGGCCCGGCGAATCTGGATCCCGGCGCCGGGCGGCGCCGGCCTTGAGCGCCGTCGCCTCCGGCGATCATCACTGCGCGGCAGGGCGTGTCACCCCTGCCCCCAGGAATCCTTCAAGGTGACGACACGGTTCAAGATGGGCGCGTCCGGCGTCGACGTCACGGTATCCAGCGTGAAATAACCCAGGCGCTCGAACTGCCAGGTCACGCCGGGCCGCAGTTCCGTGCCGGGTTCCAGCCAGGCCTGCACGGTCTTGCGGGAATCGGGATTCAATGCCGCGATGAAGTCCTTGTCGCCGGCGTCCGGATGCGGGTCGGCGAACAGGCGGTCGTACAGGTGGATGGTGGCGCCGATCGCATGGGCGGCGCTGACCCACGTGATGTTGCCCTTGACCTTCACGCTGTCGGCGCCGGGCGTGCCGCTGCGGGTTTCCGGCAGGTATTCGGCCTGGACTTCGACGACATTGCCCTGGTCGTCCTTGACGAACCCCGTACACCGCACCACATAGCCGTACTTCAGACGCACCAGGTTGCCCGGGAACAGGCGGAAGTATTTCTTGGGCGGTTCTTCGCGAAAGTCGTCCTGCTCGATCCACAGCGTGCGCGAGAACGGGAATTCGCGCTGTCCCTGCGAGGGATCGTGCGGATTGCGCGGCGCGCTGCACATTTCCACACGGTCTTCGGGATAGTTGGTGATGACGAGCTTCAAGGGCTGCAGCACCGCGACGGACCGGGGCGCGACCGGATCCAGTTCCTCGCGCACCGCGGCTTCGAGCAGGCTGTAGTCGATGCGCGAATCGGACTTGGAAATACTGGTGCGGTCGCAGAACAGGCGGATGGCCGATGCGGGGTAGCCGCGCCGGCGCATGCCGAACAGGGTGGGCATGCGGGGATCGTCCCAGCCGTCGACGTGTCCGTCGCGCACCAGCTGCAGCAGCTTGCGCTTGCTGGTCACCACGTAGGTCAGGTTCAGGCGGGCGAATTCGTACTGGTGGGGCAGGGGCCGCGCGAGCAGGCCGAGTTCAGCCAGGCGGTCCAGCGTCCAGTCGTAGAAGGGCCGCTGGTCTTCGAATTCCAAGGTACAGAGGCTGTGCGTGATGCCTTCGAGCGCGTCTTCGATGGGGTGCGCCCAGGTGTACATCGGGTAAATGCACCATTTGTCGCCCGTGCGGTGATGCGTGGCGTGGCGCACGCGATAGATGACCGGGTCGCGCAGGTTGATGTTGGGCGAGGCCATGTCGATGCGGGCGCGCAGCACCATGCTTCCGTCCGGATGCTTGCCGTCGCGCATTTCCGCCAGAAGGTCCAGGGATTCCTGCGCCGGGCGGTCGCGCCACGGCGAATTCTTGCCCGCTTCGGTTAGCGTGCCGCGGTTCGCCCGGATTTCCTCGGGCGATTGCTGGTCGACGTAGGCGTAGCCCGCGCGGATCAACGCCTGGGCGAAGGCATACATGATGTCGAAGTAGTCGCTGGCGAAATACAGCTGTTCGCGCCCGTCCGAAGTTTTCCAGTCGAAACCCAGCCAGCGCACCGCTTCGATGATGGCGTCGACGTATTCCTGGTCTTCCTTTTCGGGATTGGTGTCGTCGAAGCGCAGGTGGCAGGTGCCGCCGTAGTCGCGCGCCAATCCGAAGTTCACGCAGATGCTTTTGGCGTGGCCGATGTGCAGGTAGCCGTTGGGCTCCGGCGGAAAGCGCGTGCGGATGCGGGCCGGATCGAGGCCGCCCTGGGCCTGCACCGCCGCCGGACCGGGAACGCCGGCCCAGTGCTTGTCCTTGAAGCGCTGGGCCTTGAGGTCGGCTTCGATGATGTGCCGCAGGAAGTTGGCGGCGGCGGGGGGCGGGGAAGCAGTGGTCATGCTGTGCGTCGGAAAGGCGGCGGCGAAGTGACAATTTTGCCACGTTCGCGCCGAGCCGCATTCCGGCCGGGCCTGCCGGCGTGGCGCGAGGCCGTTTCTTGCCGCCCGGCCGACCCGCGAAACAACGCCCTGGTGGGGCGGCAAGCTCGTTCGCCGAAGCGGCGTGGCGGCGTTTTGCCTTTCGCCCAAGGAGCGTGAGGGAGGCTTTTGCCGTTTGCGGGCCGCCGCGGCCATGGCGGCGCGATGGGCGCAAACTGCGTCTAAACTAGCGCCCACCATGAGCATCCCCCCCTTATTTCTGGGACGTCTGCAGTTCATCGGCAGCCTGGCATTCTTGGCGCTTTTCATGGCGCTCGCCCTGGCGCTGTCCTGGCTGCTGCTGTATTTCAAGCTGCGCGCCCGCACCAGCGGCGACGCCGGCTGGACCTTGGCCTATCGTTTCTGGGTACGTATTTTCGCCCTGGCTTTCATCCTGGCGCTGGCTTCCGGGGTGCCCGCGCTGCTGCAGCTGGGCACGGTGTGGTCCGGGCTGATGGACCGGATAGGCAATGTGGCGGGGCCCTTGCTGGGTTTCGCCGTGCTTTCGGTATTCGCGCTGAAATCCTGCTTTCTGGGCGTCATGTTGTTCGGGCAGCGCCGTGTCTCTGAAACCGTCCATACGCTATCGGTGCTGATGGTCGCGCTGGGACATCTGGCCACGGCCTTCTGGGTGCTGGCGCTGGTGTCGTGGACCCAGACGCCGGACGGCGCGGTCGCGGTGGACGCGCGCTTCCAGATCTATGACTGGACCAAGGTCGTATTCAATCCGGCGCTGGGCTGGACGGTCGGCGCCACCGTCCTGGGCGCCTTGCTGGCCGCCGCCTTCCTGGTCATGGGCATCACCGCGTGGCAAGCCTTGCGGCGTCCGCTGGACGACGGAGAGCGCCTGGGTTTTCGCGCCGCGCTCGGCCTGGCCTGCATCGCCGTGGTGCTGATGGCACCCGTGGCGGCGGGAATGGGCAAGCTGATCGCGCATTACCAACCGGCCAAGGCGGCCGCGGCGCTTGCCTATTGGCATGAAGGCGATCCGCCCGACCTGGTGCTGCTGGGTTGGCCGGACGCCCAGAGCGCCACCAACCGCGGCGCCTGGACGCTGACCGGCGCGGCGGCGCGCTGGCTGGGCCGCAATGTCAATGGCCATTTCCTGGCGCTGGAAAACTACGCCAATATGCAGCCGCCGGTGGCGCTGACCTTCTGGTCGCTGCGCCTCGTCGCGATACTGGGCATCCTCATGGCCTGCGCCGCGTGGGCGACCGTCCTCAAGCTGCGCAGGCGCGCCTTCGATCCCTCCTTCCTGTCGCGCCGGTGGCTGCGCGCGCTTTCGCTGATGACCTTCTCCGGCGCGGCCCTGGTCGTATTCGGCTGGATTTTCACGGCCGTCGGCCTGCAGCCCTATGCGGTCAATGGCGCCGTCACGCAGTCGGAAGTCCTGGGAACGGCGTCCACGCGCGCCCTGTTCTACGGCACGCTGGGATACGTCGTGGTGTATGGCCTGTTGTCCACCGCTTTCGTACGCATGCTTTTCCATGCCGCGCGCTACGGCGTCGTGCCGGTTCGCAAAGTGGCGGCGAGCGCATCATGATCGCCACGCTTGCCGCCTCGCTGGGCCTTGCACCCGACGACCCTTCATTCTGGATGCCCCTGGTATTCATGGGGATGCTGTTCGTGGTGGTGGTGGCCGGTACCGTGCTGGATGGCTTCGACCTGGGCGTGGGCATCCTGCTGCCGCTCGCGCCCACGGAGGAGCGCGGCCGCATGATGACGCTGCTCAGTCCCTGGCGCGATGCCAACGAGTTCTGGCTGCTGCTAGGCGTGGGCCTGTTCGCCGCCGCCTTTCCCTTCGCCTGGGGGACGGTGCTGGGCCAGCTTCACGCCCCCTTGACCCTGATGGTGCTGGGCGTCGTGCTGCGCAGCGTGTCGTTTGAATTCCGCCTGCGCGCGCGCACGGAGTCCAAGCCGCGCTGGGTGACGGCGTTCTGGGTGGGCTCGCTGATGACGGCCTTCGGCCAGGGCATGGCGCTGGGCCGCATCGCGACCGGGTATCAGAACACGGCCGGCTATCACGGGTTTTCGCTGTTCGTCGGCCTGTGCGCGGTGGCGGCCTACGTGCTGCTGGGGGCCACCTGGCTGACCATGCGGGTGGACGGCGACCTGCAGCGCCGCGCGGTGTACTGGGCGCGGCATGCGATCCGCTGGACCGCCGCCGGCATGGTGGCCATCGCCGTCACGCTGGGGCTGGCCAACGCCGGCATTTTCTACAAGTGGAGCAACCTGTCCCACCTGGGGCTCGCGGTGGCGGTGTGGGTGGCCATGCTGCTGGGTTTCGTCGGGACCGAAATGGTGTTGATGCGCCTGCCGCGCCATGCCGAGCGCTTCAGCTGGGTGCCCTTCGTGGCCTGCGTTTTCCTGTTCCTGCTGATGCTGGGCGGACTGGCGTACAGCCTGTTCCCCTTCCTGATCCTGGACGATATGACGCTGTGGGACGGCGCGGCGGCGCTGGGATCCATGCGCCTGGTCCTGTCCGGCGCGATCGTGGCCATCCCGCTGATCCTGGTGTTCAACATCCTGGCCTACCGGTCGGTGTTCGGCAAGGCGCGGCAGCCCAGGCGGGCCATGGACGGGATGCCGGGCCAGCCCTGACGGCCGCGGCCGGGCCACCGGCGGTCCGGCCGGTGGCAGCCGTGTCTTCAGGTCTGCAGCGGCAGGGCGATTTCCACGCGCAGCCCGCCCCACGGCGCCGCGTCGAGCGTCAGGCTGCCGCCATGGGCGCGCGTGATGGCATCGACCAGCGCCAGGCCAAGGCCGACGTTCCCCGTCCGCGTGCGCGCATCGTCCAGGCGGGCGAAGGGGCGCAGCGCTTCGGCGCGGCGCTCCGCCGGGATGCCGGGGCCATGGTCCTGCACGGCGAGCAGGGCCATGCCACCGCGTTCGGCCAGGGATACCTCGACCGGCGGCGCGCCATGGTGCAGGGCGTTGCCGATCAGGTTGTCCAGCAGGCGGGCCAGCGCCACGGCATCACCGCGCACGGTCGTCGGCTGGTCGGTGTCGATGCGCAGCGTCACCGGCGATCCCGCGCCCTTCCAGCCTTGCACCCGTTCCGTCAACCATTCGGCCAGCGGAATCGGCGCGTAGCGGTAGCCCGCGGGATCGGTGCCCCGTACGAAGCCGATGAACTGGTCGACCATGTACTGCATGTCCTGCAGATCCTTGCGCAGGCCTTCAGTCAAGACGGCATCGTTGGACATTTCGATACGCAGCCACATGCGCGAGAGCGGGGCTTTCAGGTCGTGCGGCAAGCCTGCCAGCAGCGTGCGCCGAACCGACTCCGATTCCTGCAGCGCGTCCAGCATGGCATTGAAGCGCTCGCCCAGCACGCGCGTTTCATGCGGGCCGGACGGCACCACGCGCTGCGGCTGGCCGGCGGCCAGTTTGTCCGCGGCTTCCGCCAGGCTGGTGATGGGGCGCGTGATGTGCCAGGAGAAGCCGCCGGCCAGGATCAGCACCACCCCGAAGACCGCCAGCCAGGTGATCACCATGGGGGTGGCCAAGGGCGGGTCCAGGCGGTCCAGCGGAATGACCAGCCATTCGCGCAGCTGGGGCGCGTCTTCGCTGGTGGGATTGGGGGCCAGGGAAATGAAGACTTCCGGCCGCGGCCCGCGCGACAGGGCGACGCGGGTGCCGTCGTTCAGGCGCTCGTTCAGCTGGCGCACCAGGCCGCGCAGGTCGCGGCGGACATCGTCGTCGGCGTCGTCGGGGCGCGACCGGCGGTATTCGCGGATCTCTGCCATGCGCGCATCGCGTTCGGCGCTGGACAGGCCGTCGCGCGGCGGCGGCGGTGGCAATCCGCCGCCATGGAAACGTGCCAGTTGCGCTTCGGCGGGCAGGCTGCGGGCCCACAGGTGCCACTGCCCTCCGGATGCATCGCGCACGAAATTGGCGCGGTCCTCGGCGGGTACCTCCGACACCGCCGCACGCAGCGTGCGTATCGTCGTGACGATGTAATCCATGATCACGTCGTCCATGAACCGGTGCCGGTAATGGGAACCGACGGCCAGGGTGCCGGCCTGTGCCAGCAGCATGCAACCCAGCACCAGCAGGATCAGGCGGGTGCGCAGCGAACGGGGCAGCAGGGAACGCGGCGAAAACGTCATCACGGCGAGAAGCGGTAGCCTATGCCCCATACCGTCTGGATCCAGCGCGGCTGCTTGGGATCATCCTCGATGGCACGGCGCAGCCGCAGGATGGCGATATCGATCGCGCGGTCGTTGCGTTCGCCGGCGTCATCGTCGCGGGCCAGCGCCAGCAGGCGTTCGCGCGACAGCGGCTTGCCGGCATTGCGGACCAGCGCTTCCAGCAGGTTGATTTCGCCGCCGGTCAGCTTGACCGCGACGCCCTCGCGCAGCAGCTGACGGGTAGCCGGTTCGAAGACGAAGGGGCCGAAGCTTACCGCCGCATCGCGGGTCAGCGCGGAGGGGCCCTTCTTGCGGCGCAGGACCGCTTCGATGCGCGCCAGCAGTTCGCGCGGATCGAAGGGCTTGCCCAGGTAGTCGTCGGCGCCGGCCTCCAGGCCGATGATGCGGTCCACGGCTTCGTCGCGCGCCGTCAGCAGGATCACCGGGATGTCCTCGCCCTGTTCGCGCAGCCGCCGGCAGGCGTCGGCGCCGTCGCCGCCCGGGAGCATCCGGTCCAGGACCAGCAGGTCGGGGGCGTAGCGCGCAATGCGCGCGGGCAAGTCGGCCGCATCGGGCGCCAGCAGGGTGTCGTAGCCGTGCCGGTTCAGGTAGTCGGCCAGCAGCTGCCGCAGGGCGGGGTCGTCATCGACGACCAGCAATTTGGTATGAGGCGTTTCCATGTCCGCATATTGCGAGGCCGGCGCCCCGCGGGCAAGGGGAGGAAATGGACTGAAATCGGAAAACGAGCTGAACTATACGACACGGCCCTATTTTTGGTCCGATTAAAATACGGCGTTCCAGGAGGAGGCGGAGTGTTTGCAACGGCCAGGGCGACGCCTTCCAGTTTCAGCAGGCCTGCAAGGCTGAATAGATAACGTCGACCCCGGCACCGGAACTTGGCCTTATGCATTTTTTCGTCCGGCGGCGCGCTTGCCGCGCCGCACTTGCCGCCGCATTGGCCTGCTGCGTCCCCATGGGCGCCCATGCCGCGGCCCCCGCGGATCCCGCACCATCTGCGTCGAACCCTGCCGTCCGGGCGGGTTCGCCGGTGCTGCTCGCCCGGCTGGGCCGCGGCCTGGACGCCCTGGCGCCCGCGCTGCCCATGCCCGTCAAGCCGCCCGGCGCCGTCGACGTCACCGCCGAGCTCCCGCCCTGCCAGCCTGGCGGGGCGGCGGCCCAGGCGACCTCCGCCGATGACAGCATGGATGGCGCCGAGATAGGGAAGAGCAGGGCAAAACCCGGAACCGACGGCGCTGAACCCGGAAAGGACGGCGCCGGGACCGGCGAGGGCACCGCGGGGACGGGCCAGCCCGGCGCACAGGCAGGCGATGACGCCGCCGCGCCGAAGGCCCCGGGTGCCGCCGCAGCCAGCGCGGACGCCGGGTCATTGGATTGCGCCGCCGTGCCCACCGCCGCGGCCGAAGCCGCGGACGCCGTCGCCGGCAACCTGGACCTGGATTACGTTCTGCCGCCGCCGGGCTCGACGCCCGTGAAGTGGGGCCGGCCCGTGGGCACGCCCAAGCCCTGGTTCGCCAGCGTATCGCCGGAGGGCGGCATGCAAGTGGGCGACCGCAGCCTGACGTATCGCAATGTGGAAGGACCATCCGTTTCGTTGGGTAGCCTGACGCCGTTTTCTCCCGCCTGGAGCAGCGCCGCCACCATAGGCGGCGTGCAGGTGTCCAACTTGAGCACCAGCGCCGACACCACGGTCCCCGAGGGCAAGCTGGGTTATTCCTCCGTATGGGGACGGATCGACAATACCGACCCCGGCGTCACGGCAGGCGGGGTGCAGTATGGCGCCCCTGCCGGCAGCAACAGCGTGCGCTATGGGCTGACGCCCGACATCACCGTGGAAGGGCAGGTGCAGAGCGCGCGCGCCCTGACCACCACCGGGCTTGGCACCACCTATTCGATGGGGCAGTGGGGCACCGTGCAAGGAGGCGCGACGCAAAGCCGTTTCGACACGTCGGAAGGCTGGCGCTACAGCCTGGGCTACAACGTCAAGGTGTTCGATACGCTCAAGCTGGGCTATGGCAACGAATTAACCAGCAGCGGCTACGGGGACCTGGCCTCCTACCAGGACGGGACGACGGCGACGACGCAGTGGCGCAACACCTTTTCCGCCGGCGTGCCCATCAGCGGCTGGGGCGAGCTCAGCGGCACCTATTCCGGCTTGCGCGACACCAGCGGCGAAATGCTGGAGCGGCGCTACGGCATATCGCAGAGCATGATGCTGTCCCCCAACGTTCGCCTGGCCGTGGGCGCGGACCACGACGTGGTCACCGGCGATTACGGGGTCAACATGCAGCTGACCATGCCCATCGGAGGGCGATAGTGTCGATGTTGTCGTACCCGGGGCGAGGGCGCGCGCCCGCTCCTATAAAATGCCGCGCATGATGCTATCGGCTTTCCTTCATGTCTGAGCCGCGCGCCCTGGAAGTCCTGCGGCGCGTCTTCGGCTACGAATCCTTCCGCAGCGAACAGCAGGCCATCGTGGATCACGTCATCCAGGGCGGCGATGCGCTGGTCCTCATGCCCACCGGCGGCGGCAAGTCGCTGTGCTATCAGGTGCCCGCGCTGGTGCGCGAAGGCACGGGCGTGGTGGTATCGCCCCTGATCGCGCTGATGCAGGACCAGGTCGATGCGCTGACCGAATTGGGCGTCCGCGCGGCCTACCTGAATTCCACCCAGGATTGGCGTGTCGCGCGCGACGTCGAGCGCGCCTTCGTGGACGGCGAGCTCGACCTGCTCTACGTGGCGCCGGAGCGCCTGCTCACGGACCGCTGCCTGGAATTGCTGGAACGCGGGCGCATCGCGCTGTTCGCCATCGACGAAGCGCATTGCGTGTCGCAATGGGGCCATGATTTCCGGCCGGAATACATGGGCTTGTCGCTGCTGCACGAACGCTGGCCGCAGGTGCCGCGCATCGCCCTGACGGCTACCGCAACGGCGGCGACGCGCACGGAAATCGCCCAGCGCCTGGCGCTGGATGAAGCACGCCATTTCGTCGCCAGCTTCGATCGCCCCAACATCCGCTACCGCATCGTCGAGAAGAACGAAGTGCGCAAGCAGCTGCTGGACCTGATCCGCAGCGAGCATGCGGGCGATTCCGGCGTCGTGTACTGCCTGTCGCGGGCCCGCGTCGAAGAAACCGCGGAGTTCCTCTGCAACAACGGGGTGCAGGCCTTGCCTTATCACGCGGGCCTGGGTGCCGCGGTGCGCGCGACGAACCAGTCGCGCTTTCTGCGCGAGGACGGCATCGTCATGGTGGCCACCATCGCCTTCGGCATGGGCATCGATAAACCGGACGTGCGTTTCGTCGCGCATATCGACCTGCCGAAATCGGTGGAAGGCTATTACCAGGAAACGGGCCGCGCGGGCCGTGATGGCCTGCCCGCCAACGCCTGGCTGGCCTACGGGCTGCAGGACGTGGTGCAGCAGCGTCGCATGATCGACGAGTCGCCCGGCGATGAGGTGTTCCGGCGCCGGCTCGGGCAGCAGTTGGACGCGATGCTGGGGCTGTGCGAAACGGTGGAATGCCGTCGAGTGCGGCTCCTGGCCTATTTCGGGCAGCACATTACCGCCTGCGGCAATTGCGACGTGTGCCTGGACCCGCCGCAGGCCTGGGATGGGACGGTGGCGGCGCAGAAAGTGCTTTCCGCGGTGTATCGCCTGTGGAAGGAGCGCGGGCAGCGCTACGGCGCCGGCCACATCATCGACATCCTGCGGGGCAAGACCACGGATCGGGTCAGCCAGTACGGGCACCAGTCGCTGTCGGTCTTCGGCGTGGGCGCGGACTTGTCGGACTCAGCCTGGCGCGGCGTGCTGCGCCAGCTGCTGGCGCAGGGGCTGCTTACCGTGGATACGGAAGGCTATGGAACCCTGGCATTGACGGAAGCCAGCCGGGAAGTGCTCAAGGGTGAGCGGCAGCTGATGTTGCGCCGCGAGTCGCCCAAAGCGGCCCGGGCATCCAAGAGCGCGGGAACGCGCGGGCGACCGCCGGCGGTGGAATTGCCCGCCGAGGCCCAGCCGGTATTCGAAGCGCTGCGCGCCTGGCGGGCCGGCGTCGCGCGCAATCATGGCGTGCCCGCCTATGTCATCTTCCATGACGCCACCTTGCGTGAAATCGCCCTGGCCCGGCCGGAGACGGCGGACGAACTCGGCGGTATCAGTGGCGTGGGCGCGCGCAAGCTGGACGCCTACGGCGACGAAATCCTGGAATGCGTGGCGAAAGGCTGATACCCCCCCGAAGCGCTGCGCGCTTCCCCCCCGGGGGGGCGACGCTGGCGGACCGGCGGAGCCGGATCCGCGGCGTCCCGGATCGGGCGGCACCTGTTTTTTGCGGTGGGGCCTGATTCCGCGAAGCGCGCGCTGGGAGGGCGACGCTGGTGGACGGTGGGGCCGGATCCGCGGTGTCCCGGATCGGGCGGCACCTGTGTTTTGTGGGTGTGACTTGATTCCCGCGAAGCGCGCGCTGGGAGGGCGACGCGGGTGGACGGTGGAGCCGGATCCGCGGCGTCCCGGCTCTGGGACGCCCGGGCTCAGGCGCCGAACAGATCGCCGCTGCCTGCCGTAGCGCCCGCTGGTGGCGCCAGGCCCAGGTGGCGCCAGGTGGTTTGCGTGGCCATCCGTCCGCGCGGCGTGCGCTGAAGGTAGCCGTGCTGGATCAGGTAGGGTTCGATGACGTCTTCGATGGTGTCGCGCTCTTCGCCGATGGCAGCGGCCAGGCTGTCGACGCCGACCGGCCCGCCGTCGAACTTGTGCACGATGGCTTCCAACAGCTTGCGGTCCATCAGGTCCAGGCCCTGCGGGTCGACCTCCAGCATGGCCAGGGCCGCCCCGGCCACCTTGGCATCGATGCGGCCTTGTGCCTTGACTTCCGCGTAGTCGCGTACGCGCCGCAGCAGGCGGTTGGCGATGCGCGGCGTGCCGCGGGCACGGCGGGCCACTTCGTCGGCGCCTTCCGGCGTGATGCTGGCCTGCAGCAGGGCGGCGCTGCGGGTGACGATATGCGCCAGGTCGGTGGCGTTATAGAACTCCAGGCGCGACACGATGCCGAAGCGGTCGCGCAGCGGATTGGTCAGCATGCCGGCGCGGGTGGTGGCGCCGACCAGGGTGAAGGGCTGAAGGTCCAGTTTGACGCTGCGCGCCGCCGGTCCTTCGCCGATCAGGATGTCGATCTGGAAGTCTTCCAGCGCGGGGTAAAGGATTTCTTCGACGACCGGCGACAGGCGATGGATTTCATCGATGAACAGGACGTCGTTCTTTTCCAGGTTGGTCAGCAGTGCGGCCAGATCGCCCGGCCGTTCCAGCACGGGACCGGAAGTCTGCCGCAGCTGCACGCCCATTTCGTGCGCGATGATGTGCGCCAGCGTGGTCTTGCCCAGGCCCGGCGGGCCGAACAGCAGGACGTGGTCCAGCGCTTCGCCGCGCTGGCGCGCGGCCGCGATGAAGATTTCCAGTTGCTCGCGCGCGCGCGCCTGGCCGACGTAGTCGCGCAGGATCTTCGGACGCAAGGCGCGTTCGATGGACTCCTCGTTGGGCGATACGGGCTGCGGCGCCACAAGGCGAGCAGCTTCGGGGCGGGATGAGAGAGAGTCGGACTGGATGGCCATGACAGGAGGGGCAAGAATAGCTTGCCTATCGTACACCACCACCCATGGCCCGCCACGACGCGCTGGACTATGATCCGTCCGTTCTGGCCATACCGCTTGCCACATTCTCTTTGCCACATTGTCTCTGCCAAGGAACCGCCATGTCGCGCGAATTGCCCACCTATACCGATGTTGTCGCCGCCAGCGAAAGACTGCATGGCGCCGCGCATCGCACGCCTGTCCTGACCTCGGCGACTGCCGACGCGCGCACCGGCGCGCGGGTTTACTTCAAGTGCGAGAACTTCCAGCGCATGGGGGCGTTCAAGTTTCGCGGCGGGTATAACGCGATCGCCCGGTTGAGCCCCGAACAGCGGCGCGCCGGGGTGCTGACGTTCTCCTCCGGCAACCATGCCCAGGCCATCGCGCTGGCCGCGCGCCTGCAGGGCGTATCGGCCACCATCATCATGCCGCTGGACGCGCCGGCGGCCAAGCGCGCGGCCACCGAGGGATATGGCGGCAAGGTGGTGACCTACGACCGCTACAAGGAAGACCGCGAGGCGGTCGCCGCGCGGCTTCAGGCCGAGACGGGTGCAACCCTGATCCCGCCCTACGACCATTTCGATGTCATCGCGGGACAGGGCACGGCCGCGAAGGAGCTGTTCGAGGAAGCAGGCGAACTGGACTACCTGTTCGTATGCCTGGGCGGCGGCGGGCTGCTGTCGGGCTCCCTGCTATCCGCGGCGGCGCTCAGCCCGTCATGCAAGGTGTATGGCGTGGAGCCGGAAGCCGGCAACGACGGCCAGCAGTCGCTGCGCGCCGGGCGCGTCATCCCCATCGCCACGCCCAAATCGATTGCCGATGGCGCATTGACCACGCATCTGGGCGAGCTGACCTTTCCCATCATCCAGAAGCATGTCACCGACATCGTCACGGTGACCGATGCGCAATTGGTCGATACGATGAAGTTTTTCGCCGAACGCATGAAGATGGTGGTGGAGCCCACCGGCTGCCTGGGCGCCGCGGCGGCCTTGCAAGCGGTAGTACCCCTGCGGGACGCCCGCGTCGGCGTCATCATCAGCGGGGGCAATGTGGACCTGAAGGCGTACGCCGGCTTCCTGGCTTCCTGATCTCCGTCAAGGTGGGACGGCCCGTGCTTGCATCAACCCGGGCCGACGGCGCAGAATCGACGCTGTTTCCTACGTCGACCCGGGGTGGCGGATGCGTATCCTTGTCATAGGCGGCACCGGCTTCATAGGCCGTCATCTGGTCGCGCGGCTGGGCGTGGCCGAGCACCAAGTCCATGTTCCGACGCGGCTGTACGCGCGCGGGCGCGACCTTCAAGTCGTGCCCACCGTGACCTTGTCGCAGACCGACGTGCACGATGCCGCGGCGCTGGACGAGGTGCTGGCCGATTGCGACGCGGTGATCAACCTGGTCGGCATCCTGAATGACGGCAGCGGCCGTCCCTACGGCAAGGGTTACGCCAGCGCGCACGTCGACTTGCCGCGCCGTATCGCGCAGGGCTGCGTCCGGCATGGCGTGCGGCGGATGATCCACATCAGCGCCCTGGGCGCGGATTCGCATGGCCCCAGCATGTACCTTCGATCGAAGGGTGACGGCGAAGCCGCGGTGCGCGACGCCTTCGCCGCGGCGCCCGGCCATGCCTGGACCATCGTGCGCCCCTCGGTGGTCTTCGGCCACGACGATAACTTCACCAACCTGTTCGCCGGCTTGGCACGCTGGCTGCCCGCACTGCCCCTGGCGGGTGCCCGGGCGCGCATGCAGCCCGTCTATGTGGAAGACGTGGCGGCGGCGATCGACACGATGCTGACCAATCCGCATGCCTATGGCAAAACCTACGAGCTGGCCGGGCCGCAGGTGCTTACCCTGGGCGAGATCGCCGGCATGTGCGCGAAGTGGAGCGGCCATCCGCGCGCCGTGATCAATATTCCCATGGGCCTGGGACGTCTGCAGGCCACGATGCTGGCCTGTCTGCCAGGTAAACCCTTGATGACGCCCGACAACCTGGACAGCCTGACGATAGACAACGTCGCGCGCGAGCAGATGGCGCCCGAATTGGGCATCGTGCCAACGGCGATGGAAGCCGTCGTCCCGGGATATCTGGCGCGCCCACGGGCACGCGAATTCTAGGCGGCCGGTGCTTCAGCGCACCAGCGCCTTCAGCGCCTGCCGGATGCCATCCGATACGCCGACGCCTTCGGGCAGGCCCTTCAGCGCGGTCTGCGATTCCTTTTCCGAATAGCCCAGCGCCAGCAGCGCGTTCAGGATGTCCGACTGGTGGTTCGGCACGGCGTGCGGCGCCGCGCCGATATCCGCGCCCAGCTTGCCGCGCATTTCCAGCAGCAGCCGTTCCGCGGTTTTCTTGCCGATGCCGGGCACCCGTGTCAGCCGTCCCGATTCCTGCAGCGTGATCGCCTGGGCCAGGTCGGCCACCGACAATCCCGACAGCACGGATAAGGCGGTGCGCGCGCCGATGCCGCTGACCTTGATCAGCTCGCGGAATGCGCTGCGTTCGCCCACGGTGGCGAAGCCGTAGAGCAGGTGCGCGTCCTCGCGCACGGTCAGGTGGGTGTACAGCGAAATGCGTGCGCCGTTTTCGGGCAGGGCGTAGAGCGTGCTCATGGGCACGTCCACGTCATAGCCCACGCCGTTCACGTCCACGCAGACGGTGGGAGGCGATTTCTCGATCAGTGTGCCGGTCAGTCGTCCGATCATGTTCTGTGGTTCAGTGGGTTAGCCCGACAATCGTCCGCCGCGCAGGCGCATGCCCGTGCGCCGCGGTGCGAGCGGTTGCTTCAACGCCGCCAGCCGGTCGACCAGCGGCCCGACGTGCGCGTGGCAGATGGCGCAGGCCAGCGCGTCGGCGGAGTCGGGCGCGGGCAGGCCATCCAGCGCCAGCAGGCGCCGCACCATTTCCTGCACTTGTTCCTTGGCGGCCCGGCCGGTGCCGACGACGGACTTCTTGATCTGCAGCGCCGTGTATTCATGCACCGCCAGGCCGCTATCGGCCATGGCGCACAATGCCGCCCCGCGCGCCTGGCCCAGCAGCAGCGTGGACGCGGGATTGGTGTTCAGGAAGACGATTTCCAGCGCGGCCACGTCGGGTTTGGTGTCGCGCACGATTTCGCGCAGATTGTCCAGGATCACCTTCAGGCGGTCGGCCAGCCCGTTCGCCGGCGGCACCACGACCGTGCCGCTGGCGACGTAGCGCAGGCGCGATCCTTCGGCGTCGATGACGCCGAAGCCGGTGCGGCGCAGGCCGGGATCGACGCCGAGGATGCGCATCAGTGGCGGAAGTGGCGGGTGCCGGTCAGCACCATGGCGATGCCGTGTTCGTCGGCCGCCGCGATCACCTCGTCATCGCGCACGCTGCCGCCCGGCTGGATGACGCAATTCGCGCCCGCCGCGACCACCACGTCCAGGCCGTCGCGGAAGGGGAAGAACGCGTCGGACGCGACGGCGGAGCCGCGCAGCGTCAGGCCGGCATTCTCCGCCTTGATGGAAGCGATGCGCGCGGAGTCCACGCGGCTCATCTGGCCGGCACCCACGCCCATCGTCATGCCGTCGGCGCAGAACACGATGGCATTGGACTTGATGTACTTGGCCACCTTCCAGGCAAACATCATGTCCTGCATCTGTTGTTCGGTGGGCTGCTTGCGCGTCACGATCTTCAGCGCGTCCGGGGCGACCGTAAAGGCGTCGGGGGTCTGCACCAGCCAGCCGCCGCCCACGCGCTTGACGTCGAATGCATTGTGGCCGGCGCCGGTGGGCACTTCCAGCACGCGCACATTTTTCTTCTTGGCCAACAGCGCGAGCGCGGCGCCGTCGTAGGCGGGCGCCAGCAGGACTTCGAGGAACTGCTCGCTCACGGCTTCCGCCATGGCGGCATCCACGGGGCGGTTGAAGGCGATGATGCCGCCGAAGGCCGACGTAGGATCCGTCTTGAAAGCCTTGCGGTAGGCCTCCAGCGCGTGCTCCGCCACGGCGACGCCGCAGGGGTTGGCATGCTTGACGATGACGCAGGCGGCGGTGTCGAAGGTGCGCACGCATTCCCAGGCCGCGTCGGCGTCCGCGATGTTGTTGTAGGAAAGCTCCTTGCCCTGCAGCTGCCGGTAGTTGCCGAGCACGCCGGCGGGGCGTTGCGGGTCGACATAGAAGGCCGCGGACTGGTGCGGGTTTTCGCCGTAGCGCAGCGCCTGCTGCTGGCGGATCTGGATCGTCAGCGTGTCGGGCCAGGGATGGCGCGCCGGCGCGGCATCCTGCGCGGGCGCGGCGTCCGCCAGGCTGCTCAGGTAGGCGGCGATGGCGCCGTCGTACGCGGCGGTGTGCGCATATACCTTGGTGGCCAGCGCCAGCCGCAGTGCATAGGACGTGGTACCGGACGCATCGATTTCGCCCAGCACGCGGGCATAGTCCGCCGGGTCGATCACGACGGTAACCCCGCCGGCTTCCGTGCCGTGGTTCTTGGCGGCCGCGCGCAACATCGCCGGCCCGCCGATATCGATGTTTTCGACGGCGTCGGCAAAGGTGCAGCCTTCGCGCGCCACGGTTTCACGGAAGGGGTACAGGTTGACGACCAGCAGGTCGATGCGGTCGATGCCCTGGTCCCGCAGGGTCGCCATGTGCGCTGCGCTGTCGCGGCGCGCGAGCAGGCCGCCGTGGATCTTGGGATGCAAGGTCTTGACGCGGCCGTCCAGGATTTCCGGCGAGCCGGTATGCGCGGCGACTTCGGTCACCTGCAGGCCGGCGTCGGCCAGCAGCTTCGCGGTGCCGCCGGTGGAGAGCAGGCGTACGCCGCGTGCCGCCAGCGAGCGGGCGAATTCAACGATGCCGGTCTTGTCGGAGACCGAGAGGAGGGCGGTTTCGATTTTCATGATGGGAGTCGGGGAAGCGCGAGGCGGCTCGCTAGCGGCGGAGAGTGTTCAAACGTGGATGTTGTGCGCGAGCAGTTTCTTGCGCAAGGTATTGCGCGTGATGCCCAGCATTTCGGAAGCGCGCGACTGATTGCCGCCGGCCCGTTCCATCGCCATTTCGAGGACCGGCCTTTCCACGCAGCGCATCACCATTTCCCACATATCGTGGGGTTCGGCGTCGCCGAGGTCTTCGAAATAGCGCTCCAGGCTGGCGCGCACGCATTCTTCCAGGACATCTTTTTTACTCATATTGAGGCACAACTATTTTTTGTTTATGTGAATGGCGTCAGGCCGCCAGCAGGGTTTGCGTGCGGTCGGCCTGCCCAGGCCGGCCGTCGCGCGGAAAGTGGTCGAACCAGGCGCCCACGGCGCGTGCCTGCGCGGCCGTGTCGTCGATGCGATTCATGGCGGCGCGGAACGCGTCGGCGCCGGAAAGGCCTTCGACATACCAGCCGATGTGCTTGCGCGCGGTCCGGACACCCGTGTGTTCGCCGTAGAAGCGGTAATGATCGTCCAGGTGTTCGAGCAGCAGGTCGCGCATTTCGCCGTAGGTAGGCGGGGCCAGCCTGGCCCCGGTGCGCAGGTAGTGCTCGACTTCCCGGAAGATCCACGGACGGCCCTGGGCGGCCCGCCCGATCATCACGGCGTCCGCGCCAGTGTAGTCGAGGACGAAGCGCGCTTTTTCGGGACTGTCGATATCGCCGTTGGCCACCACCGGAATCCGGACGGCGGCCTTCACGGCGCGGATGGTGTCATATTCGGCGTGGCCGGAGTAAAGGTCGGCGCGTGTGCGGCCATGCAGGGTCAGGGCCGCGATGCCGGCCTCTTCGGCCAGGCGAGCGATGCGCAGGGCGTTGCGGTTGTCGCGGTCCCAGCCGGTGCGGGTCTTGAGCGTCACGGGCACGCCCAGGGGTGCGCAGGCGCGCACGACGGCGTCCAGGATGCGCGCCACCAGGTCCTCGTGGCGCAGCAGCGCGGATCCCGACGCCACATTGCATACCTTCTTGACCGGGCAGCCCATGTTGATATCGATGATGCGGGCACCCTTGCCCGCATTGAAGGCGGCGGCCTCGGCCATCATGGCCGGGTCGGCCCCGGCGATCTGCACCGCGACCGGCGCGATCTCGCCGTCATGGTTCAGGCGGCGCGAGGTCTTGACGCTATCCCACAGGCGCGGGTTGCTGGCGGCCATCTCCGACACGGCGTATCCCGCGCCCAGCCGCTTGCACAGCTGGCGGAACGGGCGGTCCGTCACGCCTGCCATGGGCGCGACCAGCACGTTGTTGGGAAGGGTCCAGGGGCCGATTTGCATCCGCGGATTTTACCCGGGCCGGATACGGCCCGGATTACGCAGGGTGCAAGCCCGCGTAAGCACCCACCGGCGCCGCGCCCGTGCAGGCCCGTACGCTCGTGCGGAGGGAGCACGCTTTAGTATCTGCGTGGGCGGCCTGCCCCGGCCATCCAGTCGGCTCCTGGACGTGCCCGGCCGGCCTAGGGCCTGCTCGCGCGAGAAGGCGATTCAGACTGGCCGAGTCCGGCGCGGCAGACCAGGGGCGGCAATCAGGCCCGCCAGCCTTGCAGCAGGTGCCTGGCCAGTGGCGCCCGCAGGGGCGCGGCCAGGTCCAGCGCCAGCAGCGCCAAGCCGCAGGCGTGTTCGACCGGGGCCAGGCCGGTGGTGAACACACGCGGCAGCAGGTCCGTCAGCGCGGTGGTGAGCCAGCGATCGCCGCGGCGCGCGCCCGCGAAGGCGCGCAGGGTCACGCCGGGATCGCCCGTGGGGTCGCGCAGCCAGGGCGCCAGCGATTGCGCCAGGCTGGCGGCATCGCGCAATCCCAGGTTCAGCCCCTGTCCCGCGACGGGATGCAGCGTCTGGGCGGCATTGCCGATGGCCACGACGCGGCCGTCGACCTGCGTGCGCCGCATGCTCATGAAAAGCGAAGAGACATGGCGGTCGGCGATGCAGGTCAGCGGACCGAGACGGTCGCCGAAGGCGCTGCTGACCGCGCGCGAGAACGCCGCCGCGTCCAGCTTCGCCAGTTCGGCCGCATGGGCAGGCGCGCAGCACCACACCACCGCATAACAATCGTCGCCGGCGGGGTGGGGCAGCAGGGCCAGCGGGCCTTCGCGGGTAAACCGCTCGTAGGCCCACCCCGGCCGCGGACGGGCCGCGCGCACGGCGGTCAGCACGGCATCCTGGCCGTATTCGCGGCGCAGTTGCCCCGTTGCGGCGCCGTCGGACACGACGGCCACGGCACAGCGCGTTTCCCTTCCGTCGGCCGCGCGCACGACGACGCCTTCGTGATCGCGCGCCGCCACCCGGGAGCCATGGGCGTGCAGCACCGTGATGCCGGACTGCCCCACGGCCCGCGCCAGCGCCTCCCGCACGGCGGGATAGGGCGCGACGGCGCCCAGCTGCGGCACCTGGAAGTCCGTGTGGCGGATGACCGCATGGCCGAGCCGGCCGCGCTGCGAAACGTGGATGGTATGGATGGGCGCGGCGCCGGGCGGCCGTGCCCCCAGGGTTTCGAGCAGCACCAGGCTGCCATGGTTAAGGGCAAGGACGCGTGCCTCCGCGCCCGCGGTGGCGCCGGGGCCGGTCGGTGGCGGCGATGCCGTTTCGGCCGCCCGGGCCGGCGGCGCGCCCTGTATGAGGGCGATGCGCGACGGGTCGTCCATGACGCGCGCCAGCATCAGCGCCAGGGCCTGTCCCACCGGGCCCGCGCCCAGGATCGCGATAGGGAATGCGGAGTCATCCATGCCCGAATTCTAGCTACAATCCTCGACGCGGCCCGTCCGCAATGGGATTCCTATGGCCGAAGCCTCTTCCGTTCTGCAGTCGCCGTCTCGCGCGCCCCGCACCAAGGTGCGGGCCGGTTTGCTTGCCCTGTTTTTCGGCTGGATGGGCGCGCACTGGTGGTATCTCGGGCGCCGCGGTGCCATCTGGGTGACCGTATACGCGGTCGCCTGCCTGGCCGCGACCCGCTGGTATCCGGTCTGGTACGACAATCCCGCTTTCTTCCTGCTGTTCATTCCCATGACCGACGGCTTCATCGAGAGCGCCGTGCTGTGCCTGCGCGCCGATGAGAAATTCGACCGTGCCTACAATCCCGGCCTGGGCACGCCATCGCGCACGGGCTGGGGCCCGGTGCTGGTCGCGCTGGCGGCGGTCCTGGTCGGCTCCATCTGCACCATGTTCGCCATCGCCATGGTCGTCGTGTACGTCTGGCAGACCATGGGCTGGCTGGAAGGCTACGTGCTCTGACGGCGCCGCGGCGCTACTCCCGCATCAAGGCCTCTATCTCGCGTGCATCCACCGGCACGCCGCGCGTGATCAGCTCGCAGCCTTCGTCGGTGACCAGGGCATCGTCCTCGGTACGGATGCCGATATTCCAGAAGGCCTCGGGTACGTCGTCCGCCGGCCGTACGTAGATGCCCGGCTCTATCGTCAGCAGCATCCCCTTTTCCAGGGCGCGCCACGGCCGTTCCGGCCCGGCCGCTGCGTCCGGCATGCGGTAGTCCCCCACGTCATGCACATCCAGGCCCAGCCAGTGGCCGGTGCGGTGCATATAGAAGCGGTTGTAGGCCTTCGATTCCAGCACCCCATCCAGCGAGCCTTGTAGCAGGCCCGCATCGATCATCCCCTGGGCCAGGACGCGGATGGCGGCTTCATGGCCGTCGTTCCAGGTGAGCCCGGGACGGGTCGCCGCGCTTGCCGCATCCTGCGCCGCCACGGTCAGGTCGTACAGCAGGCGCTGGGGACCGCTGTAGCGTCCGTTGACCGGAAAGGTGCGCGTGATGTCGGCGGCATAGCCGTCCACCTCGCAGCCGCCGTCCACCAGCAGTAGATGGCCGTCTTGCAGCACGGCGTCCCCGGCCGGATAGTGCAGGATGCAGGCATTCGGTCCCGTCGCGACGATGGTGTTGTAAGCCGGGGCCTGCGCGCCGTGGCGGCGAAATTCATACAGCAGCTCGGCTTCGATCTCGTACTCCCGCATGCCGGGCCGCGTGTGGCGCATGGCGCGCGCGTGCGCGCCCGCCGAAATGCGGGCGGCGCGCCGCATGGTGGCGATCTCGTCGGGGTCCTTTACCAGCCGCATTTCCGCGATCAGCGGCAGCGGGTCCTGCTGGCGCGCCGGCGGGCGCTGGCCTGTCCGGGATAGCCGGCGCACCGCCCCGGTGGCGCGGCGCACGCATTCGTCGACGCGGGTGTCGCGCAGCAGCGAGGCAAACAGCGTGGGGTGGTCCAGCAGCATGCCCGGCAGCAGGTCGTCCAGCCGTTCCACCGGATAGGCTTCGTCGAAGCCGAAGCGCGCGACGGCGGCCTCAGGCCCGGCGCTGCGGCCTTCCCACAGTTCCCGCTCTGGGTTCTTGTCGCGGCAGAACAGCACGGCGCGGTCCGTCGCGCCGGCGATCAGCACCAGCCAGGCGTCCGGCTCCGGAAACCCCGTCAGGTATAGAAAATCGCTGTCCTGGCGATAGGGATATTCCGCGTCGCGGTTGCGCATGACCGGCGGCGCGGCGGGCAGCAGGGCGATGCCGCCGCCCGCGGCGCGCATGAGGTCCTGCAGACGGCGGCGGCGCGCGATGTGAGGGGCAAAATCGTCGGGTGGCAGGCTCATTGGTGGACCGTCCTGTCGCTACGCGACTGCCTGCCCAAGGGCGGGAGCGCCCCTTCGGGCGGCCGTGCGGTGGCGCTCATGGCGTATCCGGCTGTGTCGGAGACGCTACTTTACCCCGTGTCCAGCGTGTTTCACGGCACAGGACGTTTAACCTCCTGCTACAATCCGCCCGTTGTCATTGGGGAGTAGCCATCCTTGCCCCAAGGAGTTTGCGTCAACACACTTGGCGGCCCATGGGCCCCATGGCGCAAACGGCCTCTGCCACGGGCGCGCTTGCCGCGCGCCGGGCGGGTCAGCCAGGCGAGACCTTTGGCCACGACGCGCTAACCCAGCCGGGCGAGCCGTGTCGTCGCGCCATCGGTATCCGCTCGTCCGGCTGCGTCACCATGATTTCCACGTTCCTGCTGTTCTTTGCCGCGGCCGCCGCGATCTATCTCGCGTGCGAATACTTCGTCAATGGCGTCGAATGGGTTGGCCACCGGCTCGAGCTGGGCGCGACGGCGGTGGGGACCGTGCTGGCGGCGTTCGGCACCGCCCTGCCCGAGAGTGCCGTCACCTTCATGGCCGTGGTGTTCGGCGCGACGCCGGACCAGAAGGATATCGGCGTGGGCGCGGCGATGGGCGGGCCCCTGGTGCTGTCCACGTTGGCTTATGCGGTGGTGGGCCTGTCGCTGCTGCGCCTGCGTAGACGGCAGCCGGCCGGCGCCAACGATCCCTGTATCAAGGCCGACCAGCAGCGGCTGGCGCGCGACCAGGGCTGGTTCATGGGCATATTCGTCTTCAAGGTCGGGCTGGGGCTGCTGGCCTTCGCCTGGAAGCCCTGGCTGGGCATCCTTTTCCTGATGGCCTACGCGCTGTACGTCAAGCGCGAGCTGTCCGCCGAGGACACCTTTTCCGAAGCCGACGTCCTGGAACCGCTGAAGTTCAGGCCACGCGACGCGGAGCCCACGATGGGCTGGGCCTGCCTGCAGACCGTGCTGGCTCTGGTGGTGATCGCGATCGCGTCGCGCGTCTTTGTGGTGCAGATCGAAGCCCTGGGCGAATTCATGGGCGCCAGCCCGCATGTGGCGGCCCTCCTGCTGGCGCCCGTCGCCACTGAGCTGCCCGAAATCATGAACGCCATCATCTGGGTCCGCCAGGGCAAGGAACGGCTGGCCTTGGCGAATATTTCCGGCGCCATGATGATCCAGGCCACCATCCCCAGCGCCCTGGGTATCTTCCTGACCCCCTGGCTGCTGGACGGCACGTTGATCGCCGCGGGGCTCTTCACCATGTTGTCCATCGGCGTTCTTTGGTTGCGCTTCCGCCAGGAGGCCATGAGCCTGCGCACCCTGTCCGCCGTGGGCGGCCTGTATGCGTTGTTCGCCGGTTACATCGGCTGGCATTTTTACGCCTGAAAAGCGGCTCAGCCATTGAGCATGCGGGTAAACCCGGTTACAATGGACGCTTCGAATCCCCAGGAGTTGCTTCGTGAATACAGATTCCGGCGACAGTAGTAGTCGACCTAGTGTCGACGTCGCTGCCTGATAGGGTTCACGCAGACCAACTCTGCCGTGCCCTGTCCCGCAGGGTGCGGTTGTCCAGCAAGTTCCATGTTCCGTCCGCGTTGCGGTCGGGTTCCGGGATGAAAGATCCGGCACGGTTTCCTAGTGTGCGGATGCGGTCATCACGGAATGGCGTATAGCGCTGACTTTCTGTACTTTCCCGTTTTCGCTTTCCCGGCATATCCCTCTTGGTATGCCGCGGTCTGGCTGATGCTTCGCAAAGCGTCGTGGCCGGGCTGGATGCGGCGTAAACACGGGCTGCCTTGTTGTGCAGCGAAGTCGTTCGAATCGTCCGTCGTCACCGTTCGCGGTCGTTCCATGCCTGCCCGGCATGGTCGCCGCGGGCAGTGGCGCGACGCGTATCCACGTGGCACCCGCTTCGCGAGAAGGAGGCCACTATGCGTGTTTTCGATTTGTTCCTGCGCCGTGCGGGCGTTGACCGTGCCGCCATGCCCAATCGCCGCGACGCCAGTTCGCGGCTGACAGTGGTTTGTCCGCGCGACGCGCTGGGCGCGGTACGCAAACATATCGTGTCCGACTTCAAGGCTGCGGGGCTGACCGTCTCCCAAATGCAAGTGGAGCAGGGCGGGGACCAGCAGCTCGCTTCGGCGTGCATTACCGTTAAATGCCCTGCGGAAATGAGATCGATACTTATGTCGCAAGCGCGCCAGTTGCAGGCGCATCCGAAGATCAGCCACGTACACTTCGGGGACCTTCGCCGCGCCGCTTCTTGACGGTAGACTCGCACGCGGCGAGGAATCACTCTAGGGTTGCGTGCAATGAAGCAATACGTTTTATCCGCCGCGCTTGCCAGCGCGGCTTTGTTTTATCCGGCGATGGGCCACGCGGACGACGAAGACCCCGCGGGTACCCACGTCACCCTGTATGGTTTGATCGATCTGGCCGTCGCCAGCCAGCACACCTCCGGCCAGGGCACACACAACGGCATGCTGACCGGTGGCCAGACGGACTCGTTGTGGGGAATGCGCGGCAGGGAGGATCTGGATGCGGGCTGGCATGCGTCCTTCCAGCTGGAAACCGGGTTCAACGCCGGCAACGGCCTGGTAGAGGACGACAGTAACCGCCTCTTCAATTACAACGCCTGGGTGGGGCTGGGCCAGGATGCAATCGGTGAAGTGCGCCTGGGGCGGCAGTCCACCATCGGCCGGCAGTTCGGGAACCAGCTGGAACAGGCGGGCTGGAAGGACATGGGCTTGGGCGCGACCTTCAAGGCATCGGACAACTTCCAGTTCGACAACACGGTCAACTATCTTTCGCCGGCTTTCGGCGGGCTGCAGCTGGGCCTGGGGTATTCCTTCAACGCGGACGACAGTAGCGCGTCCGGATTCCGCACGGCCAACAACAACCGCGCCTACAGCGTCGGCTTGCGCTACGAGCAGGGTCCGTTGCTGGCGATCGCCACCTGGGACCAGATGCGCCTGGGCGCCGTCCAGGCGGGGGGCGCGCGGCCGCGTGCGCTTCAGCTCGGCATGGCCTACGATTTCGAGGTCGTGAAAATCGCCGTGGCCTGGAGCCGCCAGCAGGACGGCTACGTCGGCCTGGACGGTGCCGATCCGGACGGCTTTGGGGTGGATGTCGGCCCGGCCGCCTTCGTCCATGGCGGCCGTGTGGATGCCTGGTTTGTGGGCGCGACAGTGCCGGTGGGCGCGGGTAGCGTAGTCGTGCAGTGGTCCCCGGCCAAGCCATCGTGGTCGTGGCAGGACGGCAGCCGTGCACGCACGGCCCAGGTGGGGACGCTGGGCTACATCTATCCGCTATCCAAGCGGACCAGCGTGTATACCTTCGCGGGCTATGCGCGCAACTACACGCTGGACAACCAGTTCGATCCGGACAATTCACATACGACACGCGTGGCCATGGGTATCACGCACCAGTTCTAGCGCTACCAGGCCCTGGCGTAGACGCGGCCCGGCGCCGCGGCCGCCGGCGACTACAATGAGGCGTTCGCGTGCCGCCATCCGGGTGGTGCGCGTGTCGGGATCGTCTCCGTGCTGCTGCTCGATTGGCTCACTCCCTGGGAGTTCTCACCGACGCTGGTAGCCCTTTTCGCTGCCGGCGCGATCTTGTTCGTGCGCGGCGCACGCGTGCACCATGTATCGGCCGTGCGCAAGGCGCTGTTCTGGAGCGGGATGGTGCTGCTCTACCTGTCGCTGCACACGCGCCTGGATTATTACGCGGAACGGATGTTTTTCATCCACCGCATCCAGCACCTGGTGCTGCATCACCTCGGCCCCCTGATCGTCATGGCGGCGTATCCCGGCTCCGCCATGCGTGCTGGCCTGCCGTCTGGCGCCCGGCGCTGGCTGCATCGCTTTCGCGCCAGCCTCGTCGGCCGCGGCGTGGAGGCCGTGCTGACGCACCGGATCCTGGTGCCCGTGCTCTTCGTCTTCCTGGTCGTGGTGTGGCTGTTGCCGACGGTGCAGTTCTATTCCATGCTGGACTGGCGCCTGTACCGCCTGATGAACTGGTCCGTGGTGGTCACCGGTTTCCTGTATTGGAACCTGATCCTGGACCGGCGTCCGCGGCCGCCCGCCGCCATGTCGCCCGGGGGGCGCGTGATATCGCCGATCTTCACGATGGCGCCGCAGATGGTGGCGGGCGCGTATATCGCGCTGACGCAGCGCGATCTCTATCCCTTGTTCGAATTGTGCGGCCGGGCCATACCCATGCCGGCGCTGATGGACCAGAGCATAGGCGGCCTGACGATGTGGATACCAGCGGCGCTGGTGGAATTGATCGGCCTGCTGGTGGCGCTGGGCAGCCTGATGCGCTTGTCCGGCAAGGGCCGGCTGCCCGCGCGCAAGCGCCGCGGGCGGGTCGGGATGGCGGCACCGCCCGCCATCCGCTAGCCCGCCGGGGGCTTATTCCTTGTCCGGTTCCAGGCCGTGGTACTTGCGCCCCAGCGCCACGGTGGCCTGGAACATGCCGTGCTTGTTGCCGCAGTCGTAGCGCGTGCCTTCATAGCGATGCGCGAAGACGGCGCGTTCCCGCATCAGGGATGCGATACCGTCGGTCAGCTGGATCTCGTTGCCGGCGCCCATTTTGGTGGCGCGCAGATGTTCGAAGATTTCCGGTTCGAGCACATACCGGCCAACCACGGCAAGCGTGGACGGTGCGTCGTCAGGCTCCGGCTTTTCAACGATGTGCGTGACGCGCTCCGTGCGTTCGTCCACCTTGCGCGCCGCGACGATCCCGTACTTCTTGGTTTCCGCGCGCGGCACATCCTGCACACCCAGCACGCTGCCGTCGTACTTGATGGCGGTGTTCACCAATTGCTTGAGCACCGGCGTGTCGGCGTCGATCAAGTCATCGGCCAGCACAACCACGAAAGGCTCGTTGCCCACCGCGGGCTCGGCGGTCAGGACGGCATGCCCCAGGCCCAGGGGCGCCGATTGCCGGATATAGATGCAGTTGACGCCCGGCGGCAGGATGCCGCGCACCATATTCAACAGTTCTATCTTGCCCTTCTTTTCCAGATCGGATTCCAGTTCCGGTGCGGAGTCGAAGTGATCCTCGATCGCCCGCTTGTTGCGGCCGGTGACAAACACGAGGTCTGTGATGCCAGCGGCGACTGCTTCTTCCACTGCGTACTGGATCAAGGGTTTGTCCACGACAGGAAGCATTTCCTTGGGCATGGCCTTGGTGGCCGGCAGAAAACGGGTGCCCATGCCCGCAACGGGAAATACAGCTTTTCTTATAGGTCGCATTGGAGCCTCAATATGATGAAATATCGATATAGCTGGGGAAAGGATACTTTGTTCCTGGGTATGATACTCGCATGAAACACGGGACTTCGCGGCTTCCGGCCTACGTAAATAAGCCGCTCATGCTGTTGCTTTGTGCTTCATTATTGAGCGGAGCGCCATCGGCCGCATGGGCTCAGCCGATCGGCTTACCCTCCATGGGCGCCGCGTCGGCGGACCAGCTGTCGCCGTACGCGGAACGGCAACTCGGCGACGTGATCATGGCCGAAGGCCGCCGCGATCCGACCTATATCCCCGATCCCGAAATCAACCAATACCTGACGTCGATGGGGCGCAAGCTGGCGTCCTTTTCGCCGGGTACCGTGCCCACGGTGGACCTGTTCGCCGTGCGCGATGCCGAGATCAATGCCTTCGCCTTGCCAGGCGGCTATATCGGCGTGAACAGCGGCCTGGTGGTGGCGACCCGAAGCGAATCCGAGCTGGCCGCGGTGCTGGCGCACGAGATCGGCCACGTGGTGCAGCGGCACATCGCGCGCGGCATGACACAGGGCAACCAGACCGGCGCCATCATGCTCGCCTCCATCGCGGGCGCGCTGCTGGCCGCGCTGGCGGGCGGCGGCGGCAACCTGGCCATGGGCGTGGCCGCGTTCGGGCAGGCGGCCGCGATCGACCGCCAGCTGGGATTTTCGCGTGATGCGGAACGCGAAGCGGACCGCGCGGGCTTCCAGATGCTGACCGGCGCCGGCTACAACCCGAGCGGCATGGCCAACATGTTCGAGCGCCTGATGAGCGCATCGCGCCTGAACGAAGGGACAGGCGGCGGCGCCTGGGCATCCACGCACCCCTTGTCCATCGACCGTATGTCGGATATCGAGAACCGCGTGCGCAATCTGCCCAAAGGGCATCACGTGGATAGCGACGATTACTGGTACGTGCGCGCCAAGTTGCGCGTCATCCAGGGCCAGGACATGACGGGACTGCGCGGCGCCACGCAGTTGTTCCAGGACGAAGCCCGCACGCTGAGCGGCGTGCAGCAGTCGGCCGCTTACTATGGCCTGGCGCTGGGCGCCATGCGGCGCGAAGACCTGGCGGGCACGGAGAACTACCTGAAGCTGGCCACCGCCAATGGCCGGTCTTCGCCCGAACTGGACAGGCTTGCCATCGATCTGGCCAATGCGCAGAAGGACCATGCCAAGGCCTTGTCGCTGGCGGAGGCCGCCTGGAAGGCCTGGCCCGGCCGCTACGCGATCGCGATCGCCTACGTGCAGGCTTTACAACAGGCCGGCCGCGATGCCCAGGCGCAGACTTTCCTGCGGGACCGCATCAATCAATGGGGTGAGGACGAACCGGTGTTCTACCAATTGCTCGCGCAGAGCGAGGAAAGGACGGGCGACCGGGTGCAGGCCCGGCGCGATATGGCCACTTACTACACCGCGATCGGCGCCTTGGCGGCGGCGGAGGCCCAATTGCGCCAGGCACGCGACATGTCGCGCGACTTCTATGTTTCGTCGCAGATCGACGTGCAGATTAAGCAGGTCAAGGACAAGCTGGACGAGCAGCGCCTGCTGTTGCAGCGCTTCAAGAGCTGATTCAACTGCCGGTTTCGAAGAACCGGCCGAGCCGTTGCGGCAGCCAGCCCAGATGCGCGGGGAAAGCCCCGGTGGGAAAACCGGCGTGGCCGCCGTTGGCTGGTTGGTGCAGCAGCACCTGGGCCGAGCAATCCGCCGGACCCGGCAGCGCGGGCTCCGGAAAGAAGGGATCGTTGCGCGCGTTCAGCACCAGCGTCGGCACCGCGATGGACGCCAGCCAGGGCTTGCTGGATGCACGCGTCCAGTAGTCCAGGGCATTGCGGAAGCCATGCATGGGCGCGGTATAGGCGTCATCGAAGTCGCGCAGGCTGCGCGCATGGGCGATGCGCATGACATCGATGGCGCCGGGGAAGCGGCGCGCCTTTTCCAGAACTTTGTGCTTCATCGTGCGCAGGAAATACGCGCTGTAGACACGGCGGTTGATGAGTCCCCGTGACAGGCTGTTGCCCCCCGCCACGAGATCCAGTGGAACCGAAATGCCGGCGCAGGCGCCCAGCCAATCCATGGCTTGCTGTTGTTCGCCGATGTATTTCAGCAGCGCGTTGCCGCCCAGCGAGACGCCCACTGCGTGCCAGCGCGCATGCGGCACGCGCGCCCGGACGCTGCTCAACATGAACCCCACTTCGTCCGAATCGCCGGAATAGTAGGCGCGCGCCAGTCGATTGGGCGTGCCGGAGCAGCCGCGGAAATGCGCGATGGCGACGATCCAGCCGCGGGCGCGGAAATGGTGCGCGATCGCTTGCGCATAGCGGCTCAGGCTGCCGCCCTCCAGGCCATGGAAAAGTACCAGCGCCGGCGTGCCGGGCAATTGCGGCAGGCTTGCCCAATCGGCGTCGGTGATCCAGCGCGCCGCCGCGGTCTTTGCCGTGACCACGGGCGGCGGCACGGCAGGCTGGCCGTCCGCGGATTTATGCGGGAACAGGCCCGGGCCGGTCCAGTCGATGTCGATGAAGTCGCCGTCCGGCGTATCGACCCGTTCGCGCACGAAGGCGATGCGGTGATAGTGCGCCAGCGTGGCGGCGTACAAGGTCTGGCTATGCCCGTCGGGCAGCCAGCGGGGTACGGGGCAGGGTGTGGTGTCCAGGCGAGCGGAGGCCAAAAGCTGTCACCCGCCTAATGCAGCATGCCAGGGATATCGTGCAGGTCCAGCAGGCCGGCTTCCGCCGGTGCCGCGGAAGCATGATGCATGACCATGCGCCAACCCGTCGCGCCCTTGTGGTAGACATTCGTCGCATAGCAGCTGACATAGCTGTCGTGCGGACCGCGGGTCGACCCGACATGTTCGACCAGGATGTGGACCGCGCTGGCGATGCTCTGCATCACCACGGGCTGCATCGGGCGAATGTGCAGGGGGCCGGCAGCCAGGATGGTCTGCCATGATTCTTCCACCGCCTTCAGGCCGACGATGCGCAGGCCGCCCGGGTGGATGCATACCACTTCTTCATCATCCGCCCAGACCTGCATCAGGCGGGCCAGGTCGGCGTGTTCCAGGGCCTCGTAGAAGGCGTCTTCGGTTTCTTGCGGCGTGGCGAACATGGGCGGCTGGGCGAGCGGAAAACGAAGTGGACGGAAAATCCCGGCGGGCGGGCCGGCGCGGCGATCAGTGCCCGTGGCTACCGAGCACGGTGCCGGGCTTCAGGCGATATTCGGCGCCGCAGTACGGGCAGCGCGTCGACCCGGTATGGGCAACATCGAGGAAGACGCGGGGATGCATGCTCCACAGCGGCGCCTTGGGGCCGGGGCAGTAGACGGGCAGGTCTTCGGCGCCGACCTCGATGACTTCATGCTTGGAGGCGGTGGCGGCAGCTGTCATGGTGTTTCCTGAAAACGGTGTGTGCGGTGAATAGCGCAACGATAGCGGAGGAATCGATGTCTGGGTAATTAGGGCGATCGGCGATGTCTACAAGCCGATCGCGGCGCGTCATGCCTGTGTCAAACCTTGGTCAGCCAGGCCTGGTACTTGGCGTTGCGGCCCTGGACCAGGTCGAAGAAGGCTTGCTGCAGGCGTTCCGTGACCGGGCCGCGGCGGCCGGCGCCGATACGGCGGTTGTCGACCTCCCGGATGGGCGTGACTTCGGCCGCCGTGCCGGTGAAGAAGGCTTCGTCCGCGATATAGACGTCGTCGCGGGTCAGGCGGCGGGTCAGCAGGGGGATGCCCAGGTCCGCCGCGAGCGCATGGATGGTGGACCGCGTGATGCCGGTCAGCGCCGAGGCGATTTCGGGTTCCACCAGCACGCCGTCCTTGACGATGAAGATGTTTTCGCCAGCGCCTTCCGCGACGAAGCCTTCCGTGTCCAGCAAGAGCGCTTCGTCGTAGCCGTCCTGCAGCGCTTCCGAGTTGGCGATGATGGAATTGGCGTAGGTAGTGGCCACCTTCGCGCGCGGCATGGTTACGTTCACGTGCTGGCGCGCATAGGACGACACCTTGACGCGGATGCCTTCGGCCAGGGCTTGCTCGCCCAGGTAGGCGCCCCAGGGCCACGCCGCGATGGCCACATGCACCTTGGCGCCCTTGGGCGATACGCCCATTTTTTCCGAGCCGTAGAAGACCAGGGGACGCAGGTAGCAGGATTCCAGCTGGTTGGCGCGCACCACTTCGCACTGGGCGGCTTCCAGCGTTTCGGCGTCGTAGGGAATCGGAATCTGGTAGATGTGGGCGGAGTTGAACAGCCGCTTGGTGTGATCCTTGAGGCGAAAGATGGCGGTGCCGCCATCCGTCTTGTAGGCGCGGACGCCTTCGAACACCGACAGGCCGTAATGCAGCGAATGGGTCAGGACGTGCGTGGTGGCATCGCGCCAGGGAACCAGTTTGCCGTCATACCAGATGAATCCGTCGCGGTCGGCCATCGACATGTTCGTTCTCCTTGAGTGGGCCGTATTGTATCAAGCAGCCGGCTACAATACGCCCCGTTCCGGTGCGTCGCGGCCTGCCCGCGGTGGCATTTTTGTCCGGCCATCAGGCCGGTTTCCTCCCTCGATCAGGTCCGTCTTTGTCGTTCCAACCGGCAGTCTCAGATCCCGATGGCCTTTCCGTCCGGCAGGCGCGGTGGGCTGCCGCGATGGAAGGCCTGCGCGCCGTCGCGCCCACCCTGGTCGCCACGGCCGCGTGGGGGCTGGTCACCGGCATCGCCATGGTCAAGTCCGGACTCGCCGAATCGATGGCGCTGCTGATGACGCTCACCCTGTATGCCGGTTCGGCCCAGCTGACTTCGCTGCCCCTGATCGCCTCGGGCGCCCCGCTGTGGCTCATCTTCGCCGCCGGATTCGTCGTCAATCTGCGCTTCCTGATCTTCGGGGCGGCGCTGCATCCCTACTTTCGCCATTTGTCCTGGTCGCGCCGCCTGGCCTTGGGCTACTTCACCACCGATATGGGCTTCGTGCTGTTCATCCCGCGCTACGGCGATGCGCGCGTGCGGGGCACGCGCGAACAGCTCTGGTTTTTCGTCGGCGTGATCACGCCCGGCTGGTTCGTCTGGCAAGGCAGCTCCATTGCCGGCATCTACCTGGGTTCGCTGGTGCCGGCCGCGTGGTCGCTGGATTTCGCCGCGGTGCTGGCCCTGCTGGCGATCGTGGTGCCGTTGGCGACGACGCGCCCCATGCTGGCGGCGATGGCGGCCGCGGCGATCACCGCCTGGGTCGGCCAGATTTTTCCCTTGCGGCTGGGGCTGGCCGCGGCCGTTGTCGCGGGCGTGGTGGCCGGCATGCTGGCCGAACGCCACGCGCGGAGTCGCGCATGACCCTGGACATGGCAGCCGAGGACGCATACGTCTATGCCGCCATCGCGCTCTTGATGCTTTGCAGCGTCATCACGCGCGCGGGCTATCAGTTGTTCGGCGATTACCTGCCCCTGTCGGACAGCGTGCGGCGCGCCTTGCGCTACGCGCCCGCGGCGGCGCTGACGGCCATCATCGTCCCCGATCTCCTGCCATGGAAGGCGGGCGTGGGGCCGCTGTTGGACATGAAGCTGCTGGCCGGCGTCGTCGGCGTGCTGGTGTTCCTGCGTACGCGCAGCGCGGTACTGGTCATCGTCGCCGGCATGCTGGTGCTATGGGGGCTGCGCTGGCTGGCGCCGTAGAAGCGTTGCGCAGGTGCGGCGGGCGCTCACTTGCGCTGCGAAGCAGCGCGGATGTGCCAGGGGCTACTCGCCCGCGCCGTGGAAGCCGCGCGAGGCAAGCAAGCACCCTTGGCGGCAGCGCTTTCGATGCATGCCGGCCCCCCGGAAGGGCCCTTGCAACGTGCGTTCGCGGACGGATTTGTCCCCAATAAACTCGCCTTGCCGATGGCGGGCGGCCCCACCTGCGCTAAAATGCAGTTATCCACAGCAATCCGGGCCTGATTCCTTCTGTTTTCGTGCTTGCACGTGGCACCGGTATCTGCCTACTCCATGACTGAAACCAATTCTTCCGCAGTCCCTTCAACGGATGCGCCGACACTCACGTTTTCGGACTTCGATCTGCATCCGCTGTTGGTAGCATCGATCACCGAAACGGGCTACACCACCCCCACTCCCATCCAGGCCCAGGCGATCCCCGTGGTGATCGCGGGCCGCGATGTCATGGGCGCGGCGCAGACCGGGACCGGCAAGACCGCGGCGTTCACGCTGCCCATCCTGCATCGCCTGATGCCGATGGCCAACAGCAGCGCGTCGCCGGCGCGGCACCCCGTGCGGGCGCTGATCCTGACGCCCACGCGCGAGCTGGCCGACCAGGTCGCCGAAAGCGTCAAGCGCTACAGCAAGCGCACGCCCCTGCGATCGGCCGTGGTGTTCGGCGGTGTGGACATCGGGCCGCAGAAGGAAAGCCTGCGCAACGGCTGCGAGGTGCTTGTCGCCACGCCCGGACGGCTGCTGGATCACGTCGAGCAGAAGAACGTCAATCTGGGCCAGGTCGGCATCCTGGTCCTGGACGAAGCGGACCGCATGCTGGACATGGGCTTCCTGCCCGACCTGGAACGCATCATCCGGCTGCTTCCCGAACAACGCCAGAACCTGCTGTTTTCGGCCACGTTCAGCAACGAAATCCGCAAGCTGGCGCGCTCGTATCTCAGCCACCCCGCTGAACTCGAAGTCGCGGCGCGCAACGCGACGGCCGACACCGTCACGCAGATCGCCTACGAGATGAGCAGTGAAGGCAAGCGTGCCGCGGTGGTGCACCTGGTGAAGTCGCGCAACCTGAACCAGGTCATCGTTTTTTCGAACACCAAGATCGGCACCGCCAGGCTGGCCCGTGAATTGGAACGCGACGGCATCAAGGCGGAATCCATACACGGCGATAAAAGCCAGGCCGATCGCATGAAGGCGCTGGATGCCTTCAAGGCCGGACAGCTGGAAGTGCTGGTCGCCACGGACGTCGCCGCGCGCGGCCTGGACGTGGCGGGCGTGCCGTGCGTCATCAATTACGACCTGCCGTACAACGCCGAGGACTACGTGCACCGCATCGGCCGCACGGGTCGCGCGGGCGCATCGGGCGAAGCCATCGCGCTGTTCACGCCCAGCGAAGAACGCCTGTTGCTGGACATCGAAAAACTGATCAAGCGCCCGGTGCCGCGTGGCAAGCTGGATGTACCGGCCGAACTGATCGCCCGCAGCCGCGGCCATCGCGACGAGTCTCGCGGCAGCCACGATCGCCGCGAACCGCGCGTGCGTTCGTCCGGCGACCGCCGCTACGGCGACTCCGGGACGCGCCAGGCGCCGGTCGACGATTTCTTCCTCAAGCCCTACGTGCCGAGCAATCCTGCGCCGGAGTCCACGTCCGGCGAGGACGCGCCCGGCGAGCGCGGTGCCGCGCCCAAGCGCAAGGTCGCCGTCCTGCTGGGCGGCACCCGCAAACCCTCCTGAAGCCAGGCCCGTCCGCGGGCTGTCGCGGTCCGCTATCCGGCGAGCAGGCCGCGTACGTCGGGCAGCCGCGTCGCCACCACGGCGCTGTCCGGGCCCAGCGAGGCCAGCAGGCGTTCCAGGTGCCCGATGTGCGGCAGCATGGGACCGTAGAAAACGGTCTTGCCCGCGCGCTGGACCAGCAGCGTCGGGAAATTTTCCACTTCTTCCTCACCCAACAGATCCGGGTGGTCCTCGATGTCTATCCAGGCGAAGGCCGTGGCCGCGGTCCGCGACGCCAGCGTTTCCAATTTAGGGCGGTATTCGCGGCAGGTATCGCACCAGGCGGCGCAGAAGCAGGCGACCAGGTCGATGTCGGGGCGTTGAAGCAGGCCGCGCAGGGCGGCCGTATCGTTACCAGGTTCTAGAACGGACATATGGGCAGCGGCGAAAGTATTTAACTATCATACCTGCGATGCACAACCGGACCATTCTCATGCCCGCATCTTCCTATTCCCCGTCCAACCCGCCGCCCGTTTCGGCCGGCCTGGCTGGCGTGTGGCAGGCCTTCAAGCGAGCGACGGTATCGCAATGCCACCCTGCAATGCTGTTCGCGGTGCTGCTGCCATTCCTGATCGCGCTGGTCGGCGCCATCCTGCTGCTGTGGTTCTGCTGGACGCCGTTGACCGACTGGCTGCGGGACGAGGCGTCGCGCTGGAGCGTCGTCAACAACGTCGACGAATGGCTGGTGGCGGTGGGATTGTTTTCGCTCAAGGTCTATCTGGTGCCCATCGTGGCGGTCGCGATCCTGCTGCCGATTTCCGGCATCCTGGGGCTGGCCATCGCGGCCATCTTCGTCATGCCGCTGGTGCTGCGCCACGTCAGCGAACGGGAATACGCGGCCGTCAGCAAGCAAGGCAAGTTCGGCACGGCGGTCAGCGTCTGGAACGCCTTGTGGGTCAGTATCGCCTTCGCGGTGGGATGGCTGTTGACCCTGCCCTTGTGGCTGGTGCCGCCGATGGCGGTGCTGCTGTCCATTTTCTGGTGGGCCTTTGCGTTTTCGCGCATGATGCGGATCGACGCCATCGTCGAACATGCCAGTCCGGAGGAAAGGCGCGTCCTGCTGCGCCGACACAACCTGGGCTTCTGGATCGTCGGGCTGGTGTGCTCGCTGATCAATCTGCTGCCGCCCGCGTGGGTGTTCCTGCCGGTGTTCTCGGCGCTGGTATTCGCCCACTATGGCCTGGATGCCCTGCAGCGCCTGCGGCAGGAAAAAGCCATCGAGATGGCGGGCCGCTGATCTTTATTGGAATCCGAAATGTCTCTCGACTCCACGACGCCGCGCATCGGCCTGATCATCGTCGGTGACGAAATCCTGTCCGGACGGCGGCAGGACAAGCATTTTTCCAAGGTCGTCGAACTCCTGTCCGCCCGCGGGCTGAGGCTGGCCTGGGCGGAAATCCTGCCCGACGATCGCGATACGCTGGTCGCGGCCTACCGCCGCAGTTTCGCCGGCGGCGACATCGTCTTTTCCTGCGGTGGCATAGGCGCCACGCCCGACGACCACACCCGGCAGGCGGCGGCCGAGGCCCTGGATTTGCCCCTGGCCCTGCATCCCGATGCCGAGCGGGAAATCACGCTGCGCTGCGCCGAAATGGCGGCGAAGGGCCAGGGCAGCGCGGACATGCGTACGCCGGAAAACCAGCGCAGGCTGGAAATGGGGCGGTTTCCACAGGGCTGTGAGGTCGTGCCCAATCCCTACAACCGGATTCCCGGCTTCTTCATCCGCGATCACACCTTCGTGCCCGGTTTCCCCGTCATGGCCTGGCCGATGCTGGAATGGACGCTGGACACCCGATACCGCGATCTGCACCACCGGACGGCGCATGCGGAGCATGCCTTCCTGGTCTACGGCCTGCCCGAATCCCGGATCGCACCCGTCATGGAAGAGATCCAGGCGCGCTGGCCTGGCGTGAAAGCGTTCAGCCTGCCCAGCGTCGGCGAAGATGGCCGCTCGCCCCACATCGACCTGGGGGTGAAGGGGGAGCCGGCGGCGGCGGCCGAAGCCATGAACCATCTGCGCGCGGAAGTCGAACGGCTGGGCGGGCGCTTGACCCCGCCGGCATGAGGACGGCCGCGACTGGCCCGGCCGCCTGAGCCGCGCCCGCCGCGGTTGCCAAACGGGGCTGCGTATTTCACAATACGGAAATAACGAATTGTTGCGCCGCCGCATGCCGTGCTCCTCACGGTGCACGCGGGACAGACGCGTAGAGCCTATGACCCGCCCCTCCGCCCCAGCCAGCACCCCCCAATCGCCCGGCGATGGCCACGCGACCATCGCGATCCAGGTCATCGAGCGCGCCATGCGGCTGCTCGATGCGCTGGCGGCCCAGCCAGAACCGGTGACCTTGAAGGAACTGGCCGCGACCACCGGCCTGCATGCGTCCACCGCGCACCGCATCCTGAACGACCTGGTCGTGGGCCGCTACGTCGAACGCGTGGACAACGGCGTCTACCAGCTTGGCATGCGCTTGCTGGAACTGGGTTCGCTGGTGAAAGGCCGTTTGAACGTGCGCGATGCGGCAAAAGGCCCCATGCACGATCTGCACGAGTTGACCGGCCAGACGGTCAATCTGTCGGTCCAGCAGGGCGACGAGATCGTCTATATCGACCGCGCATGGAGCGAGCGCTCGGGGATGCAAGTGGTGCGCGCCATCGGCGGGCGCGCGCCGCTGCACCTGACGTCGACCGGCAAGCTGTTCCTGTCCATGGCCGAGCCGCGGCAGGTCCGCGCCTACGCCCTGCGCACCGGGTTGGCGGGCCACACGGGAAACAGCTTGACGCGGCTGGACCTGCTGGAACGGGAGCTGGCCAAGGTACGCAGCCATGGCTACGCCCGGGACAACGAGGAACTGGAGGTCGGCGTGCGCTGCATCGCCGCCGGTATCCATGACGACAGCGGAAAGCTCGTGGCGGGACTGTCGATTTCCGCGCCGACGGAGCGCATGCAGGACGAATGGATCGCGCGCCTGAAGGACACGGCCGCGAGGATCTCCGCATCACTGGGCTATGACGTCCGCGTGGCCGAAACGGATTTCGACCCGCTGGAGGTGGACGGCCACCCCGCCACCCAGAGGGACGGCGCGCAAGCCGCTTGAGCTCACCCCTACAGAAAAAGGCCCCGAGGGGGCCGTTTTTGTCTTGGGGCGGCCCTGCGAGGAAAAGGGCCCCCACGCCGCGCCGGCGAGCCGGCTTGCTGCCCCCCAAGGGGGCCGTTTTTGTCTTGGGGCGGCCCTACGACAAAAAACCCGGCCAAAGCCGGGCTTTCGAAGCATCCCGGCAGAGGGGATGCACGCGCGGTCCGCGGGGCGGCGCGCGCGGTGGGTGTTATTGTTTTTCGATCTTGGCCTTCTTGAACAGCTCGGCCCACTGCGGCACCTGCTGCTTGACCAGGGTTTCCAGCGCCTGCGGGTTGGCTTCATCGGCCAGCACCGAGGCCCCCAGCGTGTTCATGCGTTCCTGGAACTTGGGATCATTCACCCCCGCCTGCAGCGCCTTGACGAGCTTGTCGACCACCGGCTTGGGCGTGCCCTTCGGCACCCACATCCCGTGCCAGATGCCGACCTGGAAACCCTTGTAGCCGGATTCGTCCATCGTCGGCAGATCCGGCAAGGTGGCGACCCGCTTCAGGCTGGTCACCGCGTAAGCCTTGACCTTCTTGGCGTTGATCTGCTGTGTCGTATTCGTGGTCTGGTCGCAGAGCATGTCCACCTGCTTGCCCAGCAAGTCGTTCATGGCGGGCGCCGTGCCTTTGTAGGGAACGGTGAGCAGCTGCACGCCGAAGGCCTCGTTCAGCATGGTGCTGCACAGGTGGCTGGCGGCACCGATGCCGGCATTGGCCAGCGTGATCTTGTCCGCGTTCTTCTTGACGTACTCGGCCAGTTCCTTGATGTTGTTGGGCGGGAAGTTCTCGCGGGCCAGGATGGTCATCGGCACGTCGACCACCAGGCCGATGGGCTCGAAGCTCTTGAAGGGGTCGTAGCCGGAATCCTTGTACAGTGACGGCGCCGTGGAAAAGCCGACGTGCATCAGCAGCACGGTGTAACCGTCCGCCGGCGCGCGCGCGGCGAAGGTGGTACCGATCGTGCCCCCGGCTCCGCCCTTGTTTTCCACGATGATGGATTGTCCCAGCGACGGACGCATGGCTTCGGCCAGCGAACGCGCGACGTTATCGGTCGGTCCCCCGGCGGCGAAGGGGACCACCATGTTGATGACGTGGTCCGGGTATGCGGCGTGCGCGGCGCCAGCCGCGGACAGCGTGACAGCCGCAAGGGCGGCGGCCAGCCGACGAGAAGGGAAAGGCATGTTGTCTCCTGGTTCGCGGATGCAGTGATGCAATCGGTACGAGCGCCTCTGCGGGCTTACTCTGCGTACCGAGTCTAGGCAATAAGCAGGGACACGTCATCCTAGTTGTTTCCCCATGTTGCTCCTCCTCCACGCAGTCTCTATTTTTGCCGAATGGCGGCGCTGTTATCTTGCGCTGCCACCGTGGCCAGGCAAGGCGATGGCCAAGCTGAATTGTGTGACTTTGTTGCGCTGCACCAAAAGCCCTTGACATAGGGCGCCGCGTGCCTAAAATGGCAATTGTGCAGTGCAACAAGGCTCGGGATCCGTGGTAGCCGCGAGCCGGGGGCGTTCCAGCAGTACGGGAAGCCTCGCAACGTCTTCCGCAACCAGCCATTCCCGCCCCCTGCGAAGGGGCAACTCGAGGAGATACCCCCAATGAGCGCTATTCCGCAACAAGTCTTCGCCCGTCAAAAGGCCGGCATCAATACCCTGATCGCCACGCAGTCCGCCCTGTTCGCGGGCTTCGAAAAACTGGTGGACCTGAACCTGAAGGTCATCAAGGCCACCATCGACGAAGTCGCGCTGCGCTCGCAGCAAGCCGCCGACGTCAAGGATCCGCAGGAAGCCCTGGCCTTCTCCACCGGCCTGGTGCAGCCCAGCGCGGAAAAGGCGCTGGCCTACGGCAAGCATGTGTATGACATCGTCGCGGGCGTGCAAGGCGAATTGGTCAAGCTTGGCGAAGAGCATATCGCCGAAAACCAGGCGCAACTGTCCGAAGCCATCGACCAGTTGGCCAAGAATGCGCCGACCGGTACCGAAGGCGCTGTCGCTTTGATCAAGTCTTCGCTGGCCACCGCCACCAGTGCGTATGATTCGATGAGCAAGGCCGCCAAGCAGGCCGCCGAAGTCGCCGAATCCAACCTGAATGCCGCCGCCAACGCGACCTTCAAGGCTGCCTCGGACGCCGCCGACGTCGCCAACAAGGTCGCAACGCCGCGCAGCCGCCGCGCCGCCGCCTGAGTTCCCTCGGGACAGGCTCGCGCCGCGACGCCGCTGCAGGCGTCATCGAAGTAAACCAGTTTGAGCAGAGCTGGAACCTGGGCCGCCTTTTAGGCGGCCCTTTTTTGTACCCAAGCCGAACCCGGACCAAAGCCCCTGGTGCGCAAGCAAACGGGTTCGCGAGGGGCGGCCAGGGGCCTGAGAGCTGCCAGCGTGGCTAGCGCGCCCGTACGGCCGTGGCGTCCACGCATTCGCGGACCAGGGCCGGTCCGCGGTAGATCAGTCCGGTATACAGCTGCACCGCGTCCGCGCCGGCCGCCATTTTCTCGGCTGCCTGGCGCCCGCTATGGATGCCGCCCACGCCGATGATGGACAGCGACGAGCCCAGCCGTTGCTTCAGCCGGGCAATGACGGCCAGGCAGAGTTCATGCACCGGCGGGCCTGACAGGCCGCCTGCTTCCTCCGCGTGCGGCAGCCCGGCGACGGCGGCGCGCGACAGCGTGGTGTTGGACGCGATGACGCCGTCCACGCCGTAGCGGGGCAGGATGTCGGCGATGCCGTCGACCTGCTCCGGTGTCAGGTCGGGCGCGATCTTCACCGCCAGGGGCACGTCGCGCCCATGCGTGTCGGCCAGGGCCTTGCGCGCCTCGCGCAGCCGGCCCAGCAGATCGCTCAGCTCATCGCCGCCCTGCAGGGAGCGCAGGTTCTGCGTATTGGGCGATGAAATATTGACCGTCACATAATCCGCGTGCGGAAACACGCCCCGCAAGCCCAGCAGATAATCGTCCGCCGCCTGCGCGATCGGGGTATCCGCGTTCTTGCCGATGTTCAGCCCCAGGATGCCGCCCTGTGCGCGCCACTGGCTGCGCTTCACATTGGCGATGAAGGCGTCCAGGCCCAGGTTGTTGAATCCCAGCCGGTTGATCAGCGCGTTGGCGCTGGGCAGGCGGAACAGCCGCGGCTTGGGATTGCCCGGTTGCGGGCGCGGCGTGACGGTGCCGACCTCGACGAAGCCGAAGCCCAAGTTGCCCAGTGCGTCGATGTAGGCCCCATTCTTGTCCAGGCCCGCGGCCAGGCCGACGGCGTTCGGGACGCGCAAACCCATCAGCGTGATGGGCGCGAGCGGCGCGGCATGCATCAGGGAACGGGTCAGGCCGCATTCGTAGGCGCGCTGCAGGCTTTTCAGCGTGACTTCATGGGCGGTTTCCGCGTCCATGGCGAACAAGGCCCGGCGCGCGAGGGGATAGGCGTGGAACAGGATAGACATGGGGGGGCATTGTAGAGCGATCCGCCGCGCTCGTGGCGTCCCGATCGCGCGTAGCGCGGCGGTCCGCGCAGCGGTTCGATGGCGTGGCGCGTGGCCGTGGCGCGCCGGATGGCGCGGGCAGGGCAGGGAGGTGTATCGGGGGCATCAGGCTTGCCCCTGCCCACCCGTGCCGGCGGTGGGGCACAGGCCCGTCAGCCTGCCGCGTCTTCCTGTGCGGGCGAGTCGCGCCAGGTGCCGTCGATCAACAGCTGGGCGGGGCGGAAGCCCGCCTTGTAGGCCATTTTGCGGCTGGCCGAGATCCAATAACCCAGGTAAAGCCACGGCAGGTCCAGGGCGCGGCACTGTTCGATCTGCCACAGGATGCTGTAGGTGCCGAGGCTGCCCGCGAGATCGGGGTCGTAGAACGTATAGACCGACGACAGCCCTTCGTCCAGCACGTCGATGATGGAGACCATCGCCAGCGAACCTTCCGGCGTGCGGAATTCGACCAGCCGGGTGTTCACGCGGCTGGTCAGCAGGAATTGCGCGTACTGTGTGCGGCTGTCCTCGTCCATGCCGCCGCCGGGGTGCCTTCCCTGCTGGTAGCGGGTATAGAGCTCGTAATGCTCCGGCGACCACGCCAGTTCCGCCACGAAGGCGCGCAGATCGCCATGGCGCTTCCAGGCGCGGCGCTGGCTGCGATTGGGCGCGAAGCGCGCGGCGTCCACGCGCACGGGGATGCATGCCTGGCAGCCGTCGCAATGCGGCCGGTAGGTAAAAAGGCCGCTGCGGCGAAAGCCCTGCTCCACCAAGTGCGAATAGGTGCCGGCGTGGATCAGGTGCCCGGGCGCCGCGACCTGTGAGCGCGCCTGTCGCCCGGGCAGATAGCTGCAGGGGTAGGGGGCCGTGGCATAGAACTGTAGGGTCGAAAAAGGAAGTTCTTTTAGCTGGCTCATGCGCGCCCGCCGGCGGGGGTGAGGCCCCGTGGCGGTGGGGACATGATAACGCTTAAGGCGCTAGGGCGTCGCCTCGGGCAAAGGCAGCAGGCGGCCCTGTGTATCGAGCCGCCCACACCGCCAGGGCGGCGCCGGGCGGGTGACGAGCTCCGCCACGCGCGCCACGAATTGCGCGCGCGGCAGGGGGCGCGCGCCCAGGCTGGCCAGATGACGGGTTTGTTGCTGGCAATCTATCCACGGGACATCGTGGTTCGCGAGGAAACGCACCAGATGCGCCAACGCGATCTTCGAGCCGTCGCTCACCTGCGTGAACATCGACTCGCCGTAGAACATGCCCCCCAGGCTGATGCCGTACAGGCCCGCGCGCAGCTTGCCGTCCACCCAGGTTTCCACGCTATGCGCGGCGCCGGCTCGATGCCAGGCTGCATAGGTCTCGCGCATTTCGTCGGTAATCCACGTGCCGGATAGCCCGTCGCGCGGCGCGGCGCAGGCCTGCAGGACCTGGTCGAACGCCGTGTCCACGCGCACCTGCACGTGCGGTTGCGCGTGCTGTTCCTCGCGGGCGAGGCGGCGCAGGAGCTTGGCCATCGAATGCGAGACGATGAAGTCCTCGCAGGCGAGCACCATGCGCGGGTCGGGGGACCACCACAGCACCGGTTCGCCTTCCGAATACCAGGGGAAGATTCCGCGGGTATAGGCTTCCGTCAGGCGTTCCACCGAGAGGTCGCCGCCGGCCGCGAGCAGGCCGTCGGGTTCGCGCATCGCGAACTCGACCGGCGGCAACGGCGTGTCGGGGTCAACCCAAGGCAGTTTCAATGATGTTCTAGCGAATAGCGATGGGCGCCGAATACGCCACGGCGGCGATCTTCCAGGAAGTGCCGCAGGGTGGTCACCACCGTGCGGAACGACAGGTCGTCCCAGGGGATTTCCGATTCGTCGTAATACCGCGCGTCCAGGCTTTCCGGACCGGGATCGAGTTCCGGCCCCAGCGCGCGAGCCAGATAGTAGACATGGACCTGGTCCACCTGGGGTACGTCGATGACGGTGAACAGATCGCCCAGTTCGATACGGGCGCCGGATTCCTCCAGGGTTTCGCGCGCGGCGCCCTGGGCCGTGGTCTCGCCCAGCTCCATGAACCCGGCCGGCAGCGTCCAGGTGTCGTAGCGCGGCTCGATGGCGCGCCGGCAGAGCAGGATGCGGTTCTCCCAAACCGGGACGGTGCCCACCACGACACGGGGATTCTGGTAGTGGATGGCGCCGCAGTGGTCGCAGATATCCCGCTCACGGTTGTCGCCGTCCGGCACGCGTCGATCGACCGGCGATCCGCACTGGCTGCAGAAGCGTGCGCGGCGCGGCGCCGGGAAATAGTGGGGGGGCTTTTCACTCATGATGCCGATTCTAACGGCTAGGCTGGCCCGTCGGGGCGGCGTGTGGGGCGGCGGACCCGGAGCCGGGGCCTTGCGGATCGCTTGACGAGGTACGCGGATTCGCCACGAACCCCAGTTCGCGCTCGATCGCATCGTGGCGCAGGCGGCGCAGCGGCGCACCCTGCTTCGACGCGGGATGGTGGACGCGCAAGGCGCCGCCGTCCTCGGGCAGTCCGGCCGCGGCTTCCAGCGCGTCGCTTCCGTCCTCCAGCCGCATGGCATCCATCAGGGCCGATACGTCGCGGCCGGCGATCATGCCGGGACCCAGGTCGGTGCTGGCATACAGGCGGTGCGACTCGTCCAGGTACCACGCCGTCACGTCCTGCACGGGCAGGCCGGTATGCGTTTCTAGGCACGTGGCGTCCGCGCTCGTGCGCAGGATGTAGGGTGCCGCATCCAGCCGCACGTAGACGCGCTGCGGCCCGTTCTGGAAAAACCAGCGGCCTTGTTCGTCGTGGTCGTAGTTGCGCCCCATAAAGGCCAGGATCGCGGGATTGCCGATGGATACCCCTGGCCCGCCTTGTGCCGCGTCGCCGTCCGGATGCAGCCGCCAGCGGCCCGCGGCGTCCAGCGACAGCCAACCCGCCACGGCGGGAATATTGGGCCAGCGTGCGATGGATTTCAGTACGGAGGCGTCCATGGATGGCTCCTGGGGTAAAGGCCTTTCATCCGCGGCGTACCGCTGGCCGATGTGGCGATGCCAGCCTTCGCGGTCTCGGTGGTCATGGGATGCCTGCCTCGCGCAGCGTCGACGGGCGCAGGCAAATGGCGCCGGTCAAGGTCGCGCCGGGCGCCAGTACCGTCGTGCCGGTGTCGGGATCGTGGCCCGGGATGGCGGTGCCGCCGGCCGCGGTATATCGGTTGAACGCATCCGTCATGTGCGACACCGGCTCGACGGCCAGGTGCGGCTTGCCGGGTGGCGTGAAGATGACCAAATGGCTGAAGATTGGGTCGGCGCGCAGCGTGACGGCGGTATCGCGTTCCGGCCAGGCCACCGCGGCATGGCCGCGGAAACCGCGGAACACATTATCGTAGTCCGCGTGCTCGGCCAGCATCCCGGACGCCAGCGCGGCGGGCGCGGGCACCAGGCGCATGGGCAGGTGGGCCTCGTCGTTGACCCACATATCGCCGGTATCGGCGTACACCCGCGTCCGCGGCGTGCGTGGGAAATAAGGATGCCAGCCCAGCCCGGCCGGCTGCGCGACCGTGCCGGTATTGCGTATCGACAAGGTCATCCGCAGGCCGGCGTCGTCCAGCGTGAAGCTCTGCTGGGCGGCATAGGGAAAGGGCCAGGGCGGCGTCGCGCCTTGCGGGGCGTAGTCCTGGGCCAGGACGGCGCTGCACGCGGTATGCGATTCGACGCGCCACGGGCGCTGCCAGGCCAGCCCGTGCATGGGCAAGGGTGCGTAATCCACCGTTTGCGGAATGGGGTACACCCGGCCGCCGAAGTCGAGACGGCCGCCCGCGAGGCGATTGGAAAAGGGCAGCAGCGGGTAGCAGGCGCTCAGCCGCGCGATGTCGGGGACGCCGTCGCTGGGCCGCAGGATCGGCACGCCGCGCCAGGTATGGCGCAGGATGGTACCGCCCAGGCCGGGACTGATTTCGACGCTGGCATCGCCGTGTTCCAGCCGCAGTATGGTGGTCTCGTTCATGGCCAGATTATAGGTATGCCTATCCTGCGCAGGGGGGCGCAGCCCCATGGTGTCGGGTACACGTTTTGCGCCGCCCCGCCTGGTCTTCCATGTCAAGGGAGTTTGACCATGAAAAAACCGAGAATGCATCCGGTGGCGCGAGCGCTGCTGTACATTGCCGCGGCGGTTGCGTTGACGATCGCACCGTGGGCGGCGTCCCGCGTGCAGGCCGCGGATCAACGATCGTCGTCGGGCAGTTCCCGCCCCCTCATGCCGGGCAATCAGCCCGCCGGCACGGGCCTGAACCAACCCGTACCGGGCTCCGATCTTGGCACGAATCCGCAGCGGCCCACTACGCCGGCGACGACACCCGGCCCGGTGACGCCGCCCACGTCCGTATCACCGGGCGGCGACGCGCCGTCCAGCATGCCCGGGCAGGGCACCGTAAAGGGCAGCAAGGGGGCCCCGGCCTCCGTGGGCGATCCGGCCGGCGGGACGGCGGGCAGCCGGGGGGCCAAGGACAGCCGCTACGGGCGTTGAGTCCGCTACGCCGGCGTCGCCCGCTAGCCGGCGCGTGGCACGAATCTACGGGTGCGCACCCATTTGGTCGCGATCCATTTTTCTCCTGCGAGTACCGGCGCGCCGGCATGCAGCGAGGCGGGATCGGTCTGACCGGCGGCGTTGGCGTATTCGAAATACACGGCGTGGCCCTTGCGCGGCAGGATAGACCAGCCCGATTCCGGGAATGTCGTCTCGCCTCCGGCCGGCACGTCGTTCAGGTACATGATCAGCGTGCACACGCGCTGGCCGCTGCGGGCCAACGATTCGCGGTTGGCCTCGTTGGTGGGCATCAGGTAATCGAAATGCGGCGTGCTTTCCGCGCCCGCAGGGTAGTGCAGGATCTGCAGGCCTTCGCCGTTCTCGATGGGGCGGTCGATCAGGCGGGCGATGCGCTGCTCGATCTTTTCGATCAGATCGGTTTCACGCGGGCGGAAAAACATGCCCAGGCTGCTGCGGTGGTCTCGGGCCACGTCCAGCCCCGTGATGGGATCGACCACCAGCGACGGGCGCAGCCGCGGACGCGCGGCGGCGATCAGCCGATCGCATTCACCGGCGTCCAGCATGTCGGCCAGTATCGCCGTGCCTGGCCGTGCCATGCGGGCCAGCACGCGCACGTCGCGGTCCCCAGCGCGGATAACCGGCCCCGGCGCCAACCGCATCGCGTCGGCGCGATAGGCCGGAGCGCCGGGGGCAAGATCCACGCCGGCTTCCAGTACGAGCTCTCCATCCGGTAGCGGCGCGTCATGGGTCAGCGCGTTCGCGACCGCGGCCACCATCGCGCCGGCCAGGTCAGGCGCCGTCCTGTGCACGATCAATTCATCGACGATGTCCTGTGCGGCGACGCCGCGGCCCAGGTTCTGCGCGATCCAGTCGCGCACCTGGTTGGAGAATCTGACAGTGAGGGCCATGTCCGCGATGTTAGGGCGGCCATGTTGCAGGCAATCGTCACTGCCATATGACTGTTCGTCGACGACGCGCTTGCTGGCAGCTGAACACATTGTGGCAGTGTCATCCACAACGCCCATTCTTGTAACCCGCGCGCAACTTCCGTGTGGGGTAATGCCGCACCCCAATCCGGTCGTCGGTGCTGCCTCGCCTTTCGAACAGGCTGACGACCCATAGCCCCGACACTGGTGAACATGGACCGTCGCGAATTTATCAAGTGGAGCAGTTTCCTGACCGTTTCCGTTGCCATGACCGGCACGCTCGCCGCGTGCGGCAGCGACGACGGCAACGACGATAGCGGGACCGCGAGCCCTCCGGCCACGGGCGCCAATCCGTCGCCCACGCCCACCTCCTTCGCCCAGGGCGTCGCATCGGGAGATCCCAAGCCTGACAGCATCATTCTGTGGACGCGCGTGGACGGCGCCAATGGTACGGACCCGGTGAAGGTGACGGTGCAGGTCGCCACCGACGATGCCTTCTCGAAGCTGGTGGTCAACGACACGATTCAGGCCGATCCGTCGTGGGACTACACGGTGCGCCACAAGGTCGTGGGCCTGGATGCCGCGACCTCCTACTACTACCGCTTCGTCGCGGGCACGATCACCAGCACGGTGGGCCGCACGAAGACGGCGCCGGCCGCGGGCGCCGGCATCGCGCAACTGAAGTTCGCCTTCATCTCCTGTCAGGACTGGAACGCCAACCACTGGTCCGCGTTCAGCGAAATGCTGAATGAAGACCTGGACTTCGTCGTGCACCTGGGCGACTACATCTACGAGAGCCTGCCCGCGCACGTACTGATCGGCCAGACCGAAAAAAACCATGCGGCGCTGACCCTGCCCAACGGCACCAAAATGGCCGACGGTTCCGTCTATGCGACCACGGTCGCCGACTATCGCACGCTGTACAAGAGCTACCGTTCGGATCCTCGCCTGCAGGCCTTGCATGCGCGCTTCCCGATGATCGCCATCTGGGACGACCATGAGTTCTCGGACGATGCGTGGCAGGACCACCAGACCTATACCGCCACGGACGACCAGACCGAACAGCTCGCGCGCCGCCGCAGCGCCAGCCAGGCCTGGTTCGAATTCATGCCCGCGGACGTCACGCTGGACTTGAACAATCCCTCTTTCGAAAACATCCAGATCTACCGTTCGTTCACCTTCGGCTCGCTGGCCACGCTGGTCATGACCGACGAACGCCTGTATCGCGACGACCACGTTATTCCGGAATCGGCCACGGGCGGCTTCCTGGGCAGCCGCTACCTGGTGGGCCGCGATACCCTGGCGGCCGCCGAGCAGGCCAAGATCGGCGCCGGCGGTACGCAATCGATGCTGGGCGCCACGCAGCTGGCGTGGTGGAAGGACCAGATGCTGGCCAGCAAGGCCAACACCGCCTGGCGCCTGTGGGGCAACGAAGTATCCCTGTTGCGCATGCAGGTGGACGGCCAGGAAGCGGTGGTCCAGCTGGTCACCGACGCCATCGTCGCGACGGATCCGGGCGACCTGGTGCCCCTGCGCAACACCGCCATCCTGCCCGCGGTGCGCCGGGACATCCAGGCGATCAAGGCCTCGGGCACGCTGCCCGGGACCTTCGCCAACATCCACGCGCTGTTCGACAGTTCCTTTGGCGTGGATGCCGTCAATGCGTCGATGGCGGCGATCAACGCGATGCTGCCCCCGGTGTCGTTCCTGAACGTCATCCTGTTCGATGCCGACCAGTGGGACGGCTACAACACCGAGCGCAAGAACATGATGTCCTTCCTGAAGGACAACAGCATTCCGAACGTGGTGGCCCTGACGGGCGATATCCACGCCTTCTTCGCCGGTCCGGTCATGGACGACTACGATGCCACCACGCCGGTGCCCGTGATGGTCGACCTGGTGACCGCGGGCGTATCCAGCACCTCGCTGTTCAGGTTCTACGTGGACGAGATCCACACCGTGACGGAACTTGCCGGCCTGCAGCCGCTGGTCTACCAGAACGTGACCAATAAACTCAACGGCACGATGTCGGCCTACAACACGTGGCTCAAGTACATCGACACCGATGCCCAAGGCTACGCCGTCGTCACGCTGACCGCCGACAAGCTCACCTGCGATTTCCGCAAGGTGAAACCGCTGGTCAATGGCGAGCTGCCCGCCGCGCCGACGGTGTCCGGCACCACCACCGTGACCGTCAATGCCGGCGTCCCCGCCGTCGTCCTGCCCGCCTGATTCCACTTATTCCCATCGCTTCATTCCCAGAGGGAAAGACTCATGATGCTATCGACATCCACGCGCGCCGTGCACCGCGCGCCTTTCTACGCCTCGCTGACCGCGATCGCGGCCGCGCTGGCGCTGGCCGGCTGCAACGGCGGCGACGATTCGTCGGAGCCCTCGGCCAGCACCGATGCGCCGACGGCCATCACGATGCAGGGCGTGGTCACCGGCTCCAACTACAAGCCCGGAAGCGCGGCCAACCCCACGATCGACGCCGCCTATTTCCAGAATGCCAAGGTCTGTATCGACACCAATGCCAACGGCAAGTGCGATCCGGCCGAAAATCCGGTGGTCACCGACAACAACGGCGTGTTTTCGCTGCAGGCACCCGCCGTGTCGCCGCTGCTCGCCGATATCGGCACCGACGCCACCAATACCGCCAGCGGGACGAAAGTCGCCCGGCGCATGGCGCTGCGCATTTCGGCCGAACAGATCCAGGACCAGGGCGCCGGCAAGATCGTCATCAGCCCGATGTCCAGCGAAATCCAACGCATGGTCGAGGACGACAGCAGCGCATATGCAGCCGAGAAGGCCAATCTGGCCGCACGCCTGAATGTGCAGCCCGCCGACGTGATCGTCGACGTGCATGCGACCCAGGGCGCCACCCGCACGTCGCTGCTGTTCGAGACCAATCAGCTGGGCAATCGTTATACCTATGCCACGACCAAGCTGGATCGCGGTGACCTGTATCCCGACGCGCTGGCGGTACAGGGCGGCGATCCGGAACTGACCAACAAGATCAACGTAACGCCCGAGACGGCGACCACGCCCGAGACGCGCAAGCCCATCACCTTCCTGCAGGCGCAGCAGGCCGCGTTCAACGTGGAAGGCATTCCACGCTACGATCATCTGTTCGTGCTGTTCCTGGAGAACAAGGGCTCCAACACGATCCTGAACCAGCCGTACGCCCCCAAGATCGCCAAGTACCTGAAGGAATACAACCAGCTGTCGAACTACTTCTCGACCGGACAGCCCAGCGAGCCGAACTACACGGCGGTCGGTGGCGGCGACGACTTCGGCATCACCGACGATTCGCAATGGAACTGCAGCGCCACGGGTGCCAATGCGCCCAAGGATCCCTTGCCCACCCATGACAAGCCGGGCCTGGTTTCCTCGCCGTTCAGCGCGACGGCGGACTGCGGCGGCACCAATCACAACATCACTGCCCCCAACCTGTTCACGGCGCTGGAAAACGTCGGCATGACCTGGCGCGTTTATGGCGAAACCATGAACCCGGGCCAGGATCCTCGTACGGACAGCGTGGCCGATAACGCGATCACCGGCGTGGATACCGCCTACCCGAGCGGCATAGGCAACGACCCCACGCCGATTCCGTCGGGCGGCACGGTTCCGCTGGCCAGCAATATGTACCGGACCAAGCATCATCCGGCCATGGCCTTCCAGGATGCACGCCTGCTGCCTGACTTCTTCTTCAGCAACCGCACGCTGGGCGGCGGCCAGTTCGACGCCAACATGAAGAACGGCACGAAGTACGTGGTTCCCGCCAACTACGAAGTGGACCAGTTCGGCAAGGACCTGGAGAACGGCGACGTCGGCGCCTTGAACTTCCTGATCCCGGACCAGTGCGACGATATGCATGGCACGACGGTGAAAACGACCGCCGGCGCCCTCATCACCGACTGCGCCGCCCCCGCGATCATCACCCGGGGCGACAACTACGTCGACTACATCATCAAGAAGATCCAGGCGTCCCGGGTGTGGAAGAATACCCAGCAGCGCTCGGCCATCGTGATCATGTTCGACGAGGGCACGGCCAGCAACGGCTTCAATTCCTGCTGCGGCTGGAACGTCAGCAACAGCACGGTGTCGCAGCCACTGAAGCAGAACCCGGACGGCAGCTTTACGCCGGACCCGTCGGTGGTCAACTATACCGAGGGCAATCACGGCCACGGCAATTCCATCTTTTTGGTCGTGACCAACCAGCCCAACGCGCCCAAGGGCGTGGTGGACAGCGACGCGTACAGCCACTTTTCGCTCGTGCGGACCATGCAGGACATGTTCCAGCTGGCCGATCCGGCGAACGATGCGTCGTACCTGAACCGCGCCAAGTACACCGAGAAGTTCATCGCCGAGCATCTGCAGGTATTGCCTGAGTACGCCAACAGCGGCGATACGCACTTCGATGCGGTGCGTCCGATGAATCACGCCTATGTGATTCCCGCCGACTACCGCCAGAAGCAGTCGACGGACGCGGCCACCGCGCCGCAGGTCGGTCCCGACAAGACGCAGGCCAGCGTCTGGGCGGTGAAGTAAGGCAGGGCGGCTGATTCGGCTATCCCCGGACAGGGGCGGCGGGTGGAAGCGATTCCGCCCGCCGGTTTTTTTCACTTCAAGGGATTTTGCATGCGCAAGCGTTATCTGGCGGCGACGGCGTTGCTGGCCTTGGCCGTCGTGGCGGGTGTGGCGGCCGGCGCCGATGGCCTCGGCGAACAGGGCGGGGCCGCTCCGGCTGGCGAGGGCGGCGCGCCCGGCCCGGGATGGAACAACCCGGTTGTCCGGCAGAAACCGCTCAGTTTGGCGGCCCAGGTGGGCCAGAAGCTGTTTTTCGACCACGACATGTCGGGCTCGCGCACGATGGCCTGCGCGACCTGCCACGACCCGAAGTTCGCCTACGGGCCGCCCAATGACCTGGCGGCGCAATTGGGCGGCGCCGCCATGACCGAGCGCGGCGTGCGCGCCGTGCCTTCGCTGCGCTACAAGGACAAGACGCCGCCGTATTCCGATCTGCTGGACAATCCGGACGCGATCAGCGTGCCGGGGCCGGGTGGCGGTTTCGACTGGGACGGCCGCGCGGCCGATCACGGCGAACAGGCCAGGGGCCCGTTGCTGGATCCGGTGGAGATGGCCAATGCGTCGGCCGGCGAGGTGGTTGCCAAGGTGAAGGCGGCCGACTACGCACCGCTGTTCCGGCAGGCCTTCGGCGAGCATGCCTTCGACGACACCGCGTCCGCCTTCCATGACATCACCGCCGCCCTGCGCGCCTTCCAACTGGAGGACATCAGCTTCCGGCCGTACAACAGCAAGTTCGACCTGTACACGTCGAACAAGAAGGGCGGGCAACTGACCGTGGCCGAATTGCGCGGCATGAAGGTATTCACCGATCCCAATACGGGCAATTGCGCCTCGTGCCATTACCAGGGAGCGGGCTTTCGCGGCAGCAGCGCCCTGTTCACCGACTTTTCGTACGAGGCCATCGGCGTGCCTCGCAATGATGTGCACGCGACGTTGCCGCACGCCAACCGCAACGATATCCCGGCCAACGACAAGGACGCCAAGCGCTTCGACATGGGCTTGTGCGGCCCGCAACGGCCGGACCATGCGCTGATGGAGGAGGGCAAGCCCAGCAAATTCTGCGGCATGTTCAAGGCACCGACGCTGCGCAACGTCGCGCTGCGGCAGGCGTTCTTCCACAACGGCGTCATCCATACCCTGGAACAGGCGATCCGCTTCTACAACACGCGCGATACCAATCCGGAGCTGTGGTATCCCACGGTGGGCGGCAAGGTGATCAAGCCGGGTGATCCGGGCTACGACCCGCACTATCCCACCTACGGCCTGATCACGGTGCAGTATGCCAAGGGCACGGGCAAGGTACAGAAGTACAACGACCTGCCCATGCCGTACTGGGGCAACATCGACACCCAGATGCCCTTGGACGGCCGCCCGGCCGGTTCCAAGCCGCCGATGTCCGAGCAGGACGTGCACGACCTGATCTGCTTCCTGAACACGCTGACGGACGACTACCCGCCCAACGCCCCGCCCACCGAGGCCCAGAAGGCGTGCGTGAGCTGACGTGCGCCGCCCGAGATCCTGGATGCGCTGACACGCAGAGCGCGGCATCCTGCGCGATGCCGCCGCCATTGAATCGCGGAATATCGTTTTGAATTCGCGCCATCGATGCAAAGTGCGTAGGCGCCGTGTCGCGTATCCGCCGTTGCATCGTGACAGGAATATGTACGGCAAAGGATGTATCTGATATGGTCCTGGGGTCCGGCCCAGGCGCAATACGGCCCAAGTGATTTTCGTAGAGGCTGTTGCGCCGCCGGTTTCCAGGGAGAAGCTTCATGACGCAAGAGCGAGAGCCGCGCAGGCGTTTCCTGCAGCAGGTACTAGCCATCGTGCCCGCCTCGACACTGGCCGCGGGCGCGGCGGTAAGCCAAGCCGGCTGTACCGATCATCCCGCGCAAGGCGCGGCGCAGGCGGGCCCCAGTCCCGCCAAACCGTATACCCCCACGTATTTCACCGAAGCGGAATGGAAGTTCGTCCACGCCGCGGTGGATCACCTGATACCCGCGGACCAGTACGGCGCGGGCGGCATCGAAGCCGGGGTGCCCGAGTTCATCGACCGGCAGATGGAAACACCCTGGGGCCACGGCCAGCTGTGGTACATGCAAGGCCCCTTCCATCCCGACGTGGTGCCCGAACTTGGCTACCAGACCAACCAGACGCCGCGCGATGTGTATCGCCACGGCATCGCCGCATGCGACGCATGGTGCAAGCAGCAGCACGGCAAGGCCTACGCGGACCTGGACAAGCCGCTGCAGGAGCAGATCCTGAAGGACCTGGACGCGGGCAAGATCGTCTTCGATACCGTGCCCTCGCGCACCTTCTTCAACTTCCTGCTTTCCAACACCAAGGAAGGCTATTTCGCCGATCCCATCTACGGCGGCAACAAGCATATGACCGGCTGGAAGATGGTGGGCTTTCCAGGCGCCCGGGCCGACTTCGCCGACTGGGCCGACCAGCCCAATGCCAAATACCCCTACGGGCCCGTGTCCATTTCCGGAGAAAAGGGCTGACTTATGGCGATCAAACGAGACAAGGTGGACGTGGTCCTGGTCGGCTTCGGCTGGACCGGCGCGATCATGGGACAGGAGTTGACCGAGGCGGGCCTGAACGTGCTGGCGCTGGAGCGCGGCCCCATGCGCGATACACCCACGGACGCGCAATATCCGAAGGTGATCGACGAGCTGGCGTACTCGATACGCGGCAAGCTGTACCAGGAACTGGCCAAGGAAACCGTGACCATACGCCACGGCGTCAACGACCTGGCGGTACCGTACCGGCAAAACGGATCCTTCCTGCTGGGCAACGGCGTGGGCGGCGCGGGCTTCCACTGGAACGGCATGCATTACCGCGTGCTGCCCGAAGAGTTGCGACTGCGCACGCGCTACGAGCAACGCTACGGCAAGAAGTTCATCCCGGAGAACATGACGATCCAGGACTTCGGCGTCAGCTACGACGAACTGGAGCCTTACTTCACCCAGTTCGAGTATGTGTGCGGCACGTCGGGCAAGGCGGGGAACCTGCAGGGCAAGATCGTCGCCGGCGGCAATCCGCTGGAGGGCGCGCGCAGCAAGGAATATCCGGTGCCGCCCCTGCGCAACACGCTGGGCGCGCAGTTGTTCGAAAAAGCCGCGCGCGAAGTGGGCTTCCATCCCTATCCGGCCCCCGCGGCCAATGCCTCGGAGCCCTACACCAATCCCTATGGCGTGCGTCTGGGGCCCTGCAACTACTGCGGTTTCTGCGAGAACTACGGCTGCTATATGTACGCCAAGGCGTCGCCGCAGACCACCATCCTGCCGGTGCTGCTGAAGAAGCCGAACTTCGAACTGCGCACGCATTCGCATGTGCTGAAGGTCAATCTGGATTCCTCCGGCAAGAAGGCGACCGGCGTGACCTACGTCGATGCGCAGGGGCGCGAGGTGGAACAGCCCGCCGACCTGGTGGTCCTGACCGCATACCAGATGCACAACGTGCGCCTGCTGCTGCTTTCGGGGATCGGCAAGCCGTATGACCCCGTCACCAACGAAGGCACGGTGGGGAAGAACTACGCCTACCAGATGAACGGCTCGGTCAACGTGCTGCTGCCCAAGGGCACGCAGCTCAACCCCTTTGTCGGCACGGGGGCGGGCGGCGTATCGATGGACGACCTGAACGGCGACCAGTTCGACCATGGGCCCCTGGGCTTCATCGGCGGCGCGTCGATCCGGCATATCCGCTATGGCGGCCGGCCCATTGCGCAAACACCTACCATGCCCGGCGCGCCGCGCTGGGGAAGCGGATGGAAGGCGGCCGTGCAGGACACCTACCAGCGCTACATGAGCATCGGTATCTCGGGTTCGGTCATGTCGTACCGCGACGCCTACCTGTCGCTGGACCCGACGTACAAGGACGCCTTCGGCCAACCGCTGCTGCGCATGACCTTCGACTGGCACGATAACGAGTTCGACATGATCGGCCATCTGGGAACCCGCATGGACGAAGTGGCCAAGGCCATGAACCCGGAAAAGCACTTCGTCGCCGTGCGCAAGAAGGGATCGCACTACGACACCCGCGTCTACCAGAGCACGCACAACACCGGCGGCGCCATCATGGGAACGAATCCCAGGGAAAGCGTGGTGAACCGCTACCTTCAGAGCTGGGACGTTTCCAACGTCTTCGTCATGGGCGCCTGCCTGTTCCCGCAGAACATGGGATACAACCCCACCGGCCTGGTCGGCGGGTTGGCCTACTGGGCCGCGCACCATATCCGCGAGCAGTATCTGAAGAATCCTGGTCCGCTGGTGCAGGCATAAGGAGGGGAGCATGATGAAGCCACATCTCGTCACCGTCGCCCTTACCCTGGCGGCGGCCCATGCGTGGGCCGAGGCGCCGGCCGGCGGCAACGTCGACGCGCAATTGATCAAACAGGGTGAATACCTGTCGCGCGCGGCCGATTGCGTGGCCTGCCACACGGCCAAGGACGGCAAGCCCTACGCGGGCGGACTGCCCTTCGATACGCCGATCGGCACGGTTTATTCGACCAACATTACGCCGGACAAGGAAACCGGCATCGGGGACTACAGCTACGAAGACTTCGACCGCGCCGTGCGTCACGGGGTGGGGAAGGGCGTCGGCAGCCTGTACCCCGCCATGCCCTACACCTCGTACGCCCACGTCAGCCCGGATGATGTAAAGGCCCTGTATGCGTACTTCATGCACGGCGTGACGCCGGTCAAGCAGCAGAACAAGGGCACGGATATTCCCTGGCCGTTGTCGATGCGCTGGCCCCTGGGCATCTGGCGGGGCCTGTTCGCGCCCGATGTCGCAAACGGCACGGCTTCCGCGCCGGGCGGGCAGCAGGCGGCGTCCGGCGACGCCGAAGTGCTGCGCGGACGCTACCTGGTCGAAGGCCTGGGCCATTGCAGCGCCTGCCACACGCCGCGCGGCTTCGCGCTCCAGGAAAAGGCGTCCACCGACGCCGACGGCACCGCGTTCCTGTCCGGCGCCGTCGTGGAAGGCTGGCTGGCCAAGAACCTGCGCGGCGACGTCAATAGCGGATTGGGCAGCTGGAGCAAGGAAGACATCGCAGCGTTCCTGAAGGGCGGGCGCAATGCGCACTCCGCCGCGTTCGGCGGCATGGCGCAGGTGGTGCAGGACAGCACCCAGCACATGAGCGATGCGGACCTGGCCGCCATCGCGGCCTACCTGAAGACGCTGGCGCCGGCCGGCAAGGGCGACGCGCGGACGCTCGCCTACAGCGACGCGACCGGCCAGGCCCTGCGCACGGGCAGCGACAAGAGCGAAGGCGCGATCACCTTCCTGAACAACTGCGCGGCCTGCCATCGCAGCACGGGCAAGGGCTACGCAGAGACCTTCCCGCAGCTGGCGCAAAGCTCGACCGTGCTGAGCGGCGATCCCGCTTCGCTCATACACCTGGTGTTGAAGGGCGCGCAGATGCCCGGCACGCGGTCCGCGCCCACGCAGTATGCGATGCCGGGGTTCGATTACCGGCTGAGCGACGGGGAGGTCGCGGCCGTGGTGACCTTCGTGCGCAACAGCTGGGGCAACCAGGCCTCGGCCGTTACGGCCGACCAGGTGGCCAAGGTCCGCAAGGAAGTCGGGGCGGTCGCGGCCCCGGTGCGCTAGGCAGCACCCGGTCTTGCGCCCCAAACAAAACAGGCCCGCATCGCTGCGAGCCTGGATCGGTTTGGAGGCGCAAGCCGGAATCGAACCGACGTACACGGATTTGCAATCCGCTGCATAACCACTCTGCCATTGCGCCTTCGCTGTCCCGGACCTATGTCCCTGGACAATTTCCGCAGCCGTTGCCGGGGATAAAACGCCGGGCGCCGGAGGGAAGCCCAGCATTCTAACATCATCTCGCGGGCGCCTGCATGGCAAGCGGCCGGGCCCCTGGAATCGCTGCCGAAGGCGCGGATCATGCGGCGGCCGTCGCGGCGAAATCCGCGGCGCCACCCGAAGGGCCACCCCTGTTTGGGACGCCAGTTTCCCCGGGGGGAAGTACGATGTCGCGTCACGTGCGCCCTTGGCCCCGGAGAGTCCCATGAGTCCTGTAGATCCCTTCGCCTCCCTGGAACAGATCCACCGCGCCCTCGAAAGCGGCGATCTGACGAGCCAGGCGCTGGTGCGGATGCGGCTGGACCGGATCGAGCGCTTCGATCCTGTTCTCCATGCCTATATGGACGTCTATGCCGATGCGGCGATGTCCGCGGCGCAGGCCGCCGATCGACTGCGTGCGGCCGGCGTGGTCCTGGGGCCGCTGCATGGGATCACGGTGGCCATCAAGGATTTGTTCGATATCGCCGGACGACCGGTGACGCACGGGTCGAAGTCGCGGCCGGCGCGCATCGCGGACCATACGGCGACGGTGGTCAACAAGCTGCAAGGCGCGGGCGCGATCGTGCTGGGCAAGACGCATACGGTGGAGTTCGCCTTCGGCGGATGGGGCACCAACGCCTCGTTCGGCACGCCGCGCAACCCGTGGGACATGCGCACGCACCGGGTGCCGGGCGGGTCCAGCAGCGGGTCGGGCGTCGCGGTGGCGGCGGGCCTGGCTTGCGCGGCCATCGGCACGGATACCGGCGGTTCGGTGCGCATCCCTTCCTCGCTGTGCGGCCTGGTTGGGTTGAAGACGACGCTGGGGCTGGTCAGTCGCGATGGCTTGATGCCGCTAAGCGCCACGTTGGACACCGTGGGCCCGATGACGCATACCGTCAGGGACGCTGCCTGGATGCTGGACGCGATCGCGGGTCCGGATCCGCGCGATCCGTCCTCGCTACAGGCGCCTGTCCGGTCCGTCCTGGCCCGGCTGGACGCCGGCGTGAAGGGCATGCGCGTGTGGGCGATGCCGGACGAAGAACGAGACGGCGTGCATCCGGCCGTCTTGGCGGCCTACGATGCGGCGCTGCAAGCGCTCGAAGGCCTGGGTGCGCTCGTGGTCCGGCGGCCTTTGCCGAAGCGTTGCGCCGACTATATGCAGATCAACGGCGGCATCATGAGCGCGGAAGGCTATGCCAACCTGGGCGATATCTGCGAGCGCGACGACCTTCAGGTCGATCCGTATGTCAGGCGGCGCGTGCTGCTGGGGCGGGATATCCGCGCCTTCGAATACATAAGGCTGCTGAAGGCGCGCGAGCAGGCCCGGGCCGAGATGGCGGCCGCGATGGACGGGGCCGATGTGCTCCTGCTGCCGACCACGCCGCTGCCCGCGGTGCCGTTGGCGGAGGTGGATCAAACGACTTCCACGCTGGCGCATTTCAATCGCATGGCGAATTTGATGAATCTGTGCTCGGTGGCGGTACCGGCCGGATTTTCGTCGGAAGGATTGCCGCTGTCCGTGCAGTTCGTCGGTCGTGGGTGGGACGAGCCGTTGATATTGCGGGCCGCGTATGCCTACGAGCAGGCGACGCGCTGGCATGAGCGTCGGCCGGAAGGGCTGGCCTGAAAAGCCCGGCGGCATCACGCGGCCGCCTGGGGAGAGGACAGACAACATCCGCCACACGGCATCGGCCCAGCCGTCCGGCCGTGGCCAAGAGCGGAACAGGGGGAACTGGTGAACGAAATCCGCGCCATTTCGCTATTCGTCAGGACGGCCACGCTGGGCAGCCTGCGCAAGGCCGCCATTGAACAGGGCGTGACGCCGCAGGCCGCCAGCCTGGCGGTCTCGCAGCTGGAAAAGCATCTGGGCATCCGCTTGTTCCATCGCACCACGCGACAGATCAGCCTGACCGACGAGGGACGCCGCTTCCTGGAGTCCGTCCAGCCGCCGCTGGAAGCACTGAATGACGCCATGCACGGCGCCCGTCATGCCGATCTTGCCACCGGCCCCCTGCGCGTCACGGCGCCGCGCAGCCTGGGCTATTCGGTGCTGTGGCCCTTGTTCGAGGCGTTCGCGCAGGCACATCCGGACGTGCAGTTGGACATCCAGCTGGAGGATCGCCTGCAGGACTGGGTGGCGGAACGCATCGACGTGGGGTTTCGCGCCGGTGAGCAGCCGGACGGCCGCATCATTGCGCGGCGGGTGCTGCCTATCCAGCTGATCGTTTGCGCGTCGCCCGGTTATCTGGCCCGGCATGGCGCGCCCGCCACCATCGACGATCTGGCATCGCACCGCTGCACCGGCTACTTGCAGCCCAATACCGGCAAGGTGGCGCCGTGGGAATTCCAGGTCGGCGACGACATCGTCTATCGCGATGTGCCGCCCTCCATCTGCATGAACGATCCCGACCTGGAGACCCGCGCGGTGCTGGCGGGCCTGGGGATAGGGCAGTTGGGCAGCTTCACCGCGGTGCCCCTGATCCGCGCGGCGAGGCTGGTGCCGGTGCTGCTGCCGCATACCGTGCAGCGGATCGCGATGTACCTGTGCTACACGCGCCGTGCGCAGATGCCGAAACGGGTGCGGCTTTTCATCGACTTCATGATGGAACGGCTGCAGGCCAGCACGGAATGGCATCTGACGGAAGAAGAACTGCGCGCCGGCAGGCCGGCGCGCAGGCGAAAACAGCGGGGTAGCTGAGGGCCGCCACGCGGGTTACTTCGGGAAGTCCGTGGACGCCGCCAGTTCGCGCCATTGTTCGGTTTCCTCGGTAACGTAGGCGTTCTTGTGCGCGATGGCGGCCAGCGTGTCGGTGCCGAAGGGCATGCGCAGCGGCGGGCGGTCGGCGTCGACCAGCTTGACCATGGCCTGGGCCAGGCGCTTGGGATCGCCCGGCTGCTGGTGGTTGGCTTGCGCGGCCTGCTCGCGCACCTTGCCGGCGGTCTCGGCGTAATCCGCGATCACCGTTGGCGACTTCACCAGCGACGATGCGTCCAGGAAATCGGTGCGGAAGTAGCCGGGCTCGACCACGGTGGCGTGGATGCCCAGCGGGGCCAGTTCATCATGCAGGGCTTCGGTCAGGCCTTCCACCGCAAACTTGGTGGAGCAGTACACGCCGAAGCCGGCGGCGCTGCGATAGCCGCCGATGGACGAGATATTGACGATATGGCCGGCTTTCCGTTCGCGCATGGCGGGCAGCACGGCGCGGACGACGTTCAGCAGACCGAAGACGTTGGTGTCGTACATGCGGCGTACGTCGGCGTCGTCGGCTTCCTCCACGGCGCCCAGCAGCCCGAAGCCTGCGTTGTTGATCAGCACGTCGATGCGGCCGAAGCGTGCCACCGCGGCGCTGACGGCGGCGCGCGCCTGGGTTTCGTCGGTCACGTCCAGCTGTACGGGCAGGGCGTTGGGGGAATCGCCGAAGCGTTCCGCCAGCGCGGCCACGTTGCGGCCGGCCACGACGACGGCATTGCCGTCGGCCAGCGCCGCGTCGGCGATCAGGGCGCCCAGGCCGCGCGCGGCGCCGGTGATGAACCATACGCGCTTGATGGAGGAAGAGGATAGTGTCGTCATGGCAGTGCTCCGGTAGGCTTGAAAAGGTGGCGGGGCGCGGCGGATGGGTTTGAAGTCCGGTACCGCGTTGGATGTCACTGTAGGCGCGCGGCGGGGGCCCGCCTAGCCACGAAACGCTGACTTGATCGCCAAGTAAAACTTGTCAATCCGCCCCGCCACGGCGGTTCCGCATCGCGCCATCACCGCCAAGGCCCGCGGCACGGGCAAAAGTCGGCGGTGCGGGCAAAAGTCCGCGGGCACAGGCAAAAGCCCGCGGCACAGGCAGAGCCCCGGCCTTCGCGTCCCTCATCCCCTTGCAAGCGTCCCGCCAGCTTGCGTCGATTACGATGTAGGGGCGCCGTGTGGCGGCCTGGGGCCGCATCCCGGCAACCGGCCGGGGCAGTGCCACGGCGCGGGTGCTTGACGGCGGTCCAAACCTTTACAACACAAGCCACACCCGGAGAACCCCTCATGATCGGTTTTGAAATCCATGCGCGCCGCCGTGCCGTCGCCGCCGACGTCGTCGCCAAGTTCGTCGGCCTGCCCGTCGCCAACATCAGTGATGTGATGTCGCGCATGACGGCGGGCGGCCCGCGCTTGCGGCCCATGCACGACGGCAGCTTCATGGCGGGGCCGGCCCTGACCGTTCGCACGCGTCCGGGCGACAACCTGATGGTGCACAAGGCGCTGGACCTTGCGGCGCCGGGCGACGTCATCGTGGTGGACGCCGGGGGCGACCTGACCAATGCGATCATCGGTGAAATCATGGTGTCGTACGCGAAGTCGCGCAAACTGGGCGGCATCGTCATCAACGGCTCGATCCGCGACGCCGGTGCGCTGCGGCGCGGCGATTTTCCGGTGTTCGCGGCCGGCATCACCCATCGCGGTCCCTACAAGGACGGCCCGGGTGAAATCAACAGCACCATCGCGCTGGACGGCATGACCATCGAGCCGGGCGACCTGATCGTGGGCGACGACGACGGCCTGCTCTGCATTCCTTACGACCAGACCGAAGCCATCTACGAGGCCGCCAAGGCCAAGCACGCCGCGGAAGAAAAAACCTTCGCCAACATCGCGTCGGGCAAGCACGACACCAGCTGGATCGATGCGCGGCTGAAGGCGCTGGGCTGCATCGCCAAGTAATCCAGTTGGCGGTGAACCGGGTCGCGGTCCAGGCATGTGCCGCCGATCTCGATCCGCCCGGGAGTCCGCCTTGGAATCCCGGGATCCGGCCGTGGCCATCATCACCTGCCATCGCGCCGTCCGGCCAGGTATATCCTGGACGTTATGGTTGATAATTTAAATTCATTTCGGGATGCATGGCTCCGACGGGATAATTTCCCTCGAAGACGATAGACAAGAAGGACCGGAGGATCGCGCTGGCACCGCCAGGCCCGATCGATCCGGCCAAGAGCCTGGGTGGCGACCGATGTCGCCGGACATGGGCATAGCGGCCGCGCTGTGCGGCGTGCTATATGGAGACTGTCATGGCCATGTGTAGCTGCGCGGGCATCCGCCGCGCTTTCGTGCATCCTGTTTCGCTCCGAAATTCCGGCAGCGTGGCCGATAGACGGCCATAGCGGCCTGGCGCCGCGCCGCCGCGACACCATCCCCCCAATACCCCATGTGCCGGAACACCCGCCTTCAAGGTGGGTCGCCGCGCGACGAATACGCACACCCCGCCGCCGCGCGCGCCCGGGGCCGCCTCGTACCGATTACCGTTGGAGGACGACACGCATGCAGCTTGCCAAGCACTACATCGACGGCGCCTGGATCGAATCCGTGGCGGGACAGAGCCGCCAGGGCCTGTCGCACAATCCCGCGACGTCCGAGGCGGCCGCGCACTTCGCCGATGGCGGCACGGCCGAAGCGCATGCCGCCATCGCCGCGGCGCGGCGCGCCTTCGAGCAGCCGGATTGGCGCCGCTCGCCCCGGCTGCGCGCCGACGTGTTGTGGGATTTTGCCGTGCGGCTGGAGGCGCGCAAGGACGAGATCGCCGACTGGCTGGTCACGCTGAACGGCAAGCTGCGACGCGAGGCCCTGGGTGAAATCCTGGCCGGCGTGTCCGAGCTGAAGTACTACGCCGGACTGGCGCGCAATCTGTTCGGCCGCATCATCGAGGTGGAGCCGGGTTGCCATGCATCGTTGCGGCGCGAGGCAGCCGGCGTGGCCGCCATTATCCTGCCGTGGAACGCCCCCATCACCCTGCTGGTGCGTTCGCTCGCGCCCGCGCTGGCCGCCGGATGCGCGACGGTGATCAAGCCGGCTTTCCAGACGGCGCTGGCGCACAACCTGGCGCTGGAATGCCTGACGGTCGACCCGCGCCTGCCCGCCGGCATCGTCAATTCCGTGATCGAAGGCGGCTCGGCCGTGTCCCAGGCCCTGTGCGAATCGCCGGACGTCGATGTCGTCAGCTTCACGGGATCCACCGCGGTCGGCAAGAAGATCGCCGCTGCCGCCGCCGGCACGCTGAAACGCCTGTCGCTTGAACTGGGCGGCAAGGCGCCGGCGCTCGTCTTCGCCGACGGCGCGTCCGACGCGACCGTCAAGGGCATCACCGCCGGCAGCCTGATCCTGGCCGGGCAGCAGTGCACCGCCATCACCCGCGTATTGGTGCAGGACAGCGTCTACGCCGATTTCACACGACGGCTGGCCGAGGCCTTCCGCGCGGTGCGGGTGGGCGTGGGCAGCGATCCGCAATCGCAGATGGGCAGCATGATCGATATCGCCAACCGCGATCGCATCGCGGGCCTGGTCGCGCGCGCCGGCGACGTCGGCCAGGTCCTGGTGCGTGGCGAAGCGCCGGGCGGCGCGCTTGCCAAGGGCGCCTTCCTTTCGCCCAGCCTGGTGGCCATCGACGACCTGCAGTCCGAATACGTGCAACGCGAATTGTTCGGTCCGCTGCTGATCGTCGAGCGCTTCAAGGACGAAGAGGACGCGATCCGCCGCGCCAACGCCACGCGCTACAGCCTGGCATCGAGCGTGTGGACAGCCGACGGCGTGCGTAGCGAACGCGTCGCCGCCCGGTTGCGCTTCGGCACCGTCTGGGCCAATACCCACAACCGCCTGTTCGCCGAAGCGGAAACAGGCGGCCGCGCCGACAGTGGCTACGGCCGCCTGCATGGGGCGGAAGGGCTCAATGATTTCCTGGAAACGAAGCACTACTACTTCGAAACGGGCGTTCGATCCTGACCGCGCGGCACGGCGGGGCTGTGGCGGCTGCCGCCGCCGCGGCGGCGCACGCGCGGCAAGGCCGGCAATGGCGCCGGCGTGGTCCGGGTCGGCAATGACGGCAATGGCAGCATCGTGGGCAAGCTCGGCCATGCACCCATGGCAGCCACCAAGAAGACACAACAACGGAGACGATATGGACAAGCAGCACGCAGCGTCCGGCGCGGACACCACGCGCACGGCGGCGCATTATTTCCTCGAGGGACTGGCCGACACCGGGGTCGAGTACATCTTCTCGAACCTGGGCACCGATCACGTCACGCTCATCGAGGAACTGGCCCGATGGCAGCGTGAAGGCCGGCGTGCGCCCGCCACGGTGCTGTGCCCGCATGAAAACGTCGCGGTGCATATGGCCGCGGGCTATGCGGCCATGACGGGGCGCGGACAGGCCGTGATGGTGCACGTGGACGCGGGCACCGCGAACGCGGCGATGGGCATGCACAATATGTTCCGCAGCCGCTTGCCCGTGATGCTGATGGCGGGCAAGGCGCCCTATACGCTGCGCGGCGAGCTGCCGGCTTCACGCGACAACTACGTGCATTTCGTCCAGGATCCCTTCGATATCGGCAGCCTGGTTCGCCCCTACGTGAAGTGGGAATACACGCTGCCGTCCGGCGTCGTCGCCAAGGAAGCGCTGCGCCGCGCCCACACGATGATGCAGAGCGATCCGCCGGGGCCGGTCTATATGACGCTGCCCCGCGAGACGCTGGCCGAGTCCTGGCCGGAATCGAAGATGCCCGGCTATCCGGCGGACCGCTATGGCGCCGTGACGCTGGGTGGTATCGATCCGGAACAGGCGCAGGCCATCGCCCGCGACTTGATCGCCGCTAGCTCGCCGATCGCCGTGACGGCCTACCTGGGCCGCAGCGCGCGCGCGGTCGCGGCCTTGACCCGGCTGGCGGACCGCTGCGGCATGCGTGTCTACGAATTCATGCCCACGTACATGAACGTGCCGCGCGACGCGGCCTGTTTTGGCGGCTTCGATCCCAAGGCCGGCCTGGCCGGCGCGGATGTCGGCATGTTGCTGGACGTGGACGTGCCCTGGCTGCCCGCCTTCGCCAGCGAGAATCCGCGAACCGCGTGGACGCACATCGACGTGGACCCGGTCAAGCGCGACTTCCCGATGTGGGGGTTTGCCACGCATCGCCGCCTGCAGGCCGATTGCGGCCGCGTGCTGGAGCAGGTGCTGGAAGCGGTCGAAGCCCTGGCCACGCCGGATTTCGACGCGCGGGCACGCCAGCGTCGCGAGGGCTGGACCGCGGACAACGAGCAGCGCCGCGCCACCCTGGCGCGGGCCGCCGCGCAGCCTGGCGCGGCGCAGGCGCTGTCACCGCAATACGTGTGCGCCGCCGTGGGGCGCGCCATTTCCAGCGACGACGTGGTCGTCAACGAGGCGATCCGCAATTCGCCGGCGGTGCTGGGGCAGATTCCGCGCAGCAAGCCGCTGACCCTGCTGGGATGTTCGGGCGGCGGCCTGGGCTATAGCGGCGGCATGGCCCTGGGCGTCAAGCTGGCACGGCCCGATGCGCGGGTGGTGCAGTTCGTCGGCGACGGCGGCTTTCACTTCTCCACGCCGACCTCGGTCTACGCGGTCGCGCAGCAATACCAGCTGCCCATATTCACCGTGGTGCTGGACAACGGCGGTTGGCAGGCCGTCAAGGAGGCGGTGCTGCGCGTGTATCCGGATGGCGAAGCGGCGGGGAGCGGCGACTTCCAGGCCAAGCTGGCGGGCCGGGGCGAGCGCCGCTTCGATCGCGTGGCGGCGTCCTTCGGCGCGCACGGTGAATACGTTGCCGAGCCCTCCGAGCTGGAAGCCGCGATCGCGCGCTGCCTGGCCGCCGTGGATGCCGGCCAGGCCGCCGTCATGCACGTGCGCATCGCGGCGCTGTAAGGGCAGGCCATGCGGCGCATATTGATCGTGGGCTGCGGCGCCATGGGCGGCATCTTCGCCGCGCATCTGGCGGGCGTAGCGGACGTGACCGTGCTGGACGTCAATGCGGAACACATCGATGCCATCCGCCGCGACGGCCTGCGTGTCGAGGGGCCTGCGCCGCGCACGGTGCCACTTCGGGCCGTCACCGGCGCCCAGGCGGTCGCGGGCGATTCCTTCGACGCGCTGATCTTCCTGACCAAGTCCGGGCAGACCGGCGCGGCCTGGGCCGCCCTGCGGCCGGTGCTGCGCAACACCCCGCTGCTGGTGACCCTGCAGAACGGCATGGGCAACACCGAAACCCTGCTGGCCGGTGGGGCGGGGCCGGTCGCCCGCGGCGTCGCGCTGGATGCAGGGCGCTTTCTGGGTCCCGGCCGCGTCGAGCATCTGATCCACGGCAATACCACCTGGATCGGCCCGGCGCGCGGCACGGTGGACGATTGCGCCTGGCTGGCCCAACTGTTGTCCGATGCCGGAATGCCGGCCCAGGCCCTGGCCGATCCCATGGACGCGGTGTGGTCCAAGTTCGTGTTCAACGCCGTGATGAATCCGGTCGGCGCGCTGCTGCTGGGCGTGAACCGCGCGCGCTACGACGTGCCGGAAGTACGCGACCTGATCGACGACATGGCGCGCGAATGCATCGACGTCGTGACCGCCCTGGGCGGCCGGCTCGCATTCGATCCCCTGCACCTGGTCAAGCAAACGCGCGCGGGCGAACGTCCCATCACGCGGCATGCGGGCTCGATGGCCCTGGACATCGCGCGCGGCGCCGCCACCGAAATCGATGAGCTGACCGGCTACATCGTGCGCGAGGGCGATCGCCTGGGCGTGGCGGTGACGGCATGCCGCACGGTCTACCGCCTGGTCAAAGGCCTGGAGCTCGCGCGTGCGGTTCAGCTCGAAGAAACCAGAATCGATCCCTGATACGGCCTAGAGAAGCCGATACCCCCCTGGAGACTGCAATGACCTTGACGCGTTCCCTCGCGTACCGGCTGGGCACGATGGCCCTGTCGGCCGGCACCGTGCTCGGCGCTTCATCCGTCCATGCCGAGGACGCCTATCCCTCCAAGCCCATCACCATCATCGTGGGCTACAGCGCGGGTGGCGCCAACGATTTGCTGGCCCGCGTGGTGGGAGAAAAAATGTCCACGCTGTTGAAGCAGCCCGTGATCGTGGAAAACAAGCCGGGCGCCGGTTCCATCATCGCGGCGAATTTCGTCGCCAAGGCCAAGGCGGACGGCTACACCCTGCTGATGGGCGCCAGCGGGCCGATCTCGTTCAATCCCTCGCTGTACAAGAAGCTGCCCTACGATCCGCAGAAAGACTTGACGCCGGTATCGCTGGTGGGGACTTTTCCGCTGGTACTGGTGACCCAGAAGTCCAACCCGGATACGGGATCGCTCCCCACGCTGATCGCATACGCCAAGGATCATCCAGGAAAATCGAACTACAGCGCCAGCTCGGCATCGTTCCAGCTCATCACCGAGCTGTTCAAGCGGCGTACGCAAACGGCGTTCGAATACATCCCCTACAAGAGCAGCTATGAATCCGTGATGGCGGTCAGCACGGGCGATGCGACCATGACGCTGGCGGATTCCAGTCCGGCCATGCAGGGCATATCCAGCGGTCGCGTGCGCGCGCTGGCGGTCACGTCGCCGCAACGCATCAGCTACATGGCCGATACGCCCACGCTAAAGGAACTGGGTATCGACATGACGGTGGAATTGTGGAGCGGCCTCTTCGTGCCGGCGGGTACGCCGCCGGCCGTGGTGGGCAAGCTGGAAGAGACGGTCAAGACCATCATGGACGATGGCGACGTCCGCAAGCGGGTGGAAGGCATGTCGATTACGCCGGCCAGCAGCACGTCGCGGGACTTTGCCCAGCGCATCGCGCAGGAAATTCCCTTCTGGAAGAAAATCGCGCAGGACGCTGGCATCCAGCCGAACTAGCCGGCCGCGGCAGGCGGTTTCATCGGGCGGGGATTTGACATACGATAGGCCCCGCCGCGGGACGACGTCCGCGACGGCCCTGATCCGCCATCCTGGAATGATCCCCTCATGAAGTTCGAACGCATGGTCAGCACCGTGGAAACGCACACGGGCGGCGAGCCTTTCCGCATCGTGACCAGCGGCCTGCCGCGCTTTCGGGGGGCCTCCATCGTGCAGCGCCGCGCGTGGGTCAAGGAAAACCTGGACGACGTGCGGCGGGCCTTGATACTCGAACCGCGCGGCCACGCCGATATGTACGCGGGCTACCTGACCGATCCGGTATCGCCGGATGCCGATTTCGGCGTGATCTTCGTGCACAACGAAGGGTATAGCGATCATTGCGGACACGGTGTCATCGCGCTGGCAACGGCCGCCGTGGAGCTGGGGTGGGTGACGCGCGGCCAGCCGGAAACGCGCGTGGGCATCGATGCGCCGTGCGGGTTCATCGAAGCCTTCGTCGAATGGGATGGCGAACGGGCCGGCGAGGTGCGCTTCGTCAACGTGCCATCCTTCCTGGTGGCCCGCGACGTGTCGGTGGACACCTCTACTTTTGGCCGCGTTACCGGCGACATCGCCTTCGGCGGCGCCTTCTACTTCTATACCGATGCCGCCCCGCATGGCCTGGTGGTCGACGCATCCGATATCGAGCGCCTGGTCCGTTTCGGGGCGGAAGTCAAAACCGCCGCCAACGCGGCCTATCCGGTCGTGCACCCGTTCATCCCCGAACTGAACCACATCTACGGCACCATCGTGAACGGCCCGCCGCGCCATGCCGGCTCCACGCAGGCGAACTGCTGCATCTTCGCCGATCGCCAGGTCGACCGCTCGCCCACCGGTTCCGGCACCGCCGGCCGCATCGCGCAACTGGTCGCGCGGGGCCAACTGGCGCTGGATCAGGATTTCCAGAACGAATCGGTGATCGGCACTCTCATGCGCGGGCGCGCGCTCAGCCGCACGAAGGTGGGGGATTACGACGCCGTGATTCCACAGGTATCGGGCCGCGCCAGCATCCACGGCTTCGCCAACTGGGTGCTGGATGAACGCGATCCGCTGAAGAACGGCTTCCTGGTGCGATAGACGGGCGGCGGCCGCGTCGTGGCGCCGCTTCCTGCACCTGCTTCATGGTGCTCCGGTTCCGCGGGATGCCGGTCCGTAGCCGTCAAGGCAGGAATGCCATGAAAATGAAGGTCGCGAAAATCACCAGGTGCACGAACCCGTACAGCACATTGGTCCGCCCGCTGCCCAGTGTCACGATGCTGACCACCAGCGTCAGCAACATCAACACCGTGTCGCCCGGACCCAGGCCCAGGACCAGGGGCTTGTGCAAGGCAAGGCTGAGCGCCGACACGGCGGGAAAGGTCAGGCCGATGGTGGCCAGCGAAGAGCCCAGCGCCAGGTTCAGCGCCTTCTGCAGTTCGTCGCGGCGGGCGGACTGGTAGGCCGAGATGCCTTCGGGCAGCAGCACCAGGATGGCCACCATCAGGCCCGTCACGGCCGGCGGCGCGCCGATGGCCTCGCGGCCGAACTCCACCACGTTGGCGAATTGCTTGGACAACAGCACGACGGCGACCAGCGCGACCAGCAGCAGGACGATGCTGAACGCGAGCGCGCGCCCGCCGATGTGGTGGTTCTCATCCGGCGCATGGTCGGATAGCGTGATGAAGTAGTCGCGGTGCCGGACGGTCTGGATATACAGGAACGCGCCATACAGCAGCAGCGTCATCACCGCGACGAAAACCAGCTGCCTGTCGGAGTACGAGGGCCCTTGCATCTCCTGTACATAATTGGGCAGGACCATGGTCAGCGTCGCCAGCACGATCAGCACCGTCAGGTAGGCGGAAGCGCCGGTGCTGCCGTACCGTTGCTCCCGGAACCGCAGGCTGCCGCCGAGGATACAAATGCCCGCCAAGCCCGTACACACGATCATTACCACGGAGAACACGGTGTCGCGCGCCAGTGCGGGACTGCCGTTTTCATCGAAGATCATGATGGACACGATCAACGCGACTTCGATCACGGTCACGGATGCGGTCAGTACCAGTGTCCCGTAGGGTTCTCCGGTGACGTGGGCGATGATTTCGGCGTGGTAGACGGCCGCGAAGATCGTACCGAACAGCACGACCATCATCAGCACCGCCACCGCCGCATTGCCCAGGCTGGCAACGAAGGGCGTCGCGAACCCGTAGGCGGCGGCCGCGAAGTAAAAGACCAGGGCCAGCAGGGGATAGACCCAGGTCGATCTGGGCATGGACACGGCATGGGTTTCTGACGGCATGTTCACTCCGGGTTGGTGAAGCTTTGTCGCCCATACGGTGCAATGGCGCCTGCCTATCTTAGTCAAAGTCTTGCCGCGCGGGGAATGTATCGCACTGTATTCGCGGGACGTGGCCGGTACATGGCGATACCGCCCGGGCCCGTGGCGAAGAAACGCCCGATACATCCGGCCGATGTAATGCCTGCACGCCGAAACCGGGAGGGGTAAGTATCCGGATGCGGCCGGATCGCCCACTGAGGACAGTCGGGCATCCCCATCAAACTGCATAGGAGAATCTCGCATGTCCGACCAGATCAACAACCGTCGCCGCCGCTTCCTCGGTACAGCCGCTGCCGGCATCGGCGCCCTGGAGCTGGGATTGGCGGGGCTGGCCAAGGCCGAAACCGCGGCCCCGGGCAAGAATGGCGTCAAGCCGGCTATCGGCAAGACAGGCGGCGCCCGTGCGTCGGCCGGCTCATTCGCGACGATCAAGCAGATCGACGCCGGCGCGCTGAACATCGGCTATGCGGAAACCGGCCCCAGCGACGGGCAGGTGGTCATCCTGCTGCATGGTTGGCCCTACGATATCCACAGCTACGTCGATGTGGCGCCCATGCTGGCGGCCAAGGGCTACCGGGTGATCGTGCCGCACCTGCGCGGCTACGGCACGACGCGGTTCCTCTCCGACGACACGAAGCGCACCGCCCAGCAGTCCGCGGTGGCCGCGGACATCATCGCACTGATGAACGCGCTGCAGATCCGGCGCGCCGTCATCGGCGGCTACGACTGGGGGGCGCGCACGGCGAACATCATCGCCGCCTTGTGGCCGGAACGGTGCAGGGCCATGGTTTCCGTCAGCGGCTATCTGATCGGTACCCAGGCGGCAAACAAGGCGCCGCTGCCCCCGGAGGCGGAACTGGCCTGGTGGTATCAGTTCTACTTCGCCACGGAACGCGGCCGGCTGGGCTACGAAAAGAACTGGCATGACTTCGCCAAGCTGATCTGGAAGACCGCCTCGCCGAAATGGCAGTTCGACGATGCGACATTCGAACGCTCCGCCGCGTCGCTGGCGAATCCGGATCACGTGGCGATTACCATCCACAATTACCGCTGGCGGCTTGGCCTGGCGGAGGGCGAGCCGCAGTACGACGCGCTGGAAAAGCGCCTGGCCGAGCTCCCCACCATTGCGGTGCCGACCATCACCATGGAGGGCGAGGCCAACGGCGCGCCGCATCCGTCGCCGGCGGCGTATGCGAAGATGTTCACGGGCAGGTACAAGCACATCGATCTGCCCGGCGACGTGGGGCACAACCTGCCTCAGGAGGCGCCGCGCGCGTTCGCGGACGCCATCATCGAAGTGGCGGGATGGTAGCCGGACAGCGTCGCGTAGTGGCGGGAAGGTGGGGCCCCGCGGAATCGCAATGTGGCCGTGTGGACAGCCCCGCGGGATTCAGGCAGCCTTGCGTGACCGCCCGCGAGAGATCCCCGCGCCGGCCTCCGGCCGCAGCGCGGCATATCCGGGCGCGGACGCCAGCACCACGGCGGCGATCGCGATGAACGACCACGCGAAATCCCAGTGCGCGGCATGGTCCCGGCCGGACAGCATCATCGATATCTGCATGACGCCCGCCGCCACGGCGACGCCGGCCGCGCGCGGCAGATGCTGCGCCGTGCCGGAAAAGGACGTCGCCGCGGACAGCTTTTTTGGCGGAACGTCGGCGTAGGTCAGCGCGTTCATGCAGGCGAAGTTCAGCGAGCGCGCCAGGCCGCCGCATAACAGCAAGGCGAAAATGGCGGTTTCCGGCCAGTCCGCCGTCAGCGTCGCGCAGCCGAGCAAGGTGGCCGCGAAGGCATAGCAGCCGCCCAGCAGGATGGTGCGCACGCGATACCGCTGCAGGAAGAACTGCGCCATCGGCCGCATGCTGAAGGCGCCCACGGCGCTGGCCAGCGTCAGCATGCCGCTGCGCGAAGCCGATAGCCCGAAGCCCAGTTGCAAGGTCAGGGGCACCATGAAGGGCAGGGCGCCCGCGCCGGCGCGAAACAGGCTGCCGGCGGCCGTGGCGGCCTTGAACGTCGGGATGGAGAGCAGCGAGAAATCGATGGCCGGGTTCGGCACGCGCTTGCAATGCCGCACCGTCAGGCCGAAGAACAGCAGTCCGAGCGCGATCGCCAGCCAGGGGAGTTCCGGCGCCACGATCCCGCGTCCCACGGTCTCCACGCCCACCATGAAGACGCTGATGGCAAGGCCCATCAAGGTCATGCCGCGGATGTCGAGCTTCGGCGGCCGCTCGGTCTCCGTATGCGGAATCAGGCGCCACACCAGGGCGAGCCCCAGGATGCCGATGGGCAGGTTGATCCAGAAGATGCTGCGCCACGAAAACGTGTCGGTCAGGAAGCCGCCCAGCGGCGGTCCGATGACCGGGCCCACCATGGCGGGCATCGACAGCCACGTGGTGGCGGACAGCAGGTCTTCCCGACGCACGCCACGCAGCAGCACCAGGCGCCCCACCGGCACCATCATGGCCCCGCTGGCACCTTGCACGATGCGGGCGATGACAAGCTGCCCCAATCCATTGGACAACGCGCAGGAACAGGACGCCGCGGTAAACAGGAAGATCGCGCACATGAAGATCCGCTTGGCGCCGAAGCGGTCCGCCACCCAGCCGCTGACGGGAATGAACACCGTCATGGCCACCAGGTAGGACGTGATGGCCGCGCTCAGGTGCACGGCGTTGACGTTCAAGTCCCGCGCCATCGCGGGCAGCGCCGTCGCGATGGCGGTGCTGTCGATGTTCTGCATGAAGAGCGTCGTGGCGACCACCACGGCGATGACGCGAAAGTTGCTGTGCGGGTTCACAGAAAGGGGCTGTATGGGGTGATGAGGCGATCGCGCGAGGGCCGGAAAAGCGCATCGGAATCCGGGGACGGGCGCGGAGACAGGCCCTGGATTCTCGGCCAGAGGCGTTGGCCTTGTCAAAACGGGGCGCCCGGCGCTTACGGATTCATGGTTTTGTCAGGACCGGCGGCCCGGCCGCGGTCGCGATGGCTGTCCGGCGACATGAACCTGCGGGCATACTTTGTCACCCAGGACCCGGCTACCACCCGCCGGCATGGAAGGTATCCCGGCCATGCGGGCCATCGGCTGCCCTCTGGTACGGTTTCACGGCGCCCCCCCGCGAAATCGCCCTCAAACTCGGTTGGAACACAAAAGTTCGGTATGACGTTGACGCTCCTTATCGCCATTGTTGCCCTCGCCACGCTGTTTCTCCTGCTCAGGCGGCGGCGCGCCGGCACAGCCTTGTACGCGGTATCGCTGATCCTCGTTTTGGCGGTGGGCTGCGGTCCGGTACCGGCGTGGCTGCTGGGCGATCTGCAATCCCCTTACCTCGCCAGGCCCTCCGTTCAATGGGGCAGCCGTAATGCCATCCTGCTGCTCGGTGCCGGTACGGCGAAGATCCCCGGGTCGGGGCAGGTGGAGCCAGGGATCTTCTCGTATCCACGGCTGGTCGAAGCCGCAGGCCTTTATGTGGACTGCCGCAGGGCCCAGACGGATTGCAAGATCCTGGTCAGCGGGGGCGATGCGCTAGGCCAGGGCAGGGCCGAAGCATCGGTCTATCGGGACGTCCTTGTGGGGATAGGCATTCCGTCCGCGGATATCCTGGTCGAATCCCGCAGCATGAACACGTGGCAGAACGCGCAATTCAGCAGCGCGATGCTAAAGGACTATGGCGCGAATCGGGTTTTGCTCGTTTCTTCAGGCATACATCTGCGGCGCGGCCTGATCTACTTCGCGCATTTCGGGGTGGACCCGACCCCGATGCGTGCGGACTATCTGCGCGCGGTATCGTCCTGGCTGCCGCTGGCGTACAACTTCGCGCTGGCCGATTTCGCGCTGCACGAATACATAGGTATCGCGCGCTACCACCTGTACAACGCGATGGGGTGGAACGCGGCAAGGACCTTGCCGGGCCAGGCTTGATATCCCCATCGGTGAACGCCGCGGATCCGCCGCGCTCCAGCCGCCGCTTGCGTCAGGATCCGGCGTTTGGATCGTCGGCGCAGTGGGCGCATCCGGGTTGGGGGTCGGTGCCAGGTTTATCGCCTTTTTTCGCGCTTTCTTCCCGAAACGCCTTCTCTCCCGCATCCGAGACTTCCACCCATTTCTGGTCGGGCGGCGCGTCCGCGACGTAGCTGTCGTGCCAGTTCCACCACTTGTAGGTCGGGGTCTGCGGATAGCCTTCCGGTGAATCTTCCCAGACTTCCTGCCGGCCCAGCGGCGTGATGTCCAGGTAGTTCCACGTATTGCCCATCTGCTCGTCGCCGCGATTGTTCAGGAAGTAGGTGCGGTAGACGCGGTCGCCGTCGCGATAGAACACATTGGTGCCGTGCCACTCATGGACGCCGAAATCGGCGTCGAAGCTGTCGGTCAGCGTGAACCAGGGCATCTGCCAGCCCATCCGTTCCTTCAGCCTGGCGATATCCGGTTGCGATGCGCGGGATACGAAAACCAGCGTGGTGTCGCGGGCGTTCAGGTGCGCCACGTGGGCGACCTGATCGGCCACCATGGAGCAACCGCGGCAGGCGTGGTCCGGCCAGCCGTACACGCCCGGCTCGAAGAAGGCGCGGTAGACGATCAACTGGCGCCGGCCGTCGAACAGATCCAGCAGGTTGATCCGGCCCGCAGGGCCGATGAAGGCATACGGCTTGTCCACGGCCATCCACGGCATGCGCCGGCGTTCCGCGGCCAATGCGTCGCGGGCGCGTGTCTGGGCCTTTTCCTTCACGAGCAGCCGTTGCCAGGCGGCCTCCCATTCCTGGGGCGACACGACGGGGGGTGTTTGCATGGCGGGGTGTCCGCCCTGGGCGGCTTGTGGCGTTGACGCGGTCATGGCTTACTCCTGGATGGGGCGATGCGAAATGCCAGGGGCTGCGCACCCCACAGCAGCCTGCCACGCATCGTGCGATGGTTGCTGTGTGGCCATTTTCACACCTCGCACGGACCGGGGGGAGTGACAAACCTGTCGGCATTTTTTTCGTGTTGCCACTCCCCCTTCCGCTTCCCTCCCGCTATTGCTCCTATACAGGCGCGGCGGCCTGCACATCGCGCACGACACCCTCGTCCAGCAGGTACTGGATTTCCGCTTCGCTGTAGCCGTACTCGACCAGGATGGTGCGCGTATCCTCACCAGGCCGGGGCGCCGCCCGATGGTATTGCGCGGGCGTCGCCGAGAACTTCACCGGCATGCCGATCGTGGAAACCTCGCCGGCGTCCGGATGCTGCTGCCGCACCACCATATCGCGCGCCAGCGTCTGCGGATGCGACAGCGCCTCTCCGACCGAATGCACCGGTCCCGCGGGCACGCCGGCCCGGTCGAAATCGGCCAGCCACTCGTCGGCCGAGCGTTCCCGCAGGATCTCCGAGATGGCCTGCGTCAATTCCGTGCGGTGACGCATGCGATCGCTATTCAGCGCGTACCGCGGGTCTTCCGTCCATTCCGGCCGGCCCAGCACCTGTGCAATGCGGGCCCAGTTCTTTTCGTTCGCACCGCCGATGATGATCCATGACGTCGCCGTCGGAAAGGCCTGGTACGGCGCGGTCAGTACATGCGCCGAACCGCTCGGCCCGGGCGATACCCCCGATCCGAAATAGATGGCCGCGTGCCAATACAGCTGCTGCAGGCTGGCCTCCAGCAGCGAGGTCTCCACGCGCTGGCCTTCGCCCGTGCGCTGCTTGTGCTGGTAGGCCGCGAGTATGCCGAAGGCGGCGAGCAGGCCCGCATTGATGTCCGCCACCGAATTGCCCGTGCGCAGCGGCGGCCCGCCCGGTTCGCCGGTAATGCTCATCAAGCCGGAGAAGCCCTGCGCGATCAGGTCAAAGCCACCTTTGTCCGCGTACGGTCCGGTACTGCCGTAGCCGGACACGCTGCAATAGATCAGGCCAGGATTCTCGCGGCGCAGCTCTTCGTAGCCTAGCCCGAGTTTCTCCATGGTGCCCTTGCGGAAATTCTCCGTGATCACGTCCGCGCCGCGCAGCAGGCGCATCAGCACCGCCTTGCCCTGTGGATGTTTCAGATCCAGCGAGATCGCCCGCTTGTTGCGATTCAGCATCAGGAACGGCATCGAAACGCCGTTCACTTGCGGGTCGCGATACTGCCGTGCGTCATCGCCGCCTTCCAGCTTTTCCACCTTGATGACGTCCGCGCCCAGGTCGGCCAGCATCATGCCGCAGGTGGGGCCGGCCATGATCTGGGACAGTTCGATCACGCGCATGCCCGCGAGCGCGCCGGTGCGCGGGGAGGGGTTCCGGGTTTCCTGCATGGTCACTCCTGCATCAGGTAAGCGGCTTGGGCACTTAGCGGCCGGTGAAATCTGGCGTCTGCTTTGCCAGGAAGGCGCGGTAGCCCGTGCGGAAGTCCTCGGTGTCGAAACACTCGAACGCTTCGTCGCGCTCCGCGTCGTTCAAGGCGGCGCCGGTACCAAGCCGGCGCACGAACTTCTTGTGCCAGCGCGCCACCAGCGGCGCGCCCGCCGCGATGCGCTGCGCGGTGGCCTGGGCCTCCGCGGCGACCTGCTCGTCGTCCACCACGCGCGTCACCACCCCAAGGCGCAGCGCTTCGTCCGCGCCGAAAATCGTGCCTTCCAGCAGCATCGCGAGCGCGACGTCGGGGCCCACCAATCGCACCAGGGGCGCCAGCTCCGAATAGGACATCACCAGGCCAAGGTTCTTGATCGGCACGCCGAAGCGCGAGCTGGTCCCGCAGATGCGCACGTCCGCCAGGCCGGCGATTTCCATGCCGCCTCCCACGCAGATGCCGTGGATCTGCGCGACCACCGGATGGCGGCACTGCCCGATGGCCTCGATCGTGCGTCGCATGATCGCGCCGTACTCGCGCGCCTGCGCCGAATTGGAGCGGAAGGTCTCGAATTCCGAGATATCGTTGCCCGGCGAGAACGCCTTTTCGCCGGCGCCGCGCAGGACGATGCAGCGCACGCTATCGTCACGGGACAACGCCGTGAAGGTATCCCCCAGCAGCCGCCAGGCGTCGACGGTCAGGGCATTGAGCTTGGCGGGGCGGTTCAGGATCACGGTGGCGATGGGGCCATCGCGCTCACTCAGGATGAGCGCTTGTGGCGACGTCACGGCTTCGGTCATGCTGCGGCTCCGGTTCGGGATGGGTTCATTGCTTGGCCTGTTCCTTGGTCAGCCCCAGGCTGGAAGTCAGTTTCCCGTAGCGCACCCACTCCTGTTCCAGGTAGGTATGGAAGGCGGCGGGTGTGTCGGGGCCGCCGCCCACATCCATGCCCTGGTCGGCAAGCTTCGCGCGTATACCGGGATCTTTCAGCGTCTGCGCCAAGGCCTGGTCCAGTTGCGCCAGGATGGGCGCCGGCAATTTGCCGGGCGCCAGGACGGCGTACCACTGCACGATGTCCACGCCCTTCACGCCGGCTTCGGCCAGAGTCGGCACGTCTGGAAGCCGCGGCGTGCGCTCGGCACTGGTGACCGCGAGGGGCCGCAGCTTGCCCGCCTGGATCTGCCCGATCACGCCGGGCAGGGTGTCGAAGTTCAGATCGACCTGGCCGCCCAACAGGTCAGCCACGGCCTGGCCGCTGCCCTTGTAGGGCACGTGGACCATTTCCACTTTCTCGATCTGGGAAAACCGTGCCGCCGTCAGATGCTGCGGGCTGCCCAGTCCGGAGGACGCATACGTCAATCCGCCCGGCTTCTTGCGCGCGGCATCGATCAGGTCCTGCACCGACTTGAAGTCGTGGCGGGTGGGGTTCACCACCAGGACGTTGGGGACGGCGCCGATATACCGCACGGGCGTGAAGTCCTTGATGGGATCGAAGGATGACGGCAGCACATAGGGCGCCGCCACCGTGGACTGCATGTTGGCAAGCAGCAGGGTATAGCCGTCCGGCTCGGCCTTGGCCACCATGTCCGCCGCGATCAGGCCGGAGGCACCGGGCTTGTTCTCGATGACGATCTGCTGCTTCAGCAGGCCGGAAAGGTGCTGGGCAACAATGCGGGCCGATACGTCCGTCCCCCCTCCGGGGACGAAACCGACGATCAGCCGGATGGGCTTGTCGGGATACACGGCGGCGGCGGGGCCAGCCTGGGTCAGGGCGAGCATGCTGCTGATCGCTACGAGGGCTTTCTTCAACATCGGCGTCTCCTATGGCGGGGTGACCAGTGAGCTGGTCTATCATTCCCGTGTCCCGGTTGGTATTTTTCTGGGATTTGATGTCTGGTATACCAGATACCACGTTATCCCGGATTTTTGCGGCGTACACCTATGACAAACCCTCATCCCGCCCTGACGGACGATTTTCCTGGCGAAGGATTCGCCATCCACCACCCGACCTTGCCCGCCGTGGTGGCGGACCGGCTGCGCCAGCTTGTGGTGAACGGCACGCTGCGTCCAGGCACCTGGCTGAACGAGCGGGAATTATGCGATCGCCTGAAGGTGTCCCGCACGCCGCTGCGGGAGGCGTATCGGATCCTGGCCTCCGACGGGCTGCTGCACATCCAGCCCAAGCGCGGCGCCATGGTCATCGAACTCTCGCGCGAGGATGTGGAAAATACCTTCGACGTCCTCTGCGTGCTGGAGGGCCTGGCCGTCAGGCAGGCGGCGCAGCGCGCGACCGATGCGGAACTCGCACATATCGCCAGCCTGCATCGACGCATGCTGGAAGGCTACGCGGCGCGCGACATCGCAGCGTATTTCGAGGCCAGCATGGGCACGCATATCGCGATCAGCCGAGCCGCGCATAATCCCGCGCTGGTCACTTCCTATGACCGCTTGAACCTGCAGGTGCAGGCGCTGCGCTACAAATCGAACCTGGACCCTGATGAATGGGCCGCCGGCGTCGCGGACCACGAGGCCTTCGTCAAGGCGCTGCTGGCGCGCGACGGCAAGCGCGCAGAGGAACTGATGCGCGCGCATTTGGATAGCAAGAAGAGCTTCAATATGCGGTGAGGGCGGGCGCCGGATGACGGCGCTTGCCGATCCTCGGTCCGCGCGCGCTGGGGTCGACATACAGCAGTCGCAGCTTCGCCGTTGTTTCGTCGTGGCGCATCACGAAACCGACCCCACCATCCTGCCGTCCTTCTCGGCGATCCAGCAGCGCTCGCAGGTGAATCAAGGTTCAGTATGGTGCGCGGCTTTTGCACGTAAAATCCCGCTGCCGCCGGGGACACATCGGCGCAGTGCCTACATATCCGGGATGCACGTCGATCTCCTGACCCTCTACTTCCTTGCCATCGGAACGCTTCTGGCCAGCGCCGGGATGACGTTTTGGGAACATCGCGGCAATCCGAAGCGGGGCAAGGCCCTGCGGATCCTGGCGATAGGGTACGTCACGCTCGCGATTGGCTGCGCCACCGTGCTATTTCGTGGCGCCCTGCCGCCGCCGGTCGGCTCCGCGATCAGCAATCTCGTCATGCTCTCCGGCTATCTTTTGATCCTTGGCGGCGTGGCCACGCTAAGCGGCAGGCATTATCGCGCCGCTTCAGTCTCTCTGCTGATCGGGATGGCCCTGGGCTGGGCGGCGGGCGGAGCGCGATGGCACGATGTCGTGTGGAACTACGTCAGCGCGGCGCCGATCGCGGCCGTAAGCGGACTGACGGCTTGGGAGATGCTGCGATGCGATGCAATGAAGTCGCTGGCATCGCGCCACATTGTTGTGGTTCTGGCGAGCTTGCATGCGTTCGTTTATGCTGCTCGCGCGATCGTCCTGCCTTTCCTGGTGAACGCATATGGGCAAGCGACGCAGGTCCTCGCCAGCCAGATCACCATGTTGGAGGGCGTCCTGTATTCGGTGATATTGCCGATGGCTTTGCTCAAGCTCGTCCGTGACGAAACCCATGGGCAACTTCTGCGTGAATCCCAAACGGACTACCTGACCCGGCTAGGCAATCGCCGATGGTTTTTCGAGGAAGGCGCGCGCGTGCTCGATGATGGGCGACCACACAGGGCCGTTGCCGTTCTCGCGTTCGACCTGGACCAGTTCAAGGCGATCAATGACGTCCATGGCCACCATACCGGCGACAAGGTCCTGAAGTCGTTCGCTGAAATCGCGCGCGGCGCGCTGGGGCCGGAGACGATCTTTGCCCGTATCGGCGGGGAAGAATTCGCCGCGCTCCTGGTAGGGAAAGATGCGCTTCACGCCAAGGCGCTGGGCGAAGCCGTCGCCAATCGTTTCGCCGAAACCATCCTGGATGAAGTCCGGGGCCACGGGATAGCCGCGACAGTCAGCATAGGACTCGCATATTTCGAAAACGAAATCCCGGCGCTGCCCGACGCGCTGGCCGCCGCGGACCGCGCCTTGTATCGGGCCAAATCGCTCGGAGGCAATCGCCTCGAATTCGTGCAGGCCGCCGCTTCCGCGGCCGAGTGACTTCACCGTTCCTTCCGCCTTGCGCGATCTGCGCTTACACGGTGGCGCTGCACGATCTGTCGATCCGCGGCAATTGCGCCGCGCCCCGCCGTGGGACGACTGTTGGCACGACGGGACCTTCCGCGTGACCAGGCAGGCTGACGGCGTTAAAACGCCTGGAGGGTGCACGGGGCGAACGTCCCGATTCAACGGTCGTCAAACGCGCGAGCGCGGCGACGCGAGGTGCCGCGTGAATAAATCAAAAGTGGTCGGCCCCCTTTGGCCGTTGAATGGTGCGCCGAGCGTCCATGGTGGGATCCGTCTCGCAATATGTCTTCGCCTTTCGCTGAAATTAATGATTTATGCTGGGCCCCATACCGATCCCCGGACATAGACACGTATGAATCCCTCCGTAATGACCCGCCGCGTAATTCAACTGGACGCATTCGGTGGCGCGGATGTTCTCCAACTCCGTGAAGAGCCGATCGCGCCGCCCGCCGAAGGCGAAGTGCAGCTTCGCCAAGTCGCGATGGGGTTCAACTACATCGATATTTATCAGCGCTCGGGCAAGTACCCGCTTCCTTTGCCGACAGGCCTAGGGCACGAAGCTGCGGGGGTAGTGGAAAGCGTTGGCCACGGCGTCACTGACTTTCAAGTCGGTGACCGCGTCATCTACATGAATGCCGGTGTTGGCGCTTACGCCGATCGCCGCAATGTCGACGCGACGAAGCTGGCGCGTATTCCCGACGGCATCGACGAAATCATGGCAGTGGCCGTTTTCTTCAAGGCCATGACGGCCGAGTATCTGCTGCACAGGACCTATCCGGTGAAGGCGGGCGATATCGTCCTGGTCCATGCCGCGGCGGGTGGCGTGGGGCAGATACTCAGTCGATGGGCCAAGGGCCTGGGCGCTTGCGTCATCGGCACGGCCGGCTCGGATGAAAAATGCCGGATTGCGCGGGAAGCCGGCTGCGACCACGCCATCAACTACAGTCAGGAAGGATGGGTCGAGCGCGTGATCGCGGCTAGCGAAGGCCGCAAGGCGCATGTGGTCTATGACTCTGTCGGGCGGCATACCTTCCTGGGTTCCTTGGACTGTGCGAGGAAATTCGGCACGGTCGTGGTCTTTGGCGCGGCGTCCGGTCCGGCACCGTCCATCGACCCGGAGTTGCTGAATAAAAAAGGATGCCTGTTCCTGACGCGCCCGTCCGTGTTTCCGCATAACGCCGACGCCGCTGCGTTTCGCGCGAACGCAGACGCCGTCTTCCAGGCGCTGCGCAAGGGCTGGATCAAGCCCTCGGTATCCGCCCGCTTCCCGCTCGACAAGGTGGCGGACGCACATGCGATGGCGGAACGGCGGCAGAACGCGGGGTCTATCGTCATCCTGCCGTAGGGGACCTTCCCTTATGACGTTCAGGGCCGGCCGGCCAGCTTCAAGGTGGCCCAGCACGTGCTGCGACCGCATGATGCAGGCTCCTGCGCCGAGCCGCCCGATTGCGCGCGGCCTGGCCGGCCCCGGCTTGTTGGGCTAGATTTCGGAAGAAAATTCAAATAGCGGCCGAAAGCCGCCACCCGAGCATGCCGGCCGTGACCATGGCAGCGATAGCACCGCCGATGGCCACAACAAACCAGGTGACGATGTTGGACTTGGGGGCGTCCATGCCGTGGGCCCGCAATACCAGGCGCAAACCGCAAGCCAAATGGGCGATCAGGAGAAACACGCCCAGCGAATAGTGGGGTAATAGGCGTATGTTCCATGGGTCGGCAAGCACGCCGACGGGCGCACCTACGGCCCAGGCGTAATCCGTCTCGGTTCCGAAATATCGGGCCAGCGTGAAAACCGAATTCACGTGCGTTGGGATGAACATGGCCAGGTACGCGCCAGAGGTGACTTGCAGCGTACCCAGCAGATCCAAGTATCCGGAGCCTTTTCGGTTGAATAGAACCAGGCCGCTTAGTATCTGGAACAGCATGGCCGCCAGTATTGCCGGCTCTACGATAGGCGATCTGTAAAAGGTCCGCAGGGCTTTCATGACGCTTCGATGGACGTCGGTGCCAAACACACCTAGTAGGTGATTGAAGATATGCGGGCCAAGGAAGGCCAGCAGCAGCAGCAGCGCTGTGACGCCATGCAGGGTTCGCAGGACAGGGATGCGCCGGGGGGCCTCGCCTGGGCTCGATCGGCCAGGGCGCGCGGTGGATGCTGTCATCAGGCCGAACATCGCGATCGACAGCCAAAGCGTCGTCCATACTGCTATGTCGGGCAGTTCAATCTTCATCAGGTACAGCAGTACGCCGACCAAGGTATAAGCTGGCGGGGCGGCGAAAGCCAAACAGCACAGGCGGCGGGCGAGCACTATACGCGCGGTTGGCACGGCGACGGTTCCAACCTTGTAGGCGCAGAAAAACGCGAAGGCCGGGACGGCATAGGCCGTCATGAGCCAAGCGACTACGACCGTCGGGCCGTTTCCATTCGTGTAGGCGCGATTGGCAAGGGAAAGTGCCCACGGGTAATACAGCACGCAGGCCAACGGCAAGATCCATACCCATTCCAGGGTAGAAGCCGTATGCCGTACGGCCTCTTGGTGTCGAACTGCCTCGGAAACGGAATCGTGGGAAATCGACATGACAAAGATCGGTGGGCAACGTGAAATTCGACGACGCGCGGCAGTGAGATCATCCCGTGGGTATTGGTGCTTCCGGTCGGGATGGCTTGGTGAATGGCCCGGCACCGAATGCTAGGAGCCGAACGGCGTGACGGTAAGGGCCATAAAGCGACATCTCGACTAGGCCATGTGAATGCGGGGTTATGGCATATTCGGCTCGCCTGCTCATGGTCTTTTCGATCGAGCCAAGGCCACGCAACATCACGCTACCGGAACTCTTGTGTCGGAATGGCAAGACCGAATGAGATGGGCAAACCCTCGGTAGAGACGGCTTACGCATGGCGGTGCCACGCATGCCATGCTCACTCGCATTGATATTCATGACACCCGTAGGTGCAATGAATGAGTTGTCGCCAGTTCCATTTTTTTATGGGTCGCATTCGCGGTGATGCTTATCTTGGAATGGAGCACTATGGTCGCACCTAACGAAGGTTACTGGAGGCTGGGTTGGGTCCACATAAATGACCAGATCGTGGAAGGTGATTTATAACGACGCGACCGCTCGTTATGGCGAAAATCTCTAGGTCCGCTATCGGCTGTGCATTCAACCGGTCGTTCCCCCCACTTGTTCGCGAGTGGCCGTTCGGGGATAAAAGGAGCACACCAGCGGCCAAAGAGTTGGAACGATTCTTTCCACTATGCTGGCATGGGGTTCCATGAGTTATCTCCGAGTGGTTTTGTAGTACTTCTTCAACGTCGCGATGGTTGGGCGAAGATTGACGGGAAGAGGGCCGACCACAACCAACCGTGGGATACTTATCTCCACATTCAAGCCAATCGCGGATCGAGGATCTCAATCGAAATGAGCTTCCTGTCCTCGAGGAGGCGGGTGACGCGTGCAAGAACCCGCTGGCCGATAGCCAGGGCGCCTGGCTTAGCCGGGCTGGCACGGGCGTCGCGCGGCTTACCCGCCGATTCCCGGTAACCAATATCGATGAACACGCCTTTATCATTGATGGAGGTGACGCGGCCAACCACGGTCATCCCGACGCGGAAATCCTCATAGCTATACGTGGTCTTTGGCTTGACCTGGTAGCCAAACTGGATCGACCGCATATTCCGGAGCTCATAGACGCTCGGTGTTTTATCCCCCGCGCGGTGAAAGGTCAGTTCCGCGGCGGTCGGGACTCTCCACGTCGTAGTGGAAGCATCCCGGCCCGTTCCCGTTGCCAGGGCGTCAAGATCGGGGGCGCGGAAGAGCGACCTCACGATGCCTCGGTCCACGTCGAATGCCACGTGAGACAGTCGTGCGCGATCGAAATTGCCACGCTCGATGTCATCGGGCCGCTTGCCGATAATGCTCACGATGTCTCCGCAAAGGGTCAGGCCGCCATTTAGTACGATCACATCCCAACCGCCCAGCTCCGCCAGCGACTGGCGAAATGCGACGATCTCGGGTGAAGGCACGGGGGCCTTCGCTGTTTCGAGCTTGAACCCGAAGAAACCCATCAGCGCATGAAGTAGTCGAAGGAGAAACGGCTCCGATCCGTTTGGCATGCGGTTGCGCAATTCGTCGAAGCGAAGCACGTCCGCGCGGCCGGCGATTTCATCATGCAGGCAGAGGTTGCCATAGGGATCGTAGAAGACGACAAAATGCCTCATCTTTACGGGCACCCGCGCTTTGCTCATATGATGGAGTCGGAGGATCTCCGCGCGCTCAGCGACGTCCTCAAACAATTTACCGCCGTTGACTACTTCTCCCTTGCGGTTGACCTGGACGACATCACCACTTTCGTCCAAGCTGACCTCACCGGTCCAGTTCTTCAGCTCCACGATAATTGCTTCAGTGGGGCTGGTGAAAACGAAGTCTAGCTCCCTGCGGCGTCGCGCAGTCGGGTCTGGTACCCGAACACCGTTGACCAACTCCCATCCGGTCCCAATCAATCGAGGCGCCAGGATATTACACACTTCATGTTCGGCTTCATGCCCGCGAAGTGATGTGTCGCTCGAATCGTGGCGATACGCCTTGGCGTTCTTGCTCGCTTCCTTGATGCGTTTGAACAGGTCGAACATAGAAGGTTGACTGATGAGAAGAAGCCAAATCGTAGCATTGAGCGGCACCTACGGATCGCTGTGGACGGGGCGCATATTGGGTGATCTGCCTCCAAAACGAGTAGCCTACTGGCAGGCGAGAGATGTCACCATGAGGGCCTGACTTCCGTGTCAGGGCCACCAAAGCGGTCTTAGCAGGACGGTCCTCGAACGGCTGAAAGGGGGTCGGAAGCGGATGCAGGAGAGCTACCCGCTGGATCGCGCGTCCATGGCACTTGTCTCCGGGCGTACGGTTCACGTTGAATCACGCAGGTGTATCTTGCGCCCGCGTTTCGCCAAACCAAAGCCCGTCCATGCCGCCATTCGTAAAGGCGAACGATGGATTACAGGCGGGGAGCGCCTAGGGGCGAAAGGACGCACGCTCTGCACGCTTTAGCTTGAGTTGCCCGCTGGCGTCTGCCGTTGGCCCATCGCTTCAAACGAAGAAAGGTACGTGACGACGTCTGCGAGCGTCAGCTTGCCGCCGTTAACTGCAATTTGTCCCAGTACAAGTCATGGCGGAAGCGCTCGGCGAAGTAGTCGACGCACGCGCGTATCTTTGGGGATACGAAGGGTCCTGCGACATAGTGAAGCCATACATGCGATCCGAACGTGCCGAGCGCTTCGTACTCAGTGAGTAGCACACGCATCGTGCCGTCCTCGACATCGGGGCCGATGGCGAAGGTGGGCATCAGGCCCACGCCCATGCCGGCGCGAGTGGCGCGGTATACGGCTTCGCTGTCGTTGACTAGGTATCGGCCTCGCACGGAGATGGCGAATTCCGCTGTGTCGCGGCGAAAGCGCCATACCTCTCCCGACGTGACCGAGGAACGATAGAACACGCAGTTGTGGCGTTCCAGGTCGGCCGGGGTACGGGGTGTGCCGTGACGTGCAAGGTATTCCTCGGCGGCGCATACGACCCACCGCACATCGGCCAGCTTGCGCGCGACCAGGTTTGCGCCGGGGATCACATCGGCGCCGATGGCCAGATCGAACCGCTCCTTCACGAAATCCGCCAGGCGATCGCTCATGGTCAGTTCGATGGACAGGTGCGGATGCAGGCGCAGGAATTCTGGAATGGCAGGAGCGACGTACAGGCGGCCGAAGGCCGATGCCGCGCCGATGCGAAGTAGCCCACGTGCCTCCGCGGCGAATTGGCCCGCGACCATCTCGCCGGCTTCGGCCTCGCGGGACATGCTGGCGCAGTGCGCGAATACCGCTTCGCCAACTTCGGTCAGGCTGAGGCGCCGCGTGGTGCGATTCAGCAGGCGAACACCTAGCGACTGTTCCAGCCTGGAGACGTGCTTGCTGACCGCCGAGGCGGACATCTGCAGGTGAAGAGCAGCGGCGGAAAAGCTTTCGTGTTCCACCACCTTGGCGAACACGATCATGTCGATAGGGTTGTGCATGAGGCGATTCGCAGGTTCATGGCCGCCGCTGGCAAGGCTGGCAACGGGCCAAATTACCGAAGGGTAGGAGATCGTTCGGGCATCGGGCGTCGCTGGGCCGCCCCAAGCTTACGAATGGCGTGCCGATTCGTCAACGGATGGAAAAAGACAAATTCCATCCGGACGGCTTATCGCGGCGGCCGTGCTTACCTAGAATTTGCGGGTTGATCGAGGCCATGCCGCTTTTGATGCCATGCCGCTTTTTCTACTGACTCGCACCAATTACGACCACCGACCACCGATGCTGGTGACCGGTCACCGGTCACCGGTCACCCCGGCCACCGCCCATCGGCTATCGGTCATCAGCCATCGGTCCGCGCGCTGCACTGCATCAGTGCGACGCGCACCAACACGGAGATTCATATGCGCGCCAATGTGTTCCCGGACGGCTTGTCCAAACGCATCGTAGGAGGGAGGACGCTTTATTCCCCGGTCGTCTCGTTCGATCTGGGCAGCCACAAGTTGGTGTTCGTTTCCGGCCTGCTGGCGCGCAATGCCGCCGGTGACATTGTGGGCGCGGGGGATATGGCCGCCCAGATACATCAGGTTGGTGCGAACCTGAAGGAAGCGCTGTCGTCGGTGGGCGCTACCTTGGATGACCTGGTGCGGACCTCCACCTACACGACCCGTATCGATGAGTTCTTCCGGCACGTGGACGCGCGCCATGAGTACCTCGGGAAAAGCCTGCCCACCAGCACCACCGTGGAGGTGACGCGTTTGTCGCATCCCGACTTCATGGTCGAGATAGAAGCCATGGCGATCCTGGAGTCGACGCCCGGCTAGTCTGGGATGATGGAGCCGTCATGGCGATCATGCGGGCCGTCGGATGACAGGGAAAACCCTGGGCGAGCAGGGATGCACGCCACAAAACACCACACAAGGGAAACAGCGATGAGCGGAAACAGCGGCGGAATCATGCGGTCTCGGCGCGCCCTGGTACAAGCGGGCGCGGCGGCTTTCGCGGGGGCGATGCTGGGGATGCCGACCTTGTCGGCGGCGCAGTCCAAGCCCGTGAAGATACGGTACGCCACGGGCGGCGGCATCGGTCCCAATGAAATGGAGACCGTGATCTTCCTGGACTGGATGCAGAAGAACGTCCTGCAGCAGTACGGCAAGGCGTATGTGGTCGATATGACATACACGCGCGGTACGCCGGAAGCCGCGACCTTGCTGGCAGCGGATCAAGCGGACATGGCCACGCTGTCGTTCTCGGTGTTCGCGACGCTGATGATGAAAGGCGCGATCCCGGACGGCCTGGCCATCGTTGCCGACAATTATCAAGACGCCAAGCCGGGCTATGCCGCGAATACTTTCTTCGTCCTCGACGGCTCGCCGATCCAGAAAATCGAAGACCTGCGCGGCAAGCGCATCGGCGTAAACGCCTATGGCTCGGCGGTGGATCTAGGCCTACGCGTGCGCCTGAAGAAAAGCGGCCTGGATGCGCGCAAGGACGTCGAAATCGTCGAGATCGCCTTCCCCAATATCGGCCCGGCGCTGCGCGAGAAGCGCATCGACTGCGGCGTGCTGGTGATTCCCTTCATGATTGGCGAAACCGCCAAGGGCGGCTTGCGCCCGCTGTTCAATGGCGGCGATGCCTTCGGCACCTACGCGCCGATTTTCCAGGTGGCGACGCGCGGCTTCATCAAGTCCCAGCGTGCGGCGGTGTCCGCGTTCCTGGCCGACTACGTGCGCGGCCTTCAGTGGTTCTACGATCCTGCGAACCGGAAGCAGGCCATCGCGTTGACGGCGGGTTTCACCAAGTCTCCCCCCGAGCTGCTGGATTCGTATTTCCTGACGAACAAGGACTATTACCGCGACCGCAATGCCTGCGTCGACGCCGCCCTTATCCAGCGACCGGTCGATGCGATGGTGGAGCAGGGCTTGATTGCCAAGCCCTTGAAGATCACCGATTATCTCGATGCCAGCCTGTTGCCGGGAACCTGCGCGTCATGAGCTTCATCACGGTCAGCGATCTCTCCAAGCGTTATGGCTCACGCCATGGCGACGTCATGGCCTTGCAGGATGTGAATCTGTCGATACGCGAGGGGGAATTCCTCTCCGTCGTCGGGCCTTCGGGCTGTGGCAAGAGCACCTTGCTGTATCTGATCGGCGGCTTCCTGCAACCGGACCGGGGTGCCATCCATGCCAACGGCAGGCGAGTGACGGGCCCGGGCGTGGACCGCGGCGTGGTGTTCCAGGAGTACGCACTGTTCCCGTGGTTGACCGTGGCCGGCAACATCGAATATGGCCTGAAGGAAGCCGGCAAGCCGGCGGCGGAACGCGCTCGGATCGTGCGGCATTATGTGGACCTGATCGGCCTTACCGGTTTCGAGAACCGTTATCCCAAGGAACTGTCTGGCGGCATGAAGCAGCGCGTCGCTATTGCGCGCACCCTGGCGTGCGGGCCGCGCATCCTCTTGCTGGACGAGCCGCTGGGCGCGCTGGACGCGCAGACTCGCGAAGGCATGCAAGACGAGCTGCTGCGCATCTGGCAAGCCACGTCGACGACCGTGGTGATGATCACGCACGATGTGACCGAAGCGGTATACCTGTCCAGCCGTATCGTCGTCATGAGCCGCCGGCCGGGCACGGTCGTCGAGGAATTCCCCGTCGACCTGGATCGTACGCAGGGCCGCGAGGCGCTGATGCTGTCCGATCCCTTCAACGCCTTGCGCAACAAGGTCTGGCTGTCGGTGCGCCGCCAGGCGGCGGAGCAGGAGCACGCATGAGCGCCGCCGCGCGGCCGCCCGGAGGCGGCGCTCCCTCCCTCGGGGAGGATGTCGCGCAGCGACAGGAGGGTACACCAGTAAGCGCCGCCGCGCGGCCGCCCGAAGGCGGCGCTCCCTCCCGTGGGGAGGATGTCGCGCAGCGACAGGAGGGCACACCAGTGACCGCAGCGGCTTTACACCTGCGCCGCGCGCTTCCCTTGCTGGCGCTGCTTGGCCTTTGGGAGGTGGCGGTCGTATCGGGCGCGGTCAACCCAGCCTTTCTGCCGCCGGCACATCAGGTGGCGGCGGCTTTCTGGCAATTGGTGGTTGAAGGGGATATCTGGGGCGATCTGCTGATCTCCGCCTATCGGGCGCTGGGCGGATTGGTGCTGGGCGCGGCGGCCGGTGTGGCGCTGGGCCTGCTCATGGCCACGTCGCGCCGCGCCAACGGCTTCTTCGGCCCCTTGGTTGCTGCCACCTATTCGCTGCCCAAGGCGGCCTTGGTGCCGCTGTTCATCCTGTGGTTCGGGATCGGCGATGCCACCAATATGCTTACGGTTTTCCTGTCCAGCCTGCTTCCCGTTGTGGTCAATACCTACCATGGCGTGAAGGCGGTTCCGCATACGCTGGTGTGGAGCGCCCGTGCATTCGGCGCGCCCTTCCATCGCATCCTGATCCATGTGCTGTTGCCGGCCAGCGCTCCGCAGATCCTGACGGGCGTGCGTATCGCGTTGGGCTTTTCCTGGGTGCTGACCCTGTCCGCGGAGATGATCGCCGCCAAGTCGGGCATAGGAAAGCTGGTATTCCAGTACGGGGAGAACGGCTCGTATGCGTTCATGTTCGCCGGCATCCTCGCTATCGTGATCCTTGCCTATGCGATGGACCGGCTCATGGTGTTCATAACGGGCCGCCTGCTGCAATGGCACGATTCATCGCAAGCGCGGGAGGACGCATGAGCACCGGGCCGGATTCTTCGGCAACGGCGAACCGGGCCGTGGATGCCGTCTCCGCCGCTGCCCGGCCACCTGCCCGCGGCGGCGTCCTGTGGCGGGGCGGCTGGCGCGCGCTGCTGGGGCTATATCCTTTCGTGTTGCTGATCGCGGCGTGGTACGCCATGACCGAATGGGGTGGGATGCGCCCGATGTTCCTGCCGTCGCCCCAGGCGGTGGCGCGGCAGTTCATCGCGCTGGTGTCGTCCAACGAGGTTCTTCAACCTGTACTGTTGAGCCTGTACCGTGCATTCGTGGGGCTGGCGTTGGCGGTGGCGGCGGGCATCGCGTTGGGGGTGGGCATGGCCCGCAGCGCCTGGATCAGGCGCATGGTGGACCCGCTGGTGGCGGTGGCCTTTCCGGCGCCCAAGATCGCCTTCATGCCGATCTTCATCCTTTGGTTTGGCATCGATAGCCTGTCGAAGGTGCTGCTGGTGGCATTCACCTGCGTGTTCCCCATGATCATCGCGACGTATGAGGGCGCCATCTCGGTGCCGCCCACCATGCTGTGGTCGGCGCGCGCCATGGGCACGACGCCAAGGCGCATCGTGCGCCGCATTGTCCTGCCCGCGGCCGTGCCCGCCATCTTCAGCGGCATACGCGTGACCGTGCCGGTGGCGCTGATCACCGCCTACACGGCGGAAATGGTCGCCGGCGGGGGCGGGTTGGGTGCGGTCTTGATGTACGCGCAGCGCTTCTTCGAAACGCCGACGGTATTCGTTTGCATCGTGCTGATGCTGTTGTCCGGCGTGGCGCTGGACCGCCTGTTGGTGGCCTTGCGCGGGCGCTTCATTCCTTGGCAGGACGAACACGAGGACTAGGCAACGTGGGCACGGGCGCCCGCATCGCGCTGGCCCCGTCTGCCTGGTTCGGGCTCGACAAGGTGGCGGATGCACACGCGATGGCGGAACGGCGGCAGAATGCGAAGGCTATCGACATCCTGCCGTAAAGCGGAGCCACGCTAGAGGTGGACACCGCGAGGGCGGTGCACAGACGTTTATTTCTGTGCGGCGGCGTTTGCTGCCGCTTTGATGGACGTGTGATCGCAATGGCCAGGCATTGCGGCGAGGTTGACGTCGGGTTTGGAGATTACGCGTTTGCCTTCGTCTTCCGGCACGGACTCCAGGCCGGCGCCTCCGACGAATACACCCATCTTTATGAATTGCCGCACGAAATAATTTTTGCCCGCATTGACGTCGAGCTTCAGGTCGTTGGGCGAGAACTCGGACTCCGTGGACAGCTGATAGGTGTGATCGCCGTCAACCTGCGTGTAGAAGAACACCTTGTCGGCGGTTTCGCCGACGCAATTGCCATCAAGGTAAACGTCCTTCTTCAACGCCTTCCCGACGAAACTGTCTCGGTATACGTATAGGCCGGATTTGCCCTGGTCAGGGGTCGGAAATGATTTGGCCTTCAGATTCTTGTCAGCGGATTCCATCGGTACGCTGGCACAGCCCGTGACGAGGATCAAACAACCTATAGACAGCAGGGTCTTGACGGAAGTCGGACGCATGGGAATCCTAATTAATCTGGTGATAAAGTGTGGATAGTGTATCTATATGTATATTTATTGTCTAGAAGGATCACTCTGGGTTGGATGAAGGCAGGCGACTTGAGGTTTGCACGGCGGGCCTGACTATCCTGTCGCTGATAGTCAGCATTCCTGCCGGGTGCCCACGCGGGAAAGAGCCGGTATAGACATACGCTCAAGATCGATGTGGAGGCACACGCCTTCGGGTTGGACCAGCCCGTGATCGATATCACTGGTGCGTCAGAACAGCGACAGAAGCAATGCCGCTGTTGACCCCTTACCCTCTAGCTTGGGATAGGCATCGCCTGCGTGGCTTCATGACCCAATTCGGAAGTCACGCATGATGGCCTAGGCAATCGGACGGTCCGCCTTGTTATTGCGCCGGTGTGCGCTTCGATGTAAGGTCAGCGACCACAACCCCAGAAGAAAAATCGGCGTGCCCACCGGGTACCGCCCTGGAGGAGACACGTGGCACTTCCGCGCTTAGCAGGGCTGGTTTCCGACCGCCTTGTGCGAGGATACGCTGGCATTCCTGGCCCGAGCAGGCCGGGACGTCCCGACACGCCGGCCGGCCACAGGCCCAGTCACGCGTGCTTTTGCCGACGCACCGTGCATCCCATCAATTCGTCTCCATGTTCGCTGCTTCATTGGCCAGCGCGCGTTGATGCGCGCGCGGCCGCATCACAGAGGGAAGACAAATGGCGAAGTACCAATTGAACGTGAATGGAAAGGACATAAGCGTAGACGTGGACAGCGATACGCCGCTGCTCTATGTGCTGCGCGACGACCTGGGCCTGCACGGGCCGAAGTTCGGCTGCGGCCTGGGTCAGTGCGGCGCCTGTACGGTGCACATGGATGGCGCGGCGGTGCGGTCATGCATCACGCCGGTGTCGTCGGTGAACCAGGCGAAGATCGTCACGCTGGAAGGCCTGGGCACCAGCGAGCACCCCCATCCCGTTCAGGAAGCGTTCATCCACGAGCAGGCGGCACAGTGCGGCTACTGCATCAACGGCATGGTGATGCAAGCCGCGGCATTCCTGGACAAGACGCCGAACCCCAGCGAAAGCCAGATACGCGAGGCGCTGGATGCCAACCTGTGCCGCTGCGGAACGCATACGCGCATCATCAAGGCCGTGCAGCGCGCGGCGTCCCCCTCCACCGCCAAGGGAGCCTGATCATGCAGCGTCGCGAATTTCTCAAGGCGGGCGGCGGGCTCGTCGTGGCTTTTACCCTGCCCACGCTGCCGCTCGCGGCCCTCGCGGAGGACGCTCCGCCCACCGGCAAGGACATGCGTCCGGACGAGGTCGATACCTGGCTGGTCGTCGGGAACGACGGCAAGGTCACCGTCTACAGCGGCAAGGTGGACCTGGGCACGGGCGCCCGCACCGCGCTGGCCCAATTGGTCGCCGAGGAACTGGACGTCGATTTTGGCGCGGTGCGCCTGATCATGGGCGATACCGGCCTGACGGTGGACCAGGGGCAGACCGCCGGCAGCCAGACGATATCCAATGGCGGCGCCAAGCTGCGCCAGGCGGCCGCCAGCGCGCGCCAGGCGCTGCTCGCCGAGGCGGCGCAGCGCTTGTCGGTGGAGCAGACACGGCTGACGGTGGCCAAGGGCGTGGTGACCGCCGGCGAAGCAGGACCGACCATCACCTATGCGGCGCTGGTGAGCGACAAGCCCTTGAACGTGAAACTGGATCCCAAGGTCAAGCTGAAGGACCCGGGCGCCTACACGATCATCGGGAAATCGATCCAACGCGTCGATATTCCAGGGAAGGTGACTGGCGAGTTCACCTATATGCATGATTTCAAGCTGCCGGGCATGCTGCACGCCCGCGTGGTGCGCCCGCCGTCGATCGGCGCGACGCTGGTGGACGTGGACGAGACGTCGGTGCGGGACATCAATGGCTTTGTTTCGGTGGTGCGCAAGGACAACTTCGTGGCCGTCCTGGGCAAGACGGAGTGGTCCGCGATCAAGGCCGCGCGTGCGCTGAAGACCAACTGGAACGAGCGCGACCAGTTTCCCGACCAGGCTCAACTGTTCGAGTATTGGCGTGGCTTGCCGCGCGGCAAGGACGATCCCGTCGTGCAGTCCGGCGATGCGGACGGCGCGCTTGCGTCCGCGGCCAAGCACGTGAAGGCGACCTATGATTTTCCGGTGCACACCCATGGGTCGATCGGGCCGTCGTGCGCGGTGGCGGATTTTCGCGACGGCCACTGCACGATCTGGTCGCCGTCTCAATCCACGCATTCGCTGCAAGGCGAGATCGCCCGCACGCTGGATATCGACAAGGCGGCGGTACGCCTGGTCTATCTGGACGGGTCGGGCTGCTACGGACGCAATGGACACGAGGACTGCTCCGCGGATGCCGCGCTGATATCGCAATTGGCCAAGGCGCCGGTGCGGGTCCAATGGATGCGCGCCGACGAACACGGCTGGGATCCCAAGAGCCCGCCGACGCTCGTGGACTTGCAGGCGGGGCTGGACGACACCGGCGCCCTGATGGCCTGGAAATCGGAGTTCTTCATCGCGCAGGCACGCGGCACGATGGATGAATTCCCGCTGCTGGCGGCGGTCCTGTCGGGTAAGCCCAGGCCGACGTACCTGACGGGCAATATCTCCAAGAACTCCGATGTCATGTACGAGTTCCCGCACGTGAAGACCGAAGTGCATCGCATGGCCGACAAGGCCTTCCGCACCGCGCATCTGCGCACGCCGGGACGCATGCAGAACACCTTCGCCAACGAGGCGTTTTTCGACGAGGTGGCGGCGGCGGCAAACGCGGACCCGCTGCAGTGGCGTCTCAAATATCTGAAGGACCCGCGTTCGCGCGCGGTGCTGGAAGATGTGGCGAAGATGTCTGGATGGCAGTCGCGGCCGTCGCCCGCCGGGCAGGGCGCCGAGGCCATGAAAGGTGGCGATGCGAAGGGCGGCGACGTCGCCAAGGCCGGCGATACGGCCGGTGCGCACGCCGTGAAGACGGGCGATGCCGCGCAAGGGGGCGACGTCTTGAAAGGCCGCGGCGTGGCCTTCGTGCGCTATGACAACGAGCGTACCTATGTGGCGGTGGTCGTGCAGGTGGAGGTGGACAAGCGCAACGGCGGCATCCGCGTCACCGACGTGTGGTGCAGCCACGATTGCGGCCAGGTGGTGAATCCCGATGGGGTGCGCAACCAGGTCGAGGGAGGCATCGTGCAGACCATCAGCCGTACGCTGATGGAGCAGATCACCTTCGATCGCCAGAAGGTGACCAGCCTGGATTGGAGCAGCTATCCCATCCTGCGTTTCACGCAGGTGCCGGCCATTCACGTCCATCTGATCGACCGTCCGGAGAAGCCGGCATGGGGCGCGGGCGAGATGGCGCCCACCGTGATTCCCGCCGCGATCTCCAACGCCGTGTTCGATGCCACCGGAGTGCGGCTGCGCTCGGTCCCGTTCCTGCCCGATAAGGTGTTGGCCGCGCTGAAGGCGCCGGCGGCGGCGTGACGATCGCCTGGGCGTTACGGAACGTCGGTACGCAGGGCCCTCCGTTAGGAGGGCCTTTTTTATGTCGGCTTGGGCAGGCACGTGTCGACGGGGATACAGTTGCGGGGATATCACGAAGACTTATGCACGGGCATGGCCAGTTTTGCTGCGCTACCGCTGGGGATCGGCCCCCGCCGACCCGTTACCGCCAAAGCCCTTGCGAGAGGGATACGTCGGGCTGATAAACCTGGTCTCGCTACGCCGGTACACCGGTGAGTCCACATCAGGCGTGACGATTCCATCATTTTTAGTGATTCATTCGATCATTAAAGATTAATTGACCTGATATATCCCCCCTCCCTAGACTTTCCTCCCACGACCCACCGGCAAACGGCAGGGCGCGAGAACGAAGGAATGGGAGCGTGGCATTGGACGCCAGGGCGGAAACGGACAACACCCGCACGATGGCCGAGGCCGCGGCGCGCGGCCACGTGGGATCGCCGCGCGTCCGCGTCGAGGACCAGGCCATCCTGAGCGGACGCGGCCAGTACGGCGACGACGCCGCCACCCGGCCGGGAACCTTGCATGCGGCCATCGTGCGCTCGCCGCATGCCCATGCCCGGGTGGTCCGCGTCGACGCCAGCCGCGCGACGGCGGCGCCCGGCGTGCGTGCCGTGCTGACGCCCCAGGATGTCGCCGCCTGGTCGCGTCCCTTCGTGGTGGGCGTGAAGCAGCCCATGGAACAGTGGGCGCTGGCGATGGACAAGGTGCGCTATGTCGGCGAACCGGTCGCGGTGGTGATCGCCGAATCGCGCTATGCGGCCGAGGACGGCGCGGACCTGGTGGACATCGGGTACGAGCCGCTGGCCGCCGTGGTCTCCATCGAGGACGCGATTGCCGCCGCCGCGCCGGTGCTGCACGAGAAGGTCGGCAGCAATATCGTGAGCGACCGGACGTTTCGCTATGGCGATCCGGAATCCGCATTCGCCAAGGCCGAGCACCGCATCGGGCTGACCGTCCACTACCCGCGCAACTCCTGCACGCCCATCGAATGCGCGGTCGTCATCGCGGAATACCTGTCCGCGCAGGATGGCTACGAGGTGAGTTCCAACTTCATGGGACCGTTCTCGCTGCATACCGTCATGGCGCTGGCGCTGAAGGTACCGGGCAACCGCTTGCGTCATCGCACCTTTGCCGATTCGGGCGGCAGTTTCGGCGTGAAGCAGGCGGTGTTTCCCTACGCCGTCCTGATGTGCATGGCCGCGCGCAAGGCGGGCGCGCCCGTGAAGTGGGTGGAGGACCGGCTGGAGCACCTGGCCGGCGCGACGTCGGCCACCGGCAGGCTATGCCGCATCGAAGCGGCGGTGGCCGCGGATGGCCGCATCCAGGCGCTGTCGTATGACCAGTACGACGATTGCGGCGGCTATCTTCGCGCGCCCGAACCGGCCACCTTCTATCGCATGCATGGCTGCCTGACGGGGGCGTACGACATTCCGAACCTGGCGGTGCACAACCGCGTGGTGCTGACCAACAAGACCCCAGCTGGCCTGGTGCGCGGCTTCGGCGGCCCGCAGGTGTATTTCGCGCTGGAGCGGCTGATGCAGCAGATTGCGCGCGAACTGCAGCTGGACCCTCTGGCGCTGTACCGGCGCAACTTCATCGGCCGGGATGCCTTTCCCTATCGCGCGGCGGCGGGTGCGCTGATCGATTCCGGCGACTATCAAGGCGCGCTGGAACTCGCGTGGCGCGGCGGTGGCCTGGAAGAGCTTCACGCGCGGCGCGAGCAAGTGCGCGCGCGCGGTGGCCTGTATGGCATCGGCTATGCCGCCATCGTCGAGCCGTCGATTTCCAACATGGGCTATATCACGACGGTCATGCCGCGCGAGGCGCGCGACAAGGCCGGGCCCAAGAACGGCGGCATCGCGGCCGCGACCGTTTCCGTGGATCCGCTGGGCGGGGTCAGCGTCGTGGTGGCGTCCGCGCCCGCGGGGCAGGGGCATCGCACCGTCTGCGCGCAGGTCGTCGCCGACGTGCTGGGCCTGGATCCCGATGCCATCGTGGTCAGCATCGATTTCGATACGCGCAAGGATGCGTGGTCGGTGGCGGCGGGCAACTACTCCAGCCGTTTCGCGGGCGCCGTGGCGGGCACCGTGCATCTGGCCGCCTGCCGCCTGCGCGACAAGCTGGCCGCCATCGCGGCCGCGCAGATGGACTGCACGGCGGCCGATATCGTGTTTCGTGACGGCACGATCGGGCCGGGCCATGCGCCGCAAGCCGCGGTGCCCTTCACCCGCCTGGCCGCGAATCCGCATTGGGCGCCTGGCCTGCTGCCCAAGGGCATCGAGCCGGGGCTGCGCGAGACCGTGTTTTGGTCGCCCGAATCCCTGACGCCACCGGATGGACAGGACCGCATCAATACGTCGGCGGCCTATGGCTTCGCCTTCGACGTCTGCGCGGTGGAAGTCGACCGCGACACGGGCCGCGTGCGCATCGACCGCTATGTGACCACCCACGATGCCGGCCGCATCCTGAACCCGGCGCTGGCCGACGGCCAGATCCGCGGCGCCTTCGCGCAGGGGCTTGGCGCGGCCCTGATGGAAGAGTTCCGCTATGGCGCGGACGGCAGCTTCCTGTCCGGCACCTTCGCCGACTATCTGGTGCCCACGACCTGTGAGGTGCCCGAGCCGGTCATCCTGCACATGGAAACGCCCAGCCCCTTCACGCCCTTGGGTGCCAAGGGGCTGGGGGAGGGCAACAACATGAGCACACCCGTATGCATCGCCAACGCGGTTGCCGACGCGCTGGGGGTGGACGATGTGAGCCTGCCCTTGACGCCGGCGCGCGTGATGGCCTTGACCGGCGTGCAGGACCCGCCGCCGTCCAGCGGCCATGTGCCGGCCCGCCAGGGGCGGGAAGCGGGCGAGCGCGCCGGCCGTTCCCTGTCCGCGCAAGGCGAAGTGCGCTTGCCCGCGACGCCGGAGAAGGTCTTTGCCGTGCTGCTGGATCCGCAGGCCCTGGCCAAGGTCATCCCCGGCTGCTATGCCTTGACGCCGATCGGGACGAACCGCTATCGCGCCGATGTCACCGTGGGTGTAGGCATGATCAAGGCACGGTATGCGGCGGAGATTTCGCTGTCCGACCTGGATCCGCCGCGCGGCTTGCGGCTGGCCGGCACGGGTATTTCCAGCGTGGGTACCGCGCAGGGCAGCGGCCTCGTGACGTTGCATGCGGACGGCACGGGCACCCGGCTGACGTACGACTACGACGCCCAGGTCTCCGGCAAGGTCGCCGCGGTGGGAAGCCGGATGCTCGAAGGCGCCGCGCGCGTCGTACTGCGGCAGCTGTTCGAACAACTGGGCCGGCAGGCGGGCGGCGCCCGGCGGCCTTCATGGTGGCGGCGGCTGCTGGGCCTCGGGGAGTCGCGGCAATGAAGCCACAGGCCTTCGACTATATCCGCGCCGAATCGGCGCAGGAGGCCCTCGACGCCCTGGCCGGGCTGGGCAGCGACGGCCGCATCCTGGCCGGCGGGCAGTCGCTGATGGCGGTGCTGAACATGCGGCTGGCGCAGCCGGCGGCCCTGATCGACATTTCCCGCGCGGCCGACCTGGACTATGTGCGCGAACAGGACGGCTGCCTGGCGGTGGGCGCGGCGGCCACGCAGGCCAGCGTGGAGTGGCGCGCGGGCCTGGCCGACGCCGTGCCGCTGCTGGCGCAGGCCTTTCCCTTCATCTCGCATTTCCAGATCCGCAATCGCGGCACGGTATGCGGATCGGTGGCGCACGCCGATCCCAGTGCCGAACTGCCGCTGGTGCTGTCCGCGCTGGACGGCCAGGTGGTGCTGCGCGAGAAGCGCCGCCGCCGCGTTTTGCCGGCCGCCGAGTTCTTCCAAGGCATGTTGATGACGGCGCGCGGCGCCGACGAGCTGGTGGAGGAAGTGCGGTTTCCCCTGGCCCGGTCCGGCACGCGCTACGCCTTCGACGAGTTCTCGGCGCGCCACGGCGATTTCGCGCTGGTGGCCGTGGCCGCGATGGCCGATGCGCGCGAGCTCACGCTGGCGGTCGGCGGCGTGGCGGATCGTCCGACGGTGCGGCGCTGGCCCCACATGCCGGACAAGGACCTGGAAACGGCGGTCAACGATTTCGCGTGGGACCTGGGCGCGCAGGACGATCCCCACGTCAGCGCGGCTTTCCGCCGCCAATTGGTGCGGCGGCTGGGCGTCGGCGTCCTGCGTAAGGTGATGGCATGAAGAAACTCGAACGCGACCGCGAGCACGCGATCCACCTGATGTTAAACGGCACGGCGCGCCGGGGCGCCTGCGAGCCCCGGATGCTGCTGTCCGATTTCCTGCGGCATGAACTGGGCGCGACCGGCACGCACGTCGGATGCGAGCACGGCGTGTGCGGCGCCTGCACCGTGTTGATCGACGGTGTCGCCTCGCGCGCCTGCCTGACGCTGGCGGTGCAGGTGCAAGGCCGCCAGGTCGATACGGTGGAAGGGCTGGGCGATGCCGACGGCATGCTCAACGACCTGCAGCAGGCCTTTCGCCGCAACCACGCCCTGCAGTGCGGCTTCTGCACGGCGGGCATCCTGATGTCCTGCCAGGACTATCTGCGCCGTCATCCCGATCCGGACGAGCAGGATATCCGCGACATGTTGTCCGGCCATCTGTGCCGCTGCACCGGCTACACCAACATCGTCAACGCGGTCATGGAGACCGCCGCCGCGCGGCGCGCGGCGGTAGCGCTGGAACCGCCCCAGGGGGAATAACACATGCTGGACCTCGGCAGAACCTTTCTGCAAAGCGTGGAGCGCAGCCCCGACGCGCCGGCCATCGCCGATGGTGCGCGGCAGCTCAGCTATGGGCAATGGCACGCCGACATCGCGGCCTTGGGCGCGGCCCTGGACGCCCTGGGCCTGCGGCGTGGCGACCGGCTGCTGGCCGTCCTGCAGAACCGCTTCGAGATGGCCACCCTGCACTGGGCTTGCCAGTTCAAGGGCATCGTCATCACGCCGCTAAACTGGCGCGCCAAGCCCGACGAGGTCGAATACTGTGCGCGCGACGCGCAGGCGCGCGCGGTGTTCTACGAGCCGGTCAGCGCCGATGCGGTGCTGGGCAGCGCGGCGGCCGCCGGCCTGCCCAAGATCGCGGCCGGCGGCGCTGCGGGCGGCCTGGCCACCTTCGACGCGCTGCTGGACGCGCATGCGGGCGCGGCGCTGGCCCCGCTGGCGCAGGCCGACGATTTTTCCTTGATGCTGTACACGTCCGGTACGACGGGCAAGCCCAAGGGCGTGCCGCGGCGCCATCGCCACGAGCGCGCCGCGGCGCTGGCGCATGTCGCGCAGAACCTGTACCGGCGCGGCGAGCGCACGCTGGGCGTGATGCCGCTGTACCACACCATGGGCGTGCGCTCGCTGCTGTCCATGGCGCTGGTCGACGGGCTGTTCGCCTGCCTGCCGAAGTTCGACCCCGCGGTGGCACTGGCCGCGATCGCCGAACACCGGCTGACCTGCCTGTATCTGGTGCCCACCCTGTATCACGACATGCTGGCGCACCGCGAACGGCATGGCGGCGATCTGTCGTCGGTGACGAAGCTGGGTTTTGCCGGCGCGCCCATGCATGACGCGCTGCTGCAGCGCCTGACGGCTGCCTTCCAGCCGGAGTTGTTCGTCAACCACTATGGCTCGTCGGAGGTCTACACCTGCGCCACCGAGCCCGACGCGGCACGCAAGCCGGGCAGCGCGGGCAGGGCGGGCATCAATACGCGCATCCGCGTCGTGCGGCTGGGCGCGACGTCGCCCGACGCCATCGCGCCGCCGGGCGAGGAAGGCGAAATCATTGCCGACCTGGCGGGCGACGAGGCCTTCGAAGGCTATTGGAACCGGCCGGATGCCGATGCCAAGTCCATGCTGGCGGGCTGGTATCGCACCGGCGACACCGGCTACATCGACCCGGACGGCGATCTCTTCGTCACCGGCCGCGTCGACGACATGATCATCAGCGGCGGCGAAAACATATCCCCGGTGGACATCGAGTCCGTGCTGTCCCTGCATCCCGCGGTGGATGAAGTGGCCGTCGCCGGGCTGCCGGACGAGCGCTGGGGGCAGCGCGTGGTCGCCTTCGTGAAGCGGCAGGCCCCGGTGGACGGCGAGGCGCTGGACGCCCATTGCCGCCAGTCCGACCTGCTGAACTTCAAGCGGCCGCGCGAATACGTCTTCGTGCGGGCGATTCCGAAGTCGCCGGTGGGCAAGGTGCTGCGGCGCAAGCTGGTCGCCGGCGAGTACGACGCGGAGTTCGCGGCGGCGGTCGCGCCAGCTGGGACATCCGGGCCATCCGGACCGGCCGGGGCATCCGCATCGTCGGGGGCATCCGAGGCGACAAGGGCGCCCGCCGGTTCCGGCGCCAAGCCGGTCTGAACTGACGCTATTACCGAACCTTTTTTTGTCCGGAGCTGCTTTCCATGACAACCCCAACCCAGATGCCGCGCTACACCGACCTGCGCACGTGGCTGGATCACCTGGCCGCCACCGACCGCGTGGCCGTCATCCGCGATGGCGCCGCGCTGGAGCACCAGGTCGCCGCGATCGCCAAAAGGCTGGACGGCCGCCAGGCCGCCTATTTCACGCGGCCGGGCGGCCATGGCATGCCGGTGGTCTCCGGATTCATGTCGCGCCGCGCATGGATCGCCGAAGCCATGGGCGTGCCGGAATCGGGCCTGCTGGCTGCGTACCGCCGGGCCGCGGAGGCGCCCTTGTCCTGCGAGGAAGTGCCGGCGGGACAGGCGGCGTGTCAGCAGGTGGTGCATCGCGATCCGGACGTGCGCGCCTTGCTGCCCGTGCCCACGCACAGCGAACACGACAACGGGCCCTACATCACGGCCGGCATGGTCATCGCGCGCAACCCCGTCACCGGCGTGCAGAACGTGTCGATCAACCGCATCCAGGTGCATGCGGCCAACCGCATGGCCGTCCTGCTGCTGCCGCGCCACTTGTATTCCTTCTACAAAGAGGCGGAAAAGCGCGGACAGGACTTGCCGGTGGCCATCGTCATCGGCGCGGACCCGCTGACCTTGCTGGCCTCGCAGGCCATCATGCCGATCGACCATGACGAACTGGAAATCGCCGGCGCGCTGCATGGCAGGCCTTTGCCGGTCGCACGGTGCCTGACCAGCGACATCCACGTCCCAGCGTCGGCGGAAATCGTCATCGAAGGGCGCCTGCTGCACGACGTGCGCGAGCCCGAAGGGCCCTTCGGCGAATTTCCCCGCTACTACAGCGCGCGGGAGCATCGCGAGGTGATCGCCGTCGACGTGGTCACGCATCGCCGCGATCCCATCTACCACACCATCGTACCCGCCGAAATGGAGCACCTGCTGCTGGGCTCCATCCCGCGCGAGGCGACCCTGCTGGCGCACCTGCAGCGCAGTTTCCCGGGCGTGACGGACGTACATCTGTCGATCGGCGGGGTGGGGCGCTATCACCTGTTCGTGCGCCTGCGCAAAACGCATGAAGGCCAGCCCAAGAACGTCATCCTGTGCGCCTTCGGCGCGCATTACGACATCAAGCAGGTCGTGGTGGTGGACGAAGACGTGGAAGTGCACGATCCGCGGCAGGTGGAGTGGGCCATCGCCACGCGCTTCCAGGCGGACCGCGACCTGATGGTGATCAGCGGCGCCCAGGGCTCGGTGCTGGATCCGTCGACCACGGTGAGCGCCGGCGCGGGCGCGGAGACGGTGCCCGCGCATCTGCAGGGCATCAGCGCCAAGATGGGCCTGGACGCGACGCGCCCGGTGTCCTATCACGAACACGTGTTCACCAAGGTGCGGATCCCGGGCGAGGAAGATGTCGACCTGTCGTCCTGGATCGATGCGGGCGCCCGCATGGACTTCGGCGCGGTGCCACGGCAATGAACACGCCGCGTCCCAAACGGCTGGTCGTCGCGATCACGGGCGCCAGCGGTGCCATTTACGGCGTGCGCATCCTGCAGTACCTGCGCCGCTGTCCGGAATGGGAGAGCCACCTGGTGCTGTCCCACTCCGGCGCCTTGACCGCCGCGCAGGAGCTTGCGCTCAAGCGCAGCGATATCGAGGACCTGGCCGATGTCGTGCACAACGTCAAGGACATCGGCGCCTCGGTGGCCAGCGGCTCGTTTCCGACCGAAGGCACGGTCGTCGCGCCGTGCTCGATGAAGACGCTGGCCGCCATCGCGCTGGGCCTGGCGGACAACCTGGTCAGTCGCGCCGCCGACGTCGCGTTCAAAGAGCGGCGGCGCGTGGTGCTGCTGGCGCGCGAAACGCCGCTGAACCTGGCGCACCTGCGCAACATGACCAGCGTCACGGAAATGGGCGGCATCGTCTTCCCACCCGTGCCGGCGTTCTACAACCAGCCCGCCACCCTAGACGATGTGGTCAACCATACCGTGGGGCGCGTGCTGGACTTGTTCGGCATCGCCCATGACGACCTGCTGGCGCGCTGGGAGGGGCTGCGCAAGCCCGCCGCCGCGCCGGCATCCGAATTCACCTCTTCCGAAGGAGTACATCCGTGACGACTCTCAAGCATCCCGCCCATGCCCTGCCCGCCGAACTGGACGGGTTCCGCGTCGACGTGGACGTCGAACGCCAGCGCGCCGATATCGTGCTGGCCCGTCCGCCGTTCAATATCGTATCCATGCCGCAACGCGACCAGCTGCGCTTGGTGTTCGAGGCGCTGGACGAGGACGAGCGCGTGCGCGTGATCGTGCTGCGCGCCGAAGGAGAGCATTTCTCCAGCGGCGGCGACATCAAGGGCTTCTTGCAGGCCTCGCCGGAACGCGTCTCCAAGCTGGCGTGGAACATCGCGGCGCCGGCACGCTGCGCCAAGCCCGTCATCGCCGCGGCGCGCGGCTACTGCTTCGGCGTAGGCTTCGAAATCTCCCTGGCCTGCGACTTCCGCCTCGTCAGCGAAACCGCGCAATACGCGCTGCCGGAGCAGAAGCTGGGCCAGATTCCCGGGTCCGGCGGCTCTGCCCGGTTGCAGAAAATGGTAGGCATCACGCGAACCAAGGACATCGTCATGCGTTCGCGGCGGATCAGCGCTCAACAAGCCTACGACTGGGGCGTCGCCACGGAAATCGTGCCTGACGGGGAACTGGAAGCGGCCACCGATCGCCTGGTCGCCGAGCTGCTGGCTTTCTCGCCGCTGGCGCAGCGTACCGCCAAGAAGCTGCTGAACGACACGGAGGACGCGTCCCTGTCGGCCTCGATCGAGCTGGAAGGGCACTGCTACAGCCGCCTGCGCAGCAGCGACGATTTCCGTGAAGGGGTGGAAGCCTTCCATGGCAAGCGCGCGCCCGTGTTCCGCGGCAGCTAGCCCGGCGTGCCCGCGCCTGGTACCGCGTTGCGGGCCAACGCCGCGTAGCGCTGGCGGACATCAAAGTGCCATATACTCGCGACCGCATCTTGTGATGGGGTGCCGGCACACCGGCACCTGTCGGGATACGGCCTGTATCCCGGGAAAAATCAAAAGCGGAGGTCGGATGGACTCTTATTACGGCGTCGCCATCGTTACCCTTTTGTCCGGGCTGCTTTGCTTCGGCATGGCCTTCGCCAGCGCGCGCGCGCATCTCAAGACCGGCATCCTGGCGCCGGCGATGAGCGGCGATCCGGTGCTGGACCGCACCGTACGGGCCCATGTGAACACGCTCGAATGGATGCCGATTTTCCTGCCGGCCTTGTGGTTGTTCGCCGTCTATGCAAGCCCGCTGTGGGCGACCGTCCTGGGCGTGGTGTGGATCGTGGGCCGCATCGTCTACTTCATCGGCTACGTGGCGGCTGCTGAAAAACGCCGCGTGGGCTTCGGCATCCAGGCGCTGGCGGCCACTGTGCTGGTGCTGGGTGCGCTGGGCAGCATCATCCATTTGATGCTGACGAAGTAGCGCACGCCTGCGCGGGGCGGTGGCCGCCACCTGCCTGCGGTTGCGGGCATCGCCGCTCCGGCCTTGATCAGCTTCCCGTCCCGGCCTTCGGATGCGGGACAAGGGGGGCCGCGGCCGGCCGGGATCCTCCGGGCGCTTCTTGTGGTTTTGATAAATTCGTGGCTTCATGGCGCGGTTTTACAGGCCAGGTACAGGAGCAGCGATGCCGGAAGGCAAAACAATAGCGGCGGGAAAGACCGCCACTGGGGTCAAGGCCAAGCGCATGTCGGCGAAACTGCGTGCCGAAGGCAACGCGGCCAATAGTCTTTCGGCCGTGGCCGCCACGCTGCGCCGTCTGCTGTCGCTCGATTCCCAGCATGATTCGCTGGTGGTTTCCATGGCGTACGAGTTGGGGCTCGACATCATCGAAGGCCGACTGCAGGCCGGCGATGACCTGAATTCCGTCGATCTCGCCCAGCGGTTTTCCACCAGCCGTACGCCCGTGCGAGAGGCGCTTGCGTTGCTGGAGCGGCAGGGCATGGTGGAAATCCCGCCGCGTCGCCGTCCGCGCGTGCGCATGGCCAGCATGGAAGAGATCCGCAATATCTACGAAGTGCGCGCCGCCATGCATGCGCTGGTTTGCGAGCTGGTCGCGCAGCGGGCCACCGAGGACGATATCGCCCTGCTGCGGGACCGTTTCGAGGCCATGCGCACGGCCGCCGAAGAGGGCAACGTCCATGATTACTTCCTGGCCAATATGCAATTTCACGACATCACCCTGCAGGCGTGCCGTAATCCGCTGCTCCAGCGGACGCTGGATTCCCTGGGCCTGACGACGTTCAACCTGCGCTACCAGACACTGTCGCAGCCGGGCCGCATCCCGCAGTCGCTTGAAGATCATTCCCTGTTGATGCGCGCGTTCGAGGATCGCAATCCCGTATTGGCGGCGTCCGTCATCCGCAACAATATCCAGGCCGCGCTGAAGGTCCTGCAGGAAAAGATCGAGTTGCACGACGAGACCCGGTCCTAATCTCCGCGGGCGCCTGGGCGCCGGCTCGGCCGCGCTTGCGCGGCTTCCCCATACGGTCTACCGCACATTCGCTAATGTCGACAGTTTAGGTCGGCATTTGTCTGAATGGCCATTATCTGTGGTAAAAGTTCAGGCAACTGTCCACAGAATGTGCCAGCAAGGCCAGCGCCACCACGGCGGGCGGGCACCTTCGTCAACCCGAAACCTAGCCGGACGCGCGATGAAAAAATACGAGACGCTGTTGCTGGAGCAGGACGAACATGTACTGACGGTCGTGCTGAACCGGCCCGAGGCCGGCAACGCGCTCAATACGCTGATGTTGACCGAAGTGGTGGATCTGCTGGCCACGCTGTACGTGGATCCGCAAGGCGTGCGCTGCGTCGTGCTCACCGGCGCCGGCGACCGTATCTTCTGCGCGGGCGGTGACCTGAAGGAACGCAAGGGCATGACGGACGAGGCATGGCGCCGCCAGCATGCCCTGACCGAACAGATGATGCGGCATTTCCAGGAGCTGCCCATCCCCGTCATCGCCGCGGTCAACGGCGCGGCCTACGGCGGCGGCTGCGAGCTGGCGGTGGCCGTGGATTTCGCCTATGCCGCCGATACCGCCCGCTTCGCGCTGACCGAGGTAACGCTGGGCATCATCCCCGGCGCGGGAGGCACGCAGAACCTGCCCAGGGCCTGCGGTGTGCGCCGCGCCAAGGAAATCATCCTGACCGGCCTGCCTTTTTCAGCCCAGGATGCCTTGGAATGGGGCGTGGTGAACAAGGTATGTTCGCCGGCCGGGTTGCTGCCGGAGGCGCAGGCGACCGCGCGCCGCATCGCCGGCAATGCGCCGGTCGCGGTGCAGCAGGCCAGGAAGTCCATCACCATGGCCACGCAATCGGACCTTGCCACCGGATACCGGTTCGAACTGGAAGCCTATTACCGCACCATCCCGACCCAGGATCGCCTGGAAGGCGTGCTGGCGTTCAACGAGAAAAGAAAGCCCGTGTTCCAGGGACGGTAAAGGCGTCATCCCACAGCGGGCAGGGGCCGCGTACCGATACGCCGCCATTACGGGAGCCGTCACGAGGGACATCATGGCAGAGCGGGCCGCAAGCGAAGACAGCGAAGTCGAAAGCCGGCAAACGCCGCGCCGATCCCATCTGCCGGTACGGCCGCAATGGCTGGCGCGCCGCGCGGAGCCCGTGCTGGAGCCGGGCCTTCCCATCATCGATCCCCATCATCATTTGTGGGACCATCCTGGCAACCGTTATCTGCTGCAGGACTTCCTGGCCGATGCCGGCAGCGGCCACGACATTCGCGCCACCGTGTTCATCGAATGCGGCTCCATGTACCGGCCGGATGGCGATCCCTTGCTTCGTCCCATAGGCGAAACGGAATTCGCCAATGGCGCGGCCGCCATGGCCGCCAGCGGTTTATATGGAAGGTGTCGCGTGGCCGCGGGCCTGGTGGCCTATGCGGATCTGCTGGCGGGCGACCGCGCCGGCGCGGTGCTCGAGGCGCAGATCGCCGCCGGCAACGGCCGTGTCCGCGGCATCAGGAATATTTCGGCATGGCACAAGGACCCGGCGGCTCGCGGTTCCCTCGCGGACCCGCCGCCGGGCATGCTGCTGGACGCCTCGTTCCAGCGAGGCTTTTCGCATTTGCGGCGGCTGGGCCTGGCCTTCGACGCCTGGATGTATCACACGCAGTTATCCGAGCTCTGTGTGCTGGCCGCGCGGTTTCCGGATACGACCATCGTGCTGAACCACGTGGGCGGCCCGATCGGTATCGGTCCCTACGCGAACCAGCGCGACCAGGTCTTCCAAGCCTGGCGTGCGTCGATAGGCGCGTTGGCCGCATATCCGAACGTACACCTGAAGGTGGGTGGATTCGGCATGCGCCTGTTCGGCTTCGGCTTCCAGGATCACGAGCTGCCGCCCTTGTCCGAGGCGCTGGCGCCCGCCTGGCGCCCTTATGTCGACACCGCGGTCCAGGCTTTCGGCACGGACCGGTGCATGTTCGAAAGCAATTTCCCCGTGGACAAGGCCGTGTGTTCCTACGCTTCCGTCTGGAACACCTTCAAGCGGCTGACCGCGGGCTGGTCGGCCAGCGAACGCGCCGACGTCTTCAGCGGCACGGCCTGCCGCGTCTACCGGCTGGCGCTGGACTGATCCCTTGGGCGTGGTGCGACGCCCGCCGGGCGGGCATGGGATCGTCTTTTCGCCTTCGTCCAAAATATCCCTGAAGTGTCGACAAATTAATTGACATTGGCCGGATTGCTCGTAGAATTTGTCTCATAACCTGAATCTGTCGACACTTAGGTGGAATGACGTGCGGATGGATTCTCCATGAAACGGCCAGGGATGCCGCTGTCCCAGGCCTTGATAAAGAGACAAATGGGCATTCCATCCGCCACCTCTTCCCTCGATCGCGACGCGCTGCCGTCCCTGAGCGGCGTGCGCGTCATCGATCTGTCCATGTTCCTGGCCGGGCCATACTGCACGCAGCAGCTCGCCGACCTTGGCGCCGAGATCATCAAGATCGAACCCAAGGACGGCGACTCCACGCGCGCGTTGCCGCCGCATTTCCACGAGGGCGAGAGCCTGTATTTCCTGGGCACCAACCGCTCCAAGAAGGGCATGGTGCTGGATCTCGCGCAGGCGGAAGGCCGGGCAGTCGTGCACCGGCTGGCCGCCACCGCGGACGTGGTCATCGACAATTTCCGTCCCGGCGTGACGGCCAAGCTGGAAGTGGATTTCGCCACGCTCTCCAGAATCAATCCGCGCATCATCTGTTGCTCGATATCCGGATATGGCCAGGATGGCCCGTATGCCAGGCGGCCCGCCTACGACATGATCGTGCAGGCCCTGTCCGGTGGCATGAGCCTGACCGGCGAGCCGGGCGCGCGCGCCGTGCGCGCGGGCGTGCCCATAGGCGACATCTGCGCCGGCCTGCACGCGGTCATCGGCGTGCTGGCCGCGCTGCGCGAACGCGAGCAATCCGGCCTGGGCCAGTTCGTCGATATCTCCATGCTGGACGTGCAAGTGGCCATGCTCTCGTACCAGGGCGTGTATCACCTGTACTCCGGCGAAGTGCCGGGCCGGCAGGGGCGTGGCCATGCCTCCATACCGACGTATGCCTCCTTCCAGGCGGCCGACGAACAGGACGTGCTTATCTGCGCCAACACCGAGAAGATGTGGGTGGCCCTGTGCGAGGTGCTGGAGCTGCCGGACTTGCCGGGCGACAGCCGCTTCCTGACCAATGAATTGCGCCATGCGCACCGTGCCGAACTGGAGCCCTTGCTCACGCAGGCGTTTGCCCGGCACGGCCGCGACGAATGGCTGGCGCGCCTGACGGCGCGCGGCGTGCCGTGCGCCCCCGTCAATTCGGTGGCCGATGCGTTGGCCGACGAGCAGGTGCGCCATCGCGGCATGGTGTGCACCATCGAACACACGCTGGGCGGCGAAATCGGCGTCCTGGGCAACCCGGTGAAGATGTCGCGTTCGCCCTCGGCGCCGTTCCGCAGTCCACCGCTGCTGGGGCAGCACACCGAAGAAATCCTGCGTGAACTGGAATACCCGCCCGAGCAGATCGGGGCCCTGCGCGCGCGCGGCGTCGTGGCCTAGCGTGTGCGCTTTCTCCTTCGAAAGGAAAGGTCATGACATTCGACACCCCTCTCATTCCCAGCGCGAACCCGCGCTTGTCGGCGGACCACGTCCGTACGGCGGGCACGGGCATCCGGTTGGTCGGGCAGACGTGCAAGGACTGCGGCAAGTCGCTGTTCCCGCGAACGGGCGTGTGCCCCGCCTGCCAGTCCGTCAACCTGGCCGACAGTGAGATGCCGGACGAGGGCGTGCTGTACAGCTGGTCGGTGGTGCATGTCGCGCCCAAGCCCTGGACCACACCCTATGTGATCGGCTACGTGGACCTGCCCAACCAGGTGCGCGTGTTCTCCCATATCGGCGGCGCGCCCGACAGCCTGCGGGTCGATATGCCGGTGCGCCTGGAAGCTGTCGCCGCCGCCCATGGCGAGACGGCGGGACAGCCGCCTTTCCGTTTCAGTCCCGTCCAGAAGGGAGTCCTCTAATGCGCAAAGTCTCTGTCATCGGCACGGGAATGATCAAGTTCGGCAAATATCCCGATGTCAGCCTCGCCGACCTGGGGTGGCCCGCGGTCAAGCAGGCCATTGCCGACGCCGGCATCGAGCCGCGCGACATCGATGCGCTGTTCTGCGGCACCGGCCTGGGCGGCCCCATGCCGGGGCAGCGCATCTTTGGCCGGCTGGGGCTGGCGGGGCTGCCCATCATCAACGTCGAGAACGCCTGCTCCAGCGGCTCTTCCGCGCTCAGCCTCGGCTACACCGCAATCGCCAGCGGCCGATACGACATCGTGATGGCCATGGGCGTGGAGAAGCTGACCAAGTTCAACGGCGGCACTATCCCCCTGGAACGGGAGGACTGGGAAGTGGCCAACGGTCTGGTCATGCCGGCGCTGTACGCCATGCGGGCGCGGCGCTACATGCATGACTACGGCCTGACCCGCGAGCAATTGGCCAGCGTGGTGGTGAAGTCGCGCCGCCACGCCGCGTTGAACCACGATGCGCAGCTGCGCAAGGAAACCACGGTGGAAGAGGTACTGGCCTCGCGCATGATCGCCGACCCTTTCACGCTGTACCAGTGCTGCCCCACCGGCGACGGCGCTGCCGTCGTCATCCTGTGCGCGGAGGAGCTGGCTCCCAAATACTGCAGCCGGCCCGTCAAGGTGGTGGCCTCGCACGTGGCGTCGGGCGTATTCGAAAGCGGGCCGCGCGATATGACGAATCCCGAGATCACCGTGCGCTGCGCGCGGGAGACCTACGAGGAAGCGGGCCTCGGCCCCGAGGACATCGACGTCGCCGAAGTGCATGACGCCTTCACCAGCGCGGAGCTGATGTACTACGAAGCCTTCGGCTTCTGCGAACGCGGCGAGGCGGCGCAGTTGCTGGAAAGCGGCGCCACGTCCCTGGGCGGCCGGATACCGGTCAATCCCAGCGGCGGCCTGTTGTCCAAGGGGCACCCCGTGGCCGCGACCGGGGCCGCGCAGGTGGTCGAGGTGGTGCGCCAGCTGCAGGGCCGCTGCGGCAGCCGGCAGGTGGAAGGGGCGAAGGTGGGACTGACGCACGCCACGGGCGGGGGCATCAGCGGCTTCGATCATGGCGTCTGCGCGATCCACGTGTTCGCGGTCTAGGCGCGCCGCACACCGGAGGGAAGCTCCCATGCGTACGCAAACAGACGGGACCCGGCCATGAGCCGTCCGATCGCGGAACTGCATTGCCGTGTGCAGGGTACCGGCCCGGCCGTTGTCCTGCTGCATCCGGCCGGCTTGGACCACACCGCCATGGCGGGCGTGGCCGCCGCGCTGGCCGCATCGCCGGTGAAGCGGCGCGTGGTCTCGGTGGACCTGCGTGGCCATGGCTTGTCGCCCGATGCGGCGGCCGGCACATCGATGGCGGATCACGCCGACGATGTGAACGCGCTCATTGGGCGCCATTGCGAGGGCGCGGCCGTCGTACTGGGCGTGTCGTTCGGCGGCATGGTGGCCCAGGAGCTGGCATTGCGGCATCCCGCTTCGGTGGCCGGCCTGCTCCTGTGCGGCTGCGGCGCCACCTTCGCGGACGAATTCCGCCCCGCGTTGCGGCAACGCGGACTGGACGCCGAGCGCAATGGCATGGCCGCCGTCGTCGACACCACGCTGGACCGCTGGTTCACGCCCGCGGCGCGGTCCGGTCCGCTGGCGGATGCCGTGCGCGACCGGCTGCTGCGCGACAAGCCAGCGAACTGGTCCGCGACCTGGCAGACGATAGCCACACACGATGCGCTGCCGCGGCTCGGGGCGGTCCGGGTTCCCACCGCGGTCGTCGCGGGCGAGCACGATGCCGCCACGCCGGCCGCCGCCAGCAGGCAATTGGCCGCGGCCATATCGGCCGCCCGGTGGATATGCATTCCCGGCGCGCCGCATATGATGCAGTTGGAATGCGGCGATGCCTTCAATGCCCAGGTGCTGGCATTCCTGGCGTCGCGGGCAGCCGGCGCCGGCCGTGGCGCCGCGGGAGTGGCGCCTTGAACACACCGAGCGATACCGGCACGCAAGGCTTGAATCACGTCCTGTACGCGGACGCCGCGACGGACGTCACGCTGCTGCTCGTGCATCCATTGGGCGCGGACCAGGCGTTCTGGGACGACTGCGTGCGGCATTGGGCCCCGGTGGTGTCCTGCCTGGCCTGCGACCTGAGGTCGGCGGGGCGATCGCCGCGTTCGGCCGGGCCGGCTTACATCGGGCGGCACGTCGCCGACCTGGAAGCGCTGCGCGTGCAACTGGGCCTGCGGCAGGTCGTTCCGGTCGGGTGCGCCATCGGTTCCATGATCGCGGCCGCCTATGCGGCCAGCCACGCGGACAGCGTGGCCGCCGTCGTGCTGTCGAACCCCACTTTGCGCACCTCGCCGAAAGCCGCCGAGGCGCTGCGGGTGCGCGCCGCCGCCGTGCTGGCCGGCGGCATGTCGGCCATCCTTCCCGCGGCGGTGGACACGCCTTTCCTGAACCAGCCCATGGACGAACGGCGCGACCGCTATGTCCGGCGCTTCGCGAGCCAGGATGCCCAGGCCTACGCCGATTCCATCCTGGGCATCGTCGATGCCGACGTCAGCGCCGAGATCGCGGCCTTGCGTTGCCCGGCGCTGGTGGTCGCCGGGGCGCACGACACGCTGCTGCCGCCCGAGCAGGCGCTGCAGGTGCACCAGGCGCTGGCCGATTCGCGATTCCTGCAATTCGAGAACGCCGCCCACTTCCTGCCGTACCAGCAGCCGGCCGAGTTCGCGCGGCAAGTCCTGCAATTCCTTGCCCGGACCGGCAACCTTCATTGACCCGACGGGTGGAGACCTGACCATGAAGCAAAAGGGATTTTTGATCGTGCACGCGCAGCCGGCGCCGGTATTCGAGGAAGAGTTCAATGCCTGGTACGACACCGAGCATTTGCCCGAGCGCCTGGCGGTGCCGGGCTTCGAAACCGCCCTGCGCTACGTGGCGACGGCGGGATCGCGCGGCTACCTGGCCGTCTACGACACGGTGGACGCCGGCGTGTTCGATACCCCGGCGTACCTGAAGGTCTCCTTCGACAATTCCAGTCCCTGGACCAAACGGGTCACCGGCCGCGCGCGCATCTACCGTTCGGCGGGCGCGCAGGTCTACCCCGGCGATGCATTGACGATGCCCTCGGCGCGCCTGCTGCTGCTGCGCTTTCGCGGCCTGCCCGCCGACGCGCAAGACACCATCGTGGCCGGAGTGCGGGCGAATTTCGAGCAGCGCCCGGAAACCCTGCAGGTACGGGTATTCGCCTACCCGGCTGACGGCGGCGTGGACTTCCTGGGCATGGTCGAAGCCCGGGCGCCCCTAAACGAGTCCTTCGACCTGAAGCCCTTCGGCCGCTACGCCGACGCGATCGACATGGTCAACACCTACGTGCCGTACTGACCCGCGGCCTGCAATGTGAACGCGCCCGTCAGTGGCGCGGATATTAGACGGAGACAAATCGTCCCATGGATGCAAGACATGAGGATGGCGGTGCCGCACGCCCGTACGGCCGGCCGCTGGATGGAATACGCGTCGTGACGCTGGAGCACGCGCTGGCCGCACCGCTATGCACGCGTCACCTGGCCGACCTGGGCGCCGACGTCATCAAGGTGGAGCGGCCGCGGGAAGGCGATTTCTCGCGCGGCTACGACGCCTTCGTGCAGGGTCAGTCCACCTACTTCGTGTGGCTGAACCGCGGCAAGAGAAGCCTGGCGATCGATATCAAGACGCCCGAGGGGCGGACGGTGATGCACCGGCTTGCCGCGTCGGCGGATGTGCTGGTGCAAAACCTGGCGCCCGGCGCCGCCCGCCGCGCGGGCTTGGATTACGAAACGCTGCGCGAGGTGAACCCGCGGTTGATCGTTGCCGATATCTCCGGCTATGGCGAGGGCGGCCCCTTCTCGCACAAGAAGGCGTACGACATGCTGATCCAGGCGGAGTCCGGGCTGATCAGCATCAATGGCACGTCGGACACGCCGGCGCGTGTCGGTATCTCCGTCGCCGACCTGGCGACAGGCATGTACACCCAGAACGCGATATTGGCCGCGCTGCTGCAACGGGGGCGTACCGGCCTGGGCATGAACGTGAAAGTGGCGATGCTGGACGCGCTGGCGGAATGGATGCACTACCCCATGTACCGGCACGCCTACAGCGGCAGCGTGGTGCCACGGATGGCGATGAACAACCCGTCGATCGCGCCCTATGGCGCGCATGCGGCGAAGGACGGCGCCGTCGTTTTCAGCGTGCAGAACGAGCGCGAATGGCGCGCGTTCTGCGACGTCGTGCTGGATATGCCCGAACTGGCGGGGTCGCCCGAATACGGGACCAACAGCCAGCGCATCCGCAATGTGGCCACGCTGACGGCGCTGATCGAAGACGCATTCCGCGACAAGACCGCGCTGGAAGTGGTGGCGCTTCTGGACAAGGCCGGTATCGCCAACGGACGCCTGAACGGCGCCGGGGACTTGTGGGAGCACCCGCAGCTGGCCGAACGCGACCGCTGGCGCGAGGTCGATATCCCGGGCGGCACCCGGATCCGTGCCTTGCTGCCGCCCGCCACCTTCAATGATTTCGAAGCGGCGATGGGCCCGGTCCCGGATCTGGGCGAACACACGGCGCAGATCCTGGCCGCGCTCGATTTCAGTCCCGCCGAAATCGACGCGCTATGCGCGGCAAGGATCGCCGAACGGCGTCCCTGATCTTATTCAACCCGGCCACGGCCGGATTCATGCGTGCGTCCCGCCGTCTGGATGGGACATGAAAGGAGGATTCCAATGAGCAAGAAAGAAGGATGGTCGGGCCGCTTCTACGAGGATTTCGAGGTCGGCGATGTCTACCATCATCCCCTGGGCCGCACCGTGCTGTCGGCCGACAACACATGGTTCACGCTGTTGACGCAGGCGCCCGCGCCCATCCACTTCGATCACCACTATGCCGGCCAGACCGAGTGGAAAAAGGTGATCGTCAATTCCACCTTCATCCTGGCGCTGGTCACCGGCCAGAGCGTGACCGACCTTTCCCAGAACGTTTTCGCCAACCTGGGCTGGGACCAGGTTCGGCTGCCCAAGCCGGTGTTCGAGGGCGACACCATCTACTCCCAATCCAAGGTCCTGGAGCTGCGCGATTCGAAGTCGCGCCCCGACGTCGGCATCGTGAAGGTATCGACCGTTGGCTACAACCAGGAAGGAACGGTGGTGATCAGCTTCCTGCGCACCATGATGATCTTTCGCCGGGGCCGCAATCCCGGCATTCCGCGGCCTCGCATCGAGGACTAGGCGCGCGGCGCCAGCAGTGCGGCAGTACCCGGCCGGCAAGGCGCCGTCCGGGGTGGGACACGAGAACATTCATACGGACGACAACCCGACCAAGGGTGCAGGAGACAGAAATGTTCAAGTTCATCAAGGGCGCGACAGTCGCGCTTGCTGTCCTCGGGACAGCGCATGCCATGGCGGCCGACGATTACCCGAACCGCCCGATCAAGATGTGGATCGCCAATGCGCCGGGCGGCGGCACCGACATCACCGGGCGCATCATCGCCGACAAGCTCAGCCGCATCCTGGGCCAGCCGGTGGTGGTGGAAAACCACGCGGGAGCCGGCGGCATCATCGGCGTGGGCATGGCGGCCAAGGCGCCGGCCGACGGCTACAACGTACTTTACGATTCGGCATCGTTCACGGTGAATCCGGCCATCCGGGAGCTGAGCTACGACCCGGTGAAGGACTTCATTCCCTTGTCGCTTTCGGTCAGCCAGCCCAACGTGCTGGTGGTGGCGGCGGATTCGCCGATCAAGACGCTGAAGGACTACATACAGGCGGCCAAGGACCATCCGGGGGCCATCACCTTCGGATCGGCCGGCGTGGGAACGGGCCAGCACATGACCGGCGAATACTTCCGCAAGGTGGCGCACGTCAACATCATGCACGTGCCCTACAAGGCCGGCGCGGCGGTGTACGTGGACATCATGGGCGGTCAGATCACGTCTTACTTCGGCAACCTGGGATCGGCGATGGGCTTCATCTCGGGCGGCAAGGTGCGCCCGCTGGCCGTGACCTCGGCGCAGCGCAATCCGCGCCTGCCCGACGTACCGACCATGCAGGAGGAAGGCTTTCCCGGCTTCGTGATAACGGAATGGGCCGGCGCCTACGTGCCGGCGGGCACGCCGCCCGCCATCGTGAAAAGGCTGTCGCAGGCCTTCCAGGATGCGGTGAAGGACCCGCAGGTGAAGGCGGCACTGGAGAAGGCCGGCGTGGACGTCATCGGCAGCTCGCAGGCCGACTTCCAGAAATTCCTGAAGCCGGAATTCGCGCGCTGGGCGCAACTGGCCAAGGAGAACAATATCCGTGCGGCATCCCGTTAAGATCGCGGGGCGTTGCGCGTCGGTCGAGGCGCCCCGCGGCCGGGGCGGCCGTTATTGTCCAAGCGCCGGAAGGGGATCCACATGGCAGACGATCACGCAGAAAATTATGTAAAGGTGTGCGAAGTCGGACCGCGCGATGGCCTGCAGATGGCGCCTTCCATTATGCCGACGCCGGCCAAGATCGCATGGCTGAAGAAAATACTCGAGGCTGGCGTGCCCGAGATCGAGGCGGGCAGTTTCGTTCCGCCCCGCCTGGTGCCGCAGATGGCGGATACGGGCGACGTCATACGGGCCATGTCGCTGTGCTCCGATCATGGAATATGCGCGCTTGTGCCCAATCTGAAGGGCGCGCAGCTGGCCTACGATGCCGGCGCCCACGCCGTCATCGTGCCGGTATCGGTCAGTGAAAAGCACAGCCTGTCGAATACGCGCAAGGGCACGTTCGAGCAGGTCGCCGAAGTCCAGTCCATTGTGCAATGGGTGCGCGCGCAGCCTCGGGCCATGCGGGTGGACGTGGGCTGCGCCACCGCGTTCGGGTGTTCGATGGAAGGCGTGATCGCGCTGGACCGCGTGGTGGCCGTCGCGTCGGCCCTGGCGCGCGCCGGGGCGGACCAGGTGGTGCTGGCCGATACGGTGGGCTATGGCAATCCGGCGCAGATACGCGCCGTGGTGCGCGCGGTGCGGGCCGAGATAGGTCCCGTGCTGGGGAGGCTGCACCTGCACGACACCATGGGACTGGGACTGGCGAACGTGTTGGCCGGCCTGGATGCAGGCATCCGCGAGTTCGATTCCTCGATGGGCGGCCTGGGCGGATGCCCATTCGCGCCGGGCGCATCGGGCAATATCGTGACCGAAGACCTGGTCTTCATGCTGGAGAGCATGGGCCTGCGCACGGGAATCGACCTGGGCGCGCTGATGCAGGCGCGCGTGCTGCTGCAGCAGGGATTGCCCGGCGAGCCCTTGCGCGGGAATATTGCCTTGGCGGGCATTCCGCGCACTTATCGTGAAAGGGCGGCATAGAGCGATATGGACGACGTGTCCGGCGACACAACCCTCGGTTCCGACGTCACGTTGCGCCGGGCCGTGCCGCTTACGCATTTATTGGTGGAGAAAGCGCTCGCTATACGCCATGGCATTCTTCCCGTAGCCGTGCGCATGGTCGCGCGGGATTGCCTGGTCGACTGGCTGGCATGCGGCTTCGCCGGTGTGCGGGAACCGGTCAGCGGCATCGTGGCCGCCATGGCGCGCGAGGAGGGCGGCAATGCGCAGGCCACCCTGCTGGCGCTTCCCTGGCGCGGCACCGTGTCGCAAGCCGCGCTGGTCAACGGCACCCTTGCGCACGCGCTGGACTATGACGATGTGAACCTGGCTGTTCCCGGGCACCTGTCTTCAGCCATCCTGCCGGCGCTGCTGGCCTTGGCCGAATATCGCGCCTGCACCCCCAAGGCCGTGATCGCGGCCTTCGTGGCCGGTTACGAGCTGGCCTGCTCGGTCGGGGCTTTGGTGGAGCCGGCGCACTACAACAACGGCTTTCACGCGACGGCCACCTTGGGTTGCCTGGGGGCGGCCATGGCGTGCGCGCATCTCCTCGCCTTGCGGACGGACGAGGCATGCCACGCGGTCGGCCTGGCGGCTACTCAGGCCGCGGGGCTGAAGGCGATGTTCGGCAGCATGGCCAAGCCCCTGCATGCCGGACTGGCCTCGCAAGCCGGCCTGCGAGCGGCGATGCTGGCGGAAAAAGGCTGCCTGGGCCGCCCGGACATCCTCGAGTGCGAGCAGGGATTTGCACGCGTCCATGGCGACGATTTCCATGTGGCACGCGCCTTGGCGGCGCCGAGCGGGGGCTTTCACATCCTGAACAATCTGTTCAAGTATCACGCCGCCTGCTACAGCACGCATTCGGCCATCGAAGCGGTAGCCACGCTGCGGCAACGGCACGCGATCGCGCCGGCCTCCGTCGTCCGCATCGAGGTAGTCGCGGGGGAGGGATGTTCGGTCTGCAACGTCCAGGATCCCGGCACCGCTACGGAGGCCAGGTTCAGCCTGCGCGCGGCGGCCGCCTTCGCCATGCTGGGAATGGACACCGGCAGCTTGCAGACCTGGACCCGGGTCACCGAGCCGCTTGTCGCCGCCATGCTCGGACGCGTGCGCGTCGAACTGGTGCCCGGCTTGGGCCTGAGCGAAGCCACCATAACGATCGTCCAGGACGACGGGATACGCTACACGCTAGCGTGCGATTCCGGCTTGCCTGTCGCCGACAAGGCGGCACAGTCGGCGAAGGTATTCGTGAAGTTCCGCGCGATATCGAAGCCCGCGATCGGCGATGCGCTTGCCGAACAGATACTATCCCTGCTCGAGTGTTTCGAAGACCAGACAGCGGTCCGACCATTGATGCGTTTGTGTGGCGGTCCGTCCGCGTGAGACCCTCATTCCTGGCCGGTCATCTTCGCGGCGGCAACGACCTTCTTCAACCGCTCCCGTTCAGCCTTCATGGCCTGGGAAAATTGCGCGCGGCTCTGGAGCATGGGCTCGGCACCGTTGGAAGCAAAGGCCTCCTTGACCTCCGCTGACGCCAACGCCCGCTGGATGACTTGGTTCAGGTGGTCCAGAATGCCCGGGGGCACGCCGGATGGCGCCCAGATTCCCACGAAGTGAGCCATCTGCATTTCGCCTAGACCCTGCTCCTTCGTGGTCGGCACGTCGGGCAGCAAGGACGAGCGAACGGGCAAGGTGACCGCGACCGCCTTGATGCGGCCCGCCTGCACCAGCGGCGTCACGACCGCGACAGATTCGGATGCGATCGGCACCTGGCCGCCGGCCACGGCGAGCAGCGTATCCAGTCCGCTCTTGTACTGGATGGGCTCGATATCCAGGCCCGAGGCAAGCTTGAATACGCCCGCCACGAAATGGGGCGTGCTCCCGACACCTGCTGTGGCGAATGCCACCTTCTTGACGTGCTGCGCCTTTTGGGCGTCGACGAACTCGCGCAAGGTCTTGTAGGGCGAATTGGCGGCGATGACGGTGACCGAAGGAGACTGCGCAAGTGGCGCGACCGGCGTCAGCTCGTCGTCCTTGTAGGGTTGGTCGCTGCGCATCAGTGTATTGGTGACAACGCCATTGCCACCGACCAGGAACGTGTAGCCATCGGGCTTGGAGCGCGCGACATAGGCGGCGCCCAACATGCCGCCGGCACCGGGCTTGTTGTCGATGATGAGGGCCTGGCCCAGCTCCTTGGCCACCGCCTTCGCGACGATGCGTGCGACGATGTCGAAATTGCCACCGGCACCGAACGGCACCACCCACGTGATCGGCCGACTGGGCCAATCCGCCGCCCGGGCCAAGGGGGCGGTCAACGCCACGGCGAGCGCTGCGGCAAAGAGATAACGTCTGCGACCTTGTCTCACGATGTCTCACTCCTGTGGATATGCGCCTGCCGTACGGATCGCCGACCGGTTCGGTAGTAATTATTGGCATAACTACATTTAGTGATAATCCATATTACTACTACGATTTTCGGGCAGGCAAGGACTATCAGGCATTACCGCGCGCGGCAGTGCCTGGCCTAGGTGGCATGGAGGAGAGGCGCTAGGGGGAGACGCGTTGCAGGCGGCGCTCCAGGGCCTTGGCCTGGTCGGCGGGCAGGTATTTCTTGCGCAATTTCACCAGGGCGGGGCCGAAGTGCCTGGTGAGCTCGGGCCCCAGCTTGTTGAAGATCTCGGCCAGGTAGACCTCATGGCGGATCAGGCTGTCGGCCATATTGACGACGGGATTGCTCCTTGTGAAGGCCCCCGATTCGTCGCGGACATTGAAGATAAGGGTTTCCTCGAAATCCACCGTCAATGTGATCAGGTGCCTGGCCATGCCGACGATCGTGCCGTCGCCTTCATGGGCATAGACGATGGCGTTGGGAAGAGACCGAAGTTCGTCGAGTTCGGCCGGGTCGCCAAACAGGATCAATAGCACCGACACACCGCGCTCGGCCGCTTCGCGCAGTGCCGCGGCGTGATTGGCCAGCACCGCATGATGGGCCTTGATCCAGACATGGCGGCGGGCCCCCGCCACCAAGGCCTGTATCTTCGAGCGCGCTTCCGCAAGACTGTCCAAGGTCCAGACGTAGTGCGTCTCGTCGGTGCTCTTCAGCGTTTCCAGCCGGGTCTGCAGGCTGGAGCAGCGGTCCGCCATGGTGCGGGAAATCCGCTCCAGAAGTACTTTCGGGTCTACCGGCACCAGCCGCACCGGCTCGCTGCTGACGCGTTGCACGGCGCCTTTTTTCTCCAGGCTTTCGAGAGAGCTATAGACGCTGGGCCTGGGTAGCGCGTTCTGCTTGCTGATTTCGTAGGCGGTCGCCGGGGAACAATACAGAAGCGCGATGTAGACCTTCGCCTCGTACTCCGTAAAACCGATGTCCTGGAGATCTCGCGTCAGGCTCGCGGTGTCCTTTGCATCGTTGCTCATGTCCGTTCGGCATCCATAGTGTCCTGGCTCGGGCGATTGTAAGCGGGAACGTGTTCGCGCTATTCCTCGCTTGCCGTCGAAAGTCCATAGTAGTAATCTACAATACGACTATCGATAAGGCCACTCATCGATGCGGCGACGCCCTTCGTCTTCGTGTATGCGCGCAGGAGTGCGGTTCAAGCCTTGGTGCGCGCGATAGGCCCGGGGCGGGCAGGCGTTCCCTACGGAGAAGATCATGGAGACAGCAGCATGAACCGGACGTCCCAGGAAGCCGTATTGGAATACCCGGCAGCCCTGCGCCTGCCGCCCAAGCCAGCGAAGCCGCGCAAGCGGGGCCTGACGTCGATCATCGACTATGGCCCGGACAACATGGGATGGACCGGCCCCCGGGGCATCGCCGATCTGTTGGACTGCGCCGCCGACTACATCGACTTCGCGAAGATCTATGCCATGAACGCGCTGCTGATGCCGCCGCCCACACTGCGGAACATCATCGGGCTATACCATGATGCCAATGTGCAATGCTATTCCGGCGGCATATTGTTCGAGCATGCGCACCGCCGCGGCGAGGTCCCCTTGCTGCTGGATTACCTGGGCGGGCTCGGGTTCCGCGCGATGGAAATCTCCGAGAACTATGTGACCCTGGCGAACGACGAGCGGCTGCGCTATTTCGACGCGTGCCGCAAGGCCGGCATCACCGTGATCTATGAATTCGGCCGCAAGAACCCCGATCAGGCGATACGCCTGGACAAGCTTGGCGCTCTCATCAACGAGGTGCTGGAGGCCGGCGTCGGCCACATCATCATCGAGCAGTCCGAGATCACCATGACCGTGAGGCAGGATCCGGATGTCCTGAAGGAGCTGGGCAAGCAGCCGTGGTTCGAGCACGTGCTCATCGAAGCCGACACCTTCGACTTTCCCAGGCACCACCTTCAGCTCATGGAGGACTTTGGCCGTGACGTGAATCTGGCCAATGTGGCACCGGGACAGGCGCTGCGTCTGGAAGGGTTGCGTTCAGGTATCGGCCGAGCCGTGGATTACTCACTGTTCAAGTCCGCCTAGCGTTGGCGCGCATCCCGCTTCCGAATGCCGCTTCTCTTGTTCCTGAGTTGGGGAGTACAACATGGACGATACTTTTGGCACGCCGGACGTCGTGGTAGTGGGCGCTGGAAACGCCGCCGCATGCGCGGCGCTTGCCGCACGTGAACAAGGGGCCACCGTAATCATGCTCGAGGCCGCACCCCACGACGATTGCGGCGGCAACAGCCGCTACACCGCCGGCGCGATGCGGGTCATGTTCAATGGGGTGGATGATTTGCTCAGGCTGGTGCCGGACCTGACGCCCGATGAAGTGGCGAATTCCGATTTCGGCACGTATACGGCGGAGCAGTACCTGGACGATATGGGCCGCCTTACCCAATACCGCACCGACCCGGATCTGGCCGAAATCCTCGTCACCCGCAGCCTCGACACGTTGGAGTGGATGCGCGGGAAAGGCGTCAAGTTCCAGGCCAGTTTCGGACGTCAGGCTATCCGCGAAAATGGCCGGTTCAGGTTCTGGGGCGGCCTGGCCGTCGAGACCTGGGGTGGCGGCGAAGGGCTGGTGGAACTGGAGCACAAGGCCTGCGCGCGCGAAGACGTACGCATCTTCTACGAGACGGCCGCGACGGAATTGCTGCTGGACGAAGGCGTGGTTTCCGGCGTGCGGGTGCGCGCGGGCGAGCGCGTCCACGACATCCGGTGCAAGGCCGTGGTGCTGGCTTGCGGTGGATTCGAGTCCAACGCGGAGATGCGCGCCCGCTACCTGGGGACGAACTGGGATCTGGCCAAGGTGCGCGGTACCCGGTACAACACCGGCGCCGGATTGCGGATGGCGCTGGACGCCGGCGCGCTGCCGTATGGACATTGGTCCGGTTGCCACGCGGTGGGCTGGGACCAGAACGCACCGCCCTTTGGCGATCTGGTGGTAGGGGACAACTACCAGAAGCACAGTTATCCGATGGGCATCATGGTCAATGCGCGCGGGGAACGCTTCGTGGACGAAGGCGCCGACTTCCGCAACTTCACCTATGCGAAATACGGGCGTGCCGTCCTCGAACAGCCTGACATGTTCGCGTGGCAGGTCTTCGACGCCAAGGTCATTCCCAAGCTGCGCGACGAGTACAGGATCCGGCAGGTGACGAAAGTGCGTGTCGAGACGCTGGAAGAGTTGGCACATAAGCTGGAAGGCGTCGATCCGGAAGGCTTCTTGCGCAACGTCCGCGCCTATAACGAAGCGGTGATGACGGAGGTGCCGTACAACCCGGCCATCAAGGACGGTCGTGGCACACGCGGACTGGCCATTCCCAAATCGAATTGGGCGAACACCATAGACCAAGGCCCGTTCGAGGCCTACGCCGTGACGTGCGGCGTTACTTTCACGTTTGGCGGAGTGAAGATCAGCCTGCATGGCCAGGTCGAGGACACCGGCGGGAAACCGATCCGCGGGCTCTATGCCGCAGGCGAAATGGTGGGTGGGCTTTTCTACCACAACTACCCCGGGGGTACCGGGCTGACCTCGGGAGCCGTGTTCGGCAGGATCGCCGGTACGTCGGCGGGCAAGGCCGCGATCGCGACGAAATAGCGCGCGTGTTCCCGTCCAGCGGCGGTTATCCGTATCTGCCGACGCATCGCAGTGGCGGGGCGGGTGACGGCGGGGAATCAACCGCGCGGCAATCGCCGCGCGCTCGATCCCCGCTTCTCTTGCGTCGACTGACCATGCTGCTGCGTTTCCTGTTTCCCCCCGGGGATCATTGATAAAAGCACGCCGTCGCGCAGATGGAAATGGTGCAGGAGCGCCGCGGCTGCATGCGCGCCGGCTGCCCAGAGCAGGGCGTTGCCCAGTACGGTGTGTACGCCCACGATCAGCTGTCCCAGTCGATGCGCCGGCGCGATCCGGGGCGCGATGTCGAACCCGAGCAAGGTGAGTGGAATGCCCTCGAGCCAGGTACCGAGCACCGCCGTGGCGGGAATCGAGACGAGCAGGGCGTAAAGAGAAATCTGGCCCAGCTTCGCTGCCGCGGCCATCCATCGCGGCATCGGCCGCTTCGCGGGCGTGGCGCGGAACAGGCCCCATAGCAAGCGCAGTACGACGATGCCGAAGACCAGCATCCCAAGCGTCTCGTGGATCCTGCGCAGCCCGTCCGCCTCCGCGGAATAGAGCGAATAGCTGTCGCCCTTGCTGAGCACATAGGCGGACAGGACCAGCATGACGGTCAGCCAATGGAAAGCCTGGACGCCAGGCCCATGGCGAACGCAGCTGCCGGTCAAAGCCATTGGCCGCCTCCTGTCCCACGCACCAGGCGCGCCAGCCATAGCGCGCCGAGCCCAGCGGCCAGCCAGGTCAGTCCCTGCCCCACCCATTGCTGTTCGTCCAGCCGATAGGCATTGCATAGGCGCAGGGGGGCATCGACGTACAGGGACCCAGCGACCGCCATCATCGGCAACACATTGCCTAGGAAGAAGAACTGCACGACGACGCCCGCCTGCTGCCATGACCACCGCAGCGCCATGCCGCACAGGACGAGCACCGCGCATTTCGCGATTTCAACGCGAATGTCGACCAGGGCGAGGTCCAGCAGGCGCGGCACCATGCCCAGCGCGGCGGCGATGGCGACAAAGGCCAGTCCCGTGATGCCATGTGCATTCCACCTCGACATGCGGGCCGATTGCGCGGGCGGCAGCTGGCCGGCCAGCAGCATGCCAGCCAGCACCAGTATCGGAAACTGCAGCAGCATGTGCGATGCCATGCCCTGTTCCAGGGCGGGTCGCATGGGTGGCAGCAGCACGGCCAGTGCGAGCAGCGCGGCCGCGCATTGCTGCCCATACCGTGCGATGGCGCAGCTTGCCTTCATTCCTGAGCCGCGAGGTAACGCGCCAGCGCCAGCGCATCGCGGCCCTGGTCTTGGTCGTAGATATGCACCAGGCGCCCGTTGCCGTCGAGCACCAGCAGCGCCGCGTTGTGCTCGTAGCCTCCCAGGCCATTCGGAATGACGACCACGCCGTAGCGCCGCAGCAGGGCCTGGACATCCGCGGCCCGTGCCGGGGTGGCGAAGCGCCATAGCGATGCATCGGCTCGAAAGCGCCGGCCGTAGGCCGCGAGCGCGTCGGGCGTGTCGTGGCTGGGATCGAAGCTGATCGACAGCAGCCGGACCGCGGGCCTAGCCGCGTCGCGGTCCGTGCGTAGGGCATCCTGCAACTGCTGGAAGGCGCCGCCCAGCGCCGAACATACCGTCACGCACCCGGTGTATATGAAATCGACGATGGTGGCCGTGCCGCGGGCATGGAGCATCGCCGGCAATGGCAGCGTCTCCGCATCGGGCCCGCGCATTTCCACGGCCGGCGCCTCCACCGGCGAGCGCAGCACAGCCAGCCTGCGCGCGCCTTCGGCCGTCCATACCTGGAAGTCCATCGTCAGCCACGCGCCGCTTGCGTAGGCCAGCGCGGCCAGAAGCAGCGTAGCGGCGGTGGTGCGCCACATCAGGGCTTGCCGGTCAACGCCTGGAGCTCGGCGCCGCCCGCGAACGGCGTCGTGCGCGTCACCGCCTTGCGCTCGGCCGCCACTTGCCCGGCGGTGACGGCATCGGCGGAGTTGGACCACTGCGAGCGGATGTATGTCGCGACGGCCGCCACTTCGTTGTCGGAAAACTTGCCGCCGAACGACGGCATGCTGCCGTTGTACACAGTGTCCTTCACCTTGATCTCGCCCTGGAGGCCGTGCAGCAGGATATTGATGGCGACGCGGCTGTCCGCCTTCACCCATTCCGAACCGTCCAGCGGCGGAAATACGCCCGGAACGCCGGTGCCCGCGGCCTGGTGGCAGGCGGCACAGTTGGCGGTGAACAACGCCTTGCCGTCGGCCGCGGCGGGCGCGCCGGCCGCCTCTGCACGCGGTATGAGGTCGGCGACCGTACGGCGGTCGCCCAGTTGGGGATTGCCGAACGGATCCGAAAAGAGCACATACGCCACGCCGGCGACGACGACCCCCAGTGTGACCGCTGCCGCCAGCCGCGGTATGGGCCGCACGCGCTCGGAAGGATCGGCATGTTCGCGCGTCTGCGATGCGGATGAAGGCTTGGAATCAGGACTCATCTTTATTTTCTCGGTCGGGGTCAGGGTGCTGCAGGTGCCGCGGGCGCCGGCAGCGCGGGGTAGGTGTGATCGAGGCCCATCAGGTAGGCGACCAGGTCCAGGGCATCCTGACTGGCCACCACCACCTTGCCGGGCGGTGCGTAGGCCGGCGGCAGGTTCACCACCACGTCACCGCCTTCCGCCGTGTTCTTGACGCGGAACAGGAAGGGATAGGCGGGCATGATGGATGCCCAGGCATACGCGCGCGGCTGGTACAGGTGGCCAAGGTGCCAGTCCTTGCTGGGCTGGCGCGCGCCGATGTTGAATAGGTCGGGACCCGTGCGCATGGTGCCCAGCAGATGCGGCTTGTCGTAGACGTAGTCGCCCGGTACCGACGGCCGGCCCCAACCACGCGCGGCGTCGGGTCCCAGGTTGCGGTCGCGTGGCTGCTGGCTGTGGCAATAGACGCAGCCGTTGGAAATATAGATATTGCGGCCGCGCAGTTGTTGTTCGGTATAGGGCTTGAGCCCCGGCGGCGGCTGGATGTCGCGCACCTGCACGTAGGGCAGCACGACCAGGGCCGCGGTGGCGACGGCCAGCGCGACCATGGCGCCGGCGGCAAGCTTGACTTCATTTTCCATGAGCGGCCTCCCGTGGCTGCCAGAACAGGGCGGCGCCCGTGCGATGCGGCCCGAAGCGCAAGGCCATGGCAAAGAAATGGCCCACGAACACCAGGTGACCCAGCGTCATCAGCGCGCCGCCGATGCTGCGCGACTTCAGCCAGGGGAGGGTGACCAGGATCGAGTCATTGAAACTGCGCGAGGCGTCGAGCATGGCCATGCCCTGTTGCCAGCCGCCGATCGACAGGCCGATCACATAGACGAGGACGCCCAGGCCCACCAGCCAGAAATGCAGCTGGATCAGCCACGGATACGGCCACTCCCACGCCAGGACGCGCGGCATCATGAAATAAATGGCGCCGAACATGACCATCGACACGAAGGCATACATGCCCAGGTGTGCATGCGCCACGGTGAAATGGGTGAAATGCGTTACCGCATTGACGCTGCGCAGGGCCTCGACGGACCCCTCCAGCGACGAAGCCAGGTACATCAGTCCGCCGAACATCATGAAGCGAAGCGTGGGGGAATAGGCCGCCAGGTACATCTGGCCCTTCAGCGTGCGCTTCATGTTGACGGTAAAGGCGACGACCGGGATGATCATCATGATGCTCTGCACGATGGACAGCGTGGTCAGCCAGCCCGGCACCGGTCCGCCGATAAGGTGGTGTCCGCCGACCTGTCCGTAAAAGAAGGCCAGGGTCCAGAAGCCCAGCAGCGACAGGTTGTACGACACCACCGGCCGTCCGATGATTTTCGGCAGGAAATAATAGATGGCCCCCACGCTGACCGGGGTAAACCAAAGGCCCAGCGCGTTGTGGCCGTACCACCAGTTGGTGGTCGCCTGCTGCACGCCCGTGTGCACGCCGGGCAGGTTGGCGACGGCGAACAACACCGCGATCCACAGCAGCGCCGCCACCATGTACCAGACGCTGACGTACAGGTGGTCGACGCGCCGGTTGACCAGCGTGAACAGGACCGGCAGGATCACCAACGCGAATCCCGCGAAGATGAAGATGTCGATTTGCCATGGAATTTCAAGAAACTCCATGCCGTCGGTCCAGCCGGCCGCGACCGCACCCACGCCGGCCGCGATACCGGCGTTAAGGAAGGCGCTACCCAGCATGGCCCACGCCGCTCCGTGCAAGCGCGTGCGCAGCAGGCGCGGCAGCACCCACAGGATGACGCCCAGCGCCGCGTTGGACGACCAGCCGTAGATGACGGCATTCAGGTGCACCGTACGCAAGCGCCCGAACGACAGCCACGCCTGCTGGTCCAGCCAGTCGGGCGCGTGCAGCTTGATGGACGAAACCAGTCCTGCGGCCGAACCCACCAGCAGCCACAGGCAGGCGAACGCGACGAACATGAACACCGTGCACGCGCTGGAGCGATCGGCCTCGATATGGGCGTCGACCTCGCTCTGTCCCGCCACGCCGCACGCACGCGCATCCGCGGCGGCCGCAAGGGCCTGGCGTCCGTGGCGGTCCAGCGTGGGGTCGTCCACCTTGCCGGCCTCTCCGGACGCGAAGATGACAGAGGCCGCGGCCGGATTCTCCACCAATAGCCCTTTGCGCAAGGACCAGATGAATGCAAACAGGCCGATAAGCGACAGCAGGAACGCGCCCAGGAGGCTGAGAACGGCGCTATCCATGTCGCCTCCCGGCCGGTCGATGGCTGTCTATGCTCGAAATATGGGCTTCCATTTCCCTTCCCCGTTTCTTGCAAGGCGGCAGCGCGCCTTGCTTATGCGTTCTGGAGCGTCCCGTGCCGCCAAGTCACCACGATGGCGTGGATAGCCCCATGCCGATAGGCGCTCAGAGCGGACCGTCATACTCGCCACGTGCCGGATAGTCCTTGGTGATGGCGAAATCGACGGCCTGAAGCAATTCGGAGAACACCGGGCGCGCGAACGGCATGGTCTGGACCGCGCCGTAATACAAGGTGCCGTCCGGCCGCACGAGGAAGACGCCCGGTTCGGAAAAGAGCGGCGGCTCGTCGATGCCGACCGATGTCTTTCCCCGCGACGATGAAATATAGAGTCCCCATTGGCGGGCAACCGTGAGGGGCAGGGAGTGCCCGAATCGCAAGTTCTCGGCACCCACTTTGCGCGCCATCTCCTGGGCGCGATCAGGCGTGTCGGAGCTGATGGCAATGACTTTCGTGCCTCGACGCTCGTACTCCGGCACCAGCGGGCCGAGGTCGCGCAGATACTTCAGGCAGATCGGGCAGTGCAGGCCGCGGTAGAACGAGATGAGCGTGAAGCGCTCCGGCGCATCAGCGGCAAGGTCGAACTCGCCATGGGCAAGAGTCGGAACGCGCAGTTCGGGAACGGGTTTCCGGGGTAGCAGCATTGTTTCTCCTTGGTAGGTCCTTATCCTGGCCGGCCTGAACGCCGACACGGCGAGGCAGCGAGGTATCTCGAGTCCGCGCCGCGCTCAAGGATGCGCGCACGCCAGCCGCGCGCATCATGCGCCGCGCGCGGCGGAACATGCGGGCGGATTATGCGGGCAAGCCGGCCAGGAAAGGCAAGGCTTGCCGCCGCGTTTCGAATATTTGGACGAATCAGAACATTTTCGAGACCACGCGGTACGTGGGTAAAGATACGATGAGCGCCCAACTATTCGTGGAAAGAAGGAGATAAGTATGCGTATTTCGGTATTGATTGCCACCGTGGTTTCCAGCGCACTTGTCATGACAGCCGCGGTCGCGGAATCGTCAGGCAAGGACGGCAGCACACAAGCTAAAAAGCGCTATCTGCCCGAATATACGAAATCGGGCGAACTGATCCTGCCGAAGAATTTCCATGAGTGGGTGTACGTCGGCTCGCCGCTCACGCCCAACGCGCTCAACGGCGGCAAGGCCAATTTTCCTGAATTTCACAACGTCTACATCGAGCCGGGTTCGTACGAGATCTACAAGAAGACTGGTGAATTCCCCGAAGGAACGATCTTCTTCAAGGAACTGCAGCTGACGCTCCCGGCCCAGAATCCGGATGGATCGCGCACGGAGGCATCCGGCCGCGGCTACTTTCCCGGAAAGTTCAATGGCGCCGACGTGACCGTGAAGGATTCCAAGCGCTACGCCGCCACCGGAGGCTGGGGTTACTTCAACTTCAATCACCACGAGCCGAAGGCCCCGACGGCCACGGCCAAGGCCAACGAGGAATGCGCGTTCTGCCACAGGGCGAGCGCGAAGAAAGACGACGTCTGGACCCAGTTCTATCCGCTCCTGGACAACTGAAAACGTCAATGAACCGTACCGGTTCACCAACACAAGGGAACAGTGCCATGAAAATCATCGGTGCCTTGGGACTTGCCCTGGTCGGCTTGTCCATGATGGTCGACGTCACCGCCTTCGGGCAGACGCACACGCGCTCGCAGTATGGCGCAACGACCAAGGCCGTTGTCGACGACAAAGGCAATATGCACGTGCCGGCGGACTACCGGACCACCTACCAGATGCTGGGTACGTGGGCAGTGGCGGCAGAAAAGACCCCTGGATCGAAGCAGATTCATGTGGTCTATGCATCGCCTGGAACCATCGCCGCGTACCGCAAGGCAGGACATTTTCCAGATGGCACTGTTCTCGTGAAGGAGGTGTTCAACACGACCACCCAGCCGATGACGACCGGAACGGTGAGCAGTGCCGGTACCCTCGCCGGCTGGTTCGTCATGGTGAAAGACGACGTCGGCCGGTTTCCCAAGAACAAGCTCTGGGGCGACGGCTGGGGCTGGTCCTGGTTCGATGCGGGTGATCCCAAGAAGACGACATCGACCGACTACAAGAAGGACTGCCTGGGCTGTCATGTGCCGGCGCAGGCGTCGGATTGGATCTATACCCACGGCTATCCGCCGCTGGTCCAGTAAACCGGCTGGGCCGCGACGGCGTACCATAAGCCGAGGTGGTACGGCCGTGGCCCATTTTCGCATCGGGCCGAACGTAGGCGCTGGCGTGGCGCAGGGAGAAAGACGATGAAGGCGATCGTGGTGAGTGATCAGGCAGCGGGAATGGCCGGGATGAAACTGGCCGAACGTCCCGAGCCGCAGGCAGCGATCAACGATGTTGTCGTGCAGATTCATGCGTCGGGATTCGTTCCGACCGAGTTGGAGTGGCCTTCGACCTGGACCGATCGCCGCGACCTGGTCCGCACACCGGCTATCCTCGGCCACGAGCTGGCCGGCGTGGTGACCGCCTTGGGCTACGGCACGACGGGGCTGTCGGTGGGGCAGCGGGTGTTCGGCCTTGCGGACTGGTATCGCGACGGCACCCTGGCCGAGTATGTGGCGATCGAGGCACGCAACCTTGCGCCGCTGCCCGGTGATGTGGACTTCACGGTGGGCGCGAGCCTGCCGATCTCGGGACTGACGGCGTGGCAAGGGCTGTTCCAGCACGGGCATCTTCAGGCAGGCCAGCGCGTCCTCGCCCACGGTGCGGCGGGCGCGGTCGGCACGATGGTGACGCAGCTTGCACGAGAGGCGGGTGCCTACGTAATCGGCACCGGGCGTGCCGCGGACCGCCAGAAAGCCCTTGAGTTCGGCGCGCAGGAATTCGTCGATCTCGACAACGACACGCTGGAAGATATCGGCGGCGTCGATCTGGTATTCGACGTCATCGGCGGCGCCATCGGGAAACGGTCCGCGGCGCTGATTCGAGCCGGAGGAACGCTGGTGTCCGTTGTCGGATCGCCCGAAGCCCGGCCGGTCAACGGCGTGGCGGTGGACTTTGTTGTCGAGTCGGATCGTGCCCAGCTGAACGAGATCGTCCAGCGGGTGCGCGACGGACGACTGCGGACGAACATCGGCACGGTGGCAACCCTGGACGATGCCGTCGCCGCCTTGAATCCGACCGAGCGACTCAAGGGCAAGACGATCATCCGCGTCCGGCCGTGAGGACGGGGTGATCGCGCAGCGGCCGGACACTGCCCCTCCCGTGCTCGACGCAGTAGCGCTCGCGTGCGAACGGGACCAACGGCGGCTGTTCGCCGGCCTGAGCTTCCAGCTGCGGGCCGGCGACATGTTGCGGGTCCGCGGGCCCAACGGAAGCGGCAAAAGCAGCCTGCTGCGTCTGCTCTGCGGGTTGGCCCGGCCGACGGCGGGACATGTCGAGCTGTTTGGCCAGGCCCTGGCCCGGCAGCGTGGATCCCTTGCTTCCAGGCTGCTATGGATAGGCCACGCCGCGGGCATCAAGGCGCTGTTGACCGCCGAGGAAAACCTGGCCTGGCTGGCAGCCTTGCACGCACGGGGAGAAACCGCCGCGATCGGGCAGGCCTTGGCGGCGGTGGGCTTGCGTGGCTTCGAGGACACACCCTGCCACGCGCTATCGGCAGGGCAACAGCGTCGCATCGCATTGGCGCGCCTGTATCTGCCCGGCACGCCGGCGCTGTGGCTGCTGGACGAACCGTTCACCGCGCTGGACGCGGCAGGAACGGCGCAACTGGAAGCGCACCTGGCCATGCATTGCGGGCGTGGCGGTACGGTGGTGCTGACCACGCATCACGAACCGAGCCGGCGAGCGCAAGCCTACGCCGACCTTGATCTGGGGCAGTACGGCAGTTGAGCATGGCCTTCATTTCCTTATTGAATAGTGAGCTACGTCTGTTATGCCGCCGTCCCGCGGACCTTGCCAACCCCTTGGTGTTCTTCTCGGTTGTCGTCGTGCTGTTTCCGTTGGCGCTTGGTCCGCAATCGCAGCTGCTGCGGCAGGCCGCGCCCGGGCTGCTGTGGGTCGCGGCGCTGCTGGCCGTGCTGCTCTCGCTGGACGGCCTGTTCCGTGCCGATTTCGAGGACGGTTCCCTGGAGCAGTGGATGCTCTCAACCCATCCGCTGGCGCTACTGGTGTTGGCGAAGGTCTCGGCGCATTGGCTTTGCAGCGGCCTCGCACTGGTGGTGCTCGCTCCGCTCGTGGCGCTGATGCTGGGCCTGCCGGCCGATTGCCTTCCGGTGCTGCTGCTGTCCTTGCTGCTGGGCACGCCGGTGCTCAGCCTGCTCGGCGCGGTGGGCGCGGCGCTCACGGTCGGTTTGCGGCGGGGCGGACTATTGCTGGCCCTGCTGATCCTGCCGCTGTATATCCCGGCACTGATCCTGGGCAGCGGCGCCCTGCAGGCGGCCTTGCAGGATCTCCCGGTCGCGGGACACTTGCTGTGGCTTGCCTGCCTCTCCGTGCTGGCGATCACCCTGGCGCCGTTTGCCATCGCCGCGGGGCTATCCATCAGCGTTGCCGAATGACACGCCATCCACGGCGCCGGCGGACGAATCCTCACGAGCGACTCGAATGAACTGGACCTGGCTACACAAATGGGGCTCGCCCAAATGGTTCTACGACATGAGCGGAAGAAGCCTGCCCTGGCTTGCCGTGGCCAGTGCGCTGCTGCTGGCGATCGGCTTGGCATGGGGACTGGTATTCGCGCCCGCCGACTACCAGCAGGGCAACAGCTTCCGGATCATCTATATCCACGTGCCGGCGGCGCTGCTGGCCCAATCCATCTACGTCACGCTGGCGCTGGCCGGTGCCGTCGGCCTGATCTGGAAAATCAAGCTGGCCGACGTGGCCCTGCGTCAGGCCGCGCCCGTCGGCGCCTGGATGACGGCCATCGCACTGGTCTCCGGCGCCATCTGGGGCAGGCCCACCTGGGGCGCCTATTGGGTATGGGACGCGCGCCTGACGTCCATGCTCATCCTGCTGTTCCTGTATCTGGGCATCATCGCGCTGGGCCAGGCAATCACGAATCGCGACAGCGCGGCCCGGGCTTGCGCGGTGCTGGCCCTGGTCGGCGTCGTCAACATCCCCATCATCAAATATTCCGTCGAGTGGTGGAACACCCTGCACCAGCCCGCCACCTTCTCGCTCACGCACAAGCCCGCCATGCCTGCGCAGATGTGGCTGCCGCTGCTGTTGTCGGTGCTGGGTTTCTATTGCTTCTTCGGGGCGGTACTTCTCGCGCGTATGCGCCTGGAAGTGTTGCGGCGCGAGGCCGGCAGCCGCTGGGTCGACGCTGAAATCGATCGACTGCTCAAGGATCGGACATGATTGCATTTCCGTCGCTCGCGGATTTTCTGGCCATGGGTCGCCATGGCGCTTACGTCTGGAGCGCGTATGGGTTCTGCCTGGCACTGATGTCATTGAACGTGATGCAGCCCCTGCTGGCGCGCCGCCGCTACTTGAAGGACCTGGCGCGCCGCCGGCGCCGTGGGGTCTCGCCATGACCCCCGTCCGCAAAAAGCGTATGTATTGGATACTCGCCCTGGTCTGCGGCGCCAGTGCCGCCGCGGCGTTGGCGCTGGCCGCCCTGCAGGAAAACATCAACCTGTTCTACACCCCAAGCCAGATTGCCGCGGGCGAGGCGCCGCACGGCACGCGCATCCGCGCCGGCGGCATGGTCGAGACCGGGTCGCTGCAACGCACGCAAGACTCGCTGGCGCTGCGATTTCGCGTCACCGACGGCGCCCGCAGCATCGTGGTGCGCTACCAGGGCATCCTGCCCGACCTGTTCCGCGAGGGCCAGGGCATCGTCGCTCTGGGCAGGCTCGACGACGACGGCATGCTGCGCGCCGACGAAGTCCTGGCCAAGCACGACGAAAACTATATGCCACCCGAAGCCATGAACGCACTGAAGCAAGCCGGCGCGAGCGGCTATTCCACGCGCAGCAAGCAGGAGCCCGCCCGATGATCCCCGAACTTGGCCTGCTGGCTTTGATCCTGGCGCTATGCCTTTCCCTGGTGCAAGCCAGCGTCCCGCTCGCCGGGGCGTGGCGCGGCGAGCGGCGCTGGATGGCGCTGGCGCGACCTGCCGCCTGGGGGCAACTGACGTTCCTGGTCTTCTCGTTCGCCTGCCTGGCTCAGGCTTTCCTGACCGACGATTTCTCGGTCGCGTATGTGGCGGAAAACTCCAACAGCATGCTGCCCTGGTACTACAAGTTCAGCGCGATCTGGGGCTCGCACGAGGGTTCGCTGCTGCTATGGGTGTTGATACTGTCCGGCTGGACATCCGCGGTCTCGCTCGGCTCCCGCCAATTGCCGGAGGCGATGCTGGCGCGGGTTCTGGCCGTGATGGGCATGATCAGTACCGGATTCCTGCTGTTCCTGATCGGCACCTCCAACCCTTTCGCGCGCTTGCTACCCAATGTCCCCGCCGATGGCCGAGACCTCAATCCGCTGCTGCAGGACATCGGCCTGATCGTCCATCCGCCCATACTGTACATGGGCTACGTCGGCTTCTCGGTCGCGTTCGCCTTCGCCATCGCGGCCCTGCTGGACGGCAAGCTGGACGCTGCCTGGGCACGCTGGTCGCGCCCCTGGACTACCGTGGCCTGGGCCTTTCTGGGCGTGGGCATCGCCCTCGGGTCATGGTGGGCCTATGCCGAGCTGGGTTGGGGTAGTTGGTGGTTCTGGGATCCCGTCGAGAACGCGTCCTTCATGCCGTGGCTGGTCGGCGCGGCCTTGATCCACTCGCTGGCGGCGACCGAGAAACGCGGCGTGTTCAAGAGCTGGACCGTGCTGCTCGCGATCGCCGCGTTCTCGCTCAGCTTGTTGGGCACTTTCCTGGTCCGCTCGGGTGTGCTGACCTCCGTGCACGCCTTCGCCACCGATCCGGCGCGCGGCGTCTTCGTGCTGGCGTTCCTGCTTGCGGTGGTAGGCGGCTCGCTTGCGTTATTCGCGCTACGGGCGCCCGTCGTCAAGAGCGAGGCCGGCTTCGATATCTTGTCGCGCGAGACGCTGCTATTGGTCAACAACCTGCTGCTGTCGGTCGCGGCGGCCATGGTCCTGCTGGGTACGCTCTATCCCTTGATTCTCGACGCCCTGACGGGCGCCAAGCTGTCGGTCGGCCCACCGTACTTCAATGCGATGTTCGTGCCGCTGATGGCGCTGCTGATGGTCACCGCCGCCGTCGGCATGCTGGCGCGCTGGAAAGGCACGCCGGTGCGCTGGCTGGCCCGCATGCTTGCTCCCGTGCTGGCGGCCAGCCTGTTGGTCGCGCTGGCCGCGGCGACGCTGCATGGCCGGTCGCGCTGGGCGGTGGCAATGGGCTGCCTGCTGGCCGCGTGGATCGTGTTCGCCGGCGTGCGCGACATTCTCGACAAGACGCGCAACACCGGGCTGCGCAAGGGCTTGCCGGCCTTGGGGCGCAGCTATTGGGGCATGCAGCTGGGCCACCTGGGCTTCGCCGTGTGCGTCTTGGGAGTCGTGTTGGCCAGTGCGGGAAGCCTCGAGCGCGAGTTGCGCATGGCGCCGGGCAGCACTGTCGAACTGGGCCATTATCAGTTCGTGTTCGAGGGTACGAGCCCCCTGCAGGGGCCCAACTACAGCGGGGACCGCGGCAGTGTAAGGGTCATGCACGATGGCCGGGAGGTCGCGATGCTGTATCCCGAAAAACGCGTGTACAACGCCCAGCGAACCCAGACGACCGAGGCCGGAATCCAGGGCGGCTTCATTCGCGACCTGTTCGTGGCATTGGGAGAGCCGTTGGGCGGCGGAGCCTGGGCAGTGCGGGTACAGATAAAGCCGTTCGTGCGTTGGATCTGGCTGGGTGCGCTGATGATGGCCCTCGGCGGCCTGCTCGCGGCGGCCGATCGGCGCTATCGCGCCAGGGTGGCACGGCCGGTAGCGGACATGCGCATGGCCGGAGCGCGGCCGTGAAGCGATTGCTGTTGCTCCTGCCGCTGGCGGTGTTCCTGATCATCGCGGTATTGCTGTATCGCGGCCTGTTCCTCGATCCAACCCGGCTGCCCTCCGCCCTCATCGGCAAGCCCTTCCCGGTCTTCTCTTTACCGGATATCGACGCGCCGTCGCACATGCTGACGCGCGACGATTTCAAGGCGCGCCCGGCACTGGTGAACGTCTGGGCGACATGGTGTCCATCCTGTCGCCAGGAACACCCGGTGTTGACGAGGCTGGCCGAGCAGGGGGTCTACATCTATGGCGTCAATTACAAGGACGACCGGAATGCGGCGCGGCGCTGGCTGCAGACGTTGCGCAACCCATACCGGCTGACCATCGAGGATGCCGCCGGCACACTGGGCCTGGACCTGGGCGTTTATGGTGCTCCCGAGACCTTCTTCATCGACGCGCGCGGCATCGTTCGCGCCAAGTACGTAGGCGCCATCGACGAGCGCGTCTGGCGTGAAGAATTGGCGCCCATCTACGACAAGCTGCTACGGGAGGCGGCGCCATGAAGCGCCTGATCGTTGCGATCGTCCTGGGGCTAGGGCTTTTGGGCGGCAGCCATGCCGCCATCGATGCCCGCGAACCCGCCGACGAAAGCCAGCGTCAACGCTATTACGAGCTGTCCTCGGTACTACGCTGCCCCAAGTGCCAGAACCAGAACATCGCGGACTCGAGCGCGCCCATCGCACAGGATCTGCGTGGCGAAATCCAGCGCATGCTGGGTGAAGGCCGAAGCGACGAACAGATCATCGAGTTCATGGTCGCCCGCTATGGCGATTTCGTGCTGTACGACCCGCCGCTGTCCTCCCACACGCTGCTTCTATGGTTCGGTCCGGCCGCGCTGCTGCTGGCCGGCGGCGTCGCCGTGGCCGCCATCGTCGCAAGCAGGCGCCGTTCTCGTTCGGGCGCCGCGCGGCCCTTGTCGGACGCCGAGCGGCGTCGCCTGGCCGGCCTTCTGCAAGACCCCAGCCTATCCATCGAGCAAGATCCATGACCGCTTTCTGGCTCTACGCGGGGTTGCTGTTCGCGGCAGCCCTGGCCTTCATCCTCGTGCCCCAGCTGCAGCTCACGCGCAGCCGCGCCGGTACCAACCGCCTCGGTATGAATGTGGCGCTCTACCGGGAACGTCTGCGCGAACTGGAAATACAGCACGACGCCGGTACGCTGGACGCGGGACAACTCGCGGCGGGGCGCGTGGAGGCGGCACGCGACTTGTTGGACGATGCACAGCGCGCCGACCCCGCCGCCGGGGTCTCGCGGAGTCGGGCAATTCCGGTGCTCGCGGCGCTCGCCACGCCGCTGCTGGGATGTGCGCTGTATCTGCACTGGGGCTCGCTGGACCAGCTTTTGCAGCCACGCCAACAGACCGGCCAGGTCGCGCAAAGTATCGGGAACATCACTACGCGCCTGGAAGGATTGCTAGCCGCGTCACCCGACTCGGCCGAGGGTTGGTCCTTGCTGGGACGCGCCTACACGGTCCAGGGTCGCATGGGCGAAGCCGCCCACGCGTTCGAGCGCGCGGCCACCTTGGCGGGGCGTCCGCCGGAGCTCCTGGGGCGCTGGGCCGAGGCCTGGTATTACGCGGGCGGTCGTCAATGGACGCCTCAGCTGCAGGCGCTGACCGACGAAGCCTTGGCCGCCAATCCGCACGAGGCGACCGCGTTGAGGCTGGCGGGCATGGCCGCGTTCCAGTCCGGTCGCTACCCCGAGGCAGCCTCCTATTGGGAACGCCTGGCGGCCACTCTGCCCGAGGGAGATCCGAGTCGCGCCGCTGTCGACGTCGACATCGGACGCGCTCGTGCGCTGGAAAGCCAGCCGCCGCAAGGAACAAGCGGCGCCGTGGCCCAGCCTAGCGGTATCGATCGATGATCTTGAATAGTTGGCGGCACGACGCTGCGACGTGGTGTGCAGGCGCGGTGGCGACCCCGAGCAAAAGACCGGGCAAGGCCAGCGATGGGGCCGCGAACCACGCGGACAAAGGGGAGGGGGCCATGCCCATGGTCATCGCTTCCCGCACGATTTGCACGTCCGGCGCGCCGTCGGGGAGCCGGAGAAGGACGGCCAGGCCGGCATTGACCCACTCCGCGTCGCGGATACGCAGCTGCTCGCATAGCGCGTCCTGCTGGCCGGAATAGAGACGTTTGAGCCGGCGAACGCGCCGGACGTAGTGGCCATCGCGCATGAAGCGAGCGGTGGCGAGTTGGACTACCGGTGAGGGCGCGGGGGCGAGCGTTGCCGCGACCTCGGCGAAAGCGTTGGCCAGGTCGGTCGGCGCCACGATGAATCCAAGGCGCAGCCCCGGGCTGATCGTCTTGCTGAAGGAGCCTATATGGATAACACGTTTTCCCTCATCCAGGGATGCCAAGGCAGGTGCCGGCCTGCCTTGCAGTTGCAGCTCGCTGAGGTAGTCGTCTTCGATGATCCAGGCGTCGCTGGAGGCCGCCCATTCAAGCAGCTGAAGCCGTCGCCGCAGGGACAGGGTCGAACCCAAGGGCGCTTGTTGACCGGGCGTCACGACGACCAGCGCGGCGTCCGCGGCGTTCTCGATCCCATATCCCACGTCGATGCCTTCCGCATCCACGGGTACCGGCACGATATTCAAGCGGGCCAGCTCCAGGCCTTTTCGAGTGACCATGAAACCAGGTTCTTCCATCCATGCTTTCTTACCGTCCAAACCCAGCACCCGCAGTGCAAGTCCCAAGCCGGAGATGTATCCCGAAGTGATGAACACCTGCTCCGGGTAGCAGTGGAGGTTTCTGGCGATGGAGAGATAGCCGGCGATCTCCCTGCGCAGCTCGACTTCCCCTCGGGGATCGGGATAGAGCAGGGACGATAAACCTCCCGTCTTCAGTAGATTGGATGAGCGTGCACGTGCAAACAGCTTTTCCGGCAGGCCTTCGAACGCGGGAATGCCGAGCTGGAAGATGGCCGGCCCGGCGTTCATCTCCTGATAGGACTGCATGAAAGCGCCGAGCCGTGGTGCTTCGGGCTGGCCGCCGGCGGTACGGGGCCGTGGGGCCACTCGGGTACCGCCCGCGCGGAAGGTTTCGATCATTTGCGCGTCGGACAACCGTTCATATGCCGCTTGTACCGTACCGCGCGCCACGCCGAGCTGCGCCGCCAGGTCCAGCCACGACGGCAGGCGGGTGCCAGGTGCGAGCAGGCCTGATTCTATGGCCCTGCTGATGCTCATGCGTATCTGTTCCGACAGGGAGAGCTTCGCCGTCCGGTCCAGCTGTATCCGCAGGTTTGAAGCCATATGCTTAGTACACACAAAAATGAGGAGTCTTGGTTCTTCAGTTCATACCATGAATCGTACAGAATTCCGCCATCAACGCGGGAAGAAATCCGACCACCATCGTTCTCTTGCACCTCAACCTATCCCTTGATCCACAGGAATAAGCATGACCGACAGAATCACCGCGACCAATGCCGTTATCGACTGCATACTGAGCCGCAGCGCCGCCAAGTATTACGATCCGACCGCCACCCTGAGCGACGAGCAGATCTCCGAGCTGGTGCGCATCGGAACCAGTGCGCCGACATCCTTCCACCTGCAGAACTGGCGCTTCATCGCCGTACGTTCGCCTGAAGCCAAGGCCCGGCTGCGGCCCATCGCCTGGGATCAGCCCGCGACCACCGATGCGGCCGTTACTTTCATCGTGTGCGGCCAGTTGGTGGAGACCAGCGTAATACCTGAGCGCCTGGCACCGCTGGTGGCAGCGGGCGTCATGCCGGCAGCCATGGTGCCGGAGTGGGAGATCCCCGCACGCAATCTGTATATGGCCTACCCGCAGCGCCGACGCGACGAGGCCATACGCACCGCCACCTTTGGTGCCGCGGCGATGATCTATGCGGCTCGCTCCATGGGCCTGGGCTCCACGCCGATGATCGGTTTCGACGACGAAGCCGTGCACCGCGAGTTTGGATTGGCCCAGGACGAGGTGCCGGTCATGCTCTTGTCCGTCGGAGCGGAGCGGCCGGGCAACTGGGCGCAGAAGCCGCGCATGCCGGTGTCGGCTGTGCTGGAGCTCGTTTGATCAATCGTAAATCCGGTGTCTTGTGCATGCCACGCTGGCAAAGGACCGCTGCGCTGAAGCCGGAGCAGGGGTTCGAGTCCATCATCGGTTTTGCGAGGACGCTGAAGTAACGCGCATGAACATCCTCCACATCGATTGCAGCCCGCGACCGACGTCGCACAGCCGACGGCTGTCGGCGGCAGTTGTCGAAAAGCTACTCACGCTACTGCCCGATGCGCAGATCATCCGCCGGGACCTGGGATATGAACCGATACCGCATGCCGGCGCGGACTATGCCGCCGCGCTGGCGTCGCCCGCGACGCTGGCGGCCGTAGGGCGGTCCACCGAATCGGTGCAGCTGTCCGAGCAGCTCATTCAAGAGATCGAGCGATCCGGTGTCGTTGTCATCGGCACGCCGATGAACAACTTCACGATCCCCTCGGTCCTGAAGGCGTGGATCGACCAGATCCTGCGTGTCGGCCGCACGATGAAGTCCACGCCGGCCGGCAAGGTCGGGATGCTCCGGGACCGACCGGTTTTCGTCGGGATCGCTTCGGGCGGCGTGTTCACCGGTGACGGCGCCAATCAAACGGATTTCCTCACGCCCTATCTTTCCGCCGCACTCGACTGTATCGGTCTCAAGACAGTCCATTACCTGCCTTTGCAGGCCACCGCTCTCATCGATGAGGCGCGCGCGGCCGAAGTCCGCCACTCGCTTGTCGCGACGATAGAACCCGCGATGCTCGGCCGCGTGCGGGACCTCGCTTAAGTATCCGTATAACCCGCAATTCATAAGGAAGACGACAATGGCAAGAACTGCCGCCCTGAAGCCGGAACACGTGCCGGCGGAATCGAAAGCGACGCTCGATGCGTTCAGCAAGGGCCTGGGGTTCACCCCCACGATGATGGCGAGCTTTGCGCAAAGCCCCATCGCCTTCAACGCCTGGGCGACCCTGCTGGGCTCGCTGAGCAAGGCGCTGGACGTGAAGACGCGAGACAGCATCGGTCTCGCTGTATCGGAAGTGAATGGCTGCGACTACTGCCTGACGGTGCATAGCTTTACGGCCGAACATATGGCCAAGCTGCCGGCCGACGAGATCGTTCTGGCCCGCAAAGGCCATGCCAAGGATCCCAAGCGCGACGCCGCGCTGCAGTTCGCGCGCAAGGTCATCGAGACCCGCGGCCAGGTCGGCGATGCCGATCTGAAGGCCGTGCGCGATGCCGGCTACACGGACGCGAACATCATGGAAATCGTCGCACTGGTGGCCATGTACTCGCTGACCAACTTTTTCAATAACGTGTTCGATCCCGAGAAGGACTTTCCCGCCGTTACGCCGGCCGGCTCCATCTGACCGGTGTCCGCTCGCATCGGTCCTGTCCCTGGGGGCCGGACGGCGTCATGTGATGCGAGCCTGACCCCCAAAGCCCGGAGGCACCCATGGAGAGTTTTGGGAACGCGTCCGGGCTTTTTTGCATGCACAGACAATCCGCGTTGAAGCGGAGAGATCATTTTCAGGGGTAGAGCTGTGAACACGTCACAGAAGGTTGTCGTCGTGACCGGTGCTTCGCAAGGCATCGGCGCGGAAGTCGTCAAGGCATTCCGAAAGCACGATTGCCGCATCGTCGCAACCTCGCGCTCGATCGAGCCGTCGAACGACGAGAATATCCTGAGCATCGCCGGTGATATCGGCGATCCAGAGACCGCGCAACGCGTCATTTCCGCCGGCGTTGCACGATTTGGCCGCATCGATACGCTGGTGAACAATGCCGGCATCTACATCGGGAAGCCTTTCACCGAACACACCGCCGAAGACTACGCCGCCGTGATGAACGTGAACATGGCGGGCTTCTATCACATCACGCAACGCGCGATCGCCGAGATGGAAAAGCATGGCAGCGGCCACGTGGTGAGCGTCACGACCACCATAGACCAGGTGGCGATCAGCGGGGTCTACTCGGTCTTGGCGGCCATGACGAAGGGCGGCATCAATGCAGCCACGAAGTCGCTGGCAATCGAGTACGCGAAGAAGGGCATCCGTGTGAACGCCGTCGCGCCGGGGAACATAAAGACGCCCATGCACGCCCCGCAGAACCACGATGCGCTGGCAGCTTTCCAGCCTATCGGGCGGATGGGCGAAACCAGCGATATCGCCAACGCCATCCTGTTCCTGGACTCGGCGCCGTTCATCACCGGAGAAATCCTGCATGTCGACGGTGGCCAAAGTGCCGGCCGCTGAGAGGGCCCGGGAGCATCCCGTGCAATCAGTCCTGCCTGGCGCGCCCCGTGCGGGGCCTCGTCCCATGACGAACGTCGATTGGCTGAGCCATCTCCTGCAAATGATGACGGTCACGGGACAGCTGGAGGTCCGCTGCGTCTATGGTGCGCCATGGCGTATCGCCTGGGCTCGGTCCGCGGCGCAGGAGATCCCGTACCACGTCGTGCTCAAGGGCCGAGCCTTTATCGAGGATCCGGATACGGGAACGGCCAAGGCGCTGCGGGGAGGAGATATCGTGCTGTTGCCCCACGGGTCTGCGCACGTACTGCACGATGGCAGCGGCCAGGCGCCGGGCCACACCTACAGTCGACAGGACGCTGAAGGATGGACGATCAGCCGCAATGATGGTCAGGGCGCGCAGCTGGACATGTTGTGCGGTCGATTTTTCATCAAGCCGCCCCATGATCGGCTGATACGCGATTATCTACCCACGACGCTGGTGGTGCGGACCATGCACGGCCGTGGCGAAGACGGCAGCGTGTCCGCTTCGGAGCATCTCGCCAGTCTCGTGGGGCTGATGCGCATGGAGTCCGCCGGCGACAAACCGGGCCGATACGCCATACTCAACGCGCTTACATCGGCGCTGTTCACATTGGCCCTGCGCGCGGCCAGCGAATCCGACGCGGCCCCGGCCGGCTTGTTGGCGCTTGCCGGCCATCCCCGACTTGCCCCAGCCATTTCGGCCATCTTCGCCGATCCCGCGCACCCGTGGAATCTGCCAAGTCTGGCCAGCCTGTGCAGCATGTCACGCGCCACCTTCATGCGGCACTTCCAGGAAAAGCTGGGGCGTTCTGCCATCGAACTGCTGACCGATATCCGGATGAGCCTGGCCGCCAACGAGCTGAAGAAGCCCGCGGTAACCACGGAGGCCGTGGCCGATTCGGTCGGCTATCGATCCGTCGCAGCCTTCCGACGCGTGTTCACCGAGAAGATGGGCATGACGCCCGGCCAATGGCGCCGCCTGGCGCGCGAAGGCCAGTAATGCGCGTCGTTTTCGATGTTCGGTTTGGATGGGGCGCCGACCGCCCTTCTCTGTTCAAGTTAGTCTCGTCATCGCGTACATGTTGGAATCGTCTTTATCCGCGCATGTGATCCTGGATCGTTTGCTGGCCACGCTTGATATCGGTGTAACCCATTTCTCGGTTTGCGATATACGTGACGGTTGGGGAATGCACTTCGATTCCTGCAAGGCCGCGAGTCTGCATTACTGCCTGGCAGGCGTCGGTACCCTGGCTGTTGGTGGCGTACCGCCTATTCAACTGGAACCGCACAGTTTCGTACTCTTGCCGCCCGGCGGCGCATACCGCCTTGTAAGCGCCTCGGCAAAGCCCGTCCGGTTTGAACGCCGGGGAGACCTGCGTGGCGTGTCCTCGCAGACATCCGCTTTCACGCTAACCGCCGGCGAAGGCCAGCGGGGCATCGAGACGGCGTGCGCTGAGCTGCGCGTCGGGTTGGCGGATGGGTCTGACCTTTTCGCCTGCTTGGGAAATCCGCTGGTCGTGCACTTTGCCGGCACCGACGGCTTGAGAGAGCAGTTCGTGATGTTGTTGGCGGAGTCGGCCCGGCCTGGCGTCGGCTCGAATGTCCTGAGAGAGGCATTGCTCAAGCAGTGCCTGGTGCTGGCGCTACGGCGGTGGATAGAGCGTGATCCCTGTCCGCTACCCTGGTTGGCCGCCATGGTCGACACGCGGCTAAGTCGCGCCTTGCGCGCGATTTCGGAGCAGCCTGCCGTCGCATATACGGTAGATAGTCTCGCTCTGATCGCGGGCATGAGCCGTTCGGCGTTTGCTTGCTCGTTCCGGCGCGCCTTCGGTCAATCGCCGATGAGTCTGGTCAAGGTGGTGCGGCTACGTCGCGCCGGTGAACTATTGATTACGACGGTACTGCCCGTGGGTGAAGTCGCCAAGCGGGTGGGCTTCTCCAGCAGGAGCAATTTTTCCGTCGCGTTCAGCGAACTTCACGGCATGGACCCGAGTCGCTTTCGGCGTGCGTTTTCAGTCATCGCGGGAAGATAGCGTTGCAAGAAAAAGGGTCCATACCCTGGGCGGCGCCCGGGGGCCATCTTGACCCTGATCTACCAATAGATAAAAATCGCGGTCATGAATGCCGCCACTACCCGCGAACAGCTTTTGAGCCACGCCCAGACCCTTATCCGGCAACGAGGCTACAACGGCTTCAGCTACCGGGATTTGGCCGACCGGGTGGGGGTCAAGACGGCCAGTATCCATTACTACTTTCCCTCCAAGGACGACCTGCTCATCGCGGCGATCGATGACTATGCCGCGCAGGAGGCGGCCCTGATACAGGGTATCGACGCGACACTGCCGGCCAATGAGCGGCTGCAGCGCTATGCGGCCCTATTCGAGGGCACGCCCGCCGACCAGGTTTGCCTGTGCGGCATGCTGGCTGCCGATTTCGCGTCGCTGTCCGACCGTGCGCGCCAGGCCGTCCGGGCCTTTTTCCACGCGCACGAGACCTGGCTTGCCAAGGTCGTTGCCGATGGCCAACGTGATGGAACGCTGGCGTGGTCCGGAAATCCCGAGACCGCGGGACGCTATCTGTCCGCGGCATTTCAGGGCGCCTTGATCACCTCGCGCCTGTTTCATGAGCCGGTCCGGATACACGACGTCGTGGCCTCGCTGCAAGTCGGCCAGCGTGCCGCTTGAGGCCTGGCAGTACGCTGCGTGGCGCCGTCTTTTTCCTCGTGGTGTTCAGGCAGGCGGCCGCTGCGTGCAGGCGCGGTCCACATCGCATGTTTCCTTCACGCCGATCCGTGGAGGCCCAGGGTGGCGGCCAGCAGGTCATCCACACGCTCGCTGTTCTTGAACAAGCGCGCGCCGACGAGGCTGCCCTGCAGCGCCGCGAACATCGAGCGCGCAGCGGCGCGTACGTCGCTTGGTACTTGCAGGCTGCGCTCACCTGCACCTTGCTCCAGCACCCGCACCAGCCAGTCTTCATTGGCACGATAAAAATGCCGGACCGCCTGCCGCACTCCGTCGGGCAATGACGCCGAGTCGGCCGCCAGCGCGGCCGCGAGGCAGATACGTCCGGTACCGCCGAAGGCCTGCCTGTGCACATCGACATAGGCGCGTAGCTTGGCGTCCGCGCGCAGGCCGGCATCGATGGCGCGCTCGGCGGCCTGCCAGCGCGTGTGGTATCGCTGCACGACAGCCAGCAACAAGTCCTCTTTCTGTGGGAAGTAATAGTGGATGCTGGATGTCTTGATTCCGATCAGCGAGGCCAGGTCGCGATAGCTGAAACCGTTGCAGCCGCGCTCCTCGATCAGGCGTTCTGCATGTTGCATGATCTGGGTGCGGGTGGTTTCGGTGTCCATGGGCCTTCCTTAGCCGCGCGACGCGTCGGCCGGGCTATCGCTGGATGGGTAGTCCAACTCGCCAAACGCGTAGGAACCGTTCGCATGCGCTGCGACGGCGTCGGTGTGGACCTGGCCCCGGGTCAGGGTACTGGCGGTGCCCTGAGGAGCAGCCTCCTCGATTTCTCCGAAAGTGACTTGGCCGGCGGCTTGGGCGGCCCGCCGCGCGGCGACGGCCTGATCACGGGTCAGGGAGCCGGTCTGGCTGATGGGCGGCGGGTAGTCCAGCTCTCCCGAAGGTTCGTGGGCGTAGGCGGCAGTGCCGGCCAATGTTGCGGAAATCAGTAGCAAGGAAGCGAGGGTTTTCATGGTCGAAGTCCTGGAAAGCGATTGACGTCAACTATCTACGTGTAGATAGATTGATGGGGAAAATAAAAGCCGGTCAGGCGCCGGTGTCGGGATAGCCTGCGCCCCCGAACGCGACCGGACCGTTTTCGCGGACGGCCGCGGCTTCAGCCTGTACGTCTTGGCGGGTCAGCGTGTTCGCGGCGATCGGGGTAGCAGGTTCGTCGATTTCACCGAAAGTCACTTGGCCGGCGGCCTTGGCGGCGCGCAGTTCGGCCACGACCTGGGCACGGGTCAGCGAGCGGGTCTGGCTGAGGACAGGGGGGTAGTCCAGTTCGCCGGAAGCCTCGTGGGCGTAGGCGGCGGAGGCGGCAAAAGTGGCGGAAACGAGCAGCAAGGAGGCGAGGGTTTTCATGATGTGTTCCTGATCCGATTCGAGGTAAGTAGAAGAAGTGGATTCTATCTATTCATAGATAGGTATTGTGGGTCATAAAAACGCGCTTTCGGCGCGGTGGGCGGGAAGTGAGTGGTGTGCTTCCCATCCATGAACGCAGTTTATCTACTACTAGATAGACTGCGCAAGGCGGTCGTTGTATTCAATTGTATCTGCGGTGCGGGAACGCTGTCCTGGTGCCCCCGTCAGCAAACGGGGCGAAGGTGGCGCTTCCGAAATCCAACGGCCCAGTGCCTGGAGATCCGCATTGCATGGCAGTGGCGAGTTGGAAGGAAGTGCCTCGGCGTTTTGATCCATTCGGGCATTTTATTGAGCAAAGGTAGTCTCGAAATCGGTAACGCGCAGTCCTAAAGTGGAGGCTCCTGACCACCTGAAGAAAGAGCCACGCCATGAGCCGTATCTCTGTTCCCGCGATCGAGTCCGCCGCCGGCCCCGCCACTGATATCCACGCTCAAGCCAATAAGCGTGGCGTTGGCCCTGTCTCGGACACGCTCATGGATGCGCTGCGCGCCAATCGCGGAGATATCGAGCGATGACCCCGCTAGCCTTCGAATTTGACGGCCCGCGCGGCTATCGGCTTGCCGGCAGATTGGAATTGCCCGACGGGCAGCCGCACGCCTGGGCCATACTGGCCCACTGCTTTACATGTGGCAAGGACAGCCTGGCGGCCACACGCCTGTCGCGCGCCCTGGCCGCGCGTGGCATCGGCGTGCTGCGCTTCGATTTTGCCGGGCTGGGCAATAGCGGCGGCAGTTTTGCCGACACGACTTTTGCCGCGGACGTGGACGATCTGGTCGCGGCCGGCAAAGCGATGGCCGAAGATGGCAAGCCGCCATCCATACTGGTCGGTCATAGCCTCGGTGGTGCGGCCGTCCTGATGGCGGCCGGCGAAATGCCGGGCGTACGCGCCGTTGTCACATTGGGCGCCCCTTTCTATACCAGCCATGTCCTGCATCAGTTCGACCCGCAAAGCCTACAAACCATCGATGCAGAGGGACAAGCGGAGGTAACGCTGGCCGGCAGGCCGTTCGTCGTGCGCAAGAGCTTCATCGAAGACCTGGCGCGCCACGACCTGGCATCGCGCATCGCGCAGCTGCGAGTCCCATTGCTGGTCTTGCATGCGCCTCTGGATTCGACGGTGGGTATCGAGAACGCCGCGCGGATTTTTTTTGCCGCGAAGCATCCCAAGAGCTTCATCTCTCTGGACAACGCCGACCACTTGCTGACGCGCCGCGTCGATGCGGACTATGCCGCCGCGATGATATCGACCTGGGCCAGCCGGTATCTGGTTCCGGAATCTTGAAGCAAGCCTCGGAAGGGTTGCTGTACGGACCTTTCCTTTCAATGAAAGCAGTAACTACGGAGATCATGATGGCAAGAACCGCACCCCTGAAGCCGGAACACGTGCCGGCGGAATCGAAAGCGACGCTCGATGCGTTCAGCAAGGGCCTGGGGTTCACCCCCACGATGATGGCGAGCTTTGCGCAGAGCCCCATCGCCTTCAACGCCTGGGCGACCCTGTTGGGCTCGCTGAGCAAGGCGCTGGACGTGAAGACGCGAGACAGCATCGGTCTCGCTGTATCGGAAGTGAATGGCTGCGACTACTGCCTGACGGTGCATAGCTTTACGGCCGAACATATGGCCAAGCTGCCGGCCGACGAGATCGTTCTGGCCCGCAAAGGCCATGCCAAGGATCCCAAGCGCGACGCCGCGCTGCAGTTCGCGCGCAAGGTCATCGAGACCCGCGGCCAGGTCGGCGATGCCGATCTGAAGGCCGTGCGCGATGCCGGCTACACGGACGCGAACATCATGGAAATCGTCGCACTGGTGGCCATGTACTCGCTGACCAACTTTTTCAATAACGTGTTCGATCCCGAGAAGGACTTTCCCGCCGTTACGCCGGCCGGAGAGATCTGAACGCCATTCGCTCGCATCGGCCTGTCCGAGCGCCTTGGCGGTGTCGCCTGATGCGAGCATAACGCCAAGGCCCGTAGGTGGCCTTGGAGATGTACCCGCGGTCTTCACATGACCCAACAAGTCCAGGAGATAGAAAGTGACACTCGATCATCCGATTTTCACACGCTGGCCGGCACAGCACCCGGATCGGCTGCAGCTCTTTTCCCTGCCGACGCCCAATGGGGTGAAGGTGGGCATCATGCTGGAGGAGACGGGCCTGGCCTATGAGCCGCACCGCATCGACATCACGGCGAACGAGAGCCACGATCCCGCCTTCCTTGCCCTCAATCCCAACGGCAAGATTCCGGCGATCTACGATCCGGACGGGCCGAGCGGCCGACCGCTGGCGCTGTTCGAATCAGGGGCGATCCTGGTCTATCTCGCCGAGAAGACGGGACAGTTCCTTTCCAAGGATCCCAACACCCGCTATGAAACGATACAGTGGCTGATGTGGCAGATGGGCGGTGTGGGGCCGATGTTCGGGCAGGTCGGTTTCTTCAACAAGTTCGCCGGCAAGGCCTACGAGGACAAGCGTCCGCTGCAACGCTACGTGGCCGAATCGGCGCGGCTGCTCGGTGTCCTGGACGAACGCCTTACGGGTCGCGACTGGGTAATGGGCACCGACTACAGCATCGCCGACATTTCGCTGCTCGGCTGGGTGCGCAACCTGATCGGCTTCTACGAAGCACGCGAGCTGGTCGGCTTCGACCGTTTTCCTCGCGTGCAGGCGTGGTTCGATCGCGGCCTCGCCCGTCCGGGAGTGCAGCGTGGGCTGCTGGTGACGGCGGCCGAGCCGGGAAGGTGAACATGAAAATCGTCGTGATCGGCGGCACCGGCTTGATAGGCTCGAAGACCGTGGCGATGCTGCGGCAGGGCGGTCACGAGGCAATCGCCGCGTCGCCCAAGGCCGGCGTCAACACCGTCACCGGCGTCGGGCTTAAAGAAGCGCTGGCCGGCGCGCAGGTGGTCATCGACCTTTCCAATGCGCCTTCATACGACGTGAATGCGGTGAGGGAATTCTTCGAGACCTCCGGCCGCAATCTGCTCGCGGCGGAGACCGCGGCCGGCGTCCAGCACCATGTCGTCTTGTCGATTGTCGGGGTTGACCGGGTCCCTGGCCAAGAGTATTACCGCGCCAAGCTTGCCCAGGAAAAGCGGGTCCAGGCTTCCGGTATTCCCTACACGATCATCCGCTCGACCCAGTTCCTGGAATTCCTGGGCAGCATCGCCGATGCGAGTACGGACGGAAGCGTCGTCAGGCTACCGCCGGGCTTGCTTCAGCCTATCGCGGCCGATGATGTCGCGGCCATCGTCACCGAAGTGGCGCTCGCCCATCCGCGAAATGGAATTGTCGAGATCGCCGGCCCGGAACGAGCGCCGTTCAAGGAAATCGTCGCTCGGTATTTGACGTCCATTGGCGACCCGAGGACCGTCGAGAGAGATCCCGAAGCACGCTATTTCGGCGGCCGGCTCGAGGAAAAATCGCTGGTGCCATGGGGCGAGGCGCGCCTTGGCCGCCTCGATCTGGAGCACTGGCTACGTGGTTTGCAGAACGAAATTTGATCAGGGCGGCGCGTGCGCCCCCGAAGCTTTGCGCGAAACAACATCGCGTTCCCACAATGACGAATCGAGGATACCCATGATGGAAATCACTGCCGATATGGAGGCAATCATCAAGCAGGCAATACTGTCGTTCGTCGCGACAGTAAACGAGGATGGAACGCCCAGTCTCTCTCCCAAGGCGTCGTTGAAGGTCGTGAACGGCGTGCTGTATTTCGCCGATATCGCCTCGCCTCGGACGATACGCAACCTGAAGCGCAATCCCGCTGTCGAAATCAACGTGGTCGATATCTTCCAGCGGCGCGGTTATCGCTTCACGGGTCGTGCATCGATACTGCCTCCGGACGATGGCGAGTTTCTGGTGTTCGCCGACTGGGTCAGGGCCACGAATGGCCCGGAGTATCCCGTCGATCATGTCGTCAGAATCGAAACGACTTCGATCAGCCCGTTGCTGTCGCCCGCCCATGTCTTTGCCCAGCCGCCTCGGAGCCAGGAGGAAATCAGGAACACCTACTATCAAAAATACGGTGTGAAACCCGTCGGGGAATCGCCCGAGGTCCTATGTGCCAAGTCGACTGGCTGAGCCATCTACTGGGAATAATGAACATCACTGGCCGGCTGGAGGTGCGCTGCGTCTATGGTGCGCCATGGCGCGTGGCCTGGGGCCGGTCCGCGGCGCACGAGATTCCCTACCACGTCGTACTCGAGGGCCGGGCCGTTCTCGAGGATGCGGAGACGGGGACGGCCACGGAGCTCCTGCGAGGCGATGTCGTGCTGTTGCCGCGTGGTGCGGCGCACGTGCTGCACGATGGCAGCGGTCGACTGCCGGGTTGTACCTGCGATCACCAAGGTCCGGCAGGATGGACGCTCAGCAGGAATGATGGCGAAGGCGAACATCTCGACCTGCTGTGCGGTCGGTTTTTCATCGGGCCGCCTCATGATCGGCTGGTTCGCAGTCTTCTGCCCCCGAATCTCGTGGTGCGGGCCTCGGATAGCCAAGAGGAAGAGGGTGTAGTGTCCGCTTCCGATCCCCTGACGAGCGTTGTGGGGCTGATGCGCACCGAGTCCTCCGGCGACAAGCCGGGCGGAGACGCCATGGTGAACGCGCTCAGCGTGGCGCTGTTCGCCGTGGTGCTGCGCGCGGGGAGCCAATCCGGGCAGGCTTCCGTAGGCTTGTTGGCGCTTGCGGGCCATCCGCCCCTGGCCCCGGCCATGTCGGCCATGTTCGCCGATCCGGCGCGCTCCTGGAGACTGCATGATCTGGCCGATTTGTGCGGCATGTCGCGCGACACCTTCATGCGGCGCTTTCAGGACAAGCTCGGGCGCTCGGCCCTTGAACTTCTCACCGATATCCGCGTGAGCCTGGCCGCCAACAAGCTGAGGACGCCAACGATGAGCACGAAGACCGTGGCCAGGTCGGTAGCGTATCGGTCCTTGGCGGCATTCCGGCGTGTGTTTGTCGAGAGGGTGGGCATGACGCCAGGGCAGTGGCGCCGGCTCTCGGGTGAGGGCCAGTAAGAGGCCACCAAGCGCGGCGTCTCGGTCAAGGCCGGCGCGGACACCGGTGCCGGGCGGTGCCGATCGCTCGAATGCATGCCGTCGCGATGCCAGACCAGACGATGTGGGCCAATATCCGGACTTATGGGCAGCACTATTGATCTACACTGGAAAGTCCTTGGCCGGCTCCAGATTCCTTCGTCCGATCGAATACATGGAGACCGTTCTGGCGACCATGCCGGTCATGGTGCCAGGGCAGCGGCTCTGACTTCGATGGGTGTTTCATGAACAAGGGTGCGGCCGGCCAACATAGCGACCAGCCGATGGCGCGAATCTCCAGCGCTCAACTCGACGGACTGTTATCCGCACTGAGTGTGGACTTCGTGCGCCTGACCGAATGCCTGGTAAGTCCGGGTTGGCGCCTGAACCTGGGAGGCACGTCGGCACCGGGCATACATTACAACCTGTCCGGCCATGGCCGCATGGTCCTGGAGGGACATCCCCCCATCGCGCTTGCTCCGCACACGCTGGTCATTACGCCGCCAAACCAGTATTTCCATGTCGAGGTGCCTTCGGAAGATCCCGAACGCGGGGTGTCCAACGAAGTCGAGGGGCGTTGGAAGGCGTTCCCGCCTGGTGCGATTCGTCGCTTCGTCGCAGGCGGGGAAGGTCCGCAACTGATGTTGATCTGCGGCTACTTCCAGGCGTCCTATGGCACGGCCGTGAACCTTTTTTCGACGCTGACGGCTCCCGTCGTCGAACAGTTCGACAGCGCACAGCAGATTGACCGCACACTGATGTCGGTCCTGCAGGAGCTCATAGACCAGGAAGTCGGCACGGGGGCCATGACGACGACGCTGCTCAAGGTGGTCTTGATCGCATTGCTAAGGCGCTCATTGACTTCAAGCAGCCTATGGGTCGAGCGGTTTTCGCTATTGGGAGACGTCAATATCGCGCGAGCCTTCGCGCAGATGGCAGCGCATCCCGGCGCTGAACACTCTGTCACCGCCCTGGCCCGCACCGCTTGCATGAGCAGATCTTCGTTCATGGCCCGGTTCACGGAAGTGGTGGGCTTGCCGCCCATGACAGTTCTCCGTGGACTGCGCATGCGTCAAGCCGCTTGCATGCTGATCACCGGCGAACTATCGGTCGACCAGGTTGCCCGTTCGGTCGGATACACCAGCCGAAGCAGCTTCCTGAAGGCATTTCACGACGCTTACGGCGTCCATCCTTCCGATTACCGCGCTCAGCGCCACAGCTGAATCGCGCCCACCCGGGCATGAATTGCCTTGTCGTTTTGATCCTTTCAGGCATCCGATTGAGCAAAAGTAGTCTCGAAATCGGTATCGGGTACGCCTACAGTGGAGGTTTCGAGCCACTAATCAAAACCTGAAAGGAAAAACCCGAAATGACCACTGGCGCAAATCCGCTTCGTCTGCAGATCGCTGAAAAAGGCGTTGGCTCTTTTTCTGCTCTGGCCCTGCTCAGATGGGCGCTGGTCGTTATCTTCCTGTGGTTCGGCGGGATGAAGTTCACCGCTTACGAAGCCAACGGCATCGCGCCGTTCATCGCCCATAGCCCGGTCATGGGCTGGTTGAACGGCATGTTCGGTGTACAGGGGACAAGCTACGTGATAGGCGTACTGGAGCTGGCAACCGCAGCGGCCCTGATTATTGGAGCCTTCCAGCCCATATTCTCTGCATTGGGAGCGGCGATGTCGGCCGCGACCTATCTGATCACGCTCACCTTTTTCTTCAGCACGCCCGGCGTGGCGGAAGCGACGGCGGGCGGCTTTCCGGCCATTTCCGCGATGCCCGGCCAATTCCTTCTGAAGGACCTTGTTTTGCTCGCAGCATCGCTTTCTCTTCTTTTTGCGTCGGTCCAGGCCTCCGCGGTCGACGTTCGGAAGTGGTGAGATACGGCTTGGTGCATTAAGCCCGGGCACGCGTCCTGGGCGCGCGAAGCCCTGACGGGCAAGGCGTCATGAGAACGGCTGCACCGGACTGCGATACGCAGTGAGGTGTTTCGGCGCTATCCGTGATGTGACAACGCACTCGTGGGGACGCAGGGTGATCGAGGCAAGCTCAGTGAAATGAAAAAGGCCGAAAGACAAAATCTTTCGGCCTTTCTTATCGCCTGATGGTCTCGGTAGAGACATCGACAAAGAATCTGGAGCGGGAAACGAGTCTCGAACTCGCGACCTCAACCTTGGCAAGGTTGCGCTCTACCAACTGAGCTATTCCCGCATGGCTGCACGACGATGGCCTGGGCCAAATTTTAACCGCGGCGCCAGGCCGCGGTCGTCAGCAGGAACGAGATTATACATGAAACGAAATTCCGTGCTCCCGACGCCGCCCCGTGTCGGGAACGCACCTGCGGTGCGGCTTCCGGCGCGTGCTTCCAGTGCGTGCATCCCTCGCTTGCATCCGGTGCGCGCGAAACGGCAGCCTCAACCTGCGCCATAAGCCGACCTTGGACCGATAGCAGGGGAATGGCGACCATCGTCCCGCCCTGTGACGATACAAGACGCATCAGCGGCAGCCCCAACCGCCCTGCGTGGCAGACCGCGGATACGCTACGAGCGCTTACCCGTCGAGCCTATCGTTACATCCGTTCGTACGAAATCTTTAGGATGAGGCGTCTCATGGCTGAGCTGGCGCGCAGCGGCGCGCGGTTCGGCGATCCTGGACCCTTCTTCCCGTATGCCCATGTCGAATCAAGCCTGCGCCGCCGCGCATCGCCGCATCGCCTTTTTCCTCTTGTTTTCCGGGTTCACCGTGTTCGCCGCCCGCGCCGAGGCAGGCACTGTATGGATGGACAACGGCGACCGCATCACCGGCACGATCCTGTCCCTGGACAACGGCATCCTGCTGGTGAATACGCCCTACGGCGGCGATGTGCGCCTGGAGTTCAAGCATGTGAAGACCCTGCAGAGCGACAAGGACCTGGTCGTGCGCGACAAGTCGGTGGAGCATGACTACTACGCCAAGCTGGTCCGCGCCGACACGGGCAAGGTGGTGGTCGACGGCGTGGAGCGCAGCTCCGACGGCGAAAGCAACGTGAAGACGGACGTCAGCCTGTCGTCCTTGGACAGCATGACCGCCCCCAAGCCCCTGTGGGGCGAGACCGCCGTCAAGGGCAAGCTGGATCTTTCCCTGAACCAGAAGACCGCCTCCGTCAATTCGCAGGACTATGCGGCGGACTTCGCACTGGATGCGCGCCGTGGCTTGTGGCGCAATATCCTGACCGCGGGCTATCACCGCAGCAAGGACGGCGACGACATCGGCGCCGACAACTACGGCGGCGATTACACCCTGGACCGCTTCATTACCCAAAAGGCCTTCTGGCAAGGGCGCCTGCGCTACAAGCGCGATTTCGTCGAGGACGTCAGCCGCCAGACCGCCTACGGCACTGGCCCGGGCTATCAGTTCTGGGACGACGAGCTGGGCGCGTTCTCGCTGTCCGGCCTGGTCGGGCGCATGGACTACGGCTACCGCGACGGCGCGCAGGAAGGCTTCTATGCGGGCGGCCTGCGTTGGAACTATTCGCGATACCTGAGCGGCAAGCAGTTCCAGGTGTACACGATGGGCGAAGTGTATCGAGCCCTGGGCGCCGCCGGATTCGGCATGAACGGGGAAGTGGGGCTGCGGTACCGCGTCAACAACACGCTCTCACTGTATGTGAAGGTCGCGCGGGACCAGGTCAGCGGTACCCGGGAAAGCATGACGGAGTCAACCTACGGCACGGGCCTGGGCCTGAGCTGGTGAGGCGGCCGGGACGAGCGTCGGCCGGGCCGCCGCTCGGTGCGCGGCCACGGACATCGTCCGCGGCAGGCCAGCGCGATATGCGGCCACGCGCACCGTCCGCGGCAGGCCGCCCGGCACGCGGGCATGTGCACCGCCCCGGCGGGCGACCACCTAGACGGACAGATGCCGCCTGACCTCCGCGTCCCCCATCGCCGCCTGTACGCCGCGTGCCACGACTTCCCCGCGCGACATCACGACGAAGCGGTCCGCCAGTTCATGCGCGAAATCGAAGTACTGCTCGCACAGCAGGATGCCGATATCGCCGCGCGCGCGCAGCAGGCGGATCACGCGGCCGATGTCCTTGATGATGGAAGGCTGGATGCCCTCGGTCGGCTCGTCGAAGATGATCAACCGGGGCTGCGCCACCAGCGCGCGTGCGATCGCCAGCTGTTGCTGCTGGCCACCGGACAGGTCGCCGCCGCGGCGCGCCAGCATGGTCTTCAGGACGGGGAACAGTTCGTAGATCTCGTCCTTGATGCGCCGCGCCTTCGACCCCGGGAAGGCGGCCATGCCCATGACGATGTTCTCCTCCACGGTCAGGCGGGCGAAGATATCGCGTCCTTGCGGCACGTAGGCCATGCCCATGGCCGCGCGCCGGTGCGGGGACAGCCGGGAAATATCCTGGCCATCCAACAGCACCTTGCCGCTGGCCACGGGCAGTACGCCCATCAGGCATTTCAGCAGCGTGGTCTTGCCCACGCCGTTGCGTCCCAGCAAGGCCAGGCATTCGCCCTGTTTCACGTCCAGCGACACGCCGCGCAGCGTATGGCTGCCGCCGTAGTATTGGTTGATGTCTTGTACGTCCAACATGTCAGTTTTCCATGGTCTCGCAAGGGCCTGCCACGCATCAAATAGGTGTAGCCAGATCGGGGACGCCGCAGAGCCGGCTTTGCCGGTCCGCCGGCGTCGCCCCCTTGAGGGGGAAGCGCGCAGCGCTTCGGGGGTGGGCTTCATCCCTTAGCGGCCCAGGTAGACTTCGATGACGCGCGGGTGGGCCTGGACATCGGTCATGCTGCCTTCGGCCAGTACCGCGCCTTCGTGCAGCACGGTCACCTTGCCGCCGCCGGCGATGCGGGTAACGAAATCCATGTCGTGCTCCACCACCATCAGCGAATGGCGGCCGCGCAGTTCGTTCAGCAGTTCGCCGGTGCGTTCGGTTTCGGCATCGGTCATGCCGGCCACCGGTTCGTCCAGCAGCAATAGGCGCGGTTCCTGCATCAGCAGCATGCCGATCTCCAGCCATTGCTTCTGGCCGTGCGACAGCAGGCCGGCGGGCCGGTAGGCCTGCGCCGACAAGCGGATCAGCGCCAGGGTCTCGGCGATGCGGTCGGCCTGGGTGCTGTCCAGGCGCGCGAACAGCGTGGGCCGCACGCGCTTGTCGGTCTTCATGGCCAGTTCGAGGTTCTCGAACACCGTGTGGTTCTCGAATACCGTGGGGCGCTGGAACTTGCGGCCGATCCCGGCATGCGCGATCTGCGCCTCGTTAAGGGTGGTCAGGTCGATGTTCTGCCCGAAGTATGCGGAACCGGCGGTCGGGCGGGTCTTGCCGGTGATCACGTCCATCATCGTGGTCTTGCCCGCGCCGTTGGGGCCGATGATGCAGCGCAGCTCCCCGACGCTGATGTCCAACGTCAGGTTGTTCAGTGCCTTGAAGCCGTCGAAGCTGACCGTGATGCCGTCCAGGTACAGGATGGCGCCGTGGGTCGTGTCGACCTCCTTGGGATTGACGCGGCCGTTCATTCCGTGACCCTCCCATCGCCGCGCGGTGCATCCTGGGCGGACGCGGTGGCGCGCGTGTGCGCCCGCGCCGCCGCGAGTCGCCGCACCAGGCCGACGATGCCCTGCGGCAGGAACAGCGTGACCAGCACGAAGATCAGGCCCAGCGCGTATAGCCAGAACTCCGGGAAGACGCTGGTGAACCAGGTCTTCAGCCCGTTCACCACACCGGCACCCAGGATGGGCCCGATCAGCGTGCCTCGTCCGCCGGTGGCCACCCAGATGACCATTTCGATGGAGTTCTCGGTGGACATTTCGCCCGGGTTGATGATGCCGACCTGCGGCACGTAGAGCGCGCCGGCGATGCCGCACATGACGGCCGACAGGGTCCATACGAACAGCTTGAACCCCAGCGGCTCGTAGCCCAGGAAGCGCAGGCGGTTTTCCGCATCTCGCACTGCCGTCAGCACGCGGCCCAGCTTGGATTGGGTGACGGCGCGCGCCAGCACCAGGCAGCCGGCCAGCACGGCCAGGGTGATCCAGTACAGGCCCGCGCGCGTGCTGGCCGAGGTGATATCGAAGCCCAGGATGCGCTTGAAATCGGTGAAGCCGTTGTTGCCGCCAAAGCCGGTGTCGTTGCGAAAGAACAGCAGCATGGCCGCGAAGGTCAGGGCTTGCGTGATGATGGAGAAGTACACCCCCTTGATGCGCGATCTGAAGGCGAAATAGCCGAAGACGAAGGCCAGGGCGCCAGGCACCAGCACCACCAGCAGCGCGGCATACCAGAAATGCTCGGTGAAGGACCAATACCAGGGATAGGACTTCCAGTTCAGGAACACCATGAAGTCAGGCAGGTCGCTCTTGTACACGCCATCGTGGCCGATGGCGCGCATCAGGTACATGCCGTGCGCGTAGCCGCCCAGCGCGAAGAACAGCCCGTGCCCCAGCGAGAGAATGCCCGCATAGCCCCAGACCAGGTCCAGGGCCAGCGCGGCCAGCGCGTAGCACATGAATTTGCCCAGGAGCGCCACCACGTAGGAAGACATATGCAGCGGGCTGCCGGACGGAAAGGCCAGGTTCAGCAGGGGAGGCAGGGCCAGGATCAGCCCGGCGACGGCCAGGGCGAGCCAGGCCCGCCTGGAGTACAGGGGTGGCCGCGCCATCGCGGCCAGGTCCATGGAAGGCGACATCTTCATTCGACGCTCCGGCCGCGCGGGGCGAACAGGCCCTGCGGGCGTTTTTGAACGAACAGCACGATCAGTACCAGGATGGCGATCTTGGCCAGCACGGCGCCCGCGTAGGGCTCCATGACCTTGTTCAGCCCACCCAGGCCCAGGGCGGCGATGACGGTGCCAGCCAGTTGGCCGACGCCTCCCAGCACCACCACCATGAAGGAATCGACGATGTAGCCGCGGCCCAGGTCGGGTCCCACATTGCCCAGTTGGGACAACGCCACCCCGGCCAGCCCGGCGATCCCCGAGCCCAGCCCGAAGGCCAGCATGTCGATGCGGCCCGTCGGCACGCCCACGCAGTCGGCCATGCGGCGGTTCTGCGTGATGGCGCGCACGAACAGGCCCAGCCGCGTGTGATTCAGCAGGACCCAGACGAAGAAGAGCACCAGCAGCGAGAAGACGATGATGACCAGGCGGTTGTAGGTCAGCACCAATCCGCCCATGATGGTGACGCCGCCGCTCATCCAGCCGGGATTGCTCACTTCCACGTTCTGCGCGCCGAACAGCGAGCGCACCAGTTGCATCAGGATCAGGCTGATGCCCCACGTCGCCAGCAAGGTTTCCAGGGGCCGCCCGTAGAGCCAGCGGATGACCGTGCGTTCCAGCGCCATGCCCACCAGCGCCGTCAGGACGAAGGCCACCGGCAGCGCGGCGATTACGTACCAGTCCATCCAGGCCGGCGCCCAGGCGCGGAATGCGGCCTGCACGATGAAGGTGGCGTAGGCACCGATCATCAGCAATTCACCATGGGCCATGTTGATGACGCCCATCAGGCCGAAGGTGATGGCCAGCCCGAGCGCGGCCAGCAGCAGTACGCTGCCCAGGCTGATGCCGTAGAACAGGTTCCCGGCCCATTCGATGGCGGCAAGATGGCGGTCGATGGCGCGCAGTGCGGCGGCCGCCGCGTCACGTACGCCGGCGTCCGGCTCCGCGTAGTTGCCTTGCGCATCGCGGCTCGTCATCGTCGTCAGCACCGGAATGAAACCGGTGTTCAAGCTGCGGCCCAGGATGTCGACGGCATGCCGCCGCACGTTGGCGGCGGGACTTTTCAGTTCGAGATTGGCTTGGGCGATCTCCAGCGCGCCGCGCACGCCGGGGTCTTTCTCCTTGTCCAGCGCCGCCACGATCAGGGGCAGCACGGACGGCTGCGTCGCCTGCTGCAGCCGCTGCGCGGCGGCCAGGCGTTGCGCGGGATCAGCGGCGTGCAATCTGGATTCCGCCAGCGCGCCGTCGATCGCGCGGCGCAGGCGGTTATTGATCATCACCGCGCCCGCATCCGGCGGCATGGGCAGGCTGAGTCCCGTGGACGGATCGACGGCGGCCTTGCCCGCGTCGACCAGCACGTGGCCGTCGGGCGTGGCGTAGAGGCGGTCCGAGCCCATCGCCGCCAGGACCTCGGCGGCAGCGGGATCGGTGGACTGGCCCAGTTTGCCGATCGCTTCCAGCCTGGCGTCGGTGTCGTCGCCGGCCAGCGGCGCGAGCAGCGAGGCATCGAGCCCCGCGCCCAGCGCCGCCGCCATGGGCATGGCCAATAGCCAGGCAGCCAGCAGGCGGCGCGGAATGCTTGCGATGAGCGCGATGCGCATGGCGATGCCGTTCCTTTCCTACAGGGCCTGCTTGCCTTCGTTGCCGGAAATGTAGGGGCTCCACGGCTGCGCGCGGATCGGACCCTTGCTTTTCCAGACGACGTTGAACTGGCCATCGGCGCGAATCTCGCCGATGTAGACGGGCTTGTGCAGGTGATGGTTGGTCTTGTCCATCTCCACGGTGTAGCCGTCCGGCGCATTGAACTTCTGGCCGCCCACGGCCGCGATGACCTTCTCCACATTCGTGGTCTTGGCCTGTTCGACGGCCTGCTTCCACATGTGGATGCCGATGTAGGTGGCTTCCATCGGGTCGTTGGTGACGACCGTATCGGCGTTGGGCAGGTTCTTGGCCTTGGCGTAGGCCTTCCACTTTTTGATGAACTCGGCGTTGACCGGATTCTTGATCGACTCGAAGTAGTTCCAGGCGGCCAGGTGGCCGACCAGCGGCTTGGTATCGACGCCGCGCAGTTCTTCTTCCCCGACGGAGAATGCCACCACCGGCACGTCCGTCGCCTTCAGGCCGGCGTTGCCCAGTTCCTTGTAGAAAGGCACGTTGGAATCGCCGTTGATGGTGGAGACCACCGCGGTCTTGCCGCCGGTGGCGAATTTCTTGATGTTGGCGACGATGGTCTGGTAGTCGGAATGGCCGAAGGGCGTGTAGACCTCCTGGATATCGTCATCCTTCACGCCCTTGGAATGCAGGAAGGCGCGCAGGATCTTGTTGGTGGTGCGCGGGTAGACGTAGTCGGTGCCCAGGAGCACGAAGCGCTTTGCGCCGCCGCCGTCCTCGCTCATCAGGTATTCCACCGCCGGGATGGCCTGCTGGTTGGGCGCGGCGCCGGTATAGAAGACGTTGTGTTCCAGTTCCTCGCCTTCGTACTGGACGGGGTAGAACAGCAGGCCGTTCAGCTCCTTGAAGACCGGCAGCACCGACTTGCGCGAGACCGATGTCCAGCACCCGAACACAACGGCCACTTTTTCCTGCGAGAGCAGCTGGCGGGCCTTCTCCGCGAACAGCGGCCAGTTCGATGCAGGATCCACCACGACCGGTTCGAGCTTTTTGCCCATGACGCCGCCCGCCGCGTTGATCTCTTCGATCGCCATCAGCGCGACGTCTTTCAGCGAGGTCTCGGAGATCGCCATGGTGCCGGACAGCGAATGCAGGATGCCGACCTTGATGGTCTCTTCGGCGGCCAGGGCTTCCGGCAGCCATCCCGTCATCGCCAGCATGCTGGCGGCCGTCAATTGTTTGAGTACGTGTCTGCGGTTCATGTGTCGGGATCCTTAACGGTAAGCCGGCGTGCGCCGGCAGGAGTGCATGGCCTAACTTCGTACAGCCGCCACGTGCGCATCGGACGATGACGCAGGTGCACAAACCTCAAAAGCAAAACGTGTGCCAATTTGCGACGCAGGGGTGATGTGCATGATCAGGCCGATATCGCGCGACGCGGCGCCGTTTGCCGCTGGCAGGCGCCATGGGACAAGATCGAGTCATGGATGCACAGGGCCGTTCATGGCCCGCGCGCGCGTCATCGTGCGCGGGCGGCACCATAAGGAGGCGGTGCGCGCGGGGCGGGGCACGCTTGTGGTGCATGCCCCGGACTGGAGTGGTGCGGGTGGACCGCTAACGGGAGAATTCCGGTAGCCGCTGGGGCGCGAAGGAATCGGGCTGGTGCAGTGGGTCGTGCATCGGCCGCGCGCGCAGGCCGTTTGCCGATTCAGCCTTGTAGCGCCGCGACGCCGTGGGATAGGCGCGCGTCCATCAGCTTCCGTAGTTCCGCCGGCAGGGGTGCCTTCACGAGCGGATAGGCGTCGGCGATACGCTTCACCAAGGATGCGAGATGGGCGGATGCCGCGTCTTTATGCGGCAGTCCAAAACGCCCCGCATCGGCCAGGGTAGCCTCCCGCGTGATATCGAATCGGCCTTCGGACAGTTGCATGGATAGCGCGCGTGGCGTTTCCTCCGTGGTGGGGACGATATCGAAGGCCGGGGAAAGGCGCCACCGCCTCTCTTCGTGGCGATAGATGGCCGCGTGATTGCGCGGATGATCGTCATCGTTGCCGACGATGGCATTGAATACCATGCGGTCGAATAGTTCGATCTGGTCTTCTCGTGGTGCACCTATCCGCCGTAGCTGTTCAGCCATCCGTGGGTAGCTCCACGAGGCGCGCGCTGCCCCGGGATACTCGGTGCTCAGGAGCGTCGCGCCGCTGATCGCCATCAATCGCCGCTCGCCCTGCCTGTCGAATCGGCGGACACGCAGCACGCTCAAGCTGTCGCCGGCCCCGTGATGGACAGACTGCGCGACGCTCAGGCCCGCGGCTGCAGCCCATGACAGCGTGTGGTGTTCCAAGGCCGGAATGTCGACCGTATCGCTTGGCAGTAGGGGTTTGACGAGCCAGCAGTCATGGCCGTCTTTCAGCGTGCCCTTGGGCCGCGCACCGCCCAGACTGGGGGTGGCCATCAGCATTTTCCGCAGTCTGGCATTCACAGGCGGCCGTCGTTCGTACAGGGCAAGCAGCTCGTCGGCCAGTTCTTCCAACTGGGCCAGTTTCGGGCTTTGAATGAGGTCTATCGACGGTTTACGGGATGTGCCTACGGCCAGTGCTCCCCAGAGGTCGCCGTTGCGCGCATAACGGAGATAATCGATGTCAGGTGCATTGTCGGACAGGCCATGTTGTCGCTGGAGAAGCAGCTTGCCCCAGGAATCGGGGCATGTATCACGCAGCGCGTCGTGTAGGCCTCCATACCGTTGCGCCAGGAAATCGATATCGCCGACCAAGGGGATGTTCACGGGATCGATGGACCAAGGATGAGCCGCATCGATGTAGCTGGGGGCGTAGCGGAAAGCGCCAGTGCGGGCATCCTCGCGCAGGGCGTAGCGTCCGACGGTGACCCATTCGCCCGTGTCTGGGCGCTGTAGGTAGACATACAAGGGCTTAGAAATAGTCATCGCCAGCCTCGGATGCCGGAGTACGCGCCCGTGAATTCGGGCGGGATGACCAATACACGGGATCGAGCGGGGGGGCGGCAGTATCCAGGACGCCGAGTATCCAAAGCGCTGTCAGATAGACGGCCGCGCCGGCGCCAGGGTCGCCCCGCTCTATCCGTCGAAGCGTGGCGTCGGAGATTTCCATTCGCCTGCAAAGGTCGACCGCCGGCATGTGCTGGGAAACGCGTTGCGTTCGGATGCAGCGTCCCCAGGTGCGCAATCGTTCCGCGACCAGCGTCGGGACGGCGTCGGCCGGCTGCAGTTTTTTCGGCATGATAGCCCCATAGATATCGTTTTATGCACATTAAAGCGATATCTATAAGGAAAATCAAGTTTGGTTCGCCATCGAGGACCGTCATAGATATCTACTTACAGGTTCTAAACTGTTATCTATGATGATGCACGCGTGCGGCGGACACGCTGGACGTGCCCGGCCAACGAGGCCTTCACGGCAGGGTAAACGCCGTTTTGTCTTCCTGGCGGCCCATGAGCGAGCGCGCGGCGCGGGTGAGTTGGATTGCACAGGCGTTCACCAGTTCGATGCAGCGCGCCGTCTTCCCGGGATCCTTGCGGACGAGCGGCATGGAGATCCCGACGCATCCGATGACCGCGCCGTTGGCACCGAAGACCGGCGCGGCGATGGCATGCGAGCCTTCGTAGCGCTGGCCGTCCGACACGCTGTAGCCCGTGGCCCGGGTGTCGCGCATCAACTGCAGGAAGGCGTCCCAATCCGGCAGCGCGGCGACGCCTTCGCCGCCTTCCTTTTCCCGGTCGTAGATCGTACGCAAGGTCGATTCCGGCAGCTGCGACGCGATGGACCGGCCCGACGCGCCCCACAGCACGGAGTAGGTCTGGTCGGTACGCATGACGTATTGGATGGCGTGGTGCGAGTGCAGGTTGGCGATGAAGCGCAGGCGGCAGACTTGTTCCAGATAGGCGCCGTAGAACGCCGATTCGCCGCTGCCATCCACCAGCAACCGCAGGGCGTCGTTCACGGAAGCGGGGAAGGTACTGGTCGCCACCATCACGGTCGCGACGCGCAGGAAAGCGGGGCCAGGGCTATAGGCGCCGGTCTCTTCATCCTGGATGACGTAATCGGCCAGACGCAGCACGTTCAGGATGCGATGCGTGGTGCTTGCCGGCAGGCCGAGCACCGTTGCCAGCCGCGTGACGGTGATGGGCCGCCCCGCCTCGGCCAGCCCGAAAAGAACCCGGACGCTGCGTAGCAGCGTGCTTTGGGCTTCGTCGCTCATGGATATGGCTCCTGATTGGTTTATTGGCCGTGCGTTGCTCGCTATGTCGTTCCGGTGATGTATTGCGGCCGCTGATTCAAGTGTATAGAATCCCATTCCATTCAGTTCAATAGTACAAGATTCCGGTCAACGGAATGCGAGGAGACGACATGGCCGACGCCAAACCTGCCGCGGCGCTGACCGTACTGCCCTATCTCGAGACGGTCGGCGGCGACGTACACCTGCTTGCCACCCAATGCGACGAATGCGGGTACCACACCTTCCCGCCATCCACCGTCTGCCCACGCTGCATGTCGCTGGCCGTGCGCCCGCTGCGGCTGCAGGGCCAAGGGGTGCTTTACAGCTACACCACCCTGCGTCACGGCCAGGGCACGGCGTACGCGGGGTATGTGGATTTCCCGGAGCGGATCCGCGTATTCGGTCATCTGGGCGGCTATACCGATGCGGCACCGCCAGTGTGCGACAGCCTGGTCCGCGTGGTCGCGGCCGAACCGGTGGAAGGCGCGCGCACCAGCGCGCCGGTCGATTTCAAATTCGTGGCGGCGGAGGCAACCCGATGACACGCAAGGCCTATCTCATCGGCACGGGCATGGTGCCCTTCGGCCGCTTCCCCGGAATGAGCCATCGCGAATTCGCGTGGCCGGCCGTGCGCGAGGCCATCCTGGACAGCGGCGTGGCGAAGGAAGATATCGACGTGGCGTACTCGGCTTCCATGCTGGGTGGCATGCTGACCGGCCAGCAGGTACTGGGCAAGATCGGCTTGACGGGATTGCCCATCATCAACGTGGAGAACGCCTGCTCCAGCGGCTCGACCGCACTGGGCGAAGCGGTCGGCCGCATCCGCGCCGGCAATGCCGATGTAGCGCTCGTATTCGGCGTGGAGATGCTGAGCAAGCTGGGCGGGGGGCCGTTGCCGCTCAGCCCGGACGATTGGGACGCAGCGCATGGCTTGACCATGCCTGGCGTGTATGCGATGCGCGCGCAGCGCTACGTCCATGAGCACGGCATTTCTCGGGGCGACTTTTCCCACGTGTCGGTGAAGGCGCGCAAGCATGGCGTCTTGAATCCCCTGGCGCAGATGCGCAAGTCCGTGACGCTGGAGGAGGTCGAGGAATCGCGCATGATCGCGGATCCCCTCCGCCTGTTGCATTGCTGCCCGACCGGCGATGGCGCGGCCGCCGTGGTGGTCGCCTCGGAAGACTGGGTCAAGCGGACCCAGGTCGAGATGCCCGTGGAGATCTGCGCCACCGTGCTGCATTCCGGCCACTTCGAGCCGGGGCCCAGCTCGATGATCAAGTCGCATGTATCGGGCAAATCGGCCGCGGAGGCCTATGAAATCGCCGGCCTGGGACCCGAGGATATCGATGTCGCGGAGATCCACGACTCGTTCGCGATCGCCGAACTCATGTACTACGAAACCTTCCAGTTCTGCCGTCCCGGCGACGCGGTCAGCCTGCTCAAGAGCGGTGCCACCTCGTTGGGCGGCAAGCATCCCATCAATCCCTCCGGCGGGCTGATGGCGCGCGGCCATCCAGTGGCGGCGACCGGCGTGGCGCAGATCGTCGAGATCGTGCGCCAGTTGCAAGGACGCTGCGGCGCCCACCAGGTGCCAGGCGCGCGCGTGGGCCTGGCACACGCCACGGGCGGCGGCATTTCAGGATTCGAACACGGCGCTTGCGCGGTGACGATCCTGAAGCGCTGAGGCCGCCGCCGCCGTCCTGACACATCAACCAACACCCCCTACACAGACCGGGAACACCCGCACAGAACGGGCAATACGGCAATAACCAAGGAGACAAAGCATGAATTCCGTCCACCCTACGACCCGGGGGCTTCCCCGTTTTGCCGGACGGGCCTGGTCCGGCCTGCTGCTTGCCGCGTCGGCGCTGGCATGGGGCGCGCCGGCCGCGGCGCAATCGAGTGCGCCACTGTTCGACTATCCGGTGCACATTGCCGTGCCGTTCTCGGCCGGCGGCACGGTGGATGTGGCCGCGCGCGTGATCGCGCAGGGACTGCAGAAGCGAATCAACCAATCCGTGGTGGTCGAGAACAAACCCGGCGCGGGCGGCAATATCGCCGCGGTCTATGTGGCGCATGCGCCGGCCAGCCAGCCCACGCTGCTGGTCACCATGGTCAATCACTTCGTCAATCCCGTGATCTTCAAGGATCCCGGTTATGACCCCGACAAGGACTTCGTGCCTATCCTGCAGCTGGGAACCTCGCCTTATGTATTCGTCGTGCCGGGCAACAGCAGATTCAAAAGCCTGTCCGACGTGGCCGCCTACGCCAAGGCCAATCCCGGCAAGCTGGCCTGGGGCTTCGGCGGCATCGGGTCGCCTGGACACTTCTTCGGCATCGAGTTCGCGCGTGCCGCCCAGGTGCAGACCAACCCCATTTCCTACCGGGGCGGCCCGGACCTGCTGACCGCGGTCGGCGGCGGGCAGGTCGATATGGTCGTGATGTCGGCCGAAACCTCCCTGCCGCTGATCCGCGAAGGCAAGCTGAAAGCCCTCGCGAGCACGGGCGAACGGCGCAATGCCGCGCTGCCGGACGTGCCGACGGCAAGCGAGCAGATCGCGGGTTACGCACCCCTGACGGGCTACACCATCATGCTTGCCGCGCCGACCATACCGCGGGACAAGCTCATGCGTCTGCATGACGCCGTCGTCGACGTCGTGAAGTCGCCCGAATACCAGGCGTCGCTGCAACGCGTCGGGGCCACGGTGACCACCACCGCGACGCTGGAGGAAAGCCGTGCCTTCTTCCAGCAGGAAGGCGGCCGGTGGCGCGCCATCGCCACTGAATCGGGACTGCAGATTCAATAAGGAGCCGCGCATGCAACTTGATCTGGCGGGCAAGACCGTGCTGGTGACCGGCGCCTCGCGCGGTATCGGCTACGCGGCGGCTGAACGCTTCGCGGCCGAAGGCTGTGCCGTAAGGCTCGTGTCGCGCAGTGCGCAAGCGCTGGCCGAGGCGGCGGCGAGCCTGCGGGAACGGCACGGCGCCGACGTGCAGACCCTGGCCATGGACATGCGCGCGCCCGGCGCGGTGGATGCCGTGGCGAACCGCTTTGGCGATGAGCTGGACATCCTGGTGAACAATGCCGGCGACATCCCGCACGGCACCTTGCAGGATATCGATGCGCAGCGCTGGCGTACGGCCTGGGACCTGAAGGTGTATGGCTATATCGACCTGACGCGGGCCATGTATGCCCAGATGCGCGAACGCGGCCGGGGCGGCGTGGTGTTGAACGTGATCGGCATGGCGGGCGGGGAAGGCGTGATCCCGGAGTACATCGCCGGCAGCGCGGGCAATGCGGCCCTGGACGCGTTTACGCGGGCGCTCGGCGCGCTCAGCCCCAACGACGGCATCCGGGTGGTGGGCCTGCATCCTGGCATGGTCGCCACCGACCGACAGATCACGCGCTGGCGACAGCGTGCAACCGACAGCCTGGGCGATCCGGAACGGTGGGCGGAATTGACCACGCATCTGCCTTTCGGGCGCCTGGCGCAGCCGGCGGAGATCGGCAACGCCCTTGTGTTCCTGGCTTCAGGCGCGGCCTCGTATATCAGCGGCACCACCTTGACGGTAGATGGGGGGCTGAGCCAGCGGCGGTCGGCCCGATAGCCGACGCCTCGCCTCTACCCCCAGGCGATTCCCGGCCGCCCACCGGAAACCCACTGCATGAACGAGGCAGATCGGGGCCGCGCTGTCAGCCTCCGCCGGAAAAAGGACCCCTCATGAGCACACCTTCCAAAGTTTCTCCCGCCACGCGCAATGTGTCTGAATTGATCGCCGGCGCCCTGGGTACCGCGATGTCGGACCGGCTGGTCGAAAAAGCCAAGCATCACATCGTCGATACGGTGGCCGCCATGGTGTCGGGCGCCGACCTGGACGTCGGCAAGCGCGCGCTGGCCACCGCTCCGCTGTTCGCCGGCCAGGAGCAGGCCACGGTCATCGGTACCGGCCAGCGCCTGCCGGTATTTTCGGCCGCCATGCTGAATGCGATGCTGGCGCATGCGGACGAGACCGACGATTCGCACGAGAAATCGGTGTTCCACCCCGGCTGCGCCGTGGTGCCGGCCGCGCTCGCGATGGCGCAGTTGCACCATCGTGGTGGCCGGGAACTGATCGCTGCGGTGGCGGCCGGCTATGACGTGGGAGCCCGCGTGCTGGAAGAGATGGGCGCGATGGCGCTGAACCATCGTGGTCGTTCGACCCACGCCGTGGGCGCCCTGTTTGGCGCCGGCGCCGCGGCGGGCGCCCTGGCGGGCTTCGATGCCGATGCCGCGCGCCGGCTACTTTCCTACCTGGGGCACGAGGTGTCGGGCCTGTCCTGCTGGATGGTGGATCACGACCACGTGCAGAAGGCCTATGTGTTCGGCGCGATGGCGGCGAAGAACGCCATCTTCGCGACCTTGCTGACGCAGGCGGGCTGGACCGGGGTGGATGACGTGCTGCGCGGCGACCGCACGCTGTTCGTGGCCTTCGGCCGCGGCGAAAAAGGCCGTACGCTGGACGACCCCATGACGCTGGGCGATGAGATCCTGTCATCCAACATCAAGAAATGGTGCGTCGGTTCGCCGGTGCAGGCACCCCTGGACAGCCTGGAAGCCTTGCGCGACCAGTTGCCGCCGCCGGCACGCATCCGCAGCGTCACGGTAGAGATCCAGGCCAACGAGGCATTCATCGTCGACGGGCGGGACATGCCCAACATCAGCCTGCAACACCTGAGTGCGCTGTATATCGTCGATCGTGGCCTGACCTTTGAATCGGCCCACGATTTCTCCCGCATGGCTGATCCCGTGGTATCGGCGCTGCGTGCGCGGATCAAGCTGGTGCCCAGCGAGGAATTGCAGCGTAGCGGCGGACGGCAGGCCATCGTGACCATACAAACCGATGATGGCCGCGTCCTGAAGCATCACACGCCCGCCGTTCGCGGCACCTGGGGCAACCCGATGCCGCGCGAGGAAGTGGACGCCAAGGCGCGCGACCTGATTGCGCCGCTGCTGGGCAGGCAGCGCGCGGATGCGCTGCTGGCGCAATTGTGGCGCCTGGAGACCCTGGATGCCGCATCGCTGGACCGGCTGATGGATACGCTGCGTCCCGCCTGACGCACCATCCGCTCTTTTCGCTTTCATTCACGCCCCATCCGGCGCATTTTCTCGGGGGCGTCATCTTCCAGTTTCCTTGGGCAGAACCATGGCCACCGAAGCCTCCCCCCGCGGCAATACCGCGCCGCGCAAGACCGCGGGTCCCCTGTCGGGGTACCGCGTCCTGGACATGACCACCTTCCTGTCTGGTCCTTTCTGCACGCAGATACTGGCAGACCTGGGCGCGGAAGTCGTCAAGCTGGAATCGCCGTCGGGGGACTCCAGCCGCGCGATCCCGCCTTATTTCGTGAAGGATGAAAGTGCGTATTTCCTGGGTATCAACCGCAACAAGCGCAGCGTCGCCGTCGATATGAAGCGGCCGGAAGGCATGGACCTGACCCGTCGCCTGATGGACGCGGCCGACGTGGTGGTCGAGAACTACCGCCCCGGCGTGCTGGCCCGCATGGGGATCGATATCGACGTGCTGCGGGCGGCGCGGCCGGGACTGGTCTGGGCATCCATCAGCGGCTTTGGCCAGCATGGGCCCTGGCGCGACCAGCCGGCCTACGACATGATCGTGCAGGCCTTGTCGGGCGTGATGAGCTTGACGGGCGAAGCGGGGCGTCCTGCCGTGCGGCTCGGCATTCCGGCCGGCGACATGGTGGCCGGCATGTACGCCGCGATCGCCATCAATGCGGCGCTGGCCGATCGCGAGCGCGGCGGCCAGGGCCGGACCGTGGATGTATCCATGCTGGATTGCCAACTTGCGATGCTGTCGTACCAGAGCACCTATGCCCTGGTGGCGGGCGTCACGCCGCAGCCGCAAGGTGCGCGGCACGATTCCATTCCGACGTACCGTTCCTTCGTGGCGGGCGACGGCCGCGAACTGGTCGTCACGGCGAATACCGAGCGCATGTGGAAGGGATTGTGCGTGGCGCTGGGGCGCGAAGCGCTGGCCAGCGATGCGCGCTTCCAGACCGGCGCCCTGCGCTTGACCCACCGCGAGGCGCTGTGGCAGCTGTTGGAAGAGGCCTTTCTGGCGCGGCCCGCGGCCGACTGGATCGAACCCCTGCAGCGCGAAGGCGTGCCGGTGGCCTTGATCAAGAATGTGCCGGAGGCATTGAACGATGCCCGCGCGGCGGGACGCGGCATGGTGGCGTCCCTGTGCGACGAGGATGGCGATACCATCGAGGTGGTGGGTAACCCGATCAAGTTCAGCGGCGAACCCGCGGCGCCCGCGACGTATCCGCCGCGCTTGGGCGCGGATGCGCGCGACGTGCTGCGCGCCTGGCTGGACATGGCGCCGCCGGACATCCAGGCATTGTCCGATTGCGGTGCGCTGACGGCGGGTGTGGAACCGCCCGGGCGCGGTGCGGATATCCGCTGATCAGCCGATATGGTCCGGGCCGTGTTGGGGGTATGCTAGCTCCATGAGGCGCCGCGCCCGGGCCGGGGCGGGCGTGCGGCGACAGGAGAAATCCATGCCATACGCCTATGATCTGAAGGATCTGCGTCTGTTCAAGGCCGTCGCCCAGACGCGCAACCTGGCGGCCGGTGCGGCGGCTCTCAACATGACGGCGTCCTCGGCCAGCTACCGCCTCAAGAGCCTGGAATACACCGCCGGCAGTCCGCTGTTCGTGCGGAGCCCGCAAGGGATGAGCTTGACGCCTGCCGGCCAGGCCATGGCCAAGCACCTGGAGGTGCTGTTCGCCGATCTGCAAGCCATGCAGGATGAGGTCGGCGGCTATGCCCGGGAACTGCATGGGAAGATCAGGTTGTTCGCCAACAGCAGTTCGCTGCATGGCTTCATCGTTCCCAGCGTCGCGCGATTCCTGGTCGCCAATCCCCGCATCGATGTCGACATCACGGAAATGGGCAGCGAGTCCATCGCGCGGTGCGTCCAGGATGGCGAAGCCGATATCGGCGTGTTCGCCGGCCGCGTGGACGAGCCGGACCTCGTCTGCGAGCTGTATGCAATGGACAGGCTGGTGTGTGTCACGCCGCCGGCTCACCCGCTGGTGCAGCGTTCGCGGGCCGCCCTGAAGGACGTCCTGGATAACGACTTCGTGTGTCGCGACTCGGTCAGCAGCAATACCCAATTCCTGCTGGAACATGCCCAGGAGATCGGCAAGGCCGTGAAGGCACGCGTGCATGCGCACGACTTCGCGGCCGTGATGCACCTGGTGGCGGCCGGCGTGGGCGTCGCGCTGGTGCCCCTCAGCGTGGCCGAGCCTTTCCTGCGCGACGGGCGGGTGGGGGCGGTGAGCCTGCTCGATCATTGGGCCTGCCGCGAACTGCACCTGGTGCGCAAGCGCGCGCCTGAGCAGGAAGAGCTGGTCCGCCAGTTCGCCACGATATTGATGCACGATCCGCTCGTCGTGGCGACGCGTTCGGCGACGCATTGGGTGTGACAGCGGGCCTTCGAAGACACCGCTGGCCGTCGACGTCCCTATTGGACGGCGCGGCGAAATAAGGCCTCCTCCGCCCGGCCTATTGGCAGACCGCGCCCGGCTGCGTAGAATGAATACGAAACCATCCACTCCGCATGGCTGAACAGCCGGATGCGGAGTTTTTTTAAACTGATGATGGTTACGTATTCAATAAAAGCGGACAGGCTTGTTTCCGCGACAAGCCACGGACCGTCACGGCTGCCCTTTGCCCGGGCGGCCGCACGGCCGGGGGATCCGCGCCACCTGGAGAGAGACGACATGAAATTCACCTTCAACCACCTATGGATGCGGCTGGGTGCCGTCGCCCTGTGCGGCGCTTTGTCCGCGACGGCGGGCGCTGCCGATACCGACTACCCGGCGCACGAAATCCGTTTCATCGTGCCCTGGGCCCCCGGCGGGTCCACCGATATCGTCGGCCGCGCCCTGCAGCACCTGGCCGCCAAGGACGGCTACAAGCTCGTGGTCGAAAACCTGGCAGGCGCCAGCGGCTCCATCGGGCTGGCCAAGGTGGCCCGTTCGGCGCCCGACGGCTACACGCTGGGCTTGGGAACGACGTCCACGCTGGTCCTGCATACGCAGGGCGTGACCGATCTGCGGCCTGACCAGTTCACCACCATCGCCTCCGCTTCCGTCGACCCGATGGTGCTGGTCGTGCCCAAGGACGGTCCGGCTACCCTGGAGGCCTTCCTGGACGACATGAAGAAGAACCCGGGCAAGGTGTCGGTCGGTACCTCGGGCGCGAACAACATCAGCCATCTCTTCGCCGTCATGACGAGCCGCGCCGCGAAGGCTCCGTTCATCCATGTTCCCTACACCGGTGGGTCGCGCGTCGTCACCGACCTGGGCGGGCACCAGATCACGGCCGGCATCCTGAAGCCCTCCGAAAGCAAGGCGCAGATGGACGCCGGGGTCATCAAGCCCCTGGCCGTCTACGCGCAGGAGCGGCTGTCCTTCATGCCGGACGTGCCCACCTTCAAGGAGAAGGGTTATGACGTCTTTCCCTATGGCCAGGTTACGCAGGCCAGCTATGTGGTGACGCCCGCGGGGATTCCCGAGCCCGTTCGGAAAAAGCTGGTCGCCGAGTTCCACAAGATCATCCAGAGCGACGAATTCCAAGACTTCGCCCGCCAGAACGGCTTCTTCGTCGAGGACTCCACCGGCACGCAGCTGCAGAAGCAGATCGCCGATATGCAAGTGTCCTTCGACAAGATGGGCACCCAGATCTTCAATACCTCCAAATAAGGCATGCCATGCGAATCACGGACATCCGTTCCTATCCCATCTCGTTCCCGGTGCCGCCCGACAAGTCGGTCACGCTGAGCATCGGCCGCACGGTCAAGCGCGACGCCGTCATCGTGCGCGTCGAGACCGACGAAGGCCTGGTCGGCTGGGGCGAGGCGCATCACGGGCGCTGCCCCGGCGCGGTCAGCCGGGTGGTCGATACGACGCTGCGCGAACTTGCCCTGGGCCGCGATGCCATGGACGTGGTCGGCCTGTGGGAATACGTCTACAGGAAGCAGCTGGCCAGCCACGGCGTCGGCGCCGCCGCCGCCATGGCGCTGAGCGGCCTGGACTGCGCGCTGTGGGACATCCGCGCGAAGGCCGCGGGCTGGCCGCTGTATCGCCTGCTGGGCGGCGCCAACCGCGCGATCAAGGCCTACGCGGGCGGAATCTCGCTGGGATGGCAGGCGCCCGAGGCGCTGGCCGACGAAGCGCGCCGCCTGGTCGCGCAGGGCTATCGCGCCATGAAACTGCGCATGGGCGACGTGCCGGCCAACGACATCGCCCGCGCCCGTGCCGTGCGCAAGGCCGTCGGCGATGACATCGACATCCTGCTGGACGCCAATACCGGCTACACCGTCGAACAGCTGCGCAAGGTCATGCCGGCCTTCGAGGAAATCCAGGCCGGATGGCTGGAAGAGCCTTTCCCGCCGCACGACCGGCATTCCTATGCCAAAGGCGCGGCGCTGGGCAATGTTCCCTTCGCCGCGGGGGAAAACCACTTCACGCGCTTTGATTTCAACAGCCTGCTGGAGGACGGCAACGTGCGCTTCCTGCAGCCCGATATGTCGAAGACCGGTGGCATCACGGAAGGCCTGCGTATCGCGGCGCTCGGCTCGGCACGCAAGCTGTCGTTCAATCCGCATACCTCCACCACCGCCCCGAATATGGCGGTCACGATCCACGTCCTGTGCGCCGTGGAAAACCCCGGCTATTTCGAAGCCGACGTCACGGAGCTGAATCCCTTCCGCGACGAACTGGGCGGACGGGCGCCCTACGAACTGGACGCGGACGGCTGCGTGCGCCCTTGCGACGATGCCAGCATCGGCCTGGAAGTGGACGAAGCCTTCCTGAAGGCGCATCCGCTGATCGAGGGTCCGTGTTACGTTTGAACGAAAGCACAACGAGGAGACCTGGATGAGTAAACAGACTGTCGGCGTGATCGGCCTGGGCGCGATGGGCGGCGGGATGGCGCGGTCCCTGCGGCGCGCCGGCCATGACGTTCACGTGCACGACGCGCGCCCGGAAGCCGCGGCGGCCTTCGCGCGCGAGGGCGGTCAGGCCCATGGAAGCGGAGCCGCGCTGGCGCGGCATTGCGATGTGGTGATCTCGGTCGTGGTGAATGCGGCGCAGACGGAATCCGTGCTGTTCGGCGAACAGGGTTGCGCAGCCGCCATGGCGCCCGGTTCGGTGTTCGTGATGTGCTCGACGGTCGATCCGGGCTGGTCCGCGGCCATGGAAAGCCGGCTGGCGGCGCTGGGGCTGCTGTACGTGGACGCGCCGATTTCCGGCGGCGCCGCGCGCGCGGCCAGCGGCGAAATCACCATGATGACGGCGGCGCGGCCCGAAGCCTATGCCAGATGCGACGCGCTCTTCGACGCCATGGCCGCCCGCGTGTACAAACTGGGCGACCGTGCCGGCGCCGGCAGCAAGGTGAAGATCATCAACCAGCTGCTGGCCGGCGTGCATATCGCCGCCGCCGCGGAGGCCATGGCGCTGGGCCTGCGCGAAGGCGTGGATCCCGAGGCCCTGTACGACGTCATCACCCACAGCGCCGGCAACAGCTGGATGTTCGAAAACCGCATGGCCCACGTGCTGGCGGCGGACTACACCCCCCTGTCGTCGGTGGATATCTTCGTGAAGGACCTGGGGCTGGTGCTGGACATGGCGCGGGCCAGCAAGTTTCCCCTGCCGCTGTCCGCCACGGCGCACCAGATGTTCATGCAGGCATCCACCGCCGGGCACGCGGCCGAGGACGACAGCGCGGTGATCAAGATTTTCCCCGGCATCGAGCTGCCTGGAGCACGCTCATGATCCGCCTTGGCTGCATTGCCGACGACTTCACCGGCGCCACCGACCTGGCCAACAATCTGGTGCGCGCCGGCATGCGCACAGTACAGACCTTTGGCGTGCCGAAGGGCGCGGCCGCCATCAAAGGTATGGACGCGGTCGTGGTGGCGCTGAAATCCCGCACCACGCCACCGGAAGACGCCGTCGCGCAATCGCTGCACGCTTTGGAATGGCTGCGCGAGCAGGGCGCCGCGCAGATCTACTTCAAGTACTGCTCCACCTTCGACAGCACCGCCCGCGGCAATATCGGCCCCGTGGCCGAAGCGCTGATGGATGCGCTGGGCGTCGATTTCACCATCGCGACGCCGGCGTTTCCCGACAATCAGCGCACGGTCTTCAAGGGCTATCTGTTCGTCGGCGATGTGCTGCTGAGCGAAAGCGGCATGCGCGATCATCCGCTCACGCCCATGACTGACGCCAACCTGGTGCGGGTGCTGCGGGCGCAGAGCCGGCGGCCGGTCGGCTTGGTCGATTACCGCACGGTGGCCGCCGGCGCGCCGGCCATTCGCGCGCGCATCGATGCGCTACGCAAGGACGGCATCGGCCTGGCCATCGTCGACGCGGTGTCCAACGACGACTTGCTGCGGCTGGGCGAGGCCGCCAGGGATCTGCCGCTGGTAACCGGCGGTTCCGGGCTGGCTATCGGGCTGCCCGCGAATTTCGGCTTGCAGCCATCGGCGGCGGCGCAACGCCTGCCGGCGGCCGGCGGCGCGCGAGCCATCGTTTCCGGCAGCTGCTCGCAGGCCACGCTGCGCCAGGTGCGCCACTACATCCATGCGGGCGGCGCCGCGCTGGCCGTCGACCCAACGCGGTGGGAGCAGGGGCAGATCCTGGACGAGGTCCAACGGGCGCTCGAATGGGCCCGTCCACGATTGGCGCAGGGCCCGGTGCTGATCTATTCATCGGCCGCGCCCGACGCCGTGCGGCGCGCGCAGGAATCGCTGGGCGCCGATCGCGCCGGCGCGCTGGTGGAGGACGCCTTGGCGCGCATCGCCCATGGGCTGGTCCAGGCCGGCGTGCGGCAAATGATCGTGGCGGGCGGCGAAACCTCCGGCGCCTGCGTGCAGGCCATGGGGCTGACGCAATTGCAGATCGGGGCGCAGATCGATCCCGGCATCCCGTGGTGTTACGGCAAGGGCGCGGACCCCAGCGTGCCTTCCCTGCATGTGGCGCTGAAGTCCGGGAATTTCGGGGCGGACAATTTCTACGTTCGGGCGTTTTCCCTATTGGCGGCCGCGGCGGTCCCGCGCGACGCGCTTCACGATGGGAGCCGGGCAGGGAAGGGCGAATGATAAGATTGCCGCGCTCCCGCGTGCGCCACAACCGCGCATCGCGCGCGTATCCGCGCCATGCCGCCGTCCCGGCTCATCCCGCGTCGTCCAATCCAAATCGTGAGACCGACCAAGAAAACCCTGACCAGCCGCGATATCGCCAAGGTGGCGGGTGTATCGCAAACCACGGTATCCCGCGTGCTGCAGGGGTCGCCGCTGGTGCAGCCGGAAACGCGCAAGGCCGTGCTGCAGGTCATCGACCAGCTGGGCTACCAGCCCAGCCAGGCCGCGCGGTCCATGCGCACAAGGCGCACCAATACCGTGGCGCTGGTGGTTGCCAGCCTGTCGATCAACCCGCTTTATCCCGCGCTGCTGCAGCTGATGTCTGCCGCGCTGCGCCGCAACGGATTGTATGCGTCCGTGTGGGAGGCGGAGGACTCCGACGAGGACACCATGCGGGCGCTGGCCGCGACATCGGTGGACGGCGTGATCGTCGCCACGGCCATGGATGCGGCGCTGCCGCTCCTGGCGCGCATCGGCGAGACGCGTCCCGTGGTGCTGGTCAACCGCACCGTCGCGTCGGATGCCTTCGACCAGATTTCCAGCGACAACCGCGCGGGCGCCGCGCAGGTGGCCGCGTATTTCGACGAACACCGCCGGCATCGGGTCGGCCTGGTGACGGGCGCCCTGGGCCGTGCGCACCCCAGTCCCATCCGCGACCGCGAAGCCGGCTTTCTGGCGGAACTCCACCGCCGCGGCATACCCATGAACGAAGACGTCATCGCCCGCGTGCCGTACTTCGCGTACCAGACCGGCTTCGACGCCGCCCGGCAATTGCTGGCGCGGGGCGACCTGGATGCGATCTTCTGCGCCAACGACATCGTGGCGATCGGCGCGCTGGACGGCGTGCGGGCCGGCGGCGCCAGGGTGCCGGACGACACCTGGGTGGTGGGCTACGACGATATTCCGATGTGCGCCTGGCAGGCGATAGACTTGACCACGGTACGCCAGCCGCTGGACGCGATGGTGGAGGCTGCCGTGGCGCGCCTGTGCGAGCGCCTGGGCACGGGCAATCTGCCGCCGCGTCGCGTGGTGCTGCCCAATACGCTGGTCGTGCGCGGCAGCAGCGCGTGAATGCAGCGCTGCGCATGGCTGGCTTGCCGGTAGCGCCGTCGAGCGCTTTTCCGTCCCGGTGGCTTCGAGCCGGGGCGTACCGTATCGAAGCAGCCGTCATGGAGATCCGATGGATACCGGACTGAAATCGTTGCGCGAGGAACTATGCCGAGCCGGGCGCAGCCTGTTCGAGCGCGGCTATGTGCATGGCACGACGGGCAATATCAGCGCGCGCGTGCCGGCGGCGGATGGCGGCGGCTTCCTGATCACCCCCACCGATGCCAGCCTGGGCTGCCTGGAGCCGGCGCGTCTCGCTTGGGTTGGCGAGGACGGCGTGCAGCGTGACGGCGATCGCGCCAGTAAAACGCTGGCCTTGCATCGCCGGATCTACCAGGCCGCGCCGCACGCCGGCTGCGTGCTGCATACGCATTCCCGCCATCTGGTGGCGCTGACCCTGCGCGGCGTGTGGCGCGATGGCGATATCCTCCCGCCGTTGACGCCCTACCAGGTAATGAAGGTAGGGCACGTGCCGCTCGTTCCTTATTGCCGGCCGGGCGATTCCGCCGTGGCCGAGCACGTGGCCCACCTGATCGCCGACCACGCGCGCGACGGCCGGACGCTGCGTGCCGTCATGTGCGACCGGCTGGGACCGCAGGTGTGGCACGAAACGCCGGCCGCGGCCATGGCGGTGCTGGAAGAACTGGAAGAAACCGCGGCGCTGTGGATTCTGGCCGATGGCCTGGCCCAGCCGCTGGACGACGCACGCATCGATGAACTGCGCCGGCATTTCGGGGCGCAATGGTAAGGAGCCATCGTGGTCAAGTTCGCAGCGAATCTCAGCATGCTTTACACCGAACACGGTTTCCTGGACCGCTTCCAGGCGGCCGCGGAAGACGGCTTCAAGGGCGTGGAGTTCATGTTTCCCTACGCCTGGCCGGCGCACGAACTGGCGGCCCGCCTGCGCGGATGCGGATTGGCGCAGGCGCTGTTCAACGCGCCGCCCGGCAGGGAAGACGCCGGTGAACGCGGGCTCGCCTGCCTGCCCGGCCGCCAGGCCGAATTCCGTGACGGCATCGAACGCGCGCTGGAATACGCGGAAGCGCTGTCATGCCCGCGCGTGCACGTCATGGCGGGGCTGGCGCCGCAGGGCGCGGACCGTGCCCGTCTGCGCGAGACCTATGTCGGCAACCTTGCATGGGCCGCGCAGGCCGCGGTCAAGGCCGGCCGCGACGTGCTGATGGAACCCATCAATACGCGGGACATTCCCGGCTATTTCCTGAACCGGCAGGCCGACGCGCATGCGATCGCCGAAGAGGTCGGGGCGCCCAACCTTAGGGTGCAGATGGACCTCTATCACTGCCAGATCGTCGAAGGCGACCTGGAGATGCGCATCCGCCAATACCTGCCCACCGGGCGCGTCGGGCATATCCAGATCGCGGGCGTGCCCGCCCGTCACGAACCGGACGATGGCGAGGTGAATTATCCCCATCTGTTCAAGGTGCTGGACGAATTGGGTTATGACGGGTGGATAGGCTGCGAATACCGCCCGGCGAACGGCACGCGCGCCGGACTGGGCTGGCTGCGCAGCGCGCGCGCCGCGGGCCTGGGAGCGTGATGCCATGGCAAAGAACACGGGCGTGAAGATATTGATCACCGGCGGCGCGGGCTTCCTGGGCACCCAATTGGCTCGCGCATTGCTGCGGCTCGGCCATTTCCGCGGGCAACCTATCGAGCGGCTGACATTGGCCGACCGCGTGGCCCCGGCGCATCCGGAAGTCGTCGCCGATGCTCGCGTAGCCGCGGACGTCGGCGATCTGCTGCAGCGCATGCCGGCCTTGCTGGCGGGGGCGCAAGATGTGGTCTTCCATCTTGCCTCGGCGGTCTCCGCCGAGTGCGAGGCCGACTTCGATCTTGGATTGCGTTCCAACCTGGACGCCACGCGCGCGCTGCTGGACGGGCTGCGCCAGCAGGCGATGCGCTCGGGCCAGCTGCCGGTGTTGTTCTTTTCCAGCTCCGTGGCGGTGTTCGGCTCGGATCCCGGCATTCCCCTGCCCGCGGTCATCCGAGACGACACCTTTCCCACGCCGCAATCCAGCTATGGCGCGCAGAAATTCATTTGCGAACAACTCATCGCGGAATACACGCGCAAAGACTTTCTTGACGGACGCGTGGCGCGCCTGATGACCGTCTCCGTGCGGCCGGGTCGACCCAACGGCGCCGCGTCCAGCTTCCTGTCCGGGATCATCCGGGAACCGCTGGCGGGGCTGCCGGCCGTCTGTCCCGTCGACCTGGACACCGCGGTCGCGCTGGCATCGCCGGCGAATACCGTAGCCGGCATCCTGGCTGTCGCGCAGGCGGACCGGGAAGCGCTGGGCGGCCGGACGGCCATCAACCTGCCCGCCTTGACCGTCACCGTCCGCCAGATGCTCCAGGCCCTGGAAGCCGTGGCCGGTAAAGAAACCGCCGCCCTGGTCACCCTTTCGCCCGACCCGGCGATCGCCCGGATCGTGGGCGGATGGCCGGCCCACTTCGACAGCCCCCGGGCGGCCGCGTTGGGGCTGAAGCCCGACGCCTCATACCGGGCGGTAATCGAGCAATACATCGCGGACAATAAAACAACGGGTTGACCGCTGGTTCCGCGATGAACGCCGGCCTAGCCGTTGTCGGACCGTGCGGGTGTTGCGCTCGCGGCCTGCCCGCATCGAAGGCGCGTGAGCCCCGCGGCCCGGCCTACTTGCGCCGCGCCGGGATCGTCAAGGCCGCGACCACCCCCAATGCGTGTATCACGCAGAACACCGCGAAGGTGCTGGAGAACGCGAAGGCTTGCCGTGCCTCGTGCGCCGCCAGGCTGGCGTGCAGCCAGATGGCCAGGCAGGTGGTGGCGATAGGCCCGCCCAGGCGCTGCACGATATTCAGCGCCGTGGTGGCCACGGGCAGTTTTTCCCTGGGGATGCTGGCGTACGCGGACGACATCGACGGGATGTTGATGGAGCCCAACCCCATGCCGCGCATCCACAGCAGCACGCAGATCACGGTGTCCGGCATGTCATAAAGGCCGACCAGCATGAAGGGCAGGGTGCCGGCCAACCCCAATAGGGCGCCGGCGGTGGCCACGCGCCGCGAGCCGAAGCGGTCCGTCAGCCGGCCCATCCACGGGAAGGCGCACAGCAGGCCGATGCCCATCGCCGCCAGCAGGATGCCGGCGCGCGAGGGGCTGTATCCGCGCGCGGCGATCAGGTACAGGGGGAACAGCAACTGCCCCCCGTAGGTCATGCAGTTGGTCAGGAACTGCGTGACGGCCGAGGGCGCGAACGAGCGTGCGCGGAACAGGCGGATGTCGATCAGCGCCGCACCGCCGCGGCGCGCGGCATGCCACAGGAAGGCCGCGAGCAGCAGCACCGCGGCGCCCAGTTCCAGCCAAATCGCCTCGGCATCGGCGGCGTCCGCGGTGCTGGCCAGCGTTTCCAGGCTGTGCAAAAGCATGGCCAGCGCGGGCGCCAGCATCAGGAAGCCTAGCGCGTCGAAATTGCGCCGGACGCGCATGTCCCTGTCCGGCGGCAGCACGCGCCAGGCCAGCAGGGTGGCCAGTATGCCGACCGGCAGGTTGACCAGGAAGATCCACGGCCATCCGGCGTGCTGCAGGATCACGCCCGCCAGGGTCGGCCCCAGGATGGGGCCTATCATCACCGGCATGACGGCGAACCCCATGACGCGGGCCATGTGCGGGCCAGCGGTGCGCGCCATCATCATTTGCGACATCGGCGTCAGCAGCCCCCCGGCCATGCCCTGCAGGACGCGGGACACGATCAGGCTGCTGGCGTCTGTCGCAATCCCGCAGAACAGCGACGTCAGGGTGAATATCGAAAAGCAGATCAGGTACACCCGCTTGGCGCCGAGCCGGTCCACCAGCCAGCCGGTCAGCGGCAGCGTCAGGGCCAGGGCGAGCAGATAGCCGCTCGATACCCACTGGATGGTCGTCAGGCTGGTATCCAGTTCCTGCGCCAGGGTGGACAGCGACACGTTGACGACCGTGGAATCCAGCTGCGCCATCAGCGGCGCCAGCATCACGACGCCGGCGATCTTCCATACCTGGGGATCGATGCGGCCTTCGTGGCGGGGCGCGGGGGCGGTGGTCTTGGATTTACCGGGCGATGTGGCGGACACAGGAGCGGGGAAAGGTCGGCTTGCGCGTGGCGAAGGATCTGCGCGGGGAATTCTAGTGGAATTCCCTTAAAAAGACCTGCGATCGCCACCGCGAGGCCCCGCCGTCCGCCGTAGGGCTGGGCTTGCGCCTGGCGCGGTCCCCGTCTTGCGTCAGTGGTTGAGAGCGGCCTCGATGGCGGCGACGCATTCCGCCACGTGCCTGTCGATGAGGCGCTGCCGCGTCTCCGTCATGCGGCTGCTGATGGAAGCCACGAATACCGCGGCGCTGGGCACGCCGCCGCGGTTGCGTATGGCGCGGCCCACCGCGACGATATCGAGCGCCGCGCGGCCTTCGTCCAGCGCGTAGCCCCGGCGGCGCGTCAGGCTGACCCGCTCGCGCAATACCTGTTCGGTCAGGCTATAGCGGCTCAGCTGCGGCGAGATCGCGCTGATCGCGGCATCCGCATCGTTGTTGTTCATGGCAGCCAGGATCGCCAGACCGGCGGCGCCTATCCCGAGCGGATGCCGGTCCCCCACATTGCGGGCCAATGTCTGGATCTCGAAAGCGCCCGCGATCCGCCGCAGGCATACGATTTCAAGGCCGCTGCGCCCGCTCAGGAAGGCCATGTCTCCGGTCGTTCGGGCGAGTTGCCGCAGCGCGGGCTCGGCGGCGTCCTCCACATTGGTCTCGGGAAGGGCGCCAAGGCCCAATTCGTGCAGCAAAGGACCGAGCCGGTACCCCCTTCTCCCGGGATCGCGCGCCAGCATGCGTTCATGCACCAGGCGTTGCAGCAGGCGGTGCGCCGTCGACTTATCCAGTGAAGCCATTTCCGCGATGTCGATCAGCCGCAGATTGTGCGACTTGCTGGATGCGACCAGTCGAATCAGCTGTATGGCCCTGCCCACGGTCTGTGACGTCGATGTGGCGTTGGTCACGATTTGTTCCTTGCGTACCAATGTACAGTCGCCGGCGCGAACGGCGCTACGGCCAGCCGGCCCCACTGGTTTCAAGCCTCGCGCAGCAGCTTCAGCGCCGTACCGCAGCAGATGCATTGGCGCTCCGTGGGCGTCATCCCCGGGACCGCGTCCAGCGTAGCGCCGGGATGGTCATCGGCCATGTCGAATGGCGCATCGGTCCCAATGCAGACATGATCCGCGCCCACAAGGTCGATAAGATAGCGCAGTGCCTGCGGCTCGAAGACAAGGCTGTCGAAATAGATGCGCTTGAGCAGCGCCTTCGGGGTGGATTTGCTGATGCCATGTGTCTCGCCGCGCACCGCATGCCCGTGAACCAGCCGCCCGATCTGGTAGGGAGCGAAGCCGCCGCCATGCGCAAGCACGATCTTCAGGTCGGGCAGTTCGTCGAGCCGGCCGGAAAACATAAGATTGGCAAGCATCACCGTTGTGTCGAGGGGATTGCCGATTAGATTGGTAAGGTAATAATTTTCCAGGCCGCTCTTGGCGCCAACATAATAAGGGTGCGCAAATACGAAGACGCCCAGCTCGGAGGCCCGCCGCAGCAGGGGGCGAAAACGTTCCTCGGCCAGCTGTGCGCCCTCGATGGAAGTGCCGATCTCCACGGCCTTGAAGCCGAACTCCCGGACCACGCGTTCCAGTTCGGCGATCGCGGCATCGGGGTGCTGCATCGGCACGGTCGCCATGCCGCGCAGCCTTGCGGGCGCGCCCGCGACCATGTCGGCGACGCCATCATTCACCAGGCCGGCCACATCGAGCGCCAGATCGGCGTCGGCCCAGTAATAGAACATCGGCGGCGCGGGCGAAATGACGGATATCTCGATGCCCCTGCGGTCCATGGCCTGCAGTTTGGCTTCGGTCTTGTGGAATTCATCGAACAGCGGATAGACATATCCCTGATCGTGAATGACCTTGCGCGCGGCGCCTTGTCCCTCGATACGCGCGCGAAAGCGGCCTGGGTCGGCCGCGATCGCCGCGATGATGCGATCGGGGATGACGTGGCTATGGATGTCGATCCGCTTGGGTTGCATGCCCTTCCTATCCTTCCCATCCTGCGTTTACATGTGGAACCGACCACTGGCTGACCGCCATGGGCTTGAGCACCGGCTCGCCCAGGAACGGTGCCGACAGGCAGTAAAGGCCCGCGTGCGTCGATAGCCAGATCAGCTTGCGGTCCCATTCGATGAAAACGGCTTCCGACGTGCCGCGGCGCCAGCTCATGTAGTCCTCGATTTCGCCGTCGCGCGGCGGCACGAAATACGCAACCTCCGTGGGGGAGGTCGGGTCGGAGATGTCGAAAAGGCGCAGGCCCGCATTGAGATACGACAGCGCCACGACATCGGGGCGAGCTTGTCCGGGCGCGATCCAGTGCTGCATGACGCGCGAACTGAACCGGCCTCGCGCCATCGCGAAATCCTTGTACGGCGCGTCCGGGTGCGGCGTCGGACGCGGGAACAGCCCGATGATGCGCGGATTGGCCGGGTCTTTCACGTCGACGACGTAGCTGGTATGGAAGGGTTCGCGGCAGTCGGATTCGAGGGATTCCGGTATCGCGATAACCAGGTTCTGCAATCGGGGATAGTGCTTTGCATCGGCGGTCACGGGAACGACATGGTGATAAGGAATTCCCCCGATGGCTTCGAGCGGATGCGTCACCTTGCCATACACCTTGGGATTGCGGATGTCGGACAAGTCGTGCACATACATGCCGAAATGGCCCCAGCCGCCGTAGCCGACGGTGCCGCCATCCTCGACCCTGACCGGGACGATGCAAGGGGTACGGTTGCACGTCCAGGAGCACTGGTCTCCGGCGAACGGATAAGTCGCGCGGTAGTACGCTTCCTCGTCCAGGCGCTGGCCCGGGACCCACCAGCGCGATACTTCCTTCACATTGGCGGGATCGGACATGTCGACGATCATCAGTGCGTTGCTGTAGACGCGCTCCGTGCTCTCCATGCGCAGTTGATCGTCCCACCCGCAGGCCAGGTAGGCGTACTTGCCGCCGTCATAAAAAGGCAGGTGGACCCCGTGGCCGGTTTTTCCCGTTTCGAATTCGTTCAGCAGCACCGTCTTTTCGGGGTTGGTCACGTCGTAGGTCTTGATGCCGCGAAAGCCGGGATCGCCGACGGACTTGGCGGCGTATTCATCGTGATATTTTCCGCGCGGATATTGCGTGGTTCCTGGCGTCAGCGGCATCTGGTGCGCAACGACGCGTATCCACTTCTTCAGATCCTTGTTGTAGACGCAGCTTTGGAACGTGGCAAGCCCAGCCTCCGAAATCACAGTCGCCTTCCTGGGATCCGTGATGTCCACCCAGCCGCCCTGGAAAGCGATCAGACGGCGCGTGCCTTTCGCCCACAGGCACGAATGCTCGTCCCCGAAAATCGTCAGCTTGATCGACGGGAAAAAATCGATGATCTCCATGTTGGAGATGTATTGATTGCGGTCGAGATAATTCAAGGCACCGGCTGGCAGCCGGAAAGGCACTGTTCCACCACCCGGCATCACGCCATCGATTCTTCCGGCCTTGGCGGCGGACGTTGAAGACGGAACGTGATCGTCATTTCGTGCCATTGCTGATCTCCTGCAGGTATGGGCTGTTTGTGTTGTGCGCCGATCTGGGGCCGAGTGTTGCGCCGGCGCGTGCCGAAATCGCCTTGCGGCGCATCACGCCGGCGATCGCGACCATGACGAGCGACAGCATCGCGAAGCCGGAGGTCTGGATAACGCCGGCGGCGGTCCAACCGAATACTTCCTTCAGTTCCGCCAGGAGGTAGCCCGCGAAGGCCGCAGGGATGTAATAGGCGGCGATGAACAGGCCGGACCCCTGTGCCGTCTTGGCGGGAGTCATCGATTCAATGATGATGGCGGACAGGTTCGAGTAAAGCAGGCTGAGTATCGAGACCCCGTAGATGGCGGCCAACGCGGCGTGCAAGAACACCGACCGGTTCAGTTCCGTGAAGGAGAGCCCGCCGGAGAGCGCCGCCAAGGGCAGCGCCACGAAAAGGATCCTGCGATAGCCGAAACGGTCGCCAAGCCAGCCGCTGAGGGGGGCGACGAACCCGCCGATCCCGATGGCGCTCATCACGGCAGCGGCCTGCGCCGGCGTGAAATTGAGCGCGTTGCGCAGGTAGGTCGGATAAAGGCCGAAGAGACCGAAAACAGCCACGCCCGCGCAGATCGCCGCGATCCCCAGCGCGATGGTGTTCGGGTTCCAGATGGTTTCGTTCGTTCCCAGCGCGGCGGTCCCGCCCGCCCTGGTCAGGGCTTCTTCGTTTTCCTTGCTTTCGCTGAACCACGGCTTGACCCATATCCAGACGGCGGCCATCGTGATAACGCCCACCAGGCCGAACACGATGAACGGCCTTTTCCAGTCGAATGCATTCAAGAGCATGACCGTGGTCGTGGGCCCCAGGAAGGATCCGATGCCGTAGAAGCATGAGATCGAACCGGTCACCAGCGCGCGGTGCTTGTAGAAATGGCAGGTGCCGATGGCGATCAGTGCGGTTGCCTGCATCGCTTCGCCCAGGCCGGATATGAAACGGTAGGCCAGAAGGTCTGGAATCCCTTGCGCATAAGCGGTCAGCAGCGTGGCAAGGGAAAAAATGAAGAGTCCCAGCAGCACCACCGACTTTCGCGACATGAATCCGAGCAGATAGCCGGTCGGGATGGCGGCGATGCCCATGCCCAGCGTGAACATGGTGGAGGCAAGGCCGACCTGAGGCAACGATAGATTCATCGCGCCGCGCACCTCGACCGCGAGCACCGAGAACAGGCTGCGATCGACCGCGTTCAATATATAGGTCAGCAGCAGGATTAGGAACATTACCAACGCGGCGTGGCGTTTCTGCACGATGTAGCCTCCTTGGGGAGCTGTGACGCGGCGCTCACGCCGCGTTCAGGTGGCTTGCTGTCCTGCTGCGCTCGGTGATGCGTTTCACGTCGGCCCAGGCCCTGGTCATGTCGGCGAGCGCGTCCATCTCATGCGCGGCGATCCGCGCCAGCACGGCGCCGGCCTTGGCCAGATCCTGCTCGTAGCGAAGCACCTTGAAGAGCTCCGACGACGCCTGCATGTGTTCTGCCGCCGACGCTGTCGGCGCCGTTTCCAACCCGCGGATGGCAAGCTCCCGCGTGACGCGGCGCAGATAACCGGCGGCGCCGGCACGGCCGAGCACGCCGTGGTTGGGGATGTTTCCCCGCACGAAAAGCGGAACCGGCGCACCGTCCGGCCCGAACGTATCCTTAACCTTGCCGGTCTGGATCAGTGCCGCGAACGCCGCCATACCGGGCGCGCCGGTCTCGAAACGCGGGATCTGCCATTGGTTGCCGAACATCGCATACGGCTTCGGAAAATCGCCGGACAGGATTTTCAGATTGCGGCGGAATGAATGGCGGATCGATTGCGCGATATCCCAGTCGGGGTCGCGGCCAGGCTCCACCCAGACCATCAGATAGGGGCCATAGCCATCGTGCAGGCTCCATTCGCCCTCGAACGGATGATGATGTTCCCACGGCTCGTAACCGCGCGGACCTCGCTGCGATGCCTGCTCCCAGGCGGCGCGGAAAACATCGATGGGCGCCTCGTAGCGCGAATGAGGCATCAGGTCGTTCGGTTCGAAGATGGTGACGGTACCGCGATCGAGCTCGTAGCCGGCGACCACCACATGATGGCCGAATCCGGTCTTGCCCATCGTTTCATGCTGGAATTTCAGCCGCGGCGAAGTCTTCGCGCCGTACGGCAGCATCAGCGAGTAGTGCAGCCCGACCTGTACGGGAACGCCGCGATCGACCAAGCCGCGCAGCTTCGCGAAAGCCTCCTCGAAGCCGCCTTCATGGTCCTGCTCCCAATAGCCATGGAAGCCCAACGCGCGCGGCGTGTACTCCCATATCTCGTGGAAGGCGCCCGCGCCCCCGTTGAAGGCGGGCGCGCCCCATGCCGGCGTCCAACGGAACGAGAAACCGTCGCCCGAGGTGCCGTCGGCGAATAGGACGTCGCGTTCGCCATGCAAGCGGAACATGCCCAGCAATCCCGTGAAGTAGCAGCGTCCGGCATTGCCGTTTTCCGGATACCCCTTCGGGCCCAGCCACGTCATGGAGTAATAGGCTTCGTCATAAGGCTGTATTACGGGCATATGCGCCTCCCCTTGGGGTGGATGCCGGATTCAAACCAGTGGATTCATCGCCGTTTTGCGTAGTTCGCGTTCGTCGATCCCGAACTGGTCGGTAAGCCAGTCGATCATCAGCTCCTGGCCGATGGTCGGGTTGTCATGCTGGCAGTGGTCCGCGCCGGTCTCGCTTTCGCTTACCAGGCGCAGCGTCACGTTGACGCCTTTCGACTTCGCATAATCGGCGACCTTCTGCGCCGACGCGACGCCAAGGACGTCGTGGCCGCCATGGACGATCAGGTAGGGGCATTTCATGTGATCCAGGTGGCCTTCCAGCGCGAAAGGCCGGGCCTTCTCCAGCGCTTCTTTCATCGAACCGGCGCCGAACACGGTCTTGATGTGATCGGCAAGGCCATGGTCCTCTTTTGCATTGGCCCACAGTTCCGTTATTGACCAGATCGCGCCGTGCGAGATGGCCGCGGCCAGTCGATGTTCATAACAGCCGGCACGCGCCGCGTAATACCCGCCAAGGGACGACCCGCAGACGGCGATTCTTGTGGGGTCGATATCCTGGCGAGTCAGCAGGTAGTCGATGCACTTGCCGATCGGCACTTCGTAGTCGGGCCGGGTCGGTATCTTGTGGCGGCGCAGGGTCCCGCCCTGGCCCGGGCCGTCGATCATCAGTACGGAGATACCCCGTTGCAGCGCGCCGTGCGCCTGCATGAACCACATCTCGTCCTTGATGGAATCCAGGCCGCCCATGCAGATCATCACGGGCTGTTTTCCGTTGGCGAATGGCGCCCGCACGAAATAGGCGTACAGCGGCTTGCCGTTCTCGTAGGGAATCTCCAGCACCTCTCCGGCCGGCGTCAGGTTCTGGATGAATTTGCGCGAGCATTCCTCCATGTTGGTGAAGGCGACGAGCCGGCGCGGGTCCGAATAGTCGAGCCAGAATTCGGTGTGGCGGTAGTAGTTGGCGGCACGCAGCCAGCAGTTCATCGCGGTGCGGACGTGGCCCTTGCCGTATTGTTCGTCGCCGCGGGCCTGATTGAAATCGGCGATGCGTTTCCATTCCTGGTGCCAGCTTTCCCTGTCCCCGGGGATCATGCGGCTGGCCGCGAGGAAGCATTCGGACACGGCGCCTCCGCCTTCCTGGGTCTCGCCCAGCGCGCGCCGGAACTGGTAGGACATCCACGGATGATTCGGCCAATGGTGCCAGCCGTAAGGCTGGTATATGCCGTGTTTCACATCCGTGACCTGATCGATCAGAAGCTCTTCTGCCATGCGCCGACTCCGAAGCTAGGATGGATGGGCAGAAGGGGCCGGTCTCTTGCTGCATGACCGTGCGCCGTTGAACTGCCTGAATGCATCCTAGTGGCGCGTTCAAAATACGGTCAAACGGGATTCGCGGGTTTTCCCACATAGCAATAATTTTTGGGGAAAACGATAGCGGCGTGGCGCGCAGTGAAAAAAGGGCGAATCTTGCGATTCGCCCTTCGATCGGTGCCTACGGATATCCCCGCAATCCAGGGCGCCGGTGCACGGCGCGCTTCAGCCGGAGACCGCGTTGCGCATGCTGCTTGATGGCACGGACGAGCTGCTGGATATTCCGGATACCGCGCCGGATCGCCGCTGTCGCGCCGACGCCCGTCGTTGCACGGGCGCCGCAAAGAAAAGGGGCGAATCCTGCGATTCGCCCCTTTTAACCCTTTGATCAACTTCTTGCAGATTTCCCGATTCTCGTTCTTCATCGGGACACCGCGGATCGGAATTCTGGAGCGGGAAACGAGTCTCGAACTCGCGACCTCAACCTTGGCAAGGTTGCGCTCTACCAACTGAGCTATTCCCGCGTAAAAGCTGCCACTTAAAATCACTGCCGCGTAAGATCACCGCGTAAAATCAGTGAAGAACGAAACTATATCAGGTTGCCAAACGTAATGTCAAACCTATCGGCGTCATCCACCGATCCCGACACACTCACGCCGATAGCGGCCGACCTTACCGCCTTGAACACCTTCGGCCTGGCTTCCACCGCCCAGGCCTACGTCCGCATCGTCTCCCCCCGGCAGCTTCCCGCCTTGTCCGCGCTCGCCAAGCGCCACGGACGCGTGTTCGTGCTGGGCGGCGGCAGCAATGTAGTGCTGCCTTCCACGATGGATGGCCTGGTGGCGCACATGGCGATCCCCGGCATCCGCCTGCTGGAAGCACGCGAAGACGCCTGGGTCGTCGAGGCCGGCGGCGGGGAGAACTGGCATGGTTTCGTCGACCACTGCCTGCGCCAGGGCTGGGACGGCCTGGAAAATCTGGCCTTGATTCCCGGTACCGTGGGTGCTGCCCCGGTGCAGAACATCGGCGCGTACGGCGTCGAGCTGGACCAGCGCTTCCTCGGCCTGAGCGCATGGGACATCGAGCGCGGCGAGATGATAGAGATGTCCGCGCGGGATTGCCACTTCGCCTATCGGGACAGCCGTTTCAAGCATGACGAGCCCGGACGATGGCTGATCGTGGCCGTGCGTTTCGCGCTGCCGCGGCCGTGGCGGCCGGTGCTGGACTATCCGGATCTGCAGCGTCACCCTGCGCTCGCGTCCTTGCCTCCGGCGGGGTCCATCGACACGCGCACGGCGCTTTCCGCGCGCGCCGTGTTCGATGCGGTCTGTGCCATCCGTCGCGAGAAGCTGCCCGATCCCGCCGTCATCGGCAACGCGGGTAGCTTTTTCAAGAACCCCATCGTCACCGCGGACCGCCATGCCAGCCTGCGCCAGCGCTATCCCGGGCTGGTGGCGTATCCGCAAAAGGATGGACGGTACAAGCTGGCGGCAGGGTGGCTGATCGACCAGTGCGGGTGGAAAGGGCGATCGATGGGAGCAGCCGGCGTACACGACCGGCAGGCGCTGGTGCTGGTGAACCGCGGAGGCGCCCGGGCCGCGGACATCCTGGCCCTGGCCGGCGCCATTCGCGCCGATGTCAAGGCGCGCTACGGTGTCGATCTGGAGCCGGAGCCGGTGCGACCGTAGGGCTTTCGCGCTTGCACCGCGCGTCCCCCGGCTGGCGGCTTACAGCCCGAGCACGGCCTGCATGTCGAACAGTCCCTGCGCCTTGTCGCGCAGGAATGCGGCCGCGCGCAGGCTGCCTTGCGCATAGGTTGCGCGGCTGCTGCTGCGATGCGTGATCTCGACGCGTTCGCCGACACCGCAGAAATACACCGTGTGATCGCCGACGATGTCCCCGCCGCGCACCACGGAAAAGCCGATGGTGCCCGGTTCGCGCACGCCGGTATCGCCATGGCGGGTCCAGGTGGCCACCTCAGGCAGATCGACGCCCCAGGCCTTCGCGACGGTTTCGCCCATCTTCAGCGCGGTGCCGGAAGGGGCGTCCACCTTTTTGTTGTGATGCGCTTCGAATACTTCCACGTCGTAGCCGGCGTTCAGGATGCGCGCGGCCATGTCCAGGAGCTTGAGCGTGGCATTGACGCCCACGCTCATATTCGGTGCGAAGACGATGGCGATGCGTTGGGCGGCCTGCGCGATGGCCGCGCGGCCGGCGTCGTCGAAGCCGGTGGTGCCGATGACCGCCTTGACGCCGTGCTGCACGCAGGCGTCCAGGTGGCGCAGCGTGCCTTCGGGGCGGGTGAAATCGATCAGGCAATCCGCGCCGGCCAGGGCCTGCGTATCGTCGGTAATTGCAACGCCAGTGTCACGACCGAGGAACGCGCCTGCGTCCTGCCCGATATGGTCGCCGCCGGCGCGATCGAGCGCGACGGCCAGCGTCATGTCGGGGTGGTTCAGAACCGCTTCGATGAGCATGCGGCCCATCCGGCCACTTGCGCCGGCAATGGCGATGCGCATGGGGAATCCTTGTCGTGGGTGGTTTACGTTTACTGCGCCCCGCCTGGCTGGCTCGTCCGGGACGTGCCGGCGGGAGCTGCGCCGGCTGGCGAGGCCGGGGCCGGCGTATTGACCGGCGGGACGGTGACCGCGGCGCCGTTGACGGAGGTGGAGACCCCGGCGGGCAGCCCGCCGCCCGACGGACCGGCCGGCGCCGTCGTTGCCGGCCCGCTGGGGGCGGGCGCGGGAGCCTGCGGCGCCGGGGCATTGCCGGAGGGCTTGCCCTGTTCATTCGCCAACTGGAAGGGCTGGACGTCCGGCTGCTTGTCGCCTTCCCAGCGCACGACCTTGTCGTTATCGAAGTACACCGTGAACTTTCGTTCCTGGGTCGGCCCGTAGCCCGGCTTGAAGTAGTACGGGTAGTCCCAGCGGTCGGCGTGCAGCACGCTGGTCAGCGTAGGGCTGCCCAGGGCGAAGCGCACCTGCTCGCGGGTCATGCCGGGACGCAGCAGCGATACTTGTTCGCTGGTGATCCAATTGCCTTGCTGAACCGGCGCGATATACGGAAAACCCCATTTGCCGGAGGTGCACCCCGCAAGGGCGGCGGCGATCGCCGTGATGGCGATGGCCGCTTTCAGGCGGCGGGATGTGGAACGTACGATCGTGGACACTCGGGGTTCCCCGTAATGGATACTGGCAAAACCGTTATCATAAAGGTTTATCAAGTCATTCCGCGTGGCGTAGGCGACGGGGCGCGCAAGCGCAGGGGAAAATGGGTCGGCGGCCACGCAAGCCCAGGGTCCCGGGTTCCCGCCCCCACCGACGGCGCGGAACCTCTCCTACTGGACCATGACCGATCAAAGCGACCTCAAGACCATGGGTTTGAAGGCGACCTTTCCGCGCCTGAAGATCCTGGACATTTTCCGCAAAGCGGAGCAGCGCCATCTTAGCGCGGAAGACGTTTACCGCGCCCTGATCGGCGAAAACGTCGAAATCGGCCTGGCCACCGTCTACCGGGTGCTCACGCAGTTCGAGCAGGCCGGCATCCTGGCGCGCAGCCAGTTCGATAGCGGCAAGGCCGTGTTCGAGCTGAACGATGGGGATCACCACGATCACCTTATCTGCACGAACTGCGGAAAAGTCGTTGAATTCAACGACATCGATATCGAAAAGCGCCAGCACAAGATCGCCAAGGACAACGGCTTCCTATTGGAAAGCCATGCGATGGTGCTCTACGGTACTTGCGGGGATTGCGGCACCCGGCGCTAGGCGCCGGCACCCCGAAACGCGCGCTGCTCATGCGCCCAGCATTTCCCGGGCGTGTTCCCGCGTGGTGGCGGTGATCTTGATCCCGCCCAGCATGCGCGCGATTTCCTCGATGCGCGCATCGGCATCCAGTTCGACGATGCGCGAATGCGTGGTGCCGGCTTTTTCAGTCTTGCTGACCTGATAGTGCGCGCCGCCGCGTGCCGCCACCTGGGGAAGGTGGGTCACGCACAGCACTTGGTGCCGCTGGCCCAGTTCGCCCAGCAGCCGGCCTACCACTTCGGCCACCGCGCCCCCCACGCCGCTATCGACTTCGTCGAAGATCAGGGTGGGTACACGCGCGGCGCGGCTGGCAATCACCGACAGGGCGAGGGAAATACGGGATAGTTCGCCGCCCGACGCGACCTTGGCCAGCGGGCGGGGCGTGGTGCCGGCATGGCCGGCCACCAGGAATTCCACCACGTCGTCCCCCTGCGCGGAGGCGGCTGACGCTTTTTCGACCGACACTTCGAAGCGTCCGCCTTGCATGGCGAGCGTCTGCATGGCGTCGGTCACCACCTTGCCGAGTTCCTTGGCGGTCTTGCGGCGTGCGGTCGACAGCTTGGCGGCGGCCTTGGCGTAGTCCGCCTGCGCGGCCTGGGCCTGCGCGCGCAGGGCATCGACGTCGGCGGCCGCGGCCATGTCCGCCAGCTGCGCCTGCAGCGATTCGCGCAGCGCGGGCAGCGCTTCGGGTTCGGTTTTGAATTTGCGCGCCAGTTCAAAGACGGCGCCCAGCCTTTCCTCGACCTGCGCCAATCGCGCGGGATCCAGTTCGACCCGGCTGACGTAGTTGTTCAGGTCCGAGACGGCCTCTGCAATGGCGATGCGCGCGGACTCCAGTTCCTCGCACACGCCTGCCAGGCCGGGGTCGTGGCGCTTGAGCTGTTCCAGCACGTGGGCCGCGGCGACCACCCGGCTATGCGCGGATTCATCGTCGCCGTCCAACGCCTGCAGCGTGCGCGATGCCCCGTCCAGCAGGGATTGCGCATGCGCCAGGCGCGTATGTTCCACCTGGAGGGCTTCCCATTCGCCGGGACGCGGATCGAGCTTGTCCAGCTCGTCGACCTGCCATTGCAGGCGTTCGCGGTCGGCCTCCAGCGAGGCGCTGTCATGTTCGGCGCCTTCCAGCTGCCTGGCGAGCTGGCGCCAGCGCTTCCAGGCCTGGGCAATCGCCTGGCGCAAGTCGCCATGGCCGCCGTGCGCGTCCAGCAGATCGCGTTGGGCGTCCGGCCGCATCAGGCTCTGGTGCGCATGTTGCCCGTGGATGTCCACCAGGCTGTCGCCCAGCTCGCGCAGCTGCGCCACCGTCGCGGGAACGCCATTGATGAAGGCGCGGCTGCGGCCTTGCGGGTCGACCACGCGGCGCAGGACAAGTTCTTCTTCGGCCTCGATCTCGCGTTCGGCCAGCCATTCGCGCAGGTGGCCGGGCGTATCGAACACGGCGCTGATGTCCGCGCGGGCCGCGCCTTCGCGCAGGACGGATGCATCGGCGCGCTCGCCCAGGGTGAGCGCCAGCGCGTCGATCAGTATGGACTTGCCGGCGCCGGTTTCGCCGGAGAAGACGGTAAAGCCCGCACCAAAATGGATGTCGGCTTTTTCCACGATGACGAAATCCCGGATGTGCAGCGTGCGCAGCATGGCGGCGTCATTCCCCGCTATCCGTGGCCTGGGGCATCAGGTTCCAGTGCAGTTTGCGGCGCAGGGTGGTGAAGAAGCTGTAGCCTTCGGGATGCAAGAAGCGGATGGTGTGCGGGGCACGCCGCACGACGATGCGGTCGCCGGGCTGCAGGTCCGACCAGGTCTGCATGTCGAAATGGCAGGAGGCGCCATGTTCGACGCGGCCCATGCCGGTAAGGGTCATGGTCAGCTCCCCGTTGTCGGGAATGACGATGGGGCGGTTGGAGAGCGTCTGCGGCGCGACGGGCACCAGCACCATGGCCTGCAGGCCGGGATGCAGGATGGGGCCGTTGGCCGACAGCGCGTAGGCGGTGGAGCCGGTGGGCGTGGCCACGATCAGGCCGTCCGCCCGTTGCGTGTACATGAAGGTGCCGTCCAGTTCGACGCGGACCTCGATCATGCCGCCGCGGCCCGCGCGGTTGAGCACCACGTCGTTCACCGCGGACGCCCGGAACATCTGCTTGTCGCCGCGCCAGATGCTGCCTTCCAGCAGCATGCGATCCTCGGCCTTGAAGTTGCCTTCCAGGACGCGCGCCAGGGCGTTCTTGGCGTCGTGCAGGGGGATATCGGTGATGAAACCCAGCCGGCCATGGTTCACGCCGATCAGCGGCACGCCGTGGGGTGCCAGGTAGCGCGCCGCGCCCAGCATGGTACCGTCGCCCCCCATGACCACCGCCAGGTCGGCGCGCTCGCCGATTTCGTCGATGTCGGCAACGGGGAATTCCGCCAAGCCGGTGTTGTGGGACGTGTCCCGTTCGATGAGCACGCCGCGGCCTTCCTCGGTCAACATCTGTGCCAAGGCGCGTAGCGGCGCGTCCAGGCCGGTGTCCTGGTACCTGCCGATGAGGGCGACGGTCGGGAAATGCATGCTGGAGAGGCGCTTCCGGGTGGGGGTTGAGCTCGGATTCAACGATTATATGGGGCCATATTTGCCTTTGCGGGACAAAATTGGCACCGTTGCAAAAAAGTTTCCATAAAATAGCCACATGGACGACCGCGCACGCGCACTGCTCAAGGCGTTGATTGAACGCTATATCGCCGACGGCCAGCCGGTCGGATCGCGCACCCTTTCCAAGGTGTTCGACCTTTCGCCGGCCACGATCCGCAACGTCATGGCGGATCTGGAGGAATCCGGCCTCATCCATAGCCCGCACACGTCGTCCGGGCGCATTCCCACGCCCCGCGGCTACCGGCTGTTCGTGGACTCCCTGCTGGCGGTGCGCAGCTATGACATCCAGCACGAGCACATCCGCGAAAGCCTGCCGGCGGCCGAGCCCGCGCGCGCGGTCAACGCCGCGGCGGCCCTGTTGTCCAACCTGACCCAGTTCGCGGGCGTCGTGCTCACGCCCAAGCGCGCCCACGTCTTTCGCCAGATCGAATTCATCCGGCTCTCCGAAAAGCGCGTGCTGCTGATCATCGTCACGCCGGACGGCGACGTGCAGAACCGCATCCTGTTCGTTCAGCGCGACTACGCCGAACACGAACTGCTGGAAGCCGCCAATTTCTTCAACGTCCATTTCGCCGGCAAGTCCTTCGATGCGGTGCGTCGCACGCTGGCCACCGAACTGGCGCAGCTGCGCGACGATATTTCGCGCCTGATGCAGGCGGCGGTGGAAGCGGGCACCGAAGCCGTCGAGGACGGCGACGCGGTGGTGATTTCCGGCGAACGCAAGCTGCTGGACGTCACCGACATCGCCTCGGACATGGACAGGCTGCGCAAGATGTTCGCGCTTTTCGAAAAGAAGACCGACCTGCTGCAGCTGCTGGACGTCTCCAGCCGCGCGCAAGGGGTGCAGATCTACATCGGCGGCGATTCGCAGCTGATGCCCCTGGAAGAGGTCTCCGTCATCACGGCGCCTTATGGCGTCGACGGCCAGGTGGTCGGCACGCTGGGCGTGATCGGCCCCACCCGCATGTCCTACGAGCGCGTCATTCCCATCGTGGACATTACGGCGCGCCTGCTGTCCAACGCCCTGAGTCATAACCACAAATAATCCGGCGGTCCCTGCGGGGGACGGCATGGCTGTCGAGGTATCCGCGTGTTCCTGCGTGCGTTCAAGTATCTGTGGCCCGAACGTTTCCTGCCCGAGCCGGAGCAGGCCGATCCATTCTCCGAACAGGCGCCTTCCGGGCCCGGCAAGACCGGTGTGCTGCTGATCAATCTGGGCACCCCGCAGGCCCCGACGGCCACGGAAATCCGCCGCTACCTGGGCGAGTTCCTGGCCGATCCGCGCGTGATCGAAATTCCGCGCTATCTGTGGTGGCCCATCCTGCATGGCCTGATCCTGACGCTGCGGCCGAAGAAGCTGGTGCCGCGCTATCGCGGCATCTGGATGGAGGAAGGCTCGCCGCTCATGGTCTACAGCCGGCGCCAGGCGCAGGGCCTGAGCCGCCTGCTGGCCCAGCGCGGCGTGCAGGCCGAGGTGGCGCTGGGCATGCGCTATGGCGCCCCCTCGGTGGCCGACGCGATCGACGACCTGCGCCGGCGCGGCTGCGAGCGCATCCTGGCCGTGCCGCTCTACCCGCAGTATGCGGCCAGCACGACCGCCACGGCCGTGGACGCGGTCACCCGCCATGCGGCCCGCCTGCGCGACCAGCCGGAACTGCGCTTCATCAAGCGCTTTCACGAAGATCCCGGCTACCTGCAGGCGGTGGTGGGACGCATCGAAGCCTATTGGCGCGAGCATGGCCGGCCGCAGACGCTGGTCATGAGCTTTCACGGCCTGCCGCGCTATTCCGTGGAGCTGGGCGATCCGTACTACCAGGACTGCCTGCGCACCGGCCGCCTGTTGCGCGAACGCCTCGGCCTGATGCCGGAACAGGCGCTGATCACCTTCCAGAGCCGCTTCGGCACGGCCCGCTGGCTGGAGCCCTATACCGCGCCGACGCTCATGGCGCTGGCGCGGGACGGCGTGACGGAGGTCGACGTCGTCTGTCCCGGTTTCCTGGCGGATTGCCTGGAAACCCTGGAGGAAATTCAGGTGGAAGGTCGGGATGCCTTTCTGGAGACCGGAGGCAAGCGGCTGCGCTACATACCCGCCGTCAACGATGACGAGGCATGGATCGCCGCTTTGACCGACCTGGTCCAGCGCAACCTGCAGGGCTGGCCCACGGCGGCCTGAAAGACAAATAACTTCAAATACTTGGACGAATTCCGGGTTTGTCGCTTAACCCGCCTTGAAATGGGGGCATTGGCCCCCATAGTGGAGGGCAAACGTTATTTGTCACCCGGAGGATGTATCCATGACGGCACAGAACGAGCCTGCCGAGAAAAGGCCCGATAACGACGCAGCCGCCGAGGCGGCCGGTACCGGTACGCCCGGCCAGGGGGCGGGCGACCATGAAAGCCTGGTGGCGGTGCTGCGCGCCGAACTGGAGGCCGCACAGGCCAAGGCCGCCGAAGCCCACGATCAACTGCTGCGCACCCGCGCCGACGCGGAAAACATCCGCCGCCGCGCGCAGGATGACGTGTCCAAGGCCCACAAGTTCGGCATCGAGTCCTTTGCCGAGAGCCTGGTGCCCGTGAAGGACAGCCTGGAAGCGGCGCTGGCCCAGCAGGACCAGACCGTCGAATTCCTGCGCGAGGGCGTGGAGGCCACGCTCAAGCAGCTGGTCTCCGCCTTCGAGCGCAACCGTCTGATCGAAATCGCGCCCGCCGCTGGCGAAAAGTTCGATCCGCATCAGCATCAGGCCATCTCGTCGGTGCCTTCCGAGCAGCCCGCCAATACCGTGGTCCAGACCCTGCAAAAGGGCTACCTGATCGTCGACCGCGTGCTGCGTCCGGCGCTGGTGGTGGTGTCCGCGGGGCAACAGGGCTGACGGAGCGCGCCGTGTCCATCGCCCAGGCTTTCGATCCCGCCCAGGTATTCGACCTGTTCGGGATGCGGCCCGTCGACAGCGGCGGTTTCGACCGCGACGTCGTCCAGGCGCCGGGCGATGACCTGCGCTGCGTATTCCTGTGGGGCACCGACTGCTACAACTGCAATCGCTTCAAGCAGGCCGCGCTGCTGCACAAGGATGCGCTGCTGGCACTGGGGCTGAGCTGGTTCCAGGCCGACGTCTATGCCGACGTGGCGCTGGGGCGGCGATTTTCCCTGCATGGTGTCCCCACTTTTGTGATGTATCGGGCGGGCAAGCGTCTGGGCCGGATCACCGGCTGGCCGGGCCTGCCGCAGTTCTCCGAGGCTGTTGGGCGGCTGCGGGTGGAAAAGCGCTGAATTCCACGCTTGAAAACCCTGGCGGCAGCCCCACTTATCCGCTAACCAAGTTTTTTACCAATCCTAGAACCGACCTCATTCAAGGTAATCCATCATGAGCAAGATCATCGGCATCGACCTGGGTACGACCAACAGCTGCGTGGCTGTGATGGACGGTGGCCAGGTTCGCATCATCGAAAACGCCGAAGGCGCCCGCACGACGCCTTCCATCATCGCGTACATGGACGACGGTGAAACCCTGGTGGGCGCACCCGCGAAGCGCCAGGCCGTCACCAATCCCAAGAACACGCTGTACGCCGTCAAGCGGCTGATCGGCCGCAAATTCGACGAGAAGGAAGTCCAGAAGGACATCAACCTGATGCCCTACAAGATTTCCAAGGCGGACAACGGCGATGCCTGGGTCGAAGCGCATGGCAAGAAGCTGGCGCCGCCGCAGGTTTCGGCCGAAGTGCTGCGCAAGATGAAAAAGACGGCCGAGGACTACCTGGGCGAAGAAGTCACCGAAGCCGTGATCACGGTGCCGGCGTACTTCAACGACAGCCAGCGCCAGGCGACCAAGGACGCCGGCCGCATCGCGGGCCTGGAAGTCAAGCGCATCATCAACGAGCCGACCGCGGCCGCGCTGGCTTTCGGACTGGACAAGGCCGAAAAGGGCGACCGCAAGATCGCGGTCTATGACCTGGGCGGCGGCACCTTCGATATCTCCATCATCGAAATCGCCGATGTCGAGGGTGAAAAGCAGTTCGAAGTGCTGTCGACCAACGGCGATACCTTCCTGGGCGGCGAAGACTTCGACCAGCGCATCATCGACTACATCATCGGCGAGTTCAAGAAAGAGCAGGGCGTCGACCTGTCCAAGGACGTGCTGGCGCTGCAGCGCCTGAAGGAAGCGGCCGAAAAAGCCAAGATCGAACTGTCCTCCAGCCAGCAGACCGAAATCAACCTGCCGTACATCACGGCCGATGCGTCCGGTCCCAAGCACCTTAACCTGAAGATCACGCGCGCCAAGCTGGAAGCGCTGGTCGAGGAGCTGATCGAGCGCACCATCGAACCGTGCCGCATCGCCATCAAGGACGCCGGCGTGAAAGTGTCGGAAATCCATGACGTGATCCTGGTCGGCGGGATGACGCGCATGCCCAAGGTGCAGGAGAAGGTCAAGGAATTCTTCGGCCGCGAACCGCGCAAGGACGTGAACCCGGACGAAGCCGTGGCCGCCGGCGCCGCGATCCAGGGCTCCGTGCTGTCGGGCGACCGCAAGGACGTGCTGCTGCTGGACGTGACCCCGCTGTCCCTGGGTATCGAAACCCTGGGTGGCGTCATGACCAAGATGATCCAGAAGAACACCACCATCCCGACGCGGTTCTCGCAGACGTTCTCCACGGCCGACGATAACCAGCCGGCGGTGACCATCAAGGTCTTCCAGGGCGAACGCGAGATTGCCGCGGGCAACAAGACGCTGGGCGAGTTCAACCTGGAAGGCATTCCGCCGGCGCCGCGCGGCGTGCCGCAGATCGAGGTGACCTTCGACATCGACGCCAACGGCATCCTGCACGTGTCCGCGAAGGACAAGGGCACGGGCAAGGAAAGCAAGATCACCATCAAGGCGAACTCGGGTCTGTCGGAAGAAGAGATCCAGCGCATGGTGAAGGACGCCGAAGCCAACGCCGACGAGGATCACCGCCTGGCCGAACTGGCGCAGACGCGCAACCAGGCCGACGCGTTGGTGCATGCCACCCGCAAGTCGCTGACCGAGTATGGCGACAAGCTGGATGCCGCCGAAAAGGAAAGCATCGAGGCCGCGATCAAGGACCTGGAAGCCACCTTGAAGGATGGTGACAAGGCCGCGATCGACGCCAAGGTGCAGGCGCTGTCCACCGCGTCGCAGAAGCTGGGCGAAAAGATGTACGCCGATATGCAGGCGCAGCAGTCCGCGCAGCAGCAGTCGGCGGCGGACAACGCCAAGCCGGCTGATGACAACGTGGTCGACGCCGATTTCAAGGAAGTGAAGCGCGACCAGTGATGAACCGCTGCATCCTGTGACGTGAAAACGCCCGGGCCCGGAAATATTCCGGTCCCGGGCGCGGTCGTATGCGAGCAGGGTTCTGGTCGGCGCGGGTCCGTCCCGCCGGATGCGGTGGCGCCCTCGCTAGAAGAAAAGCCTCTGGAAGATCATGGCAAAACGTGACTATTACGAGATCCTGGGTGTCGCCAAGAACGCCTCGGACGATGACATCAAAAAGGCCTATCGCAAACTGGCGATGAAGCACCATCCGGACCGCAATCCGGATAACAAAGAGGCCGAGGAAAAGTTCAAGGAAGCCAAGGAGGCCTACGAGGTACTGACCGACGAGCAGAAGCGCGCGGCGTACGACCGCTACGGCCATGCCGGCGTCGACCCCAATGCGGCGGGCGGCATGGGGGCCGGCATGGGCGGCGGTTTCGCCGATGCTTTCGGCGACATCTTCGGTGAAATCTTCGGTGGCGCGGCCCGCCGCGGCGGCGGCCCGCAGGTCTATCGCGGCGCTGACCTGAAGTACGCCCTGGAAATCACGCTGGAGCAGGCCGCCAACGGCTTCGATACCGAAATCCGCGTGCCCAGCTGGGAAAACTGCGAGGTCTGCCACGGCTCCGGCGCCAAGCCGGGCACCAGCCCCAAGACCTGCCGTACCTGCGGCGGCTCCGGGGCGGTGCGCATGCAGCAGGGCTTTTTCAGCGTCCAGCAGACCTGCCCCACCTGTCATGGCAGCGGCAAGGAAATCACCGATCCCTGCGTCAACTGCGATGGCGTCGGCCGTATCCGCCGCAACAAGACGCTGCAGGTCAAGATCCCGGCCGGCATCGACGACGGCATGCGCATCCGCTCGGGCGGCAACGGCGAACCAGGATTGAATGGGGGCCCGCCGGGCGACCTGTATGTGGAAATCCACATCAAGCAGCACAAGATCTTCCAGCGCGACGGTGACGATCTGCACTGCGAGCTGACCATCCCGTTCACCACGGCGGCGCTGGGCGGCGATCTGCAGGTGCCCACGCTGGGCGGCAAGGCCGAAATCACCATCCCGGAAGGCACGCAGTCGGGCAAGACTTTCCGGCTGCGCGGCAAGGGCATACGCGGCGTGCGGGGCACCTACCCGGGCGACCTGTACTGCCACGTGGTGGTCGAAACCCCGGTGCGCCTGAGCGAAGAGCAAAAGAGCATACTGCGGCAGTTCGAGGCATCGTTGAACGATGGCGGCGACCGCCACTCGCCGCAAAGCAAGTCCTGGACGGATCGGGTGAAGGAGTTCTTCAGCTGATCCTGCGCCGCTGCCGGCGCGCCAGGCTGGCGCACGATGAAAAGGCCGGGTCTCCGAAGGAGCCCGGCCTTTTGTCTGGGGGACCGCTTGCGTCATCGCGACGTCAAGGGATCGCGGCGCGCGCCGCGCGCCGACCTCAGTCGACCTTGGCGCCCACTTCCTTCACCACCTTGCCGTATCGGGGAATATCGGCGTTGATCTGGGCCAGCATCTGTTCCGGCGTCACGGCCACCGGCTCGGCGCCCAGCGTCGCGTAGACGGTTTTGACCTCATCGCTGTTGGCGGCTTCGTTGAAGGCCGCGTTCAGGCGCTTGACGATGGCCGGCGGCAGATTGGCGGGTCCGAGCACGCCGTTGTACAGCACGACCTCGGCGGCCGGGACGCCGGCTTCGGCGATGGTCGGCACATCCGGCGCGGCCGAAATGCGCTTGGGCGTGCTGACCGCCAGTGCGCGCAGTTTGCCGGCGTTTACCTGGGAAATGGCCGGCGGCATGCTGCTCCATGCGTAAGCCACGTCGCCCGACAGCAGCGACTGGATGATGGGCGCGCTGCCCTTGTAGGGAATGTGGACGGCCTGCACATGGGCCGCGCGGTCCATCATTTCGCTGGCCAGGTGGATGATGGTGCCGTTGCCCGACGAACCGTAGGCGTAGCCGCCCGGCTTGGCGGCCAGCATGGCAAGCAATTCCTTCACCGTCTTGGCCGGCGAATCGGCCTTGACCACCAGCATCAGCGGCGAAGTCGATACCAGCGAAATCGGCGTGAAGCTCTTGACGGTATCGAAAGGCAGCTTGGGATACAGGCTGGCGTTGATCGCGTGCGTGGTGGTGTCCTGCAGCAGCAACGTGTAGCCGTCGGGGGCCGAGCGCGCCACCGTATCGGCCGCGATGGTCGTGCCCGCGCCGGGGCGGTTTTCCACGACGATGTTCTGCTTCAGGATCGTGCTGGCCTTGGACGCGACGGTGCGCGCGATCACGTCCGAGATGCCGCCGGGCGGGAAGCCGACGAGCAGGCGGATAGGACGGTTGGGATAGTCGTCGGCCTGGGCCAGGGCGCCGGTGCTGGCCGACGCGGCGAAGAGGCAGGCAAAGACGGTAAGTAGACTGCGGATACGCATGGAGACTCCGAACGGATTTGAATAAACAGGGCGGTTACGCGGCTTGCTTGATCTGCCGCGAGATGATGTGGACGCTACGCGTCCTTTGTTTTCCCCCACCGCCCAGACCCCTTGATTTATCGGCGCCGGCCCATGTCCTTGCAGGCATGGGCCGCTGTCCGGGTGCCGCTTGTGATGTCGCGACGGATGCTCAGGCCTGCTGGGCCTGGTACCAGTCCAGTATCTGCGCGCCGGTCATGAACTTGACATGGTCATGGCCCGCGACGTAGGCCAGCGCTTCCTCGAAGTACTTGATCCGATGCGGCACGCCGCTCAGGAAAGGATGCACGGCGATGCCCATGACGCGCACATGATCGCCGCCTTCCTGGTAGAGCCGGTCGAAGGTGTCCTTCACGCGGATCAACAGTTCGTCCGAGGAATGATGCTGGACCGCCACTACGGGGATGTCGTTCAGCTCCAGGGCATAGGGCATGGCCACCATATCGCCGGTCGCCGTGCGTACCTTGCACGGCTGGTCGTCCAGGCACCAGTCGCCGATATAGCGGATGCCCGCCTCGTGCAGGTAATCGACGGTTTCCAGTGTCTGGGTCAGCCCCGGGCCGAGCCAGCCTACCGGCTTTTTGCCGGTGAACTGCTCGATGGTGTCCACCGTGCGCTTGATCATCGCGCGCTGGTCGTCGACCTGGTGCGTGGGCATCTGGATGAAGCCGTGGCCCATGAATTCCCAGCCGGACTTGTGCGCTTCTTCCGCGACGCGCGGGTAGTTCAGGCAAACGCTCCCGTTGATGGACAGGGTGGGCACGATGCCCAGGCGGTCCAGCGCGGCCTTCAGGCGCCAGAAGCCGACGCGCATGCCGTATTCGTGCCATGCCCAGTTGGCGATGTCCGGCAGGGCCGTGACGCCCGTGGGCGGCGGCAGTACCTGGCGCGGCATATAACGGTCGATCTGCCAGTCCTCCACATTGACGATGGGCCAGACGATCACGCGGGCCCCGTCGGGCGGGGTGAGCTTGGGGCGATCGATGATCGCCGAATAATCGATGCGTTCCTTGGGTATCATGATATGTCCATATGATGGATGTTTGACCCGGGCGTTCCGCCTCTGTATTGTTGAGGTTCAATTTATGTACCGGCAAAACCGCTGTCAACGCGTGCCGGTGAAGTATCCATATTCTGGAATAAATCCTCGTGGTTAACCCTGATCCGGTCGCCGAAACGCCCGCGCCCGACCTCCTTGCCCCCGGCATTTCGGCGGCCGCGGGCGCGGCGCCGGGCGGCACGCAAGCCATCCGCCGCGTCGTCAATGTGTTGAAAACGCTGGCCCAGCACCAGGAAACCGGTTTGCGCTTCGTGGACGTGGCGCGCCTGTGCGGGCTGGAAGCGCCCACCGCGCATCGCATGCTCAAGGCGCTGGTGGCCGAGGGCATGGTGTCGCGTGATGATCGTGCGCGGCGTTACCGGCTCGGCACCCTGGTCTTCGAGCTCGGCCTGGTGGCCGCACCGCAATTCAACCTGCGCGAACTGTGCGCCGCGTCGCTCCAGCGACTGGCCGAGGCCACGGGGGATACGGCCTTCCTGTTCATCCGCCGCGGCAACGATGCGGTATGCATCAGCCGCGTGCAAGGGCATTACCCCATCCAGACGCCCGTCGTCACCGTGGGCAGCCGCCAGCCGCTGGGGGTGAATGCCGGCGGCCTGGCGATCCTGCTGGCCCTCGCGCCTGGCGAGGTCGATCGCGTGGTCGAGGCCATCCGCCCGCGTATCGGCGCCTACGGCGAACTGGACGAACGCGACCTCAAGGACGCCGTGGCCGCCGGGCGGGCGCAGGGGTATGCCGCCATCGGTGAAAAAGCCGTGCCGGGCGTGACGGCCATCGGCCTGGCGGTGCGCAACCCTTTCGGGGCGCCCGTGGCCGCGCTGGCGATCGCGGCGATTTCCAGCCGCATGACGCCCGCGCGGCGGGCGGCCTTGTACCCCTTGCTGCGCAATGAAGTCAACGTAATCGGAACCCTCTTGTATCGGTGACCCCATGACAGAAGCGAACACAGCGCCGGCCTCCGCCGGTGGTCGGCCGGCGGTTGCCGATCCGGCCAATCCCCACGGCGCCTTCGCGCCGGAAGGCAGATTCGACCTGCCCGGCGCCGCAGGCGGGCCCCTGGCCCGGCTGCGTGTCGGCGTGAAGGACATGATCGACATCCAGGGCCGCAACACCGGCGCCGGCAATCCGGACTGGCGCGCCACACATGGGGTCGCCGCGCAACATGCACCCGTGGTGCGCCAACTGCTGGACGCCGGGGCGGACGTCATCGGCAAAACGCTGACCGACGAGCTGGCCTATAGCCTGAACGGCGAAAACTTCCACTACGGCACGCCGGTGAATCCCGTCGCTCCGGATCGCATCCCGGGCGGATCGTCCTGCGGCTCGGCGGTGGCGGCGGCCAGCGGGCTATGTGATATCGGGCTGGGCACCGATACGGCGGGCTCCATCCGCCTGCCCGCGACCTTCTGCGGCGCCTGGGGCCTGCGTCCCACGCATGGCGCGGTTTCCAGTACGGGCGTCGTCCCGTTGGCGCCCAGTTATGACGTGGTGGGCTGGATCACCCGCGATGCGGCCACGCTGGCGCGCGTGGGACAGGTGCTGCTGCCCGCGCCGGCGCCCGGACGGGATAGCCTGCCCGGCCGCCTGCTGGTGGCCGACGACGCCTGGTCTTTGGCATCCGAAGAGGTGCGCCAGGGCCTGGCCGCGCCGCTGGAACAGATGATGGGGCGGTTCGGCGCCGCCGAACATGTGCGGCTCGCGCCCGAAGGACTCCTGGCCTGGCAGCAGGTATTCCGGGTGATACAGGGGCGTGAAGTGTGGGCCGCGCACGGCGACTGGATCACGCGCCACGCGCCGCGTTTCGGTCCGGATATCGCCGAACGCTTCAAATGGGCGTCGACGATCGGCGCCGAGGAAGCCGACGCCGCCTCAGTGGAGCGCCGGCGTATCGCGGCCGGGCTGGACGATCTGCTGGGCGATGCGGTGCTTTGCCTGCCGACCGTGTCTTTCGTCGCCCCGATCAAGGGCTCGACCACGGCGGCCGAAGACCGCACGCGGGCCCTGTGCCTGCTTTGCATCGCAAGCCTGGCGGGCTTGCCGCAACTGACCATGCCCGTGATGGCGGGGAACCGTTGCTCGGTCGGCTTGTCTTTGATAGCGGCACGCGGTCGCGATCTGGCCTTGCTGGAGCAGGCGGCCCGCTGGGCATCGTAAATCCGGCGATACACTGCGTGTCGGCGCTTGCCCATGCGGCCGCGCCGGCGGCCATCCCGGTTCGCCGGCGGCGTCCGCTTTCCCTGTCATTTCCAGGAGCCATCGATGTCCGTCACGCCTTCCGCAGCTTCCCTTGCTCCGGTCCGCTATAGCCGCCCCGCCATCATCCTGCATTGGTTGATTTTCCTGATCGTGGCGGTGGGTTTGTTCGCCATCGAGATCCGGGGCCCGCGCGGCAGCGCGTCGCGCGCGTTCTGGACCGGTATCCATATATGGGCAGGCGTATCGGTCCTATGCCTCACCGCCTTGCGGCTGGTATGGCGCCTGGTGCATGGGGCGCCCGCGGCGGAAAAAGACGGCGGCCTGGCGGCGGCCTGTGCACGCGGGCTGCACTGGGTGTTCTATATCGTGCTGTTGGCCCAGCCGCTGCTGGGTATCCTGATGTTCAATTTCGACGGCCATCCCGTGACCTTGATGGGCACGGGGATTTCCATCTCGATCGCCGGCGCCAACGGCGCGGCCGACACGATCGAGGATATCCACAAGTTCCTGGGCAATACGCTGTACTACCTGATCGGCCTGCATGCGCTGGCGGCCTTGTGGCACCAATACGTGCTGAAGGACGGCACGCTGCGCAAGATGCTGTAGCGTGGACAGGCCTTGCGCGGTCAGCTGCGCACGTAGTAGATCCGCATGGCCTGCTGCTTCTGTGCCGAATCCAGTACCTTGATGGTGACGCCCCGCGCGATGAAGCCATCGGGCAGTTGCAGCGTGCCGCTCAAGTTGTCGAAACGGTCCATGTCCACGGGCAGGGCGTCCGGCGTGATGGTGCCGCTGCGGCCGTTCGGATAGCGGCCCTCGATGGAGAATTCCAGGCTGCCCTTGAACGGCACGCCGGCCGTGCCCTTGTCACGCATGACGAGCACCTGGTAAGTCAACTGCCCGGGCTGCCGCGATAGCGTTGCGGATCGTATGCCGATGGGGCCGCCGCGAGGATCCGGCGGCACGGCCTCCTGGAACAGTGCAAGGTCCTTGTTCAGGCCCTGGATCTGCTGGCGCGCTTGTGCAAGATCCGTGGTCAGCTTGTCGTGCGTTGCGCGCGCGGCGTCACGCTGCTGGGTGAGTTCTTCCACCTGGCCCTGCAGGCGCTGGCGATCGATGTTGGCGGCGCTGAGTTCGCCGTGCAGCTGTTCGGACTGTTCCACCGTCAGCCGCTGCGGCCCGTAGTTGGTTTGCAGGAACAATACGCCGCCCGCGCCCAGCACGACGCCGGCAAGCAGCAGAACCAGCCAGCGCGGCATGCGCCGCGACCGTTTTCCAGGCTGATACACCGAAGGTTTGAAAACCGCGCGCTGCGACCGTCCGAACATCCCCATCCATCCAAAAAAATATCGTCCACGCCGCGCCGGCGGACCGGCTCGCCGCCACTCAAGGGGCTTCTTGCCTTGGGGCGGCCGGCGGAAAAAACACGGCGTGCCTCCTTGGCGTCCCGCCGCCAGGACTGGCGGTCTTGTGACGGTATGCAGGCAATGATGCCGTGTCGGCCATCGGCCCGCCGATGGGCGGGCCGATGGCCGAAAGCCTGCAAGGATAACCCGGCAGGCCAGGGCGTTGCCATTTCGACAAGCCTGGTTGCCTACCTTGATATTGTGAAATATCCCGTCAGGAAGGGGCTTGGCCCCGTAGCCCCGCGTCCAGCGCGGCCAGCCGCTCGGGCGTGCCGACATCCACCCAGCGCCCTTCATGGCGGCCACCGCGCGCCGCGCGCCGGCCGATGGCCTGCGCCAGCAAGGGCCCCAGCCGCGCCGGCGCGCCGGGGGCGATATCTTCGAAAAGCGTAGGATGGTAAATGCCGATGCCTGAAAACGTGAGCCGCTGGCCTTGCGCGGCGTCCAGGACGCCATCCGGCCGGAGATGGAAGTCGCCGGCGGGATGGTGCCCGGGATTGTCCACCAGCAGCAGCCAGGCCAGCGTGGCCTGGCCATCGATATCGCGGGCCAGCGCCGGCGCCTGCGCGGGATCCCAGTCACACCAGATATCGCCGTTGACGACCAGGAAGGGCGCCTGGCCCAGCATCGGCAGGGCCAGGGCGATGCCGCCGGCGGTTTCCAATGCCGTGCCCTCGCGGGAATAGCGCAGGCGGGCGCCATGGGCCGACCCGTCGCCCAGCGCGGCCTCCAGCCGGTGGCCGAGCCAGGCGTGGTTGATGACGATGTCTTTCATGCCGGCGGCGACCAGGCGCTCGATGTGCCAGACGATCAAGGGCTTGCCGCCGGCTTGCAGCAAGGGCTTGGGCGTGGTGTCGGTCAAGGGCCGCATGCGCTCGCCGCGTCCGGCCGCAAGTATCATGGCCTGCATCAGAAGGTATATCCCACCGTGGGCTGCCGGTCGTCCAGCGTGTCCAGCAGGCGCAGCAACGGCGCGAATGCGCCATAGCGGGCCGCCACCTGGCGGACGTAGGTGTTGACGCGGGGTATATGCGCCAGGTAGCCGGGCTTGCCGTCGCGGTGGTGCAGGCGCGCGAACACCCCCAGGATGCGCAGATTGCGCTGCAGCCCCATCCATTCGTACGCGCGGTGGAACTCGGCGAAATCCGGTCGCACCGGCAAGCCCGCGGCGCGTGCCATTTCCCAATAGCGGATCGCCCAATCCAGCTGCTGCGCTTCTTCCCAGGTGGTGCGGGCGTCGGTGACGAGCGAGGCCAGGTCGTAGGTGATCGGACCGGCCAGCGCGTCCTGGAAATCGATGATGCCCGGATTCGGCCCATAGCGGTCGTCGTCGCACGCCATCAGGTTGGGCGAGTGGAAATCCCGGTGCACCAGCACGGACGGCTGCGTGCCGTTGGCCGTGGAAAGCAGCGAAAAGACGCCTTGCAGCGCCTCTTGCGTGGCCGTGTCCAGCGTGACGCCGTGATGGCGCGCCACGTACCACGCCGGGAACAGTTCCAGTTCCGTCATCAGCCGGCTGCTGTCGTAGTGCGCCAGTCCACGGACGGAAGCCTGCTGCATGCGCACCAGAGCCGCGATCGCCTGGCGGTACAGCGTCTGCAGCGTGGCGTCGTCCAGCCCGTCCTGGATGCGCTGGTAGTAGGTGCACGGGCCGAGGTCCGAGAGCAACAGGAAGCCCTGCGCCGGGTCCTGCGCCAGGATGGCCGGGACGTTGAGCCCCGCATCGCGCAGCAGTGCCGCGACGTGCAGGAAGGGACCGGTATCCTCGTGCGCCGGGGGCGCATCCATGACCACCACGGAACCGGCCGCGGCGTCCAGTCGGAAGTAACGGCGAAAACTGGCGTCGCTGGAAGCGGGGCGCAGGGCATCGGGCTGCAGCCCCAGGCGGGCGGGCAGGCCGCGCAGCCAATGGCGCAGGGCGTCCAGGCGGGGATCGGCGATGGAGGACAAGGAGAAGACCTGTGTACGAAAAATGGGGATTTTCGGGGTGCGGGGCGACTGGCCATGCGGGGATATCATGCATGCCGGAAATCCAGCAGCTACGCTGACGCCCGGCTTATCTATAATACCGGCTCTTCGCGGGTTTCACGGGACGGTCGTACCCCGCCGTTTCGTCCGCATCGCCCTTTTTTTTCAGGTCCCCTCGTACGTGCGCATCGTCCGGTCGTTGATCCTATTCCTTGCTGGCGCGGTCTCTGTCGCCCAGGCCCAAGTCGCAACGGATACGTCAGCGAATTCGAAGTCGTCGGCGCCCCCCGTCTCCAACACCGGTTCGCAAGGCGTCGAGGTCCTGGGCCTGCGGTCCTCGCCTGGTCTGCGCGTACACCGCCTGACCAGCGACCAGATGCCCGCCTACCTGGAAGCGGACACCATCGACAGCGATCCGGACTCCAACGTGACGCTCTCCGGCAGCGCGCAGGTTCGGCGGCTCGACACCGTGTTGAAAGGGGACAAGATCACTTATCACCGGGCGTCCGGCGAGGTCGATTCCCAGGGCGGCGCGCGGCTGATGCGTGACGGCACCCTCATCACCGCGCCGGCCATGCAATACAGCCTGGACACCAACAGCGGCCAGATGAGCGCGCCGGATTTCTGGCTGGGCGCCACCGGCGGCTTCGCCAAGGCGGACCACGCGGACATCTTCAGCCGTTCCACGATGCGCCTGCAGAACACCACCTATACCGGGTGCGGCTGCGCCGAGCCATCGTGGTACATCAAGTCCCAGTCGGTGGACCTGGACTTCGACGAGAACGAAGGCGTGGCGCGCAATGGCGTCCTGTATTTCAAGGATGTGCCCATCCTGGCGTCGCCCTACATGACCTTCCCGATCAAGAAGGAACGCAAGTCGGGTTTCCTGCTGCCGACCTACGGCTCCACGAGCCGCAGCGGTTTTGAGATCCAGACGCCGTATTACTTCAACCTGGCGCCCAATTACGACGCCACCTTGTATCCTCGCCTGTTGTCCAAGCGCGGTCTGCAGCTGGGCGGCGAATTCCGCTACGCCGGCCCCGGCTACGGTGGCGTGCTCGCCGGTACCTATCTGCCGAGCGACGCTCAGACCGGTGAAAAACGCTGGATGTACAGCAGCCGGCACGCGCAAGATCTCGGTGATGGTTTCTATACGAGCTGGGACATCAACGGCGTGTCGGATAACGACTACTACCGTGATTTTTCGACTATCGGCCTGAATTACGCATCCACAACGTATCTACCCCGCCAAGGTCTCGTCGGGTGGAGCAATCAGTATTGGCAGACTTATGCCCAGGTGTACAAGTACCAGACCCTGCAAGATGTCAATGCGCTTATTGTTCCGCCCTACGATAAGATCCCGGAGCTCTCCTTGCGTGGGCAGCGCTACAATTTCCACGGATTCGATGCCGAATTCGCGAGTACGGCAACTCGGTTCCAACGCACTCTCGTAGGTCCGGCCGAAAACCTGACGGGCGCCATCAACGGCCATTATGGCCCCGATGGCGACCGCCTCAAGATGTATCCCACGTTGGCGTTCCCGATCGTGCGCCCCGGCTGGTACGTCACGCCCAAGGTTGGCTACAACTTCACGCAGTACCAGAGTACCAATTGGTATGGCGGTGACTGGAACAACCTGGGGACGACGAACTACCCCAGTAGCATGTCGCGCGGCTTGCCGATTTTTTCTGTCGATAGCGGCATGACGTTCGAGCGGGATACCACGCTGTTCGGCAAGGACTCCCTCCAGACCTTGGAACCGCGTCTGTACTACTTGCGCGTGCCCTATCGCAATCAATCGAAGCTGCCCAACTACGATACGGCATTGGCCGATTTCAGTTTTGCCCAGGCATTCGAGGAAAATATCTACACTGGCGGTTGGGATCGCATCGCCAATGCGAACCAATTGACCGCAGCGCTTACGACGCGTTGGCTCGATGCAAATACCGGCTTCGAGCGCTTGTCGGCGTCCGTGGGACAGCAGGTATATTTCGAGGACCAGCGCGTCACGCTACCGAACGAATCGCCGCGCACCAATGTCCGGTCCAACTTCCTGGCTGAAACGACCGCGGCCCTGACCGATACCCTGAGCACCACGGTCAGCGCGCAGTACGATCCCTATAACTCACGATTCCAGCAGGGCCTGGTGTCGGCGCGTTGGGCGCCGCAGCGTTTGACTTCCGTGTCCCTGTCTTACCGCTATCAGCGTGATCCCCCAACGGTGAGCACGGGGGCGCAGCAATCCTATGTGCAGGGACAGAACCAGATCAGCATGGCGTTCCAGTGGCCGTTCACTCAGCGAATCTATGGCGTGGGCCGTGTCGACTATTCCCTGCATACTGGCCCGATCACGGATTCCAACGGCGTGCCCACGCAGGATTCCCGCCGCATTACGCAGGCCATCGCCGGCCTGGAGTACAAAGGCGATTGCTGCTGGACGGGCCGGGTGGTGTTCCAACGCTATGCCGTGGCCGCGGATGAAGTGAATACCGCGGTATTTTTCCAGCTGGAACTGACGGGGCTGGGCGCCTTGGGTACCGACCCCTTGAAGCTGATGCGCCGCAGCATACCCGGCTACGAGTCGGTCAACCCGCCGCCGCAGCCTGGAACGACTTTCGAAAGGTATGAATGATGCGTAGTGTGTTTTCGCCGGTTCGCCTTGCGCGCGGCATCCTGATGCTGGTTGCCTGCGCCGCGTTGCCGCTGGCCGCTGTCGCGCAGGCGCAATCCCCATCCCACGGCCACCCGGCCGCGCAGTCCCGCAAACCCGCGGCCAAGCCCGCTGCTCCCGCGCCGGCTGATACGCCTGCGCAAGCGGCGCCGCAAGGAGACCAGTTCGCCGACGGTATCGCCGCGGTCGTGAACAAGGACGTCATCACGATGCGGGAGGTCAACGAGGGCGTCAAGGCCGCCACGCAGGAGCTGACCCGCCAGAACATCCAGCTGCCGGATCCCAAGGTCTTGCAGCGCCAGGTGCTCCAGCGGCTGATCATGGAAGATCTGCAGCGGCAGGAAGCCAAGCGCCTGAACATTCGCATCGACGACGCCCAGGTGGACCAGGCCATCGGCACCGTGGCCGCCCGCAACAAGATGTCGATGGACCAATTGCGCCAGGCCATCGAAAAACAAGGCATCAACTGGCAGATGTACCGCAAGAGCATCCGCAATGAAGTGCTGGCGGACCGCCTGCGCCAGCGCACGGTCGATGCCAATCTGGTGATTTCCGATGCGGAAGTGGATGCCTTTCTGAAAGAACAGCAGCGCCGCCAAGGCGCCGCGGGCGCGGCGCCCGCCGGCCCGGCGCCGTCTGCCGCGGCGGCATCCCAGCCCCAGATGCCGACCGGTCCGGAAGTCGTCGGCCTGGCGCAGATCCTGGTGCGCGTGCCCGAAAGCGCCACGCGCGATCAGGTCGCCACGCTGCGCAAGAAAGCGGAAGACATCCTGGCGCGCTTGAAGAGCGGCGGCGATTTCGCCAGCCTGGCCGCGGCCACTTCGGACGGTCCTGAAGCCCTGCAGGGCGGCGCCATGGGTGATCGCCCGCTGGAAGGGTGGCCGGACCTCTTCGTCAATGCCATCGCCAACCTGAAGAAGGGCGAGGTATCGGGCATCATCCAGAGCGGCAACGGCTTCCATATCCTGAAGGTGCTGGACCGCCGCAGCGCCGGCGGTCCGGCGCCGGCCCGCAATCCGGCGCAAACGCCGGCCACCGCGCCTGCCGCGCCGCCGACCAATCCCAGTTCCGACGGCGCCATCCCCTTGCCGCAAGGGCCGGTGCAGGTTACCCAGACGCATGCAAGGCACATCCTGATCAAGACCTCCGCCGTCATGACCGACGAGGAAGCACGCCAGCGCCTGGCGCTGCTGCGCCAGCGCATCGTCGAAGGCCACGAGGATTTCGGCGCGCTGGCACGGCAGAATTCCCAGGATGCGAGCGCGCCGCAGGGCGGCGACCTGGGTTGGCTCAATCCCGGCGAAACCGTGCCGGAATTCGAGCAAGCCATGAACGCGCTGCAGCCGGACGAAGTCAGCGAGCCTGTTCACACCCGTTTCGGATGGCACCTGATCCAGGTGCTGGAGCGTCGGCAGAAAGACGTCAAGGACGAGGTCGAACGCCTGCAGGCACGCCGCGTCTTGTTCGAGCGGCGCTCCGAGCTTGCCTTCGACGACTACCTGGAACAGCTGCGCGACCAGGCCTATATCGACAACCGCCTGGAAAAGCGGGACCAGCAGAATAACCAGGACAGCGGTGCCCGGTAAGCCGGCCTTCGTTTCATCAGCCCATGCCCCAGCATCAGGCGCGTAAGCGCTTCGGACAGCACTTCCTGGTCGACGAAGGCGTCATCGACGCCATCGTCCGCGCGATAGGTCCCGCCGCCGACGACCGAATGATCGAAATCGGCCCGGGCCTGTCGGCGCTGACGCGGCCCTTGCTGGACCGCGTGCGGCAATTGAATGTGGTGGAAATCGACCGGGACCTGGCCGAACGCCTGCGGCGCGATCACGCGCCCGACCGCCTGGCGGTGGTCCAGGCCGATGCGCTGACGGTGGATTTCGCGCAGTTCGGCACCGATCTGCGCATCGTGGGCAACCTGCCGTACAACATTTCCAGTCCCATCCTGTTCCACCTGATGAGCGTCAGCGATCGGGTGCGGGACCAGCATTTCATGCTGCAGCGGGAAGTCATCGACCGCATGGCGGCGCAACCCGCGTCGGGCGACTATGGCCGGCTGTCCGTGATGCTGCAGTCACGCTATCGCATCGAAAAACTGTTCGACGTTCCGCCGGAGGCCTTCGACCCCCCGCCGCGCGTCGTCTCTGCGGTGGTGCGCATGGTGCCGCTGCCGTCCGATCGTATCCGCCCGCGCAGCGAAGCGGCGCTCGAGCAGGTCGTGGCGCGCGCTTTCTCCCAGCGGCGCAAGATGCTGCGGCGGGGCCTAGGCGATTGGGCGCCGCGCGTACCGTGGGAAGAACTGGGCATCGCGCCTACCGCGCGTGCCGAAGAAGTGTCCGTGGCGAAATTCATCGCCCTGGCCGATGCCTTGCTCGATGCGGGCCTGGTCGGCCCGGAGCGGCCGCATAGCGCCGAACTGGATACTTGAGGCCATGGCGCGCCGCCTCACGCGGGCTGGTCAGCCGGGCTGTTCGCCGCGCCGTCCCGCCAGGAACAGGCGGGTGGCATCGCGGGCACGATCGGTCAGCAGTTCCGCCGCCTGCGCGCAGGCTTGCGCCAGCGTCATCGGCCCGCAGGCCAGACTGTAGGCCGCCGTAATACCCACCTCGTACAGCTTTTCGTAGCCGCCACCCAGCGAGCCGGCCAGCGCGACCACCGGCACGCCGGCCCGGTTCGCGATGCGGGCGACACCAGCCGGCGTCTTGCCATGCAGGGTTTGTTCGTCCATGCGTCCTTCGCCGGTGAACGCCAGCGTTGCCCCGCGCATCGCTTGCGCCAAACCGCCAAGCTCGGCGACCACCTCCACGCCGGGCCGGAAGGACGCGTCCAGGAAGGCATGTGCGGCGAAGCCGAGTCCGCCGGCCGCGCCGGCACCCGGGCGGTCGCGCGCATCGCGCCCCAGCGTGCGCGCGCACAGGTCCGCGAAATGCCCGAGCGCGGCATCCAGCTGCCGCACCTGGTCGGGCGTCGCGCCCTTCTGCGGGCCGAAGACCGCCGACGCGCCGTGCGGCCCACACAGCGGATTGTCGACGTCCGAGGCGACTTCGATGCGGACGGACGCCAGCCTGGGATCGAGCGCATCGGTGTCTATCGTCACGGCCTGGGCCAAGCCCGCACCGCCATCGGCGACCGGCATGCCCTGGCCATCGAGAATCCGCAGGCCGAGCGCGCAGAGCATGCCGGCGCCGGCGTCGTTGGTAGCCGAGCCGCCCAACCCGAGAATAATGCGGCGCGCACCGGCATCCAGCGCGGCGCGCATGAGTTCGCCAACGCCGCGGCTTGTCGCGCGCAAGGGGTCGCGCCGTTCCACGGGAACCTGTTCCAGGCCTGCCGCCGCCGCCATTTCGATGACCGCCGTGTCTGCTCCCAGCCAGCCCCATGCCGCGGGTGCCATCGCGCCCAGCGCATCGGTCACATCGGTCGACCGCCACTGCCCGCCCGCGGCCGCGAGCACCGCCGCTACCGTACCTTCGCCGCCGTCGGCCATGGGAATCGTGACGATATCGGCATCGGCGCAGGCGGCACGGACGCCGCGGGCGATCGCGGCGGCGGCTTCGGGAGCGGAAAGGCTTTCCTTGAAGGAGTCGGGCGCGATGACGATTTTCACGGGCGTTCTCGTTGCGTGCGGGCTGCGTTGTATGGCCGGAAGGCGACCATGATAACGCCGTGGCTCAGCGCGCATGACCGTTGCACGCCGGCAGGCGTACCATAGGACGCTTGCTCAATTACCAGAGGAATCCCGTCATGGCAGTGCTGCGCCGCACCAAAATTGTCGCTACCCTGGGCCCCGCGACTTCGTCGCCGGAGCGGATCGAGGCACTCGTACGTGCCGGCATGGACGTGGCTCGCCTGAACTTCTCGCATGGCGACCCGGACGATCATCGGCAACGCGCGCAGCTGGTGCGCGAAGCGGCAGCCAAGCAGGGGCGCTTCGTGGCCTTGATGGGGGACCTGCAAGGACCCAAGATACGGATCGCCCGATTCAAGGACGGCAAGGTGACGCTGAAGGTCGGCTCGACCTTCGTCCTGTCCAACAGCCATCCCTATGACGAAGGCACCGCGGAAATCGTCGGCATCGATTATCCGGAGCTGGTGCAGGATTGCCGGCCCGGCGACGAACTGCTGCTGGATGACGGGCGCGTGGTGCTGCGCGTGGACAGCATTGCGCTCGATTCGGTGCAGACAACCGTGATGGTGGGGGGCACCCTGTCGAACAACAAGGGCATCAATCGCCGCGGGGGCGGCTTGTCCGCGCCCAGCCTGACCGACAAGGACCGCGCCGACATCAAGGTGGCGGCGGAGCTGCAGCTGGACTACGTGGCCGTGTCGTTTCCGCGCCATGGCTCGGATATCGACGAGGCTCGCGAACTGGTGCTGGCCGCCGGTAGCCAGGCCTGGATCATCGCGAAGATCGAACGGGCCGAGGCAGTGGCGGACGACGAGGCGCTCGATGCGCTGATCCGTGCCAGCGACGGCGTGATGGTGGCGCGCGGCGATCTGGGCGTGGAAGTCGGCGACGCCGAACTGGCCGGCATCCAGAAGCGCATCATCCAGCACGCGCGCACCTTGAACAAGGTCGTGATCACGGCCACGCAAATGATGGAATCGATGATCAGCAATCCGCTGCCCACGCGCGCGGAAGTGTCGGACGTCGCCAACGCGGTACTGGACTACACCGACGCCGTGATGCTGTCGGCCGAAAGCGCTTCGGGCCAGTATCCCGTCGAGGCGGTCGAGGCCATGGCGCGCGTGTGCCTGGGCGCGGAGAAGCATCCGACTTCCACGCACTCGCATCACCGGCTGGGCGAGACCTTTACCCGCTGCGACGAGACCATCGCTCTGGCCGCGATGTACGCGGCCAATCACTTTCCAGGCATCAAGGCCGTTATCGCGATGACCGAAAGCGGCCACACGCCCTTGATCATGTCGCGCATCCGCTCCGGCGTGCCCATCTATTGCTACAGCCCGCATCCCGTCACGCAAAACCGCGCCGCGCTTTTCCGTGGCGTGTATACGGTGCCGTTCGATCCCTCGTCTTTCGATCCCGCGGAACTGAGCAATGCCGCGATCGCCGAGTTGAAGCGGCGCGGGCGGGTCGAGCCGGGAGATTGGGTCATTCTGACCAAGGGCGATTTCTATCGCGACAGCGGCGGCACCAACGGCATGAAGTTGCTGCCGGTGGAGTAAGCGGCAGGGCGTCTGGCGTTAACAGGCTTCAGGCGAAGAACCAGTAGCAGACGCCGATCGAGGCCAGCACACCGGCCAGGTCGGCCAGCAGTGCGCAACCCACGGCGTGGCGCGCGCGCCGCACGCCCACGGCGCCGAAGTACACCGCCAGTACATAGAAGGTGGTTTCCGTGCTGCCCTGCATGGTCGCGGCCAGCAGGGCGGGAAAACTGTCCACGCCAAAGTGCGCCATGGTGTCCAGCATCATCGCGCGCGCGGCACTGCCGGAGAATGGCTTGACGAGCGCAGTGGGCAGGGCATCGACGAAACGTGTATCCCAGTTTGCCGCGTGTGCCAGCCACCGTATGCCGTCCAGCACGGCGTCCAGCGCGCCGGAAGCGCGCAGTACGCCGACGGCGCACAGCATGGCGACCAGGTAGGGCAGCAGGTCGCGCGCGATATCGAAGCCCTGGCGCGCGCCTTCGATAAACGACTCGTACACCGGGACTTTTTTCCAGGCGCCCAGCAGCAGGAAGGCGATGATGACGCCGAACAAGGCCAGGTTGCCCATCAGGGAGGACAGCGCGGCCAACGCGGCGGCCGACAGGGTGGCCAGCAGCGCGACAAAGCCGCCGAACAATAAGAGTCCCGACAAGAGCCACGCCAGTACCACCGGATCCCCCAGTCGCAGCCGCTGGCACCACGCGACGCTCAGCAGCCCCGTCAATGTCGATACGCACGTGGCAAGCAGAATCGGCAGAAACACCAGGGTGGGATCGGAGGCGCCCTGTTGGGCGCGGTACATGAAGATGGTGACTGGCAACACCGTGAGGGACGAGGCATTCAGCACCAGGAACAGGATCTGTGCGTTCGTCGCCGTTTCAGGCCGGGGGTTGAGCGACTGAAGTTCGCGCATGGCGCGAAGGCCGATCGGCGTGGCGGTGTTATCCAGGCCCAGTGCATTCGCGGCGAAATTCAGGGTGATGAGGCCGATCGCGGGATGGCCGCGTGGCACGTCAGGCATGAGCCTGGTGAACAGCGGCCCCAGTAGCCAGGCCAGGCCCCGGACGATGCCGGCCTGTTCCGCGATGCGGAGCAGGCCCAGCCACAGGGTGAGGGTGCCGAAAAGCAGCACCATGAGTTCCACCGAAAGCCGCGCCATATCGAAGAGCGCGCCCACCATGGCGGAGAAGACTTCGGCATGGCCGCCGGCCAGCCAGCGCAGTGCGCCCGTCACGGCGCTTACCAGGAAAAAAGCCAGCCATACTTGATTGAGCATCGCGTGGCGCGCCCTATGACACAGGTCTGTCGGCAATCTTGCGAAGCGACAACTTTAACTCAAGCGCCGGATGTTCAATCGTCGGCCTTGGGGTCCATTCCCGGAAACAGTACTTCGATGAAGCCGAGTTTGGTCAGGTCAGTCATGCGCGTGGGATAGAGGCGCCCCATCAGGTGATCGCATTCGTGTTGCACGACGCGCGCATGGAAACCGCGGGCCTCCCGTTCCACCATGTTGCCGGCGGGGTCGTAGCCGGTATAACGGATGTGGGTATGGCGCGGCACAAGCCCGCGCAGGCCGGGTACCGACAGGCAGCCTTCCCAGCCGTCTTCGCGCTCATCTGACAGCGGCGTGATGATGGGGTTGCACAGCACGGTCTGCGGTACCGGTTCGGCATCCGGATAGCGTTCGTTGCGTTCGAAGCCGAAGATCACCACCTGCAGGTCCACGCCGATCTGCGGCGCGGCCAGGCCGACGCCCTTGGCGTGCTTCATGGTGTCGAACATGTCCTGCACCAGGGCATGCAATTCCGGGGTGTCGAATTCGCGGACGGGGGCGGCCACGCGCAGCAGGCGCGGGTCACCCATTTTGAGGATTTCGTGGATCATGGCGTCGGCCTTGGAAGGACGAAAGAGGCGGGGGACTGAACCAGTCATTCTAGGCCGTACGGCATGCAATGGCGCATGCCACCGGAAACTCGGATCGATCGCCAGGGCCCTTCCGCGCGGGCGTGCTGCCGCGGTGGCCGCCACGGTGGCGCAAGCGGGTTGCGGCGCGTGGAAAGCCACCCTGGCGTTAACAGGCCCTAGTCGTTCTGCGATCCTTTCTGGATGAATTCGATCTTGTAGCCGTCCGGGTCCTCGACGAAAGCGATTACCGTGGTGCCGTGCTTCATCGGCCCGGCCTCGCGTGTGACCTTGCCGCCGCGTTCGCGCACGCGGTCACAGGCCTCGTACGCGTTGGGCACGTCGATGGCGATGTGGCCATAGCCGGTGCCCAGGTCATAGCGCTCGGTGTCCCAGTTGTGCGTCAATTCCAGCACGGCGCCGTCTTTTTCGTCCTGGTAGCCGACGAAAGCCAGCGTGAATTTGCCTTCGGGATAGTCCTTGCGGCGCAGCAGCCGCATCCCCAGCACGTTGGTATAGAAATCGATGGAGCGGTCCAGATTGCCGACACGGAGCATGGTGTGGAGCAGTCGCATGGTGGTTTCCTTTTTGGCTGGTGAACCCGGGCAATAGACATATCGACGGCCGCTCACGCCGGCGCGAATCACCGTGCCGGAGAGCGACCCGCCGCCTGGTTTGTTGTCCCGACATGAAGACGAGTGCAGTAGCGCTTATTGTAGGGCGAGTCGCGGGAATGTCGCGGCGGAACCTATCGACCGTCACCTCGCACACATCCGCCCGCTATTCATGTGGACAGCCGGATTGGTATTCGAAAAATAGAACGATCGGAGACAAAATGCATTTGTGCAAGCGAGAATTGGCGGCCGTTGCCTTGGTGGGGGGGATGGTTCCGTTGGTAGCGGGCGCTTATGACGCGGAAGTCCTGTATCCCCAGCGTCCCCTCACGCTCGTGCTCGGTTACCCGCCCGGCGGGAATAACGACTTTCTCGGGCGGCTGTTGGCACAGCAAATGGAGGAGCACCTCGGGCAGAAGATCGTGATCGACTACCGGCCAGGCGCCGCAAGCAACATCGGCGCGGAAGCCGTTGCACGCACCCCGCCTGATGGATATACGCTCTATCTCGGAGGCCGCCCCAACACCATCCATAAGGTGATCTATCCGCATATCAAGTACGATTTCGCGCGGGACCTGGCGCCTGTCGGATTGGTTGCCACCACGACATACGTCATGGTCGTCGACGAACACGCGCCTGTTGCAAGTGTCGAAGATATCGTCGCGCTTGCGAAGGCCTATCCGGGCGGCCTGACGTGTGCGTCGGGCGGGACAGGAACGACCGACCATCTGCTGTGCGAGCTCTTCCAGCAGGAGGCCGGGATCGATATGGTGCATGTCCCCTATCGCGGTAGCGCGGGCGCGTTTATCGATGTGATGGGCGGACGGGTGGATGCCTACATCACGCCGCTTGCCGCGGCGCTTCCACATATAAAAGACGCGAAGCTGCGCGCCATTGCCATTATGTCGACCGAAAGGTCTTCGGCTTTACCGCATGTTCCCACGATCGCCGAAGCGGGTTATCCGCAGTTGGCCTTGGGCGCATGGTATGGGCTGCTGGTTCCCTCGGGCACACCGCCGCATGCTGTCGCCCGGTTGAATCTATCCGTCAATACCGCATTGGCGGACCCGGCTTTGCATCAAGCCCTGATGGCGCGGGGATACGGCATCCCTACGCAGCCGAATACCCCCGCCATGCTGGCTCAGCTGATCGCGGACGAGACCGAACGGTGGACAGCCATCCTGCGGGAGAGGAATGTCAAGCCGTTGAATTGATCGCCGCACACCGGTCGATGGCGGTTCGTCAGGCCGCGACGGGCAGTTCGCTCAACGCCTGGCCCATCGCATCCACCGCCCGCGACATGTCGGCGGGTGTGATGGCGCCGATGCAGCCCACGCGGAAGGTGGGCTGCTCGGTGTTGTAGAAGTTGCTGATGACGAAGCCGCGCTGCTTCAAGGCATCGACGAAGCCCTGCAGGCTCCAGCCCGGCACCGTCGGCCATAGGACGTTGACGATGATCGGCCCCTGCAGCTCCGGGGGCAGATAGGGCGTCAGGCCCAGCGCCCTGATACCCTCGTAAAGCGTCTGCTGGTTGGCGGTGTAGCGCGCCAGCCGCGCGGCGCGCCCCTCCTGCCGGTAAAGGTCCATCGCGACGGACAGCGCGGCCAATGTCGGCGCGGGCGGGGTGAAGCGCGCGCCGCCGTTGTTCTTCTTGTCGTGTTCATGGATGTCCGCCAGGTTCAGCGACCAGCTACCGGCGTTGCCGTGGGCAGCCTCCAGGCGATCCACGCGGCAGACCGCGAAGGCGGCGCCCGGCGGCCCTTCCAGGCATTTATTCGACGTCAGGATGACGGCGTCGACCGACGGCAGGGCCGAGACGTCCAGCGGCAGCGCGCCGAAAGCCGATACGGCGTCGACGATGACGCGCCGGCCGAGGTCTCCCGCCACCTGGGCCAGCATGGGCACGTCGTGGCAAATTCCGCTGCCGGTTTCACTGTAGACCAGACCGACATGGGTGATACGGGGGTCGTCGCACAAGGCCTCGGCCAGGCGCGCCGGCTGCACGCGTTCGCGCACGCCCACCGGTATGGTCGCCACCGCGCGTCCTGCCTCGCTGGCCAGGCGCTGCAGGCGGGCGGCATAGGCACCGGTCGCGGGGATCAGGATCTTGCCGGTGCGCGGCACGAAAGTGCGGACCGCGGCTTCCAGCGCGAAATGGCCGCTGCCCGACAGCGGCAGCGCGACATGGGTGTCCGGCGCGCCCCCGGCGGCCTCCCGGATGTCGGCGCACAGCTTGCGCACGATCGCGCGGAAATCGTTGTCCCAGGGCGCATAGTCTTGCGCCAGGGCCGCCTTGACAACATCTGCCGTGGTGACGGGGCCTGGTATGAGCAATAGCATGGTTAGGTTCGCGGGTCAGAACTGCGGAAGCATGGCCGGATCGTGGCGCCGCAGGACCTCGCGCGCCTGCTGGTAGTCGGGCAGGATGTGCCCGACCTCGGTCCAGAAATTGGGGCTGTGATTCATTTCGCGCAGATGCGCCAATTCGTGCACGATGACGTAATCGATGATGGCGGGCGCGAAGTGGATCAGCCGCCAGTTCAGCATGATGTTGCCGTCGCTGGTGCAGGAACCCCAGCGCGTGGCGGCCGACGATAGGCGCCAGCGGCGGATCTTCAACCCGCTGGCTTGCAGGAAATGCGCCAGCCGCGAACCGAAGCATATGCCGGCGCGCTGCTGCAGCCAGGCCTGCGCGGCGTCTCGGATGCGCGATGCCGCGGCATCGGCGGGCAGGGCCAGGCGCAGCGCGTCGCCGTCGCAGGGCGCGTCGGCGTCGCCGGACAGGGTGGCATGCCGTTCGCGCGATCCCAGTTCCAGGACGATGCGCTTGCCCAGATAGGGCAGTTCACCACCCGCGCGCCATTGGGTCTGGGACAGCGCCAGCTGCTCGCGCCGCTTGTGCCAGTCGCGCAGCTTGGCCAGGATCCAGCCGGACTTTTCGACCACGGCTTCGTCGACCTGGCGCAGCGTGACCCAGTTCGGCGCGGTCACGCGCAGGCCATCGTCGCTGATGACGAAGCCGATGGTACGGCGGCGCGAACGCAGCAGTACGAAACCGATCTCCTGCTGCGGCGTCGCCACGGTACGCCAGCGTGCATTGGGCGGCAAGCTCTCCGGACAGGACGTGGCGACGACGAAGCGGCTTGCGGACGACGGTTTCAGGTCGAAGCGGTCCGCCGTGACGAGGTTTCCCGCGGCGTTGACCGCGCTGTGGCCGGCCTCCGTCCGTTGCGCGTCGTCCTTGGCGGCCTGATCGGGCAGGGTGGGCGATCCCGGCGTGCCGCGCGCGCACGTGCCGTGGCCGGTGTCGTGCACGGCCTGTGCCGCCGGGGGCGACGGGAACGCAAGGCCAGGAAGATGCGATTCGGAGGGCGACTCGGGAGCACCGCCGCCCGTGTCGCCGGGCGGCGCGTCGAACAGCAGTTCGAGCTGGTTATTCCGAGACATACCTTTCAGGGTTGAGGCGGCGCATTTCGCCTTCGATCCAGTCCTGGACTTCGCGGTTCAGGGCTTCGGGAGACTTGCCCTGGGATTCTATCGCGGGCCCGATGGAAACAGTGATCATACCGGGGCGTTTGACGAAAGCGTTGCGCGGCCAACACTCCCCGGCGTTGTGGGCAACGGGGATGACGACGCTATTCGTGCGCGACGCCAGCAAGGCCCCGCCCATCTTGAAGCGGCCGGCCTTGCCGGGGGCGATGCGCGTGCCTTCCGGGAACAACAGCGGCCAGCGGCCCTCATTGAGGCGGCGCTGACCCTGTCGCACCACCTGTTCGAAGGCATCGCGTCCCTTGCTGCGGTCGATGGGGATCATGCGCAGCAGCGCCAGTCCCCAGCCGAAGCAGGGCACCCAATGCAATTCGCGCTTGTAGACGAAGCAGACTTCCCGCGGCATGTGCGCCGGAAAGTACAGCGTTTCCCACGCCGACTGATGCTTGGACAGCAGGATTGCAGGCCCGTCCGGCAGGTTTTCCCAGCCGCGCACCTGCCACCGTATGCCGCAGAACACGCGCGCGCCCCAGATCGCCAGGCGGGGCCATCCCACCGTCAGGCGATAACGCCAATGCTGCGGCAAGGGGGCCCACAGAACACAAGCCAGCGCATAGGGGACGACCGTGACGCTAAGGAAGACCAGGTACAGCAGCGAGCGCAAAAAGGAAACGGCCTTCATGCGGCGCTTTCTTCCAGCAGCGCATCGACGACCGCGGCCAGGTCCTCGGCCACCCGCGTGCCGGGCGGCAACTGGCCGGATGCCAGCGTTTTTGGTCCGTTGCCGGTTTTCACCAGCCATGGCGTGCACCCCATGGCCACGCAGGCCTGCAGGTCGCGCAGCGAATCACCCACCGCCGGCACGCCGGTCAGGTCGACGTCATAGCGTTCGGCGATCTGCTCGTACATGCCCGGCAGCGGCTTGCGGCAGCGGCAGTTTTCCTCGGGCAGGTGCGGGCAGAGGAAGATGGCGTCGATCGCGCCGCCTGCCTGGGCCAGTTCCCGCCGCATCTTGGCGTGGATGGCGGTAAGGGTGCTCATGTCGAACAGCCGGCGTCCCAGCCCGGATTGGTTGGATGCGACGACGACGGTCCATCCGGCCTGGCACAGGCGCGAGATTGCATGGATGGCCCCAGGCAGGGCGATCCATTCGTCGGGCGATTTGACGAAGGCGTCGCTGTCCTGATTGATGACGCCGTCGCGGTCGAGAATGATGAGTTTCACTGGGCCAGCCGGGAAATGTCTGCGACCTTGTTCATCAAGCCATGGAGTTCGCCCAGCAAGGCCAGGCGGTTGGCGCGCACGGCCGGGTCGTCGGCCATGACCATGACATCGGCGAAAAACGCGTCCACCGCTTCGCGCGCCTGGGCCAGCGTGCTCAGGCTGCCGGCGAAGTCGCCGGCCTCGAACTGCGACTGCGCGCGCGGACTCAAGCGTTCGATCGCCTGTGCGAGCGCAAGTTCCGCGGGTTCCCGCAGGCGCGCGGCGTCGACGGCGCCGATATCGCCTTCGGCCTTCTTCAGCAGATTGCCCACCCGTTTATTCGCGGCGGCCAGGCTGCCGGCTTCCGGCAGCGCGCCGAAGTTCGTGACGGCACGTACGCGGGCGGCAACCTGGTGCAGCGGCGGCGCCAGGGCGATCACGGCATCCACGGCATTGCGTTCGAATTCCGCGGCCAGCTGGTTGCGGTAGCGTTCGTAGATGAAGTCGCCGACTTCGGCCAGCACGCTGTCGGCGATCTGGCCCGGTCCGAAGCTGTCCGCCGCCAGGCGCAGCACGCCGTGCAGCGCCAGCGGACCGTTTTCACTGGGTTTGAGCCAGCCGCCGGCAGCCAGTTGTTCGAAGGCGCTGATCAGGCCCAGGGCAGCGCGGCGCAGCCCATACGGATCGCGTTCGCCGGTCGGCGCCAGGCCGATGCTCCAGATGCCGACCAGGGTTTCGGCGCGTTCGGCGATGAACAGCACGGCCATGATCAGGTCATCGCGCTGCACCGGCGTATCGAGGCGGTTGCGGTACTGTTCGCGCAGCGCCCGGACCACCTCCGGCGCTTCGCCGTCCGCTTCGGCGTAGTAGGCGCCCATGATTCCCTGCAGCTCCGGGAACTCGCCAACCATCAGCGTGCCCAGGTCGGCCTTGGCCAGCAGGGCAGCGCGATCGGCCGCTTGCGGATCCGCGCCCAGCGCCTGCGCCACGCCGCGCGCCACCGCGCGCACGCGCTCCACGCGCTGCAGCTGGGTGCCCAGCTTGTTGTGATAGACGATGCTGCCCAGCTGGGCCACACGCTCGGCCAGCGGTGTCTTGCGGTCGGTCTCGAAGAAGAACTGCGCATCGGCCAGCCGCGGCCGCACCACGCGCTGGTTCCCTTCGACGATATTCACCGGATCGCGCACTTGCACATTGCTGACGATCAGGAAACGGTGTGTCAGCTTGCCCGTGTCCGGCGCGAAGAGCGGGAAGTACTTCTGGTTCAGGCGCATGGTCAGGATCAGGCATTCCTGCGGCACCTGGAGGAAGCGCGGTTCGAATTCGCCGACGTACACCGTGGGGTGCTCGACCAGCGCCGTGACTTCATCCAGCAGCGCGGGGACTTCCGGATCGCTGCCCAGCGTGGCGCCCAGACGGGTGGCATGGGTATCCAACTGGCGCGAGATTTCGTCGCGGCGGGCGTCGAAGGCGGCGATCACACGGCCGGTGTCGGCCAACTGGCCGACATAGGCGTCGGCATCGCGCAGGGCGATGGCGCCTTCGCTCATGAATCGATGGCCCAGCGTGGCGCGGCCGGCGCTCAGGCCCAGCACAGCGATATCGACCACATCGGCCCCGAACAGCGCCACCAGGCCATGCGCGGGACGCACGAACTTCACGGTGGTCACGCCGTCGGCCAACTGGTAGCTCATGACCTTGGGTATCGGCAGGCCGGCGAGGGCGGCCTCCAGCGCCTGCTGCAGCCCGTCGGCCAGGCGCGCGCCGGGCGCGGTGCCGCGCGCCACCAGGTAATCCTGCTTGCCGTCGGATTCGCGCGCCAGCGTGGCGGCGTCCACGGCATCCAGTCCCTTGGCGGCCAGTTTCTTCAGCAGCGCAGGCGTCGGGCGCCCGTCGGCATCCAGGCCCACTTTCACGGGCATCAGTTTTTCCGCGTAGTCCTGGTCGGGCGCCTGGGCCAGCACGGCCGACAGGTGCACGGCCAGGCGCCGCGGCGTGGCATAGGGCTCGGCGCGGCAATCCGCGGCCAGCAGGCCGCGCGTCGCCAGCCCCTGGCGGATGCCCTCGGCAAACGCATCGCCCAACTTGCGCAAGGCCTTGGGGGGCAGTTCTTCGGTCAGCAGCTCGACCAGCAGCGGGCGGAAGTCGCTCATTGCACGGCCTCCGCGGCGGCGCGGCCGGCAAGCATGGGGAAGCCCAGCCGTTCGCGGGAATCGTAATAGGCCTGCGCGATGGCGCGCGACAGGTTGCGGATGCGGCCGATGTAGGCGGCACGCTCGGTGACGCTGATGGCGCCGCGCGCATCCAGCATGTTGAAGGTGTGCGCGGCCTTGAGCACCGCTTCATAGGCCGGCAGGGCCAGCGGCACTTCCATCAGGCGCTTCGCCTCGGATTCGTAGTCGTTGAAATGCGCGAACAGCATATCGGCCGAGGAGTATTCGAAGTTGTAGGTGGATTGCTCCACCTCGTTCTGGTGAAAGACGTCGCCGTACTTGACCGGGCGGCCGTCGGGGCCGAGCGTCCAGACCAGGTCGTAGACGCTCTGGACGTCCTGCAGGTACATGGCCAGGCGTTCCAGGCCATAGGTGATCTCTCCGGTGGTGGGCGTGCAATTCAGGCCGCCGACCTGCTGGAAGTAGGTGAATTGAGTGACTTCCATCCCGTTCAGCCAGACTTCCCAGCCCAGGCCCCAGGCACCCAGCGTGGGGTTTTCCCAGTCATCCTCGACGAAGCGGATGTCGTGGTGCGTGGGGTCGATGCCCAGCGCCTTCAAGGAGCCGATGTACAGGTCCAGGATTTCCGGGGGCGCCGGTTTCAGCACGACCTGGTACTGGTAATAGTGCTGCAAGCGGTTGGGGTTTTCGCCGTAGCGGCCGTCCTTGGGGCGGCGCGACGGCTGCACATAGGCGGCGCGCCAGGGCTCGGGCCCGATCGCGCGCAGAAAAGTGGCCGTATGGGAGGTTCCCGCGCCGACTTCCATGTCGTAGGGCTGCAGCAGCGTGCAACCCTGCTTATCCCAGTATTCCTGGAGTTTTAGGATGATTTGCTGAAAGGTAAGCATGGTGCTGGGGAAATCGCCGGGTGGGCCTGCCGATAGGAAACCCGGCATTTTACTGGACCCGGCCCGCCTGCCGGAAAATCGTCCGCCGGCGTTGGTCGTATCATTCCATTTCCGCGGCCAGCCCGGGCCCGCAAGCCGGCGCGCCGCCCATCGGAAGGAGAACAACGCCATGGCCGACCTGATCAAGGTTGAACTGGTCGACGGTATTCAGACCATTACCATCAACCGTCCCGACGCCCGCAATGCCATCAACCTGGAAACCGCGCAGGCCATGGCCGCCGCGTTGGACGAGCTGGACAACAACCCGGCCGCGCGCATCGGCATCCTGACCGGCGCCAATAATACGTTTTCCTCCGGCATGGACCTGAAAGCCTTCGCGCAGAGCGGCGAGCGGCCCTTGATTCCCGGGCGCGGCTTTGCCGGGCTGAACGAAGCGCCGCCCAAGAAGCCGCTGATCGCGGCCGTGGAAGGCTTTGCCCTGGCCGGCGGCTTCGAGATCGCGCTGGCCTGCGACCTGATCGTCGCCGCCCGCAACGCCAATTTCGGCTTGCCGGAAGTCAAGCGCGGGCTGGTGGCGGGATCCGGCGGCATGCTGCGGTTGCCCCGCCGCCTGCCCTACCACATCGCCATGGAAGTCATCCTGACCGGCGACATGCTCAGCGCGGAACGCGCCCATTCCTACGGCCTGGTGAATCGCCTGGCGGAGCCCGGCCAGGCGCTGGCCGAGGCCATGGCGCTGGCCCGCGCCATCGTCGAAAACGCGCCGCTCGCGGTGCAGACCGCCAAGAGCATCGTCTCGCAAGCGGTCGACTGGGAGCAGGCCGGCATGTTCGATCGCCAGCGGCCCCTGATCGCCCATATTTTCACTTCCGCCGATGCCAAGGAAGGCTCCACCGCCTTCAAGGAAAAGCGCAAGCCCGTCTGGCAGGGAAAATAAACGACCCGGCGGGCCGGCGCCGACAAAGCCGGCCCGCCGTCCTATACTCTTGCGCCGCGGTTCCGCCGGCCGGTGCCGCCCAAGCTCCCACTACAGCTCACCCCTTACCGCTACCGTACGTCATGACCGTCATCAAGGAAGAAGATTTCATCCAGTCCATCGCGGATGGCATCCAGTTCATCAGCTACTACCATCCCGTTGACTACATCCGCCACCTGGCGCGCGCCTACGAGCGCGAGGAAAGCGAGGCGGCGCGCGACGCCATCGCGCAGATCCTGACCAATTCGCGCATGTGCGCCGAAGGCAAGCGGCCGTTGTGCCAGGACACCGGCATCGTCAACGTCTTCCTGAAGGTCGGCATGAACGTGCGTTTCGAGACGTCGCGCAGCCTGCAGGAACTGTGCGACGAAGGCGTGCGGCGCGGCTATACGAACACGGACAACCCGCTGCGCGCCTCCGTGCTGGACGATCCGCTGTTCGCCCGCCGCAATACCAAGGACAACACGCCCTGTATCGTGAACGTCGAACTGGTGCCCGGCGACAAGGTCGACGTGCAACTGGCGTCCAAGGGGGGCGGGTCGGAGAATAAATCCAAGTTCGCCATGCTCAATCCCAGCGATTCGCTGGTGGACTGGGTGCTGAAGACGGTGCCCACCATGGGCGCGGGCTGGTGTCCCCCGGGCATGCTGGGCATCGGCGTGGGCGGCACGGCCGAAAAAGCCATGCTGATGGCCAAGCAGTCGCTCATGGACGATATCGACATGTACGAGCTGCTGCAGCGCGGCCCGCAGAACAAGCTGGAAGAGCTGCGCATCGAGCTGTACGAGAAGGTCAATGCGCTGGGTATCGGCGCGCAGGGCCTGGGTGGGCTGACCACCGTGCTGGACATCAAGATCGCCACCTTCCCGACGCACGCCGCCTCGCTGCCCGTGGCGATGATCCCCAACTGCGCGGCCACGCGCCACGCGCATTTCGAACTGGACGGCAGCGGCGCCGCGCATCTGACGCCGCCGTCGCTGTCCGAATGGCCGGAAGTCCGCTGGGCGCCGGACTACAACAAGTCCCGGCAGGTCAACCTGGATACGCTGACCAAGGAAGAAGTGGCCAGCTGGAAACCCGGCCAGACGCTGCTGCTGTCGGGCAAGATGCTGACCGGCCGCGACGCCGCGCACAAGCGCATCCAGGACATGCTGGCCAAGGGCGAGCCGCTGCCGGTGGATTTCCGCAACCGCGTGATCTATTACGTCGGCCCGGTGGACCCCGTGCGCGACGAGGTCGTCGGCCCCGCCGGCCCGACCACGTCCACCCGCATGGACAAGTTCACCGACATGATGCTGGACAAGACCGGCCTGATCGCCATGATAGGCAAGTCCGAGCGCGGCCCGGTCGCCATCGACGCCATCCGCAAGCATCAATCGGCCTACCTGATGGCCGTGGGTGGCGCGGCCTACCTGGTGTCCAAGGCAATCCGCGCCGCCAAGGTCCTGGCCTTCGAGGACCTGGGCATGGAAGCCATCTACGAGTTCGACGTCAAGGATATGCCCGTTACCGTGGCCGTGGATGCGCAGGGTACCTCGGTGCATACGACCGGCCCGCGCGAGTGGCAGGCCCGTATCGGCAAGATCCCGGTCGCGGTGGCCTGAAGCGCCGGCCGCGTAGCGGCGGCGGGCACGATACGGCGAGGACCGAAGCATCGGCCCCTCCATCCGCATCAGAATGCAAGCAGTGCCGCGGGTGTCGCGGCATTGTGGCCATCTGATCGGAGCGTCTCGCATGCATCTGGCTTGCACACTGCCGCCCTCGCGGTTCTTCGGCACACGGGTGGTGCGATGCGCCTTCGTGCTCGCCATGCTCGGCTGGGGCACGGGCTTCTACGGGCCGCCCATCTATCTGGCCGAAGTGGCGGCCCGGACCGGGTGGCCGTTGACACGGGTCTCCGCCGCGGTGACGGTGCATTTTCTGGTCGGCGCGCTGGTGGCCGCCAACCTGCCTCGCCTGCATGCGCGCCTGGGATTGGCGGTCACCACCACCTTGGGCGCGGTGATGACCGGTATCGGCGTGTTCGGATGGGCGGTGGCCTGGCACGCCTGGCACTTGTTCGCCGCCGCCCTGTTGAGCGGCGCGGGATGGGTGGCGATGGGGGCGGTGGCCGTCAATGCCATCGTCGCGCGCTGGTATGTCGGCGGGCGGCCCGGGGCCTTGGCCCGCGCGTACAACGGCGCGAGCGTGGGCGGCGCGGTTTTTTCGCCCTTATGGGTGGCGTTGATCCATGCCTGGGGGTTTCCCGCCGCGGCAGCCGTGGTGGGGGCGGCGATGGTCCTTATCGTCGCGGCGATGAGCCGTCTGGTGTTCTCGCGGACCCCCGAATCGCTGGGGCAAGCCTTGGACGGCGGCACCGGCCGGCATGGCCTGGACGGTGGCGCCGTCTTGCATGAGAAGGACGGCGCGGCCATTCAGGCCAGCGGCCGGACGGCTCGATCCCGCCCGGCGGCCGGATTGCCCGGCGGCGCGCTATGGCGTGACCGCGCCTTCCAGACGCTGGCGGCGGGCATGGCGCTGGGCCTGTTCGCGCAGATCGGCTTGCTGGCGCACCTGTTCACGCAGCTGGCGCCTATCGTGGGGGCGCAGGAGGCCGGAATCCTCATGGGTGCCTGCACGGCCTGCGCGATTCTCGGACGCACCGTGGCCGTACGGGCGCTTGCGCCCGGGGGGCCGGCAAGCCGGCTGGCCGGCGCGGCACCGGGGGGCACCGCGCCGTTTGGCGACAGGCGCCTCGTGGCCGCGGCAAGCTACGGGGTCCAGGCCGCGGGCGCCGCCATCCTGCTGGCCGCATGGGGCGGCCCGGTGTGGCCCATCGCCGCGGGCGTGGCGCTATTCGGCATGGGTATCGGTAACGCGACGTCGCTGCCGCCGGCCATCGCGCAAGCCGATTTCGCGGCGGCCGACGTCCCGCGGGTCGTGGCCCTGATCGTCGCGATCGCCCAGGCGAGCTATGCGTTCGCGCCCGCGATATTCGGGATACTGCTGTACGCCGGCCAGCCAGGCTCGTCATCGACCAGCGGCCACACCGCCCTGCTGTTCTCTGGAGCGGTCGCCATCCAGATCGCCGCGGCGGCCATGCTGCTTGCCGGCCGCCGCGCGGGTGGGCACTTGCCGTCCTCGGCAGCGTCCGGCCAGCCTTGATTCACGCCGGCGATTCAGGCAAGGGCTGGATGGCCTGGCCGCCGCAGCGGGCCAGCAGCGTGTCCAGGCCTGCACCGTCCAGCACCATGCCCGGCGCCAGGTCGCGCAGCGGCAGTAGAACGAAGGCACGTTCCCGCATGCGCGGATGCGGCAGGGTCAAGCGCGGCGAGTCCAGCCGCAAGTCGCCGTAAATCAGCAGATCCAGGTCCAGCGTGCGGGGGGCATTGCGATAGGGGCGTTCGCGGCCATGCGCTTGTTCGATCGCTTGTAGCGCGTCCAGCAGCGCCAGCGGCGGCAGCGTGGTGCGCAGGCGGGCGACCGCGTTGATGAAATCCGGGCCGCTCGCATCCACCGGCGCGGATCGGTAGAAGGGCGATGCGGCGCATTCGCCGATGCCTGGGGTGGCGGCGAGTTCGCGCAAGGCCTGGCGCAGTGTCTCCGCGCCGTCGCCCAGGTTGGCGCCCAGGCCGATATAGGCGGTGGCACCGGACGCCGCGGCGTCGGACGGCGCGCATTGCGCGGCCTCTGTCCCGTACGCCGCCATGGCTTTACTCGTCGTGGCCGTGCGCCACCACGGCCTGGCCGCCACCACCGCTGCTGCGGCGGCGCGAACGCCGGCGGCGCGGCGCCGCCGCGTCATCGCCCTTGGCGCGCGGCGCGCGCGCGGCCTCGTCGATCATCTGGGCGCGCGTGGCGTCGTCGGCATTGGCCAGGTCCATCCACCATTGCGCCAGCACGCTGTCGAATTCCCCGGCCGCGGCGCGCAGCTGCAGGAAGTCACAGGCGGCACGGAAGCGAGGCTGCTCCAGCATGCGATAGATGGTCTTGCCCATGCGGCGCTCGAAGCGCGGCTGCATGAACCAGATTTCGCGCATATCGGCGGAAAAACGGCGCTGGATGGCCAGTTTTTCGGTTTGTTCGTCCAGCACCGAATCGGCCGCCTGCAGCAGCGCGGGTATCGGCAGCTCGCCCTGCTTGCACAGGTCGCGCCAACGGACTTCCACCTGCTGCCACAACAGCGCGGCAAAGAGGAAGCTGGGGCTGATGGTCTTGCCGGCGCGCACGCGGGCGTCGGTGCGTTCCAGCGCCAGTTCGACGAACTGCTCGCCCTGCGGCTGTTCCAGCACCACGTCGAGCAGGGGCAGCACCCCGTGATGCAGGCCCACGGCCCGCAACTGCCGCAGGCAATCCATGGCGTGGCCACAGGTCAGCAGCTTGAGCATTTCGTCGAACAGGCGCGAGGCCGGTACGTTTTCGATCAGGCTGGCCATGGACTGGATGGGCGCGCGCGTGTCGTCGTCGATGGCACCGTTCAGCTTGGCCGCGAAGCGCACCGCGCGCAGCATGCGCACCGGGTCTTCGCGATAGCGCTTGGCCGGATCGCCGATCATGCGCACCATGCGCTTTTTCAAGTCGGCGACGCCGTTGTGGTAATCGATGACGATTTCCGTCAGCGGGTCGTAGTACAGCGCGTTCATGGTGAAATCGCGGCGCGCCGCGTCTTCTTCCTGGCTGCCGAAGACGTTGTCGCGCAGGATGCGGCCGTGTTCGTCGGTTTCCGTGTCTTCCGTGGCCAAGGCGCGGAAAGTCGACGTTTCGATGATTTCCTGGCCGAAGACCACGTGGACCAGCTGGAAACGGCGGCCGATGATGCGGGCGCGCCGGAACAGCGGGCGTATCTGCTCCGGCGTGGCGTTGGTCGCGATGTCGAAATCCTTGGGTTCGATGCCGACGATCAGGTCGCGCACCGCGCCCCCGACGAGATAGGCCTCGTAGCCCGCCTGGCGCAGGACTTCACAGACCTTGATGGCATGCCGCGATACGTTGCGGCGGTCGATGCCGTGGCGCTCTTGCGGGATGCGTAGCGGCCCGCGTGCCGGGAATAGCCGGGCGACGAATTTTTTTATGGTTTCCGTGATCATCGAATTCAGGACTTCGCATCTTCCATGTGGGCAAACAGATCCAGCACCTGCCATCCCTTCGCCTGCGCAAGCTCGCGCAGCGCGGGACTGGGATTGGTCGCCACCGGCCGGGTGACCGCTTCCAGCAGCGGCACGTCGTTGATCGAGTCGCTATAAAAAAACGTTTCGGAAAAATCCGCAAGGGCCAGGCCCATTCCGGCCAGCCACTCGTTTACCCGCACTACCTTGCCTTCCTTGAAGCTGGGCGTACCCGCGATGCGGCCCGTATAGCGGCCGGCGACGTATTCCGGCAGGGTTGCGACCAGGTGCGGCACGCCGAAGGCGCGGCTGATCGGCGCGGTGACGAAGTGGTTGGTGGCGGTGACCACCGCGCACAGGTCGCCGTTTTCGAGGTGTTCCTGCACCAGCCGCACGGCGGTGCCTTCGATGGCCGGACGGATGACCTCGGCCATGTATTGCTCGTGCCACAGGGCCAGTTCGAAAGGCGTATGGGCGGCCAGCAGCCCCAGCATGAATTCCGCCGATTGTTCCGCGGTCAGCTCGCCGCGGTTGTAGCGAACCATGAGGTCTTCGTTGCGCGCCCGCGCTTCGTCCGGATCGCCGGCGCGCCCCGTGCGGGCCAGGAAATCGGCCCACTGGTAATCGCTGTCCAGGGGCAGCAGCGTGTGATCGAGATCGAAGAGGGCCAGGCGTGCAGCAGTCATGAGGTAGGGGTATCCGGGTCCGCCAGCATTGCGCGCAGCAGCGGTATGGTCAAGGGCCGGCGCGTGGCCAGCGAATAGCGATCCAGGGCGTCCAGCAGCGCGGCCAGGCGGCGCATGTCGCGCTCGTAATGGGTGAGCATCCAGTTGATGACTTCCGGCGCCAGTTGCAGGCCGCGTTCGGCGGCCTGCGCGGAAAGCGCCGCCAGTTTGTCGGCGTCGGACAGCGGATCGAGGCGGAATACCAGGTCCCACCCCAGCCGGGTGCGCAGGTCCTCGCGCAGCGGCATGGCCAACGGGGCGCGGTCGCCGGCGACGGCCAGGGCGAAGGCATGCTGGGTTGCCGCCGATTCGCGCCAGCGATTGTACAAGGCAAACAGCGCCGCCTGCCCGGCATCGTCCATGCGGTGCAGGTCGTCCACCGCCACGATGGCCGGCATGGGATCGCCCGGATTGACCTGCGCCAGGGTCGCGAGTTCCGCCGCGGCGTCGCGGGCGCCGATATAGCGGCCCCCCGGCGCCCCCGCGATCGCGCGCAGCAGGTGGCTGCGCCCGCAACCGGCCGGACCCCACAGGTACAGCGCCCCCCCCGGCGACAGGCGGCGCGCCGCGTCCAGCGCCTGGCCATTGGGGCCGGCGATGTAGTTGCCCAGCGATGGCGCGGGCTCGGGAAGGACGTCTAGCAGCAGCTGTCGGTTCATGTGGACAAGACGGCCCGGCCATTGCCGGCGCCAGGCGCGGCCGGGCGGAAGGGCCGTCCAGGTACCCGCTGGCGAAGAAAAGGTGGGCTCATCGTAAAATCAGTAGGGCTGACTCGAAAAAATCCCGCAATTTTTACATACCCCACGGTTTTCCTCATGACAAATCAACCTTCCGCCCCGCTGACCTACCGCGATGCCGGTGTCGATATCGACGCGGGCGACGCCCTGGTCGACCGCATCAAGCCGCTGGCGGCCCGCACCATGCGGCCCGGCGTGCTGGCCGGCATAGGCGGCTTCGGCGCGCTGTTCGAAGTCCCCGGGAAATACCGCGAACCCGTGCTGGTGTCCGGCACGGATGGCGTGGGCACCAAGCTGAAGCTGGCCTTCCAGTGGAACCGGCACGATACCGTGGGCATCGACCTGGTGGCCATGAGCGTGAACGACATCCTGGTCCAGGGCGCCGAACCCTTGTTCTTCCTGGACTACTTCGCCTGCGGCAAGCTGGCGGTGGATACCGCCGCCGCCGTGGTCGGCGGCGTGGCCCGCGGCTGCGAACTGGCGGGCTGCGCGCTGATCGGCGGCGAAACCGCCGAAATGCCGGGCATGTATCCGGACGGCGAATACGACCTGGCCGGATTCGCCGTCGGCGCGGTCGAAAAATCCGCGATCATCGACGGCAAGTCCATCCGGCCGGGCGACGCCATCCTGGGCCTGGCCTCCAGCGGCGCGCATTCCAACGGCTATTCGCTGGTCCGCAAGATCCTGGATCGCGCCGGCGCCACGCCGGAACAGGAATTCGACGGGCGGACGCTGGGCGACGCCGTCATGGCCCCCACCCGCATTTACGTCAAGCCCGTGCTGGCGGCGCTGGCCCGCCATGGCGCGGCCATCAAGGGCCTGGCTCACATCACCGGCGGCGGCCTGGTCGAGAACGTGCCGCGCATCCTGCAGGCCGATGTGGCCGCCGTGCTGCATCGTGACGCCTGGCGGATGCCGGCCCTGTTCGATTGGCTGCAGCAGCAGGGCGGCGTGGCGGACGCGGAAATGCATCGCGTCTTCAACTGCGGAATCGGCATGGTCATCGTCGTGGACGCGGCGCAGGCCGACGCCGTGGCGGCCACCCTGCGGGAACAGGGCGAAACCGTGGACCGCATCGGCGAAATCGTTGCCCGCCAGGGCGACGCCCCGCGGACCGTGGTGCGGTAAGGGAAACGCGGCGGGCGAAGGCGCGATGGCGATGCGCGGTCCGGCACTCCGGTCCTGGCGGTGTGGGGCGGTGGCGCGGGCTTACGCGCACGCCTGCGGCCCGGGGAACACGAGGGGGAAGCGCCCCGCCCGGCTCCTCGAGTAGCGCCCGGCCATCGTTTCCTGGAACGCGACCGCCATCACTTTTATGAAGCGCAGTTTTTTCTCGATGGCGCGGTCATCCATCGCGTCGAGGGCGCTCCAGTCGGACAGTGCGTCGCAGGCCTGGCGGTTCATCAACCAGGTTCTTCGATAGGGCGCGCCTGTCAGTGCGGCGGAGAGCCGTTCATGGATGCTGTCCAGCGCGATATTGGCCCCGGCCAGCCGGAACCATGATCCGTCCAGCTGCATTTCAGCGACAAGGGCATCGAGCAGTAATTCTAGGGATCCGGAATCCCTCCAGTTGCCATACGCCACACGGACTTGCGGTGAAGGCCCTGCCTTATGCCATCGCTCGAGTATGTCGCGGATGATGGGCAATTCGGCATATTTGCCCTGGCCGGTGCGCAGCTCCGCGAGCGCCTGTTCTTCGACAGGGTAGAGCGGCCCCGCGAGGGTGCCGGTATCCGTGTCGCCCTGATAGTGCCTTATCGGGTGTTTTGCCCGGAAATCGACCGGCATCGCTACAGGCTCGATCCCGGCGGCTTCGGGCGTGGGCCGATAGGGCGTGAACGAGGCGAAAGAAGCGCCGGCGCCGGTATCCCCGGCTTTTCGCGATGCATGGACCGGAGCGGGCAAAGGTGCAAATGGCGGGTCGGGAAGCAAAGACGGACAGGCTGGCGCGGAAGCGGTGCTGGGAACTTTCATGGCCCTTCTCATTGCGATGTACGGCAGACCGCGTTTTGTGTCCGGATGAGGGTGGGCGGGTTCCCTTTCGGGCGCTGTCGGTCGGCACGCAAGCGGGCGCTGTCCGCCGGCACGCAAGCGGACTTACACCGAATGCAATAGTGGCCCGTCCGGCAGACCGCCCAGGATCCGTGCGTCGAATCAGCCGCCGCGCACGGCAGGGTGCCCGGTCAGCCCGGCAGGCCGTTCCACGCCTTCAGGATCTCGGCGCCGGCATCCGCCACCCGGTCCACGGCGTCCGCGGACAGGCAATCGACGACGATGCGGTCCGGCTGCGCCCGCAGCCAGGTCAATTGCCGCTTGGCCAGCTGGCGGGTAGCGGCAATGCCCTGTTCGCGGGCAGTTGAAAGGTCGGTCTCGCCATCCAGGAAGGTCCATAGCTGGCGGTAACCCACGCAGCGCATCGAAGGCATACCCGCGTGCAGGTCACCCCGCGCGCGCAGCGTGCGCACCTCGTCCACCAGGCCCTGTTCCAGCATGAGGTCGAACCGCTGGGCGATGCGCGCATGCAGCGCCGCGCGATCCGTGGGCTCCAGGCTGATCGTCACGTAGCGGTGTGCGTCTTCGGTGGTTTGCTGGCGCGGCTCGGTCGAGCGCCGCAGCAGGGCGGACATCGGTTGTCCGCTGACGATGCAGACTTCCAGCGCGCGCTGGATGCGCTGGCTGTCATTGGGTTTCAGCCTTGACGCGGTGGCAGGGTCCAGCCGCGCCAGTTCGGCGTGCATGGCCGGCCAGCCTATATCGGCCGCGCGGGCTTCCAGCGAGGCGCGTAGCGCCGGGTCGGCCGACGGCAGATCGTCCAGTCCCTCGCGCAAGGCCTTGAAGTACAGCATGGTGCCGCCCGCCAGCAGGGGTACGTGGCCGCGGCCATGGATTTCGTCGATCAGCCGCAGCGCATCGGCGCGGAATTCCGCGGCCGAATACGCCTGCGCGGGGTCGCGAATGTCCAGGAGGTGCTGCGGCACGCGCGCGCGTTCCTCGGCGCCGGGCTTCGCCGTGCCGATGTCCATGCCGCGATAGATGGTGGCCGAATCGACGTTCACGATCTCCAGCGGCCATCGCTGGGCGAGCGCGAGCGTGGCGGCGCTCTTGCCGGCCGCGGTGGGGCCGGTCAGGCAAAGAATGGGTCGCGCCGTCATGCCTGGGCGTGGCTCTTCATGGGGTTATTGGCCGCGCAGGAACAGGCGGTCCAGCTCGGATACCGACCATTGCACCCACGTGGGCCGGCCATGATTGCACTGGTCCGCGCGTTCGGTGGCCTCCATGCGGCGTAGCAGGGCGTTCATTTCCTCGAGGGTCAGGCGGCGATTGGCACGCACCGAGCCGTGGCAGGCCATGGTGGAGAGCAGTTCGTTGCGCTGTTCCGTCAGCAGGCGGGATACGCCCACCGTGGCCAGGTCGCGCAGCAGCGCCCGCGCCAGCGATTCCACGTCGCCCCGCGCCAGCAGCGCGGGCACGGAGCGCACGGCGATGGACGCCGGCCCCGCGGGCCGCATGCGGAATCCCAGTTCTTCCAGCTGCGCTTCGCATTCCTCGACCAGCGCGACGTCTTTTTCCTGCGCGTTGAACACCACCGGCACCAGCAGGTCCTGGCGCGGCATACTGCGCGCGTCCAGCGCGGATTTCAGCTGCTCGTAGACGACGCGTTCGTGGGCGGCGTGCATATCGACGAGGACGAGGCCGCGCTTGTTCTGCGCCAGGATGTAGATGCCGTGCAACTGGCCCAGCGCCATGCCCAGCGGGTGGTCCTCGTCGTCGGGCAGTGCGGCATTGCCCGCCGACGGTTCGCGCAGGGGCATGGCGGACGGGCCGCCTGCGGCCCCCGCCAGCGCAGCGGCATAGTCCACCACGGCCGGCGGCGCGGCGCTTTCACCGCTGCCCCGCGCGGGGTCTTGCATGGCATGGCCGGATCCGTCCTCCAGCGGACGGTACAGGCTTTGCCAGTCGCCGGCGCCGCCCGTCGCCGGGCCGCCTTGCAGCCGGAAGGGCACTTGCGTATGCGGCCTGGGCGCCGGGAAGGCGGGATGGAGGGGGCGGTATGTCGACGCCGGCGCGGCGCCGCCTCCCGGCGGGTGGGCGCTGCCGGCGCGGAAACCGTCGCCGCCGTCCGCCGCGCCGGGGCCGGTGTCGGGGCGGTCCGGCATATCGGCGTTGACCGATCCCGCGAAGACGCTTTGCCCGCCGGTCTGGGCCAGCGCGTCGGAGACGGCCTGGGAAACGAAGCGGTGGACCGCGCCGCTATCGCGAAAACGCACCTCGTGCTTGGCCGGATGCACGTTGACGTCGACCGCCGCCGGATCGATCTCCAGGAACAGGACATAGGCCGGCTGCCGGTCGCCATGCAGGACGTCGGCATAGGCACTGCGCAGGGCATGGCTGACGGTGCGATCGCGCACGTAGCGTCCGTTGACGTACAGGTATTGGCGGTCCGCTCGGGCGCGTGCGGCGGTGGGCCGGGTGATCATGCCGGTCAGCGCGACTGGACCGATGGCACGATCGACCAGCACGCCCTGGTCGGCGAACTCCGCGCCCAGCACATCGCGGATGCGCTGCGGCGCATCGGCGGGCAGCCATTGGCGATGCGCCCGGTCGTGATGAAACAGCCGGAAGGCGATGCCCGGATGCGCCATGGCGATGCGCTCCATGGCATCCAGGCAATGGCCGAACTCCGTCGCCTCGGCGCGCAGGAATTTGCGGCGCGCCGGCACGGCATCGAACAGCTGCCGCACGTCCACGGTGGTGCCGGGCGGTCCGGACGCCGGCGCGATCTCGCCGCTACCGGCATCGATCTGCGAGGCGTGCGCGTCGTCGCGCGTCCGTGAAATCAACGTCAAACGCGCGACCGATGCGATGGACGCCAGCGCTTCGCCGCGAAACCCCATGGACCCCACGGCTTCCAGTTCGTCCAGCGTGGCGATCTTGCTGGTCGCGTGGCGGCGCAGGGCCAGGGGCAGTTCGTCGGGCGGGATGCCGCCGCCGTCGTCGGTGACCGCGATGCGGCGGATGCCGCCGCCTTCGAGCCTGACTTCGATGGCCCTTGCCCCGGCGTCGATCGCGTTCTCCAGCAGTTCCTTCAGGACGGACGCCGGGCGCTCGATGACCTCGCCGGCGGCGATCTGGCTGATCAAGAGGTCGGGAAGGGCGGCGATGGGGCGGCGATCGGACATGGACGGGGAATGACTAGGGTTTGCGATCGATTTTAGCCCTGGTGCCCGGTCGGCTATAGTCGCGGGCTGGCCCACCCTCCTTACTGATTCCCCTGGCATGCTCGATTTACTCAATATGGTGTTGCACATCGACCAGACTCTGGGAGTCTGGGTCGCCCAGTACGGCTCCTGGGTCTACCTGGTGCTGTTCCTGATCGTGTTTGGAGAAACGGGCTTCGTGGTCCTGCCTTTCCTGCCGGGCGATTCGCTGCTGTTCATCGCCGGTGCGTTCGGGGCCTCCGGCCATATCGACCCCATGCTGCTTGCCGTGCTGCTGATCATCGCGGCAATCACCGGCAACACCTTGAACTATGCGATCGGCCGCTACATCGGGCCTCGGGTTTTTTCCATGAACGTGCGCTTCCTGGATCGCTCGGCGCTGATGCGCACCCATGCCTTCTACGAAAAGCACGGCGGCAAGACCATCGTCCTGTCGCGCTTCATCCCGCTGGTACGCACCTTCGCGCCCTTCGTGGCCGGTGTCGCGGAGATGAGCGTGGCGCGTTTCCAGCTGTTCAATATCAGCGGGGCGGTCCTGTGGGTGGGCAGCCTGGTGACGGCCGGTTATTTCTTCGGCAACATCCCGATGGTCAAGGAACGCCTGAACCTGATCGTGCTGATCGGGCTGGGGGCGGCCATACTGCCGCTGGTCCTGGCCGGTTTGTGGAAGATCGTCCGCCGCCGGCATGGCAGCACGACGCATATTCCCAAGCATTGAACACGGCGCCGGCTTGCCCGCGGGGCGCCGGCTCGATCGTCAGCTGACGTCGCCCACCCGCGCCAGCGGCGGATTGGTGGTCAGGTAGCGCTGGATGCCGGTGAACATCGCCAGCGCCAGCTTGTCCTGGTGCGCGGACGATTTCAACAGCGCTTCTTCATTGGGATTGCTGATGAAGGCGGTTTCCACCAGGATGGAAGGGATGTCCGGCGCCTTCAGCACGGCGAAGCCGGCCTGTTCGACGTCGTCCTTGTGCAGCCGGTTGATCTTCTTGATCTCTTCCAGCAGCACGCTGCCCAGTTTCAGCGAATCGTGGATCTGCGCCGAGGTGGAAAGGTCCAGCAGCACTTTGGCCACTTGCTCGTCGTGCGAGCCCAGGTTGACCCCGCCGATCAGGTCCGCGGCATTTTCCTTGTTGGCCATCCAGCGCGCGGCCGCGCTGGACGCGCCGCGCTGGGACAGGGCGAACACCGAGGAACCGCTTGCGCTGGGCTTGATCCACGCGTCCGCGTGGATGGATACGAACAGATCGGCGCGTACGCGCCGCGCCTTTTGCACGCGCACGTGCAGCGGCACGAAATAATCATCGTCGCGCGTCAGGTAGGCGCGCATGTTCGGTTGCGCGTCGATCAGCGTCTTCAGGCGATGCGCGATGCGCAGCACCACGTCTTTTTCCCGCAGGCCGGTCTGGCCACTGGCGCCCGGGTCCTCGCCGCCATGGCCGGGATCCAGCGCGATGGTCAGCATGCGCTTGCGGCCGCTCAATTTGGGCGAGGGTTCGGAAGGACGTGGCAAGGCCACCGTGGGCGGCGTATTGGGCAGCGGCGCCGGCGGCGGAATGGTGGCGGTCGCGGGCCCCGGCGGATTGCGCGAGATGTCTTCCAGGATGCGCGCGAGCGGGTCGTCGACATCCGGTCCGGCGGGTTTTTTCAGTATCGCCATCAAGGGGTCTTGCGCCACCTTGGGGTACAGGTCCAGCACCAGGCGGTACTGGTAGTCCGCCACCGGCTTCAGCGTGAAGATCTGCGGCGCCACGGCTTGCTTCAGATCGAAGACCAGGCGCACGACGTTGGGGCGGTTCTGCGCGATGCGCAGCGAACGGATATACGGATCGTCGCGGCGGATCCTGGCCGCCAGGTCGTTCAGGGACTGGCTCATGGACAATCCCTGGATATCGACCACGAGGCGGTCAGGATTTTCCAGGGTGAATTGTTCCGCCTTGAGTTCGCTGTCCAGTTCCAGCGTGACGCGCGTGTATTCGTCCGCGGGCCAGGTGCGTACCGCCAGTATCGTGGCGGCCCGCGCCAGGCGGGGAATGACGGGCAGGACGAGCAGCGTGGCCGCGGCGCCGATCAGGCGTCGCCGGGAGACGGCGCGCCGGGAGACCGGGGCGCCTGGAGGGGGACAATCGCGTTCAGCCATAGTTGTCCTCGAGCGGTATGCGCGGTCAATGTGGCATCCCGTCCTTGCCCGGCGTAGGCCAGGTCAATGTGCAGATCGGGTGGGGGTAAAAGGCCCCCCGCCCGTTCCGGCCATTCGATCAAGACGACCACATCATCCCGCAGTAAATCGCGGAATCCTGCGTCCAGCCACTCGCGTGGATCGCTAAATCTATAAAAATCAAAGTGATAGAAGTATAAGTTAGAAACTTTATAGGATTCAAGCAGCGCATAACTTGGGCTTTTGATCCGGCCCTTAATGCCGCTTTCCCGCAACAAGGCGCGTACGAAGGCGGTTTTCCCCGCCCCCAGGTCCCCGGAAAGGTGGATGCGGCCCCCCGGCGCCGCGGTGCCGGCCGCGCCGTTCAGCAGGGGCGCGACGCGACGCGCCAGGTCGTCGGTGGCGCGGTCGTCGGGCAAATGCAGGGTCAGGCTGCTGAGGGCGGACATGACGCGGGTCGAGTGGTAAAAACAGGGGATTATAGAAACCGCCGGCGCGTGCCGCGCAGGCGAACCAAGGAGCCGCATCGCCATGAAGACCCGCACCGAGAAAGACACCTTCGGCCCCATCGACGTCCCCGCCGATCATCTCTGGGGCGCGCAGACGCAGCGATCGCTGCAGTTCTTCGCCATCTCCACGGAGAAGATGCCGGTGCCCCTGGTCGATGCGATGGCGCGGCTGAAGAAGGCGGCAGCGCAGGTCAATGCCCAGCTCGGCGAACTGGACCGGGGCATCGCCGATGCCATCGTACAGGCAGCCGACGAAGTCATCGCCGGCAAGTGGCCCAACGAATTTCCCCTGTCGGTGTGGCAGACGGGGTCGGGCACGCAAAGCAATATGAACATGAACGAAGTGCTGGCGAACCGCGCGTCGGAAATCCTGGGCGGTGAACGCGGCGAAGGCCGCAAGGTGCATCCGAACGACCACGTGAACCGCGGCCAGTCGTCCAACGACACGTTCCCCACCGCCATGCACGTCGCGGCCGCGGTGCAAGTGGAACAGCATCTGTTGCCTGCGCTGAAGGCGCTGCGCGCCACGATGGCGGAAAAGAGCGCCGCGTTCTACGACATCGTCAAGATCGGCCGCACGCACTTGCAGGACGCGACGCCGCTGACGCTGGGGCAGGAGTTCTCAGGCCACGTCGCGCAGCTCGATCTGTCCGAACAGCAGATACGCGCGGCGCTGCCCGGCCTGCACCAGTTGGCGATCGGCGGCACGGCGGTCGGCACCGGCCTGAACGCGCATCCGGAATTCAGCGCGCGCGTGTCGGCCCAGCTCGCGCACGATACCGGCGCGGCCTTCGTGTCGGCGCCGAACAAATTCCAGGCGCTCGCCTCGCACGAGGGCTTGCTGTTCATGCACGGCGCGCTCAAGACGCTGGCCGCGGGCCTGATCAAGCTGGCCAACGACGTGCGGTGGCTGGCCAGCGGTCCGCGCTCAGGCCTGGGAGAAATCAGCATTCCTGAAAACGAGCCGGGCAGTTCCATCATGCCGGGCAAGGTGAATCCCACGCAGTGCGAGGCGATCACCATGCTGGGCGCCCAGGTGCTGGGCAATGACGTGGCGATCAATATCGGCGGCGCCAGCGGCAATTTCGAGCTCAACGTCTTCAAGCCGCTGCTCATACACAACTTCCTGCAGTCGGTGCGCCTGCTCGCCGACGGCATGAACAGTTTCAACGCGCATTGCGCCAAGGGCATCGAGCCCAACCGCGAGCGCATCGCCGAACTGGTGGACCGGTCGCTGATGCTGGTGACGGCGCTGAATCCCCACATCGGCTATGACAAGGCCGCGCAGATCGCCAAGAAGGCGCACAAGGAGAACCTGTCGTTGAAGGAAGCCGCGCTGCAGCTTGGCCATGTCACCGACGCCCAGTTCCAGCAATGGGTCGTGCCCGCCGACATGACCAACGCCGTGCGCAAACCGTAATTGCCGGCATTCGGGTTTCGCAAGTCCGCGGTCGCGGGACCAAGGGCTTGCCCCGGTACCTCGTGTAAAAAAATGCTGCTATCCTGCGCGGTCGTGCAGGAGCGTGCACCTGCCCATGAGGCGAAGGAATGCACGCCCGCAGCCAAATCAGCCCGCAAAGGGCGGGTTGAAGAACATACAGGAGATCAGTCCATGATGAAAATCCGCACGCTGGCGATGGCCATCGGGCTGGGCGCGGGTGCCCTGGCCGCATCTGCGCAGGCCGCCGACAAATACCCCAGCCATGCCATACGCGTAATCGTGCCGTTCGCTCCCGGCGGCTCCACCGATATCATCGCGCGCCTGGTCACGCAGCGCATGAGCCAGGAGCTGGGCCAGCCCATGGTGATCGAGAACAAGGGCGGCGCGGGTGGCGCGATCGGCGCGGCGGAAGCCGCCAAGGCCGCGCCCGACGGCTACACCTTGTCCATCGCGACGGTGTCGACGATGGCCGTGAACCCGGCCTGCCGTCCCAACGACCTGCCCTACGATCCGATCAAGGACTTCCAGCCGGTCACCAACTTCGCCAACACCGCCAATGTGGTGTCGGTGAATCCGAAGAAGCTGCCGGTCAAGGACTTCAAGGAATTCCTCGATCGGCTGAAGAAGAATCCGGGCAAGTATTCCTACGGCAGCTCGGGCACCTGCGGCGTGCTGCACCTGATGGGCGAATCGTTCAAGCTGGCCACGGGGACGGACATCGTGCACGTTCCCTACAAGGGCTCGGGCCCCGCGCTGGCCGACGTGGTGGGCGGCCAGATCGAAATCCTGTTCGACAACCTGCCGTCGTCCATGCCGCAGATCCAGGCGAAGGCCATCAAGCCGATGGCGGTGGCGTGGCCGACGCGCATCAAGTCCATGCCTGACGTGCCGACCTTCGCCGAGGTGGGCTACCCGTCGGTCAACCAGCCGGTGTGGTATGGCCTGCTGGCGCCCGCCGGCACGCCCATGGACGTCGTGAACAAGCTGCGCAATGCCGCCGTGGTGGCGCTGAAGGATCCCAGGGTGATCAAGGCCTTGGACGAGCAGGGCTCCGAAGCTTCGGGCAATACGCCCGAGGAATTCGCCAAGGAAATCCGCTCGCAGTACGACTGGGCCAAGGAAATCGTGAAGAAGCAGAACATCAAGCTCGAATAAGCGGCGCGATGCCGATGGGAAAAAAGCCAGGCCGGTGTGCCTGGCTTTTTTTTCCGCGGCCGTGCCTGGGCGTAGCAGCATGCGCGACGTACCCCGGCATGGCGAGCGCCTACAATGCCGCCATGAGCAAGAGCCGACACGTCTCCGAAACCCCGGCGACGCAATTCTTGAAGCAGCACAAGGTGGCCTATACCGAGCACACCTACGACTACGTCGACCACGGCGGGGCCGGCGAAGCCGCGCGCCAACTGGGCCTGGACCCGCATGCCGTCGTCAAGACGCTGGTCATGGAAGACGAGGCCGCGCGGCCGCTGATCGTGCTGATGCACGGAGACCGCGAGGTCTCCACCAAGAACCTGGCGCGGCAGGCCGGCCTGAAGAAGGTCGCGCCGTGCCAGCCGGAAGCGGCGCAGCGCCACTCTGGCTACCAGGTGGGCGGCACGTCGCCTTTCGGCACACGCAAGCGCATGCCGGTCTGGGTGGAGGCCAGCGTGCTGGAGCACTCCACCATCTACATCAACGGCGGCCGGCGGGGCTACCTGGTCGGCATTGCCCCGGCCGTGCTGGTCGACCTGCTGGGTGCGCGTCCGGTCTCGGTGGCCTTGGATTAGTGGCGGGACGCCTTGCCGGTGTCGCGATGGCAGCGCGGCCGGGAATGTCCCGGCGATGCGCGCCAGGCGCCGCGCGCGGTGGGCGATGCGGCGCGTCCTTCACGCGTCGTGCGGATGCGCATGGCGGCGCCTGTATTCGGCCGGGGTCACGCCGACATGCTTGTAGAAGGTGCGGCGCAGCGTATCGGCATTGGCGAAGCCGCATTCCGCCGCGACCTGCTTGGGTGTCCGCGAGCCGCTTTCCAGCAGGGAACGGGCGGCCGATACGCGGGCCGCTTCCACCCATGCCGCGGGCGTGATGCCGGTCTGGGTGCGGAACAGCCGGGCGAAGTGGCGCGGACTCAGTCCCGCGTGTTGCGCCAGGCTCGGCACGTCATGCCGCAGCCCCGGATGGGCCGCAACCCAGCGCTGCACCTCTTGCAGGACGGAACGGCCGGCGGGATGGGTTTCGCCCTTGCGGCTGAACTGCAATTGGCCGCCGGGCCGCTTGAAGAACATGACCAATTGGCTGGCCACGCGCCGCGCGATCTCCCGCCCCAGGTCTTCTTCCACCAGCGCCAGGGCCAGGTCCAACCCGGCCGTTACGCCGGCGGCGGTGCGCAGCTTGCCGTCGCGCACGTATAGGGCGTCTTCGTCCACCGTGACCGTGGGGTAGGCCTGGATCAGCGCTTCGGCCGATGCCCAATGTGTGGTGATGTGGCGGCCATCCAGCAGCCCGGCCGCGGCCAGGACGAAGGCGCCGGTGCAAACCGAGCCGTAGCGCCGCGATCGCGACGCGCAGTCGCGCAGCCACGGGGCCAGATGCGCGGGCAGGTGCAGCTCGTGGGCGTGCGGGGCCCCTGCGACCAGCAGGGTATCGAACCGGTCGTCCGCCTGTCCGGCCACCGTATCCGGCAGGATCCGCGCCCCGGAGGAGCTGCGGACCGGCCCTGGCTCGCAGCCGATCACATGCAAGGTGTAGTACTCCCGCCCGGCCTCCAGGTTGGCCTGGGCGAACACATCCAGGGGACCGGAGATATCCAACAGCTGGACGCCCGGCAGAGCAAGAACGGCAATGGATTTGGGCATATTTGGATGAGGCGCGACGCCATGTCTCGATAGCACGTGAAATGGCAGTATACGACGTATTGCGCCGATTGATGCCATGAGGCCGCGGTTTCACAATGACTGCACACACTTTTTTTGGAGTAGCCATCATGACCCTCAAGATCGGCAACATCGCCATTCCCGACAGCCAACTCGCCCGCGAGATCACGGACCTGGTCCGCGATACCGAATCGCCGCTGCTTTTCCACCATTCCAGCCGGGTGTATTACTTTGCCGCCCTTGCCGGGGAGCGGCGCGGCCTGAAGTTCGACCCGGAGCTCCTTTACGCGGGCGCCATGTTCCATGACATGGGGCTGACCCATGAGCATGCCAGCGACAATTTGCGTTTCGAAGTGGACGGGGCCAACGTGGCGCGGGGCTTCCTTCAGAGCCGCGGTATCTCCCACCAGGATGTCGACCTGGTGTGGACCGCCATCGCGCTGCATACCACGCCCGGCATTCCTGAGCACATGCACCCCGTCGTCGCGCTGCTGACCGCAGGGGTGGAGATGGACGTCCTGGGCATCGACTATTCGGGATTCAACGAAGCCGACCGCGAAGCTGTCGTGCACGCGCATCCGCGCGGGGACAACTTCAAGGAAAACATCATCCAGACCTTCTACGACGGCATCAAGCACAAGCCCGATACGACCTTCGGCAACGTCAAGGCCGACGTCCTGGCCGACAAGGACCCGCATTTCCATCGGGGCAACTTCTGCAGCGTCATTCGCCAGTCCTCCTGGCGCTCCTGACGCCATGCCATGTGCCAAGGCGGGCGCGGCTACAATCGCTGGCGCTTTTCCGGCGCCGCGCAGGATTGCGGTGCCGGGAAGGATCCGCGTACCCATCCTCACCGCAACCGACCCCGCCGGCCGCCATGGACAGACTCGACGCGATGCGCCTATTCATCCGGGTCGTGGAGCGCCGCAGCTTCACGCTGGCCGCGCACGACATGGATATTCCGCGGTCTACCTGCACCAAGGTCATCCGCCAAATGGAGCTGCGCCTGGGCGTGCGGCTGCTGCAGCGGACCACGCGCGTGGTGCGGCCGACACTGGATGGCGAAGCCTACTATCGTCGCTGCCTGGGCATCCTCGATGACATCGAGGACGCAGAGGGCGCCTTCCGCGGCCAGCATCCCAAGGGACAGTTGCGGGTAGAGGTGCAGGGCACATTGGCCCGCCATTTCCTGATGCCGGGATTGCCGGCTTTTTTTGCCCGCTATCCCGATATCGAACTCTCAATGAGCGAGAGCGATCGTTGGGTGGACCTGGTGCAGGAAGGCGTCGATTGCGTCCTGCGCTACGGCCAGCTGCGCGACAGCGAACTGGTGGCGCGGCCAGTCACCATGCTGGAACGCCTGACCTGCGCCACGCCGGAATATCTGGAGCGCCACGGCACGCCGGCGGACATCGACGCGCTTGCCGGACACCGGATGGTGGGCATACGGTCGCTGACCACCGGTACGGTCACTCCACTGGAATTCCGCGTGGGCGAGCAGACCCGTGCGCTCGCCCTGCCTTGCACCCTATCGGTGACAGGAACCGAGAGCTACCTCGCGGGGATACGCCTGGGGCTCGGCCTGGCCCAGGTGCCGCGCTTTCATGTGCAAGAGGATTTGCGGCAGGGCAGGCTGATCGAGCTGCTGCGCGAGACGCCGCCGCCGGCGGCGCCCGTATCGCTGCTTTATCCGCGTGCGCGGCAGCTGTCGCCGCGGGTCAGGGTGTTCCTGGACTGGGCCGCGGGCGAATTCGCCGCGCGGCAGGCCGGTGATCGTTGAAACGCCTTGGCAGGCTGGCGTTGACGATCACCATGTCTTTACATCATCGCGACTTCGTTCTGCACGAATTTGCGGATGCGCAAGGCATCGGCGATGCGCGAATACTTGCCCTGCGCGTCCAGCAGCACGATGGCCAGGTCGCGGCCCTGGATGTGAGCCAGCATGACGAGGCATTCGCCGGCTTCATTGATGAAGCCCGTCTTGGACACCTTGATATCCCAGTCGGCATTGCGGACCAGCGCATTGGTGTTGCGGAAGGTGCGCGTGTGGCCCTTGCCCATGTCCACGTCGTATTCCGTGTCGGTGGTGTAGCGGTGGATCATGGGGCGCTGCGATGCCGCGCGCAGCAGGCGAACCAGGTCGCGCGGCGAGGAAACGTTTTCGCTGGACAGGCCGGTAGGTTCGACGAAGTGCGTGTCCATCATGCCCAGGTCGCGCGCCTTGGCGTTCATGGCCTTGACGAAGGCGGGCATTCCGCCGGGGTAGTAGCGTCCCAGCGCATGCGCCGCGCGGTTTTCGGAGGACATCAGCGCCACGTGCAGCATGTCCGCGCGCGTCAGGCGCGAACCCACGGGCAGGCGCGACGCGGCATGGCGCAGCCGGTCGATATCGTCATCGCTGACTTCCAGCACCTCGTCCATGGGCTGGTTGGCATCGACGATCACCAGCGCCGTCATCAGCTTGGAGATCGAGGCGATGGGCCGGATGGTGTCCTCGTTCTTCGAGAACAGCACCGTGGAGGTGGCCAGGTCCTGCACATAGGCGACGCTGGAGCGCAGGGCCGCGGCCTGCGCCGAGGTCGAGGCCGGCGTGGCGGCGGCGGACACTTTGCTGCGCGTGGCGGTGGCGGTATGGCTGACCACCTTCTTGCCCGATTTGGTGGTCGTGTCGGCAACGACTTCCTTGCGCGTCGTGGTGCTTGTCTTGCCGCTGGCGGCCTTCTTGGCCACCGTGGTGGTCTTGGTCTCGGTCTTCGCCACCGTGGTCTTGCTGCCCGCCTTCGCGGTCGTGGTGGACTTGGTCACCGTAGTGGTGGTGGTTTTCTTTGCCGCGGTCTTGGCTTGGACGGCCTTGCAGGCCGACGACTTCGCGTCGGTCTTGCAGGGATCGGCGGCGGCGCGGGCGCCGGGCGAGAGCAATAGCGATGCCGCGACCAGTAGCGGGGCCACCGCTGTCACGACCGAACGTGTCGGAAATAGCGCCATAGGTAAGACGGATCCGTAAGGCTGAGCGACGCGCCCACAGGATGGGCTGTCAGAAAATTGAGTGGAATTATAGGGTTAGCCTGACAATTTAAACAATCTTTTTAAGCTAATCCGGGAAAATTCTCTGACGGGTCCTCGGACCCATCCTGGGGGCCGTGCTCATCCGTACCGCTATATCGCCCACGAGGGATGGGGTCAACCACGAGGAATGGGGCTAATCAATGGAGCGGGGGAGGGAGGCTTGCGTCCGGCGTTGCGCCGAGAGCGCCGACACGGCGACACAGCCGAATCGGGAAAGGTCCCCGTGAAGATATCCGGCGAGTTTTTTTGCCGAAGGGCCAGCGTGGCAAACGGGAGGGCGAGGAGGAGGAGAACGGGGAGGGGGATCGCGGATGCAGGCGCGGTTGGCCTCGCCGGGTGGAATCGAACCACCAATTGACCCTTAGGAGGGGCCGGTTATATCCATTTAACTACGGCGAGATGTGCTTCTTGCAGGGATCGAGCAATCCCTGAAAAACCCTGGATCTTTGTCTAAGCTATTGATTTTTCTAGGGAAGAGCAGGCCAAAACTATATCACGATTTATCTCGCAATCCCATCAGATCCAAATCTTCGACATCTCGTTCATCAACGCAATGTTGATGTCGCGCTGCCTATTCTGCAGGGCCTTCGCGCCTACAGAACTAGGACAGCAGGGCAAGGATCATGGCCGCGATTGCAAAGACCGGCGCCAGGTGGCGCGTGCGGATAAGCAATGCCGGGCGCAAGTCTATCAGCAGGACGTTCGACGCCAAAATCCAGGCGCAAGGCGCCCGGCGATAGTCATATTTCAAGTCTCCATGTGGCTATGGATAGTCGGTCGATACGGGCCGTTCGTGGAAAAGGTGGTTTGCCGGTCCGTGGCTTGTCGGTCCCTTTACGTCCCTGGCTGTATGTGCCAACGGTCGCGTGACAGGCAGCGCTCCCGCCCGGCGAACCTTCGCATGGCGGGCGGGGGTACTTGAGCGTGGCGCCATCCTTTCGATGGCGCGCCCAAGGTCGGATGGCGTTATGCCCTTTGCCACGTGCCGGAAGGCTGCGCCGGCGTTTGGCCGGCGGAAGCGGCTTCGTCAGCCAATTTTTCGCTGCGCGGCGGAGACATCTGCGCATAAGGACGCAGAATATCCTTGAGCTCTTCGGCCATGGAGCGGGCCTGCGGCCGCACGGATTCCATCGCTTGCTGGAATCTCTTATCGAATGACGCGTCCGTTTCCTGGCGGTTGTCTAATTGCCTTACCAGGGGGTACGGGTCTCTTCCGCAGCCCACTACGAATTCGCAGTTTTTCTTGATGTCCAGGGAATAGACGTTGTTGAATTCGCGCGCCTGCTCGGACGTGCTTATTGTTTCAAAACTCTGGATATTGCGAAGCACCGCATCGATGATGTCCATGGCTTCGGCGACTTGCGCCTCGCCATCGACGCCCCGCTGGGCGAGGACGAGTTTGGCTTCCTGGAGCAAAGCCGTCATTTGCCAGCTGGGGATCTCCGTGGTGGGCAGCAGTATGCTCTGCTTGTCCACCAGGATTGCCTCGGTATTGCTGGTCGAAGGCCTCAGCCCGGGAGCCGGGTTCGTCGGCCCGGCCTGCGGCTCCATGTCCGACGCCGGCTGGCCGGCGTAATAGGCGGACAGCCGTGACTGGTCGGGGTTGGCAGGATTGTCATAAATGCGTTTGGCCAGTGCCGTAAAACGATCCTGATCAGAGTCGGGCGAGCCACGCGTCCCCCGGACATTCATGTATTTGATGTCTTCCTTTGGTAGGGTTCTATCCAGGTGCGTAAGCGTATCGCGCATGGGCTGGGACGCAGGCGCGGTGGCATATCCTGTTTGAACTAGGGGCAGTGATCCGATAGTCATGTTTTCGAAGGTCCATGTGGATATTGATACGGGGGAACAACAACGCGTGCGCGCGCCCGCCGTGTTGCCCTCCCCAACTTTCGTTAACGATCGCGCGGGGCGCCCTTACACCGGCTGCCAGGCGGTCTTGCGTTGGGTCTGGTCTTGGCCCGCGTTTTGCGGTTCCTGGCGCGCCTCACCCGACTCCGGCGGCGAAATCTGTGCGTAAGGACCCAGCACGGCCTTCAACGTTTCCGCCATGGTCCGCGCCTGCGGCTGCACGGATTCCAGCACCTGTTGCGCCTTTTGATCGAACGATCCCGGGTCGGCCTTGTAGGCGGCGTGCAGTTGCTTCGACAAGGGATAGGGGTTTCTTCCCATTCCAACCGCGAGCTCGCAAGCCGATTTGACCTCTCCGGAGTAGATCTGGAAGAACTTCGCGGCTTCCTCGGACGTACCGGGTTTGTCGAAGGAGCGGATATTGTTCAGGACCGCATCGATGATGTGGGTGGCTTCGACGACCTGGGCTTCGCCGGTGACGCCGCGTTGGGACAGCACCAGCTTGGCTTCTTCGAGCAATCGGGTCATTTGCTCCTTGGGGCGTTCCCGCGTGACGAGCAAGGTGTCCACGGACTGTTGCAGGGTCGCCTTGGCTTCCTGCGGCAGGTAAGGCTGCTGGAGCATGAAGCCCAGCGAGGCGAGCGCGGCTTCGTTGTTTTGCGCGATCGGCCCGTCGTAGTAGGCGTAGGGGTGGACTACGTCGGGATTGTCGGGGTCTTCCGCATAAATGCGTTGGGCAAGGCTGACGAAAGCCGCCTCGATGTTGGTGTTGGGTTCGCCCCATGCGCCTCGGGCGTTCAAGAATGCCGTGTCTTCCGGCGCCAGATATTTGCGGACCTGGGAATGCTCATCCGGTTGTCTCGCGATGACGGGCACATATGGCGTTGCGATATGGACGGTGGCGATAGTCATATTTCGAATCTCCGATAAACAGCTCTTGATCGCCGAATGCCGATCAATGCGGGCGTTCGTGCCTGGGTGATGGGGGGGGTCCGCCCTGTCCCCGTTTGCAAATGACGTTGCAGACGGGATTACCCCGTTGTCGCGCCCGGCTCCTACGTATCCGATGCGGACAAGCGGCCGCCCGTGTGCATCCCGGGGGGGCGGTGCGCGATCGCCGCACGCGGGTCACGGCGCGTATCGTTATGACCTGCTAGAATCCGTGCTGGCGGGCCCCTTCGCATGGTCCGGCGGTGAACCTGGTCAGGTCGGGAACGAAGCAGCCATAGCCGTTTAGGGTCAGTGCCGGAGTAAGGCTCGCCTTTCGAATACGCCAGCAAAGGACGGATCAGGTGCCCGGCATCGTTCCGTCCTTTCTTGTTCTGCGCGCCGCCGGCTCTACAATCCGCCCATGACCTATCTCGTATTGGCCCGCAAGTGGCGGCCCCGCTCGTTCGATACCCTGGTCGGGCAGGATCATGTGGTGCGCGCCCTCACGCATGCGCTGGATGCCCAGCGGCTGCATCACGCCTGGCTGTTCACCGGTACGCGTGGGGTGGGCAAGACGACGCTGTCGCGCATCCTGGCCAAGTCGCTCAATTGCGAAACGGGCGTCACTTCCAAGCCCTGTGGCGTCTGCCAGGCCTGCACGGAAATCGATGCCGGCCGCTTCGTCGATTACCTGGAACTGGACGCGGCCTCCAATCGCGGCGTCGACGAAATGACGCAGCTGCTGGAACAGGCGGTCTATTCGCCGGGGGCAGGGCGCTTCAAGGTCTACATGATCGACGAAGTCCACATGCTGACCGGCCACGCCTTCAACGCCATGTTGAAGACGCTGGAAGAGCCGCCGCCGCACGTCAAGTTCATCCTGGCGACCACCGATCCGCAGAAAATTCCGGTCACGGTGTTGTCGCGCTGCCTGCAGTTCAACCTGAAGCAGATGCCGCCCGATGCCATCGTCGGCCACCTGCGCCAGGTGCTGGGCGATGAGCAATTGGCCTTCGAGGTGCCGGCGCTGCGCCTGATCGCGCAAGCCGCCTCGGGTTCCATGCGCGACGCGCTGTCGCTGACCGACCAGGCCATCGCGTACAGCGCGGGCAACCTGACTGAAGAAGCCGTGCGCGGCATGCTGGGCACCATCGATCAGCGCCACCTGGTGCGCCTGCTCGATGCCCTTGGCGTCGGCGATGCGCCGGCCGTGCTGGCCGTCGCCGATGAGCTCGCGACGCGCGGGCTGTCGTATGGCGGCGCGCTGGCGGACCTGGCGGGCCTGCTGTCGCGGGTGGCCATCGAACAGCGCGTTGCGGGCGCGATTTCCTCGGACGATCCGCTGGCGGGGGATATCGCGCGCCTGGCGCGCAGCCTGCATCCCGATGCGGTGCAGCTTTTCTATTCCGTTGCCGTGCACAGCCGCGGCGAACTCGCGCTGGCGCCGGACGAATATGCGGGCTTCGTGATGGCCTGCCTGCGCATGCTGTCGCTGAGCGGTGAGGCCGGGCCGCAGGCCATGCCCGCCATGCCGCCGGCCACGAGCGCGGAGGCGCCGGCGGGCGCCGCTGCAACGGCCGCCGCGACATCGACGGTATCCACGGCTTCCTCGGCGTCCACGGCATCCACGGCATCGAACGCATCCACGGCGCCCCCGGCTGCAACGACGGCGCCTGCCGCCATTGCACCTGTTGCCTCTACACCTGCCACCAGCACCGCACCTGCTGCTCCAGCTTTGGCCGCCACACCCGCGGACACGGCGGCTCCGGCCGCAATCGCGCCATCAACCGCCGCTTCGGCCGCAAGCACGCCGTCAACGGCGGCTTCGGCTGCGCCCGCTTCGTCTACGACTACCGCTGCTTCGTCCATGCCGCCCACGCCGGCGGCCGGGCCATCCGGCCCGGGGAGCGAGCCCGCCACGCCGGCACCCGTCTCCGCGCCCGTGGTGGCCGAGGCCGCGCCCGGCGTGCCGGCGCGTACGTCGACGCCAGGAACGTCTTCGCCCGGCGCCGCGGCTCTGGCGGTGACGCCGCCGGCCGCCTCGACTACGCCGGCCCCTGTTCCGGCAGCCGGTATCGCACCCTGGGATGACGCGGCTGATGCAAAGCCCGGCAAGCGGGACGCCCGCGATACCGCCGCGCCTGAACGTCCTCGCGAAGCCCGCGCTGCCCCTGCCGCCACGAACGGTGTCGCGGCGACGCCGAAAGACGACGGCGGGCCGCCGGCGTGGGTTGATGAAATCATCCCCGACGACGCGGAGGGCGGCTATGTATCGTCCGGCCCCGACGACGGCGGCTTCATCGCCAGCCCGGACGACGACGATGACTTCGAGACCATGGCCAGTCCCGGCGACCGTGTCCCGACAGCGCCCGCCGCCGCGCCGGTGCGCCGTGCGCCCGCGTCCGGCGGCAAGTCCCGCCAGCGGCCCCGCCTGGCCGATATGTCGGAGGCGAACTGGCCGGAACTGGCCGCGCGCCTGCCCGTGACCGGGCTTGCCGCCGAACTGGCCCGCCAGAGCGAATGGCATGGCGTGCAGGGCGACACCGTCATGCTGCGCGTGGCCGTCCGCACCCTGGCCGACAGCGCCAGCCGGGTGCGTCTGCAGACCGTGCTGTGTGAGCATTTCGGGCAAAGCCTGCGGCTGGATGTCCTGGTGGGCGCCACGGGCGAGGCCACCGCGCATGCCGTGGCGCAGCAGGAACGCGCCGAACGCCAGCGCGCCGCGGAGGCCGCGGTCCAGGCCGATCCCTTCGTGCGCTCGCTATTGTCGGATTTCGGTGGCCAGGTGGTGCCCGGCTCTATCCGCCACGTGGATTCGCCGCCGGCGGCGCCGCGTTGATCGCCGCCGTCTTCCTCTATTCGTTTATCCGCTGAAAAGGATGCTTCCATCATGATGAAAGGACAATTGGCGGGCCTGATGCGTCAGGCCCAGCAGATGCAGGAAAACATGAAAAAGGCGCAGGAGGCGCTGGCCGACGTCCTGGTCGAAGGGACGTCCGGTGGCGGCCTGGTCAAGGTGACCATGTCCTGCCGCAACGACGTCAAGCGCATCGTCATCGATCCCTCGCTGGTGGGCGACGACAAGGACATGCTGGAAGACCTGGTTGCGGCCGCCTTCAACGACGCCCTGCGCAAGGCCGAAGCGACCGCCCAGGAAAAGATGTCGTCCGTGACGGCCGGCATGCCCCTGCCCCCGGGAATGAAGTTTCCGTTCTGAACAATCGGCGCGCCGGCGGGGCACGCGGAGCGTGTGCCGCCTGGCGCCCGCGCGCCCCATGGATCCTTCACTTCCCGAACCCGAACCGCTGCGCGCGCTGATCGAAGCGCTGCGGCGCCTGCCCGGCGTGGGCGTGCGCTCGGCACGGCGCATGGCGTACCACCTGCTGCAGCACGATCCGCGCGGCGCGGACCTGCTGGGCCAGGCTCTCGCATCGGCCGTGCATAACCTGCGGCACTGCGCGCGCTGCAACAGCTTCACGGAAGACGAGATCTGCGTCACGTGCAGCAATCCCAAGCGGGATCCCACTCAGCTGTGCATCGTCGAAACGCCGGCGGACCAGAACATGATCGAGTCCAGCCACGGCTATCGCGGCCTGTACTACGTCCTGATGGGCCGCGTGGCACCGCTGGAGGGTGTCGGTCCCCGGGAGCTCGATTTCGAGCGCTTGCTGACGCGCGCGGGCGACGGTGTCGTCACGGAGGTCATACTGGCCACCAACTTCACGGCGGAAGGGGAGACGACGGCGCATTTCCTCAATGAAGCCCTGCGTGAACGCGGCCTGTCGGTGACGCGCCTGGCGCGTGGCGTGCCGGCCGGCAGCGAACTGGAATACGTGGATGCCGGCACCATCGCCTGGGCCTTGATGGAGCGCAAGTCCACCTAGGCTCGCGGCATGGCGTCGCCGGCATCATCGGCACGACCGAAGATTCCGGTTTCGAAGCGTCCACGTTCCGAAGACGCCTGGATCCTGGTATCCCCCATCCCGAAGAAGCAGCGGCCGCAACGTCCGGCACTGCGCTGACAAGAACCACGGAGACTCCTGCCATGTCCGCCTTGGCCGGTTTGAAAGTCCTGGAGTTGGGCACGCTGATCGCGGGGCCCTTTGCCGCCCGCCTGTTCGGCGAATTCGGCGCCGACGTCATCAAGATCGAAACCCCCGAGGGGCCGGACGGCAAGGGCGGCGGCGACCCGATTCGCACCTGGCGCCACCTGCATGAAGGCAATTCGCTCTGGTGGACGGTTCAGGCTCGCAACAAGCGCTCGGTGGCCTTGAACATGAAGGACCCGGTCGCCCGCGAAATCGCCTTGAAACTGGCGCTGGACGCGGACGTAATCGTCGAGAACTACCGGCCCGGCGTCCTGGAGAAATGGGGCTTGGGCTATGAGCAGCTGCGGGCGCTGAACCCTGCCACCATCATGGTCCGCCTGTCCGGCTATGGCCAGACGGGGCCGCTGCGCGACCGCCCCGGTTTCGGGGCGATCGGCGAATCCATGGGCGGCCTGCGTTATGTGTCCGGCCATCCGGACCGGCCGCCGGTGCGGGTGGGCATCTCCATCGGCGATTCGATCGCCGCGCTGCATGGCGTCATCGGCGCCATGATGGCCCTGCGCCACCGCGACGCGACGGGGGGGCGCTGGAACGGCGTGTCGGGCGGCCAGGGGCAGATGGTCGACGTGGCGCTGTACGAGGCGGTCTTCAACCTGATGGAAAGCCTGGTGCCGGAATACGACGTGGCCGGCGTGGTACGCGAGCGCACGGGCGGCGCCTTGCCCGGCATCGTGCCGTCCAACACCTACACCACGCGCGATGGGCAGAATATCGTCATCGCCGGCAACGGCGATGCCATCTTCCATCGGCTGATGCTGGCCATCGGGCGCGAGGACCTGGCCCACGATCCCGCCCTGGCGCGCAACGACGGCCGGGCGCGGCGGGTGGACGACATCGACGGCGCCATCCAGGCGTGGTGCGATACGCGCACCATCGACGAAGCGCTGGAGGCCTTGCAGCAGGCCGACGTCCCGGTCGGCAAGATCTATAGCGTGGCGGATATGTTTCGCGATCCCCAGTTCATCGCGCGGGGCATGATCGAGCAGCACCGCTTCGCCGACGGTACGCCGGTCAAGCTGCCGGCGGTCACGCCCAAGCTGTCCGAAACCCCTGGCGGCACGCGCTGGCTGGGGCCGCGCTTAGGGGAACATACCGAGGAAGTGCTGAAATCGCTGGGGTATGATGCTGCGGCTATCGCCGCCCTGGCTGCTTCGGGCGCCATCGGCACATAGGATTCATTACCTGGAGACAAAAAAATGTCCGTGACTCGACGTGATTGGCTCAAGCTTGCCGGTGCGGCCGGCGCCCTGGGCCTGGCCCCCGCCATCGTGCGGGCGCAGAAGCTGGAAAAGAAAGAGGTCGCGATCGCCGTGGGCGGCAAGCCGCTGACCTACTATCTGCCGCTGACCATCGCGGAGGTGCGCGGCTACTTCAAGGATGAAGGGCTGGACGTCACCATCGCCGACTTCGCCGGCGGCGCCAAGGCCTTGCAGGCCGTCGTGGGCGGCAGCGCGGACGTCGTCTCCGGGGCCTTCGAGCACGCGCTGAACCTGCAGTCCAAGGGCCAGTTCTACCGCGATTTCGTGCTGCAGGGCCGCGCGCCCATGATCGGTTTTGGCGTGTCCACCAAGAACATGCCGAACTACAAGTCGCCGGCCGACCTGAAGGGCAAGAAGATCGGCGTCACCGCGCCGGGCTCCTCCACCAACATGGTCGTCAACTTTTTCCTGGCCAAGCATGGCCTGAAGCCGTCGGACGTGTCCATCATCGGCGTGGGCGCGGGCGCCGGCGCGATCACCGCCTTGAAGACGGGCCAGATCGATGCCATTTCGAATACCGATCCGGTGGTCACGTCGCTGGAACACTCCGGCGACCTGAAAATCATCGTCGATACCCGCACGCTGAAGGACACGCAGGAGATCTTCGGCGGCAATATGCCGGCCGGCTGCCTGTATTGCTCGCAAAGCTACATCGACGCCAATCCGAACACGGTTCAGGCCTTGGCCAACGCCATCGTGCGCGCCGACAAGTGGATCCAGGCGCAGAAAAACAACCTGGACGCCATCGCCAACGCCGTGCCCAAGAGCTATCTTCTGGGCGAGCCGGAGGTCTACAAGGCGTCGCTGCGCGCCAGCATGGACGGCTTCTCGCCGGACGGCATGATCCCGGAAGACGGCGCGGCCACGGCCGTGAAGGCGTTGGCCGCCTTCGTGCCCGACTTCGATCCCAAGAAGGTCGATCCGTCCAAGATGTGGACCAACGAGTTCGCCAAGCGCGCCAACCAGAAGTATCCGAATGGCTGACGCTGCACTGTCGCTGGACAACATCACCTGCACTTTCGTTTCGCGGGAAGGGGGCGGACGCTACACCGCCGTCCGCGAAGCGAGCCTGTCCATCGCGCCAGGCGAGTTCGTGTCCGTGGTCGGCCCGACGGGCTGCGGCAAGTCCACCTTGCTGAATGTGGGGGCCGGCCTGCTGGCGCCGTCTTCCGGCCAGGTGCGCGTCTTCGGCGAGCCGCTGTCCGGCATCAATCGCCGCGCCGGCTATATGTTCCAGGGCGAGGCCCTGATGCCCTGGCGCAATGCGCTGGACAACGTGACCGCCGGCCTGCAGTTCGCCAGGATGTCCCCCGGGGAAGCGGCCGACCGCGGCGGCGAATGGCTGCGCCGGGTGGGGCTGGGCGGTTCCGAGCAGCGCTATCCGCACCAGATGTCGGGCGGCATGCGCAAGCGCGTGATGCTTGCCCAGACGCTGATCCGCGACCCCGACATCATCCTGATGGACGAGCCGTTCTCCGCACTGGACATCCAGACGCGGCAGCTGATGGAAAACGAAGTCCTGGAGCTCTGGATGGCCAAGCGCAAGGCCGTGCTGTTCATTACGCACGACCTGGACGAAGCCATCGCGATGAGCGACCGGGTGGTGGTGTTGTCGGCCGGGCCGGCCACCCATCCCATCGGCGAGTTCGCCATCGACCTGCCGCGTCCCCGCGACGTGGCGGAAGTCCGCACGCATCCGCGCTTCGTCGAGCTGCACGCCGCCATCTGGGACGTGTTGCGCGAGGAAGTGCTCAAGGGCTACGCCCAGCAGAAACGGGCCTAGCGGCCTTAACGGAAGGAGCCTCGGCTGCCCGCCTCCACCATGATCAAAACCGATTCCAAATCCCTGCGCATCTGGCAGGTGTCGCTGTTGGTCATCCTGCTGCTGGGTTGGCATATCGCCTCGCGCAGTCCCAACATCGCGTTTTTCTTCGGCCAGCCCTGGGAAGTCGCCCAGCGGATCTGGGCCTGGTTCGTGACCGACGCCGACATCTACCGGCATTTGTGGGTCACCCTGGCCGAAACCGTGCTGGCTTTTCTGATTGGGACGGTGTCCGGCCTGGCCTGCGGACTGTGGCTGGGCTTGTCGCCCAAGGCGAGCGCGATCCTCGATCCCTACATCACCGCGGCGAACTCCATGCCGCGCGTCATCCTGGCGCCCATCTTCGGCATGTGGTTCGGGCTGGGCATCTGGTCCAAGGTGGCGCTGGCGGTCACGCTGGTGTTCTTCATCGTGTTCTTCAACGTCTACCAGGGCGTGCGTGAAGTCAGCACGACGCTGCTGGACAATGCCCGCATGCTGGGGGCGGACCGCCGGCAGTTGCTGCGCTACGTATACCTGCCCTCGGCCACCAGCTGGGTATTCTCCAGCCTGCATACGTCCGTGGGCCTGGCCTTCGTGGGCGCGGTCGTGGGTGAATACCTGGGCTCGGCCAGTGGCGTCGGATACCTGATCCTGCAGGCCGAAGGCACGCTGGACGTGAACACGGTCTTCGCCGGCATCGTCGTGCTGACCCTTTTCGCACTGGTGCTGGACGGCCTGGTAACGCTCGTCGAGCGCCGCCTGATGAAGTGGCAGCCGCGCGCCGGCGAAACCGAGAAGCTATAGCCCACCCCCGAAGCGCTGCGCGCTTCCCCCTCAAGGGGGCGACGCTGGCGGAAGGGAAGGCCCACCCCCGAAGCGCTGCGCGCTTCCCCCTCAAGGGGGCGACGCTGGCGGACCGGCGGAGCCGGATCCGCGGCGTCCCCGGTCTGGGTAGACCTGTGTCATGCGTCGAGAGGGCGAACCCCGGATCCGCGGCGTCCCCGCTTTTGTCGCACCGGTTTCGTGCGGCGGGCGGATGCCCGACATCGGGCGGAAAGCCCCGGCTGGCGCGGCTTTCCGGGGAAAGAGGCCGTTCGCGGTATAATCCCAAGGTTTGCTTACTGATTCTGAAACCGGGGTTTATCGTGCTGCCGCAACTTCTTCCAGGACTTTTCTCAGCAGGGGCTGATGGTCTGCATCGGCCTTCTCCTGCAATTCTGGCTTTGGCGGACGGTACCGTGTTCCGAGGTATCTCCATCGGCGCACCCGGGCATACCGTGGCCGAGGTGGTGTTCAACACCGCCATGACCGGCTACCAGGAAATCCTGACCGATCCGAGCTATGCCGGCCAGATCGTCACGCTGACCTACCCGCACATCGGCAATACCGGCGTCAATGCCGAGGACGTCGAGTCGCGCCAGGTGTTCGCTTCCGGGCTGATCGTGCGCGATTGCCCGGCGCGCGTGTCGAACTTCCGCGCCACCAGTTCGCTGCCCGAGTACCTGAAGGCGCAGGGCATCGTGGCCATCGCCGGCATCGATACACGCAAGCTGACGCGCATCCTGCGCGAAAAAGGCGCCCAGGGCGGCTGCATCCTGGTCGGCGACGACGTCGACCGCGCCGTGGCGCTGGCGCGCGCTTTCCCCGGCATGTCCGGCCAGGATCTGGCCAAGACGGTGTCGATCGACAGCCGCGGCCAATGGGACCAGGGTACATGGCAGCTGGGGCAGGGCTATGCCCATCCCAAGACCGGCAAGTACCACGTGGTGGCTTACGATTTCGGCGTCAAGAGCAACATCCTGCGCCTGCTGGCCGACCGTGGCTGCCACATCACCCTCGTGCCGGCCCAGACGCCGGCCGAGGACGCGCTCAAGCTCAATCCGGACGGCCTGTTCCTGGCCAACGGCCCCGGCGACCCGGAACCCTGCGAGTACGCCATCGAGGCCACGCGCGCCTTCCTGGACCGCAAGCTGCCCGTCTTCGGCATTTGCCTGGGGCACCAGATCATGGGCCTGGCCGTGGGCGGCAAGACCCGCAAGATGAAGACCGGCCACCACGGCGCCAACCATCCGGTGCAGGACCTCGACAGCAAGCGGGTCTTCATCACCAGCCAGAACCACGGTTTCGAGGTCGACGCGGCGACCCTGCCGAAGAACACCCGCGTCACCCATATTTCGTTGTTCGACGGTACGCTGCAGGGCTTTGAACTGAGCGACCGGCCCGCGTTCTGCTTCCAGGGCCACCCTGAAGCCAGCCCGGGGCCGCACGACATCCTCGTGTTGTTCGACAAGTTCATCAGCCAGATGGCCGGCCAAGCCAAGACCGCGTAAAAGATTGCACCATGCCCAAGCGTACAGACATAAAGAGCATACTGATCATCGGGGCGGGCCCCATCATCATCGGCCAGGCTTGCGAATTCGACTATTCCGGTGCCCAGGCCTGCAAGGCGTTGAAGGCCGAGGGCTACCGCACCATCCTGGTCAACAGCAACCCCGCCACGATCATGACGGACCCGGAAACGGCGGACGTCACCTACATCGAACCCATTACCTGGCAGGCCGTCGAAAAGATCATCGAACGTGAACGGCCCGACGCGCTGCTGCCCACCATGGGCGGCCAGACCGCGCTGAACTGCGCGCTGGACCTGGCCCACAACGGCGTGCTGGAGCGCTACAAGGTCGAACTGATCGGCGCCAACGAGCAAGCCATCGAAAAGGCCGAGGACCGCCAGAAGTTCAAGCAAGCCATGACCGACATCGGCCTGGAATCCGCCAAGTCCGGCGTCGCCCATTCCATGGACGAAGCCTGGGAAGTGCAGAAGCGCATCGCCGCGGACCTCGGCACGTCGGGCTTTCCCGCGGTGATCCGGCCCAGCTTCACGCTGGGCGGCACCGGCGGCGGCATCGCTTACAACGCCGAAGAATTCGAAACGATCTGCCGGCGCGGGCTGGAAGCGTCGCCCACCAACGAACTGCTGATCGAAGAATCCCTGTTGGGCTGGAAGGAATTCGAGATGGAAGTCGTGCGTGACAGCGCCGACAACTGCATCATCGTCTGCTCCATCGAAAACCTGGACCCCATGGGGGTGCATACGGGGGATTCCATCACTGTCGCGCCGGCGCAGACGCTGACCGACAAGGAATACCAGATCATGCGCGACGCCTCCATCGCGGTGCTGCGCGAGATCGGCGTCGATACCGGCGGCTCCAACGTGCAGTTCGCGGTGAACCCCACCAACGGCCGCATGATCGTCATCGAGATGAACCCGCGCGTATCGCGTTCGTCGGCGCTGGCGTCCAAGGCCACGGGCTTTCCCATCGCCAAGGTCGCGGCGCGCCTGGCGGTCGGCTATACGCTGGACGAGCTGCGCAACGAAATCACGGGTGGCGCGACGCCGGCGTCTTTCGAGCCGACCATCGACTACGTGGTCACCAAGGTGCCGCGTTTCGCTTTCGAGAAATTCCCCACCGCCGACGCGCGCCTGACCACGCAGATGAAGTCGGTGGGCGAGGTCATGGCCATCGGCCGGACCTTCCAGGAATCCTTCCAGAAAGCCCTGCGCGGCCTGGAAGTGGGAGTGGACGGCCTGAACCAGAAAACCACCGACCGCGAAAAGCTGCAGGTCGAACTGGGCGAACCCGGTCCCGAGCGCATCTGGTACGTGGGCGATGCGTTCGCCCAGGGCTTCACGCTGGACGAGGTCTACAACCTGACGCACATCGACCCCTGGTTCCTGGCGCAGATCAAGGAAATCGTCGACATCGAGCTCGCGCTCGAACAGAAGACCCTGGCCGATCTGGATTTCGATACCCTGTGGCAATTGAAGCGCCGCGGGTTCTCCGATCGCCGCCTGGCCTTCCTGCTGGATACGTCCGAAGCCGAAGTGCGCCGCCTGCGGCATCAGCTGAACGTGCGCCCGGTGTACAAGCGGGTGGATACCTGCGCGGCGGAATTCGCCACGCGTACCGCCTACATGTACTCGACGTATGAAGAAGAATGCGAAGCGGCGCCGACCGATCGGAAGAAAATCATCGTGCTGGGCGGCGGTCCCAACCGCATCGGCCAGGGCATCGAGTTTGACTACTGCTGCGTGCATGCGGCGCTGGCGCTGCGCGAAGACGGCTACGAGACCATCATGGTCAACTGCAACCCCGAGACGGTGTCGACGGACTATGACACCTCGGACCGCTTGTATTTCGAGCCGCTGACGCTGGAGGATGTGCTGGAGATCGTCCACAAGGAAAATCCCTTGGGCATGATCGTCCAGTACGGCGGACAGACCCCGCTGAAGCTGGCGCGGGCCCTGGAAGCCAACGGCGTGCCCATCATCGGCACCAGCCCGGAATCCATCGACGTGGCGGAAGACCGGGAACGCTTCCAGAAGCTGCTGAACAAGCTGGGCCTGCGCCAGCCGCCCAACCGGACGGCGCGCACGGAAGCGGAGGCCTTGACGCACGCCGCCGAAATCGGCTACCCGCTAGTGGTCCGCCCCAGCTACGTGCTGGGCGGCCGCGCCATGGAAATCGTCCATGAACAGCAGGACCTGGAGCGCTATATGCGCGAAGCGGTCAAGGTCAGCAACGATTCGCCGGTGCTGCTGGACCGCTTCCTGAACAATGCCACCGAGGTGGACGTCGATTGCCTGGCCGATGGCGAAACCGTCTTCATCGGCGGCGTCATGGAACACATCGAGCAGGCCGGCGTGCATTCCGGCGACTCCGCGTGCAGCCTGCCGCCGTACTCGCTGTCCCAGGACATCATCGCGGAAATCAAGCGCCAGACCACCATGATGGCGAAGGCGCTGAACGTCAGCGGCCTGATGAACGTGCAGTTCGCCATCCAGGACGGCGACGTCTACGTGCTGGAAGTGAACCCACGCGCCTCACGCACAGTGCCCTATGTGTCCAAGGCGACCGGCCTGCAACTGGCCAAGATCGCCGCGCGCGCCATGGCCGGCAAGACGCTGGCTTCGCAGGGCGTGACGCGCGAAGTGGTGCCGGGCTACTTCTCGGTCAAGGAAGCCGTGTTCCCCTTCGTCAAGTTCCCGGGCGTGGATACCATCCTGGGCCCGGAGATGAAGTCGACCGGCGAGGTCATGGGCGTGGGTGCCAGCTTCGGTGAAGCCTTCGTGAAGTCGCAACTGGCGGCCAATGTGCGTCTGCCGGAGAACGGCACCGCCTTCATCAGCGTCAAGCCGCAGGACAAGCCGCGCGCCGTCGAAGTCGCGCGCGGGCTGCACGCCCTGGGGTTCAAGCTGGTGGCCACGCGCGGCACGGCCGCCGAAATCGAAGCGGCGGGCATCCCCGTGCAGGTGGTCAACAAGGTGACGGAAGGCCGTCCGCACATCGTGGACATGCTCAAGAACGGCGAAGTCTCGCTGGTCATCAATACGGTGGAAGAACGCCGTAATGCCATTGCCGATTCGCGTGCGATCCGCACGCAGGCCCTCGCCGCCCGGGTGACCTTCTACACCACGATCGCCGGCGCGCGCGCCGCAGTGGAGGGGATGCAGTATCTGCGGCAGGGGCATGGCTTGCAGGTATATTCTTTGCAGACATTGCACGCATCGCTGGCCACGGCGGTCTGAACGCCGGTACGGCCGTGTCGGTCCCTGGCGGCAAGCTCAGCTGCCGCCAGGCCGATACCAGCCATAGAAGATACGAAGGACAGCGCCGGGCGCTGGAGGTCGATATGAAATGGTGGGTACTCGCGCTGTTCGTCATCTGCGCGATCGTGGTGCATTATCGTGGGCGGGTACGACATCGTTTCTCCCGTCAGGTGCTGGATCACTCCACCTTTACCGCCCCCATCAACGTGTTCATGTACGCGTTTTCGCGCGTGCCGAACCAGCCCTATCTGTCCCTGTCGGAGTTTCCTGAGCTCAAGGTGCTGCAGCAGCGCTGGCAGGATATCCGGGCCGAAGCGGAAGCCTTGTTTTCCGCCGGCCATATCAAGGTGGCGAACACGTACAACGACGCCGGGTTCAACTCGTTCTTCAAAAGCGGCTGGAAGCGTTTCTACCTGAAGTGGTACGACACCGATCATCCGTCGGCGCGAGCCCTCTGTCCGGTCACGACCCGCCTGCTGGCGGATATTCCCAGCATCAAGGGCGCGATGTTCACCGCGCTGCCCCCGGGCAGCCGGCTGCCGCGGCACCGGGATCCCTACGCCGGTTCGCTGCGCTTCCACATGGGACTGATCACGCCGAACGATGCCGGCTGCTATATCGACGTCGATGGCCAGCCGTATTACTGGCGCGATGGCGAAGCGGTCGTGTTCGACGAAACCTTCATCCACTACGCCGAAAACAAGACGGACGTCAACCGCATCATCCTTTTTGCCGATATCGAGCGTCCGATGCGCTACCGCTGGGCGCAGGCGGTCAATCACTTCATCGGCAGCGTCCTGCTGCGGGCAGCCACCTCGCCCAACCAGGAAGGCGACCGCACCGGCGGCATCAACCATATCTTCGGCTCCGTCTATGCCGTGCGCCGCTTCGGCAAGCGCGTCAAAAAGAAGAGCAAGCCGCTGTACTACGGCATGAAGTGGGCCGTCGTGCTAGCCATCCTGGCCTGGATATTCTGGCCCTGATGCCACCCGTCGCGCCGGCCATGCGCCATGTCTTCATTACCGGCGCCAGCAGCGGCCTGGGACGGGCCTTGGCGCGGCATTATGCGGCGCATGGCGCATGCGTCGGCCTGGTCGGGCGGCGCGAGGACGCGCTGCGCGAGCTCGCCGCGACATTGCCCGGGTCGCATCCCTGGTATGCCGTCGATGTGCGCGATCGCGCGGCCCTGCACGCGGCAGCGGCGGATTTCCTGTCGCGCTGCGGCGGCGTGGTCGACTGCGTGATCGCCAGCGCCGGCATCAGCGCCGGCACCCTGACCCAACAGGTCGAGGATTTCGATGTCTTCCAGGCCATCATGCAGACCAATCTGCTGGCAACCGTGGCCACCTTCGAGCCTTTCATCGCGGGCATGCGGCGCGTGGGCGCGGGACGGCTGGTGGGCATTTCCAGCGTGGCGGGCGTGCGCGGATTGCCGGGGGCGGGTGCGTACAGTGCCTCCAAGGCGGCCGTGACGGTGTATTGCGAAAGCCTGCGGACTGAACTGGCCGCCGATGGCATCCGGGTGGTTACCATCGCGCCCGGCTACATCCGTACCGCAATGACGGCGCACAACCCGTATCGCATGCCTTTCCTGATGGACGCCGACGACTTCGCGGCGCGCGCGGCGGCCACCATCGAACGCGGCCGCGCCTATCGCGTGATTCCGTGGCAGATGGGCATGGTTGCCAAGCTGATGCGGCTGCTGCCCGACGCGGTGTACGACCGTCTCGCCCGCAACGCGCCGCGCAAGCCGCGGCAGGGCGATACAGCCGCCCGGTAGCGCCGCTAGACGATGTCGTCGGCGGCCAGCGCCGCGATATGGGTGACATCGCCCCAGCCCATGACATGCCAGCGCCGGCTCTCCACCGCCAGCCGGTTCACGCCCGCATTCAGCAGGGCCGCATCGCGAGGATGGGTCAAGGGTATGCCATGCGCATGGCGCCACACGATGTCCAGCACGCCGCCGTGGGTGAAGACCAGCACGCGCCCGTCATCATGGCGTTCGGCGATGTCGTCGATGGTGGCGACGATGCGGTTATGGAACTGGCGCAAGGTTTCGCCGCCGTCCAAGGCGCGGTCCGGCTCGCGGCTTTTCCAGGCGGCGGATGCCTCGGGCTGTTCGATGTCCAGGCGATCCATGGTGACGCCTTCCAGCACGCCGTAGCAGCGTTCGCGCAGCCCAGGTTCCGGGCGCACCCGCAGGCCCAGGCGCGCGGCGGCAGGCTCGGCCGTCTGCAGGGTGCGCTGCAGGTCGCTGCTGTACAAGGCATCGAAGCGGCCGTTGCCCGTCTCGTGCTCCAGGCGTTCGGCCAGGCGGCGCGCCTGGTTCTGGCCATGGGCGTTCAGCGGCGTGTCCTTCCAGCCCTGCAGCCGGCGGGCGCGATTCCAATCGGTTTCACCGTGGCGGATCAGCCAGATTTCTGTCATGACGAAGGAAAAGAGTCCGTGGAAATGGGCGGCGCCCTGCCATCCGGGCGCGGCGCGAAACCTCGATAGTATCCGCGATCCGGCCGCGCGGTTCAGGCGGCGATGGCGCACGCGATGCGCACCCGGCCGGCCCGCCGCGACGGATGAGTAACCGCACGCTACCCTAAAAACCCGAGCCCCGATACACTTGCGGCCGCCTTGTATACATCACCGAGGGGAAGGTATGTCCGGTTCGTATTTCCCGCGCTGGCGCGTGGTGCGCGACATCGCGCCCGATGCCGTCATGGCGCCCGATGAACGCCTGCCCTGGCCGAAGACCGTCGCGATGGGGCTGCAGCATGTGGTCGCCATGTTCGGGTCCACCGTGCTGGCGCCATTGCTGATGGGGTTCGACCCCAACGTCGCCATCCTGATGTCTGGAATCGGCTCGCTGATCTTTTTCGTCTTCGTCGGCGGCCGGGTGCCGAGCTACCTGGGTTCCAGCTTCGCCTTCATCGGGGGCGTGATCGCGGTGACCGGTTATGCGGGCGCGGGCCCCAATCCCAATATTGGGGTAGCGCTGGGGGGCATCATCCTGTGCGGGCTGGCCTATACGCTGATCGGCGTCCTGGTCTGGACGGCCAGCGCCGGGACCGGCGGCGGCGCGCGGTGGATCGAGGCGCTGATGCCCCCCGTGGTCACGGGCGCGGTGGTGGCGGTCATCGGCCTGAACCTGGCGCCGGTCGCCGCCAAGGGCGCCATGGGTGCCTCCGGCTTCGACGCCTGCATGGCCGTGGTAACCGTCCTGTGCGTGGGCGGCATCGCCGTGTACACGCGCGGCATGCTGCAGCGCCTGCTGATCCTGGCGGGCCTGATCCTGGCGTGCGTGGTCTATGCGGTCTGCGCGAACGGCCTGGGATGGGGCAAGCCGATGGATTTCTCCGGCGTGGCGCACGCGGCGTGGCTGGGCCTGCCGCGTTTCGCCACCCCCGTCTTCCAGGCCTCGGCGATGGGGCTGCTGGTGCCCGTGGCCATCATCCTGGTGGCGGAGAACCTGGGCCATATCAAGGCCGTGAGCGCCATGACGGGCCGCGACCTGGACCGCTACCTTGGGCGGGCCTTCGTCGGCGACGGTATCGCGACCATGGTGTCCGGGGCGGTGGGCGGAACGGGCGTGACCACCTATGCGGAAAACATCGGCGTCATGGCGGTGACGCGCATCTACTCCACGGTGGTGTTCGCGGTGGCTGCGCTGATCGCCATCCTGCTTGGTTTTTCGCCCAAGTTCGGCGCGCTCATCCAGACCATCCCGGGGCCGGTGCTGGGCGGCATGTCGGTGGTGGTCTTCGGCCTGATCGCCGTGGCGGGCGCGCGCATCTGGGTCGTCAACCGGGTGGACTTCAGCGATAACCGGAATCTGATCGTGGCGGCGGTTACCTTGGTCCTGGGCGCCGGGGATTTCACCGTGCGTCTGGGCGGCTTCTCGCTTGGGGGGATAGGCACGGCGACCTTCGGCGCCATCATCCTTTACGCGGTATTGCGGCCCTTGAACGCCCGGCGCGGCGTCTCGTCATAATCCATGGGGCCTGGCCTCCAGGAAGTGGGGACGAATCCGACCCCATCCTTTGGGCGGCTTGCAATTCAGTCCGACTTTGACCACAATGTCACCTGATCGCCCCGGTTTCCGAGCCGGGGTTTTGTTTTGGTCGAAGCTTGCCGCCGCCGGCGTGGACGCCGGTAGAAAGAGCGGGCATGGCGAGGAGATCCGGCAGGGCTTCTTCCCCTGGAAGACGCCGGGGCGCGGCTGCGATGGCGGCGCCTGGCCCGCCGGCGCACGCGGAAATACGTCCCTGTTTGTTCGCCGCTGGCCGGCACGATGCCGCCTTGCTTAGACCGTTACCGAAACGCCCCGGCGGGGCGTTTTCCACTTTTGGTAGAGATTGCGATATGTCAGCTATTCCGTTGACGGTAGATGGCGCGGAGCGCCTGCGACACGAATTGCACCGTCTCAAGACTGTTGAGCGGCCCTCGGTGATCAGCGCCATCGCGGAGGCGCGCGCTCAGGGCGACCTGTCCGAAAACGCCGAATACGATGCGGCGCGGGAACGCCAGGGCTTTATCGAGGCGCGCATCGCCGAACTGGAGGCGACCCTGTCCAATGCCCATGTGATCAATCCAGGCGAGCTCGATGCCGACGGCCGGGCGGTGTTCGGCGCGACGGTGGAAATCGAAGACCTGGATTCGGGCGACCGGGTGGTCTATCAGATCGTCGGCGATGTCGAAGCGGACATCCGCGCGAACAAGATCTCCGTGTCCAGCCCGGTGGCGCGCGCGCTCATCGGCAAGAGCGAAGGGGATGTGGTCGAAGTCCAGGCGCCCTCGGGCGTGCGCGAGTACGAGGTGATTAGCGTTCGCTACCTGTGAGCATGGCCGCGGCGCGGAGCAATCCGCGCGGCAGCGCCGCGGCGGCGGGGCGGATCGCGTGGCGGTATCGCCGATGCACGCGGCGCCACGGCCGGCTGAGCGCGGTGTCGGCCTAGCGCTTGACGGTCTTGCGAGCCGGCCGCGCGGCACCACCACGGGCGCCGGCCCGCAGGCTGAGCGCGCTGCCGGTGCGGCGCGGGATGCCGTGGGCGGGGGCAGCGCCGGACTTGCGCGTGCTGGGACGGATGGGCTTGCCGGCCTTGTTCAGTTCGGTTGAGCCCGGACGGCGGCTTTCATCCGTGGGCGTGGCCGTCTTGCGCGGTGCGCGGGCGGGTTTTGCCAGGGTCTTGCCTTCCGCGGCCAGTTTTTTCGGGGTGTAGGGCTCTGACGGCTTGCGTTTCGGCGGCGCGGCCGGCGCGAGCAACGACGGCATGCCGGGTTGCGGACGGTACAGAATGAGCATCTTGCCCAGATGATGAACCGGCGCACAGGACAGGGCATCGCAAATGGACGCCAGCATTTCCTCGCGCGTGTCGCGGTCCTCGCCGCCGGCGCGCACCTTGATCAGGCCGTGCGCGGTCAGGTTGGCATCGATTTCCTTCAGGACCGCATCCGACAGTCCTTTATCGCCGATCAGGACGACAGGGCGCAGGGCATGGGCTGCGGACCGCAGCGCGCTGCGCTCTCGGGATGTAATTTCTAATATAGGCATGTCGGAATTGTACGGGAATGGCCAAGAATAAATTTTCCAAGGATTGGTTGCACCAGCATATCAACGATCCTTATGTGAAGATGGCGCAGCAAAAGGGCTACCGGGCCCGTGCCGCCTTCAAGCTGATCGAAATCCTGGAAGCGGAAAAGCTGATGCGCCGGGGCGATGTGGTGGTGGACCTGGGCTCCGCGCCAGGCAGCTGGTCGCAGGTCGCCCGCGAGCGCCTGGTCGGGCAAGGCGGGGTGGTGGACGGGCGTATCGTCGCGCTGGATATCCTGCCGATGGAGCCGGTGGCCGGGGTGGAATTCATCCAGGGCGACTTCCGCGAGGAATCCGTGCTGGGCATCCTGGAGAAAACCCTCGATGGCCAGGCGGTGGACCTTGTTATTTCCGACATGGCCCCCAACCTGTCCGGAGTGAGCGTCGCCGATGCGGCGCGCATCCAGCATGTCTGCGACCTTGCGCTCGAGTTTTCGCTGGCCCATTTGAAGCCGGACGGCGCCCTGATCGTGAAAGCCTTCCACGGGAGCGGGTTTTCACAGATCGTGCAATCGTTCAAGCAGCACTTCAAAAGGGTGGTGGAGCGCAAGCCGAAGGCGTCGCGGCCCAATTCTTCCGAAACCTTTCTAGTCGCGAGGAACCTCAAGCAGCGAGGCTGATATCCGGATATCCCGGGCCCGGGGAACCGCCCTTGACGGGGCAGCTACCCGGATCGGAAACCCTATCCGCCTGCTTTTTACATTTGCATTCGGCCAAATGCGCCAAAAAGCCCTATAACCGGCGTTCCGCGGGGAACGTCCCACGCGTGCCCCACGACGGGGTAGAATCGCTATTGACATACTTGTGGTTGTGTCCTATGGCAGAGGCTGCCGCAATCACCGGTCGGAATCGAAAGCAGGAGATCGACCTTGAATAATTCATTTTCCAAAGTTGCGGTGTGGATGGTGATAGCGCTGGTGCTATTCACCGTCTTCAAGCAATTCGACGGGCGCACCCAGTCGCAGGACGGCGTGAGCTATACGCAGTTCATGGACGACGCCAAGGCGGGTCGCATCCGCAAGGTCGACGTGCAGGGCGACATGCTCTACGTGACGCCGGACGCCGGCCGTCCCTATACCCTGACTTCGCCGGGTGACCTCTGGATGGTCTCCGATCTGCTGAAGTACGGGGTGCAGGTTTCCGGCAAGGCACGCGAAGAACAATCGCTGCTGATGAATATCTTCGTCTCATGGTTCCCCATGCTGCTGCTGATCGGCGTATGGATATTCTTCATGAGGCAGATGCAGGGCGGCGGGCGCGGCGGGGCATTCAGCTTCGGCAAATCGCGCGCGCGCATGCTCGACGAAAACACCAACCAGGTCACGTTTTCGGACGTCGCGGGTTGCGACGAAGCCAAGGAAGACGTGCAGGAGCTCGTCGATTTCCTGCGCGATCCCAGCAAGTTCCAGAAGCTGGGCGGCCGTATTCCGCGCGGCGTGCTGATGGTGGGTTCGCCCGGTACCGGCAAGACGCTGCTGGCCAAGGCGATTGCCGGCGAAGCAAAGGTGCCTTTCTTCAGCATCTCGGGCTCGGACTTCGTGGAAATGTTCGTCGGCGTGGGCGCCGCGCGTGTCCGCGACATGTTCGAAAATGCCAAGAAGCACGCCCCCTGCATCATCTTCATCGATGAAATCGACGCCGTGGGCCGCCAGCGTGGCGCCGGCCTGGGCGGTGGCAACGACGAACGCGAACAGACCCTGAACCAGATGCTGGTGGAAATGGACGGCTTCGAGTCCGGCCAGGGCGTCATCGTGATCGCCGCCACCAACCGTCCCGACGTGCTGGATCCGGCGCTGCTGCGTCCGGGCCGTTTCGACCGCCAGGTCGTGGTGCCGCTGCCTGACATCCGCGGCCGTGAGCAGATCCTGAAGGTCCACATGCGCAAGGTTCCGCTGTCGCCCAACGTGGACGCTTCCGTCCTGGCGCGCGGCACCCCGGGCTTTTCGGGCGCGGACCTGGCGAACCTGGTCAACGAAGCGGCGCTGTTCGCCGCGCGCCGCAACGGCCGCACGGTGGACATGTCCGACTTCGAAAAGGCCAAGGACAAGATCATCATGGGCGCGGAACGCCGCTCCATCGTGATGCCCGAGGACGAGCGCAAGAACACCGCGTATCACGAATCCGGCCACGCCATCGTGGCGCGCATGCTGCCCAAGACCGATCCCGTGCACAAGGTCACCATCATCCCGCGCGGCCGCGCGCTGGGCGTGACCATGCAGCTGCCGGAAAGCGACCGCTACAGCATGGACAAGCTGCGCCTGCTGAGCACCATCGCCGTGCTGTTCGGGGGCCGCATCGCCGAAGAGCTGTTCATGGACCAGATGACCACGGGCGCCTCGAACGACTTCGAGCGGGCCACCGCCATCGCCCGCGATATCGTCACGCGGTACGGGATGGACCAGGAGCTGGGCCCCATGGTCTATGCGGAAAACGAAGGTGAAGTCTTCCTGGGGCGCAGCGTCACCAAGACGACGCACGTATCCGAAGCGACCATGCAGAAGGTGGACGCCTCCATACGCCGCATCATCGATGAGCAGTACGACGTGGCGCGCAAGATCCTGGAGGGCAACCGCGACAAGGTGGAAGCCATGGCCGCCGCGCTGCTCGAATGGGAAACCATCGACGCGGACCAGATCGACGACATCATCTCCGGCCGTCCGCCGCGTCCGCCCAAGACGCCGCAGGGTCCTTCCGACACTGCCGACAGCCCGCCCAGCGGCCTGGCACCCGGCGGCAGCAGCACCGCGCCGGCGGTCTAAGGCCGGCCTGGACCCGACACGCTAGATGGCCAACACGTTCCTGTGCGGGCGCTACGAGTTCGATCTCGAGCGCCCGCTGGTCATGGGGATAGTCAATGTCACGCCCGATTCCTTTTCGGACGGGGGACAGCATGACAGCGCGGACGCCGCCATTGCCCATGCACGGCAACTGGTCCAGGAGGGCGCGCACATCCTGGATATCGGCGGCGAATCCACCCGCCCCGGCGCCGCGCCGGTGTCCGAGCAGGACGAACTGGCACGCGTGCTGCCACTGATCGAAGCGCTGCGCGATTGCGGCGTGCCGCTGTCCATTGATACCTTCAAGCCCGGTGTGATGCGGGCGGTACTGGACGCCGGCGCCGACATGATCAACGACATCTACGGTTTCCGGCAGCCTGGCGCGATCGAGGCCGTGGCCGGTTCTCGCTGCGGGCTCTGCGTCATGCACATGAAGGGCGACCCGCGCACGATGCAGGAACGACCCGAATACAGCGACCTGCTGGGCGAAATCGGCCTGTTCCTGGGCGCTCGCGCGCAGAAGCTGCGCAGCGCCTGGGTCGATCCCCGCCGCATCGTGCTGGACCCGGGATTCGGTTTCGGCAAGACGCCGGAGCAGAACTACCAGTTGGCCAGGCGCCTCGGCAGCCTGCGGGTATCCAGCTATCCCCTGCTGGTGGGCATGTCGCGCAAATCCATGATCGGCCATGCCACGGGCAGGGATGTGCATAACCGCCTGCCCGGCAGCATCGCGGCGGCCCTGGCCTGCGTGGCGCGCGGCGCCGCCATCGTGCGCGTGCACGACGTCGCGGCGACCGTGGACGCGCTTAAGGTATGGCAGGCCGTGGAGCAGGGCGGTATTCCCACCGATGTCCGGAATCCCGTCAGGGAAACCGGTAAATAATCCGGCGCTTACGCTACAGGAATCACTACATGAGTACACGCAAATATTTCGGCACGGATGGCGTGCGAGGTGAAGTCGGCGGTCCCGTCATCAATGCCGAATTCGCGTTGCGGCTGGGCTATGCGGCGGGCAAGGTGTTCGCGCGCGGCATGCGCGGCGGCAGCCGGCCCAAGGTCCTGATCGGAAAGGACACGCGCATTTCGGGCTATATGCTGGAATCGGCGCTGGAAGCCGGCTTTTCGGCGGCCGGTATCGACGTGTTGCTGGCGGGGCCGCTGCCCACGCCGGCCATTGCTTACCTGACGCGCGTGCTGCGCCAGACCGCGGGCATCGTGATCAGCGCGTCCCATAATCCCTATCACGACAACGGCATCAAATTCTTTTCCAGTCTCGGCATGAAGCTGCCCGACGAGACCGAGGCGGCGATCGAGGCCGCGCTGGACGAGCCGCTGGGCTGCGTCAGCTCCGAGGCCCTGGGCCGCGCGCGGCGGCTGGACGACGCGGCCGGGCGCTACATCGAATTCTGCAAAAGCACCTTCCCGAACGACCTGGACCTGAATGGCCTGAGCCTGGTGGTGGACGCTGCCCATGGCGCCGCCTATCACATTGCCCCCCACGTGTTCCGCGAACTGGGCGCGGACGTGTATGCGGTAGGTGTGCAACCCGACGGCTTCAATATCAACAAGGGCGTGGGCGCCCTGTATCCCGAGGCCCTGGCCGCCGAAGTGCGCGCCCGTGGGGCGCAGCTGGGTATCGCCCTGGACGGCGATGCGGATCGCCTGCAGATGGTGGACGCCAGCGGACGCATCTATAACGGCGACGAACTGCTTTACGCCATCCTGAAGGAGCGCATGCAGCGCGGTGCCGTGGCGGGCGTGGTGGGCACCCTGATGACCAACTACGGCTTCGAACGCCGGCTGGAGCAACTGGGCGTCGGCTTCCACCGGGCCGACGTGGGCGACCGCTATGTCATGGAACAGATGCAGGCGCGCGGCTGGCTGTACGGCGGCGAGAGCTCCGGCCACCTGATCTGCCTGGATTGCCATACCACCGGCGACGGCATCATTGCCGCCCTGCAGGTACTGACGGCCCTGCGCCGCAACGACACCACGCTGGCGGACTGGGTCGTCGACCTGCGCATGTATCCGCAGCAGATGATCAACGTGCCCCTGGCGCCGGGGCAGGATTGGAAGACCCACCCCGGGCTGCTCGCCGCCCGCGGCGACGTTGAAAAGCAGCTGGCGGGCAAAGGGCGCGTGCTGATCCGGGCGTCCGGGACCGAACCGAAACTGCGCCTGATGGTCGAAGCGGAGGAATCCGCCCTCGCCATGGCTTGCGCGCAGAATCTGGCCGCCAGCCTGGCGGCGGAATAGTCCTTCTGATTTTTTGCGGTGGGAAGTCAGCCATTCCTGGGCGGGGTGCGGAGCGCCATGCTTAACAATCACGTCACATGTCGGTCAAATACCTGACATACATGCCGCCCACACTACTCGGACACCTAGGAGTTGGCCGAATGCTTGAATTAGTCCGCATCGACCCTGATCGTACCGCCACGCCCGATACGTGGAACCATCCCGCCGAAGGCGGCCTCGTCGTCGGTCTGGCGCGTACCGCGGAAGAGGTCGAGGAAATCCAGCGACTGCGCTTTCGGGTCTTTACCGAGGACATGGGCGCCGTGTTCCCGGACGCCCACGATGGCATAGACCAGGATCGTTTCGATGCCTGGTGCGAGCACGTCATGGTCCGTGAACTGCACACCGGGCGGGTCGTGGGCACCTATCGCCTGCTGACCCCCGAAAACGCCCACCAGGCGGGCGGCTACTATTCCGAATCCGAATTCGACCTGGCCGGCCTGGGCGCCTTGCGCGAACGGATGGTGGAGGCGGGGCGCTCCTGTACGCACCCGGACTTCCGCAATGGCGCCGTGATCATGCTGCTATGGTCCGGCGTGGCCGAGTTCATGCGGCGTGGCGGCTATGACTACCTGCTGGGCTGTGCCAGCGTCAGCTTGCGCGACGATGGCGTGACGGCGGCAGAGGTCTGGCGGGCGGTGTCCGGCCATCTGGGCGATACCACCCTGCCGCGCGTACAGCCGCGGCATCGCTATCCCCTGGAAAAGCTCGCCAGCACCACGCTGCCGGCGCGCGTGCCCCCGTTGATCAAGGGCTACCTGAAACTGGGCGCCAAGATCTGCGGCGAGCCGGCCTGGGATCCGGACTTCAATGCCGCGGATTTCCCCGTCTTGCTGGACATGAAGCGCATGGACGAACGGTATCGCCGGCATTTCGGCCTGATATCGCCCGACGAGGCCGTGCAGGGTGACAGCCGCGCGGTCCGCAAGGCTGCCTGACCTTCAGAATTCCAGCAGCTCGAACGAAAAACCCACCTTGCGCCATTCCGATTCCTCGGCGCGCAGGGTGAAATCGCTCAAGGGGTGCTCGGCCAGCCAGTCGTGCCGCACGCGCACGACGATGGAATCGCCGCGCACGGACACCGACAACGGCAGCGCTGCCAGGTCCTCGCGCCGGCGAAACAGCAATACCGCCAGGCGTAGGCACAGGATGGCCAGCCATTCCTCGCGGTTGCGCACCAGGGGCTCCAGCTTGCCCAGCTTGCCGTGGTGGCCCAGGGCCAGCAAGGCAAGCAGGCGCTGGTCGTCGCGGGAAAAGCCCGGCATGTCCGCGTTGCCCAGCACATAGGCGGAATGCTTGTGATAGTCGTTGTGGGCGATCGACAGGCCGATTTCGTGCAGGTCGGCCGCCCAGCCCAGCGCATGCGCGAGTTCGTGGCGCTCGGTGCCGGCTTCGATGCCGGATTCCTTGAACAGCGTCAGGGCGGCGCGCCGCACCCGTGCAGCCTGGTTCACGTCGATGTGATAGCGCTTCATGAACTGCCGCACCGACTCGTCGCGCTTGTCATGCTGGTCGTCGCGTCCCAGCAGGTCGTAGAGCACCCCCAGGCGCAGGGCACCGTCGCCCGTATGCATGACGTCGATGTTCAGCTCGTCGAACAGCGCGCTCATGATGGCCAGGCCGCCCGGCAGCACGTCGGCGCGTTCTACCTTGATGCCCGGCAATTCGGAAGGGATGACGCGACCCGAGCGGATGATGCGGTCCTTCAGTTTGGCCAGGCCGGCGCGCGTGATGCCCCGGTTGGAAAACCCGCACTCGGTCAGGATCGCGTACAGCGCCTTGGCCGTGCCGGAGGACCCATAGGCTTCCTTCCAGCCCATCTTGCGGTACTGCTTGGCAATGACTTCCGCCTCGCGCCGCGCGGCAAGTTCGGCCAGTTTCATCTGGTGCGCGTCCACGACGCCGTCGCGGAAGAACTGCCGGCTATAGCTGACGCACCCCATGTACAGCGACGACATGAGGGCGGGCTCGTACCCTTTGCCGATGATGACTTCGGTGGATCCGCCGCCGATGTCGATCACCAGCCGCTTGTTCTGGGACGGGGGCAGGGTGTGGACCACACCCGAAAAAATCAGGCGGGCCTCTTCGCGGCCGGCGATGACTTCGATGGGAAAGCCCAGCGCCGCCCCGGCGCGCGGCAGGAATTCGGCCGTATTGCGGGCGACGCGGAAGGTGTTGGTGGCGACGGCGCGCACGCGGCTGGGATGGAAGTTGCGCAATCTTTCGCCGAACCGTTCCAGCACTTCGATGGCGCGGTCCACGGCGTCCCGGGATAGGTGCTTGTCGGCATCCAGGCCGGCCGCCAGGCGTACGGTTTCCTTCAGCCTGTCGATCTGGTAGATCTGGGCGGCGCCTTCCTGCTGGACGACCCGCCCGATGGACAGGCGGAAACTGTTGGAACCGAGGTCGACGGCGGCCAGAAGATGATCCATGCGGCTGAAATGCGAGAAAGCGGGGGACGCGCCATTATAGAGAGGTGACTTTCCCATGGTCGCGTCGAGGGTAAATTGGGCGTAGGCTTGCAGGGTTTGACACCAGGTTGTCATGGAATAGTCACAAAACTGACGTAAAACCCGTCCGCTGGCTTACAAGATACGGAATTCCGAATGACATCGAATGTGGCATCCCAGCCCTTGTTCTTGAACCGGGAGTTGTCGCTCCTGAAGTTCAACGAGCGCGTCCTGGCCATGGCCGAGAATCCGGCGACCCCGCTGCTCGAGCGCCTGCGCTACGTATGCATCGTCAGCTCCAATCTGGACGAATTCTTTGAAATCCGTATTTCCAGCCTGAAGGAGCAGCAGCGCCAGACCCCGAACCTGGTGGGGGCGGATGGCCTGACGCCGGGCGAGGCCTATGCCCAGGTGCAGGTGGCCGTCCATACCCTGGTGGACCGGCAGTACGACCTCTTGAACGAGGAAATCCTGCCCCGCCTGCACGAGCAGGGCATCGTCCTGCACCATGCCTCGGAATGGAACGAGGCGCAGCAGGCCTGGGCCCGCGAGACCTTTCATCGCGACGTCATGCCCTTGCTGACGCCGATCGGCCTGGATCCCGCCCACCCGTTTCCGCGCGTCTATAACAAAAGCCTGAATTACATCGTGCCGCTGCGCGGTATCGACGCCTTCGGCCGCAAGGCCTCCATCGCCATCGTGCAGGCGCCGCGCGCGCTGTCGCGCTTGATCTCCATGCCGCCGGAGCTGTCCGGTCACCCCGACGGCTATGTGCTGCTGACGTCGCTGATGCGCGCCTTCGTCGGCGAGCTGTTCCCCGGCTTGGAGATGCTGGGCTGTTACCAGTGGCGGGTGACGCGCAACAGCGACCTGTTCGTCGACGAGGAAGAAGTCACCAACCTGCGGCAGGCCTTGCAGGGGGAATTGTCGCAGCGCAATTTCGGCTCGGCCGTGCGCCTGGAAATCGACAAGCTGACGCCGCCGGACCTGGAAACCTTCCTGCAGCGCGAGTTTTCCCTGGCTCCCAGCGACACGTACCGGGTCAACGGGCCGGTCAACCTTTCGCGCTTGATGCAACTGTGCAACGTTCCCGACCGCCCCGGCCTGCTGTTTCCGGAGTATCGGGCACCGGCGCCGGAGCCGTTCAACCAGCCCTCGGTGAATCCGGCGACCCTGTTCGCGGCGATCGCGGCCGGCGACCGGCTGTTGCACCATCCTTACCAGTCCTTCCAGCCGGTCATCGATTTCCTGACCGCCGCGGCGCTGGATCCCGATGTGATGGCCATCAAGCAGACCATCTATCGTACCGGCGAGGACTCCGAACTGATGCAGATCCTGCTGGCCGCGGCAAGGGCCGGCAAGGAAGTGACGGTGGTCGTGGAGTTGATGGCCCGCTTCGACGAGCAGACCAACATCAACTGGGCCGCTCGCCTGGAGGAAGTGGGCGCGCATGTCGTCTACGGCGTCGTCGGCCACAAGACCCACGCCAAGATGGCCGTCGTCCTGCGCCGGGAGCAGGGGCGCCTGCGCCGCTATGCCCACCTGGGCACCGGCAACTATCACCCGCGCACCGCGCGCCTGTATACCGATTTCGGCCTGCTCACGGCCGATCCGGCCATCTGCGAGGACATGGACAAGGTCTTCGCCCAACTGACCGGCCTGGGCGCGCGCCGGCCGCTGAAGGCCCTGCTGCAGTCGCCCTTCACCCTGCATGAAAGCATGGTGGCGCTGATCCGCGCCGAAGCCCAGGCCGCCCGGGAGGGGCGCAAGGCCCGCATCATGGCCAAGATGAACTCGCTGCTGGAAACCGGGGTCATCGAAGAGCTGTACGAGGCCAGCCAGGCGGGGGTCAAGATAGACCTGATCGTACGCGGCGTCTGCGCCTTGCGCAGCGGTGTGCGCGGCCTGTCCGAGAACATCCGGGTGCGCTCGATCGTGGGGCGTTTCCTGGAGCACTCCCGCGTGTTCTATTTCCATGCCGACGGCAATGAGACGGTCTATCTGTCCTCCGCGGACTGGATGGACCGCAATTTCTTCCGGCGCGTGGAAGTCGCCTTCCCGGTGCAGGACAAGGCCCTGAAGAAACGCGTCGTGGACGAGGCCTTCACCTATGCGCTGCGTGACAACCAGTTGGCCTGGCAACAGCAGGCGGACGGCGACTACACGCGGGTGCGCAGCCGTGCGGCCCCCTTCAACCTGCACGAATACCTGATGAGCAAGCTCGGCAATGGCGGGGCGGCGTCCGAGGTATTATCACCCGGGTAAAAGTCCCGTATCTGACCGGTATATGACTGTCACTATCTTGTCATTTTTGCCTCTTAACATGCGGGGCATGACAGGAAGCGGGGCCCACCCCGCGGTCATTTACCCACAGACGATAAGGAAACCACAATGCGTGTGTTCAAGCAGATCTCCCTGGGCATCGCCCTGAGCGCTGCGGTATTTGCCGTGCAGGCTGCCGACATCACCGGCGCCGGTGCCTCGTTCCCGTACCCGGTCTACGCCAAGTGGGCGTCGGACTACAAGGCGGCGACCGGCAACGCGGTCAACTACCAATCCATCGGTTCGGGTGGCGGCCAGCAACAGATCATCGCCAAGACCGTGGACTTCGGCGCCTCGGATGATCCGATGAGCGGCGCGGACCTGGACAAGAACGGCTTGCAGCAGTTCCCCGGCGTGATCGGCGGCACCGTGGCCGTGGTCAACATCGAGGGCGTGAGCGCCGGCCAGCTGAAGCTGTCGGGCCCCGTGCTGGCCGACATCTTCATGGGCAAGATCAAGAAGTGGGACGACGCCCAGATCAAGGCGATGAACCCCGACTTGAAGCTGCCGTCGGCCGACCTCATCGTGGTGCACCGTTCCGATGGCTCGGGCACGACTTTCGGCTGGACCAACTACCTGTCCAAGGTCTCCGCCGACTGGAAGTCGCAAGTGGGCGAGGGCAAGGCCGTCAAGTGGCCCGTCGGCCAGGGCGGCAAGGGCAACGAGGGCGTTTCCGCCTACGTCGGCCAGCTGAAGAACTCCATCGGCTACGTGGAATACGCCTACGCCAAGCAGAACAAGCTGGCCTGGACGCAGCTGAAGAACGAAGCCGGCAAGTTCGTGCAGCCGGAACAGTCCGCTTTCGCCGCCGCGGCCGCCAACGCCGACTGGAAGAGCGCGCCCGGCATGGGCGTGGTGCTGACCAACGAGCCGGGTGAAAAGTCCTGGCCCGTGACGTCCGCCACCTTCATCCTGGTGCACAAGGCCCAGGACAAGCCGGTGCAGGGCGAGGCCGTGCTGAAGTTCTTCGACTGGGCCTTCAAGAACGGCCAGAAGTCGGCCGCGGACCTGGATTATGTCCCGCTGCCTGACGCCGTGACGGCCCAGATCCGCGCTTCCTGGAGCGAGATCAAGTCCGCCGACGGCAAGGCTGTCTGGAAGTAAAAGCCGTCCCTGCAAGGCCCGGGCCCCGGTGCCCGGGCCTTTCTCTTCCCCAAGGAAAGCCCATCCATGAGCGCGGTAGTGGATAATAATGTGCCGATTCCGCATGGCGCGGACGTCTCCGCAGTTCACGGCACACCCTCCCCAATGAAGCAAAACAACAACGCGCTGATGGATGCGCTGTTCAAGAACCTTACGCGTCTATTTGCCTTTCTGGTTTTCAGCCTGCTGGCCGCGGTACTGGTTTCACTGATCTACGGCAGCCGGGAAACGCTGGCGCACTATGGCCTGTCCTTCCTGTTCACCAACGATTGGGACCCGGTCAAGCGCAACTTCGGCGCTGTCGTGCCGATCTTCGGCACGCTGGCCACATCGGCCATCGCGCTGATCATCGCCGTGCCGGTGTCCTTCGGCATCGCGATCTTCCTGACCGAGCTCTCGCCCACCTGGCTGCGCCGTCCGCTGGGTACCGCCATCGAAATGCTGGCGGCGATCCCGTCCATCATCTACGGCATGTGGGGCCTGTTCATTTTCGTCCCCGTCTTCCAGCAGTATGTGCAGCCGACGCTGATCGAAGTGCTGGGCAATATCCCGCTGGTCGGCGGCTGGTTCGCCGGGCCGCCGTTCGGCATCGGCATCTTCACCGCCGGGCTGATCCTGTCCATCATGATCATTCCCTTCATCACCGCGGTGATGCGCGACGTGTTCGAGCTCGTCCCGCCGATGCTGAAGGAATCGGCCTACGGCCTGGGCAGCACGACCTGGGAAGTGATGTGGCGGGTGGTCCTGCCGTTCACCAAGTCGGGCGTCATCGGCGGCATCATGCTGGGCCTGGGGCGCGCGCTGGGCGAAACCATGGCGGTGACCTTCGTGATCGGCAATTCCTTCTCGCTGGGCGGTTCGATTTTTTCGCCGGGCAATTCCATCGCTTCGGCCCTGGCCAACGAGTTCAACGAAGCGGGCGGCTTGCAGAAGTCCGCGCTGCTGGAACTGGGCCTGGTGCTGTTCATCATCACCACGATCGTCCTCGCGCTGTCCAAGCTGCTGCTGGCTCGGCTGGCGCTGCAGGAAGGCAAGAAAAACTAGGGCGCCGGGAAATCCTCATGGCCGTATCCGTCATCACCATGCAGAACGCCATCTACCGGCGCCGCACCGTCGTCAACAAGGTCATGCTTACCTTGTCGATGGCGGCGCTGGTGTTCGGCCTGTTCTGGCTGTTCTGGATCATCGTCACCTTGCTGCTGAAAGGCGGCGCCGCGGTCTCGTTCACGCTGTTCACGGAAATCACGCCGCCGCCGGGACAGGCCGGCGGCCTGATCAACGCGATCGTGGGCAGCCTGCTCATGGTGGGTGTCGGTACCCTGATCGGGACGCCGGTGGGCATACTGGCCGGCACCTACCTGGCCGAATATGGCCGGGCGGGCTGGCTGGCGCCCGCCACGCGCTTCCTGAACGATGTGCTGCTGTCGGCGCCCTCGATCATCATCGGCCTGTTCATCTACGCCGTGTACGTCGCGCAGGTGGGACATTATTCGGGCTGGGCCGGGTCGCTGGCCCTGGCCATCCTGGTGGTGCCGGTGGTGGTGCGCACCACGGACAACATGCTGCTGCTGGTGCCCAACGGCCTGCGCGAGGCGACCGCCGCGCTGGGCTGCCCCAAGTGGCGCATGATCACGATGGTCTGCTATCGCGCCGCGCGGTCCGGGATCATGACCGGCGTTCTGCTGGCGATCGCCCGCATCTCGGGCGAAACCGCGCCGCTGCTGTTCACCGCGCTGTCCAACCAATTCCTGTCCTTGAACATGAACGCGCCCATGGCCAACCTGCCGGTGGTGATCTACCAGTTCGCCGCCAGCCCGTTCAAGGAATGGAACAACCTGGCCTGGGCTGGTGCCGGGCTGATCACGCTGGTCGTCCTGGCGATCAACATCATCGCCCGCAACATGTTCCGCAAGTCCTGAACCGACCGACCTGATCCGCTGCGCGCGCCGCCGGCGCGGCCCTGGGAAACGATATGGAAAACTCCGCACAAGCCCTCGCCTCGAAGCTCGAGGTCAAGAACCTGAACTTCTACTACGGCAAGTTTCACGCGATCCGCAACGTGAACATGTCGATCCGGGAAAAGAAAGTCACCGCCTTCATCGGCCCGTCCGGTTGCGGCAAGTCGACGCTGCTGCGCACCTTCAACCGCATGTTCGAGCTGTATCCCGGCCAGCGCGCGGAAGGCGAAATCCTGCTGGACGGCGAAAACCTGCTGACCACGCGCACGGATATCTCGCTGATCCGAGCAAAGGTGGGCATGGTGTTCCAGAAGCCCACGCCGTTTCCCATGAGCATCTACGACAACATCGCCTTCGGCGTGCGCTTGTTCGAGCGCCTGAGCAAGGGTGAAATGGACGAGCGCGTCGAATGGGCCCTGACCAAGGCCGCGCTGTGGAGCGAGGTCAAGGACAAGATCCATCAAAGCGGCAACAGCCTGTCGGGCGGGCAGCAGCAGCGCCTGTGCATCGCGCGCGGCGTTGCCATCAAGCCGGAAGTCCTGCTGCTCGACGAACCCTGCTCGGCGCTGGACCCGATTTCCACCGCCAAGATCGAGGAACTGATCGCGGAACTCAAGAACGAGTACACCGTGGTCATCGTGACGCACAATATGCAGCAGGCCGCGCGCTGCTCGGACTACACGGCCTATATGTACCTGGGCGAGCTGATGGAATTCGGCGAAACCGACCAGATTTTCGTCAAGCCTAAGCGCAAGGAAACGGAAGACTACATCACCGGCCGTTTCGGCTGAGGGCGCTCGGGCGGCCCTCTATCGTTGCAAGCCCAGCCGGTATTCGAAGCGGTCGCCAGGATGGGTGCTGATGGTGATCTGGCAGACCCGGCCCGCGCCGTCCTTGTAGTGGCGGGTGATCTCCAGCGCCGCGTCGTCGGGCGCGCAACCCAGCGGCTGGGCCAGCCGGGCATCCACCTTCACTGCGCGCATGGTTTGCGTGATGTCGACGATGACCACGCCGCACTTGACCTGCATAAGGTCGCAGATCAGGCCTTTTTCCTGCTTGACGTAGCGGCGTATGCGCCGGCCGATGGCGGGATCCAGGTAGACCTCGGTCCAGCAGATGGCCGGTCCCTCGTCGGGCTCGGTGCGCAGCATCTTCACGTTCAGCCAGCGCTGGCCCGGGCGGCAGCCCAGGCGGTCCGCCAGCGCATCGTCGGCGACGATTTCCTCGATGTGCCTGACATGCCGTTCCGTTTCGGCGGCGTACTGCACCAGGTCTTCCACCGTGGCCACGGAGCGCGCATAGCGCGCGGCAGGGGCCATCGCTTCGACACGCGTGCCTGAACGGCGGCGACGCGAGATCAGTCCCAGTCCCTCCACGATATCCAGGGCGGCACGCACGGTGGCGCGGCTGACGCCGCGCTGCTGCGCCATGTCGACTTCGCTGGGCAGCCGGTCGCCCACCGCCATCTGGCCGCCGGCGATCTCCTGCACGATTGTCTGCGCGAGTTCCGCGTAACGCGCTGCCATCCCTGTTTTTCCGTCACGACGCTGGCTGGAGATTGTAATTGACACCGCTATGCGCCGATTCGTAATATTAGTCCGTACCATTCAATGGTACGGACTATAGGACGGCGGCCGGCGCCTGATGGCATGGCGAACGCGCGGCAATACATTGCCGGCTCCGGTTGCCGGATTCCCAACAAGAGCAGAGAGAGAGCAGGCCGCTACGCAGGCCTGATTCCGGGAGGAAGACATGTTCAAGCACATCCTGCGCGCGGCGGCCTTGTCGCTGGCGGCCATCGCGGGCACGGCCGCGGCGCAATATCCATCCAAGCCGATCCGGCTGATCGTCCCGTTTCCCGCCGGCCAGTCGGGCGACCTGATCGGCCGCGTGTTCGCGGAGCAGCTCACCCGACGGCTGGGGCAGTCCGTCGTGGTGGAAAACCGTCCCGGCGCGGGCGGTACCCTGGGAACAGACGTCGCCGTGCGTGCCCCCGTCGATGGCTACACCTTGGTGTTGATCAGCAATGGCCCGTATGCCATCGCGCCAGGGCTCTATCCCAAGCTGACTTACCACCCCGGGAAGGACCTGCGCGGCGTGGCGCTGCTGGGAACGTCGCCACAGGTCTTCGCCGCCAACCCGCAGGCCGGGTTCACCGACATCAAGTCACTGGTCGCGCAGGCGAAGAGCAAGCCGCTGACCTTCGGGTCTTCCGGCAACGGGTCCACGCAGCACCTGACGATGGAGTACTTCGAGAAGACCGCCGGCATCAAGCTGATGCACGTGCCGTTCCGCGGCAGCGCGGATGCGCAGACGCAAGTGCTGGGCGGGCAGATCCCCATGCTGGTCGACTCCGTGCCGGCGTCGCTGGCGCAGATCAAGGCAGGCCGCCTGAAGGCGATCGCCGTCACCTCGTTGAAGCGATCGGAATTCCTGCCGGACGTCCCCACGGTGGCGGAACAGGGCTACGCCGGATTCGAATCCATCGGCTGGTTCGGGTTGGCCGCGCCCGCCGGTACGCCGCAGGCCGCGATCGACACCTTGAACGACGCGGTCAAGGCCGCGCTGGGCGATGTTGCGGTGGTGGACAAGCTGGCGGGGATGGCGGTCACGCCCGCGCCGCGGCAGGCCCCGGCGCAATTCGACCAGTTCCTGTCCAGCGAAATCGCCAAATGGGGCAAGGTCGTCAAGGAATCGGGCGCGACCATCGACTAGGGCCAGTGCGAGGCTCCTTCCAGCGTTAACAGTCCCCAGCATCCGCGGCCGGCCGGCGCTGGACATTCGCCGCGCTGCCGGCCGGATCGATCACCAGGAATCAACCTATCATCATGCGCATCACCGCCATCCAGGAAGTTACGGTCCCGCTCGCGGGCAATATCGCCAATGCGCTGGTCAACTTTTCCCAGCACACGGTGTCGCTGGTCGCCGTGCGGACGGACGTCGTGCGCAATGGCCGGCCCGTGGTGGGCTATGCCTTCGATTCTATCGGCCGCTTCGCCCAGGGCGGCATACTGCGCGACCGCGTGATACCGCGCGTGCTGGCGGCCGATCCGCCGTCGCTGCTGAACGAGGCCGGCGATGCCTTCGACCCGGCCAAGGTGGCGGCGGCCGCCATGCGCAACGAAAAGCCCGGTGGCCATGGCGACCGCGCCTGCGCAGTCGCCGCCGTGGAACTGGCGATCTGGGACCTGAACGCCAAGCTGGCCGATGAACCGGCGCATGCCACCATCGCGCGCCATTTCGGCCGCCAGGGCGCCCGCACCGACGTCGACGTGTATGCGGCCGGCGGCTATTACTACCCGCCGGGCAGCGGCCACACGTTGACGCAGGAACTCCTTGCCTACCGCGAACTGGGTTTCGATGCCTACAAGATCAAGATCGGCGGGGCTTCCCTGGAGGCCGATATCGCGCGCATCGAGGAAGCCCTGAACATCGCGGGCGACGGCAGGCGGCTGTCGGTGGATGCGAACGGGCGCTTCGACCTGCCCACGGCACTGCGCTATGCGCAGGCCATCGCACCTTATGGGCTGCGCTGGTACGAAGAAGCCGGCGATCCGCTGGACTACGGGTTGAACCGTGAACTGGCGCAGGCGTACGGGGGCGCGCTGGCCACCGGTGAAAACCTGTTCTCCCTGCGCGAGGTCGTCAACCTGCTGGACTACGGCGGGCCGCGCCCCGGCCAGGATATCTTCCAGATGGATGCCGGCCTGTGCTATGGCCTGACCGAATACGCCGCCATCGTGGATCTGCTGGAATCGCGCGGATACAGCCGCCGGCAGGCGTATCCGCATGGCGGGCATCTGATCAACCTGCACATCGCCGTGGGCCTGGAGCTGGGCGGCTGCGAAGCCTATCCCGGCGTGTTCCAGCCCTTCGGCGGCTACCCGCCCGGCTGCGGCCTGGCACAGGGCCGCGTGCGGCCGACGTCCGCGCCGGGATTCGGGCTTGAAGAGAAAGCCGAACTGGCGCCCTGGATCGCGAAACTGACCGGCTGAGAGCCGGTGCCCGGCTGCCTTGGCGCAGGGGTCCTGCCTATCGGTGTGCCGTCCCAGAATTGGTTCGCCGCTATACAATTTGCACACTGCGCGGGCGGACGAATCCGCCATGGCGCGGCGCGCCGTGTAGGCGCGTGGCCAATGGGACAGGAGTTTCGGAATGCGCTGGCGCTATGAAGACATAGGAAAACGGGTAAAAGCCTTCAGGATGGCGTCGGGCCTGAGTGCCGACGAGGTGGCGCAGAAGATCGGTATCTCGCGCACAGCCCTGTACCGTGTCGAAAAGGGTGAGATCGCCAAGGTCGATACGCTGGAGCGTTTGTCGGATCTGCTGGACGTGTCCATGCCGACCCTGCTGGGCGTGGGCATCGAATACATGGCCTCGGCCGTCAGCTATTTCGAACGCACCCGCCAGCTGGAGGAAAGCGCGGACCAGATCATCGTTCTGGCCGGCCCCGTTTCCTTCCTGCTGGCCTCCGACGAGTTCGACGGCAACCTGGAACAGGTGCTGCGCGAAAGCGTTCCGGAAGACGCGCCGCGCCGCAAGCGCACGCTGGCCGATATCGACCTGATCATGGAAATACTGCGGGAGCGCAAGCGTACCTACATGCGGCGCCGGCCCAGTATCGTCAACCTGATCTCGGCCGAGCAGATTGCCCGCTTCCTGAACGGTGGCCTGCTGGGGCGCCCGGACCTGCCGGAAAAGGTACTGCGCGAGCGCCACGCGGCGACGCGCGCCGAGATCGAACACCTGGCCCGGCTGATCGAGGCGGACAATCTAGGCGTGCAGATCGGGCTGGTCACCGATACGCTGCCCCAGAACGGCTTCCAGATTTTCCGCCAGGCCGAGCGCAGCACCTTGACGATCAGCCCGTTCAGGCTGGGCGCCCAGCCGAATATCCGCGTCGGCGTGGCGATGCTGACCTCGGCGCCGGAAGCGCTGAAGCTGCATGACCAGATCGTCAAGGATGCCTGGAAGACGGCATTGAAGGGGCCTGCCGCCGTGGACTACCTGCGCGGGCTGCTCGATGCGGACGCGGCCGCGCAGGACGACGGCCGCGAGGGCAGGGGTGTGCAGGAGAAGGCCGGGGCCGTTCGGGCCAAGGCGGGCGCGACGCCGGTGTCGCCCCGGCGCGGCAAGGCCACCGCGCCAACGGACTGAGCGCGCGGCGCGGCAAGCCCGCCGCGCCAACGGACTGAGCGCGGCACAGCAGGCCCGTCACGTGGGTTCTACAGGCGCAGCTGCGGGGCCATCACGGCCAGCCAGTGATTCCAGCATCGCATGATGGGATCGGGACGCAGCGTGCCGGCCAGGTTTTGTTCCTGTTCGCTCAGCGGCTGGACCGCGCCCAGTGCGGCGGCGCGGATCTGGTTGGCCGCATCGGCGCAGCCGTGCACCGTGCGGAAGACGCATTCGTGCAGATCGCGTCCCACCACCGTGGCGCCGTGCCGCCGCATCAGCACCGTCCACCAGGGCCCCAGCGCGCGCGCCAGCGAATCGCCTTCGGCCTGGGTGACCACCAGCAGGCGCGTATCGCCGAATTCGTCGCGGCTGTCCCAATAGGGCACCCGCGCGCCCATTGCCGCGCCGGTCTGGCAACTGGGCAGGAGCGGGGCGCCGGTTTGGGCGAACGGCATGATCGAAGGCGAGTGATGATGGCAAACCGCGCCCACGTCCGGACGGGCGCGGAAGATGGCGCTATGGATGATGCGCTCGGAAAACAGGCCCGCCGACGTGGCTTGCACGGGTTCGGCGTTCATGTCGTATTCGATGATGTCGTCGGGCGTCACGCGGCTGGGCGCGCCCGACACCGGCAGCAGGAAGCGGTCGGGCCGGTCGGGATGCCGCACGCTGACGTGGCCGAACGCATCCATCGCCCCCTGGTCCACGAGCAGGCGGTGCGCCAGGGCCAGATCGCGTTTCAGGGTGGTCAGGTCGGTAGCCATGTGTGCGTGCTTCCAGAGGGCGATGAACCGGCGGTAGCGATTCAGCGGGCGGCGCGAGGCGCGCCGCGGGAAAACGGCAAAGTACCATATTTGGTATTCGTACCGTATTCAGTGCAAACCCTGGATGCGATAGGGGCGCCACCATGTGGCTTATTTCTTCGATGGGGAAGCGGAGGCAACAGGCGAGGTCTCCGCACGGTCGCATTACGTAGACGAGGGCGATCCCGGGTGGGCGGATGCGGAGAAGGCGTTATGCCGGTCCGGAATGGGCGAACAGCCGGGCCTGCATGAACGATGTGAATGCGCGGGCCTTGGCGCTGGCCTGCCTGCCCGTTGGAAAGACGGCCCACAGGTCGAGGGGCGGCAGCTCCCATTCGGCCAGGACGGGGCGCACCTGCCCCGATTCCAGTTCCGGCGCGAACATCCATTCCGATGAAACGGTCAGGCCCAGCCCGGATAACACCGCCTCGCGGATGCCCTCGGCCGCGGTCGCCCGCACCCTGCCCCTGAGGGTAACCGCCGTCTCGTTGGCCCCCTGCTTGAAGACCCAGGCCGCCCCGCCGCCCCGCTGGTCGTAGATGATGGCCTGGTGGCCGAGCAGGTCCAGTGGCGCCGCCGGCACGCCCATCCGCTCGAAATAGGCGGGAGTCCCGAGCACCATGCGGCGCCCCTGGGCGATCTTGCGCGCGGTCAATGCGGAATCCGTCAGCGCGCCCATGCGCAGCGCGACATCGATACCTGCCTCGATGAGGTCCAGATTGCGGTCATCCAGGAACAGGTCGATGTCCAAGGATGGGTACGCCTCCAGGAACTCCGGCAATAGCGGCATCACGTGCAGACGGGCGAAGGTGACGGCCGCGCTCACCCGCAGGCGTCCCGACAGCGCGGCACTGGCGCCGCGCGCTGCCAGTTCGGCTTCTTCCACCTCCTCCAGCGCGCGCTTGGCATGCTCGTAGAAGTTTTGCCCCGACTCCGTCGGGGTCAGGCCATGGGTCGAGCGCAGCAGCAGCCTTACCCCCAGATGCGTTTCCAGCTGCGCGATTGCCTTGGATACCGCGGGCTGGCCGATGCGAAGCTGCCTCGCCGCCCCGGAAAAAGACCCCGTATCGACGACCAGAACGAAGGCTTCCATGGCGGATAGTCGGTTCATGCTTATTCTCCTTTGGAATGAACAATATCACTGATCCGCGGCTACCGCATTGAAAGTGGAATGAGCACATTACGGGTTATGGACTCGCTGCAACGCCGCCCAGGTTTGGCGGGCGACGCGAAGGCCGGTCTGCCTACTACCCACCAAGCAAAGGAAACGCCATGTCTCTTCAAGCCCAACTCGATGCGTTCAAAGCCGACTTCGAAGCTGGAAAGCCCCCGTATAACGTGCCGTATTCGGTCATCGAGACCATGCACCGCGCCACTGCGGAACTCAAGGCCTCCGGCCTGGCCGAACGCGCCAAAAAGGTGGGCGACAAAGCGCCTGCCTTTACGCTGCAAGATCCCGAAGGCAATACGGTGTCCTCCGCCGAGCTGCTGGCCAAGGGGCCGCTCGTCGTCAGTTTCTACCGCGGCGTCTGGTGCCCCTACTGCAATATGGAGCTGCAGGCCCTGCAGGCGGCGCTGCCGTCGTTCCAGGAACTGGGCGCCAGCCTGGTGGCCATTTCCCCGCAGACCGCGCCGAACAGCCGCAAGTCGACCCGCCAGAACAACCTGACCTTCCCCATCCTGTCCGACGTGAAAGGCGAAGTCGGCGCGAGCTTCGGCCTGAAGTTCAAGCTGCCCGACTACCTGGTGGCCTTGTACCAGGGCCTGAAGAACGACCTGCCGCGCTTTAACGACGATCCCGAGTGGACGCTGCCGATGCCGGCCCGGTACGTCATCGCGCAAGACGGCACGATCGTCTACGCCGAAGTGAACCCTGATTACACCCGCCGTCCCGAGCCGGAAGAGATGCTGCCGGCATTGCGCCAGGCCGCCGGCAAGGCCGCCTGAACGGCGCTTCCCCCTTGATTGCGGCGCGGCCCCCAGCCGTTGATGGGGCCACCCCGCTTACCCTGCAAATAGGAAAGAAGATGTCCACGCTGTTCACACCCACCCAAGTCGGCCCTTATGCGGTCTCCCACCGCGTGGTGCTGGCACCGCTCACCCGCATGCGCACCGATGCCGGCGATGTGCCGGGCGACCTGATGGTCCAGTACTACACCCAGCGGGCATCGAAAGGCGCGCTGCTGATCGCCGAGGCCACCGCCGTTTCGCCGCGCGCCATTGCCTATGCCGGCGCACCCGGTATCCATACCGACGCGCAGCAGCGCGGCTGGAAGCGTGTGGTGGACGCGGTGCATGCGCGCGGCGCGCGCATCTTCCTGCAGCTCTGGCACGGTGGCCGGCAGGCGCATCCGGACAATATGGGCGGCGAGCTGCCCATCGCGCCTTCCGCCATCCGGTCGGAGGAGAAGGCGGTGGTCCGGGACGCCGCCGGAGCCTTCCTGGAGGTGGACCAGGTCGTGCCGCGCGCGATGGCGGCCGTGGAAATCCCCCTCGTGATCGAGGAATTCCGGCAAGCCGCCGAACGGGCGAAGCAAGCGGGCTTTGACGGGGTCGAACTGCACGCGGCCAATGGCTATTTGCCTGACCAGTTTTTGCAGGACGGCTCGAACCTGCGCACCGACGCCTACGGCGGCCCTATCGAAAACCGCGCGCGCTTCCTGCTGGAAGCGGTGGAGGCGCTGGTGGGCGTATGGGGCGGCGACCGGGTGGCCGTGCGGATTTCTCCCAGCGGCAAGTTCGGCACCATGTCCGACAGCGATCCAGTCGGGACCTTCGGCTATGTCGCCGAGCAGCTCAATCGATACGGCCTGGCGTACCTGCACGTGGTCGAGCCGCGCATCCGGGGCTACGAGGATCTGGCCTTGGACGCGCCGGCCGTCGCATCGAAAAGCCTGGGCGGCCTATTCAAGGGGCCTATCGTCGCGGCGGGCGGTTTCTCGCGCGAGAGCGCGGAGCAGATTCTTGCCGCGGGCGATGCAGACCTGGTCGCGTTCGGGCGCTTCTTCATTTCCAACCCCGACCTGCCCGAGCGCTTCCGTCTCGGCCTGCCGTTGACGACGTATGACCGGAACACCTTCTATGGCGGCGATCACCGCGGTTATACGGACTATGCGTCCCATCGGGAGCCCATGCCGGCATAGCGCGCCAGAGACGGGTACAATCCATCCCCGTCGTTCTGGAAACCCATCGGGTTTTCGATAGAATGGCGCCCATCGGGGCGTAGCGCAGCCTGGTAGCGCATCTGCTTTGGGAGCAGAGGGTCGCGAGTTCGAATCCCGCCGCCCCGACCAAATCAAGGGCTTACAGATATGACGCTGTAAGCCCTTTTCCTTTTTCGCGGTTTTACCGGCAGCGGTGTGCGGCTGGTGGCTCGTGATAACACCTCGTTTCGGACGTAAAATCGGCAGATCTCTGCCAGATGTCGATGCGCCGTACCTCTGTGTTGGCGGTCTTGAGATGGATCCAGGTCTATGGACAAGCAACGTGCCCTCGATGTCCTGAGGCGCAGCAAACCGGAATTGGCGGCCCGCTTCGGCGTGACGCGGCTGGCCCTGTTTGGCTCCACCGCCCGGGGGGCTGCAACCAGCAACAGCGATGTCGATGTCCTGGTCGACTTCGACGGCCCGGCCACGTCCAAACGCTATTTCGGCGTCCAGTTCTATCTAGAAGACGCCCTGGGTTGTTCCGTCGATCTCGTGACGGAAAAGGCCCTTCGCCCGAGACTGCGTCCGTATATCGCGCAGGACCAGATCAATGTCTGATATCCAAGGCAGGCAATGGCACTTCTACCTCGATGACATGATCGAGTTCGCCGAGAAGGTTGTCGCCTATACCGACGGCTTTGATCAGGCAAGATTCGTGGCAAGTGGCATCACCTACGATGCGACTTTACGCAATCTGGAATTGATCGGCGAGGCAGCCACCCACATTCCGGATGATGTTCGGGCGGCGAATCCCGCCATCCCGTGGCGGATGGTCATTGCCACACGAAATCGCCTTATCCACGGCTATCTCGGGATCGACGATGATACCGTCTGGAGCATCATCAGGGATGACGTTCCCGACCTGCTGTCTTTGCTGATCGGATTGAAGCACAAAGCCTAAGGGTGGTGCGATTGCGGTCGGCAGCGCATGCGGTCGGATCAAGGCGGGGCCGAGCAGGAGAAATCGACCACTCACGTTCCCACGTGGAGCCGCACCGGCGCGATTCAGTATGATTCCCGCCATGCCCTTACTGGAACTGAATCAGCTATCGTCCCCGCGCCTGGCGCCGGTGGACCTGTGTTGCGAGCCGGGCGACTGCCATGCGGTCATGGGGCCCTCCGGGGCGGGGAAATCCGTGCTGCTGCGGCTGATCGCCGACCTGGATCCTGGCCACGGAACCGCCGCCTTGCGCGGCGTGCCGCGGTCGCGGATGTCCGGACCGCAATGGCGGCGGCAGGTCGTGTATTGCCAGGCCGAAGCAGGCTGGTGGCATGAACAGGTGGCGCCGCACTTCCCGGACCCGAACGTCGCCACGCCTATCATGGAACGTCTTGGCCTGTCCGCGGACAAGCTCGATGCCATGGTGCATGAACTCTCCACCGGCGAACGGCAGCGGCTGGGTTTGATCCGCGCCTTGTTGCTGCGTCCTCCCGTCCTGCTGCTGGACGAGCCCACCGCGGCGCTGGATGCGCAGACCACCCTGCGGGTCGAGCAGGAGATCCAGGGCTGTATGCGCGACGGCGCGGCGGTGCTGTGGGTCACGCATAGCGCCGAGCAGGCGCGGCGCGTGGCCACGCATTGCTGGCGCCTGCATCAGGGGCTGCTGGAACGCGCCGCATGAACGTCATCTACCTGAGCGCCGCCGACATCGCCCTGGCCGCCTGCCTGGTGGCGCTGGCCGCGCTGATATCCATGGGCATGCGGCTGGCCCTGCACGGCCAGGTGCTGTGGGCGGCGGCACGCACGATCGTGCAGCTGCTGCTGGTCGGGCACATCCTGCGTCTGGTGTTCTCGCATGCGTCCGCGTGGCTGACCGTGCTGGTCTGCGCGGTGATGATGGCGCTGGCCGCGCGCGAGGTCGCCGCGCGTCCGGCCGTCCGGATGCAGGGGCACGGCAACGGGATCGTCGCCGCGCTCACGGTGATCTCGACGACGCTGGTCACCGCCATGTTCGTCCTGCAGACCGCGATGCGGCCCGATCCCTGGTATGACCCGCGCTATACCATCGCGCTGGTCGGCATCGTATTGGGCAGCGTTTTGAACGCGGCCAGTCTGAGCCTGGATACGATGCTGTCCGGCGTGCGCCGCGAGCGCGCGGGTATCGAAGCTAGGCTGGCACTGGGCGCGCCCGCGCGGCAGGCGTTTTCCGGCCTGCTGCGTGAATCGGTGCGCCGGGGCATCGTTCCCAGCATCAACCAGATGTCGGCCGCCGGCATCATCACCTTGCCCGGCATCATGACGGGCCAGATCATCGCGGGCATGGACCCGGTGGAAGCGGCCAAGTACCAGATCCTGCTGATGTTCCTGCTGTGCGGCGCCAGTGCGCTGGCCGCGATGGGCGCGGCCTATGCGGCGATGAAGCGTCTGACCGACGCGCGGGACCGGTTGCGCCTGGACAGGCTGCAGGACCCCGCGCGCCGGCCCGGCCGGTAACGGGGCGCCGCGCGCCGCGGCGGCGCGGTGCGCCAGCGGCGTAATCCCGCCGGGTATTGCCGCGTGGTTCGTGCATCGTGTCAGCCCAACTTCGCGGCATATCCACCGTCGGCGTGATCCCGCCGTATATTGCCGCGTGCTTCCTGCATCGTGTCAGCCCAGCTTCGCGGCATATCCACCGGCGGCGCTTTCACAGACTTCCCGGCAAAAGCCCAGGAACGCTTCCACGGCGGCCGAGGGCAGGCGCCGCGATGGGCGCACGGCGTACAGCGGATAGGTTTCGCTGGACCAGTCGGGAAACAGGTCCACCAGGGCCCCGCTGGCCACCAGGTGTCCCACGCCCAAGGCCAGCATCTGTGCGACACCGCCCCCCGCCAGGCAGGTCTGGATCAGCGTATCGACGTCGATCAGCGTCAGCCGGCCGCGGGTGGCCACGTGCACGATTTCCTTGCCGCGATGAAATTCCCAGGGGTAGGGCTTGCCCCGCCTGGGGTCGATGAATTGGATGCAGTTGTGTTCGGTCAGGCCCGTGGGCGTCTTGGGACAGCCGTGGCGTTTGATGTAGGACGGCGCGGCCACTGTCAGGACGCGTGTTTCCAACAGCAGGCGCGAGGACATGCCGGACGCCGGCTGCGGACCGAAGCGCACCGCCACGTCCACGCCTTCGGCCACCAGGTCGCCCACGTCGGGCAGTTGCAGCACCGTCAGGTCCAGCTCCGGATAGCGTTCGGTGAACTGGACCAGCCGCGCTGCCATGACGTATTGCGAAAACAGGGGATTCAGGCTGACGCGCAGCGACCCGCGGACCGCGACCGCTGCCCCGGCCACCGTATTGGCGGCGTTTTCGATGCCGGACAGGTGCGGCGCCGCCAGCTGATAAAGCCGGGCGCCTTCGCCCGTCAGGTGCAGCGCGCGGGTGGTGCGGTCCAGCAGCCTGACGCCGATGCGTGTCTCCAGCCGCGACACCGCGCGGCTGACCCCGGACGCCGATAAGCCGAGCACCTCGCCGGCGCGCGTGAAGCTGCCGGTTTCCACCACCGCCGCCAGCACGCTCATTCCCGCAAGCAGCCTGCCATCGAAGCCCATATTCGGCGACCTTTGCTTTTTGGCAACAATGTTGTGAACAACACTATCTTAATCAAAAATCCGCCTGGGCCTATCTTTCGTTCGCGGCGCGACGCAACGGTCGCGGATCCTGAACCCGATAACGAGGAAGCCCACGATGTCATTCATCACCGGCAAGCGTATTTTCAAGGGCGGCACCATCGTGACGACGGATGCCGATGTTCCCAACCTGGCCACTGGCGACGTCCTGGTGCAAGGCGAGCGCATCGCCGCCGTCGGTACCGATATTCCCGCGGATGGCGCGGAGATCATCGACGCCGGCGGCTGCATCGTGATGCCCGGCCTGGTCGACGCCCACCACCATGCCTGGCTGGGGGTCATGCGCCGCATGATGCCCGACGTCGACGACTTGTTCGCCTATATCGGCGTGGTGGCGGAAACGCTGGGCGCGCATTACCGCCCGCTGGATATGTACCTGAGCACCAAGCTGACGGCGGCCGCCTCCCTGGACGCGGGTATCACCACGATCATCGACGCCTGCCACAGCTCGCGCAGCCCCGCGCATACCGATGCCGCGCTGGAAGCGCTGGAATCCGCGGGAATACGCGCCCTGCACATGGTCGGCCCCGCCATGGACAAGCAGGCGTCGTCCGCGCACCTGCCGGGTGACCTCGAACGCCTGGCGCGCATATGGAACACCGGCGGCAGCCGCGTCCGCGTCGGCCTCTTCGGCCAATTCAACCTGGACTGGTGGAAGGTGGCGCGCGGGCTCGATATGCGCATCCTGACGGAATTCATCGGCGATCTGGCCAAGCTGGGGCCGGCGTTCGCACAGCCGGGCGTGCTGGGCCCGCACAACATCTTCAACCACTGCACCCGCTTGCCGCGCGAGACCTGGATGCTGCTGGCCGACGCCGGCGTCAACGTGACCGTCAACCCGCGTTCGGATGCGCTGTTCGGCTTCGACGACGAGACTTGCGCCTACCAGCAGGCCGTGGACCATGGTCTGGCGCCGGCCCTGGGCATCGACCTGGACACGGCCTTCGGCAGCGACCTGTTCGGCGAGATGCGCGCCTTGTTCAACCAGCAGCGCTGCGCCATGCGCTACCGGCGTTTCCGTGGCGAAGCCGATGTGCCGGCGCCGATCGGGGTCGAGGCCGTGTTGCGGGCGGCCACCGTCAACGGCGCGCGCGCGGCGGGACTGGAACGGGACATCGGCACGCTTACCCCGGGCAAGCAGGCGGACATCATCATGGTCCGTACCGGCGGCATCGCCGTGGCGCCCGTCACCCACGCGATCGGTACGGTGGTGCAGGCGGTCGAGCGCGCCGACGTCGACACCGTCATGGTGGGCGGCCGCCTGCGCAAGCGCGCCGGCCAGCTGCTGGACATCGACGTGGCCAAGCTGACCGCGGAAGCCATCGGCTCGCGCGACTACCTGCTGGGCGCCAGCGGCTATCGCCCGGGCCTGTTCGACGGCGCCGCCACGCCGCTGAAAACCGCGGCTTGACCCGGACCGCCCTTTACCGAAACGTGCCCGGCCGTGCCTGCCGCGGCCGGGACATCCATCCATGAACTCCTGGACTTCATCATGTCATCGTTGACCCTGAAATCGGCAGGGCGGGCCGGCGCCACGCCGGCCTACCTGTCCCGGCCCGCCCCCGCCGTCATCGCGGCGCTGTTCTGCGGTTACCTGGCCGTCGGCCTGCCGCTGCCGGTCATGCCGCTGTTCATCCACGACAAACTCGGCTTCGACAGCGTGGTCGTGGGGCTGGTGATCGGCATACAGTTCCTTGCCACGGTGCTGACCCGCGGCTATGCCGGCCGGGTGACCGACCACAAGGGCGGCAAGCGCGCGGCGCTTCAGGGGGCGGGCTTTTCGGCCTGCGGGGGGCTGCTCTATCTGCTTGCCGCGCTGCCCGGCCTGCCGCCCGCCGTCAGCCTGGCCATCGTGGTGGCCGGCCGGCTGGCGGCCGGGCTGGGAGAGAGCCAGTTCGTCACCGGCTGCGTATCCTGGTCGATCGCCTCGGTGGGGCCGGCGCGGGCAGGCATGTCGATGTCGTGGACCGGCATCGCCATGTTCGCCGCACTGGCCATCGGTGCGCCCATCGGCATGTCGCTCTATACCGGCTGGGGCTTCGTCGCGGCCATGGCGGCCTGCATCGTATTGCCCTTGCTGGCGGCCGCCATCGCCTTCGGCGCGAGCGCCTACCTGTCCGCGGGCGGCCAGCGCCTGCCGTTTTACCGCATGATCGGCCAGATATGGCGCGAGGGCCTGGGCTTGATGCTGTCCGGCGTCGGCCTCTCCGGACTGGCGGCCTTCGCCTCCCTCTATTTCGCCGCCCAACACTGGGGCGGTGCGGGGCTGGTGATGACCGCCTTCGGCATCGGGTTCATCTTCGTGCGGCTCGTGCTGGGCCATCTGCCGGACCGGATCGGCGGCTATCGCGTCGCGCTGTGGTCGCTGGCCGTGGAAGCCGCGGGGCAGTTCATGATCCAAGCCGCGCCCAATGTATGGATGGCGCTGGGCGGCGCGCTCGTCACTGGCCTGGGATGCGCGCTGGTGTTTCCCGGTCTGGGTGTCGAAGCGCTCAAGCGCGTGCCCCCCGCGAACCGGGGCAGCGCCATGGGCGGCTTCGTGGCCTTCCTGGACATCGCTTATGGACTGGCCGGCCCCGCGGCGGGACTGGTGGCCGGCACTTTCGGCTATGCCGCGGTGTATGCGCTGGGCGGGGCATGTGCGTTGGCGGGCGTGGCCTTGATCGCGGTTGCCCGAGGGGCTGCCGCGCGATGAGAATTTGCGCCGGATCGAGCGTCACGGTAAGTCGTGGAATGGCCGGCTTCCATCGTCGGGAACGCCAGGAACATTCTGATGGACGGCCGCACACAAGCTGCTCCTTCAGTCCAGGCGAGCAGTATGTACGGCAACAGCAAGAACAGCAGAAAAAAAGGCAGCAGCAAGAAGGAGCGTAGCGGCAAGCGCGCAAGGTTCTGGGGGTGGGGCGGCGCGCTGGCCGCCGGCCTGTTCCTCCCATCCTCGGCCTGCGCGGCGGGCGGTGTGCCGGAATCACGATGGCCGGGGGACTACCGTACGCAGGAATACCAGGCTTCGCAGGGGCTTGAAGCGATCCACGCGGCCGACGCCTACGCGCTTGGATATACCGGAAAGGGTGTGCGGGTAGGCGTGGTCGACGATGGCGACGTCCTGGATCACCACGAGTTCTCGGGGCGTACCTTGCAATGGGCCCTGATAGGACCGGCGCGCTCGATGGAGGTCGGCTGGCGCGGCGAGCATAGTACGGCAGTGGCCGGCGTGCTGGCCGCCGCCCGGGACGGACGCGGCATGCACGGTGTTGCTCATGAGGCCGAGCTCATCTCCATTTCCTACGGCACACCGAATGGTGGTACGCAGGGCGGCGCCGCGATACCAGACGCCGTCGATCGCGGGGCCCGGGTGATCAACGGCAGTTATGGCTACGATGTCTTTCCCCTCCTGTATGCCGACGATGGCAACGGGAATATGGTGCCGCGGCCCCAGGCGGTGCAGACCTTCTTGCTGGACATCGATGGCCGTACGATCGTTGGTCACAGCGAGGAGGTGCAGGCCTTGCGTTACGCCGCCGCCCACGATGTGGTGATGGTTTATGCGGCGGGTAACGAATATCTGGAGCATCCCGTTGCCGCGATGCATCCGTCCAGCATGGGCCTGTTGCCCTATATCCGCCCCGCCAACCATGGCGCCGGTGTTTACCGCATCGTGGATCCTAAACGTATCTTCCACGATCCGCGGTATGGCGCGGAAGACTTCGTGACGATCGACCCCACGGACAGCCGCTTGCAGGACCTGGATTTCAGCGATATCGAAGCGACCGTGATCGCCGTGGTGGCGGTGGGGCCGAACAAGCAGATTGCGTCCTACAGCAATAGCTGTGGTGTGGCATGGCGTTGGTGTATGGCGGCGCCGGGGGGCGACTATCCGTACGATGCCCGATCCTGGTCATCGTCGGCGATGACCGTCCCCTACGGAAAGAATGGCTATGCCGTCGACGGCATAATCGGCACCTCGTTTGCAGCGCCGATGGTAACGGGGGCCCTCGCCGTTATGCAGCACGCCTTCCCCTACATGACGATGCGCCAGCTCCGCGAGATCGTGCTGACGTCCGCCGACCGCACCGGGCATCTGGCCGACCCCTTCGTCTATGGCTGGGGACTGCTGGACCTGGGCCGCGCGGTGAGAGGACCAGTGGAATTTGGCGCGGCGGGCTTCGCGCCTGTCTTCGATGTGGATACCCGGGGGCACGACTCCTGGTGGTCCAACGATATCGTCGGCTCGGGGGGCATGACCAAGCGCGGCCGCGGCCTGCTGGTGATGACGGGCCACAATACCTACACCGGCCCCACCACGGTGAAGGGCGGCACGCTGGGCGTGTACGGTTCGATCGCGCGCTCGGCGGTCCGCGTCGAACGGGACGGCACGCTGGCCGGGACCGGCACGGTGGGATCGGCCGAAGTCGCCGGAACGGTGGCCCCCGGCAATCCCGGCGCGGCGCTGCGCGTGGCGGGCAACTACGTCCAGCACACCGAAGGCATCTATGTCGCCGGCATCAGCGAGGACGGCAGCTCGTCGGATCTTATCGAGGTACAAGGAAGCGCGCGTATCGACAACGCCACCTTGCGCATCGAAGGCATAGGGCCGAAAGCGGTGAACCGGGATTACATCGTGCTACGCGCCGATGGCGGAATCCAGGGCAGTTATGCCAAGGTGCCGGATCCTTATCTCTTCCTGGACCTGGACCAGGGCGTGCGCGGCAGCGATCCCACGCGCTATCGCTTCGCCGTGCGGCGCGATGCCACGCCCTTTGCCACGGCCGCGCGCACGCCGAACCAGCGTGCGGTGGCGGCCGCGCTGGACACGGCCGGCGTCGGGGTGGCACCGTATGACGTCACGGTGATGGCGACGCAAGCCGACGGCCTGACACGCCGCTTCGACCGCTGGTCCGGCGAAGCGCATGCCAGCGCGCTGACTGCGTTCACCATGCAATCCGCACAGGTGCGCGATGGGATGCTGGGCCGGGCGCAGGCAATGGGGCGCGGCTATGGGGCGGGCAGTGGGGCTGGCAGTGGTCGTGGCGGTGGCGGCGCGAGCGCCGTGGGAGGCCGCTTCGCTTCCGCCCAATCGCAGTCCGTCGTCCAGGACGATACCGGCAAGGCGGTGTGGGCCCAGTATGCGGGAGCGCGGGATCGCATGTCCGGCAACCTCGATACGGCAGGGTTCGACGCGACAAGCTCGGGCCTGTTCCTGGGCGCCGACATGCCGCTGCCAGGCCGCGCCGGCGGCGGGGCACGCCTGGGCTTGATGGCGGGTTTCACCAGCGGCGGGATGAAGGTCCGCGACCGCGGCAGCCACGCCAAGGTCGACAGCTATACGCTGGGCGCCTACGGTAATGTGCCACTTTCCGCGCCAGGCGATGGTGCCGCCGATAGGGCGGACCACGCCCGCACGGCGGCCGGCGTTCAGGTCCGCTACGGCGCCGCTTATACCTGGCATGGCGTATCGGCCCGCCGGGAGACAGCCGGGCTGGAAACGGCGGAAGGCCGTTACAAGGCCGGCACGGCCCAAGTATTCGCGGAAGCGGGATTGCCGTATGCATTGGGCGGCGTCACGGTCGAACCCTATGCCGGCCTGGCCTGGGTCGACACGCGCCGTCGCGCCTTCCGTGAATCGGGCAACGCGGCACTCCATGCGGACGCCGCCGCGCAGCGGCTGGGCTATTCCACGCTGGGCCTGCGCGGGGACACCGGCGGGGAGATGAAGGACGGCTCCCGATGGGCGCTGCATGCCGGCGCCGGCTGGCGCCATGCCTACGGCAACATCGCGCCGGCAGCGCGTGTGCGGTTCGCGCAGGGCAATGGCTTCGACGTGCAGGGCACGCCGGTCGCACGCGACGCCATGCTGCTGGAGGCGGGCGCCAGCGTGTATACGGATCGCGGCATGCGGCTCGGCCTGGGCTACACGGCCCAGCTGGCGCGTGGCGCGCAGTCGCATGCGCTCAAGGCCGACGCCGTCTGGATGTTCTAGGCCGCAGGCTGCGCATGGCCTTGCGCGTCCAACCGTGGGGTTCCCCTGGCGTAGGCCATGAGGCCGCCGGCGTCGGCCAGTCCATCCAGGACCCACACGCCGTCGATGATGGCCTGGGGATCGCAGCCGGTGCCGCCATATGCACAGAGCTCGCGCACCTTCTGTTCGATGTCGGCATCGGATAGCGGGTTGGCGGCGGAGCCTCGCGCGGCGGCGACACGATGCGCAAGGACGCGGCCGTCGGCCAGCGTGATGCGGACCTCCACGGCGTCGACCGTGCTGCGCTCGTCATCGTGGAAATGCAGTCGCGCATCCAGGGCGTGCGTGCGTGGATCCGCGACGGCGGCGTCGGAGAATTCCGCCAGGCCGGCGCGTCCGTGCAGCAGGGCGGCGGCGACGGCATGCTGGGCGCTGACTTGCGATTCGCGCCCGGTGCGCACCCCCGGGCGGTCGGTGCGCTGGCGCAGCAGCGGGTGGCCGGTAAGGTCCACCCGCGCCACCCGCGCGAGGTCCGGCGTGGCCAGGGCCGGATCGCGCCGCAGCGCCAGGACGGCCTCGATCACCGGATTGAGCACCACGCCGCAAGGGTAGGGCTTGTAGGTATTGCCGCACAGCTCCCAGCGCAGGCCCAGTTCGTCGTTGAGCCGCGCCGGCGCCGGAGTATCCGACAACACGTTCAGCACGCCGCGCGGTCCTTCCAGCGGCTGGTCGGGACCGGCATAGCCTTCGCGCGCGAGCAGCGCGGACAGCAGTCCGTTGCGGGCGGCGTTGCCGACGGCAATGCTTTTCGCCATCGTCCCCAGGGTCTCCACCAGGCCTCCAGTCTGGTTGCCGGCACTGGCCAGGGCCCAGGCCGTATGGCGCATGTCCAGGCCCATCATGCGCGCGGCCGCGATGGCCGCGCCGAAGACGCCGCAGGTCGAGGTGATATGCCAGCCTCGCGCGTAGTGGCCCAGCGTCAGGGCATTGCCCATGCGGCATTCGATTTCCGCGCCCAGGATGAATGCGTGCAGCAGCCGCGCGCCGCTGGCGCCGTGGGCCTGGGCCAGCGCGAAGACCACCGGCGCCACCGGGGCAGTGGGGTGAATGATGGTGGGAGGGTGGGTATCGTCGAAATCGAAGACGTTGGCGGCCATGGCGTTCAGGCTGGCCGCGTGCAGGATGTCGGTGCGCATGCCGCGCCCGATCACATCGGCCTGCCGGCTTGCCCCGAATGGCGCGAACACGCGTGCGGCGATGTCCAAGGTCGTGTCGGTGGCGCCGGCCAGCGCGACCGCGAAGTAGTTCAGCAGGGACCGCTTGGCTTCGTGGCGTACGGTGTCCGGGATGTCTTCCCATGGCCATTCCGCGGCGAACCGGGCCACGTCGCCGGTGAGGGGACCGAAATTGTCCAGGTCGGGCAGGTCGCTCATGGGTGCTCCAGGCAAACGCCGGCGGATCGTCGTGCCCCATATTCGCGCATGCTCATCGCCCGTGGCCGGGTTGGGATATGCGCGTGCACGGGCTGTCTCGCGAGCCGAGGCGAGGATTGTATGATTGACTGAATATGGCTATAGTGCAGCTCAGTACTAGTAATACAATCATACCGACTTGACCGCAAGGCGTATCGTTGTCCGCCCGCCCCCACGCGGGCCCGGAGACAGGAACGATCATGGAGAACGACGAAGCACTCTCGCCATCCCTGCGCGGCAGGCGTGCGCTGGTGACAGGTTCGGTGGCGGGGCTGGGCTATGCCGTCGCGCACCGGCTGGCCGCCGCCGGCGCCGATGTGATTCTGCACGGGATCGAACCGGACCACGTGGCGCGGGCCGCGGTGGACCGCTTGGCGCGGGAGAGCGGCGCGCGCATCCTGCTGTCGCGCGCGGACCTGAACGATGTCGGCCAGATCGAGGCGATGATGGCCCAGGCCGAAAAAGACCTGGGCGGTATCGATATCCTGGTGAACAACGCGGTGGTCAGGCATTTCGCCCCGGTCGACGCGCTGCGCACGGAACAATGGAACGAGGCGCTGGCCGTCAACCTGTCGGCCGCCTTCCATACCGTGCGTCTAAGCCTGCCCGGCATGCGCGCGCGCGGCTGGGGACGCATCGTCAATATGTCGTCCGTATATGGCGCGGGCGCGACGCCAGACCGTATTGCCTACATCACCACCAAGACCGCGCTGATCGGCATGACGCGCGCCATCGCCATCGAAGCCGCGCGTACGGGCGTGACCTGCAATGCGCTGATGCCGGGCACGGTGCCCACGCCGCCCATCGTCGAACGGATCGCCGGGTTGGCAGCGGAGCAGGGAATTTCCCAAGAAGCGGCCGCGGCGAATTACCTGCGGGCTCGCCAGCCCACCGGCCGCTTCGTCGCGATGGATAGCGTGGCCGCCATGGTGTTGCTGCTGTGTTCGCCGGCGGGCGCGGACATTACGGGCGCCATGCTGCCCGTCGATGGCGGCTGGACGGCGGCCTGAGGGGCCGCGGGCGCGAAGGCTGCCAACCGCGGCAGGCACCCGATGCATATCGGAACAGCAAGAACCCCTACACATCGCGAGACGGAGGCGACAATGAACGACAAAGCCAAACCTGCCCTGGGATTCGTGGGCATCGGCCGCATGGGCGCGCCCATGGCGCGGCGCCTGCTGGAAGCTGGCTACCCGCTGACGATCCACGACACCCAGGTGGACGCCGTACAGGCATTGGTGGCGCTGGGCGCGCGCGCGGCCGACTCGCCGCGCGCGGTGGCCGACGCGGCGTCCATCGTGCTGGTGTCGCTGCCCAAGCCCGACATCGTGACCGAAGTAGCACTGGGCGCGCAGGGACTGGTGCACGGCAAGGCGGCGCGCATCGTGGTCGATCTGTCCACATCGGGCGCACAGGCGGCGCAGCGCCTGGCGCGCGGGCTGGGCGAACGGGGAATCGCGTCGATCGACTGCCCCGTCAGCGGTGGGATGGGCGGCGCGGCCAAGGGCACGCTGGCCCTGATGGTGTCCGGTCCGCGCGACGCCTTCGACACGCTGGCGCCGGTGCTGGAAGTATTGGGCAAGTCCTTCTACATCGGCGAAAAGCCGGGCCTGGCGCAAACCATGAAGGTCCTCAACAACCTTGTCTCGGTGACGGCGCTGGCGGTGACGTCCGAAGCCCTGGTGATGGGCGTGAAGGCCGGCCTGGATCCCGACATCATGGTGCAGGTCATCAATTCCGGATCGGGCCGCAGCAATGCCTCGGAAGACAAGATTCCCAAGTACGTCCTGAGCCGCAGCTTCGGCTTCGGTTTCGCGCTGGGCCTGTCGGCCAAGGATGTGGGGCTGTGCCTGTCCGAAAGCGAGGCGATCGGCGCGCCGCTGCGCGTGGGCAGCGCGGTGCGGGACCTGCTGAACGATGCCCTTGCCCGTTTGGGCGACCAGGCCGACATGACCGAGATCGTGCGACTGGCCGAGGAGGCCGCGGGCGTCGAGGTACGCGGCAAGGCCGCGCAGAAAGCGTGAGGCCGCCATGACGCCCCGAATCACGGCAGCCCTCATCGCGTCCGGCCTGGCAGTCATGGGAACGATGGTCCACGCGCAGGCAAGAGAAGACACCTTTCCGGACAAGCCCGTCACGCTGGTCGTGCCGTACTCCCCCGGCGGAGGCAGCGACAACATCGCCCGCGCGACCGCCAATTTCCTGACGCAGTACTGGAAGCATCCGGTCATCGTCGAGAACAAACCCGGGGCGGACGGCATGATCGCCACCCGCCAGGTCATGCGCGCGGCGCCGGACGGCTATACCCTGCTGATTTCCATCCCCGCCATCGCCGCGCTGAAATACATCAACAAGGCGATGGAGGGCGATCCGTTGGTCGAATTGCGGCCGGTCAGCATGCTGGCGTCCGGCCCCACCGGCATCGTGGTGAAGGGCGGGACCGCGATCCAGACCATCGAGGACCTGAAGCGGGCCTGCGCCCAGGCATCGGCAGGCTGCAGCTGGGCCAGCGGTGAGCCGTTCACCTTGCTGGCCGGCACGGGGCTGGTTGAAAAGATGGGCTTGAAGGATATGACCAACGTGCGCTACGCCGGAACCTCGGCGGCCGTCAACGACATCATCGGAGGACGCGTCACCATGGTCGTGACGGGGCTGTCTTCCGTGGTGCCGCACCACAAGTCCGGCACCATGAAGATCCTGGCGCTGAGCAGCGACAAGCGTCTGCCGGAAGTCCCGGACGTACCGACCTATGCGGAAAGCGGCCTGGGCGACGTCGACTTCACCAATAACTGGTATGGCATCTTCGTGCCGGCCAAAACGCCCGATGCCGTGGTCATGAAAATCGCCGATGGCATGCACCTGGCGGCGCAGGATCCGCAGGTACTGAAGGTCCTGCAGCCCCTGCTGATCCAGCCGGTGGGCAGCACGCCGGACGCGTTCGCCGCGACCGTCAAGCGCGCGCAGGCCACCGTTGACAAGCTGTCCAGCCATCTGACCCAGTAGTTTCCCGCCGTGCCACGGGCAGGCGCCCGTGGCGCCGTCCCCCTATATGACGTCCGGCAGCGTCTCGACGACGTCCCCGTTGAAACGCGCGCGCCAGGTACGCAGGCGGTGTTCCGGATACTCCACGCATTGGCCGTCCCGCAGCCGGAAGTGCTGCTTGTACAAAGGCGAGGCCACCACCAGTTCTCCCCCGAGCTGGCCGACGATGCCGCGTCCCAGTACATTGGCGCCGGACTTGGGATCGCGGTTGTCGATCGCGTACAGGGTCTGGGTTTCATGGCCCGGCAGATAGAACAGCGCGATCTGCGCGTCGTCCAGCAGGGCAACGACGCCGGAATTGCCGACCAGGTCGCGGCGCTGGCAGATGGGGCGCCAGGCCGGCTGGCGCTTGTCGGATGCGTTCATCAGGCGATCTCCTCGACGATGGGAATGGCGCGGATCTCATCCGGCCGCGCCGGCCGGGGCTGGCCGCGTTCCTGCACGAAGCGGATGTCCGGATCGGCGCGCCGGTCGTTGACGAAGGTGCGGAAGCGCTTGAGCTTCTCCGGGTCCTTCAGGGCATTGGCCCATTCGCATTCGTAGCGGTCGACGACCAGCTGCATCTGGGCCTCGAGTTCGGCCGCGAGGCCCAGGCTGTCGTCGATGATGACGGCCTTCAGGTAATCCAGCCCGCCTTCGAGCGCGTCGCGCCATACCGAGGTGCGCTGCAGCTTGTCGGCCGTGCGGATGTAGAACATCAGGAAGCGGTCGATATAGCGGATCAGGGTGGCGTCGTCCAGGTCGGTGGCGAAGAGTTCGGCGTGGCGGGGCCGCATGCCGCCGTTGCCGCAGACATACAGGTTCCAGCCCTTTTCGGTGGCGATCACACCAACGTCCTTGCTTTGGGCCTCGGCGCATTCCCGTGTGCAGCCCGATACCGCGAACTTCAGCTTGTGCGGGGCGCGCAGGCCTTTGTAGCGGTTCTCGATGTGCAGGGCCATCTTCACGCTGTCCTGGACGCCGTAGCGGCACCAGGTGCTGCCCACGCAGGACTTCACCGTGCGCGTGGCCTTGCCGTAGGCATGTCCGGTCTCGAAGCCCGCCGCGATCAGGGCTTCCCAGATGTCGGGCAGCTCGTGCAGCTGCGCGCCGAACAGGTCGATGCGCTGGCCGCCGGTGATCTTGGTGTACAGCTTGTACTGCTTGGCGATGGAAGCAATGGCCAGCAGGCCGTCGGGCGTGACCTCGCCGCCGGGAATGCGCGGCACCACGGAATACGTGCCGTTCTTCTGCATATTGGCCATGAAGGTATCGTTGGTGTCCTGCAGCGGCACCAGGCTGGGGTCCTGGATGGGACGGTTCCAGCACGACGCCAGGATGGACGCCACGGCAGGCTTGCAGATATCGCAGCCGATGGCGCCACGGCCATGCCGCGCCAGCAGCGCCTCGAAGCTCTCGATGCCTTCGACGCGCACCATGCCGTACAGCTCCTGGCGGGTGTAGGGAAAGTGCTCGCACAGGCTCTTGTCGACGGCCACGCCACGGCGCGACAGCTCGTGTTCGAAGACCTGCTTCAGCAGAGCGGTGCAGCCGCCGCAGCCGGTGGATGCCTTCGTGCACGCTTTCACCGCAGCCAGGTCCGTGCAGCCGTCGTCGATGGCGGCGCATACGGCGCCCTTGCTGACGTTGTGGCAGGAACAGATCGTTGCCGTGGCGGGCAGGGCGTCCGGCCCCAGCGCCGGCGCGCCTTGTCCCACCGGCAGGATCAGGCTGGCGGGATCCGCGGGCGGCGCGATGCCGTTCTGCGCGTACTGCAACAGCGTGTCGTAATAGCTGTTGTCCCCGACCAGCACCGCGCCCAGCACCCGCTTGCCGTCACCGGAGACGACCAGGCGCCGATAGCTGGCGCCGGCTTCATCGATATAGCGATAGCTGACCGCGCCGGGCGTCCTGGCATGCGCGTCGCCGATGGAGCCCACGTCCACGCCCAGCAGTTTCAGCTTGGTCGACATGTCGGCGCCCGTGAACGGCTGGGCGTCCTGCCCGCACAGCTGGGCCGCGGCGGTGCGCGCCATCTGGTAGCCGGGCGCCACCAGGCCGAACACCATGCCGTTCCAAAGTGCGCATTCGCCGATGGCGTAGATATGCGGGTCGCTGGTGCGGCAATGATCGTCGATGACGACGCCGCCGCGCTCACCCACCGTCAGGCCGGCGGCACGCCCCAGCCCGTCGCGTGGCCGGATGCCCGCCGAAAACACCACCAGGTCGGTCTCCAGCGGTTCGCCTTCCGCGAAGCGCATGCTGTAGCGGTAGCGCAGGCCCTGCTTGATCGCCTGCGTGGAGCGCGACAGGTGCACGCTGGCGCCCAGGGCTTCGATGCGCGACTTCAATGCGGCGCCGCCGAAGTCGTCCAGTTGCACCGGCATCAGGCGCGGCGCGAACTCCACCACGTGCACTTCCAGTCCCAGCGTCTTCAAGGAGTTGGCGGCCTCCAGGCCCAGCAGGCCGCCCCCCACCACCACCCCGCGGCGCGCGCCCGCGGCCGCCTCGCGGATCATGTCCAGGTCGTCCAGCGTGCGATACACCAGGCCGGCCGTGCCTTCCGCGCCGGCCACGGGCGGCACGAAAGGAAAGGACCCGGTGGCCAGGACGAGCTTGTCGTACGGCTGGCGGCCTTCTTCGGTGACGATCTCGCGCGCGCGGCGATCGATTTCCTGTACCCGGACGCCCAGGCGCAGGATCAGGCCGGGACGTTCGTAGAACGCCGCGTCGCTCATGGCCATCGACTCGGCGTCGCGCCCGCCCAGGTATTCCGAGAGATGCACGCGATCGTAGGCGCGCCGCGTTTCCTCGCCATAGACCAGAATGCGATAGCGGTCGAGCGCGCCCTGGGCGATCAGTTGTTCGACGAAATGATGGCCGACCATGCCATTGCCGATCACCACCAGGGTCTGGAGGGGATGCGTGGGGTGCGCTGCATTCATGGATATCACCGGGGCGTAGCGATTGCGTTTTCAAAAGGCAAAAAGGCGCCGACGACCGTGGGGTCGAAGGCGCCTTTGCCTGTGATGCTCGGATTGTGTGGCCGGGATCGCGCCCGGCATAAACATCAAAGCAATATGCATGCCATGCCGCGCAGGCCCGGCCGGATCGACGTCGCGGCCGCCGTGCGCCACGGTGGTGCCCAATATTGTGCGGCGCGCACGGTTTTGGGGCGGCCGGCGACCGCTACGGCAGGTCCAGGTCCAGGAGCAGGGGCGAGCGGTCCGGATACAGGGCGTGGATATATCGCCGGCAGGTCTTGATGTTGCCGTCGTAGCCGCTACCCCGGACGATGTTGTCGTGGTCCACGTGCAGCTTGACGGTGCAATGGGCGTGCAGGACGACCGGTGTCGTGATGGCGAATTGCGCGCCGTACTCCTTGGGTTTTTCTCCCCCGTACCTCCCCGCGGAGGCCGAGGTGGACTGCGTGACGTAGTCTGTTCGCGTTTCGTTGAGGGACCAGACCAGTACCCGCATGCCGGCGATATTCTCTTCCCCCACCGGTACGCCGAGGCGCTGCATGGCCATTTGCAGGGGTTGGCCATGCAGTGTTTGCAGGCCTTGCTGGAACCTTTGCTGGCTCGTCATGCAGCCTGTCAGCAGGCAACTGCCGAGTACCAGAATCCGGATGCTGTTCTTCATTTCCCGTCGCGGCGTGGCCGTCCTCGTGAGCGGCAGGCGAGGAGAGCCTTGCAGGTCCGCGCTTGCCGAAAATCCGGATAGCCTAAGCGCGGGACGCGGCGGGGTAAGCCGGCGCATGCCGAAAAGAGCGGGCGTGCGGGCTGATAGCGTCGTAGGAAAGGGCTGCCGGCGTCGTCGTCGAAGATGGGTGCCCGCCGTCATGCGCGGCGTCGACCGCGGCTTGCGCAACGTCGGCAGGGCAACGGGGCGCCGCGGGTGGAGCGATCGGGGCGAGCGCCGATCAGTCCAGCAGCCGAGCCATGATGATGATGTCCTCGTAGCGGCCGTCCAGGTAGCGCGCCTTGCGCTTGATGCCTTCCTCGACGAAACCGTAGGACTGGTATAGCGCGCGGGCCACGGCGTTGGCGGCATAGACCTCGAGTTCGACACGCGTGAGGTCCAGCGCCGCCGCGGCGGCGATGGTGGCGTTCAGCAAGGCCTTGCCGATGCCCCGGCCGCGCCAGTCCGGACGCACGCCCATGCCCAGCACGCCGGTGTGCGTGAAACCGCGCTGGCCCAGGGGAACGATATCGCACCAGCCGACGATTTCGCGGCCGACGAGCGCGACGAAATGCGGATGGCGCATCGCGATGTTGTTCATGACGAAGGCGCGCGTCTGCTCCGATGGCGGCGCCTCCAGGAAGCTCAAATGCCGGCGTTCACGCGCAACGGAGTCCAATGCGCGCCGATAGCCGTCGATATGAGCGGGCGCGATCGGCAGGATCTGGTAGTCCGGGGACGGCCCCGCGGCCGCCGCGTCGGATAGGGCGCCGCGTGTGCGCTGCAATGGTTTCATGGTTGCCAGGATGGTGATACGGGCGTTTGCCGCATAGTACGCCGCGCAGGGGGCCGATGCGATCACCGGCGACCGCCTTATGGATGCCACTTTTGGATTTATGCCGTCGGCGTGGAATGACGCGATTGCATGTACGCACCGGGCGGCACGCCGTGCCCACGGCGTGTGCGGAGTTTGACAATCGCGGGGCTGCAAAATTATAGTCCGTTCAACGATATGATGGTTCGATAAACGGAACAATCAGCAGAACAGTCTGACGAGCACAGTCAGGGGGATGCAGGGCGTGGCGGGCCGGGACGATGGCCCGCGTGACACCCGGCGTCGATCCGGCCGGCAGGGGTATTGAACAAGCGCGGCTCGACACGCGCGGATGACGGCATCGGCCTGGCGCGGACCGGTGCATCGCACAGGAGACCAGCGCATGCATGCAACGCTTCCGGCGCAAGCCGTTTCGCCGCAAGACGCGGCACCTCCGCGGACGGCAGCCGCCGGGATGCCCACCGTCGCCGAGCAATGGGCGGCATTCCTGCACGACACCCGCTTCGAGGACTTGCCCGCGGACATCGTTGCCCGCGCCAAGTCGCGGCTGCTGGATGCCCTGGCCACCGCGGTCGCCGCGCGCGACCTGCCGGTGCCTGCCGTGGCGCGCCGTTTCGTGCAGGCCAACCGCGGTCCCGCCACGGTGATCGGCCATGCGGACACGCTGCCCACCGTCGATGCCGCCTTCGTCAACGCAACCCTGGTGAACGGCTGCACCCATGACGATTTCCTGGCGAAGTCCCATCCGGGGGCGGTTGCTATCCCCGCCGCGATGGCACTGGGCGAAGCGCATGGCGTGGGCGGCGCCGAACTGCTGACCGCCATCGTGCTGGGCTATGACATCGTGGCGCGCGCCTATTTGGGATCGCCCGGCATGCTGCCCGCATTTCGCGGCACGGGCGTGGCCGGCGCGATCGGCGCGGCCGCCGCGGCAGGCAGGATGCTCGCGCTGGATCGGGCGCGGATGGTCAACGCCCTGGGCTGCGCGGCGATGTTCGCCTCCGGCTTCGGCGAAGGTTTCCGTTCCGGGACCATGGACGTCAAGCTGAACGTGGGCTGGGCCGCCCGTACCGGCGTATCGGCGGCCGAACTGGCCGCGGCGGGCGCCACGGCATCGCCGCTGGCCTTCGAAGGCGAGTCCGGCTACTTCCGCGCCTTCGGCCGAACGGCCGAGCACGCCGCCGAGGCCACGCGCGATCTGGGCAAGCGCTTTCTCATCGAGGACGTCGTTTACAAGGAACGGCCGGTATGCATCTTCGTGCAGACGCCGGTGCACCTGGCGCTGACGCTGAAGGCGCGGCACGGCTTCGACGCGGCCCGCATCGAGCGTGTGACCATACGCGCGCCATGGCTGACCCTGACCAATCCGGGCTACACCAATGTGGCGCCGTACCAGACGCCGTTGAAAGCGCGCATCAGCGTGCGCTTTACCGTCGCGGCCGCGCTGCTGGGCCGTCCGGTGGACGAATACGCCTACTACGACAACACCGCCGATGCCGACGTCCTGGCGCTGTCCGACCGGATCGAGCTGCTCGATCCGGCGCCGGGGCAGGACGGCCGCGTCGATCTCGAGGTGGTGTGCGCGGGCGCCTCGCACGCGATTTCCGGCCTGGAGATGGACAGCCTGACGCCGACCACCGACAAGATCATCGCCAAGTTCCGCCGCCTGACCGCGCCCACCATGCCGGCAGGGCGAAGCGAGGCGTTGCTGGACATGGTGCTCGCGCTGCAGGACGTGCCGGACATCGGCGCGCTGACGGCCTTGCTGCGACCCGCCCAATGACCCACGGGCCCCGGAGGCCGGGGCCCACCCACAACAATCAGGAGACACCCCCATGAAACTGGCCAGCCTCGTGGCCGCGGGCGCTGCTGCGCTCGCCGTCGGCGCCGCCGCGCATGCCGCCTATCCGGACCATCCCATCCACGTCATCGTGCCGTTCCCGCCGGGCGGGTCCACCGACGTGGTCACGCGCATCGTCGTGGCCAAGGCCCAGGAGCTGCTGGGCCAGAACATCATCGTGGAAAACCGCGGCGGCGCGGGCAGCATCATCGGTTCGGACTATGTGGCCAAGGCCGTGCCGGACGGCTATACGCTGCTGGTCGGCCAGACCGCCTTCGCGGTGAACGCCTCGCTGCGCGAGAAACTGCCCTACGACACCGTCAAGGATTTCACGCCGATCGCGTTGATGGCCGATCATCCGGGTGTCTTCCTGGCCCAGTACACCAAGCCCTACAACACGTTCAAGGAATTCATCGCCTACACCAAGGCCAATCCCGGCAAGGTCGTGTATTCGTCCGCCGGCACCGGCAGCTGGCCGCATCTTGCCATGGCGATGCTGGCCAAGGACGCCGGGCTGCAGATGGTGCACGTGCCCTATCAGGGCACGGGTCCGGCCAAGGCCGACCTGATCGCCGGCCGCGTGGACGTGAAGATCGAGGCCTATGCCACGTCGATGGGCATGGTCAAGGACGGCAAGCTGAAGGTGTTGGCGGTGACCAGCGCGCAGCGCGATCCCATCCTGCCCGACGTGCCTACCATCGCGGAGCTGGGCTATCCCGGCTATGAGACGTCGTACTGGATCGGCCTGCTCGGGCCCGCGAAGATGCCGCCGGACGTCACCGCCAAGCTGGAGAAAGTCTTCCTGCAGGCCGTGAACGATCCGGAGGTCAAGCAGAAGCTGGATGCGCAGACCATCCACCCGCATCCCCTGCCGGCCAAGGACCTGGAGGCGCTGATCCACAAGGAAATCGACAAGTGGGCGGCGGTCATCAAGGACAGCAACATCGATAAGCAATAAGGCCGGAAAGGAGACCCGCATGCAGCAGCGCAATGACACTCCGGCGTCCCCCGCCGCCGGCGGCAGGTTCGCGGACTACGCCGCGGCGCGCCGCGGCGCCGCACGGATGGCGGTGGCCCCCGGCGTGGATATCGCCTATGTGGTGGATGACTACACCGATGGGTGGAAGAACGCCCCTGTCGTGATGCTGCTGCACGGCGTCGCCGAGTCGGCGGAGGCCTTCATCGGCTGGGTCCCGCAGCTGGCGCGGCACTGCCGCGTCATCCGCGTGGACCTGCGCGGCCACGGCCTGTCGTCGCCGGTGGGCGAACACGACGCGCTGTCGATCGCGGACATGGCCGACGACATCGACACGCTGGCGCGGCGGATCGGCGCGCCCGTGCACGTGGTGGGCGCCAAGCTGGGCGCGCAGATCGGGCTGGAGCTGGCACAGCGGGCGGTGCCCTGGATGGCGTCGCTGACCTTGGCCGGCGTGCTGATTTCGCCCGGCGGCGCGCTGGGCAAATGGGTGCCCGAATGGATCGGCCTGATCGAGCAATCCGGCGTGGAGGGCTGGGCGCGCGCCACGATGCCGGGCCGCATGGGCACGGCGCTGACGCCGGAGGGCATGGCCTGGTGGACGCGCTACATGGCCATGGCGCCGGCGGCCACGGTGAAGGCATGCATCCGCATGTTCCCGCGCCTGGCGGAGCCCGCGCGGCTGGAATCCATCGTCTGCCCTACGCAGGTCATCGTGGCGGTGCAGCCTGAGCAACCCGGTGCCTATGACCAGCGCCAACCCGTCGCCGAAGTGCGCCGCTGGCAAACCCGCATACCCGGATCGGCACTGGTCGAGCTGCAGGCCGATTCGTACCACATCGCCGCCACGCATCCCGACGCGTGCGCGGCCATCGCTCTACGTTTCATAGAAAGGATTTCATCATGATGGGATGGCGCGGCCGCATCGGCTTTCTGGTTCCTCCGGGCAACCCCACCGTCGAGCCCGAGATGCAGCAGTTGGTTCCCCGCGGAGTCTCCCTGCACTACACGCGCATGGTGGCCCATGGGCTGACCGGCGCGCATGCCGGCCAGGAAGACCGCAATCGCACGCAGATCGAACACATACCGGAAAACGTCGAACTGCTGGCCATGGTCAAGCCGGGGGTGATCGTCATGGCGCATACCGCCACCAGCTACACCCTGGGCAAGCAGGGAGAAGCCGAACTGGTGGCGCGCATGGAAAAGCAGTACGGGATTCCCTTCATCACGGCCTTCGGCAGCGTGCTGGCGGCATTCCGGCACCTGGGGATAGAGCGCGTGGCCTATGCCACGCCCTATAACGAGCAGACCACGCTGCAGGGCAAGGCGCATCTGGAGTCCTACGGCATGAACGTGGTGGCCCACGGCATCCTGCCCAATGTCGTGAACATCTATGAGGAGACGCCGGAACGCGCCTATGCGCTGGGCCGCCAGGTCGATCATCCGGACGCCCAGGCGCTGTTCCTGAGCGGCGTCGGCATGCCCACCGTGGATGCGATCAACCTGCTGGAACGCGACCTGGGCAAGCCGGTGATATCCAGCGCGACCGCGATGATGTGGAATGCCTTGCGCGTCATCGGCGTACGCGATGCGGCCGCCGAGGGCGGCCTGCTGCTCTCGGGTACCGCCGGCCCCATGGCCGCACGGGTTTAATATTTTTCCTTCGGCGCGAGCCGCATCACACAGGATACCGGCATGGTTCTCTACCTGAATGAATCGGACGTGCGTCAGCTGTTGACCATGTCCCAGGCGGTCGAAGAAGTGGAACGCGCGTTTTCCGCGCATGGCCGCGGCAAGGCAGTGGATGTTCCGCGCCGCCGCACACGGCAGCCCAGCGGGCATCTGCACATCCTGCAGGCCGCCGCGCCGGAGATCGGCTACATCGGCTACAAGGCCTATTACAACCGGCCCGGCAAGCCGCTGAATACCCTGCTGCACATGATGAACCACGAGCAGGGGAACACCGAAGCCATCATCGAATCGGACTGGCTGGGGCGTATCCGCACCGGCGCCGCCACGGGTGTCGCGGCGCGCTACCTCGCCCGCAAGGATGCGCGCATCCTGGGCTTGTTCGGCTACGGCCGCCACGCGCGCACCCAGCTCGAGGCCGTCTGCACCGTGCGCGACATCGCCGAAGTCAAGGTATTCGGCCGCAACCAGGACGGCGTGCGCGCCTTCTGCGACGAGATGTCCCAACGCGTCTCGGCCCGTGTGCGGCCGGCGCAGTCGCGCGAGGAAGCCGTGCGCGGCTCCGACATCATCGTCACCATGACGCGCGCCGCCGAGCCGCTGTTCGACGGCCGTTGGCTGGAGCCGGGGCAGTTCGTCGCCGCCACCGGATCCAATGCGCTGGACCGGCGCGAGATCGACACCGAAACCGTGCGGCGCGCGGACGTCATCGTGGTCGATTCCCGCGAGGTCGCGCAAGGCGAGTGCGGCGACCTGCTGCCCGCCTACGAGAACGGCTTGATCTACTGGGAGAACCTGGCCGACATGGGTGGCGTCGTCGCGGGCCGCTGGCCCGGGCGCACCTCGGACGCGCAGATCACGCTGTTCGAGTCGCACGGAATGGCGGTGCAGGACCTGTACGCGGGCGCCGCCATACTGGCTGCCGCCCGCGAGCGCGGCATGGGCGTCGCCCTGCCGATGGGGCCGGCGGGGGGCTGATGCGTCACACGCATCAATCAACCGAATATTTGCGCTTTACCGGATAAGCGCGCTTGCGCATCATGCTCGCCGTGCCGCCTGAACCAGGCGGCGCTTCTGCTTTCAATCGGATGAGACGAGCCATGACCGCGCCAGCACAAGAGAAAACCCTTTTCACCGAGGCGGAATTGACCGCCCTGGGAACCCGCGCCTTCGTCGGCCTGGGGCTGCCCGAGGCGGATGCCGCCGACGTGGCGCGCGTCCTGGTGCTGGCGGACCTGTTCGGCCTCTCCACGCACGGCCTGAGCCGCATCGAGTCGTACGGCGACCGCCTGCAGGTGCAAGGCATCAATGCCCGCGCCCGCGTGGCCACGCAAACCGTCGCGCCGGCCCTGCGCCTGGTGGATGGGGACAACGGCGTGGGCCCGCTGGTGGGCATGCACGCGCTGCGCGCCGCGATGGAGGCTGCCGAATCCTGCGGCGTGGGCGTGGCCTTCGCGCGAGGCAGCAATCACTTCGGCCCGATTTCGCCGTACGGCCTGATCGCCGCGCAGGCGGGCTTCGCCAGCATCATCGGCAGCAACGCCACCACGACCATCGCGCCCTGGGGCGGCAGCGACGCCCGGCTGGGCAACAGCCCCCTGGGCTTCGGCGTGCCCAATCCCGGGGGCGATCCCTTCCTGCTGGACATGGCGATGAGCGTCGTGGCGCGCGCCAAGATCCGCAACGCGTTCAAGCGCGGCGAGGCCATACCGGATACCTGGGCCACCGATGCCGGCGGCCGTCCCACCACCGATCCCAAGGCCGCGCTGGATGGCTTCCTGCTGCCCATCGGCGGCCACAAGGGCTACGGGCTGGCGCTGCTGGTGGACATGTTCGCCGGCGTGCTTTCCAACGCCGCCTACCTGACGCATGTGAAGTCGTGGGTCGACGCGCCGGACGAGCCGCAGAACCTGGGGCACTTTTTCATCCTGATCGATACGCGCCGCCTGGGATCGACCCAGTGGCTGGCCGACCGGATGAACGATTTCGCGGCAATCCTGCACGACAGCCCGCCCACCGACCCCAAGCAGCCGGTCATCGTGCCCGGCGAGATCGAATTGCGCAAGATGGCGCGCCAGCGCCAGGAAGGCATCGCGCTGGACGCGGCCACCGTGGCGCTGCTGCGCCAGCACGCCGCGAAGGCGCCGGCCTGAGGCCGGCCGATGGGCAGGCGGCGGGGGGTTCCTCCGCCGGCACGAACGTAAAAGAATGGGAGACACCCAAATGCACAAGATCCTCGGCCGTCTGGCCCTGTTCGCGCTGGCGCTGACCGGCGTCGGCGCGCGGGCCGATACCTATCCCAGCAAGCC